>CAVXEM010000023.1:0-88216 GCA_963760575.1 Bryobacterales bacterium
CAAAGTTTTTGACGTCCCGCAGGCCTCAGTTTCTTGGATGCAGGTCACTGTCCGGACGATTTGACGTTCTACCAACCGATCGGGCTATGTCCTTGTCTCTGAATGGTTTTTAGCCGCGCCATGCAATCCCCAAAAGCACCGGGACAGTCTACGGCCTTGCCCGGTAAAACACTACCCCAACGCGCGAGATTCCCGGCAATGGGCCATCATGGAAGGTAGTGCCCCTCATGACGAATCCCTTCGCAATCATAGGTACCGGCCGCGTGGCGTCATCTCTCGGCCGCGTGCTGCGGGAACGAGGAGCGCCGCTTCAGTGGATCGCCGGGCGCGATCCGCAACATACGCGCATCGCCGCCGATTTTGTAGGTGGAGTGGAAGCGCTTCCACTGGAGTCCGTCGCGAGCGCTGCCACCCGCGTTCTGATCGCCGTGTCCGACTCCGCCATCGCCGAAGTTGCGCAGCGTTTAGCCAGCACCGGTTTCACGGATGGCATCGCTCTGCACACCGCCGGCAGCCGCGGACCTGAAGCGCTGGCGCCGCTGGCGGCGGAGGGTGTTTCAACCGGGGTGCTGTATCCTCTGCAGACTTTCCCCACTCCCGCGCAGGGAGCGCTGTCTCTCCCGGGAACTTATTTCGCCGTCACCGGAGACCAGCGCGCCCGGGACTGGGCCGAGCAGATCCTCAATCTGATTCCCGGGAAGACTTCTTTCGGTTGCGCCCAGGCAGTGGGCGCTCTGTCACGCGGCCGCGGTCCTGGCATCCAACTACCAAGTGACGCTGCTGGATGCGGCCTTGGAAGCCCTGGACCACGCAGGCGTAACTCCGGAAGAAGGACTCGCTGCACTAACGCCCCTGGTTCGCGCCACTCTCGAAAACATCCTTCGGCTGGGGCCTCAGCGGGCCCTCACCGGTCCGGTTTCGCGCGGAGACTGTGAAACAGTGCGCCGAAATCGGGAAGCGCTCGAAGCCGTGAGTCCCGCGACACTGGAACTCTACCGCGCGGCGGCACGGCGAACCATCCCCATCGCGCGGCGGCGAGGGCTATCCGCGCACCTGCTCGAAGAACTCGAAAAATCGCTATGACAGAAGTCAAACAACTCCGCGCGCCGGACCTCGCGGCCATGAAATCCCGCGGCGAAAAAATCTCCATGCTGGCCGCCTATGACGCGACCATGGCGCGCTTGCTGGATCAAGCCGGCATCGACGTGCTACTGGTGGGCGATTCGCTGGGCATGGTAATCCTAGGCGGCGGCGACACCCTGCAAGTCACCGTAGATGACATCGTCCGTCATACGAAGGCGGTGCGGCGCGGAACCAAGCGCGCACTGGTTCTGGCCGACATGCCCTTCATGAGCTACCAAGCCAGTCTTTCCGACGCCGTGCGCAATGCCGGCCGCCTGGTGCAGCAAGGCGAGGCCATGGCAGTGAAACTGGAAGGCGGCATGCCTGTGATGGGCACCGTCGAGCGCCTGGTTTCGATTGGCATTCCGGTGGTGGGTCACCTCGGCCTTCTGCCCCAGTCCGTCCATCAGCTCGGCGGCTTCAAACGCCAGGCCGGTTCGCAGCCGGCCCACCAGAAACTGTTGGACGAAGCCGCCGCTCTCGAAAGCGCGGGCGCTTGCGCGGTGGTCCTCGAGTGTATCCCCGAGGAGTTGGCGCAAGAAGTCACCGCGCGCCTGAAAATCCCCACCATCGGCATCGGCTCCGGTCCCCATTGTGACGGCCAGGTGCTGGTAAGTTACGACCTGCTGGGCCTCACCGCAAAAACACCGTCGTTTGTGCGCAAATACGCGCAACTGGATCAGGTGGTGATCGCCGCTGCCAAAGCGTTCATCAAGGACGTCAAGGATGCGAAGGATGCCTGAGCTGGCGGCCTCCGTCTCTGGCTTGCGTGAACTCTTGGCTCCCGATCGCCGCGCCGGCCGAGCGATCGGCTTGGTGCCCACCATGGGTGCGCTGCACCTGGGGCACCGCCGCCTGCTCGAAATCGCCCGCCGGGAAACGGAAACTGTGGTGGCCAGCATTTTCGTCAACCCCACCCAGTTCGACCGCCAGGACGACTTGGATCGCTACCCACGTCCGCTATCGCGAGACCTGGAAATATGCGGCGAGGCTGGCGTCGATATTGTTTTCACGCCGACAGCGGCGGAGGTGTACCCGCAAGCCCAGCTCACCTGGGTGGAGGCACCAGCACTCACCGAGCATCTCTGCGGACCCGGCCGTCCCGGCCATTTTCGTGGTGTGGCGACTGTAGTGATGAAGCTGCTGCAAATCGTCCAGCCGGATCGGGCCTATTTCGGCGAAAAGGATGCCCAACAGCTCGCCGTGATCCGGCGGATGGTGAAGGATTTGAACGTTCCCGTGACCGTTGTGCCGGTTGCCACCGTCCGCGAATCCGACGGACTGGCGATGAGTTCGCGCAACCAGCACCTGAGTCCGCTGGAACGTCAAAGCGCGACAGCCCTGTCGCGGGCTCTGTTCGCCGCGCGCGACTTAGTCCAAAACGGCGAACCATCTTCCGCCGTCGTCCAATCTGCCGTGGTCCCTTTATTGACTGGGATTCGGGTGGAATATTTCTCAATCGTCGATCCAGAAACGCTCCAGCCGGTCACTCGGATCGCACGCCCCGTGCTCATTGCCGGTGCCATCTGGTTGGGATCAACTCGCTTGATCGACAATGTGACCGCGAGCCCTCCTATGGTGCTTGCTTGCTAGTCTATGTCATTGCTTTTGAATGGCTTTCGCCCGTTAGCGACCCACCCGTTCAATCCCCAAAAGACCCGTCCAATGCAGTTAACGCCCTTTCGCTTTAATAGGCTAGCCCACTGGTACCTGGAACCCTATACTGGTTTTTCTGTACTGGTTAAAGAACTTCAATCCTACGCTCTGGAGATCGCCCCTTGACTAAGCCGATCAAGCACGTTGAAAAAGCAGTAGCCGTGGCCGCCAACGCGGCCTGGTTCGTTTTTGACAAGCTGAATTCGATCAATCCGAACCCTTCGTTCACTCCGAAGTGGTCCGACAAACCATTGCTCAAGAGCTGGGAAAAGCAGAAGCCGAAGCTGGGCTGGCCGCGCGAAACGGATTCGCTCTGCCCCAAGTGCATCCCCGACATCCGCCAGCAGATCCTCGACGGCAAGCTGCCGGTCGAGATCCTCAAGAACGACAAGCTGGGCGAGATCAAGGCCAAGATCATCGAGAAGGACGGCAAGATCGTGATGGTGAAGGAGTGCCCCATCCACGGTCAGTTCGAAGACCTCATGTCGATCGATCCCGCCTTCAGCCAGCATCTCGAAGACGTGTTCCCCGGCCGCGACATCCGCGCGCATAACGACGAAAAGCTGCACGACCACGGTTCGAGCACCATCACTCACGGACGCGGATCGGTTCTGACCATCGATCTGACGAACCGCTGCAACATGATGTGCGATCCGTGTTTCATGGACGCGAACCAGGTCGGCTTCGTGCATGAACTGACGTGGGAAGACATCAAGACGCTGCTCGATAACGCCATTTCGATCAAGCCGCGCCGCCAGCTCTCGGTCCAGTTCTCTGGCGGCGAGCCGACGCTATCACCGTACTTCCTCGACGCCATCCGCTATTGCCGCAAGCTGGGTTATCAGAGCGTGCAGGCCGCGACCAACGGTATCGAGTTCGCCAAACGCCCCGAGTTCGCGAAAGAAGCCGCCGAAGCGGGCCTGCGTTACGCGTATCTGCAATTTGACGGCATCGGCAACGAGGCCAACTCGCACCGCGCCGTCGGCAACTTGTTCGACGTGAAGCTGCGCGCCATCGAGAACCTATACAGCGCCGGCGTCGACATCGTCCCGGTGATCACGCTGATCAACGGCGTGAACAACGAGCAAGTGGGCGCCGTCGTGCGCTTCGCCCTCGACAATCCCAAGAAAATCCCGTTCCTCAGCTTCCAGCCCGTATCCTTCACCGGCCGCGATGAAGCCGTCACTCCGGAACGCCGCGCCGCGCAGCGCTACACGCTGGCCAATCTGGCGCACGACGTGAAAAATCAGACGGGCCTAGGCGAGCCGGTGCGCGACTGGTTCCCCATCTCCTTCATGAGCACGTTTTCCGACTTCGCCGATCTGGTTCACGGGCCCAACGCCGATTGGGGCCAGCTGAGCTGCGGCTGCCATCCCAACTGCGGCATCGGCATGGCCGTGATGTGCGACAAGGAAACCAAGGAATACCGCCCGGTGACCGCGTTCCTGAACGCTGACCGCCTGGCGCGCGACGTGGCCAAAATCAACGACGGCGCCCGCAGCAAGAAGATGTCGGTGTTGGGCGTATCGCTGGCACTGCTCCGCAACTACAATCCCTACGAGGCCCCCACGCACTTCCGCCTGAGCGATCTGATCGCCAAGTTCGACAAGTGCTTCGGCATGACCGGCAAGAAGTACGGCAAAGTCACCGGCGACCGCACCATGGACGACATCGAAATGCGTCGCCGCGACCGCTGGAACTTCCTGTTCATCGCCGGCATGTGGTTCCAGGATCTTTTCAACTACGACTTCCGCCGCACCGAGCAGTGCATCATCCCCTACGCGACGCAGGAAGGCGAGATTTCCTTCTGCGCGTATAACACGGGCGTAGGCTGGCGCAACATCATCGAAAAGATGCACATGACCGCCACCCTCACCAAGTGGTACGAAGAAAAAGGCCGTCACGAAATCATCGCCGGCGGCAAGAACGTCAACCTGCCGAGCAAAGAACACAACCTGGTGCTGCGCGCCGAAGACGTGAACAAAGAACGCCAGCACGATCTCGACGATCTGGGTATCGCCAAAACCGCCCGCGAAGAAAAGAAGCGCGCCCGCGATCTTAAGCAGAAAGAAGACGCCGAGAACGCCCGCATGCTGGCTATGTACAAGGAGCACGTCCTGGGTGAGAAGCCCACGCCTGGCATGGTCCCGCTCAGCGCCATCGCCCCCGCCGCTCCCAAGCCGGCTGCGAAGCAAGAAGAAGTCGGTAGCTTCGGCGACTAGCTTTCTCAACTCTCTAAAGTTAAAGGCTGCTCGTGAACCGAGCAGCCTTTTTCATTGGGAAACCCTATTCCGAGGCTCGTCTAGCCATCAGGGCAGTTTCTTAATTGCTGAGAGCTGGTGGATCATCTCTCCCAGAGGGCCTTTGAGTGGTTTCTCTAAGGCTCGCATCTTCCTCGCACGATCGCCCAAAGCATCAGCCCAATCAAGGTAACGCTTTTCGTGAACCGCACGAACGCGCCCATGAGGAAATGTATCTTGCGCGTTGAGCCTCGCCCCTTCCTCTGTCGAGGAGATCGTCACAAACTCAAAGCCTTCTAGGCCCTCGACGGTGTCATCGATAACGCAAATATATTCGCAGGGCGGCACGGCCCCAGTCTATCTCAAAACTCTAGGAAAAGCGACGCGATCGCTACTCGACGCCGCTCGTACTACTATCTTTCCCATTCTCCGCGAACGTGGCTTTTCCCAGATCACAATCTCTAAATCCTGGTCAAGCGCCGTTAAAAAATGCATGAGGCGTTCCACGGAAAACCCTTCTAACTTGTAATTCAGAAGCGCGGAGACCTTTGGCTGGCTGATTCCCAATTTCTCTGCAGCTTCCGCCTGGGTTCGACCGAGGCGGTCGATAACGCCGTGGATTGCCGCGGCCAGCCGGACTTTGGTCAGGCGCGTCCCGGCATCCTTGAACCCGAGGTCCGCAAAAATATTCCCGGAACCTTCGACAATTGGCTCCCCTCGTCTACGCGTTACTCTTGCCATAGTGATCCTTATAATGCTGCTGAGCCAATTTGAGGCGCTTGGCGACCAGATCAACATCCCTCTGTGCGGTCTTTATTCCCGTCGGCGACTTCTTCTGGAAGGCATGGAGCACATAGGAAGCCTCCGCAAAGCGCACCGTGTATACCGCCCGATAGGTGCTTCCCATGAAGTCATCCACGACTTCGAATATCCCGGGTCCTTCGCCCTTCCACGGTTTCGCAGCAGGATGCTTGCCGCCGACTTGAGCGACACTCAAGGCGGCGCCGATACTGTCTTTAACCGTTTCCGGGAACCTCAACAGATCCTCCTTGGACGATCCGACCCATAGCAGAGGCTTCTCGCCCGCCCTCAAGAGGCGTGTCATTTATCCCAGTTCCAGGATACACCAGATTGGATGATGTTCTAGGGCAGGTTGTTAAGCTAGTAGCATGAGGACCACCATATCCATCCCCGATGATGTATTCGAGGCCGCCGAGCGTCTCGCGCGGCGCACCAAAAGATCGCGGGGCCAGTTGTTCAACGGTGCGGTCAGGGAATACGTGGTGCGGCACACGGCGGACGAGATCACCGGCGCTATGAACCACGTCTGCGCCGAAATGGATAGGCCGACAGATAAATTCGCGGTATCAACGTCCATTCACATGCTAAAACTGACCGAATGGTGACATCGCAGGGGAAAGGGGAATTGAATAGTCACGAGGACCTCCCGACTGTTTGCATCGTGTTTTGAGCAGTTTAAAGAGAAGAAGTGAGCGCTCAGGCTCGGATCGCAGTGTAAGTTGAGGTCGCAGCAGCAAAGGGAGCAAGCCACTTCACAGGTTCTGCCTTACCAACCCGCCATCGAGCCCACCACAAAGCCCCACCCGCTCACTGAGGAGCGTTCCGCCAAATAAAGCAAGCTCCCTCGCTGCTTACTTAATAGGAAGCCTTACGACTTGCGCGCACCGCGGACGGTGCCCTTCAACTTCGACTGACGCCGCTTAGCCGCCTTGCGCTTAGGCTTCGTGATGAGGAAAGTGCCGCTGCCCTGATACACGGCTTGATACAGGTTCTCTTTTACTTTTGCGTTTGCCATGAAGAAGCTTCAGTATAGCAGACGGCGCCCGCACCGACGCGTGCGCAAAGCGCAATCCTGTCAGCCGTTTGGCGATTGACTCGATCCCAGCAAACCCCTATATTGATTCACGGGAGATTCCTGTAATGAAGTCTAAGTTCATAACGCTGGTATCCTGCGCTGCGTTGCTCGCAGTGGCGCTCCCGGCGCGAGCCCACCATTCCTTTGCCGCCGAGTACGACATCAACAAGCCGTGCAAGATGACGGGCGTCGTGACCAAGTTCGACCTCACCAATCCCCACTCCTGGATCTACATCGACGTGAAGGATGAAAAAGGCAACGTAGTCAATTGGGGTTTCGAAACCGCCGGTCCGAACTCGCTCTACCGCCGCGGATACAAGAAGGGGATGATCATGCCAGGAACCACGGTCACCATCCAAGGCTACCTGGCCAAAGACGGCAGCCACACTGGCAACGCCCACAACGTCATCTTCGAAGACGGCAAAGTGATTCCGTTGGGCAGTGAAACCAACCCGGGCTGAGCCACTCAACATGCCAAGCCGCCAACTACTCATCGCCCTACTTGCGTCCGCGTCCGCAGGGTTTGCCCAGACGAGAACCCCCTACACCGCCCCGCGTACGATCGACGGCAAACCGGATCTGCAAGGAATCTGGATGACGCGCAACGCCGCCTCCTTCGATGTAAGCGAAGTAGCCGAGAACCGCCAGATTCCCTATTTGCCCGAAGCGTTGGAGCGCGAGCAGAAAGGTGACCGTGTCGATCCCATCGCGCACTGCTCCATGCCCGGTGTCCCGCGCATCACCTACATGCCGTTCCCCATCCAGATCATGCAGCGCCCCGGATACGTGGTGTTCCTCTACGAATACCAGCACGACCACCGCATCGTACAAACCAACGCGCGCCAGCACCTGGAAGACATCGATTTCTACCTGGGCGATTCCGTGGGCCGCTGGGAAGGCGAAACCCTGGTAGTCGACGTCACCAACCTGAACGACAAAACCTGGCTCGATTCCGCGCGCCATACCCACAGCGATCAGCTCCATGTGGTCGAGCGCTACACCCGCCTCGGCCCCGACGTCATCGCCTACGAAGCCACCATCGAAGATCCCAAGACCTATTCGCGACCCTGGAAAATCGCCATGCCCCTGCATCGCATTACTGAAACCGGCTTCGAACTGCGCGAGCAAGAGTGCATGGAAGGCGACAGCGGACGCGCCATCCACCCGCCCTATCGTCCCGCACCGAAATACTGACATGAGCCCAGCCGTGAAATTCACGCTCTTCCTTTTCGCGAGCTTGGCGTCGGCGCAGAGTGTCCCCGATCTCGAAGGCGTCTGGCAGCCGCAGCAGAACAACGCCATGTTTTCGGTGCTCCCGCATAAACCCGGCTTCCTGCTGGGCACCGGCTCGAAGACCGGGATCGTCGAAGGCGGCGTCCTGCCGTATCAGCCCTGGGCCGCCGCGCAGGTGAAGTACCGGCTGGATCACATGGACATGGACCCCACCGGTCATTGCCATTACGAAGGCGTCCCCCACGCCATGTATTTTCCCTTCCAGCTTTTCCAGACGGGCAGCGACATCGCCATGGTATTTGAAAACATGCACGCCTATCGCATCATCCACATGCAAGGCCAGCATCCCAAAGACGGCTACCAGGCATGGATGGGCGATGCCCGCGGCCACTGGGAAGGTAAAACGTTGGTGGTCGACGTCGCCAATAACAACGACAAGAGCGTATTCGATATGGCCGGACATTTCCACACCGACGCGTTGCACGTAGTCGAGCGCTTCACTCCCATCGACCACGACAATATTGCCTACGACGTGACGCTCGACGACACGAAGGCCTTCACACGCCCCTTCAAAATGCACTTCTCTTTCAAACGCGCGCCGAAAACTTTTCAAATCATGGAAGCCGGATGCTTCGAAGGCGAGCGCGACCAAGTCCATTTCAACGACACCGTCAAGCTCTCTGAGCACTACGATCACGACCTCAACAGCGAAGCGGGCGCAGCCAAGAAGGACGGCAAATAGCCATGAAATCACTGTGCATCGCGCTGCTCGCGCTGTCGGCGAGCCTCTATGCCCAGACCGCCGCCTACACTCCGCAGCGGACGCCCGAAGGCCTCCCCGATCTCGAAGGCCTATGGCAACCGCAAACTAACGGCGCGGCGTACTCGATTCTTCCCCACCCTCCCGGTTTCCTTCTGGGCGCAGGATCGAAGGTAGGCATCGTCGAAGGCGGCGTGCTCCCCTATCAACCCTGGGCCGCCGAACAAGTGAAGTACCGCCTGGAGCACATGGAGACCGACCCCACCGGCAAGTGCCACTACGAAGGGCGTCCCGCACGCCATGTACTTCGCGTTCCAGATTTTCGAGAATCCCAACGAGATCGCGATCGTGCACGAAAACATGCATGCCTACCGCGTCATCCACATGCAAGGGCAGCATCCGCCCAAGGAATATCAAGCCTGGATGGGCGATTCGCGCGGCCACTGGGAAGGCAATACGCTGGTGGTCGACGTCACCAACAACAACGACAAGAGCGTGTTCGATATGGCCGGCCACTTTCACAGCGACGCCCTGCACGTGGTCGAACGCTTCACGCCCATCAGCCGCGACGTGATCCAGTACGAAGCCACGCTCGACGACCCCAAAGTTTTCACCCGCCCCTGGAAAATGAAGTTCACCTTCAAGCGCGCCGCGAAAGATTACCAGATCATGGAATCCGGCTGCTTTGAAGGCGAGCGTGACCAGGTCCACATCGTCGAGGGCCTGGCCACCATTCCCGATCACTACGAGCAGAAACTCAACACCGAGCCGCCGCAGCCGAAGAAGTAGCCAACCGTCTTTCGCACACACTGCCAACTGCGATATAATTTCTGCCAATCCATGCAGATCGAACCCGGCTCCCGCCTCGATCATTACCAGATCGTCGAAATCATCGGTAAGGGCGGCATGGGCGAGGTCTACCGCGCCACCGACACGCGCCTGCCGCGCGAAGTTGCCATCAAAACCTCCAAGCAAGAATTCAGTGAACGGTTCGCACGCGAAGCCAAAGTCATCGCCTCCCTGAACCATCCCAATATCTGTACGCTCTTCGATGTCGGTCCCAATTACCTGGTGATGGAAATGATCGAGGGACCTACGCTTTCTGAGCGCATGAAGGACGGCCCTCTGAGCCTCGATGCAACCGCGGGCATCATGCGCCAGGTGGCCGACGCGCTGGATTATGCGCATGAGAAGGGCGTGGTGCATCGCGACTTGAAGCCGGGCAACATCAAGATTCGCCCCGACGGCGTGGTGAAGGTGCTGGATTTTGGCTTGGCCAAGGTCGGGTCGGCGGCGGGTTCGTCCAGCGATCCGGAGCATTCGCCCACCATGACTCTCGGCGTCACCCAAGCCGGCGTGGTGCTCGGAACCGCTGCGTACATGAGTCCCGAGCAGGCCACGGGCAAGCCCGTGGACAAGCGCGCCGACGTGTGGGCCTTCGGCGTCGTCTTCTACGAGATGCTCACCGGCACACGCATGCACCAAGGCGATTCGGTGCAGGAGATCATGGCGTCAGTGCTCAAAGACGAGCCCGACCTGACCAAGGTGCCCGCGCAGGCGCACCGTCTGCTCAAGCGCTGCCTCGAAAAAGATCCCAACAAGCGCTTGCGCCACGTCGGCGACGTGATGGCGCTGCTCGACGACCCGCCCTCGGGATCGCAAACCGCCATCGCCGCGCCTCTGCCGGAAACGCGCCAGAAGAAATGGCTGTGGCCTGCAGTGGCCGCCGGCGTCGTCCTCGCTGGAACGGCCCTGGCCCTATGGGCTCCCTGGCGAAATCCAACCGGCCCCGCGCAAGCTGTGCGCTTCGAAGTCGGCCCCGCCGAGAGGATGACGTTCATCGTGGGCGGCTCCATGGCGGTCTCTCCCGACGGCCGCTGGATGGTGTTCCCCGCCACCGGCGAGGATGGCGCTACGCGCTATTATTTACGCTCGCTCGATGGCGTCGAAGTGCGGCCGCTGCCCGGCACGGAAGGAACTATCTTGCCTCCCGTAGCGTGGTCCAACGATAGCCGCTGGGTGCTTTTCGCCTCGGGCGGCAAAATCAAAAAGATCGACATTCAAGGGGGACCGCCGCAAAACCTCGCGGACTTTGCCGGTGGCTTGAACGGAGCAGGCTGGAACTCTGACGGCGTGATCGTCGCGGGCACGGCCAACAACGGAAACCCCATCTTCAGGGTACCCGCGACCGGCGGCCAGGCGACTCCTCTTACCGCTCTCGCCCCCGGCGAGACTTCCCACATCTGGCCGCAATTTCTGCCGGACGGAAAACATTTTCTGTATGAACGGGTTTCCAACGACACCGCCAAAACGGGCGTCTATATCGGTTCCATCGATGCCCAGCCCAACCAGCAGAGCATGCAGCGTCTGTTGGCCAGCGACCGCCAGGCTTATTACGCTCCTTCACCCAGCGCCGGCACGGGCCACCTGATCTTTATGCGCCAGGCCACTTTGATGGCCCAACCTTTCGATCCCGATAAAATGACTCTGAGCGGCGAGGCGACCGCCGTCGCCGACGGTATCGATTCATTTGCCGCCAGAAATTACGGCCTATTCTCAGTTTCGAACACCGGCACGCTGGTCTACCGCGGAGGAGCTGGCGCACAGACCGTCCTCACCTGGTTCGATCAGCAGGGCAATCCCGCCGGCACCCTGGGCGATCCCGGCGACTACTCGGGTCCAGCCGTCTCTCCGGACGGCAGCCGCGTCGCAGTGGCGATGGGTCCGGCGCCCAACCGCGACATCTGGATTCTCGATGTGGCGCGCGGCGCCAGCACACGATTCACCTTCGATCCCGCCCGCGACGATTATCCCGCCTGGTCGCCGGACGGTAAGAACATCGCATTTAGCTCGGCTCGCAGCGGGCAAATGGATCTCTACATCAAGCCTGCCGACGGTTCCGGCGAAGAAAAGCTACTGCTGAAAACCGATGAGCCTAAGATCGATGCGCGTTGGTCCAAGGACGGACGCTTCCTGCTGTTCGGCAGCAGCGGAGCGAAGACAGCCACGGACATGTGGGCCTTGCCCTTTCCGGGAGAGGCCAAACCGGTTTCTCTGTTGCAAACGCAGTTTCGAGAAGGCCAGGCGAGCGTATCGCCGGATGGACGTTGGCTGGCTTACGTCTCCAGCGAATCAACTTTGGCCGACGTGTACGTCCGTCCGTTCACACCCGCGGCTGCCGCCGGTACCGGGGCGAAGTGGCTGGTTTCAAAAGGGAGCGGAATCCGTCCCCTCTGGAGACCGGATGGCAAGGCGCTGTTTTACGTCAGTCTGAGCAACCAGGTAATGGCCGTGGACATCGACACCAGCAAGGAGTTCCAGGCTGGTACACCGCGGCGCATGTTTACCGCTCCGGCAGGAGTACTGGCCGCGGGCTGGGACCTTTCGCCCGACGGCAAGCGATTCTTGTTCGTCGCCCCTCCTAACACCGGGCACACTATTCCGTTTACCGTGGTCCTCAACTGGGCCGCGGGGCTGAAGAAGTAGCCAACCGGCGGCGTGCTACGCTGGTGGCGACCCATGCCCCGTCGCCTGTTCGTTGCCGCGCTGTTGACCGCTGCGACCGCTTTCGCGGAAACCGCGCCCACGGTGTTCTCGCAGGTGGATGGAATGGTCGCGGCTCTGGCGGAGATCACCGGTTGGCCCGTGAAGAAAAAGGTGCCGTCGGAAATCCTGACCAAGGACAAGTTCCAGCGTTATCTGTCGTCGCACATCAAAGACAGCTCGCACGATAAAGAAACTCGCGCCGAAGAGCTGGCGCTCAAGATGTTCGGCCTGGTGCCCCAGGATTTCAACCTCGCTCGCGAAACCGAAGACCTGCTGGGCGAACAAGCCGCCGCGTTCTACGACTACAAAAAGAAGCGCCTCTACATCATCGATTCCACTCCCGCAGGCGAAGAACAGCAAATGGCGCTAGTTCATGAACTGGCCCATGCCCTCGCCGACCAGCAGCATTCGCTCGGCAAATACCTGAATCAAGGTTCACCCGATTCCGATGAATCGACAGCGCGCGAAGCCGTGATGGAAGGCCAGGCGACCTGGCTCACCTGGGCGTACGAAGCCAAACGCGCCGGCGGCAAAGGTGAAGTGCCACTCAAAATGCTCGACCAATTGACTTCAGAGCATGACAACAACAGCGAGTTCCCGGTCCTGGATAAAACGCCGCTGTACATGCGCGAGTCATTGTTATTCCCCTACAACGCCGGCGCGCGCTTCCAGGATGCGGTCTATCGCAAGCTGGGCCGCGAGGCGTTCGAGGCCGTGTTCGCGCAAGGCCCGCGCAGCACCCAACAAATTCTGCATCCCATGGCGTACTTCGACATGACCGCACCGGGCACGATAGAGCCCTTGGGTATCGGCAAGATCGCCGGCAAGCAAGCCGCCCAATTTCGCCCCATCATCGAAGGCGCCGTCGGCGAATTCGATCACGCCATCCTGCTCCGCCAGTACGTCGGCGAGAGCGAGGGCTCCGAGGCCTCTCAGCATTGGCGCGCCGGCTGGTTCCGCCTCTACGAGCATAAGAAGGATAGCTATCCCGTGCTCTCCTACGTCTCCCAATGGGATTCCCCCGAAGCCGCCCGTGCGTATTTCGGCCTATACCAGCGTGTTCTCAAAGGAAAATGGAAGAAAATGGAAGTGGCGTCGGCCACCCCGGCGGAGGTATCCGGCAGTGGCGATTCGGGCCGCTTTACGGTACGATTATCGGGCACGTCCGTCCAATCTATAGAAGGTCTGAGGTAAACTGGTCCTATGCGAAACCTTGCTATGCGAGCCTTGGCTGCTACCGCGTTTGTGGCGCTCACCGTTGCGGCTTTTGCCACCCCCCCGGTGCCGCGCAAGTCCCCGGAATTTACCAGTACCGATCCGTCGGGCAAACCGATGCTGCTTTCCAGCCTGAAGGGCAAGATCGTGGTGATGCCGTTCATGTTCACCACCTGTCCCCATTGCCAGCGCGAAGCGCAGATGCTCACCAAGTTGCAGAAGGAGTTCGCCGCCCGCGGCGTGGTCATGCTGGGGACGGTGTTCAATGAAGCCAACGGCGCGATGGCCGCCCAGTTCGTCAAGGAATTTAACGTCGGCTTCCCAGTCGGCTACGCGACTCGCGACGCAGTGGTCAGCTACCTCGGGCTCTCGGTCCTGGACCGCTGGGTAGTCCCACAAGTTGCCATCATCGACCGCAAAGGCAACGTAGTAGCGCAGAGCGCCGCCACCGGCACCCCGGAGTTACAGGACGAAACCTTTCTGCGCGCTTTCCTCGACAAACTGGTAAAAGAAAGCGGTGCCACGGGCAGCGCAGCTCCGGGTGCGAAGTCCGCGCCGAAGACAGTTGCCAATAGCACCACCCCCCCGGCCAAAACCAATTAGCGAGCGCAATGTGGGGCGGGCCTCCGGCCCGCGGGCGACGTCCCCGTCGCCCAGTCCCGGTGTATAACCCACCAACCGTACCAAGGTCCGGCGCGGACGCAGACGTCCGCCCTACTACTTCAGCCCCGCAATCGCCTCCGCGATCTTCTTCCCGTGAAACCGCCCGTTCTCAATAAAAATCTCGTTGGTGTGCATACCCGCCACCAGCACCCCAGCTAAATACATCCCCTTGCGGTCACTCTCCAGCGTCTCCGGATCCGTAAACGGCCGACCCGACTTCGGGATCGAAATGAATCCCGTGCGCACCCAGAAACCTAGTATCCGGCCGATACCCCGTCATCGCAAAAACAAAATCGTTCTTCAACATGACTGGCCCCTGCGGAGTCTTCAACCGCACCGAGTCTTCCAGAATCTCCTCGACAGTCGAATTGAAGTAAGCCGGAATCTCGCCATTCTTAATGCGATTTTCGATGTTCGGCTTGATCCAATACTTGACGTTCGCGTGAATCCCCTCGCCGCGATGCACCAGCGTGACCCGCGCCCCCGTCCACCACAACTCCAACGCCCCAATCGCAGCGGAGTTCTTCGCTCCCACCACTAGCACGTCGTGGTTGTAGTAAGGATGCGCCTCTTTGTAATAGTGGATGACCTTAGGCAGATCCTCACCCGGAACGTTCAGCTTGTTAGGGACGTCGTAATACCCCATCGACAAAATTACCTTGCGTGACTCGTACTGCTGCGCGCACCCCCGGCTATCCACCGCATGGGTGACGAAGCGCCCGTCCTCGCCCGTGATCTTCTCGACATGCTGATACTGCCGGATATCGAGCTGGTAATGATCCGCCACCCGGCGATAGTATTTGAGCGCCTCCCCGCGCACCGGCTTCTCGTTGAGCGACGTCATCGGAATGTCGCCAATCTCAAGCAACTCCGGCGTGGTGAAAAATACCATGTTGGTGGGGTAGTGATACAGCGAGTTCACCACGCACCCCTTATCGATCAACACCGCCTTGAGCCCGCGGCGCTTCAGCTCAATGCCGCAAGCGAGACCCGTAGGGCCCGCGCCAACGATGACCGCATCGTACGTAGACACAGCCTACAGCATCCCCTCGACGCTCGCGTAAACAGCAGCCAGCGCGCCGTCGAGCGCTGCCACGTCCGTGCCCCCAGCTTCGGCCATGTCGGGACGTCCCCCGCCTTTTCCACCCACCGCTTGCGCGACAGCCCCCACGATTTTGCCCGCATGCACCTTCGCCGTCAGGTCTTTTGTGACGCCCGAGACGATCGAGACATTCGAATTTTCCGCGGCTCCCAACACCACCACCGCCGTCTTCCATTTGTTACGCAGCGAATCCACCAGCGTCCGCAACTGCTGCCGATCGAACCCGTCCACCCGAGCCGACAAAACTTTTACGCCCTTGATGTCGCGCGCCTGACTCTCCAGATCCCCCGCCTGCGCCTGCGCCATCCTGGTCTTCAACTGCTGGACTTCATGTTCCAGCAACTTTTCCTTAGCCACCAACTTCTCAAGCTGTTCCAGCATGTCGCCCTCTGAAGCCCGCACGACGCTAGCAACTCCAGCAAGTTGCGCTTGCGCCGACTGGAACCTGCGCAGCGCTTCCTCGCCCGTAATAGCCTCGATACGGCGCACCCCGGCCGAAATGCTGCCCTCATAGACGATTTTGCAAAGCCCAATATCGCCCGTGCGCACCACGTGTGTACCGCCGCACAGCTCTTTACTGAAGCTGTCAATCGAAACCACGCGCACATGCTCGCCGTACTTCTCGCCGAACAGCGCCATCGCGCCCGTAGAGAGCGCCTGGTCGAGATCCATCACATCGGTATGCACCACGCGGTTGGCGAGAATCTCCTGATTCATCAGCCGCTCCACTTCCGTCACTTCATCGCGATCCATCGCCGTATAGTGAGTGAAATCGAAACGCAGCCTCGATGGCTCCACCACGCTGCCCGCTTGCTTCACGTGCGATCCCAGCACCCTCCGCAGCGCAGCATGCAGCAAATGCGTACCGGTATGATTGCGCATGGTAGACTCGCGCGCCGACGCATCCACCTTAGCGATCACCTCATCGCCCACCTTCACCGGCCCAATGACCTTCACCTTGTGAATCGTCTTCCCGGGAGCGCCATTGTAAGCCGATTCCACCACGGCCACCGTATCGCCCGTAGCCGCCGAAATCAGCACGCCACTGTCGCCCACTTGCCCGCCGGCTTCCGCATAGAACGGCGTGCGATCCAACGCCACTTCGCCATCAAACGCCGCCACCACTTTTGCCGGAGCCTCCAGCGTCTCGCGCCCCACAAACTCCGTCTTCGGCAGCGCCTGATACTCCGCCCGCACCTGCGCCTTCTCCGCGCCCTTCCAACTCGCGCGAGCCCGCGTCCGCTGCTTCTCCATCTCCGCCGTGAAACCGTCGCGGTCGATCGCCAGCCCGAACTCGCGAGCCATGTCTTCCTGCTCGTCGAGCGCCAGCCCGTAAGTGTCGTACAACTTAAACGCCGCCGGCCCAGGCAGCACACCGCCCGCCGCAGCCTTGGCCTCGTCTTGAAAAATTCTCTCCGCCACCTGGAACGTGGTGGCGTAACGATGCTCCTCGTCCTTCACCACCCGAGCCACCCGCGTGACGCTCTCCATCATTTCCGGATAAGCATCGCGCATGTGTTCCGCGACAAACCCGGTCAGCTTATACAGGTAGGGATCGGTAGCCCCCGCCATGCGCCCATTCCGCATCGCGCGCCGCATGATCTTGCGCAGCACGTACCCGCGCCCCTCATTCGACGGCACCACCCCATCGTGAATCAGAAACGCGGTAGCCCGCGCATGATCCGCATTGATCCGCAAGACCGTGTCGGTAGCCGATTGCTCCCCGAACGCGCACCCGATCAACTCACCAGCCCGCAGCACGATTGGCTTGATCAAATCCGTATCGTAGTTCGACAGCACCCCTTGCTTCACGGCCGCGATGCGCTCCAGACCCATGCCCGTATCGATCGAAGGCCGCGGCAGTGGATTCAACTTCCCCTGCGCGTCACGATCGTACTGCATGAACACCAGATTCCAGATCTCGACAAAGCGCTCCCCTGGGTCATCCGGAAAACTCCCCGCCCCCGCCTCCGGTCCGAAATCGTAATGAATCTCCGAGCACGGCCCGCAAGGCCCCGTCTCACCCATCTGCCAGAAGTTGTCTTTCTCGCCCAGCCGGAAAATCCGCTCCTTCGGAACGCCTGCGACTTTCTGCCACAACTCCTCGGCGTCATCGTCTTCACGAAACACCGTCACGTAGAGCTTGTCCTTAGGCAGCCCGTAATCCTTAGTGATTAGCTCCCAAGCAAACGCAATCGCATCTTTCTTGAAGTAATCCCCAAACGAAAAATTTCCCAGCATCTCAAAGAACGTATGATGCCGCCGCGTGTACCCGACGTTATCCAGATCGTTGTGCTTCCCCCCCGCCCGCACACACTTCTGCGACGTCGTCGCGCGCGTATAATCCCGCCGCTCCTGCCCCAGGAACACGTCCTTGAACTGATTCATCCCCGCGTTCGTGAACAGCAGCGTAGGATCGTTCGCCGGAACCAGCGAAGAACTGCGCACCACGCGATGCCCGCGGGCAGAAAAATAGTCAAGGAACTTCTGTCGAACCTCAGAACCTGTCATGGATACTTTTATTTTCGCTTACCAGCCCACCGGTTTGCCCCGGTTCTGCTCGTCCAGCCATTTCTTCAGTGGCGCGAAGTAGTCCAGAATCGCCGTGGCGTCCAGGTTCCGCTGCCCCGTCAACTCGAACATCGCGTCCTGCCACGGCTTGCTCAACCCCATTTCGAGCATCGCATTCAGCCGCCGCCCCGCTTCTTTGTTGTCATAAATCGAGCAACGATGCAGCGGCGTCCCGCTCCCCGCCGCCGGACATCCCGCTGCCTTCGCCAGCGCCCGGTGAAACTGAAACTGCATAATGTACGAAAGAAAATAGCGCGTGTAAGGCACATCCGCCGCCACGTGATACTTCGCTCCCGGATCGAAATCGCTTTCGCTGCGCGCGACCGGCGGCGCGACCCCCTGATACTTCAGCCGTAAATCCCACCAGCCTTTGTTGTACTGATCCGCCGGAATCTCGCCCGAAAAGACTTTCCAGCGCCACTGATCGATCATCAACCCGAACGGCAGAAACGCCACTTTATCCAGCGCCCGCGCCAGCAGCAGCCCGATATCCTTCGAAGCGTCCGGAGCCTTATCCAGCAACCCGATCTTCACCAGATATTCCGGCGTCACCGACAGCGCGATGGTATCGCCGATTGCCTCGTGAAACCCGTCATTGGCGCTGTCGCGGAAAATAAACGGCTGCTTATCGTAAGCTCGCTGGTAGAAGTTATGCCCCAACTCATGGTGAATGGTCGTGAAATCCTCTTCCGTAATATCGATGCACATTTTGATCCGTAGATCTTCCAGCGAATCGATATCCCAGGCGCTGGCATGACACACCACATCCCGGTCCCGCGGCTTGATAAACATGGACCGCTCCCAGAACGTCGCCGGCAGCGGCGCAAACCCCAGAGACTTGAAAAAGTTCTCGCCGTAATGCACCATGTCGAGCGGCTTGGTGTCGCGCTTCTTCAGAATTTCGGTCAGATCGTAACCCTTGTCGGCCTCCGCCGGCGCCACTAGTTTATAAATGTTGCCCCAATCCTGCGCCCAAATATTCCCTAACAGATCCGCCGGAATGGGACCCGTCGCCGGTACCACATCCCCATATTTCTCGCGCAGCTTCCAGCGCACATAGCTATGCAGCGAGACGTACAGCGGCCGCACCTGCTCCCACAGCCTGTCTACTTCTCGCGCGAAATCATCGGCTGGCATGTCGTACTTCGACCGCCACATCGCTCCGGTATCCTTGAACCCCAGCTCACGCGCCCCTTCGTTAGCCAGCTCGACGAAGCGTTGGAAATCCTTACGCATCGGCGGCGAAATGCGATGCCACCCGCGCCAGGCATCCAGCAGTTCAGCCGGATCAGTGCTGTTAGCCATCACCCGCGTAATGGCCTCAATGTCCATGCACGGCTTGGTCTTGCCCGCCTGATCCTCCGGACAATACTTACCCTTGCCGTAAGTGCCTTCGAGCGATGACGCCAGACGAGTAACCTCAGCACTCTTTGCAGGATCAGCCGGAGCCGCCAGCACCAGCGCATTCTTCAGCAAAGTCATCTTGCGCCGCATATCCGTCGGCAGATTGACCCTGTCGAATCGCACCGCGCCCTTGGCCAAGCGCACGGCCTCGGCGATGGCGCGCTCGTTGGCCCGAGCCTCCACCGCTTCGGTGTCGTCAGTAATGTAGGTGGATTGAATCCATTGAGCCTGGTTCGCCTCCAGGCTCAAATCGAAGAGCCGCTTGTCCGCGTCGTCGAGAAACTTCTTAGCGTCAGCGACCGTAGGTTCCGCCCCCCAAACGCTAAGCGCGCAAGTCAATAAACATAGCGTCCTCATGACGCCATCTTACCGAATTGCCCCAGTGGGGCGGACCTCCGGTCCGCGTTCGACCTCCAGGTCGAACAGTTTTTACGCCGCGAGCGCCGGAGCCATCACCAGCCCCGGCACCACCGCCCGCAGCACGTCCTCCACGCGGTCCGCAAAGATGAACTCCATCTCCTTGCGAACCTCGTCCGGCAGATCCCGCAGATCCTTCTGATTCCCTCTAGGAAGAATCACCCGCTTGATCCCCACCCGCCGCGCCGCCAGCACTTTCTCTTTGACGCCGCCGATCGGCAACACCAGACCAGTGAGCGTAACTTCCCCAGTCATGGCCGTATCGCTGCGCGCCGGCTTGCCCGAGTACAGCGATGCCAACGCCGTAGTCATGGTAACGCCCGCCGACGGACCATCCTTAGGAATCGCCCCCGCCGGAACGTGAATGTGCAGCCCTGCGTTCAGGAATTTAGCAGGATCGATCCCCAGCGCCGCCGCATGACTCCACACATAACTGCGAGCCGTCTTAGCGGATTCCTGCATCACCTCGCCGAGTTGTCCCGTGATGGTGGTTTCCTTCCCGTCAGGCAACAAGGTAGCTTCGATGTACAAAACATCGCCGCCCGATTCCGTCCACGCGAGTCCAGTCGCCACGCCCGCCGGGAATTCGCGCCGGGCCTGTTCAGGCGAGAACGGCTCCGGGCCCAGCAGGTCTTCGATCTGTTCGACTTTGATCTCGAACGGCCCCGGCTCGCCCTCGCCAACTTTCAGCGCGACTTTCCGAGTCAACCGCCCGATCGCCTGCTCCAGCCGCCGCACGCCAGCTTCCCGCGTGTAAGCCGAGATTACTTTCTTCAGAGCCGGTTCCGTGATCTGCACCCGCTCTTCTGTAAGCCCGGTCTGTGTGAGCTGCCGCGGGATCAGGTACCGCCGAGCGATCTGAGCTTTCTCTTCCTCGCTGTAGCCCGAGAGCCGCAGGATCTCCATGCGATCCAGCAGCGGCGCCGGAATGGTGTCCAGCGTATTTGCCGTAGTCACGAACATGACCTTCGAAAGGTCGAAAGGCAGATCCAGATAGTTATCGCGGAACGTCTTGTTCTGCTCCGGATCCAGAATCTCGAGCAACGCCGCCGCCGGATCTCCCCGGAAGTCGCGCCCCAGCTTATCCACTTCATCCAGCATCAGCACCGGGTTCGCGAATCCAGCACGCCGCATGGCTTGCAGCAAGCGCCCCGGCAGCGCGCCGATATACGTCCGCCGATGCCCGCGCAGTTCCGCTTCGTCGTGCAGCCCGCCCAGACTCATCCGTTCGAACTTGCGTCCCAGAGCCCGCGCGATGGATTGCCCCAGCGAGGTTTTACCCACGCCCGGCGCACCCACAAAGCACAGGATCGGAGCCTTGGCTTCCGGATTCAACTTCAACACCGCCAGGTGCTCCAGAATGCGCTCCTTCACTTTCGTGATGCCGAAGTGATCTTCGTCGAGCACCTGTCGCGCCCGCGCCAGATCCAAGTTGTCGTCGCTGCGCTTGTTCCACGGCAGTTCGATGACGTATTCGAGCCAGGTCCGGATCACGTTGTGTTCCGGCTGCGAAGGCGGCAGTTTCTCTAACCGCCCTAGCTCGCGTTCGGCTTCTTTGCGTATGTCTTCCGGCAAGTCAGCCTTGGCGAGTTTCTCGCGCAGTTGTTCCACTTCAGCCTGGTCAGGATTCTTCTCGCCCAGTTCCTGCTCGATGGCTTTCTTCTGTTGCCGCAGGATGTATTCTTTCTGCTCGCGCGACATCTCGCCGCGCGCATCCTCGGTGATCTTGTTGCGCAGCTCCAGCACTTCCACTTCGTGCGACAGCCAGCCGTGCACCAGCCGCAGCGCTTCGACGCGTGTCGTCGCTTCGAGCAAAGCCTGTTCCCGGACAGCTTCCAGATTCATCAGCGAAGCCACGGTGTAAGCCAGCCGCAACGGATCTTCCTGGAACGTGAACAACCGCGCCAGCTCCTGTGGAGAAGCCTGCGGGGACTGAATCAGCCCCATGAACTTCGTGCCCATCTCAATGATCGACAGCGTCAGCGCTTCGGTTTCGCGGCTGGAATCGTCAGGCGCCGGTAGCGGGTGATAGCGCGCCGTGAGGTGCCCGCCTTCTTCGTTTACCTTGACGATCACCACGCGCTCGAGACCAAACGCCAGAATGTCGATGTGGTCTTCCTTAGGCCGCGCGACTTTGCGGATGGCCGCGCGCGTGCCGATGGTGAACAGGTCGGCCGCCACCGGCATATCGGCAGAGGCATCGCGCTGCGCCACCACGATGATTTCCTTGTCTTCGGTAGCAACCGCTGCCTCCACCGCGGCGAGCGAGGTGGCCCGGCCCACGGACAACGGCATCAGCAGCCCGGGAAATAACACCGAGTTCTTCAGCGGCAGCAACGGCAGAATACGGATTTTTTCCAGCTCGCTCATATTGGTCTCCTCTTCTTCACTTAAGATGCTTCTGCACGGACCGCCGATTCTACTTCGAACGTAAGTTCATGATCCGCACCCAGATTCACCCTCACGTTTTGCCCGTCGCGGATCTCGCCGCCCACCAGCCGGCGCGCCAGCGGGGTTTCCACTTCTTTTTGAATGGCTCGCTTCAACGGCCGCGCGCCAAACGTCGGGTCGTAACCCACTTTCACCAGATACTCCACCGCCTCATCCGATAATTCGATGCCGATGTGCCGCTCGGCCAGCCGCGTGCGCAACCCGGAAAGCTGGATCAGCACGATCTTTTTGAGTTGTGCGTCCGTCAGGCTGTGGAATGTGATCATCTCGTCCACCCGGTTTAGAAATTCCGGCCGGAAGATATTGCGCAATTCTTCCTTAGGCGCATTGGAAGTCATGATGACGATGGTGTTCTTGAAATCCACCGTGCGCCCCTGTCCGTCCGTCAGCCGCCCGTCGTCGAGCACCTGCAGCAGCACATGGAACACATCCGGATGCGCTTTTTCGATTTCATCCAGCAGCACCACTGAGTAGGGCCGCCGCCGCACTGCTTCCGTCAACTGCCCGCCTTCGTCGTAGCCCACGTATCCCGGAGGCGCGCCCACCAACCGCGCGACCGTGTGCTTCTCCTGATACTCCGACATATCGATGCGGATCATCGCCCGCTCGTCGTCGAACAGGAATTGCGCCAGCGCCCGCGCCAGTTCGGTTTTGCCGACGCCTGTGGGACCTAAGAATAAGAAGCTGCCGACCGGCCGCTTGGGATCTTTCAATCCCCCGCGCGCGCGCAGAACAGCGTCCGAAACCGCGTCCACAGCCTCGTCCTGCCCCACAATGCGCTGGTGCAGTTCGTCAGGCAAGTGAGTCAGTTTCTGGATTTCACCTTCGAGGAGTTTCGACAATGGAATGCCCGTCCAGCGGCTCACCACTTGAGCGATGTCTTCCTCGTCCACTTCCTCTTTGAGCAGCGCCGTTGAGCTCAGGCCGGCTTCGAGTTGCTTTTCGAGCCCCGTCAGCTTGCCATACTTCAACTCCGCAGCCTTGTTCAGGTCGTAAGCCCGCTCCGCCTGTTCGATATCGACTTTCGTCTGCTCAATCTGCTCGCGAATCTCGCGCTGCTTCTTGAGAGCTTCCTGGTCCGCCTGCCATTGCGCCCGCAAACTGGACGAATTGGTCTTCAAATCCGCCAATTCCTTTTCGAGCTTGGCCAGCCGGTCCCGCGACGCCTTATCGGTTTCTTTCTTCAGAGCCTCGCGCTCGATTTCAAGCTGCATCTGCCGTCGCGTGATCTCGTCCAGTTCCGCCGGCATGGAATCAATCTCGGTGCGCGTCTTGGCCGCCGCTTCGTCGATCAAGTCGATGGCTTTATCGGGCAAAAACCGGTCCGCAATATAGCGATTGCTCAGCACCGCCGCCGCGACCATCGCAGAGTCTTTGATCCGCACGCCATGGTGCAACTCGTAACGCTCCCGCAAACCGCGCAGGATCGATATAGTGTCTTCGACCGACGGCTGATCCACCAGCACTGTCTGGAAACGGCGCTCCAGCGCCTTGTCCTTCTCAACATGCTTGCGATACTCATCGAGCGTAGTCGCGCCGATGCAATGCAGTTCGCCGCGCGCCAGCATGGGCTTCAGCAGGTTGCCGGCGTCCATCGACCCTTCGGCCTTCCCCGCCCCCACCACGGTATGCAATTCGTCGATAAAGAGAATGATGTTGCCTTCGGCCGACTGTACTTCCTTCAGAACAGCCTTCAAGCGCTCTTCGAATTCGCCGCGGAACTTGGCGCCCGCAACGAGCGCGCCCATGTCCAGCGAAACGATCTTCTTATTCTTCAACCCCTCGGGAACATCGCCGCGCACAATGCGCCGCGCTAACCCTTCGACGATGGCCGTCTTACCAACGCCCGGCTCGCCAATCAGCACCGGATTGTTCTTGGTCCGCCGCGACAAAACCTGAATCACTCGCCGGATCTCTTCATCGCGCCCGATCACCGGATCGAGCTTGCCGATCGCCGCCAGCTTGGTCAGATCGCTGCCATACTTTTCGAGCGACTCATAAGTCGCTTCCGGATTCTGTGAGGTCACGCGCTGCCCCCTTCGGATCGCCTGTAGCGTCCGCATGATCCGCTGATAGGTGATGCCCAGATCGCGGAAGACCTTCTCAGTGGTCGCGGCCAGCAGGACGTGTTCAACCGAAATGTAGTCGTCTTTAAGATGTTGGGCCTCTTTCTCAGCCCGGTCCAGCAGGTCCTGGAGACGCTTGGTCACGTACAACTGGTCAACGCCCGGCGCCGACCCCGAAACGCGGGGCAGCTTGTCCAACTCCTCGACCAGCTTTTGATGGACCAGTGCCCGATCCACCTCCGCCTTAGCAAACAGCGATTGCGTGAGCCCGCCGTCCTGCCCCAGCAAAGCGAGCAGCAAGTGCTCGACGTCAATCTGTTGCTGCCCCCGTTTGGACGCAATGCCCTGGGCCGAACGCATGCCCTCTTGCAGTTTCTCGGTGAATCGATTGAAGTCCATATAGATACCTTCTGGTAAGAACTATAACACATGAGCTTAATACAGTGCAAGAATCTTAGTGTATCATTATCAATGTTTTTATGACCCGCCCTCCCGATTCAGTGATATCATGCATTTAGCCATGGCAAGTGGACTGCCAAACCTAGTAACGCCCCTTCCCGGCCCTAAAGCCAGGGCTGTCATCGAACGCGACGCCCAGTTCATCTCGCCTTCCTATACCCGTTCCTACCCGCTTGTTGCCGCCAGCGGCGAGGGCTGCATCGTCGAAGACGTTGATGGCAATCAGCTTTCTGGACTGCAGCGCTGGCATTGCCGTCGTCGCCACGGGCCACTGCCATCCCCAGGTTGTCGAAGCCATCCAGCGCCAGGCCGAGAAGCTGATCCACATGTCGGGCACCGACTTCTACTACGAGAACATGGTGGACCTCGCGCAGAAACTGGCTGCCTTGACCCCAGGAGGCGTGCCCAGACGCGTCTACTTCGGCAACTCCGGCACCGAAGCCATCGAGGCCGCCATCAAGCTCGCCCGCTACCATACCGGGCGCAAGCAGTTCGTGGCGTTCTATGGAGCCTTCCACGGGCGCACCATGGGCTCGCTCGCGCTCACCGGCAGCCGCAGCGGCCAGCGCAAGAACTTCTTCCCGGTGATGCCCGGCGTCCACCATGTGCCGTACGCAGATTGCTACCGCTGCCCCTACGGCAAGACCGTCGACACCTGCGCGGTCGAGTGCGCGCAAGCCATCGAGGACCCGCTTTTCCGTACCGTCCTTCCGCCCGAAGAAGTCGCCGCCATCGTGGTCGAACCGGTCCAGGGTGAAGGAGGCTACTTAGTCCCGCCCAAGAAGTTCTTCGACGAACTCCGCCGCATCGCCGACCGCTATGGCATCCTGCTGATCTTCGATGAAGTCCAGTGCGGCATGGGACGAACCGGCAAGATGTTCGCCTCTGAAAACTTCAACGCCGTCCCGGATATCGTAGCCTTAGCCAAGGGCATCGCCAGCGGCCTGCCGCTCAGCGCCACCATTGCGCGCGCCGACATCATGGACTGGCCGCCCGGCTCCCACGCGTCCACCTTCGGCGGCAATCCGGTGTCGGTCGCAGGCCTCGCTCGCGACCATCGAACTCCTGGAACAAGGACTGATCGACAACGCCGCCACCGTCGGCGTCCACATGAAAGCTCGCCTCAGCGAGTTCCCTCAGCGCTTCCCCAACGTCGGCGACGTACGCGGACTGGGGCTGATGATCGGCATCGAACTGGTGAAGGATCAAGCCACCAAGGAGCGCGCGCCCGAGCTGCGCGACCGCATCGTCCAGATGTGTTTCGAGCGCGGATTGCTAGTGCTGGGCGCGGGTCCCAACACCATCCGCCTGTCACCGCCGTTGGTGCTAACGCGCGAGCAAGCCGATTGCGCCGTCGACATCCTCGCCGAGTGCCTGCTAACCGTTACAATCTGAGTTTGTGCGCATACTCGACGTCGGCTGCGGCATCAACAAGCTTTCTGGTGCGATTGGCATAGACCACAACCCAGCCACGCGCGCCGACGTCCTCTGCGATCTCGACCGCCTTCCCTACCCCTTCCGCGACGCGTCCTTCGACAAGGTGCACGCGAGCCATGTGATCGAACACGTTTCTGACGTCATCAAGACCATGGAGGAGTTCCACCGCCTGCTGCGCCCCGGCGGCGAAGCGTTCATCGCCACGCCGCATTACACGGACTTCAGTTCCTTCTGCGACCCCACCCACCGCTGGCACCTCACTAGCTTCTCGCTGCGCTACTTCACGGAGAACGAATTTGGCTTCGGCTACTATTCCGGCGCGCGCTTCGAGGAGATTTCGGTCCGCGTCAAGCTGCTGGCTCTATGGCGATACCTGGGCTTCGAACTGGCCGTCAACGCTTCGCCGCGCTTCCGCCGCTTCTGGGAATACTACCTGTGCTACGTGGTGCGCGGGAAGCTGATCGAGTGGCGGCTCAAGGCTCTCCCTTAGAGAGTTTCTGCCCCGTGCTAACACTAGCTTTACGATGCTAGGCGTTTTCTCAGATTGGCTGCGGCACCTTGCGCGGCGGCGGCGTTGGGCGCCGGCACAGGCACTCGGCCGGCGCGGCGAGGATCTGGCACATCGCTTTCTTCGACGGCAGGGATACGTCATCGTGGCCCGCAACTTTCGCCTGCCCGCGGGAGATGGCGAGGCCGATCTGATCGCCTGGGAAGGCGATACGCTGGTCATCGTCGAAGTGAAGGCGCGGCAGAGCGACGCGTATGGGCCGCCGGACCGGGCCGTCGGCGATGATAAGCGTGCCCACTTGCGCCGGCTCGCCCGGGCTTACGCCCGCAAGACCGATACGCCCTGGGAACTCGTCCGCTGCGATGTGGTGACCGTCCTATTCGCCGGGCGGCCGCAGCTTCAGTTGGTGCGCAACGCTTTTAGCATCTGAATCACGTCGACGCCGACGCCGATGCGGTACGTGTCCACTCCGGTATCGCCGGGAGCTGGATGCGGCGAGGCGCGCAGCATGGCGGTTCCGAAGAGGTAAAGGAAGTTGCCGCCGGTCACGGGCAACGCGTAGAAGGTGTCCACGCGCAGCACTGTCCCGCGAAGCCTGCCGCCGGTAATGGCTTCATTCTGGCCTAGAGTGACATCCACAACATGCTTCTGCTGCGTGGATTGCACGCGAACGCCGCCATAGTATTGCCGGTAAAAGCGGTTGCCGGGGGCCGCCAGCGGCATCGCGGCGCCTTCGCTGGCGATCAGCGAAAGCGACGACCAGGGGCTCGTGCCACCTACTAACTGATAGCTGATGCCAACCAGAAATTCGCCGGAGCGCACCAGTTGATTGAGCGGAAGCGAGGTCGCAATTTTCGTGGCATCCGCGGGAAGCGTAGCCAGCGTCGACTGCACATCCACCGGAATCGAACTCAGGCGCAGGTCGCCCCAGGTCGACAGGCGGGGGCGCAATGGCTCGCTGAAGAACAATCCGATGGCGGCCTTTTGCACGGGGGCGGCCGAGCCGGCTGCGGTTTGTTCGAGGCCCACCATCACTCTGGCGACGGCCACGGGCGGGGTTTGCGCCCAAACTCGAACCGTCGTCAGAAGGCAGAAAGCAACTAGGAATCGCGTCATCACGCGACCGTTATCGCACCAAAATTACCAAACGAACCCAGCGCAAAATCGCCAACTGCGGAATCCACGGGCTTTAGCCGCCGCCGACCGCACGTCATGACTCCAGTTAGAATCAGGCTATGAACGCCGAGCAACTTCGCCTGATCGCCGCGGCTCGAAAAGAGCAGTACTGGAGGCGCTGGGGACCATTTTTGGCGGAGCGCGCCTGGGGGACGGTCCGCGAAGACTATAGCGCCGGCGGCAACGCCTGGGAATATTTCCCATTCGAGCATTCGCATTTGCGGGCGTACCGCTGGGGCGAGGATGGCATTGCCGGAATCTGCGACAACCATCAGCGTCTATGCTTCGCCATCGCACTCTGGAATGAGCGCGATCCCATCCTCAAAGAACGCCTCTTCGGACTCAGCGGCGAACAAGGCAACCACGGCGAAGACGTGAAAGAGTGCTATTACTACCTGGATTCCACTCCCACCCACACCTACATGAAGTGCCTGTACAAATATCCGCAGGCCGAGTTCCCTTATGGGCGCTTACTCGACGAGAACCGGCGCCGCAGCCGCGACGATCCCGAGTTCGAATTGATCGACACCGGCGTCTTCGCAGAGGACCGCTATTTCGATGTGTTCGTCGAATACGCCAAGGCCGAAGTCAACGATATCCTAGTCCGCATTTCGATTACAAACCGCGGGCCCGATCCCGCGCCGCTGCACGTCCTGCCGCATCTCTGGTTCCGCAACCAGTGGTCCTGGGGAGGGGACGAGGAAAAGCCGGTGCTATTCCGTTCCGCCAGTACCGCAGCCAACACCATCGAGATCAGCGAGCCCGAACTGGGTGCGTATCAGTTCAGCATGGAGGGCCTCCCGCAACTCCTGTTCACGGAAAACGAAACGAACACCCAAGCCCTGTGGAATTGGGAAGGCCGGCCTGGCGTCCCGCAATACGTGAAAGACGCGTTCCATCAGCGCGTGATCCACGGGAAGGAAGAGGCCGTGAACCCCGCCCAGACCGGCACCAAGGCCTGCGCCTGGTACAAATTCAACCTGGCGGCCGGACAAACCCAGACCATCCGCATGCGGCTCACGCTGCGCACCGAGGCGTCACGTTTGATTCACGACATCGACGGCGTGTTTGCCGAGCGCATCGCCGAAGCTGATGAATTTTACTCCTTCGCGAACCCCGCGCTATCGCCCGACGGCAAGCGCGTGCAGCGGCAGGCGCTCGCAGGACTCTTGTGGTCCCGGCAGTATTACCACTTCGTGGTGGCCGACTGGCTCAAGGGCGATCCCGGCCAGCCCACGCCGCCGGCGTCGCGCTTGAAAGGACGCGATTCTTCCTGGGTGCACATCTATAACGAAGACGTGCTCACGATGCCGGACAAGTGGGAATACCCGTGGTACGCAGCCTGGGACCTGGCGTTCCACATGATCCCGCTGGCGCTGGTGGATCCGGACAACGCCAAAGCACAGCTCAAACTGTTTCTGCGCGAATGGTACATGCATCCCAACGGGCAGATCCCGGCCTACGAGTGGGCTTTCGGGGACGTGAACCCGCCGGTGCATGCCTGGGCCTGCTGGCGGGTGTTTACCATCGACAAGAAGCTCACGGGCAAGCCGGATTACGAGTTTCTGGAAACCGTGTTCCACAAACTGCTGATGAACTTCACCTGGTGGGTGAACCGCAAGGACTCGGAAGGCAATAACATCTTTGAGGGCGGCTTCCTGGGCCTCGACAATATCGGGGTGTTCGACCGCTCCAAGCCCCTGCCCGGCGGCGGGATGATCGAGCAATCCGACGGCACCAGTTGGATGGCCATGTACTGCTTGAATATGCTGCGGATTTCGCAGGAGCTGGCCCTGAAAGCCGACCCGCTATATGAAGACATCGCGAACAAGTTCTTCGAGCACTTCCTGTATATCGCACACGCCATCAACGGAATGGGCGGCAAAGGCTTATGGGACGAGGAAGACGGATTCTTCTACGACCGCCTGAGTCTGCCGGACGAGCAATCCATCTTCATGCGCGTACGGTCCGTAGTGGGCGTGATTCCACTGTTCGCGGTGGACACCATGGAGTCCGGCCTCATCGAATCGCTGCCGGGCTTTGAAAAGCGCATGAACTGGTTCATCGCCAACCGGCCGGATCTGTGCCGGAATCTGGCCCCTCTGATGCGGCACGGCGTCGAGGAGCGCCATCTATTGAGCCTGGTGGCGCCCGGGCGGCTGGTGCGGGTGCTCGAAAAACTGCTGGATGAAAATGAATTCCTATCGCCGCACGGAATCCGTTCGGTGTCGAAGTATCACGAGGCCCATCCTTACACACTGCACGTGGACGGGCACGAATATCGCGTGGGTTATGAACCGGCAGAATCGCGTACGGCTCTGTTCGGGGGCAATTCGAATTGGCGTGGTCCGGTGTGGTTCCCGGTCAACTATTTGCTGATCGAATCCTTACAGCGTTTCCATTTCTATTTCGGAGAAGAATTCAAAGTGGAATTTCCGACCGGCTCCGGCGTGCGCATGCATTTGGGGGAAGTGGCAGCGCAGCTCTCGCGCCGCCTATCGCGGCTGTTCCTGCGTGACGATCAGGGGCGGCGTCCGGTATTCGGGGGAACCGAAAAGTTCCAGACCGATCCCCATTTTCGCGATTATCCCCTGTTCTATGAGTATTTCCACGGCGACAACGGCGCGGGGATCGGCGCCAGCCACCAGACGGGCTGGACGGCGCTGGTGGCTAAGCTGCTACAGCAGAGTGGCGAGTAAAGAAAAGCGCGCAAGGCTCCGATCAGTTCCTGTCGGTGGTACCCTTGTTTTTACGGCGAATCGGAGCGCCATTAGATGCGAAAGCAGCGGTTATTTGTGCTTAGTTTGTTGTTATTGCTGGTACTGTCTTCTTCTAGTGTCTTTGCTCAGTTCCTAACCGAGAATTCCGAAACGGATTTGTATGTCGCCGATATGGCTGACGGCGGCCCTATCTCGTCCATGTGGACGACGCAATTCCGAATTGTCAATACCGGTTCTCTGACCGGCGCAGCGGCGAACGGCACGGTCTATTTTTACGCGGACGACGGTAGTCCGTTAACAGTGACTTTGGGCGCCAATTCCGCCAGTGTATTCAGCGTCTCGGTACCCGTGAGCGGCTCTGTCCGCTTTGAGACAAACGGGAGTTCGCCCGCGGTGCGTCAGGGATTTGTACGAATGACATTTGATTCTCCCGTCCAGGTGACCGCAGAGTTCCGCAATTGGAAAAATGGCGTAATTGCCAATGGCGCGAGTGTGAATGCAGTGACGCCCTCTTACGGCTTCTGGTATTTCGCCGATGCCTATACCGGTATTGCCGTAGGAAATCCGAATCCTTTCATCGTGAATTGCACAGGAACCTTCTTCGACGCTCAGGGCAGCACGCTGGCAACTACGAGTACGATTACTATGGGGCCGTTGACTCACCGGGCATTCAACCCCGGACCCTTGTTGGCGTTGCCTGCGAGCACCGTGGGCTCCTTCGAGTGGAGTTGTTCAGATAGTTCGGGTAACCTCGCGGCCACTGTCACGCTTGGTATCGCGGGCACGAGTGGTGGAATCACGTCTTCACTTCCGAACAGCCCCTTGGCGTTCCCTGTTCACCACTTTGAAGACATCGAGAAAGCTTTTAACTATGCCGTCAAAGTTATTTCGACTGCTCCGTCACTTTCACAATACGCGGCCTTGATCGGACGGCCGCAGCTCGTAGTAGCAACCGACAATACTCTGATTAACGCCTGCGCCGAGACGCCACAGAGCCTATCCCCATGCAATGGCCCGGACGGCACCGTTAAGGTGTGGCTCAGCCTGGCGGAATTGTTGTCCGATTCCCCTAGTGAACTTGGCTTCGTAATGGCCCACGAGTTGGGCCACGTAGTTCAGCGGAGCCTGGCCAATCAAAGCGGCTTCCAGATGATCTTCCCGGTTAGTACAGTGAATCAGACCATCGAAACCGACGCGGATGCGTTCGGACTCATCGTGGCGCTCGAAGCCGGGTACGATGTATATGGCGTTGCGGGCACTCTGGGGAAACTAATGATGGTTACTGGAACCGCAACAATCAATGCGCAGTACGAGGAGAATGTCCAAGCAGTCCTGGGAACAGACATGCACACCTCAGTTTTAAATCGGCTGAGCGATCTCTTCACGAGGATGCAGTTAGCGTGCCAATCAGTCTCAACCGCCTGCCAAGCCTATAAGAGTCTGGCTCATCCAAACTTCCCGGGTCCAATTCCTTTTAGCACGCCGCGCCCATGAGTATTTCCACGGCGACAACGGCGCGGGGATCGGCGCCAGCCACCAGACCGGGTGGACGGCGCTGGTGGCTAAGCTACTGCAGCAGAGTGGCGAGTAAAGGAAAGTGCGATTCTTTCCGATCTGTTGGATAGGCCGTGAGTATAACGACAACTCCTCCAGCACCGGATTCCGTTATTCTAGAAAAGGTTTCCGTGACTGCTTCCACCTCTGGGCAAAAGCGCCGTTCGCTGCTGATGATCCTGGTGTTCACGCTGCTGTCGGCGGGCGCGCAGGTATTGCTAAAATTTGGGACCGTGCAACTCAAACTGCACCCCTCGCTGCTCGGCCTCGCAACCAACTTTCCCCTGATCGGCGGCATGGCGCTTTACGGCATCGGCGCGGCGCTAATGGTGCTGGCGCTGCGGCACGGGGAACTTTCCGTGTTGTATCCCCTGATCTCGCTCAGTTACGTGTGGGTGGCGATTCTGTCCGTGGCGGTCTTCGGAGAGGTCATGAATCCTTTTAAGGTCGGCGGCATTTGCGCGATCATGGCCGGGGTGGGCGTGCTGGGATTGGGGTCGCATAAATGACCACTCCGGTTTCCTCCATCGCTTGGGTGACGTTCGGATCGTTCATCGGCAGCTTCAGTTCACTGGGATTCAAGGCCGGTTCCCAACGCCTGGAAAAGAATCTGCGGTCGATCTACACCAACTGGCCGTTGGCGGCCGGTATCGCGGGCTATCTGCTGTCGTCGGTGTTCTTCATCGTGGGATTAAAGAGCGGCGAGTTGAGCATCCTGTTCCCGATGGTTTCGAGCGGTTACATCTGGACCATGATTTGGGCCCGCGTGTTCTTCCATGAACCTTTTACGCGCGGAAAATTTGTGGGACTGGCGCTAATCCTGGTTGGCTGCGTGCTGTTAGGCTTGGGTACCCGGCAGCCGGGCTAGATCCTCGAACGGCATGTTGCCGCCGCACAGCACCAGCACCACGTGGCGCTCCTTCGAGAACTGATCCTTCAGGCGATCGGCCGCGGCCAGCGTGCAGGAGGCGGCGGGCTCGGTTAGCACCTTCAAGCGCTCCAATAGAAAACGCAATGCGGCGAGCGCTTCGGCGTCGCTGACCACAGTGACGCTTTCGAGTAAATCGCGGGCCAGTTGCAGCGTGAATTCGGAAGGCGCTGGCGCGCCCAGCGTGCGTGCTATCGACGTGATCGCATCCAGGGTGACGACTTTGCCCGCGGCGAGTGACTTCGCCATGCAATCGGCGCCTTCGGTCTCGACCCCCCACATGCGCACCGAGGGCTTGAGCGCTTTGACCGCGGTGGCGATGCCGCCGATCAAGCCGCCGCCGCCGATGCTGACGATGATATCGGTGACCTGCGGGACGTCATCCAAAATTTCCAGGCCGATGGTTCCCTGGCCGGCCATTACCACGGGATCGTCAAAAGGATGGATGTAGGCCCAGCCCTGGCGCTCATATTCGGCGACTTCCGCAAAAGCCGCGGCCACGTTGGCCGCGAACTTGATTTCGGCGCCGTAGCCGCGGGTGGCGTTGACGTAGTTCAAGGGCGTGGATTCCGGCATCAGAATCACGGATTTCAAAGCCAGGGTCCGGGCGGCGTAGGCGACGGCTTGCGCGTGATTTCCGCCGCTGACGGCTACCAATCCCTGGCCGCGCTCTTCGGGCGTGAGAGACAGCGCTTTATTGAACGCGCCGCGCACTTTGAACGAGCCGGTCTTCTGGAATAGTTCGAGCTTCACGTAGACGTTGGTCTTCAGGCGCTCGCTTAGGGCAACGCTGGCGGTGAGCGGCGTCCGGCGCACGCAGGGGGCGATGTGTTGGCGCGCACTTTGAATCTGCGCAAGCGTGAGGGATTCGGGCATCGAAATTATCAGTGTAGCGTGTGCTATTGGTGAAGGGATGAATCCCGCGCCCGCACCCACCATTATCCAGTATGCCGGAGATGAGTTCTTTATCGCCACCACTCCGAGCGGCCATGCCATCGCGATCGATGTGAAAGGAGGGCGCAAATCCGCGCCCGGTCCACTGGAGTTGTTTATCACGGGCTTGGGGAGCTGTACAGCCGCCGACGTCATTTCGATTCTGCAAAAGAAGCGCGAACAGGTGACGGCCTATCATGTCGAAATCCGCAGCGAGCGGCGCGAGGAACATCCGCGCTCTTTTCGGCGGATCGAATTGAAGCATGTCATCCGCGGACATAACGTATCGAGGGACGCCGTGGAGCGGGCGATCGCGCTGTCGACCGAAAAGTATTGCAGCGCGGTGGCGACCGTGCGTGCAACCGCCGAAATCGTAACCGCTTACGAGATCCAACCCGCCGTGAGTGAACCCTCGCAGCCCTAAGTCCGTCACAGGTTCGCCCTTCTTCCGCGATTTGTACTACCGTGATGGTGTGCACTCCTTCAAGACTGTCCCGGTGCTGATGACGGGAGCCGGGCGTGGGATCGGCAAGCGTCTCGCCATCGGATTCGCCACCAAAGGCGCTCGCGTGGGTCTGCTGGCCCGCAGCAAACCGGAGTTGGATTTATGCCAGTTGGAAATTGAACACGCCGGAGGCAACGCTCTGCGCATTCGCGCCGATGTCGCCGACTATGAGCAGGTGGCCGCTTCCGTCGAGCGCATGCGGGTTCACTTTGGGAGCCCGGTGCAGGTGCTGGTGTGCGCGGCGGGTATGCAGGGACCCATCGGACCGTTCGCCGAAACCAATCCCAAAGTTTGGGACGAGGTGATTCACACCAATTTGCAGGGTGTCCTCAATGCTTGCCGCGCGGTTCTGCCGGGGATGATTGAACGGCGCAGCGGGAAGATCATCGTTCTCACCAGCGGGACAGGATCGCAGGCGCGGCCCAACTTGGCGATTTACGCGGCCACTAAAGCCGCGGTGGTGAGTTTTGTCGAAAGCGTCGCGGAGGAAGTCCGCGATCATAATGTGCAGATCAATTGCATGGCTCCGGGAGCCAGCTATACGCACATGACCGACCAGATTCTGGCCGCGGGCGAGCGCGCTGGGTGGCGAGAGGTGGAAGAAGCCCAGCAAATTCGCCTCACCGGCGGTACGCCAGCGGAGAAACAAATCGAACTGGCTCTGTTCCTGGCGTCCGAGCAATCTAACCATATCAGCGGCCGGCTGATCCATGTAAACGACGACTGGAAGAAGCTGCGCGACGGGTCGCTGAAGGCGGATCAGTTCATGTTAAGACGCGTGCAGAAGGCTTGAGCCTCTACTGCTTCTTCATGGCCGCGATCGCCGCGAGTTCTTCGGCGTGAGTTTGGATTTTTCCGTGCACCGGCACGTCCTTGGCGAACTCGATCTTGCGTAGCTCCAGGTTCTTGGCGTAGTTATCGGCCCAGGGGTGCTGCGTCCAGCCGACGTCGATCAGATCGCCTTGGACAAGAATCTTGTCGCGCGGCACGTACGCCATGAGCAGTAGCGGCGAGTGGGTATTGTCCTTCACGTGGTAGATCACTACCTCCATGGATTTGTCCTTTAGGACCAGCGTGTCGTCGACGCCTTTGAATTTCAGCGTCTTCCCGCTCTGGGTTAGAAGATCCGGCTTGAGGGTGGCCTTGCGCGAGGTGACTTCCTTGAAGATTCCTTCATTGCCCTTGTGCGAGATGACGACGAGCCCTTCGGCCACGGCTGTGCGCAATCCGCCGGTGTGATCGAAATGATGATGCGACACGATCACTTCGGTCAACGGCTTGTTGGGCACAACCGAACGCGCTTTGTCGATCACGGCTTTGGACCGCGCCTCGCTAGTAGGGGTTTCGAACAGCGTCAGGTGATCGTCGAATTCAAACAAGATGCTACGGGCGTTTCCGTTGCCGGCCAGCCACCAGATTCCTTTGCCGACTTCCTGCGCATCCACGCTCACCGGCTGCGGCGGCGGAGCCGGACTCGCTTTCACGCCGGCGGATGCGGCCAGATCGGTTATGATCCCATCCACCACGTTTTTCGATACCTGAATGTCCGCCGTCACCCAATTGCGGAAATCGATGCTGGTCAGATAGCGCTTCGGCAATTTCAGTCCGTCGACGGTTTCGTAGTTCGAAAACGAGGTGGTGTTGACGACGTCGCCGAGGTTTTCACTGGAAGTCATCCAACTCACCGACGCTGGCAGGCCAGTCTTGGCGTTCACAGCGAGGGTAAGTTTGTCGCCGGCGGCCGTCGTGATATCGACTTTCTGCTCGCCGCTCTTCTTGCGCAGATTCGATAGCTTCGCGGCGGGATCTAAAGCGGCGCGCACGATGGTGACGGGATTTCCCAGCATCTCTATGCGGCGGTCGGCGGCAACGGCGTCTCCCACGCGCTGCGCGGTGCCGTCGGGATTCACGTTGTAGGCGACGACGCCGTCGAGCCCCATATTCTGGTGCACGTCGGTGGCGAGCGCAAAGTCGAATGCGGCGATGCGGTGCTGTTCCACGCGCATGCGTCCGTTCGCCAGATCGAGACTGCGCTTGAATTCCGGAACGTTCCAATTGAGCAGCGGCGAGTCGGGGAGCGGGTTCTGGCCTACGTTGGGATTGATGCCGGAGCCTTCAATTACCAGGGTTTTCACCGCCAAAACCTTGTCTTTACCGCCCAACGCCTCGGCGGCGCGGGTGACGACGGTCATCTCCGGCGACTGCCCGAAAGCCGCTGCGCCCGCCAGCATGGCGATCGCCGCTATCTTGAATTTCATGGCGGAACCCTCCTTCGATAACCCTAGTCATTCTAGCTTGGGCCATCGCGCGAGGCCACTGCCGAATTATGGCCAAATTGATACAATCGGGAACTATGAAACTTACCTGGTTCCGCGTTTTTGCATTTGCCGCGGTGTCGTTCGCCGCTGGGTCCTGGATTACGGCCCGCTTCACGGCGGCCCCGAAAGTGGAGGCCGATAGCAATCGGGTCTACGAATTGCGCATCTACCACACGCTGCCGGGGCGGCTGCCGGCGCTGGTGAGCCGTTTCCGCAATGACACGCGGCGGATCTTCGATCAGCATGGCATTCACAGCGTGGGTTATTGGGTTCCGCAGGATGCGCCCGCCAAGGACAACACGCTGATCTATATCGTGTCGCATCCGAGCCGCGAGGCGGCGACCAAGAACTGGAAGGAATTCGGCGGCGATCCGGAATGGCAGAAGGTGGCGAAGGCTTCCGAAGCCGATGGCAAGATCGTCGAGAAGGTCGATTCCACGTTCATGGACCCGACTGACTTTTCGGCTATTAAATAGGCACCGGGGGCGGGCTTCCAGGACCGAGGGCCGACGTCTACGTCGGCCCTTTGGGATTGCAGGTTAACCGCCGGACCAGAGGTACGGCGCGGACGTGGACGTCCGCCCCACAAGCGGCGGCTGCCCACGGACACAGTCCGCTAAGGCGCGGGCGCAGGGGCGACGGGGACAGGCTCTGGAACTGCTTTCAGCCGATCGAGCTGATCCAACAGCTTCGTGAATTCCGCTCGCTGCTTCTTGGTGGATTTGGCCGGCGGGGATGGACTCAGATTCTCATAGTAAGCAAGGATGTTCTGGCGAAGATCAGGCTGCACCCCGGTGAATTGACGGTCCGCCAACCTTCCGATTAGCTTTAGCGTAAGCTTCGTCCGTTCCCTTGTACTTGCCGACGATGGTAGCGCCGCCGGCATCGAGATTCTCATCCGGCAGCTCAGCTCCGCCGGCGTCCACGTTGGCGAGCATGGCCTTGTAACGGTCTACGGTCGCGTTGAAGCTGGCCATGAACAGTTTTTCAACTTCCGGACTCGGCGTGCGGATCTTCAGCGAGCTGAAGGGACCCCGTCCCGGTAGCCATCGGAAGAAGAACGCAAGGATCCTGGTGCCAAACCCCGGCTTCTTGTACTCCGTTCCCCACTCCTTTTCAAAGCTGGAGCGCGAGAGATTGTAGAGAAACTTTTTGCGTGTGACACCGGGGATCTCTTTTTTGAGCTGATCCTGTTTGAGACTCCACGCCACTTTTGTCATACCCGGAACGATGGACTTGATGGAGTACCGATAGGACCCGATCGCGAGCGTCACATTTCCAAATACATCCTTCATCTCGATGTCATAAGTATCCAGAAAAGCTCGTTCCATCACGTCCCTGGACACTTGAAAACCAATGAAGCTACGATACTTGTCCGGCGCGTACCGCCCCGAAACGACTTGAAGCACATCGAAGCCGAACTCCGTCCTCACGTGTGCGACCGGATTATCCCAATAAGTCACATCATTTCCGAATTTCCGCCGTAGCTCGGGATACAACATCGGCACCGCGCGGTTGGTGGCGATGCGGTGCCCTTCGGTATCGGCGGCATAATGCTCCAGCGCGCCCAAGGCGAAGGCATAACCGTTAAGGTCCTGCGATTCGCGGATCAGCGCGGTAATGAAGTCACCACTGCGGACGTAATGCGTGAGATCGCTAAAGAGTCGGCTACTGAAGGGATAATAACCCATGTCCTGCAGGATGCAGCCTCCGTAGGCGTAGGCGTGCGCCTGTTCCAGTTGCTCCGGTGTCGCATCTGGGAATCGCTTGAGGAGCAGTTTCTGAAGTGAATCGTCCCACACGGAATCAATAATGGCCTCGTGAGTCAGAACGGTATAGCCGCGCGATAACCCAGGCAAAAGGAGAAACGCCAGAAGCAGGCGCAGGGCGCCCGGCATGAGCGCCCTGTTTCCGGCCGGCCAATCGCGGATAAAGCTGAAGTCAGGCATGGACCACTGCTAGCGAACTACAGCACAATCGTAATCGCCAGCCCCACGCCGGGATAACGGCGATTGTAAAGGTAGTAGCCATCGTCGTAGTCGATGTAAACGTCATCGGAGTCATACCAGTTTTCGGACCAGTATTCGGGCCAGGGGTCTACTAGCAGGAATGAAAAGCCGCCGTAAAAGAAGCGCGGATACCCCATATACATCGTGGGGCGGCTGCGGATGCGGAAGAAATGTTGCCTGCCGAAATACAGACCGAAGGTCTGCTGAGGAATGTAATAACCACCGTACCCGCCGCGCTGCGACCAGGTACGATGCTCGTTCTGCCACTGCCGGGCGCGATTTTGTTGCCAGTTATCGTGCCCCTGCCAGCCGCCACGCTGTAACCATCCCCGCTGCTGCTGCCAGGATTGCGCCTGCTGCCGCGTGCGCTGCGGTGGTTGTTGAGCACGGTATGGCTCTTGCCGAGTTTGCTGAGCACGTTGTGGTTGCTGTTGCTGTGCGCGTTGCGGTGGCTGCTGTTGTCGCTGGGGTTGCTGGACACGCTGCGGTTGTTGTTGCTGCGGCTGCTGAGCACGCTGCGGCTGCTGCTGTTGTTGTCGAGGCTGCTGGGTACGTTGCGGCGGTTGCCCGCCTTTGTCCTGCCTACCCTGCTTATCGCCCTGTTGGTCGTGCTGCGCGTATGTAGAAACCACGTTCCCGAACAACAGGAACGTAGCCACACCGGATATTCTCACAAGTTTCATCGAATTCATGGATATCGTTTCCCTTCGTCGCCCTGCACCTTTCAACGGAACAAGCCGAGCAAATAGGCGATGAGCAGAATCAGCAATATTGTTCCCAGCCCTATGCCGGCTCCCCCGCTGGGACCCCAGCGGTTATGTCCGTAGTAGCCTCCACCGAGGCCAAACACCAGCACCAAAATTATGATGAGTAACAGCATTGTCATTCTTCCTTTCTTCTGAAATCGCAAGCCGTGGCGGAAGTTATTCTTTTTTTCCTGCCACCAGGAGTACGACCCCTCCAATGAGGGCCACTGCGCCCGCGATGGGAGGCAATGGTACGTTGTGTTCCTTTTCGCGCGTAGCGTGAATCGGCCCTATATCGACGATCTTTTCCGTGGTGGTATATGTGAAGCCTCCCCACGCCAGTCCAAACAGGCCTAGCACGATGAGGATGATTCCAAGCGTTTTTGTCATGTGGCGACCTCCCTTCGGCTACGTCAAAACCACATCTCATTGAGCCTTTTCACGCAGACTCGGAGGGTTTATCTACTTCTCCAGCACCTTTTCAATCTCCGCGACTTTCTTTTGGATCCTGCCGGCCAGGTTTTCAGCTTTGCCTTTTACTCTTAAAGTGGGGTTGTTCGTGACAACACCTACTTTCTCTTTCACGATTCCCTTCACTGCATGAAGATTGCCTTCCATCTGGTCTCTTGTGCTCGGTTTCATACTTTCTCCTTTTGAAATGAAAGCTCACTGACAACCGAGCACGTTTTGGGCCACGCTAGCGGGAGGGCGCGAGGTCAACAGCGTTGTCGAGCTTGGCGAGTTCGCTGACGAACAGCGAGTTTTGGGGAAACTCCGCGACCAGCTCCGCCAGTTGAATGCGGGCCACTGCCGGCTTCTTCTCGCGTAGGGCCGCCATCGCCAGAAGAATTTTGGCAAACGGCCGCAAGTAGCGGCCGCGCGCAGCGGCAATCTCCAACTGCTGGAGGCCGCCCCGCTTATCGCCACTGATCCCCTTGAAACGCAGAAACAATCGTTTGAACGCTGAGAGGCTGCCAATGATGTAGTTCGCGGCTCCCAGAGTAAGGTAGGCATCGGCCGCCTCCGGGTTGACAGCGAGCAGCCTCTTGGCAAACTTGTCCGCGTCACGGATCATGCCCAGACTTTCCAGTTGGTGCTTCTCGATCAAACTAGCGTAATCAGCCTGCATACCGAGACTAAGCGTCATGGCGAACAAGGCGTTCACGTCATCTGGGTCCACCTGCAATCGGAGCTCTGCTAACGCTTGTGCACGCAGGTCCGCGGCGAAGAATGCATCGCGCAACTCCGGGTCCGGCTTGATCGCGATCTTACCCAAAAAACGCTTGTTGTCTAAAAAGTACTCCGACGTTAAGACACCTTGGCGGTAGCATTCCTCAAATAGATAACTGGCCGCTTCCGAGGCGCTACCCATCGGGTCTTCCGGACGGGAAGCCTGCCATACCGCAAACTGCGTGCGGGCTTCCTCCGGTTTCAATTCATAGAGCAGGCGAAAACCGCTGTCCAGTTCAGGAGCGTCTGAAACCTCCGCCTGCCAAACCCCAGCAGTGGCGGACGGCAGCGTTAACGCCACTAACGCTACCTGCAAAGCATAACCACGCGAACTTGGCCGCCGCAGCAACACGCAGCAACCCTCCCTTTTGAGTCTTGTGTTCCGGACCACCCCCGGGTGTGCATAAGCTATGCCAAATCAGCCTCGACGATATATGACTAAGCGATCTGGCTCATAAAAACCGCAATCGCTCGAGATAGCGTGCATTCACGCGAGAGCCGTGTCCCGGTTGCGGCAATTTCCCCAAATGAATCGCTTGGCGCGGAGGTTCTTTAGGGTCGGATGACCAAAATCACTTGATAAATTGGAAGCTCCCGTTTGGACACCGGGTTGCGATCAACAGATCAGAACGACTCTGAGAGGAGGACAAGAAAATGCTGTGGACAATTTTTGTAATTCTGCTGGTACTGTGGCTATTAGGTCTGGTCACGGCATATACGGTGGGTGGGTTTGTTCACATCCTGCTGGTCCTGGCGGTGGTTGTGCTGTTAATCCAACTGCTGCAAGGGCGCAGGGTTGTTTAACGAGACCGGGCGTCGGGATCGGCCGGCCTGGAAGAAAGTGGACTACTACTCATTAACAAAAACCGAGCGACGCGAGACCGAACAACATCTCGCGCCGCCCGGGAAGGATTTCGACATTTTTCAGCATCAGGGGACGTGAGCTGTCGACCACGAAACCCGCTCCGGTCAGCATCGTGATCAGTTCGGTGTGCCGCTCGGGGACTTCGATTTTGATGCGGCCAGGGAAGCCCGCCGTAAGGTGGCCTAGTAAGCTAGTGGCGTCTTGCGCGCTAGTCGCGACCAAGGGGCCGAGCACCAAGCCGCCGCGTTGCGGAATCTTCCAGGCGTATCCGCTGCCATCTGAAAGCATGACGCCGTCTTCCACCTGCGCCCAACGATGCCGCAGAACCTGGCTGCGGTCCGCTTTGTAAATCGCGCGGTCGAGTTCAAAGACTCGCGGCAGATCGGTGTCTGTCATCCGATTGACCGCGCCGGTGATGGGGAGTGACGTACCCTCAGCGGCGATCAGACGCACAACCTGCTCCGATATTTTGAATCCGAGCGATTCGTAGAGCGGCTGGCCGTACGGCGTCGCCACCAGCATTTGGGGAACTCCGGGCACCTGATCGAGGCACTTAAGCACAACCGCGCGCGCCAATCCTTGGCGGCGGAATTCCTCGCGCACCAACACCACGGCCAGTGCGGCTAAATCGGTACCAAATTGGTAGATGCTGGCACTCGATAGAATTTTCCCATCCGCGGCGCGGTGGCCGAAAACTTGACTGGCGGCGACCGTAGTCTGCCAGTCGCCAATTTCGTGTGGCCAGCCGATACTCTCCGATAACTCCAGCAGCAAAGGCGCGTCGGCGGCGGTGAATTGAACTAAGGGTAGCGTCACAGTTTGTCGAGGAAGCGGCGGTGCACGCGCAGGTCGCCGGTCAACTCCGGATGAAATGTGGTGACCATGTTGCGGCCTTGCTCGACCCACACCGGGTCACCGTTATATTGAGCGAGTACGCTGCTGCCTGCGCCCCAGCGGCGGATGATGGGCGCGCGAATGAACACGGCTTCCAGGTCGCCTCCTTCCGGCATAGGGATGTGCACGATTCGGCTATCGACCTGGCGTCCGTAGGCATTGCGTTCGACGGCGATGTCCATGAGGCCAAGGCTTGCCTGCGCGGGATTCGTGACTTCACGCGCCAGCAGAATTGCTCCGGCGCAACTTCCGTACACGGGCTTGTTCTCGCTGAAGCGCTTGAGCGGTTCGGTGAGCCCTTCCTGATCGAGCAGCTTCAGCATGGTGGTGCTTTCGCCGCCGGGGATGATCAGGCCGTCACACTGCTCCAGATCGGCGATGGTACGCACTTCGATGGCGTGGCCGCCGGCCCGTTCTATCGCCTTGTGATGCGCTTCGAAGTCGCCTTGGAGCGCCAGAATCCCGGCGGTTTTCTGCGGGTTACCAGCCACGCGTCTGCAGTAGTTCGCTTTCGGGGAGCTTGGACACGTCGAGGCCACGCATGGCCTCGCCCAACTCCTCGCTGGCTTCGAGCAGCTTCACCGGGTCCTTGTAGTAAGTCGCCGCTTTGACGATGGCGCGGGCGCGTTTGTCGGGGTCTTCAGACTTAAAGATGCCGCTGCCGACGAACACGGCTTCGGCTCCGAGCTGCATCACCAGCGCGGCATCCGCTGGGGTGGCAATTCCGCCGGCCGAAAAATTAGGAACCGGCAGCCTGCCATTCGCCGCGACCCATTCCACCAGTTCCAGCGGAGCACCCAGATTCTTCGACTCATGCACCAGCTCTTCGCGGCCTAGCACCGTGAGCTGCTTCATTTCCTTCACAATGGTGCGGATGTGGCGTACAGCCTCTACGATATTGCCCGAGCCCGCCTCACCTTTGGTCCGGATCATGGCCGCACCCTCGGCGATGCGCCGCAGAGCTTCGCCCAAATTGCGCGCACCGCAGACGAAGGGAACTTTGTAATCGCGCTTGTCGATGTGGTGCTCTTCATCGGCGGGCGTCAGTACTTCGCTCTCGTCGATGTAATCGACGCCCAGCGCTTCGAGCACGCGGGCTTCGGTGAAGTGGCCGATGCGCGCTTTCGCCATCACTGGGATCGACACCGTGCCCATGATCTCCTTGATGATGCGGATGGACGCCATGCGCGCCACGCCGCCCTCTTTGCGGATATCGGAGGGCACGCGTTCGAGCGCCATCACCGCGCAGGCGCCGGCCTTCTCGGCAATCAAGGCTTGTTCGACGTTGGTGACGTCCATGATGACGCCGCCCTTCAACATTTCGGCCAAGCCAACCTTTAAGCGGAACTCTTCAGAAAGGTACATGTCTCCTACCAGTATGGCCGCTTATGGGCCGTGATTTCAAATGGCTCCGCCGCCGGCAACTCACGGTGCTAAAATCTGTCATATTGTCAGTGGTCATGCGCCGCCTCCTGATTTTGCTGTTGGGTCTGCTGTTTGCCGGAGGTCTGTTCGCGCAGAAACACAAGAAGAAGCCGGAGGAGGAGCCGCGTCCGCAGGTTCTGGAAGTGCTTCCCGAACCTCCCGAGGCCGTGGTGGCCGACTCGGGACGTCTGTCGTTCCAGGTATCGCCGCTTTCTGACAAAGGCTTACTGTCACAGCAGGTGCGCGACGCGCTGAAGGCTCTGGCCCGCTTGAACCACGGAGCTTCGATCGTCAAAGTGCGCGCGTTCGTCGCCGGATCGGGCGATTTGCGGCGCATAAAGGACATTGTGGCGGAGGAGTTCACCGAGCGGAAGCAGACGCTCCCGGCGGTGAGCACCATTCAGGTAGGCGCGCTGCCGTTGCCGGGCGCGCAGGTAGTGATCGAAGCGATTTCTTCGGAAAAGAAAGTGGTGAATCCGAGCGGCGTAGCGTTCGTCGCCTCTGGCGAAAGTACAAACGCGGCGGCTGCCGTCGGGCGGCTACAGAATTCTTTGAATGGCGCTAGCGTCAAAGCGGCCGACGTGCTGCGTGTTACTTGTTTCCTGAGCTCGCTCGACGACGTGCAGGCGGCGCGGTCCGCTGCCGCCGCGGCGTTCCCTTCGGCCGTGGGGAATTTCGTCCAGATGCAAAGACTGGGCCTGGAACCACAGGCGCTGTGCGAAGCTGTTGCGCGTTTGACCAACGCGCCCGGGTCACCGCTGGTGCTTCAAAACGGGATAGCCCTGGTCAACGCACCGAAGCTGGTGCTGACCGCGACGCAGTTGGTATTCCGCGATCAGGACGCTGACTTCCGCCTAGCCTACCAGCGCCTCGCGAAGACCATGCTGCCTTTGGGAGCCGGCTTCAAGGATGTGTTTTGGACCGGGACCTATGCGCTCACGCGGCCCAACGCAGGCAAGCTGGAGAACATCGAGTGGGAATTCCTGGATCGTGCGCTCCCACCGGCGCGTGCTGCTTTACAGATTGAAGGTTTGCCGTCGACCGACGCCACCGCGGCCGTCGAATTGATGGCGGTGGGCCACTAGGAGCGTCCGCTTGCTGGCGCGCGCGGTTCTGTGCAACGGGGCGGTCAGCTTAATGAACGGAACCGCGCGCGCAGCAAGCGGATATCACAGGCTCCGCTAAATCGTTTCGCCGCGGATCAGGTCGTCGTAGGATTCGCGTTCGCGCACCACGCGCCAGCGGTCGCCTTCCACCAACACTTCGGCCGGGCGGCGGCGCGCGTTGTAGGTGGACGACTGCACGAATCCATAGGCACCCGCAGTCGAAATCGCCAGCACATCGCCCGGCAGCACTTCCGGCATCTCGCGGTCGCGCGCCAGGAAATCGCCGGTCTCGCAGACCGGTCCCACTACGTCGGCGCGGATTCTGCGGCTGTTATTCTGGCGCAGCGGCAGAATTTCGTGATGCGCGCTGTAGAGCGCGGGACGAATCAGATCGTTCATCGCGGCGTCCACAATCACGAATTCTTTTTCACCGGTCTGTTTGCGGTATAAGGTCTTGGTGAGCAGAACGCCCGCGGCCGCGACGATCGATCGTCCTGGCTCAAGCACGACGTGCAAGTCCCGTCCCGCGACGCGCTGCTTGAGGCATTTCACAAATTCTGCAATCGACGGCGTTACTTCTTCGGGTTTGTATGCAACACCCAACCCGCCGCCCAGATCGGCATGACGAATATTGAAGCCCTTGGCCCGCAGATGGCCGATCAGCGCCAGCACACGGTCAACGGCCTCCATCAACGGCTTCGCGTCCAGCAACAGGGATCCAATGTGGCAGCTCACACCTTCGAGCAGCAGGTTCTCGTGTTTCCGGGCACGCTCGTAAATGTCTTCGGCGTGAGCGATGTCGACACCGAATTTGTGCGCCAGCTTTCCCGTGGAAATGTAGTGATGGGTATCGGTCTCGACGTCGGGGTTCACGCGCAAAGCCACTCGCGCCTTTACCCCGCGCCGGTGCGCCAGAGCATCGATCAGCGCCAACTCCGGCTCCGACTCGCAATTGAAGCTGAAAATACCGGCCTGCAAGGCATCGTCAATTTCGGCCGCGGTCTTGCCGACACCGGAAAAAACCACCTTGGCTGGATCGCCGCCGGCCTTGAGCACGCGAAACAATTCGCCGCCGGAAACGATGTCGAAGCCGGCGCCGGCGCGCGCCAGCAAGTTCAGCACCGCTAGGTTGCCGTTCGCCTTCATGGCGTAGCAAATGGTGTGCGGCTGATCGCCGAAGGATTGGTCGTAAGCCCGGAAGTTCTCGAGGATGGTTGCGGCCGAATAGACGTAGCAGGGCGTGCCTACGCGCGCGGCGATCTCGGCCAGTGCGACTCCTTCGCAGTAGAGCGCATGCTCGCCGTAGCTAAACGCGTTCATCCGATCACCTTCATGGTTACGACGGTCTGGTCGTCCGTCAGCACCACGCTTTCGCGAAAGGTATCCAGATCCGCGAAAATCTGATCGACGATGGCGCGCGGAGTTTCGGCATCGTGCTTGGTTAACAGCCGTTGGACGCGGGAGCGTCCAAAGTGTTCGTCGTTCGCGTTCAACTGATCTTCGACGCCATCGGAAAACAGCAATAGCGTATCGCCGGACTCCGCCTGATAGCTCACTTCATCGTAGGTCTGATGTTCCAGCAAGCCGATGGGCATGCCTTCAGCCTTCGCAGTAATAATCTGGCCGCCGCGGGAAATCAGGAGCGGCTCGGCGCCGGCATTCGAAATCGTCATGCGATGCGTGCGCGGTTCCCACAGCAGTACCATCAGCGTCGCGTAGACCGCGTCTACCTTGCGCTCGAGCAGGGCTTCATTCAGGGACTGCATCAGCATGGCGGGACTGCGCCGTCGCGGCGTAAGAATCCGCAATAACCCGCTGATCAGAGCGCCGTAGAGCGCGGCCGCCGCGCCCTTGCCGCTGACGTCTCCAAAAGCGATCACCGCGTAGTCATCACCCTGCTCGAAAAATTCGTAAACGTCGCCGGAGATTTCGCGCGCGGCTCGCGAACGGATTGCGATATCCAACCCGCGGATATCGGCCTCGCGCGGCAGCAACACCTTTTGCAGCTTGCGGGCGGCCTTCAGATCCTGATCCATGCGCTGCTCGCGGCCCGCCAACTCTTCATATAACCGCGCGTTTTCGACGGAACTGGCGATCTGCGGCGCCAGCAGCGATAGGGTTCGCTCATGCTCTTCCGTAAAGTTGCCGATGCGTTCGCTCTCCAGGTTCAGCACGCCCACCACGCGGTCTTGCACGATGAGGGGTACAGCCATCTCGGAATGAATGTCGGGCTGCGACGCGATGTAGCGCGGGTCCTGCATGGTATTCACCACGCGCACCGTTTGCCGCGACTCGGCCGCTGCGCCCGTGATCCCCATGCCCAGGCCAATGTTGTCGAGATCCACGCGCTGATCGTAGCGAACGCTGAAGCGGTGGCGGAGCACTTTGCTCTCCGCGTCCACCAACAGGATGCTGAAGGCATCGTATTTAATCAGCGTACGTACGGAAGCCGCGATCTTGCCCAGTAACTCGTCCAGGTCCAGAATGGAGCTGAATTCCTGGGAGAGTTGCGCCAGCGTGCGAAAGGTGCGGTTCTGCTGATTGACGCGCCGGTAGAGACTCGCGTTTTCAATTGAACCCGCTACTCGCGACGCGATCAACCGCATAATGCGGCGGTCCTGATCGTGGAATGCGCGCAGCCGCGTGGATTGCACGTCGATCACACCCACCAGCTTGCCGTGCGCCATCATGGGAACCGCCAACTCGCTCTGCACGGCATCGAGCGCGACCAGATAGCGGGGATCGCTACGCACGTCTTCGACCAGAATCGGTTCACGACTCTGCGCGGCGGCGCCCACGATGCCTTCGCCCAAGCCGATCACCAGGCTGCGCACGATTTCTTCGCGGTGGCCGATCGAATAGCGAATGCGCAGACCCTGATTCCTCTCGCTATAGAGCAGAATGGCGAACAGATCGTAGTGGACCACCACCTTGACGATATCGGCGACGTTCGCCAGCAACTTGTCCAGGTCCAGAGTCTCCGAAGTGATGCGCGACACTTCGAGCAGGAAGTCGAGCAGTTCGGCGCGCTCGCGGAACGCTTCAACGGCTTTGCGGGGCGTGGCCATGGGGATCGCGGACTAAGCCGCCGTGGCCTCGACGATCTTGACGCTGGCGCTGGCGCCTACGCGGCTGGCGCCTGCCGCCAGCATTTTCTTTAAGTCTTCGAGCGTGCGCACGCCGCCCGACGCTTTCACGCCCATCGACGGGCCCACGGTACGCCGCATCAGCGCGACATCTTCGACGGTGGCTCCGCCGGGGCCGAAGCCCGTGGATGTCTTCACGAAATCGGCGCCGGCGGCTTTCGCCAGTTCGCACGCGGCGACTTTTTGCGGGTCACTCAGCAGCGCGGTTTCCAGGATCACCTTGACGATGGCGCCGCGGGCGTGTGCGGTTTCTACCACCGCGCGGATGTCGGCGTGTACAGCGTCTGCGTTTCCGCCGCGCAGCTCACCGACGTTCAGCACCATGTCGATTTCGTGCGCTCCGTCGCGGATCGCGGCGGCGGTTTCAGCGGCCTTAATCTCCATGCTGTTGGCGCCTAACGGGAATCCCACCACGGCGCATACTCTTGTGGCACAACCTGACAATTCTTCAGCAACCAAACGAACCCAACAAGGGTTCACGCACACGCTGGCGAACCCGTACTGGCGCGCCTCCGCGCACACCTTGCGGATGTCGGACTCGGTGGCTTCCGGCTTCAGCAAAGTATGGTCGATCAAAGCTGCGATGGAGGAATCGAAACGCGGCACAGAACTGATCGTAGCATAGGGGTTTCGCGCCCTTTTTCGTTATAATAAGTGGATGGAAGCCGCTACTCTATCGCCCACGGTCGTCGATCTAGAAAAGCAATACCTGCTGCAAAATTACGCGCGGTACCCGGTGGTGCTGCAGCGCGGTAAAGGCTGTTACGTTTACGATACTGCCGGCAAACGCTATCTGGATTTGCTGGCTGGAATCGGCGTCAACGCACTGGGGCATGCGCACCCGCGACTCACTAAAGTCATCCGCGAGCAGGCGGGACGGCTGGTGCACAGTTCCAACCTGTACTATCACGAGTACGCCGGTCCACTCGCGGAGCGGCTTTCACGGGCTAGTGGATTGCCGAGGATTTTTTATTGTAACTCTGGTACGGAGGCCAACGAAGCCGCGCTCAAAATGGCGAAAGCGCACGGCCATGCCATCTCGCCGGAAAAATTCGAGATTGTCGCGCTGGATAATTCATTTCACGGGCGCACGATTGGCGCGCTGTCGGTAACCGGCCAGCAAAGCTACCGGCGCGATTTTGAGCCGTTAATGCCGGGGGTGCACTTTGTCCCGCGCAATGACATTACCGCGCTAGAGCAGGTGGTGAGTGAGCGCACGGCCGGCATCATCATCGAATTAGTGCAGGGTGAGGGCGGCATTTATCCGATGACGGAGGAGTTCATCCGCAAGGCCCGCGAGCTGGCGGATCGTTATAACGCGCTGCTGATTTTCGATGAAATTCAGTGCGGCGTTGGGCGGACGGGTGTGTATTTCGCCTACCAGTTGCTGGACCCGCCGGTGATGCCCGATGTCATGACGGCGGCCAAACCGGTTGCCTGTGGACTGGCGCTGGGAGTGGTGGCGGCGAATGAGCGCGCGGCGGCGGGGCTTGGTCCCGGAAAACATGGGACTACTTTTGGCGGAGGGCCGCTGGTTTGTCGTGTGGGGCTGGAGTTCTTCGACATACTTGACGGGCTGTTGCCCCACATCTCGGATGTCGGCAGTTACTTCCGGATGCGTTTGACGGAACTTTCGCGGCGCTATTCGTTTATCAAGGAAGTGCGCGGCGTGGGGTTGATGATCGGCGTGGAGCTGGATTTCCCTTGCAAGCAGATTGTGCTGGATTGCATTGAGCAAGGGGTGCTGCTGAATTGCACGCATGATTTCACGCTGCGCATGCTGCCGCCTTACATCATTACCGAGCAGGAAGTGGATCGCGCGATCGCGGTGCTGAAGCGCGTGTTCAAGAACGCGAAACGTCCGGAGGCCTAAAGTGGGGCGGACCTCTGGTCCGCGGCCGACGTCTTCGTCGGCTTCTGGCATGCGCGACCGGGAGGTCGCGCGCGGGCCGGAGGCCCGCCCTACAGCAAATCTTCGCGGCCTGCCTTCTCCAAACGTTTAACTAGTTCGCCGACTTCCTGTGCACGGCTGCGGTCGGCGATCAACAGGGCGTCGGGGGTGTCGACCACGATCAAGTCCTTCACGCCTAGCAGCGCTACCAGTTTGCCTTCGGCATCGATGTAGTTGCCGCTGCTGGATTCGACGATGGAGACCGAGCGCAGGGCGTTGCCTTGGGCATCGCGTTTGTGGAGTTCGTAGACGGCGTTCCAACTGCCGACGTCGTTCCAGCCGATATCGCCAGCCGGAATGCCGGTTACATTCGAGGCGCGTTCTAATACGGCGTAGTCGATCGAGATGTTATCGCACTTCGGGAACACGCCAGCCAGACTTTCGGAGAACTTGCGGCTGGTGAAAGGCGGCAGGCCGGCAAGAAGCTGCGCAGTCTTGGGGAGGAAACGGCGCAGGGAGTCCAGTAAAACCGAGGTCTTCCAGAAAAACATGCCGGCGTTCCAATAGAAGTTTCCTGCGGCGAGAAACTGCTCGGCGGTGGACGCGTCAGGCTTTTCGCGGAAGCTTACCACGCGCTGCGCGCTGCGTCCGCCCGGTTTGACGCCTTCGGGAAATTCGATGTACCCGTAGCCGGTCTCGGCCCAACGCGGTTGGATGCCCAGCACTACGATATTGCCTTGGGCGGCGGATTGAAATGCGGGGCGCAGTAGGCGGCTGTATTCGCGGGGCTTAGCGATGACGTGGTCGGCCGGGAAGACTCCCATTAACGCGTCCGGGTCCAGAGATTGCAGGATGTGGGCCGCTAAGCCAATCGCTGGCGCGGTATTGCGCTGTACAGGCTCAGCCAGAATCTGGCGTTTGGGAACTTCGGGCAATTGCTTCACGATCTCGGCGCGCAGGTGGTGGTTGGTGAGAATCCAGATGCGCTCGGGAGGCAGCACGGGACTCAGGCGGTCCACCGTTTGCTGGATGAGCGTGCGCTCTCCGAAAAATTGCAGGACTTGTTTGGCACGTGCGCGGCGGCTGCGCGGCCAAAACCGGGTGCCTCGGCCGCCGGCCAGGATTAGACCATAATTATGCGACATGTGAATCCTCTCCGCTTCCTGCGGTCGCGGTTCTGTGCAAACCGCTGATTTGACGTAAGCCGTGCCTTACGCGCCGCGGTTGCACGGAACCGCGCGCGATAGCAAGCGGGGTTAGCCACGCTATTGGATCGGAATTCCGCGCACGAGCTTTAGTGTGCGGTTCCAGCGCGTCTTGGTGAAAAAATTCTTCGCCAGATCTACATAGTGACTGCCGCTGTCGCCGGCCCATTCTTCGGTGGGAGCATCATAGGACCAGAAGATCACCAAAGGCTTGCCGATGATGTTCTCGCGCGGCACGAAACCCCAGTAGCGGCTGTCGAGCGAGTTCTCGCGATTGTCGCCCATGGCGAAGTAATTCGCTTCGGGCACCACCAGTTCGCCGTTGCTGACGTTCGCCGCCAGCATCTGCTGGGCGCGGTCGACCACAGGGCCGTATGGCTGCGAAGGAAAGTTATCGCGGTAGGGCTCGATGTGCGAATCGATGTGCTGGGTGTAGGGCTCCGTCAAGGCCTTGCCGTTGACGTACACCACTTTGTCGACGATGTGGATGTGGTCTCCAGGGACTCCGATCACGCGCTTCACGAAATTCTGGCGGATGTCCATGGGATAGCGGAAGACAATTACATCGCCGCGTTTGGGTTCGGTGTAGGGTAGCAGGTACTTGCTGATGGGGCCGGCCGGAGCGTAGGACAGCTTATCGACCAGCAGATGATCGCCGATCAGGACGGTGGATTCCATGGACCCGGTGGGCACGATAAAAGCCTGCACCAGCGTGGTGGTCCCGAATAGCAGGATCAGGATATTCAGAGACCACTCGTGGATGAAATCCCGCGTCGAATCGCCAAGTTTTTTCATACGGCGTTAGTTTTTGTAGTACCCGTGAACCAGCATGAACGTCCGGCGCCAGCGGGTTTTGCTGAAGAAGTTCAGGCCGATGTCCTTGATGTGGTCGAAACCGATAGACGGGTTCTGCAGCTGATCAGTCGGCGCATCGTAGGACCAGTAGATGATCAGCGGCTTGCCGATGATATTTTCACGCGGCACGAAGCCCCAGTAGCGGCTGTCGAGCGAAGAGTCACGATTGTCACCCATCGCGAAAATGCTGTCGGGAGGAACCACCACCTCGCCGTTGATCACATGGTTCTGCAGCATATCGGCGGCGCCCGGATAAACCATGGAATTGGGCTCGCTGGGAAAGTTATCGCGATAGGGATCGATTTGATCGGACTTGTGGACTTTATACGGCTCGTCGAGTTTGACGCCGTTGCGGTACACCTCTTTGTTGACGATGCGAATGCGGTCGCCGGGGATGCCCATGGCGCGCTTCACAAAGGTCATGCTGATGTCGACGGGATAGCGGAACACAATTATGTCGCCGCGCTTGACGTCGCTGTAGGGCAGCAGGTGTTTGCTGATGGGGCCGGTGGGCGCGAACGCCATTTTGTCGACGAGTAGGTGATCGCCGATAAGCAGCGTATCTTCCATGGAGCCGGTGGGGATCACGTAGGCCTGCACCAGCGTGGTGGTGAGGAACAACAGCAGCAGGATGGTGATGGCCCACTCGGCGATAGCTCCCCTGGGAGGCTCAACGGGAGTTACTGGCGCTGCCGTTTCCTCGACCGGTGCTTCCGTGACGAGGGCGGGCGCTTGCAGTGGCGCCTGGGGTTCGGGGGTGACGGAATCCGTCGTGTTTTCGAGGCTCACTAGGCTTATTCTACTCGGTTCGCGGATCCGCTTGCTGTCGCGCGCGGTTCTGTGCTCAGCCTAGTGACACGACAGCCGCCGACACGGAACCGCGACCGGAGGGAGCCGGATGGTTTAGGAGGGAGCAGCGCGCTCGAAGTTTTCGTCTTGCACGCGGAAACGCGTCCGCCGGCTACCGGGCCATTCGAGGCGCAGGTCGCGCGAGATCTCATCCAGCATTTCGGTGGTGCAAACCTTCTTTTCATCGGCAAACGCGCTCAGCAGCAGGTTGTCGCAGATGGCATTGATCAGGCGCGGAGTGCCCTGGGCGCGCAGGTGAATTTCGGCCAACAAGGCCTCAGGGAAGACGGTTTGGTGGGGCATTCCGGCCTTTTCCATGCGCGACTGGATGTATTCCACGGTGTCGCGCAGCGTGAACGGCTGCAGGTTAAAGCGCAGGACGATCCTCTGCTTCAATTGCCGCAGATTGGGCGCGTCCAGCTTGCGGTCGAGTTCCGGCTGCCCCGCCAGGATGATCTGCAGCAGCTTGCCGTTGCGGTTTTCCAGGTTCCCCAGCAGGCGGATTTCTTCGAGCACTTCCCACTCGAGGTTGTGCGCCTCATCGACGATCAGCACCACAGTGCGTCCTAGCTGGGCTTGTTCGACTAGAAGCTGGTTGAGAGCAAATAAAACTTCGGTTTTCGAGGTGCGTTCGCAGGGCAAATTCAGATCGTAGGCGATCATTTCGAAAAACTGCCCGGTGTTCACGCGCGAATTAAACAGGAAGGCGAACTCGATGTACTGGGATTCCAGATAATCGCGCAGGCACTCGAGCATGGTGGTTTTGCCGGTGCCGACTTCACCCGCCAGTACAATGAACCCTTTGCGGGCCTGGACACCGTAGACCAGATTGGCGAGCGCCTCTTCGTGCTGCTCACTGCGGAAGAAGAACGCGGGATCTGGACTTAGGTTAAAAGGGCTCTCGGTGAAACCAAAGAACGCGTTATACATTGTGCAAGGCCAGTTTCCGCTCTGAGGGACTGCGCCCTCTCTCTTCACTCTCTCTATATTGATCCTACCATGCAATTCCGTGAGGTTAAAGCCTTTATTCGGGCGAGCGATGGTACCATTCGAGGCTGGGTACTAGGCAAAGCGGTATACTCTCTAGCTATGGCCGTTTACGTTATTGTCAACATTAACATTAGGGATCTTCCTGCCTACGACGCTTACAAGACCGGGGCCCCCCCTTTGGTAAAGAAGCATGGCGGGGAATATCTGGCGCGCGGAGGGGCGACCGAGGTGCTGGAGGGTGAATGGGTGCCGCACCGGATCGCGCTCCTGAAGTTTCCCGATTTGGCTGCAGTGAAAGCCCTCTTGAGCGACCCGGAATACCAACCGTTGAAGACTCTGCGGCACAGCATAGCCGATACCCAGATGGTGGCTGTAGAAGGAGTCTAGAGGCCGCTCCTTCCAGGCGCGGTTCCGTGACTGCGGTGGCTGCACCGAACTGCGAGCGCGGCAAGCGGAACCGCACTACACTAGTTCCCATGCGAATCTTGCTACTGCTTCTGATCTCCGCTGGGATGTCCCTGGCCCAACTGCAGGGCATCATCGATATCCACACTCACGGCGATCCGGATAGCGCGGCCCGCAAGATCGACGTGCTGGAACTTGCCAAGATCGCCAAGGCCGCGGGGATGCGCGGCATCGTGCTCAAGAATCATTACGCTCCTACGGTGCAGGCGGCGTATCTGGTGAGCGAAGTGGTGCCAGGTATCGACGTATTCGGAGCCATTGCGCTCGACCGGGCGGTGGGCGGCGTGAATCCGGAGGCGGTGCGGCAGGCGGCGGCATTCAAGGGTAAGAAGCTGCGGATCGTCTGGATGCCCACCTTCGATTCGGAAAACGAAGTGCATTTCTTGAAACAGAACCGGCCGTTCGCGTCGATTCAGCGCGACGGGAAGCTGTTGCCGGAGACGGTCGAAGTGCTCAAGATCATTGCCAAAGAGAACATTGTTCTGGCTACCGGACATTCTTCGGCCGCGGAGAATCTGCTGTTGACGCGCGAGGCGAAGAAAATGGGCATCACCCATATCGTGCTGACGCATCCCATGAGTTCGCGCACCAATATGAGTATTCCTGACATGCAGGAAGCCGCGAAGATGGGCGCCTATATCGAGCTGTGCGGGGCGGCGTTGCTGCCGACGCAAGGGGTGGACGGACGCATTCCGGTCGCGGATTACGTGAAGGCCATCCGCGCCATCGGCGCTGACCACATCATTCTGTCGAGCGATCTGGGGCAGGCAGCGAATCCGGTTCACACCGAGGGCTGGATACAGTTCCTGGATATTCTGCGCAAGGCTGGGATCAGCAATAGCGATTTGGATCAGATGGACAAGAAGAATCCGGCGGCTCTGCTGGGTTTGCCCTAATACGGGCGCTTGCCGATCCTGTTGCCGGGCGGGTCGTAGTTGCAAACCCATACTTCTGTCCGGCCGCTGCGGGCGACGGCACAACCTACTCGTTTAGTATCGCGCCACACGATTTGCGTGTAGTGGCCGCAGACTTTCCTACAGGTATTGGATGCGTAGTTGTAATCCTTGGCCTCCGAAGCCCAATCGTTTACTACCTGCGCGGGCGAGGCGCCGCCGCCGGTGATCTCAAACAAGTTTTCTCCATAGGGAGGATGGCGACGGTGGAAGAACTTGCCGTTGGCAGCTAGATAGTCGGCCCACTGCTGGGCGAAATTGGCCAGGTCATCGGACCATGTGAGAGGCTTGAGTCCCACACGACTCCGCACGGCGTTGTGAGCCGCTAGCAGGTTGTCGGCGACGAAGACTCCTGGGGGCTGCCTTTGTGCGAGGAGGGTTCCGAGGACTAGGATTACCAGACTCATAGCGCCGCGGCCACTGCTTTTCCGACGTCCGCGGTGGTGGCTTTCCCGCCCATGTCGGGCGTACGCGGGCCGTCGGCGGTCACCTTTTCGATGGCGCGAACGATGGCTTCGTGCGCGGCTGGATATCCCAGGTGATCGAGCATCATTGCGCCGGACCAGATCTGGCCGATGGGATTTGCGATCCCCTTCCCTGCGATATCCGGGGCCGAGCCGTGCACTGGTTCGAACAGCGAGGGGAACCTGCGCTCCGGATTAATGTTGGCGGAGGGAGCGATGGCGATGGTGCCGGCGCAGGCCGGACCAAGGTCGCTCAAAATGTCGCCGAAGAGATTCGAGGCCACCACTACGTCGAACCAGTGGGGGTTGCGGACGAAGTGAGCAGTCAGGATATCGATGTGGAATTTGTCGACTTTCACGTTTGGGTAGGAGCGGGACATCTCGGCCACGCGCTCATCCCAGTAGGGCATCGATATGAAGATGCCGTTCGATTTGGTGGCGGCGGTCAGGTGCTTTTTGGGGCGGCGGCTCGCCAACTCGAAGGCGTAGCGGAGGACGCGGTCGACACCGATGCGGCTAAAGATGGACTCTTGCAGGACGATCTCACGGTCGGTGCCGGCGAACATCTTGCCGCCTACTGAGGAGTACTCGCCTTCGGTGTTTTCGCGCACAACGTAGAAATCGATGTCGCCAGGTTTGCGATTCGCCAATGGGCTGGCGACACCGGGCATCAGGCGCACCGGGCGCAGATTCACGTACTGATCGAACTCGCGGCGGAACAGCAGCAGCGAGCCCCACAGAGAGATGTGATCCGGCACCTTTTCGGGCCAGCCGACGGCGCCGAAGAAAATGGCGTCGTGGCTGCCGATCTGGTTTTTCCAATCGTCCGGCATCATCTGTCCGTGGCGGGCGTAATAGTCGCAGCTCGCGAAATCGAATTCGTCATAGTGCAAGTCGATTGCGAACTTGTTCGCGGCCGCGTCGAGTACGCGGATGCCTTCGGGAACTACTTCCGTACCGATGCCGTCGCCGGGGATGACGGCGATTCTATGCGTTGCCATGTTCTCCTCTTTTGAAAAATTGTTCGATCTCAGCGAGCAGTGCGTCCGGCGCTTCTTCCGGGATATAGTGTCCGCAATCGAGCGCGCGGCCGCTGACGGTTTCCGCGACGCTGCCCCAATTCTTGAGAGGATCGAAGCACTTCTCGATGGTTCCTTGCTGGCCCCACAATACGCGCAGGGGGCACGCCAGCTTCTTTCCGGCGTCGCGGTCTGCGCGATCATGTTCCAGGTCAATCGTCGCGGCGGCGCGGTAATCTTCGCACATGGCGTGGACGCAGGCGGGGTCGCTCATGGCTCGCAGGTATTCCGACCAGGCTTCCGGCGCGAAGGGACGCATCCCGGCGCTGCGCTTGCCCATGTACTCCTGCAAATAAAACTCGGGATCGGCGCCGATCAATCGCTCCGGCAGCGGCGCGGGCTGGATCAGGAAGAACCAGTGCCAGTAGGCGCGCGCGAATTCCATGCTGGTCTGCTCATACATGGTGAGCGTGGGCGAAATATCCAACAGCATCATCTTCTCGACGGCGTGCGGATGGTCCATCGCCAGGCGGTGTCCGACGCGTCCGCCTCGATCGTGGCCCACTAGAGAGAAGCGCTCGAAGCCGAGGCCTCGCATGAGCGTCACTTGATCGCGCGCCATCTCGCGCTTACTGTAGTTCGAGTGATCGGGAAGGCCGGCGGGCTTGCTGGCGTCGCCATAGCCGCGCAGGTCGGACGCGATCACGGTGAAATTCTGCGCGAGCGCCGGCGCGACCTTGTGCCAGATGACATGAGTCTGCGGATGACCGTGCAGCAGCAACAGCGGAGGTCCGCTGCCCGCCATCACGTATGGGATCTGAATGCCGCTGGCGTCCGCAATGCCGCTCGAAAACCCCGGGAATAAGCGGCCCGCGCTCACTTGATTTCGACTTGAATCTCCATCGCGGTTTTGTCGCCCATCTGCTCGGTCTGGTGCTTCAGTGCGTCGCGCCAGGCGATGTCGCCGGGGTGGCGGGGGTTGTCGACCACGCGTCCATCGCCCAGCTTCATGCTGGTGTGGAGTTCGGTCAGGTACACCACCACGTAATGAGGATGCTCATGCATGGGGGATTTTAGGTGCGGCGGCAGGATGGTGCGCAGCACGCGCACGCGGTCGTTTTCGAACGCGACGGGATGATGCTCGGCGTCGAGATTCACGGGGTCGAGCGTGATGGGCGGCGATTTGGGAGCGCCGGGTTTCAATTCGATGATCACGGCTTCGAGCGGCTGGTCCGACACGTTCTCTTCGGCGTGTTGGTTGGCCTCGTTGAAACCCACTTCGCCGGCTTTGCGGTCGAGGTTGCGCACCGTGCCGTCGGCGGCGGTGATTTTCTCGTGGATGTCGGTGAGGAATACCGCCACCGTCGCGGGATGCTGGTGCAGAGCGATCTTCGCGTGCGGCGGATGCTTCACGCGCAGTACCCGCACCCAGGCGTTGTCGATTTCAACTTTGTAATCCGGACTTAGTTTCACGGGATCCTGCGCCGCTGCGATGACCGGCAGTGAGAGCAGCAATAAACTGCGAATCATTTTCCACCGCCGTTCGAATGAAATGGATCTCCACCCGCGGGGGGCGCGGGTTCGGCGCTGGCGATGTCGAGGTTGACGACGATCGGCTCTTGCCCGCTGCGAACCACCACGGCCTCTACGGGTTCGTCGGCCCGCGCGTTCATTTCTTGGTGCGGGACATAGGGCGGTACATAGATGAAATCGCCGGGGCCGGCTTCTTCGACGTACTCCAGGTGATCGCCCCAGCGGAAGCGGGCGCGGCCGCGAACAATGTAGAGCACCGTTTCGAGTTCGCCGTGATGATGCGCTCCCGTGCGGGCGTCCGGGGCTACGACCACGGTGCCGGCCCACAGTTTACTGGCTCCGGTCCGCGCGTGAGTGATGGCCGCAGCGCGCGACATACCCGGTGTCTGCGGCGTATTGGTATCGAGCTCGCCCGCGCGCACAATGCGAATTCCGTGTTCTTTCCAGTCAGACATAAGGTTCCGTTAGCGGATGAAGTACCCGGCGGCACGCCAGTGATCGCCATCGGCCATCACGGTCAACTGCTCCGCGGCGTTGGCTTTGTTTTGGAAGGAGGTCTGGAACACCATCACGGCGTAGCTGCCATCGGGGGCTCCGGGCAAAGTTTTCGTAAAGGTGATGTTCTGCAGCTTGCGCGAGGTTCGCGCGCCTAGCGGGGCACGCACGCCCTGCACCATGCTCACCCAGGTCTTTTCGGTAATGCGGGCGCGGAAATAAGTGCTCGCCTCTTTCCAGCTATCCGCGTATTTCCCGCTGTCGATGAGCCGCAACCAAGCCTCGCCGCTCGAGGCCGCTTGATCGCTTACAGGCTCCGCGAACAATACAGCGGCAAAAATCAAGACGATAATGGCCTTCACACTTTCCTCCCCATGGCGCTGCGCAGCGGCTTGCCCAGCACGAAAATCGCGAATCCGGCGGCCAGCCCCAGCCCGCCCAACATCACGAAGAACGTCTCCCTCGGCATCTTCTCATAGAATGTGCCCAGGTAGCCGGTGAAGTAATTGCCGATGAAGTTCGACAGGAACCACATGCCCATCAGCATGCTCACCAGGCTGGGAGGAGCTACCTGCGCTACCAGCGACTGGCCGATGGGTGACAGATACAATTCACCGATCGTGAGTACCAACGTGCTCCCTACCAGCCACAGGAAACTGATTTTTTGGGTATCTCCCAAGCCGTGCGCAATATAGATCAGGGGCACGAACGACACGCCCAACAAAATGCACCCCATGGCCATTTTGGTAATGCTGCCGGGCTCCTTGCCGCCACGCGATTGCCAGCCCCAATATGAAATCAGCAGCGGCGTGAGCGCGAAAATGAACATCGGGTTGACGGCTTGGAACCAGGTGGAGGGCATTTCGAATCCGAAGACGTGCCAATCCGCGTTGCGATCGGCGAAAATTTGCAAGGTGTTGCCCTGCTGCTCATAGACCGCCCAGAACAGGGCGTTGAGAATCACCAGCACCATTAAGGCGATGATTACTTTCCATTCCCGCGAGGTCAGCGGGACTTTTTCGGTGTGGGTCTTCTTGCCGCGCGTTAGATGGTCTTCGGCGAGAAACTTTTGGCCCCACAGATAGAAGATGAGCCCGCAGACCATGCCCACGCCCGCCGCCCCGAACCCATAGGACCAACCAAATTTCTGGCCCAACGTGCCGCACACCAACGGTGCGAAGAAGGCTCCCAGGTTCACGCCCATGTAGTAAATGCTATAGGCGCGGTCGAGGCGCGGGTCGCCGGCGAGGATAGAGGCCACCCACTTGCGTCGCGAGATTGGGCTTGAAACAGCCGTTGCCGACGATCAGGAAGAACAGACCCACCAAAAACATCGATTCGGCTGCGAGAAAAAACTGGCCGATGGCCATGAGGATCGCGCCGATCACTACGGTCTTGCGCTGTCCCAGCAAGCGATCCGCGATCATACCGCCGAATAATGGAGTGAGATACACCAAGGCCGTGTACATGCCGTAAATTTGCGATGCCAGCGGCTGTACGTTCTGGGCTCCGAACACGGCTTCAATGCCGCGTTGCAGAGGAAGGAATCCGAGCACATGGATGGTCCCCTCGCGCACGTTCTTGATCAGGTAATCCACCATGTAGAGCACCAGCAGCGCGCGCATGCCGTAGTACGAGAAGCGCTCCCACATCTCGGTGAAAAATAGAACGAACAGTCCCGCCGGATGGCCCAGGATGGTGCGCTGGCTGCGAATCGTGTCGTAGGCCGAAGGCGGCGTGGCGGAGACGTTAGTGCTCACAAGATCCTCTTAGTTCGGTTTCTTCTTCTTGAACAGATCGATGATTCCAGTGGCCTGTTTACCGATGTCTGTGTCGGTGAGCGGCTTCAGTTTTTGCTCCGCGATTCCTCCAATGAGACCTTTGACGTCGGGCACGAATTTGGGTTCCGCGGACGTGCCCTGAATAGAAAAAGGAACCGAGGTCTTCCCCGAAGGGTTCACGATATCGAGCATCGCCCCGGTGCGGAGATTGGCGCGCATTTTGAAATTCAGGGCGTTAGTGGGACTGATCGTTCCGTCGCCGAGTAATTCGCCGATGGCCGGGGCGATCACGGAAATTTTCTGCACCTTCATGCCGTCGGGACCCGAGTGCACGCTGGCACTGATGTTGTCGAAATCGGTGTCGGGGCTGATCTTGATCCCAGTCAGCTTGGCCACCGTGTTCATCCTGCTGCCCAGGTCGAAGTGCGCGAGACGAGTCTTTTGGATGGCGACGGAGCCATCCGATACCAATTTGTCGGTCTCGCCATCGACAGTGACGTTGGCAGCGGCGGTGCCGCCTTCCAGCGAAGAACCTTGCGGCAGCACGATATCGAGCGCCGGCAGCATCGCGGCTAGTTCCTCCACTTGCATTCCGGGTGCGGCCAGCTTCACGTGCAGGACTGTGTTGTTGTTCTGAATGCGATAGGTGCCGGTGAGCTCGGCTTTGGCTTTGCCGATGTGCACCTCGCCGCGGGTGAGGGCGCCGGAGCGCTCGCGCAAGTCATTGTTCAGGACGAAGTCGAAGCCCACGGTTTTGGTGGCGGGCTTGCCGGCTTTCGCCAGCTTCAAGTGTTCAGCTTGAATCGACCCCTTCAACTGCAAGACGTGCCCTGTCAAGGAGGCGCCGCCGTCAATCGAAACCAGTCCTTCAAATCCGGTGGAAGGACGCACGAAGCCGGTCTTGGCGATATCCAACTTGTTCAGCTTGAGGGTCACGTCAAAGGGAGTCTCGGAAGCGTCATCGGTATTGATGGGACCAGCCTTGCCATCCATCTTCACGTCGCCGCCGCCCTGAATGTCGGCCGCGAGCGAGATCGGGAACGACGCGTTGGCGGCGAAATCTTTTATTTCGAGGTTCACCTTTTGGAGCACTTTGAGTTGCGGCTCGCCCGCGGTCTTGAGCGACAAACGACCATTGGTAATCTTTACCAACTTCACTGTTAAATCCTGCATCGAGCCTGCCGAGGACGCGGATGGCTCGGCCGCGGGTGGCTTCGCCTGGGTCTTAGTGCCCAAACTCGCGAAATTCCACACACCGGCATCGGATTGCACCAGGGCGATTTCCGGATCCTCGATTTCTATACCGGTTACGTTCAGTTTCTTCGAGAAGATCAGGGGTTCGAGTTCGACGCCCACCTTCAATGACTTGGCGCGGATGAAGGGAGTTTTACTGTAAGCGGCGTCGTCGGCGATGTCGAGATCGGAGGCCTGAACGCTGCCCGAAAGTATCGACAGCTTCAGGTCGCCGAGCTTAACCTCGCGGCCGAGTGCCTGCGTGAGTGCCGCTTCCAGACGCGGCCGGAACTGGTTTACGTTGATCAGAAAGGGGATCGCCAAAACGATCACCAGGAGGAGCGCTACGACAATTCCAATCCAGCGCAAGGCCTTCATGATGGGAAACCTCCAATCTAACAAAGTGTACACCGGAGGAGGCTCAAATAGAGTGCAATTTGAGATGGCCCCATTCGTGCTTTAAAACGGGCGTGAATCAAACACCTGTCAAGGAAGAACATCAACCCTTTGTGTCCGACATCCAGGAGTTACGGCGGCGCGCCCGCCAGCACATGGATGAAGGCGCTGTGACCAGCGCGTATACTGCTGACCGGGACACGGTTATCCGCATTCTTAACGAGGTCCTGGCGACCGAGCTTGTATGCGTTTTGCGCTACAAGCGCCATTACTATATGGCCACCGGCATTCATGCGCAGGCGGTTGCCGCGGAGTTCCTGGAGCACGCTGAAGAGGAGCAGGGCCATGCCGATCTGGCGGCGGAGCGCATCACGCAATTGGGAGGCGAGCCCAACTTCAATCCGGAGGGGATGACGGGCCGCAGCCACTCGGAATACGCCGAAGGTAAAACCTTGCTGGATATGGTCCGGGAGGATTTAGTGGCGGAAAGAATCGCGGTCGAATCCTATAGCGAAATCATCCGCTATCTGGGCAATGACGACACCACTACCCGCCGCATGATTGAAACCATCATGGCGAAGGAAGAAGAGCACGCCGACGACATGAAGAAGATTCTGGATAACTTGAGTGAGAAGCTTCGTCCAGAGAAATCGAGCCACGAAACCAAGAAGACATAGGAGCGAGAGCGACAAGTGACACTATTTGGTCACTCTTTGTGAACATAGGAGAACAACTAATGGAACCATCACGTTACGCGCATCAGAACTCCGATGAGAGGTTGCGAGTGCTCATTGTCGACGATGATGATTCAGTGCGAAAGGTTGTTTATAAAATCCTGGAGCACGGCGGCTATGATGTGCTGGCAGCGTGCAGCGGGGCGGAGGCGGTGGCGATTTGCCGGACCTCCCGTCATCCCATCGATCTGCTGGTGACCGACTACAACATGCCTGGGATGAATGGCTTAGAAGTTGCGCGTGAGTGCTCCGCTCTCCGCTCGGAATTACCCGTGCTGTACGTGTCGGGTTCCCATCCGGAGCAGGAATTGCACGCGGAGCTTGAGAACCGGAAACGCGGCTTTCTGGCCAAGCCGTTCGGGCGAGAGGAACTCTTGCGCAAAGCCAAGGAGATGTTGTTGATGCAGCCGGAAGCGGCGTGGTCTGCGACGCAGTTGAGCTTATGAGCACGCTGAAGGGCTTTTTCAAGGAGTCCGACACCCAGCTGGGAGTGTTTTATCCGAAGCACTACCTGATTGCAGTGTTTCGGCATTTTGCGACGGCGCAGCAGGCGGTGGCGAAGTTGCGGCTGGCTGGATTCGCCGAGGATGAAGCGGTTGCCGTGGCGGGCGAGGATGTACTGGAACTCACGAAGGAAGAGACCGGCCCCGGGAATTTCCTGATGCAGGCGGTCTCCCGCTTTTTCGCGACCGAGCAGATGTCTCACGACAGCGATCTTCGTCTGGCCTCTCACGGGGCCGCGTTTGTAGCTGTGCACTGCCCGCTTCCGAAAACCAAGGACGAAGCTTGGAAGGTGCTGGAAGCCGAAGTTCCCCTGGCGGCCCGCTATTACGCCAATGACGGAATTGACCATCTGGCGGGCGATTTCACTACGAATTAAATCAATCAACCGAATTCAATCACACAAGGAGAAAAAGACATGAAACCGAGCACTACTGATCAACTCGAAGGCGCGCTGCACCAAGCGAAAGGCAAGATCAAGGAAAAGGCCGGGCAGGTGACCAAGAATCCGAACCTCGAAGCGGAAGGCCAAGCCGAGAAGATTGGCGGCAAGGTGCAGAAGAAGGTCGGTCAAGTGGAGAAGGTGTTCGAGAAGTAATAGCGACGAGAGAACACAACATGCTCATTCTACTGATCGTTTTGATTTTGCTTTTTGGCGGCGGCTTCGGCTACTACGGCCATTCTCGCTGGGGCGCGGGCGGCGGGGCGGGTGTCGGCTTGGGAACGATCCTCGTGATCCTGCTGATCGCGTATCTTCTGGGCATCTTTCACTAAAGCACAACGGTTTTCATGCAGCGAATTGTCGTCGTAGCTGTGATCGGGCTGATAACCTCGGCTTTTATTTTTGGCCAGAGCACACCTGCGCGAGATCGCCGGTTAGACGAGGCGCTCACGGATATCAGCCTCCTGAAACGCTTGGTGAAGGAGCAGGACCGCAGAATCGCGGACCTGGAAAAGGCTTTGCACAACCTCCAACCCGCCACGCCGGCGGCTGCCGTAGAAGTGAAGCCGAAAGTGGTCCCCAAGCCGGCGGCGCGCTGGCATGATCCGCTGGCGTGGGCGCAGATCCAGGAGGGCATGTCGCGCGCCCAGGTGGAAGAGATTCTGGGGAAGCCTACGTCGGTGGACGCCGTCATCGATGATCAGACTCTGAACTATAAAGGCGATCTGCCGGGCAATGGCGTTCTCACAGGCAGTGTTAGACTTACCGACGATCGAGTTTCGGCCGTGAGTCCGCCGGACTTTTGAGCGCCCTCCCTACAGCCTTCCGATTGTGGCAAACTAGAAGCTTCCCGGAAGGAGCGTCATGGTAGGGCGGCAGATTCAACAGTATCAGATGCTCGAAAAATTGGGCGCCGGTGGCATGGGCGAGATCTATAAAGCCCTGGACACGCGGTTGAACCGCACGGTCGCTATCAAAGTACTGCCCAGCGCGAAATCCGGAGACCCCGATCGCCGCCGCCGGTTCCTGCTGGAAGCACAATCCGCATCCAGCTTGAATCATCCCAGCATCATCACCATCCACGATGTAATCTCCGAGGGCGACACGGAATTCATGGTGATGGAGTACGTGCAGGGCAAGACCCTGAACGACCTGATCCCCAAGGGCGGGCTGCGCGTTCCTCTGTTGATCAAGTACGCGCTGCAAATGGCGGACGCGCTGAGCACCGCCCACGCCGCCGGCATCGTGCATCGCGATTTAAAACCGGCGAACGCGATGGTCACGGAGAGCGGCTTGGTCAAAATCCTCGACTTCGGTCTGGCGAAGCTCACCGACCGGGGGCCGGTGCCGGACACGGAAGACGATCGCACTCGCACCATAGCCAACGTGGCGCCGATGACGGTGGAGGGATCGATTCTCGGCACCGTGAGCTACATGTCGCCGGAACAGGCGCAGGGCAAGAAGGTGGACACGCGTTCCGATATCTTTTCGTTCGGCGCGGTGTTGTATGAGATGGCCACGGGTGTACGCGCATTCGAGGGTGAATCCAGCCTGTCGACGCTGTCGGCGATTTTGCGCGACGAAGCGAAGCCCATGGCGACGGTGGCGCCAGACGTTCCGCCGCAGCTCGAAACCGTGATCCAGCGCTGCTTGCGCAAGATGCCGGATGACCGCTGGCAGAGCATGAAGGAAGTGCAGACGGCGCTTTCGGCGTTAAAACGCGAGTCGGATTCGGGGTCGCTCTACACGGCGCGAGTAACGGCGCCGGCGGGGCCGCCCAGCATGGCTCCGCCATCGGTGAAGGCCTCCGCGGTGTCTGGGCCCACGGGTGCGTCGTCTTCCAATTCGAGGGTGATGATCGGGATCGCAGCCGTCCTGGTGGTTTTGGCCGCGGGCGGCGGCGGCGCATTTTTCATGATGAAGAAGCGCGCTGCGGCAAAAGCAGCAGCCGAACTGGCCGCGCAAACGCCTCCGCCGGCTCCGGTGGCAGCGCCGGAGCCGGCGCCACCACCCCCGCCGCCTCCGGATACGACGCTCACTAACGACAGCGTGCTGGCTATGGTGAAAGAGAAAGTGCCGACGGATCTGATCCTGAGCCAGATTCGTTCGGCGGACAAGACCACCTTCGACTTGTCGACGCCGGAAGTGATTCGTCTCACCAAGGGCGGCGTCTCACCGTTGATCATCGAGCAGTTGCGGAACCCGAAGCGGGTGCCTCTGCCGCCACCGGCTCCCACGCGCCAAAACACGCCGCAGACCGCCAAGCAGAATTCGCAACCGTCGCCGGCTACATCAGTCACGCCGATACCCGTGCCCGTGGTTACACCGACTCCAGTGCCCATTGCTACCGCTCCGGCGGCCCCGTTGACGCCCACTCCGGCGCCGGCGCCAGTTGCTGCTGCGCCGCAGACCGTAAGTGTCATGGTGCCGGACGCGATGCCGTTCCGCATTACGCTATCCGCGGATATTCCGGCGGACGCAGATATGGGGCGTCCGCTGCGCTTCACCGCAACCGAAGATTTCAAAGTGAACGGCGTTACGGTGATCGCCAAGGGAGCGGTGGTGCAAGGCGAGATTTCGGATGCCGGTAAAAAGAAGGTGTTTGGAATCGGAGGTTCCAAGCTCAGCTTTAAGCTGACGCGGGCGGATGGAGTGGGCGGGCATCCGATTAGCGTCCGTGCCCTGGCGGCGCGTAAAGCCGATGGCGTCACGCAGCGGCCGGCCGAGACGGGGCAGAAAACGGGATCGAAGGACGTCGTGGCTGTGCAGGGTTCGCAGTACATCGGCTACATCGACGGCGAGCAGTCGATTACGGTACCGAAATAACTCTCGCGGGCGATCCGCTTGCTGCGCGCGCGGTTCTGTGGCGGGTCCGCAGTGCTGGCACGGAACCGCGCGCGGAGCAAGCGGGCTACCGGCTCGCCACGTACAGCGCCATTGGTTCTCCCTGGTTGACGGCGACGTAGTGGATTGCGGTGGAGAGTTGCTCTGGTGTCCACAGGTAGCGCGTGCTGCCGTGCCGCGCCCAACGGCGACGGCTCGGGGCATCAATTCCCAATTTGTTTAGCTCGGCAGTGGCAATAGCTTTGACCGCTGTCATGACTTGTTCAGGGGATCGATCGGCCTCGACGATTAGATGGAGGTGAGTGGTCCGCACATGCGCTGCCAGCAGCGGCCACCCTCGGCGGAAGCAGAGGTCTTGGATAGACTGGAGCACGGCAGTGAGTCTCGCGGCGTCCATCTGGTATGGTTCGTCTGCCAGCGAAGCTCGCGAGCGGGCCAAACGTTGAGTATCGGCCGCAAGCGTTCGGGCGCCGACATGGTTATGTTCGCGATCGACGATGCCTTCTTGTCCTGGGAGGTGGGAGCCGTAGCAGGCGAAGGTAATTAGATACGTACCGCTCACTTAGATTGGAAGTGTGAAACTGGGCGGGTTTTTCTCAGGGGACTTCCGTCCGCTTGCTGCGCGCGCGGTTCTGTGTGAGGTGTGGGGGTTTAGGGGCGGCGCTGCAATTCAAAGCACTGGCGCGCGATTTCCCACTCTTCTTCGGCGTGGATCACTAACACTTGTAGATTGCGTAGGAACCCAAGTTGTTGGATGACCCTATCGCGTAGAGGGGCGCAGTTTTCGCCGACGCCGCCGGTGAACACCAGAGCGTCGGCTCCGCCTAACACGGCTAGCATCGAGCCTATTTCGCGCACTAGGCGGTGGGTGTAGATGTCGAACGCCAAACGGGCGCGGGAGTCACCGCGGTCGATCGCAGTTAGAATTTCGCGCATGTCGGAGGAGATGCCGGAGATGCCTAACAGCCCCGATTGCTTGTACAGAATATCGTCGAGCTGATCGGCGGTGTAGTTGTGCTCCCGCAAAAGATAAACCAGAATGCCGGGGTCGACCGAGCCGCTGCGCGAGCCCATCATCAGGCCATCGAGCGGCGTGAAGCCCATAGTGGTATCGATACTCTTTCCAGCGCGCACGGCGGCTAGCGACGCTCCGCTACCCAGGTGACAAGTGACAATGCGCAGGCCGGATGGGTCGCGGCCGAGCAATTGCGCGGCGCGGCGGGACGCGTAGCCGTGGCTGATGCCGTGGAATCCATATCTCCGAATTCCGGCTTCGCACCACGCATAGGGGCCGGGATAAACGTACGCCTCCGGCGGGAGCGTCGCGTGGAATCCCGTGTCGAATACCGCGATCTGCGTGAGCGCTGGCCCGAAGTGTTGCTGCAGCATATCGATGGCTTTGAGCGCCATGCGATTGTGGGCTGGGGCGATGGTAGTTTCTTCTGCAATGGCGGCACGGACTTCCGGCGTCAGAACGGCGCTGGAGCAAAAACGTCCGCCGTGAACGATGCGGTGGCCCACTACGTCGACGGCGCCGGGCAGCGCCTTCAACAGCGATGCGAAGACTGACTCGATATCGGTGTAGTCGTTCCAGTCGACATGAGTGCTCCACAACGGTTGCGATGGAGTCGCGTCGAGGGCGTCGTCGCGGAGATCGTCATACCAGCACTTCAGGCTGCTGGACCCGCCATTCACCACCAGAATCTTCATGCGGAGGGCCACTGCCAGTCGCGGATCTCCGGCATATCGATACCATAACGCGCGATGTAAAGTTTGTGCTCGATCAAATGGTCGCGCAGTTTAAGCTTGATGTGGGCGGCCTTGCTGTCGAGGCCGGGCACACGCGCGATCACATCGCTGGCGAGATGGAAGCGGTCGAGGTCGTTCATCACCGTCATGTCGAAGGGAGTGGTGGTGGTGCCTTCTTCTTTGTAGCCGCGTACGTGCAGGTTGCCGTGGTTGCGGCGGCGGTAAGTCAGGCGATGGATCAGCCAGGGATAGCCATGGAACGCGAAAATGGTGGGCTTGTCTTGGGTGAAGATGGCGTCGAAGGCATCGTCGGTGAAACCGTGCGGGTGTTCGCTGGCGGGCTGCAGGGCCATCAGATCCACCACATTCACAACGCGGATTTTCAGGTCCGGCAGATTCTCTCGCAGGAAGTCAACGGCGGCGAGAGTTTCGAGCGTGGGGACATCGCCGCAGCAAGCCATCACCACGTCAGGTTCGCCGCCTTGGTCGTTGCTGGCCCACTGCCAGACGCCCATACCCGCGGTGCAATGCGCGACGGCAGCATCCATATCGAGCCATTGCGGCGAGGGCTGCTTGCCGATCACCACCACGTTCACATAGCTGCGGCTGCGCAGGCAGTGATCCGCTACCGACAGCAGGGTGTTAGCATCGGGCGGTAGGTAGACCCGCACTACGTCGGCTTTCTTGTTCACGACGTGATCGATGAAGCCGGGGTCCTGGTGACTGAAACCGTTGTGATCCTGGCGCCAGACGTGGGACGTCAGCAGATAGTTCAGCGACGCGATGGGCGCGCGCCAGGGGATGCCGCGCGTCACCTTCAGCCACTTGGCATGTTGATTGAACATCGAATCGATGATGTGAATGAAGGCTTCGTAGCAAGAAAAGAATCCATGACGCCCGGTGAGCAGGTAGCCTTCGAGCCAACCCTGGCACAGGTGCTCGCTGAGGACTTCCATCACGCGGCCGTCAGGCGCGATGTGATCGTCGTTGGGAAAAATGGCGGCGGTGGACGTGCGATTGGTGACGTCGAAGAGCGCATTCAGGCGGTTGGACGCGGTTTCGTCGGGTCCGAATACGCGGAAGTTTTGCGAGCCAGAGTTGGCCTTCATCACGTCGCGCAGCATGTTACCGAGCACACGGGTGGCTTCCGCGGTGGTGGCGCCGGGCTTTGAAACGGTCACGGCGTAATCGCGGAAGTCGGGGAGCCGCAGATCTTTGAGCAGCAAGCCGCCGTTGGCGTGGGGATTCATCCCCATGCGGCGCAAACCCTCGGGCGCCGCAGCCCTGACTTCGGGAACCGGGCTACCGATGTCATCGAACAGTTCTTCGGGCCGGTAGCTCTTCATCCAATCTTCGAGGATCTTGATGTGGCCGGGTTTTTCGGCGAGCGCTTCAAGCGGAACTTGATGCGCGCGGAAGGTGCCTTCGATCTGGACGCCGTCGACAACTTTGGGGCCGGTCCAACCTTTGGGCGTGATCATGACGATCACAGGCCAGGTGGGACGCTTACGAAAACCGTTCTCGCGCGCGTCCTTTTGGAGGGCGCGGATTTCGAGAATCACGGTTTCGAGCAGGGACGCCATGGCTTGGTGCATGGGTTCGGGCTCGTGGCCTTCGATGTAATACGGACGATAGCCGCAGCCTTCGAGAAACTGCGTCAGCTCTTCGCGAGGGATGCGGGCGAGCACCGTGGGGCCGGCGATCTTGTAGCCGTTGAGATGCAGGATCGGGATCACCGCGCCATCGCAAACGGGATCGAGAAATTTGTTCGAATGCCAACTGGCGGCGAGCGCTCCGGTCTCCGCTTCACCATCGCCGATGACACAGAGAGCGAGAAGATCCGGATTGTCGAACACCGCGCCGTGGGCGTGCAGCAGCGAATAGCCCAGTTCCCCGCCCTCGTGAATGGAGCCGGGCGTTTCCGGAGCGGCGTGGCTGGGGATGCCTCCGGGAAATGAGAATTGAGTGAACAGGCGCTGCATCCCTTCGGCGTCACGCGTGATGTTGGGGAAGCGCTCGGTGTAGCTGCCTTCAAGCCAGGTATTGGCGACCATGCCCGGCCCGCCGTGACCCGGGCCGCAGATGTAGATCATGTTCAGATCGTATTTCTGGATCAGCCGGTTGGCGTGGGTGTAAATGAAGTTCAGGCCAGGAGTGGTGCCCCAGTGACCCAGCAGACGGGGCTTGATGTGATCGATGCGCAGCGGCTCGGTCAGCAGGGGATTGCCGTAGAGATAGATTTGTCCAACCGACAAATAATTCGCCGCGCGCCAGTGTGCGTCGAGACGATGAAGCTCTTCCGAAGAAAGAGGAGGGGGCATCGCCTTTATGCTAGCGCCGTTCATATACGGCGTTGTACGCGCAGCCGAACAGAGTGATGACAGACAAGACGTAACTCCACACCAGCAGGGCGAGTCCTGCCCCGACGCCGCCATAGAGCACGTTGTAGTTAGCGATGTCACGCAGATACCAGCCCACTGCCAAAGTGGAAAGCAACCACAGAACAGTTGCCAACAGCGCGCCGGGAAATACACCCCGAAAGGTTTGCTTGCGGTTGGGGCCGAAGTAATAGACCAGCGCCATGATGATAACGATGGCGACTAAGGCAATGGCGAAACTCAAAGCCTGCCCCGCTAGATTGACCCAGCCCCGCAGATCGTTGCCGCCGCGCGTTAATCCCAGCCAGTAAATGAGCGAGCGGCGCGTACGGTTGCCGAACACGATCAGCGCGGAGGCGCCCAACATGGGAATCGCGGCGGTCAGCACCAGCCACATTGCCACGGCGCGCTCCTTGACGAAGGAGCGGCCGCTGGGAATTTGGTAGATGGCCTGGAATCCTTCTTGCAGGCTCATCATCACGCCCGAACTGGCCCACACTGCCAGCAGTACCGCACCCACCAAAAGAGCGGTGGGCCGGCTACCTTTGACAATGAACAAGTCGCGCACGATGTTTTCGGTGCCGGGCGGGATCACGTCATAGAGCAGGCGGGCGACGGTGCGCGCGACGGCGTCGGCGTTGGCTTGCACCAGCACCGCAGCGATGGCGGTGATGACAGGGAAGAACGCCAGCAACGAGGAATACGCGGCGCCCTTGGCGATGCCGAAACAGTTCTCTTCGTAGGAGACCTGGAAAGCGGCGCGCAGGCGGCTCCAGAAACGCGTGGCGAAACCCACATCGGCGATGTAGATGTTTGGAGGGGATGCCACCTGCCCTCATTATCCCTGAGCCCGGACGCCAACGGATGGCGTAGAATGGACTCCCAAAGGGACTGAAGCATGCCGGCCAACATTCTACGAAGAGCAATCCTGACCGCAGCATTTATTGGGATCGCCAGCGCTGCAGCGGTGCCAGTGTTCGAAGTCGACCCGTCTTGGCCCAAGGTCCCGGCGAAATGGAAGTTGGGCGATGCGTCGAGTATCGCCGTCGACGCGCAGGATAACGTATGGGTGCTGCACCGTCCGCGCACCTTGCCCGCCAACCAATCGGCCATGGCGGCGCCGCCGGTGATGGTGTTCGATCGGGACGGCAATTTCGTCAAAGGTTGGGGCGGCGCGGGCAGCGGCTACGAATGGCCCGAGCGCGAGCATGGCATTCATATCGATTACAAGGGCTACGTATGGATCGGCGGCAACAACTGTCCCGCTCGCGCGCTGCCCGGTCTGCAACCGCGCGGCGACGATCAGCTTTTGAAGTTCACGCAGGACGGCAAGTTCGTCAAGCAGATCGGCCACAGCACGCAGAGCAAGGGCAATGCTGACACCAAAAACTTTCATCAGCCGGCCGACGCGGTGGTGTATGCGAAGACCAACGAAGTATTCGTCGCCGACGGTTACGGCAATCATCGCGTCATCGTAATGGACGCGGACACCGGCGCTTTCAAGCGTATGTGGGGCGCGTTCGGCAATAAGCCGGTGGACAAAGACCAATGCCCGCCGCCGAGTTTGAACAGCGTGCCCGATGGCCCTGGACCCGATCAGTTCAGCATCGTCCACGCCATCCGCGTATCGAACGACGGCATCGTGTATGTAGCCGACCGCGAGAACCGACGCGTGCAAACCTTCACGCTGGATGGCAAGTTCATTCACCAACTGGTGCGAGGCTCGGATCCCTTCGCGCGCGATCTGGCACTTTCGCCCGACCCGGAGCAGCAGTTCTTGTACGTGGGCGGCGGCACGGATGTCGTAGTGGTCAATCGCAAGACCATGGAAATCGTGACCACGATCCAGGGCGGAGGCGTAATGGGGGGCGGCCACCAGATGCAAACCGATTCGAAAGGCAATCTGTATATAGCGCTCACCAACCGCGGGCTGCAAAAGCTAACGTTCAAAGGGGTTTCGAGCAAGGGGAAGTGAATCGGGAACGGCTCTTTTGAATGATGGTGGACCTGAAGGGATTCGAACCCTTGACCTCTTCCATGCCATGGAAGCGCGCTCCCAACTGCGCCACAGGCCCACGAGACAAGGTCTAGCGTCAATCTTAGCACACCGCTGCATTTTTGCTACGATTTGGACTATGCGAAATTTAGCAATCTTCTTGTTGTCCGGGACGGTCTTTGCGCAGACCAATGCTCCGGCGCCGGTCGTGGGCATGCAGAATTTCATTCACAGTGTCGCAAACCTCGAAAAGTCGGTCGCGTTCTATCGCGATGTTTTTGGATTGGAGATGAATGGGGAGTTGCGTCCGCCTAATGCAAACCCTACGGTGTTGGGTCTGGTGAACGCTCCGGGCGCTAAGTTCCGCGCGGCTACTTTCAAGATTCCGGGAGCGGCGTTTGGGTTGGAGTTGACGGAGTTCACGGGCATCGACCGCAAGCCTGCGCAACCGAATCACTGGGACCCAGGTGCGGCGGACTTGGCGCTGCGGGTGCGCGATGTCGATGCGGCTTTCGCTGCGCTCAAAAAGGCCGGGGCGCCGATCATCAGTTTGCCCGGCGCGCCAGTTAAGATTGGTCCGCCGACGGGCAAGATTCGCTCCGTATTTACGCGCGATCCGGATGGCTACGTCCTCGAAGTGATTCAGGCCGATCCCATCGCGGCGGATGCACCGGCGGGGATGGTGGTCACGGCCACCATGGGATTGACGCGTTGGCGACACCGAAAAGACTTTGGCGTTTTATCGCGACATTCTGGGGATGGACATCAAAGCTGGCGCGGCGTTTGGCGGCAATAAGGCGATTCTCGACATGGTAGGCGCTAGCAGCGGGCAGGTGAAACAGAGCGCCGGCATGGTCCCCGGCAGCACGGCGCGAATCGAGTTTTACGAATTCAAGGACATTAGCCGCGCGCCTTTCCGGCTGCGGATTCCGGATCCGGGGTCGCCGGCGCTGTCACTGCGCGTGAGCGATGTGGACGGTTTATTGAAGCGCGTGAAGGCGGCGGGGATGAAGGTGATTACGAGCGGGGGCGAGCCAGTGAATCTGGGGATGTCACGCAATGTGTTTGTGGAGGACCCGAATGGGGTCGCAGTGGAGTTGATACAGCGGGGGCAGTAGTGGGTCCGCTTGCTGCGCGTGCGGTTCTGCGGTGGGGGCTACCAGGGAACGTAATTAATGCGATGGCGGCGGCGTGGGACGCACGCGGCCGCTGGTCCCTAGCTCACGAAGCTGCGCTTGGGCATTGCGGGCCAGGCTGTGAGTGGGGAAGCGCCCCAGGAAATCTTTAAACTCCATGGCGGCTTCGGCGCGGCGGCCGCCGTGCAGCAGGGCGTCTGCTTTGCCGTAGAGGGCGTCGGGCGTTTTGGGATTGTCGGGATAGCGCTCGAGGACGGCGTCGAAAGCCTGCACGGCATCGTCATACATCTTGGCGCGGTTATAGAGCTGGCCGACGTAATACTGCGCCGATGCCGCGTTTTCGGCGGACGGGAAGTACTTCAGATAATCGTTGAACTCCATCATGGCGAGGTCGTCTTTGCCGCTCGAATAATCGCGGAAGGCGTTCAGCCATAGGCTCTCGGCGGAAACGCCCGGCGGAGGAGCGACACCGTTGGAAGCCGCCGGAGGAGCACCGGGCGCTCCCGGCGGAGGCGCGGCCGGGGGCTGGCTCAGCGTGCGCACGGCGCTTGAAATATCGGATAGCTTGTTGTCCAGATTCGCCAGGCGGCTCGACAGCGCCGCCAGGTTCTCGCGCACGCCGCGCATCTCGTCGGCGGACTGATCCACTTTCGTTCCCAGGACGGCAATCGGCGCGGCCACCTTAGTCTGCTGATCGTTCAGGCGATCGGTGAGCGTGCGCTGTAGTGCGGTCATCGAGGCCGAGGCTTGGTTCGACTGGTCCAGCGCCTGTTTGATCAGGCTTTCGAGCGCCGCCATCTTTTGGTCCTGCGACGTTTGTAATTGTTTGATTTGATCCTGGAGCTGCGCCACGTCGCGCTGGATGGAAAGTATGTCCTCGCGCTTTTGCGCGAGCAGGCTGGGCGCCGACACCAACACCAGCCAGCAACCCACGGCAGCCAGTCGGGAAAGCTTCATTCACGAACTCCTTTTGAAAAGGGGACGACCGGCGGCCGTCCCCCGTTTCATTTACTGCGCGGGCGCAAGATGCGCGCGGCGATTGCGCTGGTAACAGGCCTCGGTGGCGTCGGTGCACACCGGGCGATCCTTGCCATAGCTGATGGTGCGGATCTTATCGGCGGGCACGCCCAGCTGCACCAGGAAATCCTTGGCAGCGGTGGCGCGGCGGTCGCCTAGACCCAGGTTGTATTCGGCCGAGCCGCGTTCGTCGCAGTGCCCTTCCAGCACCACGCTAAACGACGGATCAGCGGCGAAGATTCGCTTCAGGGCGTCGGCGTCGCGCGTCAATATCTGGCGCGCGTCGTCGCGAATGTCGCTCTTATCGTAATCGAACAGCGCGTCTCCGGCCGAGGCGACCTCATTGTTGAACATATCGGTACCGGACACCTTCGGCGGGGGCGGTGGCGGAGGCGGAGGCGCGGGCGGAGCGGTCACTTCAACCGTCACCGAACGCGTATCGTTACCACCAGCGGCGCTGGCGGTCAGCGTGTAGGTGGTGGTGTTCGTGGGGAACACCTGGCGCGTGCCGTTGGCGGCCACGGTACCGATGCCGTTATCAATATTAGTTTCCGTCGCGTTGGCTACCGACCAGGTCAACGTCGCCGACTGGCCCCGCTGAATGGAACGCGGTTCCGCGCCGAAATTCGTGATGCGCGCGGCAGGGGCCGGCGGTGGCGGCGGTGGCGGACCTCGCGTTCCTTCAACGGTTTCGGCGGTGGTGCCGGTGCCGGGACCTTCTTCTTGCACGCGGTCACCGTCATCATTAACACCACGGCGAACACCGCTGCACTCAGTGTTCTCTGATTCATTCGCATTGCTTTGACGTGCCTCCTTGTCTTATATACGACTTAGTTTGCGACGGACTGGTTCGTAAACGGAGCTCCGACAACGTCTGCAAATTAGTTTACTCCGTTTGCCCACACCGGCTGAATGTTATTTCCCTGCGTGGTTAGTTGCTGCACATTGCTGCCGTCGGACAGCATGGTGTAGATCTGGGTGGAGTTGCCGCGCTTCGAAGTGAACACCAGGTGCACGCCGTCGGGCGCCCACCAGGGGTTCTCGTTGCGGCCGCTGCCTTGAGTGAGTTGCACGGGCTTGCGGCTGGCTACGTCCATCACGAAGATATTGAAGTTGCCGGGCTCATAGCCGCGGGTCCAGGCAAAGGCGATTTGCTGGCCGCTGGGGCTCCAGGCGGGATTGGCGACGTCGCCCTCACCGGTGGTGAACTGCTGCATGTCGGTGCCGTCGAGGTTCATATGCCACAGTTGCTGGCGTCCGCCGCGGCCGGAGATAAATAGCATGTCGCTGCTGGTTTTGGGGTTCACCTTGGGCGAGACTTCGATCGCGCGCACGTTGGATATTCGGCGGAAATTGCTGCCGTCTGTACCGGCGATGCAAATTTGCACCCAGCCGTTCAGGGCCGTCGCGAACAGCAACTGCTTGCCGTCGGGGGTGAACTCGGGCGTCTCGACCACAGAGGAGACCGGATTGTAAAACGGCATTCGCCGCCCGGTTTCGACCGAGTGCACGCGGATTTGCGGGTTGCCGCCGGCATAAGTGGTGAAGGCGAACAATTTGCCGTCGGGCGAGACGGCGGGCATGCTGGACGTCGAATTGTACTGGGTCAGGCGCTGCTGGTGCGAGCCATCGTAATCCATCGACCAGATTTCTTTGGCCCCGCTGCGGTCGGAAACGAAATAGATCTTGGTGCCAGCCAGGCTCTTGGCGCCGAACTGCTGCAGGATGTCGGCGGCGAAATCGCGCGCCACTTTTTTGGCGCCGTCGGCGTCGAGCGATCCGAAGTACAGTTTGCCGATGACTTGGGCGCTGGTCACGTCCTGTTGGCCGGTATTGAAGAGCCATCCGTATAAGACCAGGCGGTTGTCTTGCACGGCGGTGTAGCCAAAGGCAAGGTAGTTAGCGTTCACCGGTGGCCCGGACCAATCCGTCATCCAAGGACCGTTGCGCACTGGCGGCGTTCCGCGGCGTGCGTTGACGGGAACCGTGGGCGGCTTTGAAATCCTGCGGGCGCTGGGGAACTTCGAGCGGGTACACGCTCTTGGCTACCATCTTCAGAATGCCGGCGTTGGAGAGTTCGTCCCACAGCGTGGAATTGAAGGTATCCATGTTGCGCTGCGCGTCGCCGGTGCCGCGCATGTCGGCTACTGCGATGGCAGGGCGCTCCGCCGAACTGATGGTACCGACTATATCGCCCTTTGTTTGTCCCGGGAGTGACGCGGCGGTTGCCAGGAGCAACGTGACGAGGGACCAGAATCCTCGCGATAGATTTAGTGTTCATCGTTTCAACTCGAACGTGAATTCAACATGGGCCGAATCCTTATCGAATCCCGTGGGAATCGGTGGAAACGGGCTTGCTTCCAGTATGGCGCGTTGCGCGGAATAGTCCAGCGCTGAAATACCGCTTCGTTGTATGATTCGTGGATTGCGAATGCTTCCGTCGCGCATCAGGTCGAAAGACGCAATTACTATCGGCGCGGTTTGCACGGTTGCTGCAACGTCGCCGGTGTGCCATTTTTGCGCAACCAGTTGCTGGATCTGCTGCGCGTAGCCGGCAAAGCGGGTACCGAGGGTGGTGTTGGCTCCGGTACCGATGCGTCCCGAGCCGGGCATCGCGGAAAACAAGGGATTCGAAACCTGCGGCGCTTGCTTGGCGAAGACCTGATTGTTATCGATTTCCTTGAAGGGCCGGAATTTCTGGTGTTCGCTGGCGACGTCGGCCTGGCGCTTCTTCTGCTTCATCTTGAGAGCGACTGCGTTGGGAGACACTTTTTCAACCTTCTCGCGCTCAATGGGTTTAGCCGGCTGCTGCGGCACTTGCGACTCGGTATCGTTAGCGACTGGGTTCTGCTCCCCAGAGTGCAGCAGTGGGATGGACTTCACCGCTTCAATGCCGATGGCCCCGCCGCCGGCGTTCTGAGCGCCGAAGGAATCGTGGTGCGAGCTCACCCAACTATAGATGCCCATTCCGGCGATTAACGTTACATGCAAAGTGAGCGCGGCGACGAACGCGCGGTTAAGCGGCTCGGGCTGGTCCCATAAATCACGACCGGGGATATCGGGATGGAAATTCTGCTCCATCAGCGGCCCGAGTTCTCCTGCGGCTTGGTAACCATCTTGATGCCAATGTGAGCCTGGTCAAGCGTGCTCAGTACCTGCGCGATGGGGTCGAACACCGTAGCTTTATCGGCCATCACGTATACGTTCTTAGAATTCTTAAACCGCTTGGGCACTTCGCTGGCAATTTGGTTCAAGTTGATAGGCTTCTCATTGAGATACATCTTGCCGTTGCGGGTGATGCTGATGACCGGCAGTTCCTCGTTGGTGTCTTTGACCTGCTTGACTTCAGGGACGTTGATTTCGAGGCCGAACTCCATCACGTGGGCGGTCAGCATGAAGATGATCAGCAACACTAATACGACGTCCACCAGTGGAACAATGTTGATTTCGGAGAGCGTGCCGTTCCCCGCGCCGAAGCGTCGCCGGCCGAGACCGCTTCTTGATCCGCTGCCGTTGCTTACCGAGAAAGCCATGCGCCTGCTTTATCCTTCACGATTGCTTCCGCTTGCTCCGCGCGCGGTTCTGTGCGGAGTCTGCGGCCCAACAGAACCGCGCGTGGAGCAAGCGGGAAACTATTTTTCAACATACGTCTAGCCCTCGAACATACGCTCGGCCGCATTCAGGAACTCGAGCGAAAAATCTTCCATGCGCGTGCCCATCACCTTAATGCTATTCCCGAAATAGTTATAGAAGACCGCGGCGGGGATGGCGGCAAACAGGCCTAGGGCGGTCGCGAAGAGCGCATTAGCGATGCCGGGTGCGACGGTCCGCATGCTGGTGGAACCGGACAAGCCCAACGCTTGGAACGCTTCAATAATGCCGAAAACAGTGCCGAACAAGCCCACGAAGGGAGACACCGTCGCGGCGGTGGCGAGCCAGCTCATGTTGCGTTCGAGCTTCGAAATCTCCTCGCTGATGCCTAACTGCAGCGTGCGCTCAAGCGCCACCGGGTTGGCGATGTTGCCGCGTTTGGTTACCTGGCGGCGGATTTCGCCGTAGCCGAAATCGAACACGGCGACTAGCGGAGCGGCGGTGAACTGCTGGCTGGCGGCGGCGACGGCGTCCATGCGGTCGGCTTTACGAAAGGCGCGCAGGAAGTTCTTATTGGCCGAGGCGGCGCGGCGGAATGCGAATAGCTTGGAGAAGATGACGGTCCAGGAGAGCAGCGAAAACAGCAACAGGACGCCCATCACCGCGACGGGGATCGGTTCCGAGCTTCTGACCATCTCCCAGAAATTGACTTGCGCTAAGATGCCGAAGTTCATCCATTCACATTGTAATCGACCTGGAGCTCGTAAAACAAAAGAACTTCAAAATGTTTCCGGCGGCGCGGGTGCGGCAGTTGCCTATAATTCGGTAGAAGCCCATGCTGCTGGAACTCAGCGTCGAGAACTACGCCGTCGTCGAAAAAGTGCGCGTGCGCTTTCATCGCGGGCTGAATCTGCTGACGGGCGAGACGGGGAGCGGCAAATCGATCGTGGTGGATGCGCTGGCGCTGCTGCTGGGCGGGCGCGCGGCGGCGGAGATGGTGCGCAGCGGCGCGGAGCGGGCGCGGATTTCCGGAATCTTTGAAGTGGACGGGCAGACGCTTCCGGAGGGCGTGGAGCCGGAAGACGGCGAGTTGATCGTCGAACGCGAGATTCTGCCCAACGGCAAATCGCGCGCCTTCGCGGGCGGGCGTCCAGTGACGGCTGCTCTCCTCAAGGAACTAGCGCGGAGCTTGGGCGACATCCACGGCCAGCACGATCAACAGCAGTTGTTTTCGGGGAGCGTGCAGCGCGAAATGCTGGACGGGTTCGCCGGCGCGGGCGAGCAGTTGTCCGAGGTGGGGTCGCTGTATGCGCGGTGGAGTGCTGCGTCGCTAGAACTAGCCGAGCTTGAGCGCACTTCGCAGGAAAAGCTGCGGCAAGCCGACCTGTGGACGTTTCAGCGCAACGAAATCGAGGGCGTGAATCCGCAGGCGGGCGAAGGCGAGCAGCTTGATAACGAACGCCGCGTGCTGCGCAATGTCGTGAGGCTGGAGGAAACGGCCGGAGCTGCTTACGCTGCGCTTTACGAAGATCCGGCGAGCGTGACGGCGCAATTGCATGCCGTGGTCAAGCGCCTGGAGGAACTCGGGCGAATCGATGAAAGTATGCAAGACGTGGTGGCTGCGCTGGAACCAGCTCGCATTGCGGTAGATGAGGCGGCTCATTCGTTGAGTCATTACTTAGGGAAGCTGGAAGCGGACCCCGCACGCCTGGAAGAGATCGAGACGCGGCTGGCGGCGCTCGAAAAGCTGCGGCGCAAGTATGGGACGACGATCGAAGAAGTGATCGCGTTCCGTGAAGACGTGGCGCGGAATCTGGCTGCGGTAGAATCCTCGGGCGAGCGGCGGACGGCGCTGACCCAGGAAGTCGCGGCTCTGGCGGCTTCGTATGAAGCCACGGCAGAGAGGCTTTCTAAGCTGCGCAAGGACGCAGCGCGGCGGCTGGCGAAGGCGGTCGAAAGCGAACTGGCGTCGCTCGCCATGGACAAGACGCGCGTTGAGATTCGGGTCTCGGCGGCGGAGTGGTCGCCCACGGGGGCGGATACAGTGGAGATCCTCATCTCGCCCAACGTGGGCGAAGAACTCAAGCCGCTCGAGAAAATCGCGTCGGGAGGCGAGTTATCGCGCGTCGCGCTGGCGCTTAAGACGTGCGTCGTTCCAGCGCGCGCCGAAAAGAATGCGATCCCACGCACGCTGGTGTTCGATGAAGTCGATGCTGGGGTGGGCGGCAGTGCTGCCGAAGCTGTGGGGCGGCGGCTGAAGAAGCTGGCGGGCGCCGCGCAGGTGCTGTGCGTGACCCACTTGGCGCAGATCGCAGGCTTCGCGGAGCATCATTATTATGTAGAAAAGCACGCCGAGCGCGGACGCACCATCACCACCATTGAGGAACTGGACGCCAAGGCGCGCACCCGCGAAATCGGACGCATGCTTTCGGGCGAACGGGTCACTCCGGAAGCCCTGCGGCACGCCGAACAATTGATCAAGCACGCCGCGAAATAGAGTTTTCATGCGTCTGTTCCATTTTTTCGCAACTATTCTGACCCTGGCTCTTCCAGCCGCGGCGTGGAACTTTTCGGGTCACCGGATTGTCGCTGAGATCGCCTACCAGCGGCTGACTCCGCAGGCGCGCGCTCGCGTGGATGAGATGATGCGGCGGCATCCGGACTTCGAGATGATCACCACGGACGCCCCTGCTGACCGCGACGCGCGCGCGCATTTTGCATTTGTGTGGGCTGCCCCCTGGCCGGATCAGATCCTCAGCGACAGCCGCTTCTACGATCCGGCCCGCGCGGACTCACAGCCGACTCCACTGCTGCCGGGCTTCCCCGACATGTTGCGGCATCCCACCTGGCATTATTACGACATTCCCATCTCCGGGGATGGCACGCCAGTGATGCAACAACAACCTCCGCACCTTATGACTGAGCTTCCCCGTTTGCTCAGCGAATTGGCGACTGTGAACCCAATGCAGTCTGCCTATGACCTTCCATGGCTGGTGCACTTGGTGGGCGATTCCCATCAGCCGTTGCACGCCACCAGCCGGTACCTGAAATCGCAGCCCAAGGGCGACGCCGGCGGAAATTTTGTTTTCGTCCAAGGGGGACCGAACTTGCATTCGCTGTGGGACAACGCGGCGGCTCCGCGGGATTTGACTTATGAAGAAGTGCTCCGTTATGCGCGCGAGATCACGGCAGAGAATCCCGCCGCGGATCTGGGATCGCTCGATCCAAAAGAATGGATTGTGGAAAGTTTCGAGCTGGATAGGTCTACGGTGTACACCTTCGGTTTAGAAACCGGATCCAAGGATAATCCATTGGTTATGCCACCCGGTTACGAACAAAAAGCGAAGGCCATAGCGCGTCAGCGAGTTGCCTTGGCCGGGTACAGGCTAGCGGCGGTGTTGAACCGCCTCTTCGAGTAGAAAATCTTAGGCACTGTCCAGCAGATAGGCTAAAAAATTCAGAGAAAGTGCCTTCGCTTGTCGAATTTCGGCGATCTGCCTCTGTACAAGTAATATTTACGATGATAATATCAGTGTGTCCAGTTGTGGAGCATTTCGATGTTCCACCGCGTCTCTTTCTCTAGGGCTGATTGCCGTTCACTCGGCGACCACCCAAAAGTTCGGTGAACTGCCGCCTTCGGGTAACAGTAAACCGGCCGGTGAGTATCTTCCTCCGAGTACTCACCGGCATTTTCTTTTTTTCCGGCAATCAACTTCATCCCAAAAATTGAACGCTGCTTGGCGAGTTGCCCTGATATACTGAGGGCAGGTTGTACTATGCGTCTCCTGATCGGACTCGCTCTTGTCGTAACGATTCCACTGGTTGTCACGCTGGGTTATCAGCAGGACTCCGCGCCGCGCGCGACGGTTAACCCCACTCAACCCACTGTTTCTATTACCCCGCGGGCCAAGCCATCGGCGGCCGATCCCAATGAATCGATTACCGATAGGCGCTCGGATATTCGCGTCGATACCACTCTGGTCTTGATCCCGGTCTCGGTGACGGACCCCATGAGCCGCTTTGTGACCGGTCTCGACAAGGAAAACTTCAAGCTCTCCGAAGACAAAGTCGACCAGGAGATCACGCAGTTTTCGAGCGAAGATGCGCCCCTTTCCGTGGGTATCGTGTTTGACAGCAGCGGGAGTATGGGCGCCAAATTGCAACGGTCACGGCAGGCGGTGGCGCAGTTTATGAAGACGGCGAATCCGCAGGACGAGTTTTTCCTGGTGGTTTTCAATGACCGCCCGGAGATGGTGCAAAGCTTTACCACTGAAACGGAAGAGGTCCAAAACCGTCTTACCTTTACGCAGGCTAAAGGCCGCACCGCCTTGCTCGACGGTGTGTATCTGGCGATGAACCAGATGAAGAAGGCTCACAACCCGCGCAAGGCCATCCTTATTATTTCCGATGGCGGCGACAACTCCAGCCGTTACACGGAAACCGAAGTAAAGAATGCGGTGCGGGAAGCCGATGTTCAGATTTACGCCATCGGAATTTTCGAGCCCATCGCTTCACGGGGCCGGACGGTGGAAGAAATGAGCGGACCGAGTTTGCTGGCGGAGATGGCGGAGCAGACCGGCGGCCGCCATTTCGCGGTAGATAACCTGGCGGAGCTGCCGGATGTGGCCGCCAAGATAGGAATCGAATTGCGCAATCAATATGTGCTGGGCTACAGTCCTAAGAATACGGCGCGCGACGGGAAATACCGCCGCGTGCAGGTGAAATTGGTGAAGACCACGGGACTGCCACAATTGCACGCCATGTTCAGGACGGGATACTATGCTCCGACGCAATAGCATCGCCGGCGCTTTGCTGCTGGCAGCGGCTTGGGCGCTGGGCCAAAGCGCGCAGACAACACCACCTTCGACGCCTTCGGCGCAAAACGCGGCTGCACCGCAGGATGAGATCCCGGTTTTCGTCGCGGATACGCGTTTAGTGGTGGTGCACGCGAGCGTGATCGACAAGAACAACAAGCTGGTGACGAATCTGCAAGAACCGGCGTTCAAGGTGCTGGAGAACGGCATCGAGCAGCCGCTCAAGATTTTCCGGCGCGAAGATCTGCCGGTGTCGCTCGGTATCATCATCGATAACAGCGGCAGCATGCGCGACAAGAAGAACCGCGTGGCGGCGGCGGCGCTGAATTTGGTACGAGCGTCCAATCCGCAGGACGAAGTGTTCATTGTGAATTTCAACGACGACGCTTATTTGGACCAGCCTTTCACCAACGACATGAAGAAAATGGAAGAAGCGCTCGACCGCATGGAGACCAAAGGCGGCACGGCGATGCGCGATGCCATCAGCATGTCGATGGACTACTTGAAGGACAAGGCCAAGAAAGACAAGAAGGTATTGGTGATCGTCACCGACGGCAACGACAATACCAGCAACATCAACCTCGAAGAGCTGATGCGCAAGGCCCAGCAGAGCGATGTGCTGATTTACTCTATCGGCATCCTGAGCGAAGAAGAGCCGCGCGAGGCGAAGAAGGCCCGGCGGGCGCTTCACGATCTGGCGCTGGCTTCGGGAGCGATGGATTATTATCCGAAGGATCTCGAAGAAGTGGACAAGGAAGTGCCGGAGATCGCGCACGAGATCCGCAATCAATACACGCTGGCGTATTCACCTTTAAATCCGACGCTGGACGGAACTTACCGCAAGATTACCGTCACGGTGAATGCTCCCGGACGTCCCACGGTGCGCAGCCGGAATGGCTACTACGCCAACGCCTCCGCCAATAAGTGATGCCGGCTCCGCTTCGCGCGAAGGTGCGAGTCTCCCTTTAATGTTTGGTGTTTTGTGGCGGCTATCCAAAGGATACCGGCTGTGTCCCTGGCGTAGCCCGTATCTGCGGTGGCGCATCGAGACTTACTCCGGTCTGCATGCGGAACGAATTGGCGCGCGCGACTTCTGGCGGTTTGCGTGGACCAACCGGCGGGAGTTGGTACGATTTCTAGCATGGGCGGAACGAATGGAGTCTCACCGGTGAACGTTGAATCCGAGTTCTTGAATTTTTCGGCAGACAAACTGGCGCAGATGATGGGACGCATCGAGACTTGCGTGGAGATGCTCACTCCCGAACAGTTGTGGGCTCGGACGTCGGCGAATCAGAATGCAGTGGGCAATCTGCTGCTGCATCTGAATGGAAATGTTCGGCAATGGATTTTGCACGGCGTGGGCGGGCAGGCGGATCTTCGCCAGCGCGACGCTGAATTCGCCGCTCGTGAGGGCGCCGGTGCGCAAGAACTTCTGGCGGGATTGCGGGCAACCGTGGAAGAGGCTGCGGCATTATTCCGTGGGCTGCCGGCGGAGCGGCTGTTGGAACGCATCCGGACGCAGGGGTACGAGAATACGGTGCTGGCGGCGATTTATCACGTGGTCGAGCACTTCGCGGGACATACCTTTCAGATCATCCTGCTGACCAAGCAGTTCACTGGCGAGGATCTGGGGTTCTACGCGCATCTAAGCGGATCGCAGCCTCGCAAGGATCCCGCTTCCCTAGCTCCGCTATTTCTTATAAATTTCGTGCCAACCGCCCGTTGGAATGAGAACTCCCACAATCGTGCCCACGAGGGCGCCTGCCACCGTCATTCCTACCGTAACCGCATCGTCTAAATTTGGCCCGAAGCCACCGGGGCCCTCTCGCGCGGCGAGGCCAACACCTAACCCCGCTCCCGCGCCGATTCCGAGGCCGATCAGCGCGTTTCTCTTGCGATGGCCCGGTTTCTTGACCGACACTCGCGAGACGTCTTGCTGGCTGAACATCTCCTGACCCTTACCGGAAGTCACCGTCAGTGCATCATCCGTGATCCGGTCGATTTTGCCGCGAACTGTACGCGGACCGGTCGAGATGCGCACATCGGTCCCCGTTGTAAGTGCCTTGACGCTGTCCCAGCTGGCGGCGGTGGGCTGGGCGGCTGCGGTTGCCACCAGGAGAGCGAGGACTGCGGCGAAGCGACAGACTCGCAGGTGCGTGAACATGGCTGCCAAGCCTACCACTTCCGTCCACCAAGTGCCACGGTCTACAATTGTCGCTATGAAGACCTTGCTACCTGGCTTGCTTCTGCTGTTATCTCTACCGCTGCTGGCGCAGCAACCCACGACTCATTTTGAGAATCTCAAACAGCTCACGGAGGGGGGCTCGAACGGCGAGTCCTACTGGTCGCCCGACAGTAAGCGCATCATTTTCCAATCGACGCGCGACGGACGCACCTGCGATCAGGAGTACATCATGAATGCGGATGGCTCCGATCAGCACCTGGTTTCGACGGGCAAGGGCGTCACCACGTGCGGATACTTCACTAGCGACAACAAACACATCATTTATGCGTCGACGCACGAAGGCGGGGATGCCTGCCCCGCGCCGCCGGATCGCAGCAAGGGGTATGTTTGGTCGATCTATCCTACTTTTGATATCTATCTGGCCACTGATCAGGGCAAGATCGTCAAGAAGCTGACCGATACCACCGGCTATGACGCCGAGGGCACCGTCAATTTCAAAACCAAGAAGATCATCTACACTTCGCTAGCCTCAGGCGATCTCGAGCTGTGGACCATGAATGAGGACGGCGGCGGCAAAAAGCGCATCACCAATACCGAGGGCTACGATGGCGGGGCGGTGTTCTCGCACGACGGCAGCAAGATGGTGTGGCGCGCGTATCATCCGGACACGCCGGAGAAAACCGCTAAGTATCGCGAGCTGTTGAAAGAAAATCTGACGACGCCGATGAAGATGGAGCTGTTCGTCGCGAACGCCGACGGTTCCAGCGCCAAGCAGATCACGAATTTCGGCTGCGCCAGCTTCGCGCCGACCTTCACGCCAGATAACCGGAAGATCTTGTTCGCATCGAATAAGAACAAATGCGATTCGGGTTCCTTCGATCTGTTCCTGATTAATCCGGACGGCACGGGGCTCGAGCAAGTCACCGACTACCAGAAGTTCACGTCGTTTCCGGAGTTCTCCCCGGACGGCAAGTATTTGATCTTCGCGTCCAGCTATCGGAGCAAAGGCAACTACGAATTCAATATTTTCCGCGTGGATTGGAAGCCGTAAGCTCCGTGCCAAATTCCTCCGTGGCTTCCGACGCGCTGGTGTTTTTCGGCGCCACCGGCGATCTAGCCTACAAGCAGATTTTCCCGGCGCTGCAGCAGATGGTGCTGCGCGGGGAATTGAACGTGCCGGTGATCGGCGTGGCGAAAGCCGGGTGGACGCTGGAACAGCTTCAGCAGCGGGCACGAGCGAGCGTCACCGCGAACGGCGGCTTGAACGATTCGGCCTTCACGAAGCTGCTCAGCCTACTGCAATACATCGACGGCGACTATCAGGATCCGAAAACCTTCGAGCAGCTTCGCGACCGTCTCGGCAACTGTAGTTGCCCCACCCACTATCTGGCCATCCCGCCCAGTCTGTTCGGCGAAGTGGTGGAAGAACTCGGGCGCTCAGGCTGCGCTAAAAACGCGCGCGTGGTCGTCGAAAAACCGTTTGGGCGCGACTTGGCATCCGCCCAGGAGTTGAACGCCATCCTGAGCTCCGTCTTCCCGGAATCCTCTATCTTCCGCATCGATCATTTTTTAGGCAAGGAAGCGGTGGAAAATCTCCTGTTCTTCCGCTTCGCCAATTCGTTTCTGGAGCCCATCTGGGACCGCCGCTACATCCACAGCGTGCAAATCACCATGGCCGAGAACTTCGGCGTCCAGGGCCGCGGCAAATTTTATGACGAAGTAGGCGCGATTCGCGATGTGGTGCAGAACCACCTGCTGCAAGTGATCGGGTTCCTGGCGATGGCTCCGCCGACCGGCCTGTATCCCGACGCACTGCGCGACGAGCAAGCCAAAGTGTTCCGCACGATTGTCCCGCTGACGCCGTCGACAGTGGTGCTGGGCCAGTTCGCCGGCTACCGCAACGAACCGGGCGTGGCGCCGGATTCGCGGGCAGAGACTTACGCCGCGGTGCGTTTCGAATTGGACTACTGGCGCTGGTCCGGCGTGCCGTTCCTGGTTCGAACCGGAAAATGCCTGCCGGTGAAAGCCACCGAAGTGGTGGTGCGGCTGCGCGAGTCTCCGTTGTGGAGAGTGCCCTTCGGCGCCAACTACGTGCGCTTCCGCCTGGATCCGGATTTCCGTGTCAACTTTGGAATCCGCGTGAAACGTCCGGGATTCGACTTGGTGCCCATGGCGAGCGAATTATCGGTCATGAAGCTGGAGATCGACGGGGCCGTGAGTCCTTACGAACGCCTATTGACCGACGCCATGCGCGGCGATGGAATGCTGTTCGTGCGCGAGGACGCGGTGGAGACGGCGTGGTCCGCTGTTGACGGCGTGACAGACCGAAGCCTGCCGCTGCATGTGTACCAGCCAGGGACGTGGGGTCCTCCGGAAGCCGACGCGCTGGCGGCGGACATTGGCGGCTGGCACAATCCGG
>CAVXEM010000024.1:0-116971 GCA_963760575.1 Bryobacterales bacterium
GGGACCATAAAGATAGAGGCCGTTGTAAGTACTGCAATTGCGCGGACTATCAATATTCCGGCGGAAAGGAGTTAGCTTCGCGGGGAGGTTTGCCGGACGAAACATCTGCTAGGTGATGCTACACCTTTCGGAACGGGCAATCTTGCGTTTGACGAAACACGGACTTGCGACAGAAAAGTGTCAGCGGAAAAATTTTGGGATACGCAGAGATGAACAGGAAAAACGGATCGTACAACAAAACAAAAAAAAAGGCGCTGGAAGTTTTAGAGGATAAAACTTGGATGGATGTCCCTGCGTTTGCGCACAGAGTTGGAATCCGGCCCGTTCGGCGGAGCTACACGTATCTGGCTCACTTGGAAGACTTGGGGCTGGTCACTCGGGCATGGGACGCGCGTGAAAAACTACATTTTCAAATCACGGCTCGGGGCCTGGAACGCCTGCAATGGCTACGCGGCCAGGGCAAAAAACCGACACTTGAGGACCTAGTAGCAGTGTTTCTTCCGATTAAAGCGTAATAAATCCTGTATGGAACGCCCGAGTCTAAATGAACCTGCGCCACGTCAACAGACTGCCGCCATTGCCGGGAACTATTTGTTCAAGGAAATAGGCGGGTGGCCGACCACTCGTCCGCAATTCAACCCGGCGACTTGGGCGAAAACAAGAAGTCCATCACCATCAGGGGCTGGGTGGGGGCGGATTCAAGACATTGTAAGTTGCCCCCGAGGAAGCACTCACAGAACCAATGATCGGGTTCATGTTCGCGTCAAACAGTTGGATGCTTGCAATATAGGCGTGGTCAACACTCATTGTGATGTTGGAGTTGGCCATGGCAGTAACGCCGCCACCTGCTCCGGCGCCTAACGTGACCTGGGTAGCCGTCCCGAACGAAATCGGAAGCGCAGACGTTGGCCAATCCTGCGAGACCGGCGTTGAAAAGCTTTGGGGCGGAAGCAGTTCCGTCGCCCCAGTTACTTGCACCGGGTTCCCTACATTTTGTACGTAATTTACACAACAGCCACTGCCAGGCCATGCGAGTTGTTGATAGATTTGCAGCTCAAAAGTGCCTGGATATACCGGGCTCGTGGGGCCGTGGAAGCTGACGATAGCAGCGCCATCGTAGTGAAGATTGAAGACTACGAATCCCTGTCCGCGTGCGCCTACAAAGGTCAGCGTATCAGTAACTGAGGCACTTACGCCGCCGAACATTGTGGGGACTTGGATATTGCCCGTAACCGCATCGATGTTCGTTGTTAAGAATGCTGTTACTAGATTTGCCGTAGCCGACCCGGACGCACTTCCGCCGGCGTTCCATTGGGTACCGGCGTTGTTCCCGGTGGCGTTGGGACACCTTACAGACTGACTGGATGGCCCCGCAGTTGGAGCCTCGGTGGCTTCCCCCGGGCAGCCGCTGACTGACCCGCCGCCCACGGATGCAGTGACTACGGTCGTGAAGCCGCTATCCACAAGACCACCACCCGAACCGCCGCTTCCGCCGGTCGCGAGAGCGGCCAGCGTGAATGTCAGATACTGTACCGGGCTCGTCGGCGCCCAGGTCTGAGTCGTTGGGTCCTGAACCAATAATGCATTTAGGCCAGTCAGCGATGACTGACTACCGGTCACTACATTCAAAGCGCCGTAGCCGATCGAAATAACGTTTTGGGTTCGCAGCACAATGTGAACTGTGCTCGCCTGCAACGTGGTAGGCAGGAAGTGAAACGTGTAGCTGATACTGTAAAGATTCCATGCCGTTTCAATGCTAGTCGCAAGTATGGCCGTGGGCGCGTTCGAGGGTTTGCCCGTGCCGTCGTCCTGAACGATATCCAGGTAAGCGAAGCCATCGTTGACGAAGGAGTTCGAAAATTGGACAGTCACGGAATTCACAATGGTGGTAGTGCTCAACGTTAAGGGCTGGCTGATCCCACTCACCAGTAACGGGCTAAAGTCATGATCCACCAAAACCGAGGTGTCCGAATTCGTTTGCTGCACCGTAAGAGGGGAGCCCACAGTCAGGGTCGTCGAGCCGCTGGTGGAACCGGAGGCCGCACTGATCACGGACGCTCCCACAGCAACCCCATTAGCCAGTCCCGCGGCGTTTACAGTTACCGGCGTCTGGTTGGACGAACTCCACGTAGCGGTGTTCGTCAAATCCTGCATTGTGCCGTCGCTGTACATGCCGACAGCGGCGAGTTGCTGCGTCGTACCGGTTGCGATCGCAGGATTAGGGGGGACAACAGCCATCGACGTCAGCGGGGTACTTGCTGGCGAAAGAGCCGTAAGAGTAAACGTTAGGAACTGTTGGGGTGCCGCGGCAGACCAGGACTGCGTGGATGGGTTTTGCACTTGTACCGGGGCCAGCGCGCCTGGCGCGGACGTTCGCCCGGTGACCACGAGAAGCGCACTATAACCGTGGGATAGGACGTTCTGAGTACGGACGACCACGTAGAACGTTCCTGCAGGCACCGCAACTGCGGGCATTGCAAAGGTGAAGGTACCGCCGTATACGTAAATCGCTTGGTTAGTGCTGGTTCCCAGAATGTCTGCAAGTTGATTGGACGGCTCCCCCGTGCCGTCGTCTTTCACGAGATCGAGATATGCAGATCCATTCTTGGGGAATGTGTTCTGGAACTGCACCGTAACGCCGGTTACGGTGATCGGGTTGCCGATGACGACCCTCTGGGCAATTCCGCTGACCTGCAGGGGGTCAAAGTTCGCTTGGACCAGAATGCTATTACTCGCGTTTACTTGCTCGACGAGTACTGGATTGTCGACCGTAATTACGGTCGAACCACTCACCGAGCCGGAAGTGGCCGCAATTGTACTTGTTCCGACCATGCTGGCGGTAGCCAAGCCGATCGAGTTGATAGCTGCGACCGAGGTCATCGAGGACGTCCAGGTTGCGCTCGTGGATACGTCCTGGGTACTCCCATTGGTGTAGGTGCCAGTAGCCGAGAACTGCTGCGTGTTCCCCACGGCGATCGATGGATTGGCGGGCGTTACCGCGATCGAAACCAGCGCGGGCGGGGTAATAGTCAAACTCGTCGACCCCGTGAACGAGCCGAACATAGCGGTAATCGTGGTCGGACCAGCCGCCACACTCATAGCCAGGCCGCCGCCATTGATCGTCGCAACGCCCGTAGCCGACGAACTCCAGGTGACGGCGCTAGTTAGGTCCTGGACGCTACCATCGCTGTAGGTTCCGGTGGCCGTGAACTGCCGGGACAGTCCCAACGCCGTCGAAGGATTCGCCGGCATTACCGAAATCGAAGTGAGTATCGGGGCAGTTACATTTAGCGTAGCAGTCCCTTGCACTGCTCCCGAAGAAGCCGTGATCGTGACAGTGCCTTGAATCACACCGGTGGCCAACCCGGCGTTATTAATGGTCGCGATGGTGTTTGCCGACGTACCCCAGGTGACGGAGGAGGTCAGGTTCGGCATATTGCCGTCCGTGTATGTGCCGGTGGCCGTAAACTGCTGCGTGGTCCCTGCCGGAATTGATGGCGAAGACGGACTGACTGCGATAGACACCAGCGCCGGTGGGCCAACTGTCAGCGTTGTCGATCCGCACACCGAGCCGGTGCATGCGCTCACTGTGGCCGAGCCGGTGGCTACCGCATAGATTGTGCCGAGATTGGTCAAATCATCGCTGACGGTTGCCACCGAGTTATTGGAAGAACTCCATGTAACCGAAGTCAGCGTCTGTGGACTGCTGCTGCTGAACGTGCCGGTAGCGATGAAGCTTTGCGCCGTCCCCAGAGGAATAGTCGGGGTGACCGGAGTTACAGCGATCGAAACCAAGTCAGGCGGCGTCAGACTGAGGATCTCGAACAATTCCGCGGTCGCTAGCGAGCCCGTTGCGCCATAACCTCCAACGTTCAGTACCATGCCGTTGTTCAAGAGCCTGGCTACATGTCCGTAGCGGGCTATGTTGAGGCTTCCGCTCACGGTGAACATCCCCGTTGTGGGATCGTAAAGCTCCGCACTGGCCAGGTAAGTGCTGCCGTAGCCGCCCGCGATCAGCACCATGCCGTTGTTGAGCAGAGTTGCCGTATGTACGTAGCGCCCCGTGTTCAAAGGGCCGGTGGCGGTGAACGTTCCATTCGTTGGATCATACAGTTCCGCCGTGGCCGCCACCGCAGGGTCGCCTGCTCCTGCGATCAGAACTTTTCCATTGTTCAACAGTGTCGCGGTGTGAACAGAGTGCGGCACGGTCATATTCTGGTTCGTGGGCGCGAAGACGCCGGTCAATGAATTATAAATCTCAGCTGTCGCCACAGGGGTGCCAGGAGCCGGCTCCCCACCCGCAACGAGCACCGTCCCGTCGTTGAGCAACGTTGCGGTGTGGAAGTAGCGTGCCCCGCTCATGTTGCCGCTATTGGCAAAAGTCTGGCTAGTGGGATCGTACAGCTCCGTACTTAATAAGGAACTGCCAGCCGCCAAGCCTCCCGCGATCAGCACCTTTCCGTTACCCAGCAGGGTCGCTGTGTGATATGCCCGCGCAACATTCAGAGTGCCCACCGCTGTGAAAGTTCCCGTTGCAGGATTGTACAGTTCCGAATCGGCCAAACTAGTGCCGTTGAGCCCGGGCGGACAGCCTTGGCAACCTCCAGTGATTAGTACCGTGCCATTGTTCAGCAGCGTTGCCGTATGATAAGCGCGACCGGTATTCAGGCTGCCCGTCAGTGTGAAGGCTCCCGTGGCAGGATCGTACAGCTCTGCACTGGTCAAGCTTGTACCACTCACGCCAACTCCACCGGCAATCAGCACGAGGCCGCTGTTCAGCACTGTCGCAGTCGCCTCCAATCTTCCGTTCGTCATGCTCCCGGTTTGGATAAAACCAGGGGTGATCGTTAGCGTCGTCGAGCCGTTGATGGTACCGGACGCTGCCTGGATTGTCGTCGGTCCTTGCGTCACACCCGCGGTAGCCAATCCAGTTGCGCTGATCGTCGCCACACCTGTCGCCGACGAACTCCACGCGACCGTATTCGTCAGGTCCTGCGTGGTTCCATTGGTGTACGTCCCTGTGGCTGTGAACTGCTGCGTGCTCCCCACCGGAATCGATGAATTCGCGGGCGTTACGGCAATCGAAACCAATGCCGGTGCCGTCACCGTCAAAGTTGTCGAGCTGCTGATGGAATCCAACGCAGCCTTGATCGTTGTGCTCCCCTGTCCAACGCTGCTCGCCAGGCCGCTTGCATTGATCGTCGCCACGCCCGCAGCCGACGAACTCCATGTGACCGACTGTGTCACGTCTTGGGTGCCTCCGCTGATCGTAGCGGTAGCGATGTACTGTTGTGTGTTCCCGAGCGGAATCGAAATATTCGCAAACGTCACGGTGATTGATGTCACACCGCCGGTAAGCGGCACCACAATAGGGCTGCCAAAAGCTCCGTCGCTGATTGTGAGCGTGCCAGAGCGCAGCCCCAAAACGGTCGGCTTGAACGTTATCCCGACAGCACAGTTAAGCCCGGCGCCAACACTGGAGCCACAGGTGTTACTGGCCACCGCGAAATCTCCAGTCGCCGCCACTCCCGAAATGGCCAGGGGTGAAGTCAAATGGTTCGTTAATGTAACTGTCTTGGCGGCACTCGTCTTGCCCACGGCGAGGCTCCCAAATGCAAGGCTGCTTACCGAAAGAGTGACCGGCGACGAGCCGGCTCCGTTAAGGTTGATTGCTTGTGGGCTGTTCGTAGCATCATCGGTGAATGTCAGGGTTCCTGTAGCGGCGCCGGTCACGGTCGGAGAAAACGTCACACCAACGGTGCAGATGGACCCGGCGACAATACTCGCCCCGCACGTGTTACTGGCTACCGCGAAACCTTCGCTTGTCAGGATACTGGAAAAGTTGAGGGATACGTTTTCGTGATTTGTAAGCGTGACGGTTTTGGCCGCGCTGGTGTTGCCGACTGCCACTGTCCCGAAATTCAAGGTACTAGCGGAGAGAGTCACCGGAGTGCTTCCCGTCCCAGTGAGGCTGACTATCTGCGGGCTATTGGCAGCGTTATCAGTAAACGTCAGGGCGCCGGTGGCCGCTCCCGTGGTGGTCGGAGAAAACGTTACACCCACGGTGCAGGTGGACGCGGCCGCGATACTCGTGCCGCAGGTGTTGGTAGCCACGGCGAAAGCTCCGCTAGCGACGATGCCGGTAAAGCTGACGGGCATATTTTCGTGGTTTGTCAACGTAACGGTCTTGGTCGCACTGATATTGCCGACGGCAACCGTTCCCAAATTCAAAGTGCTGGCTGAAAGTGTGACGGGTGTAATGCCCGTCCCCGTCAGACTTACCATTTGAGGGCTGTTACTAGCACTATCGACAACCGTCAATGTGCCGGTTTCAGGGGCTACCGCCGTCGGAGTAAACGCTATGAGGATGGTGCAGCTCGCGCCACCAGCCAACGTAGTCGGGCTCAGAGGGCAAGTTCCCCCCGTTTGAGTAAAACTTCCGCTGACAGCAATATCGCTGATTGTCAGAGGCATCGCCTGCACGTTCGTGAGCGTTTCAGTTTTCGCGGCACTCGTGGTTCCCTCGGCCTGATTTCCAAACGCTAAAGTGGCGGCCGAGAGCTTGACGGGAATGACGCCAGTTCCGGTCAGGGCCACTGTCTGCGGACTTGTAGTCGCACTGTGAGTTACGGTGAGAGTCGCCGTTTCACTTCCCAAGCTGGAAGGTGTAAACGTGACAGTGATGCTGCAGCTCTTTCCCGCGCCGAGCGTATTCGGGCTGAGTGGGCAGTTCCCGCCCGAGACAAAATCGCCCGCATTCGCTCCGCTCACCGCGATGCTGCTAATCGTCATCGCGATTGCCTGGGTATTCTTGAACGTCGCGGTCTTCGGAGAGCTTGCCTGATTAATGACTTGGTTACCGAATGCCAGCGTTGCCGGGCCTAAAGTGGTTTGTGCGAAAGCCGTATAACCCGACAGGAGAAAGAGCGCTTGGATCATTCTCCAATGCAATTGTCTCATTTACAGCCTCCTGGCATTCTGGCGACCTTGCAGCGATTTTGCGAGCTGCTACACGCCAAATTGTTAATTTATAAACTTTGGGAGTAAATCTACAATACCCGCCCGACAAAATCAACACTCAAATGGATGAAGGAGAGAACAATTCCGCAGAGAAACGGCTATGAGTACCACTATTTTGGCGAAGAGGAGTCGTCGCGATTCAACCGGCAGTGCTCGGCTCAATCCAGCTCGAATTGTACCGGGCTACTCAAAAGGAGTCGAATCAATTCCCCTTGCCGCTTGGTGTCTGTCTTATCGAATATCTTACGGAGCTGAGAGCGAACAGTATTACGGCTGAGGTGAAATTCTCCTGCAGCCTGTTCCAGACTGTTGCCCTTCATTAGCGCCGCTGCGAGCCGGGCTTCCGCCGGGGTTAGACCGAACAGTCTTCCGAGTATCTTGTCTGAGGGTTCGGTCTGGCTCTCGGGATCGCTCAAAAAGATGGCGGCCGCCGCCTTCTCTGGCCAGACGGTCGAGGCCCTGGATCGCAAGGGGGTCACGAGGACTTGAAAGGAACGCCGCAACGACGGCCGCGAAACGGTCATGATTCCTCCCGAGCCGATACCCTTTCCCGACGAGCCGGCGATCGCGCTTTGAATCAATCCCCGAAGGTGGTTTGTTTCTTCCAAGCGGGGAGTAACTAGACCGTTCCGGCCAAGACTAAGACCATCGTTCAAATTGAGGATGGTCTGCGCGCGGTGGTTCAAAACGACTACCTTGCTAGCTGCGTCCATCACGAGGAAACCGATCGGAATCCGATCCAACGCTTCGGAGACAGAATCGGCTTTGTTCTCCAGACTGGCAATCCGCTGGTGCAACTGAACGGCCCGCTGAAGATGTGGCATCAGCGCCCTAAGCAACTGAACATCTCCCTCGTCAAATGGTCCTGCCCCCTTAGGCCGTAACGTGGAGATAACCGAGGCTACGGAACGGTCCTTGTATATGAATCCACCAAGCTGGTGAAAAGTGCCCATTCGACGTAAGAAGTCGTTATAAAATTCTGAGTCTTCTAGTATCGAATCGGGGCACATCATTTGACCGGTAGCGACGTTCCCAGTGGTAATGAGCTTGAGGCCGTGAATGCCAAAACAGTCTACTCCAATGTAGTATTCGTTGTACTCCTTCTGAAGCTGCGGGTCGAGGCGTGTCGTTGCAGCGAGGTTGCCCCCGTGGCGTTCCACGTCATAAAGGAAGATCTGCGTGCTTGCGCTTTGCACAGCCTCAGCGAATTTGTCGAGAAAGACTGGCCAGAGCCCAGGATCGGTCGCAGCGTCATAGACGCTGCCTACGAGGTCCAGAAGTATGGTCTCAGATAACATTCGACGTTAGTCGGATCTGAGCTGCGCTGGGCTGCTCCAAAGGAGTCGGATCAGCTCACCTTGGCGCCTAGTGGCCGTTTTGTCGAATATGCTACGGAGCTGTGAACGAACGGTATTGCGGCTAAGGTGAAGTCCCTCGGCAGCCTGTTCTAAGCTTTTGCCCTCCATAAGCACCCGTGCGATCCGGGCCTCCGCCTGGGTGAGACCGAACAATCGGCTCAGCACTTTGTCTGAAGGTTGAAGCTGGCTTTCCGGATCGCTCACAAAAATTGCGGCCGACGCTGTTTCGGGCCAAAACACAGAGGTCCTGGATCGCAACGGAATCACAAGGATCTGGAAGGGGCGCTGCAGCGACGGCCGCGGAACGGTCATAATTCCTCCCGAGCCGATGTCCTTTCCCGATGCGCCGGCGATTGCGCTTTGAATCAATCCCCGGAGGCGATTTGTCTCCTCCGAGCGTGACGTGACCAGACCATTCCGGCCCAAAGTCAGACCGTCGTTCAAATTGAGGATGGCCTGTGCACGGCGGTTCAACATGAGAACTTTGCTGGCGGCGTCTATCACGAGAAAGCCAACTGGAATCCGGTCAAACGCTTCCGCCGCAGAATTAGCTTTGCTCTCTAGCCCGACAATCCGCTTGTGTAGTTGAACAGCTCGTTGGAGATGCGGCATCAACAACTGAAGCAACCGAGTGTGTTCATCGCCGAAAGGCCCGAGCCTCTTGGGGCGCATCGAAGAAAATACCGACGCGCCATTCTGCTCCTTGAATACAATTCCACAGAACTGGTGGAAAAGGTCGCTCCGCCGCAAAAATTCGTTTTGAAACTCAGAACGTTGGAGAGTCTCGTTTGAGCAGAGCATCTCTCCAGTAGCGACCGCACCACTCTGTAGACCCAGCTTAAAGCCGCCGGCTGCCCATGGATCTAGTTCGGCATAATGCGAGCTGTACTCATGCCACCACTCGGGTTCAGAGCGAACAAATTTGAAGACATTTGCTTCCAAATTTGTCAGATCATAAAAAAAGAGGGAGGTCGTTGAGGAGTGTGCTGCTTCGGCGAATTTTTCGAGGAAGACCGGCCAGAGTTCCGGATCGGTCGCGGCGTCATAGACGCTGCCGACGAGGTTCAGAATAACGTTCTCCTCGGACATCCGTTCCTCCAAAGCCCGAGCGACACGGTATTCCAAGTCGATTCGGCACGATCAGAGAGTGAAAATGAATGTGACGAGTAGATTAGCATAACCGAGACCGACGCGAATTCTACTGGACGATGGCCACTTTCAATCCATCCACCCAGGGCGGTCTCGGGCCTCTTCTGGGGACACAAGAATCAAGAGCCGCAGTTGATAGAAACAGGGCGGGACCCGCCTGATCCATTCTGAGTTGAGACAAAATCCAGCAAGCCTGATTTTGGAATTGGAACAGAATGGAACAAAACGATAGGAGAGGGCACTTGTAAGTGTTTGAAAATGTGGTGGCCAGGGACGGACTTGAACCGCCGGAGTCTCGACAGACCAATGTTTTGGAATGAACCGGAATGAAATGGAGTTTTTGACTGCCTGTAAGTGTTTGAAAATGTGGTGGCCAGGGACGGACTTGAACCGCCGACGCCAGCCTTTTCAGGGCTGCGCTCTACCAACTGAGCTACCTGGCCGTGGACTTTGCGGTGAGTTTCCTTATTGTAACACCAGGGAATGCATGGAGCTCAATTGTGAGTCCGGACTACTCCGCGAAGCCCGCGCGCGGTGCGCTGCCAGAACCACACCAGTACGATGCCGATCAAGATCAGACCCGCGGACAGCCCCATCCACAGGCCCATTGCGCCCAGCGATTCGCGGAAACACAAGAACGCGCCCAGCGGTAAACCCAGAATCCAATATCCGGCAAAATGGCACAGCATGGGTGTGCGCGTGTCGCCCGCGCCGCGCAGTGCTCCGGTGGCGGTGACCTGCAGTCCGTCGAAAAGTTGAAAGAACGCGGCGACGCGCAGCAACGGCGCGGCTGCTGCAATGATCGCGGCTTCGGGCGTGAACAAGCGCGCGATGGCTTGCGGGATGACCAGCATGGCCAGCGCTCCTAAAGACATCACGCCCGCGCCAAATGCCAACGCCGTCCAGCCGGCTCGCGAGGCACCTTGCGGGTCGCGCCTTCCGATGGCGTGTCCCACTCGCACAGCGGCGGCCGAACTGATGCCCAACGGCATCATGAAGGTGGTCGAGACCACCGTCAGCGCGATCTGGTGTCCGGCGAGAATTGCGGAGCTGAGCTTACCGATCAAGATGGTCACGGTCGCGAACACCGAGGTCTCCAAACCGATCTGTCCCGCGGCAGGCAGACCCAATGTCAAGAGTCTGCCGATGCGCGGAAAGTCAGGCCGCCAGCTCACGACGAAGGCTTTGGGATCGCGCCGCCAGATAATAAGAACCATTGCGACCAACATGTATACGCGGGAAACGCACGTAGACCAGCCGGCGCCCTCCGCACCCAGCCGCGGAGCGCCGAGATTGCCGAAGACGAAAATCCAGTTGCCGGCGGCGTTAACCAGATTCGCCGTGATCAAGATAAGCAGGATCGGCCGCACTACGCCGATTGATTGCAGATAGCGTCGCAAGCAAAAGAACAACATCAGCGGAGGCGCACTCCAATTCAGCGCGCGAATGTAGGGAGTGGTGTCTTCCAGCACGCTCGCGTTGATACCAAACCGGGCCATCGCGGGGACCATCACCCACACAAAGCCCATCACGCCGGGAATCAGGAATAGCGCCAACCAGATCCCATTAATCAGCGAATGATGACAATCCTCCAGATCACCCGCACCGAAGGACTGCGAAACCAGGGTGTCGAGTCCGTACAAAAGTCCGCTGGCGAAAACTGCAATGGCGTAGAACACTGACGTGCCAAGGCTCACCGCGCCGATGGCTTCCGCGCTCACGCGGCCGACAAACATGGTGTCGACGATGCCCATCGCCATCCAGCCGAGCTCGGTGAGCACCAGCGGCGCGGCTAGAGAGAACATGGCTCGCAACTCCGATTCGCGTTGGGTCATGTGTCTTACTTGCCGATGCAGAAGGTCGAAAAAATTCGATTGAGAATATCATCCGCGGTGGTGGCGCCCGTGATGCCGTCGATAGGGCGGAGCGCGGCATACAAATCTAGCAGCAGCATCTCGTGTGGGATGCCGAGGGTCGTGGCGCTTTGCGCTTGCTCTAAAGCTTGCGAAGTTTCTTGCAAAAGTTGTTCGTGGCGCAGGCTCGTAATGAAACCACCTTCCTGTTCCAGGCGGCCACGCGGCGCAACGGAATCGATGATGGCGCGGCGTAGTTCCGTGAGCCCCTCGCCCGTGAGCGCGGAAACACGCAGTGCATCGGCCAAGTCCGCACGCGTTGGCAAATCGCATTTGTTTCCCGCGACCAAGTGTTTTCCCTGCTGTCTAGCTTTTTCGATCAGCTGCAGGTCTGACGTTTCGAGCGGCGCGGAGAGATCCACCACTACCACGGTTAAATCGGCATCGGCCATGGCCTGATAGCTGCGTTCGATGCCCAGCTTTTCGACCACGTCCTGCCCCGCCCGGATGCCTGCGGTGTCGACAAACTTGACTGGAATTCCTTCAATTACCGCCGTCTCCGATACTAAATCGCGAGTAGTGCCCGGCACGTCGGTGACGATCGCGCGATCCTGCTCGAGCAGCCGGTTGAACAAACTACTCTTGCCGACGTTCGGGCGCCCGACGATCGCCAGCGTGAATCCCTGATGCACCAATTTGCCGTAAGCGAAACTCGCGACCAGCGCACGCACGGCTGCCAGCACCGGATCGATTCGCCGCAGGATTTCTTCGGGCGGCGCCACGCTGATGTCGTCCTCGGCGAAGTCGATCCCCGCTTCGAGCAGCGCGATCAATTCGAGCAGTTGCTCTTTCACCGGCTTCAAACGCAACGAAACCGACCCGCTAATTTGCTGCGCCGCGATGCGGGCCTGATAGAGCGTAGTGGCGTCGATCAAATCACGAACCGCTTCGGCACGCGGCAGGTCTATGCGGCCGTTCAGATACGCTCGCAACGTGAATTCGCCGGGCTCGGCCAAGCGCGCTCCCCAGGCGCAGGCGCGCTCTAGTGCAAAGCGCAGCACTACCGGTGAACCGTGGCACGAAATCTCGATTACATCTTCGGCGGTGTAAGAACGCGGAGCCGCGAAATACGTGACCACAACCTGATCGACGGCATGGCCCCCTACGTCAGGAAGTTCTGCGAGAAACGCCGACCAAGGTTCCCATACGTGTTCCGTTCCCGGAGGAAACCGCAGCATCGCAGCGGCAATCACGCGCGCGTCGCGACCGGAGATGCGCACGATACCGATACCGCCGCGTCCCGGCGGCGTAGAAACCGCGGCAATCGTGTCTTTGAGATTCACTTACCGGAAGTCACGGCGCGGGCCGCGCGGACCACCGCGTGACGGTGGACCGCCGCGGCGATCGCCGTCGCGACCACCACGGCCACGATCGCGGAAACCGCCCGGGCGACCGCCGGTAGAATCGAGTTCCGGCCGCGGCTTGGGAGGAATCACCGGCTCCGGCAGAGTTTTCATTTCCGCGGGCACGATCACCACTTGGCGAATGGGACCCTCGCCGACGCTTTCGCTGCGCACGTCCGTTTCGTCGCGCAGCGCCAAATGCAAGATGCGCCGCTCGCGGCTATTCATGGGGCTGAAGTGAAACGGCTGACGCGATTTCTTGACGCGCTCGCAGGCCGCTTGGGCGCTCATGCGCAACTCTTCAATGCGCAGAATGCGGCGATCGTTGGCATCGAAGCAAATCCGCGAATGCTCCTCAGGAGCCATCCCGATCGCTTCCATGGTCAACTGCTCCAGCGCCAGCAGCAGCTCGGCTTTGTTCGCGAGCAGCAGGTCGACGTCGGCGCCGGTGAAGCGCACCATCAAATCCGGATTTTCAAAATCCGGATGCGGCGTCTCCCCTTCCGCCACGGTAAACGAGAGCTGAAATCCCGCTAGTTTAAAGACGTGATTCAGGAATTCTTCAATGCGCGGTCCGGTTTCCGCGACCGTATATTTCTTTTGGGCCAAAATTTATTTCCTGCCCTTCTTAATGGGAACCGGCGCCGTCACTTCGGGCGCGGGCATAGTTTTGTTCAACAGCCACTGCTGGACGATACCCACCACGTTGCCGGTTAACCAGTATAGTACCAGTCCCGCCGACGCAAAGTAGAACATATAGCCGAACATCAGCGGCATAAACATCATCATTTTCGCTTGCGCGGGATCCACGCCCGGCTGCGGCGTCATGCGCTGCATCAGGAATTGCGTCGCCACCAGCAGCAGCGGCAACAGGTGAATGGCGAGCGATTCCGGTTGCGAAAGATCGCTCACCCACAACCAGTGCGAGCCGCGCATTTCGATCGCGACTCCGAGAACCTTATAAAACGCCCACAAGAATGGCAACTGCAAAAGCATCGGCAAGCATCCGCCCACCGGATTCACGCCGTTTTTCTTGTACAGATCCATCACTTCCTGGTTCTGTTCGGTCTTGCGCGGGTCCTTCATGGAGATGCCTTTGTACTTGTCGTTGATGGCCTTGATCTGCGGCTGCAACGCCTGCATCTTTTTGGAGGACTTCATGCTGGTGATCTTCAGCGGGAACAGGATCATGTTGATCGCCAGCGTGACCAAGACGATCGCCCATCCGTAGTTGTGCACCAGATGGTCCGAGGTCCAGTTGAGCACCAGGAACAGCGGCTTCGCGATCACGCCGAAGAAGCCCCAATCGACCACTTGCTCCAGCTTCGGGTTCACCTTGCGGAGCAAGTCCGTGTCCTTGGGTCCCACGAATAAGGAAAGCGAATTAAGGCCGTCGCCCCCCACGCCTACTCCCACGCGCTTCTCGTCTTTGCCGTCAACATTGGGAACCGCGTCGGCAAAGGTGGTTTGTTCGATGGAAGGTTTGTCGCCGGGCAGGAATACCGCAGTGAAGTAGCTGTCTTCAATGCCTACAAAGGAGAACTGGCCGCTCGCCGAAACCGGCCCGTTCTTGGCGTCACCGAACGACAGCGACTTGAGCTTGGTGTTAGGCAGGTCATAGTACAAGGCGTGCTGAACGGACTCAGGGTTGCGCACCGTGGAGTCGCCAAACCCGCCGCGCCAGGTAAGTTGGTGCGGAACGGCCGTGCCATTCTGCGTCACCTCAGACGTGACGCCCACCAGGTAGCTTTTCTTCGTGAAGCGGAAAGATTTCTTGGTTAGCGTGCGGCCATCGGAAAACTCGAAAGAGACCTCCAGCCCATCGCCGGATCGTTCGACCTTAAACAGCGCCTTGTTGGGATCGGTCGCCAGCGTTTGTCCCTTGACGTCAATCGAGAACGGGGCGGGAACGCGGTCGTGGCCCGGCTGATACACCAGTTCGAGCGGTTTGTTCGCGTGATCGCGATAGTCTTTGAGAACCCAACTCAACACCACCGCGCCGCGGTTTGAAAACACCACGTGATAAACATCGGTGTCCACCGGAACGATTTCCTCGGCGGACGCCTGCACCGCGTCCAAGGTCTCAGCGGCTTTCTGTTTAGCCGTGGAAGGAATGACGGCTTCAGGTTTCTCGACCGCCGCCGGCGTCACCGGCTGCGCGCTCTTGGCGGCGCCTGCTTTGGTGGCAGTGGGCGTAGGAGCCGGCTTGATGAAATACTGGCTGACCAGCAACACCAATCCCATCAGCACGAACGCGATTAGCAACCGCACTTCCATGGACAATTCTTTTTTCATAGCAGTGCGTTCCTACCGAACCGGGTCAAATCCTCCCTGATGAAATGGATGGCAGCGCAGCAAGCGCCGGGTGCCCAGCCACACGCCACGCGCCACGCCGTGTTTCTCCACCGCCTGCATCATATATTCAGAGCAGGTCGGGTGAAACCGGCAGGCTGAGGGCAAGCATGGCGAGACCCATCGCTTATAGAGACGTAACACACCCACCACTAAGATCCGCATTTCTCGATCACCTTTGCGAGCGCCCGCTCGATTTCGGGAAACGATGCGCCGAGAGCCGCGCGGCGCGGATTGACCACGATATCCCATTGCCGTCCGATTTCGGAGCGGTGCATCCGGAACGCCTCGCGGATGCGGCGTTTGATGCGGTTGCGCACGACCGATCCGCCGATCGCTCGAGGCACAGTAAGCCCCAGGCGGGCGGAGCTTCGCGCCGGGTCCGGACGCGCCAGGCAGAACGCGGCGAATAAAGGACCGGAGAGGCGGATACCGTTGTCATAGACGGCTCGGAATTCGGAGGAGCGCAGAATCCGCGCAGTTTGCGGGAACCCCAGCGCGCCGCCGGAGGCGGGTTTAACTGGTGGCCTTGGCGTACCGGACGGCTCTCTCGTCGCTGACGGTCAGTTTGTGGCGCCCGCGCGCGCGGCGGCGGCTGAGCACGGCGCGCCCGTTCTTGGTCTTCATGCGCTCACGGAACCCGTGTACTTTCGCGCGTTTACGATTATTCGGCTGAAATGTGCGTTTCGGCATCTTATTCCTTCTTAGACGCGCGCAACGCTACAGCGAAGGCGCAAGGGCTAGGAATCTAAAATAGAAGTATAGCAGACCGGCAGGGCCAGTTGAGTACCATTGGACAAAGTGTTGCGATGCACCGTATGAGGACCAGTCCGTGAAGAGCAGTTTCAGTCAGTTAGTGGCGAGTACTCTGCTCGTAGTCGGCGCGCTATTCCCGATTGTCAATCCTCTGGGTAACGCTCCCATCTTTTTGATGCTCACGCGCGGACTCTCCAACCAGGGGCGTGCGAAACTCGCACGAACCATCGCCGTGAACGGTCTTGTGCTCATGGTGGTGTCGTTATTCATTGGCACACACATACTCGGCTTCTTCGGGATTTCGCTCCCTGTGGTGCAAGTGAGTGGCGGGCTGGTAGTGGCTGCGACCGGGTGGGCGTTACTGCGTCATACTGACGACGATGACGGGAGCCTGGACGCCAAAAGGCCCTGCAACGAGACAAATTACATGCGGCAGGCGTTCTATCCACTGACGCTGCCCTTGACGGTGGGCCCGGGTTCGATATCGACGGCAATCACGGTGGGGGCCAACCGGACCGAGGGGGCGGAGTGGCGTTGGCCGCTGATCGTGGGGCTCCTGATCGGGGCGATTTTGATCGCCGCATCGATTTATCTGAGCTATCGTTTTGCCGAGCGCATCGCCGCGGCCCTGGGCGACGCGGCGATGAATGTCGTCATCCGCCTGTCGTCCTTCATCCTGGTGTGCATCGGGGTGCAGATTTCCTGGAACGGACTGAGCGCGCTGCTGCACTCGATTCTTGCGCGTTGATGTTAAACTAGTCGATGACTAGTTAAATCTAAGGCAATTCTTATGACCACAATCAGCGCATTCGAAGCCAAGACCCGCTTCGGGGATCTACTCGAAAGAGTGTGCCGCGGCGAGGAGATCGTCATTACCCGGCACCAGAAGCCGGTGGCGCGACTGGTCCCGGAAGGCCGTCCCGCCCTCGGCGAAATACGGAAGGCCGTAGACGAACTCAAGAGTCTTCGCGATGAAATGGCAAGCCGCCGGGGATCACGACCACTCCCCGACAAAGACATTCGCCAAGCCATCCAGAAGGGCCGGCGTTGAATCTACCCATAGGAAACGAGGGATTCGTGATAGATGCCTCGGTGGGAGTTTCCTGGGCTGTGCCCTCGCAGTCGAGCTCGGCGCCGAAGCGCTTCTCCAAGAAGTCGCCTCCGGCAAACCTTTCGTGGTGCCGGGCTTGTGGATGTTTGAAGTCGCCAATGCATTACTGGTGCTCACCCGGCGGAAGAAGATTCAGCCGCTGCAGTGTGCTCGTGCCCGCGGGGCGCTGAGCCGTCTGCATCCCATTATTGATGACGATGGGCCGCGCTTGGCGCTGCAGCGGATCTGGGAACTGGCGGACGAGTTTTCGCTATCTATTTATGACGCCGTTTATTTGGAGTTGGCCCAACGCAAGGGTTTGCCGCTGGCGTCGAGAGACGCGGAACTCCGCCGCGCTGCTGCAAAGTGTGGCATCCCTATTCTCTGATCAAAATAGGACCCGGTATTCCTCCCAATGCAGCTTCAGCTTCGTCATGAACTGAATAAAGCCGGGATCTTGCCGCAGGTTATCCAAGTTGGCATCGCTCTCGAATAAGGGGTAGCAAGGGAACCCGTCCAGGGCCGCGGCGTCCAGCCACTTGATCGCCTGCTCAACCTTATTCATAAGCGCGAAAGCAATCGCGATGTGATAGGCCGTGTGATGGAAGTGCCCGAATCCCTTCCCCGTTTTCAGTGCCACCTTAATCTTGGATTCCGCCTTGCGTTCGTCGCCTGCAGCGGCTGCGATCACCGCCTGCACACTGGTGTAGAGGCCGAAATCCTCGGGGTGGTCTCGCAATAATTGTTCAATCGTGGCGGAGGCTTCCGCTCTTTTCCCGAGATTGAACTGGACCCACGCAGTCTGATACCCGATCAGCGCCGGATTGGCTTCTTGAGGGATGCTCAGCAACACAGACAGCGCTTTGTCATATTCCCCTAAAAACGCCAGCGTTTGCGCGGTTCTGTACACGGCGAGGTTATTATTCGGGTTGGTCAGAACCGCTTCGCGCGATTCTTGGAATGCCTGCTCGAAATAGCCGATGTGGCAATAGACCAGCGCGAGCTGATTTCGCGCCTCGTCGAGGTTGGGATTCAACGCCAGTGCCCGGCGATATTCGCGAATGGCTTTCTCGTGCGGAAAATGGTTAGCGGGCGTCCACAGCAGGCGGCCCCGAGCCAGATGAGCCACTGCTAAATCAGGGTCTAACGCGAGCGCTTTCTCCACCGCCACAAACGCCTTCTCTTCCCACTGCCTTTCGTCGGGGGCAAACAGAAAGAGTTTCCAAACGTACGCCTGGGCTAGTTCCGCATAAGCCGAGGCGAAGTTGGGATCGATAACGACGGCGCGCTCCAAGGAGGAGATGGCAGTCTCCGTGTCGTCTTTATTTTGGCGCTGGGAATAGAAGCGCCCGCGCAGATACTGATCGTAAGCTTCTGGGTTGACGGGCCGTGCGCCTTCGATTTGCATCTGTTCGCGTGGCGTCTCGGCCCGGATTTCGGCGGCGATCGCGTTGGCCACTTCTCGTTGCAATGCCAGGATCTCGCGCACGTCCCGATCGTAGGTTTGGGACCAGAGCCGGCGTAGGGTCTTGGGGTGGACCACACGCACGTCGATCCGCACCCGGCCACCCGATCGCGTTACCGATCCTTCGACCAATGCGCCCACCTGCACTTCGCCGGCGGCGAGGGCGGAGCCGGATATGACGCGCAGCTTGCGGATTCTCGCCAGTTCGCCGATCAAAGCCTCGGTTAAACTCACGGCGAAGTAGTCCGGCGCATCGTCGCCGGACAGATTTTCGAGCGGCATCACGGCGATAGACTGGACGGTTGCAGGTCCCAGCGAGCGAAATACCGGAACGTAGCCGCCCTTAGGGATCTCGATGGCGATCCGGTCGGAGCGACCGTCGCTCCGGTAGTATTCGCGTAACCGCTGACGCAGTCTGGTGGCTTCGACGCGCACCACGGCATCGGCGCGCGGGTCGAATCCTTCTCCGCGCCCGAAAACGGCAACGCCGATTACGTATTCCTTGAGCTGGCCGCCGTGTCCTGCCAGCGTTTCCTCGACGACGTAGCGCAGAAAACGGCCAGCGGATTTAGCCGTCGCGAAGGCGGGTGACGCCAAGATGTGCGCCAGATGGGAGCGGACTCCGCCGGGCTCAACGGAACCCGGGCCGCGATCGGGCATCGGCGATATTTGACTCAGCATTCAGCCCCTTTCCCTGCGCTTGAAACGGTTACGAAACCCCAGGAAACTCCCCGGCGGCCAAGTACCGGGCTATTCTGAACGCGCATCCAGCAAGGTAACGGGGTCATATTGGCCTCATATTTCACGCCAATGGCGCCACATAAAGGGGAATTTATGAAAAGTAAACTCATCGCCGGATTCTGCGGAATCCTTTTCGCTCTGCCAATGTTACAGTTCCTGCGTGCCGACGACAAGCAGGACAATGACAATACGCTCGAGGCCCGTATGACGGGTTCGAGCGTGGTGCCCTCTGTCTCGACGGCGGCCAAGGGAACCTTTTCGATGAAAATCGCCCACGATGACAGTCAATTCACCTACGTATTGACGTTTTCCGGGATTAATAGTGCGGTCACCCAATCGCACATCCACTTTGCCCAGCCCGGTGTCGCCGGCGGCATCATGATTTGGCTCTGTCAGGGTACGGTCGCGGCCCCAGCCGGGGACTCCGTACCGGTCTGCCCATCTAGCCCAGGCGGCACCGTGACAGGTACAGTGACACCGGCAAACGTGGTCGGGCCCGCCGCTCAGGGCATATCCCCGGGCGAGTTTGCCGAGGCTCTGGCGGCCATTCGCCACGGACTTGCCTACGCAAATGTCCACTCCACCACATTCCCCAGCGGGGAGATCAGCGGCCAGATTCGCGACTAGGGCGCTTCGCTACATCTCCAGCTTGCCGTCGACCAGCAGATCCTTAACCTTGAATTGCAGCGTCCGGTAAGGCCCTGGCGCGCCCGGCAGGTACAGCTCGAAGCTAACGATTTTATCCGTCGGCAACACCACATCGCGCGGGAATGCGAGGTACAGATGCGGATCGGTTGACGTGGGAGGAAAGTAGGCGCTCAGCTTGACCCTGCCGCGTCCGCTGTCCATGACGCTGTCCTGCTCCAGCCTGCGAGTCTCGGATTCTGTCGAAAAAGCGTCGTTATTTCCGACGCGTGCGGCGACGATAATATGCCTCTCGCGGTTGTCGGCGAACCAAACCGCGCGCTCTTCCGACAGCGGATCGTCGGCCAGCGCCTTGCTGATGCCGGGGCGGCGCAATTCAGCGCGCCGGTCGCGTTCGGCAACGGCTTTCGCGACGGGCCCGGCGGTGGCCAGGTATACCTGGATGGGTTGGCCTGTTCCGGCGTTCTTTCCCACTTGCGCCTTGCCCGGCTGAGCGGACATCTGCGCCCACGGAGAATCGGCCAGGAACTGCGCGAGCTCGATGTCGGTCCACTCCATCGGCGGCTTGACCTGCCAGAAAGGCTCAACCAATAACAGCAGCGCGACCACTAACCACGTCATCCTTCAATTCTTTCATGAACGCTGGTATATTAGGTCCCACTATGCGATCACTCTCCACACTTGGCCTCGCAATCCTTTCCGTCGTGCCGGTCCTAGCGCAGCTCGCGCCGCCGAATGCCGCCGGCGTCAGCATGGGACACATGCACTTGGCGGTGAAGGACGTCGACGCCCAGAAAGAATTTTGGGTTTCCGCGATGGGGGGGACGGTGGTGAAGAACGGACCGCTGGAACTCATCCAGTTTCCGGGCGTGTTTATCATGCTGCGCAAGGCCGAGCCCACGGCGCCTCCGGCCGGGTCCATCGTCAATCACTTTGGCTTCGTGGTGCGGGACATGCCCGGATCGTTGGCGAAGTGGAAAGCAGCAGGCTTGAAGATTGAGCCAACGGAAAATCCCAACGAGGTTTTCTTGAACGCGCCCGACGGCATCCGGCTCGAAGTCTACGGAGTGCCGACTCTGCCGACTGCGGTCCAGATGAACCACATCCATTATTTTGCCTCCGACATCCCCGGGATCAAAGCCTGGTACGCGAAAGTGTTCGGCGCGATCCCCGGTCAGCGCGCGTGCGTGGCCTGCTTATCCAAGCCAACGATGATCGAAGCGGACGATCTGCCAGGCGTCAACCTTTCGTTCGGATCCGCCGCCATGCCGCAGGCGCCCACCAAGGGCCGTGCGATCGATCACATCGGATTCGAGGTAACGAACCTCGATGAGTTCGCCAAGAAGCTCGAAGCGCAGGGAATCAAGTTAGATGTGCCGATCCGCGAGATTCCCAACACCAAACTCAAGATCGCGTTCATCACTGATCCGTGGGGCACCTATATCGAGCTAACCGAGGGCCTCGCGCCGGCGCATTAGGATCACATCCTCGCCGCTGCGCTGGTAATCCACCAGTCGTTCAGCCAAGAACGCAGGCGCGGCGGCGGGGGGGATTACAGCGAACGCGCCCTGCCCTAATCCCTGTAAGTGCGGATCCGCAACGATGCGGATTTGCGTGTTAGAGACTCGCAAGCAGTTCGTAATCCACGTTGCCACCGGAGAGCACTACGCCCACGCGCTTCAGACCAGAAGGTAGTTTTTTGAATAGTACAGGCGCGGCGGAAACAGCGCCGCTCGGCTCAGTCAGGATCTTCAACCGCGAGAGTAGAAACTTGAGCGTGGCGCGGATTTCTTCTTCGCTTACCAGGACGATTTGATCCACTAGCCTCTGCACAATCGGAAACGTCAATTCGCCGGGGATCTGTGCACGCAGTCCATCCGCGATGGTGGCGGGTGGAGGAATTTCGACGCGCTTCCCAGCTTCGAGCGACAGCAGGGTATCGTTGGCGTCAGCCGGCTCGACGCCGATCACTCGTATCTTAGGGCGAAGACTCTTGGCCGCGATAGCGCTCCCCGACATCAGTCCGCCACCTCCGATGCACACTACGATCGCGTCCAGTTCCGGAACCTCTTCGAGCAGCTCCAGTGCAGCCGTACCCTGGCCAGCGATGGTCCAGGGATGATCGTAGGGCGGAACTAATGTCGCGCCAGTTTCCTCTGCCAGCTTCTTGCCGATCAGAACGCGGTCTTCGCGGAAGCGGTCGTAAGTCACGATCTTCGCCCCGCGCGCCCGCGTCGCTTCTACCTTAGAGCGCGGAGCATCGAGTGGCATCGCCAGCGTCGCCGGAATTCCCAGCGATTGCGCGGCGATGGCGACCGCCTGCGCGTGATTGCCGGAGGAAAAAGCCACCACGCCGCGCGCGCGGTCTTTTTCTGGGATCGAATAGATGAAATTGGCCGCGCCGCGGAACTTGAACGCTCCGCCCTTCTGCATGTTTTCGCACTTGAAGAACGTGGTGACGCCCGCCTCGCGGTCGAAGCTGTGCGAATTCATGACCGGCGTCCGCCGCGCGACGGGCCGGATACGCTCGGCGGCGGCGCGAATGTCATCTATGGTGACGGTGGTTTCTAGAGTAGGGGATCGCAAGTCTCAGCATAACGTGACACACTGGAAGCGTGCCTGACGTTTGTACTTGCGGCGCAAAGTTACCGCCCGACGCGCGGTTCTGCCACAAATGCGGCAAGCCGCAGCGCGATGAACCGGTGTTTGTCGAAGAAGTAGTGGAGGCGCCAACTCCGCCGCCTTTGACCGCAGTTCCGGTGGCCGCCCCCGCACGCATCGGCTTTCATAACCTGCTCGCCGTCCGCGTGGCGCTGATGGCCGGAGCCCTGGGCTTGTGCTTGTTTGTGCTGCTGGGCCAACTGCCGGGATTGCAGGTGATCGCGATACTCTCGCCTGTGGCTTCGGGAGTCTTCGCGGTGCACCTTTACAAGCGCAAAACCGGACAGCGGCTGTCGATGGCCAGCGGCGCGCATTTAGGCTGGATCTCCGGCATCTTCGGCTTTCTGATCACGACCCTTCTGTTCACGGCTTTCGCCGTCATGCTGACCAATCCAGAACTTGCTGATGCCGTCCGGCAACAAGCCGGCGCCACGCGGCCGGAGGTCATGCAAGCCCTGAAGGAAATCCAGACCGCCGCTGGAATAACCAAAGCTTTGCTCGAATCGTTTGTGTTCCTGACTCTGCTGCCGACATTCGGCGGTTCGCTCGGCGCGAAGCTACTCGATCGGGACTGAAGGTTCCGTCAGCCGCTGGCTGCGGGACGTGGTCCACTTCACGATGGCGACTCCCGCGAAGATCACGATCATGGCCACTGTCTCGCGCCACCCGAATGGTTCCCGATAAACCCACCAGCCCAGCGCCACTGCCACCATCGGATTGACGTAGGTGTAAATCGATACTAAAGCCACCGGCAGGTGGTGCATCGTATAGATGAAAGCGCTATAGCCGACGATGCCGCCGAACACCGCGAGATACAAGATCGCTAGCATCCCTTTGGTATTCCAGGTCTCATGCCGCCCATCCAATAGCGCGGGGATCGCGAACGCAATTCCAGTGGCGAGTTGCTGCACGGCCCCGCTGACGAAGGGATGCGCACGGCTTCCCATCCGCCGCTGTGCGATCGACCCCACCGACCACATCAGGCCGCCGAATTGCATCAGGAAAAAGCCTCCGAGCACGGCCTGCGTGCTGACGCGTTGCCCGCCGCCCGGCGTCATCAGCAGAGCCACGCCGGCGAGTCCCACCAGCATGCCGCCGATCGATGGCCAATGTAGGCGCTCGCCAGTGGGCGATAGGGCTTCGACTCCGACCAGCCAAAACGGTTGCAGGCTTGCGAAGAGCGAAGCCATGCCGCTTGGAATCCATTGCTCGCTGTAGGCCAAGGCGCCGGTTCCCATCGCGATCACCATCAGACCGTAAAGCGCCGTGCGCAACGCTTCGCGGCCGCTGGGAAGGCGCGCTCCGGTGGCCAGCGCGCCGAGCAAGGAGTGCCCCGCCGGAGATCGAATACCGCAGGCACATCAGCATGGCGGGCGAAAAGGACTCCAGCGCGACGCGGATTCCCAGATAGGTGGTGCCCCAGAAAAAACACACGCAGGCCAGCGCCGCCAACCCGCGGAATTCTGTATGGGACTGATCTTGCCCGGTCAGGTTACCATGTTAACTTGATCCTCACGCTCACTATTAACCCAGCCATCGATCGCATTATCACGGCGGATCGCCTGGTATTTGAGGACCGCGGCTACATCCTCGACCGCGCCGAGGCTGCCGGCGGACGCGGCATCAACGCGTCCCAGGTGATCCATTCTTTCGGCGGCAAGACCGCGGCCGTGCTCACTGCCGGAGGCCCCGCAGGCGAGCGCATCGAAAAACTGCTAGGCAAACTGGGGTTTCCTTACGATCTCGTCCACGTTCGCGCGGAGAGCCGGACGAACCTGACGATTTCCGATAGACAAGGGACTCACCGTGAAGCTGAATGAGCGCGGCGCGCCGCTCGAGGCGAGTGAGCTCAAGGAAATCAAGAAGAAGGTGGAGGCGCGTCTTCCGAAAACCCAGTGGCTGATGATTTGCGGCAGCATTCAGCCCGGTGTCCCGCCGCACTTCTATTGCGAGATCGTGGAGATGGCCAAGAGCCACGGTGTGAAAACCCTGCTCGATACCGACGGCGAAGCGCTGCAGCACGCGCTCGAAGCGAAGCCGACGGTGATCATGCCGAATCAGCACGAAGCCGAGCGTTTGCTCAGCCGCGCGCTGATTACTCGCGGGCAGTGCCTGGAGGCGGTGGACGTGATGCAGGCTATGGGTCCGGAATGCGTGATCCTTTCGCTAGGGGCGCGCGGGGCGATTGGGTCGTCGCCTGAAGGAGTGTTCGAAGCCTTGCCGCCGCGCATCGAAGCGCTGTGCCCCATCGGCGCCGGCGACGCTCTGGGCGCGGCCTTCGCATGGAGCATGGAGAAGAAGAAGTCTTTTTCGGAGTCTTTACGTTGGGGAGTCGCAACCGGCACCGCCGCCGCGAAGCTGCCCGGCCTGGCCTTCCCCACCTTCAATGACGCCCGCGCCGTCTATAAGCAAATAGAGCTCCGCCACGTAAAATAGGGACGGAGCCTGATTAATGCCCCGAAACGGGAATGTTCCAAAGTGGGACAATAATCAGGCTCCGTCCCTCTTTATTTCAGGTAGGCCTTTAGCGCGTGGATGAGATCGTCGGCGGCTTGCGTCTGCTCGTCCGTCGCTTTGCGCTTGGGGTCCAGCACATGAAATCGAATGTGTCCTTCGATCACCTCTGCCATCAAGGCGTCCATCGCGCCCCGGCACGCTGAAATATTGTGCAGCACGTCGGAGCATTCGGCTTCCTGATCCAGCGCCCGCTCGATAGACTCCACCTGGCCGCGAATGCGCCGCACGCGGTTCAACAGACTCTTCTTTTCATCGATGGTGTGTGCCATAAGAAACTGTATTCGGATGTTTACAAGTATACCCCGGTGGGTATATCCTAACAACGTAGTAAGGAATTGCCCCACTCTCATTCCGGCGGCGCTGCCTTCGCGTTTGACCCGTTGAAATTGAATTGACACACGTCACTGCCATGATGGATTTATGCGGAATTTGCTGCTGATGCTGTGCTGCGCGGGTCGCGTATTCGGCCAGCAAACACCGGAAACGTCGCCTGATCTGCCCACGCCCGAGCACTGGAACCTGTTTTTGCAAGCGACTTCGATCGGCGATTACCACGGCACCTTCCGCTCGCCATATCCGGACCGTTCAGTCTCCAGGATCGCTCGGAACGTGACGTGTCGCTCACCACTACGCTATTTCTAGGCTTTCGTCTGGGCTCAAACACGCAGTTTTATATCGATCCCGAAATCGCCGGCGGTCGCGGCTTCAGCGGCGTGAATGGAATCGCCAACTCTCCCAACGGCGAGCTGCCGCGCGTGGCTTCAGCCACTCCTAAGCCGTACCTCGCGCGAGCCTATCTCACGCAGGATTTCGGTTTCGGATCTGAGCGTGAGAATTTTTCGAGTGAGGAGAACCAACTGGCCGGCTCACGCCCGATGACCCGCTACAGCATCACCGTGGGGCGCTTCACCGTCACCGATTTCTTCGATAACAATAAATATTCGCATGACCCGCGAACGCAGTTCATGGGTTGGGCGGTGATGTACAACGGCGCTTGGGATTATCCGGCCGATACACGCGGCTATACCTGGGGCTGGGTTCATGAGTTCCACACCCAAAAGTGGTCCTTGCGCTACGGGAGCGCGGCTGAGCCGAAAGTAGCCAATGGCCTGCGTTTCGACCGGCGTCTGCTGCGCGACCGAGGCGATATGGTAGAGGGTGAGTTGCGTTACTCGCCCGGCGGCCACCCGGGCGCGATCCGGTTAATGGGTTCGTGGTTGCACACGGATTCCGGCAGCTACGCCGAGGCGCTCCGGTTGGCCGCGTCAGCCCATACGCGGCCCGACGTGACCGCCACCAGCCAGGTCGGGCGTTTGAAATACGGTACCGGCATTAATCTCGAACAAGAAGTCGCCAAAAACATCGGCGTATTCGCCCGCTTGGGCTGGAACGACGGCAAGACCGAGAGCTTCGCGTTCACCGCCATGGATCGCCTGGCGACCGGTGGAGTGTCGTTCACTGGCACACGCTGGAAGCGCCCGAACGATACTGCCGCGACGGAGCTCACGGTCGGCGGCATCTCCGGCGTTCACGCGTCCTATCTAGCGCATGGCGGTTACGATTTTCTGATCGGCGATGGCGCGTTGCGATATGGGCCAGAGTATTCCTGGGAAAGTTATTACAGCGCCCGCTTAGTTCCCGGCTTGTTCTCGACCATCGATGTACAGCACGTTGCCAATCCCGGGTACAACCAGGATCGCGGCCCAGTGTGGATCTACAGTCTGCGCCTCCACATCGAGTACGGAAAATAGGGACGGAGCAATTGACGCCACCACTATCGATGTGTGCTTATCGCTTTGTCCCTGGGCTCCGTTTCAACGCTCGCGGGGAGCAGTGAAGATGCACACATTGCTGGATCTGCGAGGCAGTATCCCCACCTTTCTCGACATCACGCACGGCCGCTCGAATGATGTGGCGATACTGGATCGACTGGCTTTTGAAGCGGGCGCGTTCTATGTCATGGATCGTGGCTACCTGCACTTCCAGAGGCTGTTCCGGCTCAGTCAAGCCGGCGCCTACTTCGTCACGCGGGCCGAGAAAAATACCCAATACCGGCGGCAGTACTCACGATCGGTGGACGCGCAAACCGGCCTCCGTGCGGACCAGACCATTCGCCTGACCGGTCAGACCACGCAGCACACTTATCCGCTTGCTCTTCGTTGTGTTCGTTATTACGATGTCTCCACTGACAAACGCTTTACCTTCCTCACCAACAACTTCCTGCTGCCAGCGTTGACGATCGCGCAGTTGTACCAGAGTCGGTGGACTGGACGGAGCCTGATTATTGCCCCAAAATGGGAATTCCCGATAAGGAACAATAATCAGGCTCCGTCCCTATTTCTTGCGGCGCTTGAAGAATACACTCGACGCCTTTCCCGACGTCGTCACTAGCACCACAAACAAAATCAGCAGCGAAACCAGCGTAGCCACCGAGCCGATAATCAGATAGTCGCTGTCCTTCAATGGCGCAGGCATCAACTTCAGCATGATCACGGCCACCGCCGCGAAAACAAAAACCATTGCCAGCGCCAATGATAGTGTGCGTCCCATCAGTCGTATTTCTCGTAGCGGATCTGCTTGCGATCGAATCCCATGCCCTTCAGAATCTGCCGAACGTCATCCACCATGGGACGCAACCCGCACAGATAGATATCGACGTCCGTGCGGCCACCAAGCGCTTCATCCAAATGCGTCTGCACGCGACCGGCGCGGCCAGCCCAAGCCGGTCCCGGTTGCGTCAACGTCGGCCAGAAACGAAACTGCGGGAAGGCCCGCGCCATCTCTTCGAACTCCTGACGATACAGCAAATGCGATTCATGCCGCACGCCGAAGAGCAGCGTGAATGCGGGCGAGCCCGATCTGAGTTCGGCCTGCAGCATGGAGCGAAACGGCGCGATGCCAGTTCCCGTCGCTACTAGTAAGGAATCCCGTAATGGCCGGCGCAGAGTGAACGTGCCAAGCGGCGGCGGCATGTCCACCACGTCCCCTGGCGAAAGTTCAAACAAGTGCGGCGTGAAGGCGCCCCCCTCCACGCGGTTTAGGCACAACTCGAAGCGGTTGCCCTCGCCGGGCGCCGAAGCAATCGAATACGCCCGCGTGATCGACCGGCCCGCGATCGAATCCGTCAGTGAAACGAATTGCCCCGGGACAAAATCCAACCGCCGCAGTTCCGGCGCCTCGAAAACGAAGTGCCGCACACCGGGAGCGATCTCCACCCACTCAATCAGTTTCGCTTGCACCCGGTATCCTCTCGGCCGCCTCACGAGCGCGGCCCACCAACGCATCGATCAGCGCAGGATGCCCGTCGAGCGGCGCTGTCACCTGAATCTCCATTCCCGGATGCACCGCGCGCAACTCCTCCACCAGGCGTGGCAGATCCCGTTTGAGGTGCATTCCCAGCGTCAAAAAATACGGAATGACGATCACTTGCCGAATTCCGCAGCCTACCAAGATCTCTACTGCGCCGCGCAAGTCCGGCTGACCGGATTCGAGAAACGCCGTCTCGACCGCCTCGTAACCGCCGCGGCGAGCCAACTCGGCGGCCATCGCCCTAACCGCATCGTTGGCCGATTCCACGGTGGACCCATGGCCGAACACAACGTATCCAGTATGTTTCAAACCAGCACCGCCGGCGCCGGGGCTTCCGGCAAATACCCGGTGAGAAAATCGTGAAACGCCCGCCCCCGCCGGCGTCCATTGTTGTACTGCATCTCCAGCCGCTGTATGAACACCAGCACGCCCAAGACATCGGCATCGCGCAACGTGTGCATGCCCTTCTGTTCCGACAATTCCTTGCGCAACTCCTCCACCGCTTCCCGCAATTTTTGCTGAATCGCCGCCGCGTACGGATTCGGCGGACGAGATTCGTAAATTAAGCCCGCTTGCAGAGTGCGATACGTCCGGATCTCCGCGTCCAACGCCTCGCGTGCATCGAAATCAACAGCGCGGCCTTTCTCCATGGCGCGTTTCAACGCCAAAGCCACGGTGAACACCAAGGGTTCCATCTCGCGCAGAAACTTCTCACTCAAGCGGATGTCTTGATTCGGCACTTGATCGTCGGGAATCGCCGGCGGCTGCTCGTGAAAACGCGCTTCCCGCAGATACTCACAAGACGACGGGCAATCGATCGAGTTCTCACGTTCGGTACCGCAGCACTGCGCGCAGATCTCACCCTCGACGCCCGGACAATGTCTCCGCGCACGCCGTTTTTCGCATAATTTGCAGGGGATATTCACCGCTCGATACCCCTATCGTATCATCGGAAAATGGCGCGGACCCATGTTTATCTGAAAGTCGAATTGGACTTGCCGGAGTCACAGAAAGACAAAGAACGGCCGGAGCGCGTGGCTGCAGAAATTTGCCGCGTGATCCGTCGCGTCTACGGCGTGCGCAACGCCGAAGTCTCTAGCATCATGGAGAAGGAAACTTAACCGATAAACCTGAAACGTGATCCCGGGATCTGGCATCATTGTTAAAGTAGCAATCACCAACGGAGGCTGTTCGATGAAGATGAAAATGTTTGCCGCGCTGATCGCCGGCGCCGCTTTGCTGCCCTTAACGGTTTCCGCCGCTTCCGACGTCGACAAACGTCTGCAAAGCGCCGCGGAGGCTTTTAAGGAAGTGATGGATATGCCCGACAAAGCGATCCCGCAAGACCTTCTCAACAAGGCCGAATGCATCGTCATCGTCCCCGATTTGAAGAAGGGCGCCTTCATCGTGGGTGGTAAGTACGGCAAGGGTTTCGTTACCTGCCGCAAGAAGGATAACGTCGGCTGGACGGCTCCGGGCGCGATTCGCATCGAGGGTGGCAGCGTGGGATTCCAGATCGGTGGTTCGGAAATGGATGTCTTCATGCTAGTCATGAACGATAAAGGCATGGATCGTCTATTGGGCGACAAGTTCACCTTGGGTGGAGACGCCACCGTTGCGGCCGGTCCTGTGGGTCGCGTCGCGCAAGCCGAAACCGATGCACGCATGACGGCTGAGATTCTCGCCTATTCGCGCGCGCGCGGATTGTTCGCCGGCATCGCTCTGAACGGCGCGACTTTGCGCGAGGACTCAGATTGGAACATCGACATGTACGGCAAGGCGCTCAAGAACCGCGAAATCCTCGAGGGCTCCGTCGCCCCGCCCAAAGCCGCAGCCAAGCTGCTAAGCGAACTCGACCGCTACTCTAGCCGTAAGTAAGCTCCGTGCCGGACTCCGAGCTTCCAGATTCAAATATTGACTCCAGCTACTACGTCGCCTTCGGGCGCCGCAGCCAGAGCGACGCGGAGTTCCTCGCGGCCGCCACCGGAGTCATCAATGACCTTGAAGCAGAACTCCGCCGTCTGAAAACGGAGGAGCGCGGCAGCGCGCGCGCACTCGAAATCGGCTGCGGCTCCGGCCGTTTGATGCGGCCCATGAGCCGCCACTTTCTGGAAATCCACGGCGTGGATGTTTCGAGTGAACTGATCAAAGAAGCGCGCGAAAGTCTACAGGATCTACCGAACGCGCGCCCGCAGCAAATTCGTGGAACTAGTCTGGAAGATTTCGCGGATCAGTCGTTTGATTTCGTGTACTCGTTTGACTTGTTCCCGCACATTCCCAGCCAACAACTTGTGATCTCCTTCTTGCGCGAAATCCACCGCGTGTTGCGGCCCGGCGGATTGGCGCGCCTGCAGTTCAACGGCTCGGCCGGCGGCCAGGCGTTCGATCAATGGACGGGCGCCCGCTTTACCTTGCAAGAGCTCATGGATTTCGCGCAAACGCACGATTTTCAAGTGCTGGCGCTGGACGGAGTTTCCACGCCATCCATGTGGACCACCTGGCGCAAACAACCCGCCGGCTGGTCTGCCGGCCTCGAAAAAGAGGTCGCCTCATGGGGCGATACGCTGCCGGTGACGATCCACAAAATCACCAATGCCAGCAGCTTTGAACCGGTGGCTCCCTGCCGCGGACGCTTCGCCGCCATCTCTATCCGCGCCGGGAATCTACCGCCGGACGCGGGCCTGAATCACTTGCGCGCCACCATCGGCAGCTCCCTCGGGACGATCACTTCGATCGGCGCACCCGACCGCGACGGCTGGCAGCGTATTCGAGTGGACCTGCCGGAGCTCGAAGCGACCGGCCTTCTTCCGGTTCAGCTCTTCTGGCTAGACCGTCCCCTTTCCCCGCCCGCGACCTTGCGCGTGATTCCGCCAGGCCCACCCATTCCGCGCGTCATTACGGCGCCGCGCCGCATCGAGAATCGCGTTGTGAAGCTGACGCTGGAGGAAATCGCACGTCCCTGGGAGATCGAAATTTGGGTGGGAGGTCAACCCGCCGAGGATCTTGAGAAAACGTGTAGCGATCCGCGCCCGCAGCGCTACCAAGTGAACTTCCGCCTGCCGGAGCAGGTCGGCCCGGGATTGCACCACGTCAACATAAACATCGGCCACCGCAAGCTGCCGCCGGTGCCGATCGAAGTGGTGGCTTAGTTCCACTCGCTACCGCTCCTCGCGCTTCTGAGTGCCCTAGCCGCCGGCACAGAACCGCGACTAAAAGGAGCGATGCTAGAGCGTCGGCGAGTCGTTGCCCAGCATCGCCTTGCGCACGATCTTGATGGGCGGGAAACCCTGCTTCAGGAAGTTATCGTGAAATTCCTGGAGTGAGAACTGGCTGCCGCGCATCTTCTTGTAATCCTCCCGCAGCTTTAGAATTTGCAGCTTGCCGAGCGTGTAATAAAGATAAGTCGCATCGGAAGTTCCGCGCTTGGTCTCCACCATCGCAGTCTCATGCGTCTGGTAGCCCTCCTTTTCAAAGAACTCGACAGCTTGGTCGAAAGTTCGCTTGCCGGTATGCATCTCAATGCCGACAATGTAGCGCGCATCGCGTAGAAGCGCATCTTGTAGTTGCCCCAAGCGCATCTTAGGATCGGTCGAGTAACCTTCGTCGAGCATCATTTGCTCGCAGTAGTGCGCCCAACCTTCGGCGTTGGAGCTGGCGCCGAGCAGTTTCCGCACGCGCGATTGCAGGTGCGGAACCCACAGAAATTGCACGTAGTGGCCAGGATAAGCTTCATGCACCGCAGTGGATAGTATGGTGCCGCGATTGAATTGGCCCATGAAACTTTCCACGCGTTCCGGCGCCCAGCCCTTTTCCGGAAGCGTGACATTGAAAAACGCTTCCTTCGCGACCGTCTCGAACGGCCCCGGAGTGTCCATGGACGCGAACGTAGTCGCGCGCATAAACGGCGGCGTCTCTTCGAGAATCGGCAGCACCGGCGAGGGAATCGTCACCAGCTTGTGAGCGTTGATGAAATCCCGCAAGCCGCCCAATGTGTCGCGAAACTCACCCAGCAGCTTGTCCGGCGCCGGATGATCCTTCACCGCCTCCGCCAGAATTTGCCGCGGAGTTTTGGTTTTATCGATCAGCAACCCGGTTTCGCGATACTTCTTTTGATTCGCGCGCAGGTCGGCATAACCGATCGCCAACAGGCGGTCAAGCGGAATGTCCACCATTTCTTCGTACAGCAGTTTCTTCGTGTAAGTATCCGCACCCAGCCGGAAGTCGCCGTTCGAGCGTGGCAGGACATCCGTTTTCAGATAGATCTGGTAATCCTGCAATGCCTTGATCACAGCGTCATTAGCGGCGCGGAATTCGGCCAGAAGCTTCGCGTCGGTGACGCTCTTGAACGCCAGCGGGACATCTTTCTGAAAGAAACTGACGATGCCAGGCACTTGTTGAAGTCGCAATCTCGGTGTAAATTTTTGGCGGATTCTTCAAGTTTACCCGTGCCGCGGCCAGCACTTGCGGCATCTTCCTTTCACGTTCGATCAACGAACGCAGCCGCACGTCAGGCGGCGCAAACGTGCGGCTCATGATGACGAAAGCGCTGCTCGAAATGCCGCTCGAATAAATATCCGGATTGCGCTCCCAACTGCGAACGGTCTCGAGTTCCAGCAAATTCGCGTGGATGCTATTGAGCACCAGGTCGCGGTCGGGCTCCGCCGGAAGTTTGGCGAACTCAACTTCGAATTGCTTGAGCTTGGCGACGCGCGCGTCCACGCCAGCCTTTCGAATAATCCTCGATCTGCCCGTCATATTTGTGGATGCCCGCGGCAGTAGCCGAAGTGGGATTGAAAGGGAAGTAGTATTCGTCGAAAAAGCGGTCCGTAAGCGACTGCGCGGAAGCGAGGGGAAGCAGCAAACTCATGAGGTAGATCGCCTTCATGTTTACAATTGTAAAGTGTCCTTTGCTCCCGTTCCCGAACAGTTGGCGTATCTCCGAAAAGGCTTCTCGGAAATCATCCGCGAAGAGGATCTGAAGGCGCGCCTCACGGAGGCCTTGAAGACCGGCCGCCCGCTGCGCGTAAAGGCCGGCTTTGACCCCACGGCCCCCGATCTGCACCTGGGCCACACCGTGCTGCTGCGCAAGATGAAACACTTTCAGGATCTCGGCCACACCGTCATTTTCCTTATCGGCGATGGAACCGGCATGATCGGCGATCCTACCGGGCGCAACATCACGCGTCCTCCCATGACCCGCGCCGATATCAATCGCAACGCCGACACCTACAAGGCGCAGGTCTTCAAAATTTTGGACGCTGGCAAAACCGAGATCCGCTTCAACAGCGAATGGCTGGATCAGTTGAAGTTCGAGGACATGCTCCGCTTGTGCTCGAAATACACCGTGGCGCGCATTCTCGAGCGCGATGACTTCACGAAACGCTTGAAAGACGGCACACCGATTTCCATGCACGAACTTCTGTATCCACTAGTGCAAGGCTACGATTCCGTGATGCTGGGCTGCGACGTGGAACTCGGCGGCACGGATCAGAGGTTTAACCTGCTGGTAGGCCGCGAGCTACAGCGCGACTTCGACCAGTTGCCGCAGATTGTGGCAACCTACGCCGCTGCTAGAAGGCACCGACGGCGTCGAGAAGATGTCGAAATCCAAGAACAACTACATCGGCATCACCGAGCCGCCGAAAGTAATGTTCCGCAAAGTCATGGGCGTCAGCGATCAACTGATGTGGCGCTACTGGGAACTCCTGACAGATTTGTCGCTGACTGAGATCGCCGCGCTCAAACAACGCGAACCCATGAGCGTGAAGATGGAACTTGCAGGACGCATCGTCGCCGATTTCCATTCGCAAGCCGACGCCGCGCAAGCGCTCGACGACTTCAATCGCGAAGTACGGCAAGGCGCCGAACCGTCTGATATTATGATCGTCGACTTTGGCGAAGCGGGAGATCTGCGGGTACCCCAGATGCTGCACGCTATCGAGCTTGCTGGAACCCGCACCGACGCCGAGCGCCTCATTAAGGCTGGTGCCGTTGAAATCGACGGCGTTCGGACCGGCATCGTGTTCCAAGCCGAACCCGGAATCCACACCATTCGCGCCGGCAAAAAATGGAAACGCATCAACGTCAAAAAGAGGGACGGAGCCTGATTATTGCCCCAAAGTGGGAATGTTCCAATGCGGAACAATAATCAGGCTCCGTCCCTCTTTTTGCCTAACGTGACAAACTAAAAATCACCTCGATCGGCGCGATCACCTCCACCGGCTTGTCGTTGAGCATCGTCGGCCGATAAACCCACTGGCGCACCGCATCCACCGCCGCCTGCACCAACAACGGCGGACCGCTGACGACCTGTAACTGCTCGATCATCCCGTCCTTCCCAATCGTTCCGATCAAATGCACCGTTCCCGAAACGCGCGCGATAATGGCGAACTGCGGATAGACGGGGATAACTTTTCGGAGCAGCTTCGCCGATTGGATATCGCTAGTGACCGTGATCGGCTTGCTCGGCGCAGATTCGATCACCGGCGGTGGAGGCGGCGGCGGAATCGCCTGCGTAAAGATGACGCTCGGCCCCAACGGCACGATCGGCCCTGCATCAATGCGGCCCAGAGGCTCCGGTGCGTCATCGATAAAATCGGGTCGGGTATTGAGCGGCGGAATGCGTCTGGGCGCCGCAAATACATTGCCCGCTCGAACCCTAGCGTACGTCTGCACTATGGGTTCGGGAACGGGAGGAGGTGGCGCCGCTGGAAGAAACGTGGGTATTTGCAGTTGCACGAAAGGCAACTGGTCCGTGTAAAGCAAGGGAATCAGAAGCAACGTGCCGACCGCAAGAGTTTGCGCTCCGAGCGAAACAGCCAACGCTCCAGCTTTCTTGCCGGGGGCGGAAGAGAGCAGCATCAATTGCTCGAACATGCCCTCATAGACACCGCGCGCACCGAAAGGTTCCCGATTAATCCACCAGGCGGCCGTCACGCATCTTTACCGTGCGATGCGCATAGGCCGCGGCTTCCGGGTTGTGCGTGATCATGAGAATGGTCTGGCCCAAGCGCGTGTTCAGATCGCGCAGCAGGCCAAGCACCGCTTCCGAATTCTCCGTGTCCAAGTTGCCAGTGGGTTCATCGGCTAGCAGAATCGCCGGACGATTGACGATCGCGCGCGCTATCGCGACCCGCTGCTGTTCGCCGCCGGAAAGGGCCCTAGGTTTGTGATGCAGGCGCCCCTTTAACCCCAGCAGCCCCAGAATCTCATCGAACTGCGGATCGGGAGGCCCCTTCTTGCCGGCGATGTCGCGAGCAATCTCGATGTTGTCCGCCGCCGTCAAGGTTGGCAACAAATTGTATCTCTGGAATACAAAACCTACGCCCGCCTTGCGCAGGTTCGTCCGTTCAGCTTCCGTCATGGCCAGCAGATCGTGGCCACCAATGTGAATCGTCCCGGAAGTTGGCGGCGTGAGGCCGCCCAGAATGTGAAATAGCGTCGATTTGCCGGAACCACTGGGACCCACCACCGCCAGGAACTCGCCGCGATCAACCGACAAATTCACGCCGCGCAGCGCGTGGACGTCAATATCGCCAACGTGATAAGTCTTCTTCAGGTCCCGGATTTCAATCATGCAAACTCAATCGTAGGACAGCGCTTCGATAGCGTCCTGCCGCGCGGCCTTGAGGCCCGGATAAATCGCGCCGATCATCGAACCTATCAGCGCGATCAACGCCGACCACGGCCACCAGGCGTGTGCAATCAGCATCGGCATGGTGGGCACCGCGACGCGCAGAATAGCCTGCGTGCCGTAGCTCATCAGGATGCCAGCGATCGCCCCGGCCACCGCCAACAAAAAAGTCTCGCGCAGCAAGATCGACATGATGTAGCCGGGCGAGGCGCCCAGCGCTTTCAGAATGCCGATTTCACGCGTGCGTTCCAGCACCGCCGTGTACATGGAGAGAAATACCACCAGGAAACCCACCACCACCGCCAGGCCGATCACCACCCGCGTGAAGCGTTTCAGAATGGGGATGCTATCCACGGAAATGAGAGAGACGAATTCGTCCAGCGAGAAGACCTTGTAATCCGTCAGTTTGCTCTTTAGCGAATCGATCACCGCCGCCATATTTTTCTGGTCGTCGATCTTCACGTAGACCACGCTGACCTTGTCCTTGGCGGAATATTTTTCCTGTAGCGAGTCCAACTGCACGAACATGTGCGATAGCTTGCCCGATTTCACAACTCCCGCGACACGCCATTTCAGGCCCAGGTCTACGGTGTCGCCGGCGTGCAATTTATGAGCGCCCGCATAGACCTCATCCACTAGCATGTCGTCCGGGCCGGTGAAAGGTCCGCCTTCGAGATAGCGCATCCCCCCGCTCATCCTCGTGAACTCGTCGAGATTGATGCCGGTGATGGAATCGAAATTACCAACCGATTGCACCTTCGTCCCGGTAACCTGCACCACGTGGGGCTCCTTGCGAACCAGTCCCACGATGCCCTCCGGCATGTCGCCCGAAAACGCCAGCACGGAACTGCCTGGTGGTCGCACCAGAATGTCGGCGCCCGTGCCTCGCGAGTTGGCGGCGATGTCCCCGAGTACACCCTCGCTCACGCCCACCAGCGTGAGGATCATAGTGACCTGAACACCAATGGCGACGGCGCTAAGCAGAGTTCGCACCGGACGATGCTTGAGATTTTCTAAAACCAGGCGGTGGATCAATGTCTCAGTGTAGCAACCTCGGACGGCAACCACGCCGCAGACACTACCGCGAGCGCCGCCAGGGCCGCCGTCTCCGCGCGCAAAATCGATGCACCGAGCGACACGGGAGCCCATCCCGCCGCGATGAATTCGGAGCGTTCCTCATCGGTCCAGCCGCCTTCGGGACCAATCAGCAGCGCCACGGTATCCTCCGCGCACCGTTCCGCCGGAAACGCCGTGGGCAAAGGGCGAGTGGTATTTTCGTCCAAGGCATAACGATAGGCCGCCGCGGTAGCCAGCGCATCACGCCACGCCGCCGGCTCGTCAATCTCCGGAAGATGCGCGCGCCGCGATTGCTGGCTGGCTTCGAGCCCGATGCGACGCCAGCGCTCCAGACGTTTGGGCGCGGCCTTGTCCAATCCTCGTTCGGTGCGCACGCTGATCATGGGCACGATCCTTGCCACCCCCAGTTCGGTCGCCTTCTCGATCATCCATTCGAAGTGATCGAACTTCACGATCGCTGCGCAAAGAATCATCTGCACCGGCGGCTCGATCACTGGCAGTTTCTCCAGAGTGCGGAAAATCACATGCTCCTTGCGAGCCGTCTCGATCTCCGCCAAATACACGCCGCGGTTGTCGGAAATCTCGTAACGCTGACCCACCTCAACGCGCAGCACCCGCGTCAGGTGCCGGGCGTCGTCACCCGCAATCTCCGCGTGTCCATTCCGGACTTGATCCACAAAAAAGCGCCTTCGCATTTACGATTTCGTATCCTAGGTTCTAATGATCTCGCATCTGCGCGGCACACTTCTCGAAAAGCATCCCAACCAGATCGTCATCGACGTGCACGGTGTGGGTTATGAGGTCACCATCCCGGTTTCCGCCTACTCGTCGCTTCCCGAGCAGGGCGCGCCGGTGCGCATGCATATCTATCAGCATGTGCGCGAAGACATCCTGGCGCTCTACGGCTTCCTGACCAAAGACGATAAGGCGCTGTTCGAAAAGCTGATCGCAGTGAGCGGCATCGGACCCAAGCTCGCCATCACCGCGTTAAGCGGACTGACCACCGACGACCTGGTCGCCGCGATCCGCTCTGGCGCGGTGGAATTGCTAGTGCGCATCCCCGGCGTCGGCAAGAAAACCGCCGAGCGCATGGTGCTGGAACTGCGCGACAAGTTGGGACCAGCGGGAGCTTCCGTAGCGGGAACCAGCGGCGCGCCCAAAGGCGCCTTCGAAGCCACCGAAGAAGACGTGATCTCCGCGCTCATGAATTTCGGCGCCACCCGCGCCTCCGCCGAAGCCGCCGTCACCAAAGCCCGCTCGGAAAGCGAATCCAACGAATTCGACGCGCTCTTCCGGCGCGCCCTCAAGCTAGTGAGATAAGTTCGCCGTTACGTCATACACTCGGCCAGGTAAGCCGCGTACTCCGCGGGACTGTTACTTTTCGCACTCTCGTTCAATTGCACGATAGCCCAGATCCCTCCGCCAGGAGCGTAGTGAGAGCCGTGTGCCGGTGAAACCACCCCATCGACGATCTGCGAGTGCGAGATCAGCGCCCTAACACGGTCTTGCACCCAGAAGATCCAAAAGCCCGTGACGGCATCGAAATGGCCCGTCGGCTGAGCCGCTCCCACACTCGAAGAGAAGGCCTGTCCGCGGGAGCACATCTGCAGCAGTCGCTGCACCACCCGAACATCATCCGGACTATTCTGCTCTCTCGAACCCACCCGCCCGAGCACGTTTACGATCGTGGACATCCCGTGATAAGGGGGGTTCAAGGTTAGTATTCGCGCCATCTATGCACCTCCTCCAGTGCTTTCCGATGAGGCCTATTATCCAGTTTCGCGAACCGGAATCGCAAGCGCACTCTCGATTGGCGCGTTCCGCGCTGTTCCACTACACTGAAGCTTCATGCAGGAAAAGGGCATCGTTTCGGCATCGCTGCGCGAGGAAGAACGGCAGTTTGAAACCGCGCTGCGCCCGCTGCGTCTGGCGGATTTCGCGGGCCAGAGCAAGCTCAAGGAACAACTCTCAATCGCCATCGAAGCCGCGCGCAAACGCGGCGAGGCCATGGATCATGTATTGCTCTACGGACCGCCTGGATTGGGGAAAACCACACTCGCCGGCATCATCGCCGCCGAACTGGGCGTAGGCATTCAGCAGACTTCCGGACCGGTTCTGCAAAAGAAACTCGACTTGGTGGGCATCCTCAGCAACGTGGCGGAGCGCGAAGTTTTCTTCATCGATGAAATCCACCGCCTCCAACCTGACGTCGAGGAAATGATCTACTCGGCGCTCGAAGACTTCCGCATGGACATCCTGATCGGCACCGGCCCGGGCGCGCGCACCGTCGCCATGGACATCAAGCCCTTCACCGCCATCGGCGCCACCACCCGCCAAGGAATCATCAGCGCGCCGCTGCGGGGACGCTTCGGCTTGGTCCTGCGTCTGAATCCCTACGAAGTGGAGGAACTCGCGCACATCGTGCGCCGCTCGGCAAACCTCCTCGGTGTCGAAATCGACGTAGCCGGCGCTGAAGAAATCGCCCGCCGCAGCCGCGGGACTCCACGCATTGCCAATCGGCTGCTGCGCCGCGTCCGCGACTACGCCCAGGTGCGCGCCGACGGGCATGTGGACGCCGGCGTCGCCGAAAAAGCACTGAATCTGCTCGAAGTGGACCGCTTCGGCCTGGATGAAATAGACCAGAAGATCATGCTCACCGTGCTCGAAAAATACGGCGGCGGTCCGGTGGGCCTCAGCACCATCGCCGCGTCGATCGATGAAGAGCAAGGCACCATCGAAGAAGTCTACGAACCGTATCTGATGCAACTGGGTTTTCTCGACCGGACGCAGCGCGGCCGGGTCGGCACCGAGCGCGGCTTTGAATACTTCGGCATTGCGCGGCGGCGAGGCGGTTCGCAAGGCGCCCTCTTCTAACACGCCGTGAAAACCGTCTACATCGCGCTGGGCTCGAACCTGGGAGACCGTGTCGAAAACCTGCTGCTCGCGCGCGAGCGTATCGCATCGCCCCACGTGCGCTTAACCCGCGCCTCGTCGATCTACGAAACCGCGCCGCGCGAGATCGTCGATCAACCTTGGTTTCTGAATCAGGTCGTCATCGCGGAAACCACACTGTTCCCCCGCCAGCTACTAGCGCGCTTGCTCAGAATCGAGCATGAAATGGGACGCCAACGCACCATTGCCAAAGGACCGCGCGTAATCGATCTCGATATCTTGCTCTTCGGAGACGCCGTGATCCACACGGCCGGCCTCGAAATCCCGCATCCGCGCATGGCGGAGCGCCGGTTTGTGCTCGAACCCTTGGCCGAGCTCGCACCCACGCTCCGTCCACCGCGCAGTAGCCAAACGGTGCAGGAGATGCTGGCAAAAGTGATGGATCAGCCCGTGCGGCGGATCTGACTAGTGGCGATCGCGGTCATCGCGCCACTTGCGGTCGCGGTCCCAGCGGTGATCGTGCTCCACCCGCCGGTCATTATCTCCCCCCCAAAACCCTTGATAAAACATCCCGCCCTCATAGCGCGGCGCAGTCCATTGCGAACCCTCGTACGGTGGGCGAGTCCAATACCCTTGATGCCAGGTATAGCGGTTCCCTACCGGATACCAATAGCCATCCACCCAGTTGTACCCCGGACCCGGTGACACCGGCCGCACGCGCAGCACACGCGGCCGCGGCGGCTCACCAATATGAATCCCCACTGAAAATTGCGCCGCGAAGCCAAGTCCCGCGGTCAGCAGCATCGCTGCAAGCAGCTTCTTCATTTATGTCTCTCCTCGTTAGTACTGCAAATCTGCAGGGGCTATGTGCACGCAGACATCCAATGCGGAAGCATGGTTATTGGCGGGAAAACGCCTAGGGGAGCGGAAGCCGCTGACGGCGGGCGGTCACTACAGCGCCAAATGGTAACTGCGAAAGACTTCGTCGCGACGCCAGCCGTGAGCTTCGTACAACGCCTGAGCCGCTGTATTAGCATGAGCCGTCGAGAGCGTGAGCCTGATCGCTCCCTCGCTGCGGCCGAATTCCGCAGCCGCGTCGAGCAGCCTCTGCCCCACTCCGCGGCGCCGCGCCGATGGATCGACGAACAAGTCGTTCAAGATGAAAATTCGCTGCGCGCTCGCCGACGAAAAACTGGGATAGAGTTGCGTGAACCCGGCAGCCGATCCATCGGAGCGCAGCGCCAGAAAGATCACCGACTGCTCCCCTTGCAATCTTTCCCGCAGAAATTCCCGCGCCAAGGCCAGATCCGGCGTCTGTTCGTAGAACTGGCGATAGGCATCGAACAACGGAGCCACCAGATCCACATCCGCCAGCGATGCCCGTCGCACGAAAATGTTCTGCGTCTCCATCCAGGCTGATATTCTGACAGTGTAGCGGATGGCATTGCTTACGATTTCGGGCGATCCGGCGTCGCGCTGGGAAGAAGTGGCGCGCGGAGCCGCACAGCTCCTGGATTTCGAACTGGTCACGGAAACCCGGCTGGCGCAATGGATGGCCGAAGAATTCGGCGAGACTCCCATCCCCGCACGCGCCTGGGCCTCGGCCGCCGTCGCAGTGCTGGCACGCCTGGCCCGCGAGCATCCTTTAGTGATCGCTCTCGACGGTTCCGAGCACCTGTTTCGCTCCGCACCGTGGCTAGTGCGCGCGCGTGTCACCACCATGGACTCTCACCGCGCCGGCAACCTCATGCTGGATCTGCGGCTCGAAAAACCGGACGTTCAAGCGCGCCTTCGCGAACTCGACGCCGAACACAAGCGCCTGCGCAAAGCCCGCTTCAGCCGCGCCTCGGCCGACCCCGCCGCGTTCGATCTCACGCTCAACCTCACCCGCATGGACGCCGCGCAAGCCGCCGAAATGCTGGCCGCGGCTGCCGCGAAGCGCCTCGGTGATCAAGGTCTGCTCTCTCCCAACGCCGCTGACGAAATCGAATTCGAGACGCGCCTCGAACTCGCCAAGCGTGGCATCGTCCCGGCGCGCCGGGCCCGCGTGACCAGCGCCAGCTTCGGACATCCCAGCGAAGAAATGTTCGCGAATTTGCTGGACTTCTACCGCATCCAGTGGGAATATGAACCGCGCAGTTTCCCGCTGCAATGGGACAAGGACGGCCATGTGACCGAAGCCTTCACGCCCGACTTCTACCTGCCCGAATTCGATCTCTACGTGGAACTGACCACCATGAAGCAATCGCTGGTCACCAAGAAAAATCGCAAGGTGAAGCTGCTGCGCGCCATCTATCCGCATATCAACATCCAGGTGTTCTACCAAAAAGATTTCCAGGACCTGGTCTTTAAATACGGACTGCGCATGGTGGCCTCGTCGTGACTCCCGCCCCCGAAAACATTGAGCGCATTCTATTTACCGAAGACCAAGTCTCCGTCCGCATCGCCGAAGTAGCCGCCGAGATCAGCGAAAAATATCGCGGACGCGACCTCAAGCTGATCGCCGTCCTCAAGGGCTCCGTTTTTTTTCTGACTGCACTGGCACGCGCCCTCACCATCCCCGTCAAAATCGATTTCCTGGCGATTTCCAGTTTTGGCGGCCCTTCGCACGGCCCCACGCCGGGCCTGGTGCGCATTGCCAAGGATCTCGACGAACCAATTCTCGATGAAGACGTCCTGCTGGTAGAAGACATCGTCGATACCGGCTTCACCACCCGCTATCTTTTGCAGACACTAGCCGGGCGCGGCCCGCGTTCGCTCGGCATCTGCACGCTCCTCGACCGCTCCGTGCGCCGCATCGTCCAAGTGCCCGTCGATTTCCGCTGCTTCGAAATCCCCGACCGCTTCGTAGTCGGCTGCGGCTTGGATCATAAGCAGCTCTATCGCAATCTGGGTTACATCGCCGTTCTCGATCCGGAAAGGGGTTGACTCGCCCCCGCACACGGCAGTCTAATTGACCCATGAGTTCCTCTGATCCGCTACTCGCCGACATGAAGTCCTGCGAAACCCGCACCGTGGGCGGCGTGCAAGTCGACGTCTTCCGCGCCGGCGCCGGCCGCGTCAAGCGCATGATCTACCAGCCGGGATTCCGCTGGTCGACCCACCTGAAGTCGATCGTCGGCACGGAACTATGCCAGCACGCGCACGTTGGTTTCATCGCGCGCGGCGAGTTGCACGTCAAATTCGCCGATGGCCACGTGGAAAAATTCGCCGCCCCGCAAGCTTTCGCCGTGCCCCCCGGACACGACGGCTGGGTAGTCGGCAACCAACCCGCCGTTTTAATCGAATTCGACTTCGAAGGCCAGACTGCGGAGAAATTCGGAATACCCTGCTAAAATCGATCAATGAGCACGGTCGCGGCTGAACCGCAATTCCACACCTCCGGAATCGTGCGCCTGACCCGCCCGCAGTTGGTCGGCACCATGACCGGCCTGGTCCTGGCCATGTTTCTAGCCGCGCTCGATCAGACCATCGTTGGCACCGCCGAGCCGCGCATCATCGCGTCGCTCTCCGGCTTCAACCGCTATCCGTGGGTGGCGACGGCGTACATGCTTACGTCCACGATGATCGTCCCCATCATCGCCAAGTTGTCGGATTTGTGGGGACGCAAATGGTTCTTCCTGTGGGGCTCGGCCGTCTTCGTCGCCACCTCGGCGCTGTGCGGCGCTTCCGGCAATCTCAACTTCCTGGGCCTCGACGGGATGAACCAGTTAATCCTATTTCGAGGCCTGCAAGGCATCGGCGCCGGCGCCATCATGGGATTAATCTTCACCATCGTCGGCGATATCTTTTCCCCCGCCGAACGCGGCCGCTATCAAGGCTTTTTCTCCGGCGTGTGGGGACTCGCCGCCATCTTCGGACCCACTCTAGGCGGCTGGCTCACCGATCACATCTCCTGGCGCGCGACTTTCTATGTGAATCTACCGGTCGGCATCATCGCCATCGCCGCCATCTATTTCGAGTTTCCCGACATTCGCCCGCAGTCCGTCCGCCGCGTTCTCGATTGGGCCGGCGTGTTCACGCTGCTCGCCTGCATCGGACCATTGCTGCTGGCGTTCACCTGGGTGACCGAGTACGGCTGGGGATCGGGCCGCGTCGAAACGCTGCTGGTGATCGCCGTCGCCATGCTGATCGCGTTCCTCTATTCGGAAAACAAAGCCGTCGAGCCGCTGATTCCCTTAACGCTCTTCCAGGATCCTGTGATCCGCGTGTGTTCGGTGTGCATCTTCGTGCTGGGCATGGGCATGTTCGGCGTGATCATCTACCTGCCGTTGTTCATGCAAGGCGTGCTGGGGGTGTCGGCGACGCAGTCGGGCACGCTGATGACGCCGATGATGCTGGGCGCGGTGTGCGGCAGCTTCCTGGGCGGCCAGTTGACCTACCGTATGCGCAGCTACAAAATGCCCGGAGTGCTCGGTTCGATTCTAGTCACGGGAGGCATGACCATCTTTGCCACCATGGGCGCATCCACGCCGCGATTGCTAATCGTATTCGGCATGATTCTCGCTGGACTCGGCATGGGCTTGCTGCAGCCGGTCTACACCGTCGCCGTCCAAAACGTCGCACCGCGCGCGCAAATGGGAGCCGCCACCGCCTCCACAATCTTCTTCCGCGCGATCGGCAGCACCTTAGGCGTGTCGCTGTTCGGTAGCGTCCTGCTCACCAACTATCACGCCCAATTCGGACGCACCCTGCCCGCTGGCGTGCCGCAAGAAGGCCTGAAGTTCTTCGACAATCCGCTGCTGTTAGTGCAAATGCGCCCCCAATTGGATGCGATGTTCAGCCGGTATCCCAATGGCCTGGCGCTGCTCGAAACTCTAATGGCAAACGTGCGCGCCTCGCTGGTCCACGGCCTGCACCTCATCTTCGTCTCCAGCGCGTTCGTGATGGGCGGAGCCGTAGTCCTCAATCTCCTGCTAAAAAACGTGCCTCTTCGCTCCCACCACCAAGCCGCCCCCATGCCGGAACCCGCCGCTCACTAACGTTCGCGGTTCTGTGCCCATTCGTCGCTTCGCACCGAACCGCGCGCGAAGCAAGCGGACTTGCTTCGCCCCGCCCCTTTGCGGTCTGATAGGAAGTGCATTTTCAAAGCGAAAGGATTTAGATGAGTACCTACCAGATCGACACCGCGCACTCCTGCGCGCAGTTCAAGGTTCGCCACATGATGATCGCCAACGTGAAAGGCGAATTCGACAAAGTGAGCGGAACCGTCAATTTCGACCCCGCCAACCCTGCCGCTTCCACCGTCGAGGCGAGTATCGACGTTTCGACCATCAGCACCCGCGATGAGCAGCGCGATGGACACCTCAAGAGCCCCGATTTCCTGGACGTGGAGAAGTTCCCGGCCATCACCTTCAAGTCCAAAAAAGTGACCGCCACCGGCGGCGACAGCTTCAACCTGGTCGGCGACCTGACCATTCACGGCACCACCAAGGAAGTGAACCTGAACGTCGAAGAGCTGACCGGCGAAGCCAAAGATCCCTGGGGCAACATGCGCCGTGGCGCCACCGCCAAGACCCGCATCAATCGCAAGGACTTCGGCATGAGCTTCAACGTCGCTCTCGAAGCCGGCGGCTTTCTAGTTGGTGAAGACGTCGACCTCACCATCGACGTCGAAATGATTCGACAGGCGTAGTTAAGCTGGAGCCGCCCCGCGCGGCTCCAGCCTCATCTTCATCCCGTATTTCGGCCGCAGCGTAATCACCGCCCGCGTCGCCACCGGATGCCCCGCCACCAAACGCATCTTCCACCGCTGCGCCAGCGTCGCCAGCACCAACACACCTTCCGCCCAAGCGAACCTCTCGCCGATACACACCCGTGCCCCTCCCCCGAATGGGAAATAGGCGAACTTGGGACGCTTCTCACTCTCTTCAGGACGCCAGCGGTCCGGATTGAACCGCTCCGGCTCCGGCCACCAGCGCGCATCGCGATGCACCACCCACGGGCTCAGCAGCAAAATCGACTTCGCCGGAATCGTGTAGCCGCCAATCGCGTACTCCATTTTCGCGCGCCGACCGATAGCCCACGCGGGCGGAAACAACCGCAACGATTCCGAGAAGACGCCCGTCGTGTAAGGCAGCCGCATGACATCATCGAACGTAGGCAGCCGTCCGCCCAGCACGCGATCTAGTTCTTCATGCATCCGCGCTTCCGCTTCCGGATTTTGCGAAAGCAAATACCACGTCCAAGTCAGTGCGTTCGCCGTGGTCTCATGCCCGGCAATCAGCAGCGTCAACGCTTCGTCGCGCACTTGCTTGTCGGTCATGTGGCCCTTATCATCCTCGTCCTGCGCCAACAGCAGCATCGCGAGCAGATCGCCCGCGTCCTGCCCGCTCGCCCGCCGCTCGGCGATTAACCCGTAGACGATCCGGTCCAGTTGATCGCGCGCCTTTTCGAAGCGCCGCACCGGTGGAATCGGCAGCTTCTGTATCCAGTCCGAAAACGGCAGCAGCAGCGTGTCGAACAATTCAAAGATCTGTGTCATCGCGCGACCGATCTCGTCGGCCTCGGAAGACACGTCGGCACTAAACAACGTCCGGCCCACGATCGCCAGCGTCAGCCGCGTCATCTCGCGGTGCATATCCAACTCGGCGCCCGCGGACCACATCCGCCCCGCCCGCTCGGCGCACTCGACCATGTCCGCCGAGTAGCGCACCAGCCGGTCGCGATGAAATGCCGGCTGTACTAGCCGTCTCTGCCGCGTGTGAAACTCGCCCTCGCTGGTCAGCAGCCCGTCGCCCAGCAGCACCTTGGCGCGCTCCAGCATCCGGCTCTTGGTGAAGTTGCTCTGATTGGTCACCAGGATGTCGCGAATCGCATCCGGATGGCTCACCACAAAAGCGTGCTGCGGACCCAGCCGCATATAAGCCAAATCGCCGTGCTCCCGCGCCACGTTCAAGAGGTAACCCGCGGGGTCCTTGCGAAAATGCGGCAGCACACCCAACCACGGCCGCATGTTCTTCGGACCGGGCGGACGGACAGATGGTATTGTCAACGCTTCCATTGTATGATTCAAGAACGATATTAGCGCCTCACAAGAAAGGAAACGCACTTATGTCCAGTTCCGTTCCGCCCTCTTTCCCGCCCCCCGACCCGTTCGCCAGTCAACAGGCCCCGCTGCCTCCTGGAAAGAAATCCAATGTCCTGCTATGGATTGTGGGCATCGTCGTCGTCCTGATGGTCGGCTTCACCGCCATGTGCGGCCTGGGCGGTTACTTCCTGATGCGCAAAGCCAAGCAGTCGGGCTTCGATTCCGCGCTCATCACGAAAAACCCCGGTTACGCCACCGCCAAAATGATGGTGACCATGAACCCGGAGCTTGACGTCGTATCGAGCGACGACAGCAACGGCGCCATCGTCGTGCGTGAAAAGAAAACCGGCAAGACCATGACTTTCAAGTTCGACCCGGAAAAGAAATCCATGGTGGTCGTGGATGAAGACGGCAAAGAAGCCACCGTCAAACTGAACACCGACGGCGACAAGAGCGGCATCGAAGTGCAATCTTCCGACGGTACTGTGAAATTTGGCACCTCGGGGAGCAACCAGATGCCCGCCTGGATACCCACCTATCCCGGCTCCTCGCCGAAAGGAACTTTCTCTTCGCAGACGAAGGACGGCAACCAGAGCACCTTCGCTTTCAAGACCAATGACGCTCCCGCCAAGGTGATGTCGTATTATCAGGACCAGCTCAAGTCCGGCGGCTTCAACATAACCATGACCACCAACACCCCGCAAGGTGGCATGGTGATGGCCGAAGATGGCGGCAAGACCCGCTCGGTGATGCTGACAGTCGGTGGCGGCTCCGGCGACGGCACCGACGTCAGCGTGACGTCCATCGAGAAAAAGTAATCAATACTTCGTCAGAATCAGGGTTTGCGGCCCCAGCGGCTGCGCAGCGCTTTCGCTGAATCCCGCGTCGCGGAACATGGCATCGAGTTCCTTGAAAGTATAAGCATCCCCACCCTCGGTCGAACCCAGCATCATCATGCTGAAGGCGGCCGCCACCGGCGGCGTGATGCGATCGTCGTTCGGCACGAACTCGACCGTAGCCACACGGCCGCCGGGTTTCAGTGCCGCACGCACCTTCTTTAACAACTTCACGTTAGTCGCGTGATCGAAGTGATGCAGGAAATTCGGCAGCAGAATCAGGTCGTAACCGCTCCCGAAGGCCACCTCGAAAGCGCTGCCTGGAATCGTATGATAGCGATCCTGCACCCCCGCCTGCCGCGCGTGTTCAGTGGAAAGCTCCAGCACATTCTTCCAATCCTGGCCGTAAACTTGCGCCTGCGGATTCAACTTCGCGATCTCAATCCCATAAGCGCCCGGCCCGGCGGCGATGTCCAGCACCTTCATCGGCTGGCCGGGCAGATTGACGATCTGTGCCATGCCTGCTGAGGCCATGGCCGACATCGGCGCCATCGATTTCGCGAACTCCACCCACACCGGCGCCTCGGGGCCCATATTCCCTTGATCGTGAACCGCGCCGCCCTTGCGCACGGACTCCGCCAGATCCAGATAATTCGTAACGTGCAAAGGGTGCGTCAGAAAATGGGCGATAGAACCGAAATACGCGGGAGATTTCTTGTCGAGAAACACCGCCGAATCGGGAGTCAGCCCATACGCCCCATTCTCTTTCGTGAGAAATCCCTCAATGGTCATGAAATCGCAAAGAATCCGCGTGCCCTTCTCGCTAGCCTTAGCGCGTCGCGCGATCTCCGCAGCACTAGTAGCGCCCGCGCCGATATGCGTGAACACGTCAAGTTCAATCGCAGCCTTAAGCGCCAACGCGCGCTGAAAACTATTCAAAGCATCAAAGATCGATAAAGGATTAGGTTCGTGAGCCGCAGTCTGCGTAGCCATAGACTCTCATCATATCCACTGTTCCACTTGTTCCAATGTGGGGCGGACGTCCACGTCCGCGCCGGACCTCCGGTCCGGCCAGCTTACAATCGTAAAGGCCCGGAGGCCCACCCCACTTTGTTCTCTTCCCGCCTAGAGTGGAACGCCCATCCCAATCCCTTAACCACTCTCCTAGCAGAAAAACGCCGCCAGGCCGCCCCCGTCCTAGACCTAACCGAGTCCAACCCCACCCGTGCCGCCCTCGACTATCCGCGCGAGGAACTGCTAGCAGCACTAGCCGACCCGCGTGCCCTGCGCTACGATCCCGACCCTCGCGGCCTGCTCTCCGCCCGCGAGGCAGTGTCCGCATACTACGCCCAACGCGGCGTCGAAGTCCCGGCGTCACGCATTTTACTCACCGCCAGCACCAGCGAAGCCTACAGCTATCTATTCAAATTGCTCACCGATCCCGGCGATGAAATTCTAGTCCCGCGCCCGTCGTACCCGTTATTCGACTACCTGGCCGCCATGGAATCGGTAGCCGTGCGCCAGTATCCCCTGCGCTACGACGGCGTCTGGCACATAGATTTTCCAGCACTCGCCAGCGCCATCACCCCACGCACCCGCGCCATCGTAGTAGTGAATCCCAACAATCCAACGGGCTCTTATCTCAAACGCGCCGAATGGGAGCATCTCCAAACCTTCGGCCTCCCGATCCTCTCCGACGAAGTATTCTCCGACTTCGCCTTTTCACCAGACCCCCAGCGCATTACGACCCTCGCAGCGCAAAACAGCGTACTGGCGTTCTCCATGAGCGGCCTCTCGAAAATCGCCGGCCTTCCGCAAATGAAACTCGGCTGGATCGCCGCCAGCGGTCCCGCTCACCTCACCGCGCTCAACGGCTTGGAATGGATCGCCGACACCTACCTCTCCGTCTCAACCCCGGTCCAGTTAGCACTTCCCCGCATCCTGGCCGCAACCGGCCCCGTGCAGGAGCAGATCCGCGTCCAAACCGCGTCAAATCTGCAATACCTTAGAAAGAATTTGCTCGCCGCCTCACCCTGCCGGTGCCTCACCATCGAAGGGGGCTGGTATGCCGTCCTCGAAGTCCCCCGCATCCGCACCGAAGAGGATTGGGTGTTGCACCTGCTGGCCGAAAATGACGTCCTGGTGCAACCCGGCTTCTTCTACGATTTCGAGTCCGAAGCTTTCCTTGTCCTCAGCCTGCTGACGCCTCCCGCGATTTTCGCCGAAGGCCTGCGCCGCATCCTCGAATCAACCGCTTCCGGCTCCTAAAGAATTCACTACAAACGGTCGTTACTACTAATGGAGGGTACCCTGTACCCATGTCTCTAACCAAGCCCAAAGTAGTGGTCGTGATGCCGGCATATAACGCCGCCGAAACTCTGCGCATGACCTACGCGGAATTGCCGCACGACGCTGTCGATCTGGTGATCGTGGTCGACGACGGCAGCTCCGATCGAACCGCCGCCATCGCGCGCGAGCTGGGCCTCGAGTTATTCGTTCACAACCGCAATTACGGCTATGGCGCGAATCAAAAAACCTGCTACCGCGAAGCACTGCGCGCAGGCGCCGACATCGTCGTGATGGTGCATCCCGATTATCAGTACGATCCCACGCTGCTACCCGATATCATCCGGCCCATTCAGGAAGGCAAAGCCGAAGTGGTGCTGGGTTCGCGGCTTGCTCGGCGGGCATCCCATGGCCAGCGGCATGCCCTGGTGGAAGTTTGCCGCCAACCGTTTCCTGACCAAGCTTGAAAACGTGATCTTCGGCCTGCACCTGGCCGAATACCACACCGGCTACCGGGCTTTCCGTCGCGACGCTCTGGAGCAAGTCAATCTGGACATGAACTCCGACAATTTCATCTTCGACCAGGAGATCATTGCGCAACTGGTGAACTTGAACATGCGTATCGCCGAAGTGCCGGTGCCGACGCGCTACTTTCCGGAAGCATCGTCCGCCTCTTTCGTGCAGAGTTCCATCTATGGTCTGTCGATTCTGTGGCTGCTGCTCAAATACGAGCTGCATCGCATGGGTCTAGTCCGCCAGCGGTCGTTCGAAAGCCTCGCGCGGCGCTATAGGACTACCGCTCATCCCGAAGACCTGTTCGCGGAGGACAAGAAATGACGTTTCGGGCAGCACCGGCCCTGCTGGCAACACTGGCCGTAATTCTGGCGGGTTGTGGAGATCCCAGTGCCTTCGATGCGGGCGTCGCCAAAGGGGTCGCCGAAGCTGAGCCCTTCCAACTCGACAGCGAGCAAGTGTCGATGAACCTCGCGCAACTCGATTGCGGCGCCGGCGAAGACTTGTGGGAGGCGCCCAGGAATAGCGGCGGCCGTTCCTTCTCGCGTTTAGAGGCCAAGGGCCACAATCTGAACCTCACCGACGACGTGTACTCGGGCGACTCCGAATACCCGAATCCCTACACCCAAGTGCGCGGCAAGTTCGCCCTGCAAGTGGACCAGGTACATTTCGATCAAGGATGGCGAGGACAAAGACACCAAAATTGTCCAAGCCAAGGTCGGCGTAAAAATCGCCGACCCCTGCTTCAACACGCCCCTAGCCATCATGGGTATCCGCAAAGACAAGTACTCAGCCGACCTGCCGGTGACACTCCGCTACGAACGCTATGACACCGGCTGGCACCTGGTTAAAATCCTCCACTAAAGCCAAAATAGCCTTCACCCCGCCACCGGCGGCTTCCGCGGATGCTAAAATACAGTTTCCGCTGAGGCGAGTTTCTTCAACCGGCGAAGTGGGAATCTCGCACGAACACAAGATCGTTAATTTCTAAGGAGCATCATGGCTGTTACAACTGCGGGTCTGGAAGGCATCGTCGCGGCTGAATCCAAGATTTGTTATATCGATGGCGACGCGGGCATCTTAAGTTATCAGGGCTATAACATTCATACGCTGGCCGAGCACGCTACTTTCGAGGAAGTCATCTACCTCCTGTGGTACGGGCGTCTGCCCAAGCAAGCCGAGCTCGATCAGTTGAAGGCTTCGCTGGTGGCCAACCGCGCGATTCCCGCCGAAGTCACGGCGTTTTTGAAAGGCGCCGGCAAAGCGGTTCCCATGGATGTGCTGCGCACCGCCGTCTCCATGCTGTCGCTCTACGATCCGGATGTCAAAGATACTTCCATCGAAGCCAGCGAGCGTAAAGCGGTTCGCCTGATGTCGCAAACCGCCACCATCGTCACCACGTTTGACAGGCTGCGCAAGGGACAGGAAGTGGTGCCCGGCGATCCCAAGCTGAACATGGCGGCAAATTTCCTTTACACTTTGACCGGCAAGAAGCCCGACGAAGTGATGGAGCGCGTCTTCGACATCGCGCTCACCCTGCACGCCGATCATGAGCTGAACGCGTCCACCTTCGCCGCCCGCGTAGTGGCCGCGACCCTTTCCGACATTTACTCCGCAGCCACCGCCGGCGTGGCCGCGCTCAAAGGCCCCCTGCATGGCGGCGCCAACGAAGACGTCATGAAGATGCTGCTCGAAGCCGGTTCGGCCGACAAAGCCATGGACATGGTCAAGAACCGCCTGGCGAACAAAATCAAGATCCCGGGCTTCGGCCACCGCGTGTATCACACCACCGATCCGCGCGCCACGCACTTGAGCGCGCTCTCCGAGGAACTCGGCAAGCGCACCGGCCATGTGGATCTCTATCTCACCTCGAGCCGCATCGAAAAGTACATGAAGGAAACCAAGAATCTGAACGCGAACGTGGACTTCTACTCCGCCTCCACCTACTATTCGCTAGGGATTCCCATCGATCTATTCACGCCCATCTTCGCCGTCAGCCGCATGTCCGGCTGGACCGCGCACGTCCTCGAACAATATCGCAACAACCGTCTGATCCGCCCGCGCGCGGATTACATCGGCACCGCGGTGGGCCAACCCTGGGTCCCCATCGCCGACCGCTAGACGCAGGCGAACGACAAACGCGTGTACGATCTCTCCTTCTTCCGCCAGAATCTAGACGCCATCGCCGCGAGACTGGCGGACCGTGCCTTCACGCTCGATGTCGAAGCCTTCCGCCAACTCGACGCGGAGCGCCGCGCCGCGCTCACTGAATCCGAGCAGCTCAAAGCCCAGCGCAAAACCGAATCGCAGGAGATTGGCAAGCTCATTAAAGCTGGCCAGGACGCCGCGGAGCGCCAGCAGAAAGTCCGCGAAATGGGCGACCGCGCCGCCGCCCTCGACGAACGCGCCAAAGAACTCGACGAAAAATACCGCCAGTTGCTGGCCGGCGTCCCTAACACGCCGCACCCTTCGGTGCCCACCGGTAAAAGCGCCGACGACAACGTTGAAGTGCGCCGCTGGGGCACGCCTCCGGCTTTCACTTTCACGCCCCAACCCCATTGGGATCTGGGCCCCGCCCTCGGCATCCTCGATTTCGAGCGCGCTTCCAAAATCACCGGCGCGCGTTTCGCCGTCTACTGGGGACTGGGCGCCAAGCTCGAACGCGCTCTCATCAATTTCATGCTGGACGTCCACACCCAGCACCATGGCTACACCGAAGTGCTGCCGCCCTTCCTGGCCAACACCGCCAGCTTCTACGGCACGGGCCAACTGCCAAAATTCGAAGCCGATTTATTCAAAGTCCAAAACACCGACTACTATCTGATCCCCACCGCCGAAGTCCCAGTGACCAATCTCTATCGCGACGAAACGCTGGACTTCGACAAGCTCCCCATCAAGCTGTGCGCCTACACGCCCTGCTTCCGCAGCGAAGCCGGGTCCTATGGACGCGACGTGCGCGGCATCATCCGCCAGCACCAATTCCAGAAAGTCGAGCTAGTGAAGTTCGCGCCGCCCGAAACCAGCTACATCGAGCACGAAGCCCTCACTCTGGACGCCGAAGACATCCTGCAGCGGCTAGGACTGCCCTACCGCACCGTAGTTCTCTGCACCGGCGATATGAGTGCCACCTCAGCCAAGACCTATGACATCGAAGTCTGGCTCCCCGGCCAGAACAACTACAAGGAAATTTCATCCTGCTCCAACTTCGAGGGGTACCAGGCACGCCGCGCCTCGATCAAGGCCAAATCGGGCAGCGGCAAAGCTGATTTCGTCCACACTCTCAACGGCAGCGGACTCGCCGTCGGCCGTACCTGGCTCGCCATCCTCGAAAATTACCAGCAAGCCGACGGCAGCGTAGTCGTGCCCGAAGCTTTGCGCCCGTACCTCGGCGTCGAAGTGATTCGCTCGGCTTGAAATCAAACACATAGCACTTTAAACTCAGCCCCCCTCCCCGCCGCGCTCCCTAAACTCAGGGCGACTGGGAGGCGAGTCATGCTCTTTCTTAGACGGTTGTTAGTGCTGCTGTTAGCGGCGACAGGCTTGGCGCAGGCGCAGCCCGCGCTCACCACCATTCAAGATATTCTCTATCGCGCCGACGGAACCCGCTTTAGCGGCACCATGTTCATCACCTGGAGCAGCTTTCTCTCCGGGGACACATCCAATATCGCCACCGCGAATCTCACGCTGCCCATCGTCAACGGAGTCCTGCGTGTGCAGCTAGTTCCCACCACCACGGCCTCTGCCGGAGCGCAATACAACGTGACCTACCAAAGCGGCGGCGTGAATCAATTCACGGAAGTGTGGGCCGTACCGCCCAGCGGACCCAGGCTGCGGGTTCGCGACGTGCGCCTATCGAGCGGAGTGGTGATCGGCCCCGCACCCTCCACCGCCCCCATCCAGATTGGCGACGTCACGGGTTTGGCCAACGCCCTGGCCGTCCGCCCCACCGAGGGTGCCGGCTTTAGCATCGGCCGCACCGCCATCATTAATCCATCCGGCCAGATCGACGCCGCCGCCGGGAATCTCGGAGATTGCATGCACGTCGACGGCGGCTCCGGCGCCTGCGGCACGGGAACTTCCGGCGGAACCGGCGGAATTCTCCCGCTGTTCTCCGACGCCGAAACTCCTGCGGGCGCCGTAAACGGAGTCAACGCAGTCGTTCACACTCCTGTTCGCGCCTTCACCCGTCGACAGCCTGATCCTATTCCGCAACGGCGTTCTGCAGACGCACGGCATCGATTATTCAATCGCCACCAACATCGTGACTTTTCTCGCCGGCTCCCTTCCGCAGACCGGTGACGCCTTGATCGCCAGCTATCGCTATGCGAATCCCAACAATATTCTGGGAACGCTCACCGCCGCGCAAGTCATCTGCAGCAGCGCCGGTACAGCCACCAGCGCCATCGTCTCCACGTCGCTCGGTAGTTGCACCATCCCGGCTGGATTGCTCACCGCCGGCGACCGCATCGAAGTCCAGTTCTACTACCGCCACACCGGCACCGCTACCGCCTTCACCGCGGATTTCCACTGGGGCTCCACCACGGTTCTTTCGCGAACATCCGTCGCCGGCGAACTCGCGTTGACCGGACATGCAACCTTAGGGATTCTCGCCAGCGGCCAATCCTGGGATGCGCAAAGCTGGGGCAATACGTTCGCCTTGGCCAACGCCGTCGGCCTGGCTGCGGAAAACACATCCCTCAGCTTGACCATCACTTTCCCCGTCCGCATGGCGGCAACCACCAGCGACGTAATCACGCTGAACAACTTCACCGTGATTCGCTACCCCGCGCAAACGAATCCATAAGGTGAAGACCTGAGACATGCCTAAGAAAGCCGGCATAGGACTGTTAAGTAAGGGGTTTCGGGCTTAGCTTTGGGGTGATATTACTCTTGTGATTTCCAGGCTACGTCGCCGAATATAGAAACAGAAGTTCAGTACAACGAGACGAGGAATCGCAAAATGAAAGCGACACTTTACGCATTGGTTTACCGGCTGCGCTACGATCGCCGCGGACAAGACTTGGTGGAATACGCCCTGATGGCCGGCTTCGTAGCAGTGGCTGGGGGAGCTGTCTTCCCCTCCACGCTCATGCCCGGCGTGAGCGCAATCTTCTCGAGAATCAATACGTATACTGCGGCCTCCGCCAGCCAAGGCAGCTAGAGACGTAGGGTCTGTGAAACCCCGGGGCGGCTCTGCCTGACGAAATGTTATGCTGAGCCCATCCCGTGAAAGCTGTTTCCTCCGCTCGAGCAATTTCCTTTCGCATCCTCATTAAAGTTCATTCCGGCGGCTACGCCTCGGATCTCCTGCGCCAGGAAACCGCCGCGCTCGATTCCCGCGATGCCGCTCTGACGGAAACTTTGGTCTTTGGTTGCCTGCGCTATCAAAGCCAGCTCGATTTTTTAATTGCTCATTTCTCCGGCCGCCCCCAGCCCAAGCTCGATCTCGAAGTCCGCATCGCTCTGCGCATCGGAATTTTCCAGTTACGTTACCTGGACCGCATCCCCGCCCACGCCGCCGTGGCCGAGAGTGTGGAACTGGTCAAAACCGCCCACAAACGCTCCGCCGCGCCGTTTGTGAATGCGGTGCTGCGCAAGGTGAACCGCGCGCCGGTTCGCTGGCCGGATCGCGCCACTGAGCTCTCGGTCCCTGCTTGGATGCTGGAACGCTGGGAGCGCCACTTCGGGCGCGACGTGGCCACCGGCATAGCGCAAGCCGCGCTCGCCGAGCCCGAAGTTTATACCAATCCGGATACTGGGAGACAACAAGACATCGGCGCCCAATCGATCGTGCCGATGCTCGAGATCGAGCCCGGGATGACGGTTCTCGATCTGTGCGCCGCTCCCGGCAACAAAACCGCCCAGGCCATCGCCGCCGGAGGACACGTAACCGCCGGAGACCGCTACCTGCGCCGCCTGGCAGAAGTTCCTGAGCAAGCTGCCCGTGTGGTCCTTGACGCCGCCCAACCGCTGCCCTTCTCTACGCTCTTCGATCGCATCCTGATCGATGCCCCCTGCTCCGGTACCGGCACCTTAGCGCGGAATCCTGAAATCAAATGGCGGCTGCAGGCGTCAGACCTACCAGTGTTTCAAGCGCGGCAGCGTCGCATGATCGAACGGGCCCTCCCGCACCTGCGCCCCGGAGGCCGCCTGGTCTACGCCACCTGTGCCCTGGAAGAGGAAGAGAATGAAGCAGTTGTCCAAGGTTTTCCGGTAGCCGAAACCCATTCCCGAATCCCGGGCCGCGACCCTGGAGATGGCTTTTTCGCCGCCGTGATAAAATAAGAGAAGTGTTTTTCGGCCGGCTTTTGCTTCCACGATGACCGAAATCCTCCCATCCATTCTTTCCGCCGACTTCGCCCGTCTGGGCGAGCAGGTGGCCGCGCTCGAACAAGCGGGCTGCCGGATTCTGCACGTGGATATCATGGATGGCCACTTCGTCCCCAACCTCACCATCGGCCCGCCGGTAGTGGCGTCGCTCCGCAAGGCCACCCGCCTGACGCTGGACGTCCACCTGATGATTACCGATCCCGACCGCTACGCTCCCCTGTTCATCGAAGCCGGGGCGAATCACGTGTCGGTGCATCAGGAAACCTGCCCGCACCTGGACCGCACCCTGAAAATGATCCAAGGCCTAGGAGCCCTCGCCGGCGTAGTCATCAATCCTTCTACGCCCGTAGCGACGCTCGATGAAGTGCTGGGGTTCGTCGATTACGTTCTGGTGATGAGCGTGAATCCGGGATTCGGCGGACAGAAGTTCATCCCCTATACCCTGGATAAGGTTCGGGGCTTGGCACAGAAGCGGCGCGAGAAAGGCTTGGCGTTCGCCATCGAAATCGACGGCGGCGTGACTCTGGAAAACGTGGGCGAAATGGTCAAGGCAGGCGTCGATTGGGTAGTGGCTGGGTCCGCCATTTTTGGCGCCGGAAATCCGGCGGCGGCGTTCACTGAAATGCGGCAGCACGCGCATACGGCCGGGATGGTACAGGTTTAGACCAGATTCGGGTATAGTCGTAAGGAACAAACGATGACTTTTAACACCAAGAGACTTGGAATAACCGCCTTGGCGGCAGTCCTGCTGGTCGGCGGCTGCGGGTTCCACCGCAAGAAGTACGAGAACCCCATCACCAAGGAAACCGAACAGCCCGACAAAGTGCTGTTCGACAGAGCCATCAAGGACATCGAGAAGGGTCGCTACGAAGTAGCGCGGCTGACGCTGAATACCCTGATTAACACTTACGATTCGAGCGAATTCCTGGCCAAGGCCAAGCTCGCCATCGCCGATAGCTGGATGCGGCAGAGCGGTCCCGAGGGAATGGCGCAGGCTGAAGCCGAATTTAAGGATTTTCAGTTGTTCTATCCCACTATGGAAGAAGCGCCGGAAGCGCAATCCAAGATCTGCGAGATCCACATCCGCCAGATGGAGAAAGCCGACCGCGATCCCAACAACGCGCTGCGCGCCGAACAGGAATGCCGCGATTTGCTCACTAAGTATCCCAATAGCAAGTTCGCTCCGCAAACCGAGCAGCGCCTGCGCGAGATTCAGGAAGCGCTGGCGGAGGCTGAAAGGATAGCGGCCTTGTATTACTACAACAAAGGTGCGCTCGCAGCCGCGACCAACCGGTTCACCGGTTTGGTGGGCCAATATCCACTGTATAGCCGCGCAGCCGAAGCCCTGTGGCTGGACGGCAACGCCTACACCAAAATGGGCGCGCGTTTTCGTCAGAAAGCCGGCGACGCCTACGCGCGCATCGTGCGCGATTATCCGCTGAGCTCGTACGCCGAACTCGCCAAGAAGAAATTGCAGGAAATGGAACTGGCGGTGCCGGAAGCCGATCCCGCCGCCGTGGCGCGCATGAAATTCGAAGCCGCCAATCACGTAGAGCCGGGCCGCTACCACAAGCTCACCGATTTCATGCGGCGCAACCCCGACGTGAGCGATGCGGCCAAGAGCGGCGCGCCTACCATGGACCCGCCCAAGCGCGAAATTCCGGATAGCGTTCCGAAGACCGCCGACGCGGCAGCGCCGGGCTTCACCGGAGACGTGACAGTGGCGCCAGTAACTGGGCCTTCCGCGCTCGATACCCAACCGGACGCGCGCCCGGCCCCGCCGGGGACTACGCCGGCTCCGGCGGCCCCGGACAGCACGAAGAAAAAGCCCTAGCAATCCCATGAGCGTGATCCTGCTGGCGGATGACAGCCCGCATGCGCAACGCATGGGCGAGCGCATCCTGTCGGGCGAAGGCTATCAAGTGGTGTGGGTGGGAGAAGGCGAGGCCGCGGCGCTGCGGCTCCCAGAAATCGATCCCGACGTAGTGATCGCCGACGCCAACTTGCCCGGGTTGAGTGGAATCGAACTGTGCCGCTACATCAAATCCAGTTGCCGCCACGTGCGGGTCATTCTAACCGCGGGCCAGCTCGAAGAAGTAGACGAGAGCGCCGCGCGCCGCGCCGGTTGTGACGCAATTCTGCGCAAGCCGTTTGAGGCTTCAGTAATGCTCGACACCCTGCGCCCGCTGGCCTTAAAAGCGCAGGAGGGCCGCAAAACAGCGCCGCCCGCCGCCACTCTGCGCAGCGACGCTATTCGCGCGGCCGTCGAGCATGCCGTCGAATCAGAACTGCCGCGCTTCCTCGACGAACTCACTCAGAAAGTATTGACGGCCCTGGGCCACTAGTTTACTTATGCCAGATAACAGTTTCGACATCGTATCCAAGATCGATTTGCCGGAAGTCAGCAATGCCGTGCAGCAGGCGGTGAAGGAGATCCAGCAGCGCTTCGACCTGAAGGACAGCCATTCTTCCATCGAGCTCCGCGAGAAAGAGAACAAGATTCTGCTGGCGAGCTCGGACGAATTCAAACTGAAGGCTGTCACGGACGTGCTCCAAGCCAAGCTGGTCAAGCGCAGCGTGCCGCTCAAGGGCTTGAGCTATGGCGTCATCACGCCAGCCGGCGGCTCCACCGTGCGCCAGGAGATCACGCTACAACAAGGCATCGCCATCGAGAAAGCTCGCGATATCGTCAAGACCATCAAGGACTCGAAGAAGAAGGCGCAAGCCTCGATCCAGGGCGATCTGGTGCGCGTGTCCGCCAAGGACCGGGATACGCTCCAGGAAATCATCGCTCTACTGCGCGGCCACGACTTCGGCATCGACATGCAGTTCACCAACTACCGGACGAATTAGAACATCCGGACCATGCCGCGTAAAATCGAGAGCCTGTTTCTGGCCGGACCCGCCGGACGCCTGGAAGCTCTTCTAGAAGAACCCGACGAAACCGCCACCGGCATCGCGCTGGTGTGCCATCCGCATCCGCAGCACGGCGGGACCATGCACAACAAAGTGGTGTTCCGCATTGCCCGCGGGCTGCGCCGGTCGGGAAATGTGGTCCTGCGCTTCAACTATCGCGGCGTCAACCAGAGCGAAGGTGAGTACGCGCACGGCGAGGGAGAGCTCGACGACGCCCGCGTGGCGCTCGACCTCCTGCGCAGCCGCTACCCCGATTTGCCCCTTACACTTGCGGGATTTTCCTTCGGATCGAGAATTGCCCTCCGTCTAGGTTGCGGAAATTACGAAACGAACCCAAGCCCGCAGCGCGTCATTGCCGTCGGCTTCCCTACGGTTTATAAGAACCGTTCGTTCTTAGACACTTGCACGGTGCCAAGGATTTTCGTCCAAAGCACGCACGACCAATTCGGACCCATCGAGGATTTGGAACCCCTGGTGAAGGCTCTGCCGGAGCCCAAGCAGCTAATCTGGATCGAGGCGCAGGATCACTTCTTTGTGGACGCCCTAGAGAAGCTCGAAGAGACGATTACAGGTTTGAATTAGACGCCAGCGAGCCGAAGTTCGCGCTGCAGGCGGCGGGTGGCGCGGTCGCTAATCAAGTCAGCGACTTTGCCGAGCAATTCCGGAATATCCACCGGCTTGATAAACATGGAGTTTTCACGCCGAGGCAGGTTCGGCCGCTCATTCTCGTAAGTCGTAAGCAAGGCGGTCGCGGGTTTGTAGTCCATCATCTTGGCATGGGCTAAAACCTGCAACCCAGCCTGCGGGGACTCCATCTGCAAGTCACTCAAAACAAGCTCGTATTCGCCTTCTTCGAGCTTTCCGACGGCTTCAGCGGCGCTGGCGGCGGAATCGACATTATAACCGCCTGCCTCCAGAACCGTCTTTAAAGTGAGCCGGGAAGCCGGGTCGTCGTCCACCAAGAGGACGCGCGCCAGATCATATTCGAAGCTACGTGGCAGTTGGCTCATCTCGTTTGGGGCCTGAGTTTTTATACTCAAGTCACAGACCAACTATAGTTTAACCCCGAAACGCAGTTTTTTGACCCGTAGATTTTAGCAGTACGTACTAATGAGAGGTAATCCCCTGGAATCAAGCGATTCCGGGGAAAACACGCGCGAAGATCCGGTCCACATGGACCAAGTATCGGCCCACGGAAAAGGCCTGTTGAATCTGTTCAAGCGAAAGAAAGGAAAGAATTTCCTTATCCGACTCGATACTGGCCCGGAAATTGCCATCAGACTCCCAGGCGCGCATGGCATGTGCCTGCACCACCCGGTATGCTTGTTCCCGCAGCATCCCGGCGGCGGCCAAATCTAGCAAGAGCTGCCCGGAGAAGATAAGGCCGTGCGTGCTTTCGAGATTCTTCTGCATGCGCTCGGGGTAGACCCTCATGCCGTCGATCAGCCAGATGGTTTTGGCGAGCAGGTAGTCAGCAAGGATCGCCGAATCGGCGAGGATCACGCGCTCGACCGACGAATGTGAAATATCACGCTCGTGCCACAGCGCGACGTCTTCGATCGCTGCGTTTAGATTACCGCGGATCACGCGCGCCAGTCCGCAGATTTGTTCCGAGGTGACAGGGTTGCGTTTGTGCGGCATCGCGGAGGAACCTTTTTGCCCCGCCGAGAACGGCTCCTCCACTTCGCGCACTTCGGTGCGCTGCAAATGGCGGACCTCCAGCGCGATCTTTTCGAGCGTGGCGGAGAGCAGCGCGAGCGCGGCGATCCACGCGGCATGGCGGTCGCGCGCGATCACTTGCGAGGCGATGTCGGCCGGCTTCAGGCCCAGGCGCGCGCAAATTTTCTCTTCCGCTTCCGGACCGATGTGGCCGAAGGCTCCGACCGCGCCTGAAATCTTGCCGACGCGCAGATCCTCGGAGGCAGCGTTCAGCCGCGCGAGATTGCGCTTCATCTCGTCGTACCACAGCGCCAGCTTCAAGCCAAAGGTAATCGGCTCGGCGTGCATCCCATGAGTGCGGCCGATCTCGACGGTGTGCTTAAACTCAAAAGCCCGGCGTTGGAGAGAGGCGAGCAGCGCTTCGCAATCTTTCCTAAGCACAGCTGAGGCTTGCTGGAGCACGAGTGCCTGCGCGGTATCGACCACATCGTTCGAAGTCAGACCGTAGTGCAGCCAGCGCGACGGGTCGGCCTGGCCGGCGGCAGCCATCTTCTCGGCGACGGCAGTGGTGAAGGCAATGACATCGTGCTTCACTTCGCGCTCGATTTCGTGAATGCGCGCGACCTCGAAAGCGGCATGCTGGCGCAGCGCTCGCGCGGCGTCCGCGGGGACTTCGCCAGTCTCGGCTAACGCTTCGCTCGCGGCCAGTTCCACGGCCAGCCATTGCTCAAAGCGGTTTTCGTCACTAAAGATGCGGCCCATTTCGGGCCGTGTATAGCGTGGGATCATTTTTTGTCAGTAAACAAAGCTTTCGCAGGGCTGATCGAGGGGACGCTTGGTCTCGGCAATCACCAGACGCGTGAACAGGCTCCGTCCATCGAGCGCTTGCTCCGCCATCAAACGCACGATTTCAGGATGATTGTTCTGCGCGCTCAAGATGGCCCAGGATCAGCGTGGAAGTGCGCGTGTCGAGCTCTTCGCGGATGAAGTTACAGGCGACGTCGTTCGACAAATGCCCGTTGCGCCCCATAATGCGCTGCTTGAGCGCCCACGGGTAGGGGCCGACCTTGAGCATTTCCACATCGTGGTTGGATTCGAGCAGCAGCGCATCGGAGCCGCGCAGATGAAAGCGGATCGAATCCGGCATGTAGCCTAGGTCCGTGGCGATTGAAATCTTAACGCCTTCGGCGCGGAAAGAAAAGCCCACCGGATCGGCCGCATCGTGCGGAATGGTGAAGCTGGTGACGTCGATATCGCCCACTTGAAAACACGAGCCCGCGGCGAACAGTTCGAGCTTGGGCGTGTAGTCCTCAGGCCATTGCGTATCTTTTCCGAAGATCGCCGGCGCAGTCAGACGCGACATATAAATGGGAATATCGAGCTTCCTGGCGATCACCTGCAGCCCGGCAATGTGATCGCTGTGTTCGTGCGTAATCAGGATCGCCGTGAGCGTTTCCGAAGCAACGCCGACGGCCGCCAGGCGCTCGAAAGTTTCCTTGCGCGATAGCCCCGCGTCCACCAATAGGCGCGTGCGTTCCGTTGCAACCAGCGCGCAATTGCCGGAGCTGGACGACGCAAGTACGGTGAGCTTGACGATGACGGAGCCTCCTCCCTATTAGACGCGGAAACGAAGGGGCGAAGCAAGCATGGTCTAGCGGCGCTTTAGGTCCAGTCTGGCGAGCAATGCGGCCGTGGTGTACCAGGACACACCGGCGTTCTCGAAATCGCTATCATTCGACCACACTGGGATTGATGAATGCAGGGCCAGTGCCAGGAGTTCAATATCGTCAGGATCACGGCGGCCAATTCGTTTGCGCGCCTCCGCCAGCATCGGCTGGTATTCAGGGCGCGGGACGATGGTCACGGGTAGCGTCGCCGCCGCCAGCAGAACGACGTCGAGGGGCAGTCGTCTTTTCCGGGCCAACAACGCGGCGTACTCCTGCACTTCCGCCAGGGTTGCGTCGGTGGTGAACACTTCCTCGACGGCAGGGTGGTAAAGGATGCGTTTCGACTGTCCACCGATCAGCGCGGACAGCAGGACATTAGCGTCCGCGGCCAGCTTCACGGCGCGCTTTCTTCCAGGACTTGAAATCCGCCAGGATCTCGCCTTCCGACGCTGCACTGGTTTTTAGGCGCCGCCCGATCTCCGCGCTAAGTCGATCGAAGAGTTGGCGATTGAGGTCCACCGGAAGCGTGCCTTCGGGCGAGGGGAAAAATACTCCAGCCATTCTGCCACGGCGCGTGATCAGGATGGGTTCCTTGGAGCGAAGCATTCCGGTGGCATTGTCGCGGAACTCTCGAACCGTGCTAACTCTCATGTGGTCACTCTAGTGACCATTGTAGCAACTCGCCACCAGCTATGATAACCACCAGTGCGCAGTTCGTGATAGCCGGCGATCCGCAAACGGCGGGAATCGACGTTCGATTCTGAGCCAATGCCCCGCCACGTTCATGGACTTAAGTTGCTGATCTTCATCGGACATGATGGCGGGCGCGGAGCGGGGCGCCGGTGAAATCCAGTAGAGTAGGAGTATGAAGGCTCGCGTATACGTTTCCTTCAAGCCCACCGTGCTCGATCCGCAAGGCCAGACCATTCGCGGCGCACTCAACAGCTTGGGACACTCCTCCATCGCCGCCGTGCGGCAGGGGAAATTCTTCGATATCGAAATCGCTCCTGGCGCGGCCCGCGACCAGGCCAAACAGGAGATGGACCAGATCGCCCGCGACGTGCTGGCGAACCCGGTAATCGAGGATTACCGTATTGAGTTTTTGGACTAAACGGACGATAACCTAGATTATGTGCGGAATTGTCGGCTATATCGGACCAAGGGAAGCTGTCCCCATCATTATTGACGGCCTGAAGCGGCTGGAGTATCGCGGCTACGATTCGGCTGGTCTGGCAGTGCTCGAAGACGGCTGCCTGGCGGTGCGGCGCGCCTCCGGCAAGCTGCGCAACCTGGAAGAAGTGCTGAAGCTGAATCCGGTCGAGGGGTTCTTCGGCATCGGCCACACGCGCTGGGCCACGCACGGGCGCCCCACTGAAGAAAACGCGCACCCGCATCGCGACTGCCACGGCGACATCGTGGTGGTGCACAACGGCATTGTCGAAAATTATCTGGCGCTGAAGAGCCAGTTAATCGCCGAGGGCCATACCTTCGTCACCGAAACCGACACCGAGGTGATCGCGCATTTAGTCGAGAAATATTACGACGGGAACCTCGAGAACGCGGTGCGCGACGCGGTGCGCCAATTGACTGGCGTGTTCGCCTTGAGCGTGATCTCGCGCAAGGACCCCAATAAGATCGTGGCCGCGCGTTCCGGCCCGCCGGTGGTGATCGGCTTGGGCGACGGCGAATATTTCGTGGCTTCCGACGTGCCGGCGATCTTGAGCCACACCCGCGACATGATCTTCCTGGCTGATGGCGACATGGCCATTCTCACCAAGGACGGCGTGCATCTCACGGACTTCAATGGGCGCCCGGTGAAGCGTCCGCCTTCGCACATTCTGTGGGATCCCATTATGGCCGAAAAGGGCGGCTATAAGCACTTCATGCTCAAGGAAATCTTTGAGCAGCCGCGTGCGGTGCGCGACACCACTCTCGGCCGGGTGGGCCAGGAATCCGGCAGAATCTTCCTTGACGAAATGGAGATTTCGTTAAAGGACTTCAAGACCTTCCGCCAAGTGCGTATCGTCGCCTGCGGGACCAGCTGGCACGCGGCGCTGGCCGGCAAGTTCATGATCGAGCGGCTGGCGCGGGTTCCCGTCGAAGTCGATTACGGCAGCGAATTCCGCTATCGCGATCCCATCGTCGGGCCGGACACGCTGACCATCGTGATTTCGCAATCCGGAGAAACCGCCGACACGCGGGCGGCCTTGCATGAAGCCATGCATAAACGCTCGAAGACTCTGGCGATCTGCAACGTAGTGGGATCGGCGATTACACGCGAGGCATCGGGGACGCTGATCACGCACGCCGGGCCGGAGATCGGCGTGGCGTCGACCAAAGCGTTTACCTGCCAGTTGACGGCGCTATTCCTGATTGCCATGCATCTGGGACAAGTGCGCGAAACGCTGGAGCCCGCGAAATCGCTCAAGCTGGTGGATCAGTTACTGAAGCTGCCGGCGCTCATCGAAGACGTGCTGCGGCGCGACGCGATCTATGACGACTTGACCAAAGTCCTGTTCCGCTCGACCGACTTCCTGTACCTGGGCCGCGGTATCCACTTCCCTATCGCGCTCGAGGGCGCGCTGAAGCTGAAAGAGATTTCCTACATCCACGCCGAGGGCTATCCCGCGGGTGAGATGAAGCACGGCCCCAACGCGCTGATCGACGAGAATCTTCCGGTGGTGGTGCTGTGCACGCGCGACCCCGAGGATGAGTTGAGCCGGACTCTCTACGAGAAGACGCTCTCTAACCTGCAAGAAGTGAAGGCGCGCGAAGGCATCGTCGTGGCTGTGGCCTGCGAAGCCGATGTGGAGGAAGTGTCCAAGGTGGCCGATCACGTGATCCCCATCGGCGCCACCAACGAATTGCTGCTGCCCATTCTCGAAGTAGTGCCCTTGCAGATGCTGGCGTATCACATCGCAGTCCGCCGCGGCTGCGACGTGGATCAGCCGCGCAACCTGGCCAAGAGCGTTACCGTCGAATAAACAACGTGGTGTGAGCTCTCACCATCACACTTTGCAGTTGCCCACGCGCGGAAAAGGCTTGTATCCCTTCACGCGCGAAGTGGCGAAGTGGGTGGCTTCGACCGGCGTTCGGGACGGCTTGCTGACAATCTTCGTGCAGCACACGTCGGCTTCGCTGGTGATGCAGGAGAACGCCGACCCCGACGTGGTGCTGGACCTGGCGGATTTCTTTGAACGCCTCGTACCCGAGAATGACGCGCGCTACCGGCACACCACCGAAGGCTCCGACGACATGCCTGCGCACATCCGCGCTGCTCTGACGCAAACGTCGCTCTCGATACCAGTGATCGAAGGACGCATGGCCCTAGGAACCTGGCAGGGCATTTACCTGTTCGAGCACCGGACTGAGCCTTACCGGCGCAGCATCATCCTGCATTTGTTGGCTTGAACTGTGGGGCGGACCTCCGGGTCCGCGGCCGACCTCCGGTCGGCTAGTTTATCGACAACAGAAAAGCCGGGCGTGGACGCCCGATGCGGACCGGAGGTCCGCCCCACTCTTACTGCACCATGCGGCGACGCGAGCGTAGGATCGCAGGGACTTCCAGATCGTCGAACAACGGATCGCTCTCGACGGGACTCGGCGCCGTCGCCGCGGCGGCCATTGCTAACGGCGCGGGTTCTTCGCGAACCGGCTCGGGTACCGGAGCTTCCGCGAGCACCGGCTCCGCAACATCGGGCTCCGAGTCGTCGATCCACTGCGGTTCGGCAATCGCAGCCACGGGCGGAGGCGCTGCCACGGCTTCGGTCTTCACGTTTCGGCGTTCGATGCGCGGCAGGTTCTCGCGTTGAAAGCCGGTAGCGATCACGGTGATCTTCACCTCATCGCCCATGTCCTCATCGAGCACTACTCCGAAATTGATCTGCACGTCGTCGTTGTCTGCAGCCTCGCGAACCAAGGTGCACGCTTCGTTGACTTGATGCAGCCCCAGCTCGCTCGAAGCGGTGATGTTGATCAGCACGCCGCGCGCGCCACGCAATCCGCCGCCGTCCATCAAAGGCGAGTGGATGGCCTTCTGCGCCGCCGCCACGCAGGCGTTCTCGCCGCGCGCCGTGGACGTCCCCATCATGGCGTAACCCATGCCGGTCATGATGCTGCGCACGTCGGAGAAATCGCGATTCACCAGGCCCGGCAGGTTGATGATGTCGCTGATACCCTGTACCGCTTGCCGCAACACATCGTCGGCCATGCGGAACGCATCCATGAAACTGGTCCCCTTGGGCGCAAGTTTCAGAAGCTGATCGTTAGGGATGGTGATGACGGTGTCGGCTACGCTGGCGAGCTCCGCCAAACCTTGCTCGGCTTGCTTACGGCGCTTCGCGCCTTCGAAGCCAAAAGGCTCGGTGACAATGGCCACCGTGAGCGCGCCCAGTTCCTTGGCGAGCGACGCCACTACCGGAGCTGCGCCCGTGCCGGTGCCGCCGCCCATACCGGCGGTGACAAACACCATGTCGGAGCCTTCGAGCAAGTCGATGATGCGCTCGGTATCTTCGAGCGCGGCTTGCCGGCCCACCGCCGGATCTGAGCCCGCGCCAAGACCGTTGGTGATCTTGGAACCGATGGCGAGCTTAGATGAGACTGGCGACACTTCGAGCGCTTGCGCGTCCGTGTTCAACACGCAGAACTCAACCCCGCCCAAGCCTTGGTCCATCATGCGCGCCACCGCGTTCGAGCCGCCGCCGCCCACTCCGAAGACGCGGATGCGCGTGCGCGGCGCTGGTTCTTCTTCGATCATGAATTTCAATCCGCCGAGTGCCATGCCTGTCTCCTCCTGTTTATTTCAAAACCAAACCCATCAGGCCGCTTACGTGCCGTGACGGCGGCCGGTGCAATTTCAATTTCGCTGAATATAGAGCGAGCCCGGCAGCGGTGGTCCACAGCGGGCTCTTCAATTCTTCGGGCCAGCCACCGATGTCGTCTTCGCTGACGATGCCGTTGGCGGCCTGGCAATCGAGCACGCGCTCGGCCATGTCGCACATGCCGTTCAGCAGAGCGCCGCCGCCTGTCAGAATGATGCCTTCATAGAGGTGACGTTCCATGCCGACGCGGTGGATTTCGGAGCGCACATACAGGAATAACTCCTCGGCGCGCGCTTCCAGAATCTCGTTTAACTCACTGCGGCGCGCTTCGCGCGAGGGCCGGCCTTCGGGCGACGGCACTTCGATCAGACTCGAATCCGCCGTCATACCGAGCAGCGCGCAGCCGTATTCATGCTTCAAGCATTCGGCGTCTTCGTAGGTGACTTTGAAAATGGTGGCGATATCGCGCGTAAGATGGTCGCCCCACACCGGGATGCTGGCGGCCAGCAGCATGGCGTCGCCATCGTAGATCACCAGGTCTGTCGATTGCAGCCCCAGGTTGAGCACGGCCACTCCGCGCGCGCGCGCTTCCGGATGCACGCAGGCATAGGCGGCGGCCAAAGGTTCAAACACAGTTTCTTCCACCGCCAGATGCGCCAAGTGTCCGGCCGACACCAGCGCCTGATGTTCGTGAGCCGCCGCGGTCACGATATGTACGTGGGCCTCGAGACGCGAACAAACACTCTTCTGCGGGCGGCGGAACCCGGCGCGGCCGTCCAAAGTAAAATTCTGCGGCAACACGTGGAGCAAGGTGCGGTCCCGCTCCAGGCGAACGTCGGCGGCGAGTTCCACGGCGTATTCTAAGTCGCCGGCATCGAGTTCATGGGGGCGTCCGAATTCGTACAGACCGCGGCTCTGTGCGCCGCGCACTTCCATGCCGCCCATGCCAACGGTGACAGCGTCGACTGAGACCTGCGCGCCACGCTCGGCGTCGGTCACGGCGGCGTGAATCGATTCGGCCACGGCCACCGGGTCACTCAGGCGGCCCTTCACCCATCCCGCGGCAGGCGCAAGGCCATGCGCCAAGTACCGAATCCCGCCATTCTCAATCGCGCAAATCACGCAACGGGTGCGGCCGCTGCCCGCGTCCAGACCGACGGCGAGTTGAGTTTTCGAGCTCATTGGTCTGCCTTTTGTTCTACGACGGTGATGCGGTCTTCGAGGCGCAGATCGAGCGAGGACGCATTCGGCATTTTCTCGCGTATCTCGGAATAATGGTTCAAGAAATTCTGGTAGCGCACGGCGAAGTTCTGGTCGCCCAGCAGCAAGGTCACCATGCGGCTGTCATAGGGCTGGGTCACGCGCAGGTCGTCGCGATCGTTCACGTCCACTTCAGCGATTTTCTCGGCGTTCGAGCCCAGCGCGCGCAGCAACCGCAGCATGCGCTGCACGCGGTCACGGCGATCGGCCAGGGAATCGCGCGCAGTCACACCTTTGAGCACTGGCAAATGAAAACGGTCGGTCGCCGGCGGCAGGATCACGCCGTCTTCATCGATCAATCCGTAGCGCGAGCCAGACAACGTGACGAAGGCCACGGGCTTGCGTTCCGCCACTCGGACCAGCACGCGATTGGGCCACAGGCGCATGACAGTCGCGTCCTTCACCCAATCCACCGTGCGCAGCGTGGCGCGGCGGCCGTCGAGCGGAACCATATACAGGCTGCGCCCCATGTCGTCCGCAAAAGCCGCTTCAATCACGCGCCGCGAGGCGTGCTGCGCGCCCTGAATTTGAATCGCGGAGGCGTCTTCGGCGCCGTCGGGGCCATTGACCGCGAAGCGTGAATCGTGAATCAGGAATTGTTCAAACTGGTGCCAGCCGTAAAGAGAAATCACCAGCACGACGGTTGCGATCACCACTCCCACGGCGATTTTCAATCGCGGCACGGTGTTCTGCCGCGGATTCGAGACGCGAGTTCGCGGGCGCGGCGGAGATCCGTTGGGAGTCACGCTTTGCTCCTGAGGCGCGTCAAGATTTCACCGGCGGCCTGCGACACGCTGCCGGCTCCCAACGTGACGATGGCGTCGCCCGGACCCGCGGCAGCGATCACCGCGGCGATGCCCTGCTCGACCGTTCCGGCGTAACTCGCTCCGCGATGGCCGAAGGCCTGTAATTTCTCGACGAGCATTTCGGAGGTCACGCCCGCGATGGGCGCTTCCGAGGCGGCGTAGATATCGGTGACGTGGACGCTATCGGCCTGATGGAACGAGCGTGCGAAATCGTCCATCAATGCTTGCGTGCGCGTGTAGCGGTGCGGCTGGAACAGCACATGGACGCTTTGAAAGCGGCAGCCACGGGCGGCCGCGAGAGTCGCACGGATTTCGGTGGGGTGGTGGCCGTAGTCGTCGATCACGGTGATTCCGCGCTCGGTACCGCGCACTTGAAAGCGGCGGTCCACGCCACGGAATTCGGCCAGCGCTTCGCGAATCATCTCCACGGGAACATCGAGTTCGAGAGCCACGGCTACGGCGGCAGTGGCATTCAAAGTGTTGTGCGCGCCGGGGACCTGTAGGCGGAAGCAACCCAAATCGCGATCGCCCAAGTGCAGATGGAATTCACTGGCCAAGTGTCCGGCGGACGCACTGGTGATCCGCAACTCGGCCTGCGCGCTTGAGCCGTAGGTGACCACACGGCGGTTCACGGACGGCAAAATCTGCTGGATATTTTCGTCGTCCAGGCAAAGGATGGCCGCGCCGTAAAATGGGACCTTCGCAATGAAAGTGGCGAATGCAGCGCGTATGTCCTCGATGCCCGCGTAGTGATCCAAATGCTCGCGGTCGATGTTGGTGACGACCGCGATGATCGGTGCCAGCTTTAGGAACGATCCGTCGCTTTCGTCGCTTTCGACCACCAAATAATCGCTCTTGCCCAGGCGCGCGTTCGAGCCGTTGATGCCCATGCGGCCGCCCACGAGAATCGTAGGGTCCAGATTCGCGTGGATCAGAATCGCCGCGACCATCGCAGTTGTGGTGGTCTTGCCGTGGCTGCCGGCGATGGCGATCCCGAATTTCTGGCGCATCAACTCGGCCAGCAACTCGCCGCGTGGAATCACAGGAAGCTTGCGGCGGCGTGCCTCGACGACTTCCGGATTCTCCGGACGCACCGCCGAACTGTACACCACCATCTTGGCTCCGGCCAGATTTGCAGCCGCGTGACCTTCGTAGACCACCGCTCCCCGCGCGATGAGGCGCTCGGTGGTGGGCGAGAATTTCAGATCGGAACCAGTCACCGGATAGCCCATGTCCAGCAGCACTTCGGCAAGGCTGCTCATGCCAATGCCGCCGATACCGATGAAGTGGACAGGCTGTGGCTTAAAAAACATTTTAATAATGTATTGTTTCGGCTTTCCCTAGCGTCTGTCAATGGCCTCAGCGGCGGATTCGGCGACGGATTCGAGCACGTCCGCGGCTCGCTGCGCCGCTCCGGGCTTTGGCGAAGGCTCTGGCCGCGCCGCTCATCTCTTCTAACAACCCGGGCGTGCCGGTCAGGCGCGTCACTTCCTCCACCAACCGCGCTCCTGTCATTTCCGCATCCAGCACCAATCGCGCCGCGCCGGCTTTTTCGAACGCCTGCGCGTTTTTCAACTGGTGTTGATCGCTCGCTCCGGGCAGCGGCACCAGTATCGACGCCTTGCCCGCGGCGGCGAGTTCGCTGACCGCGCCCATGCCCGCACGGCTCACCACAATATCGGCTTCGGCAAAGGCGCGCGGCATGTCGCTGATGAACTCGGCGATCTCACCCGGCATGCCTGACTCGCGAAACTTCGGCGATAGCTCTGCGTACATGCGCGCGCCGGTCTGATGGAGGAGGCGCACTTTATCTTTCTCCCACAGCGGCCAGCTTTCTTCCACGGCGCGATTCAATGTTCGCGAACCCTGGCTGCCTCCGGTGATTAATACTGTGATCACGGCGCCGCGTGGCTTCAGAGGCACCGCAAAAAACTCTTCGCGGATGGGCAGGCCCGTGACTTCGACACGTCCTTTGGGAAACCAGCGTTCGGCTTCGGAGAAACTCACCAGCGCACGGGTCACGAAACGCGCCAGATGCCGGTGCGTGAAGCCCGGAATCGCGTTGGGCTCCATGATCACGATGGGGATGCGCTTCCATACTGCGGCCAGCAACACCGGACCCGCCACATAACCACCCGTCGAGAAAACTGCCGCGGGAGCAGCGCGATCCAAAATGCGCGAGGCTTGCCAGACGCTGAAAGGCAACTCGCCCAATGTTGCCAGCGTCTGCCGGAATCCGACTCGGTTCAAGCCGCCGATTTCGATCCAATCGATGGGAAAATTCGCAGCGGGAACCAGTTTGGCTTCCATGCCGCGCTCCACTCCCACGAAGCGCACTTGATGTCCACGCGCGCGCAGTTCGCGCGCCACGGCGAGCGCGGGAAGCACGTGGCCTCCGGTGCCGCCGCCGGCCATCACAAACGTTCGCGGCAACTTCACCCCTCATTTTCACTCACGCTCAGCAGCATTCCGAGCGATGCCAGCGTGCTCAACAGCGAACTGCCGCCGAAACTGATCATGGGCAGCGGAAAGCCTTTTGTCGGTGCGATGCCCACCACAACGCTCATATTGATCAACGCCTGTACTACGATCGACACCGTCACGCCCAGCGCCAGATATTTTCCGAAGTCGTCGCGCGCCAGCATGAAGAGCCGCGCGCCGCGCCACAGGATCACCAGGAATCCGAGGATCACCGCCGTCGACCCCCACAGTCCCAACTCTTCGCCCACTGTGGCGAAAATGAAATCTGTGTGGGCGTCAGGCAAGAACATTAGCTTCTGCTTGCCCTGCATCAAGCCCATGCCCAGTACGCCTCCGGTACCCACCGCGATGCGCGACTGCCTCGGCTGGTAGCTGGCGTCACGCACACTGGTGGAGCTTTGGATGTAAGCCTTGAGGCGTCCGCCCGGATCGATCACTTCGATCTTGCTGTAGTCGGGATCGACATAAGCAATGATGCGCCCGAGCCGGTAGCCGCGCGAAGCGATTGCCAGCACGATCAGCGCCACCGCGATCATTCCCACGCGCAGCATATACTTCCACTCCAGCCCCGCGATCCAGAAAACGATGATCGCCGTGATCACGGGAACCAGTGCGGTGCCAAGGTCCGCGACCACGACCATGAAGCCCAGCATCAACACGGCGACCAGCGCCTGCTTCAGCGTGCGCCGGTCATTGATGATGTGCGAGCGCCGCGCGATGAAGTACGCGAGGAACAAGATCAGCGCCGGCTTGGCGAATTCAGAGGGCTGAAACGATCCTACGCCAGGGAGTTTGAACCAGCGATGGGTATGTGGATCGACAAAATAGACGATCACCAGCAAACCCAGCACGATGCCTAAACCGGAGAACGCCCAGGCGGGCGAATTCATGCGCCGGTAATCCATGCGCTTGAAATACATCAGCACCAGAAACGAAACAAAGGCCCAGCCGATCTGGCGCACCACGAAATAATACGGCGCGACGTGATAGCGCAGTTCCGCGACGGCGCTCGACGCACTGTAGAGCATCACTAGCCCGAAGAACACCATGGCGACGATGGTCAGGAACAGAATCCAATCCGTGCGCAGTCTAGCCATTCTTGGCCTCCAGGCGGGTATTTGTCTCCAACTGTTGTACCAAGCGCTTGAACTCGCGGCCACGGTGCTCGAAATTTTCAAACTGGTCGAAGCTGGCGCAGGCCGGGGCGAGGAGCACTGTATCGCCGGATTTCGCGCGTGTATGGGCTTCGGCCACCGCAGCATCAAGGTTTCCGCAGCGCAGCAGCGGGACGCTACCGTTCAACTGCGCAGCGATTTTATCCGCCGCCGCACCGATCAGTAGCGCCCCGTTCGCTTTCGCGCGCAGCGGGAGCCGCCAGCAACGAATAGTCACTGTTCTTGTCCTTGCCACCGAGGATCACCCACAAGCCTCCGTCAAACGCGGCGATGGCTTTGAGCGTTGCGTCCACATTGGTGGCTTTCGAATCGTTATACCAGTCGACTCCCGCCACCTTGCGAACAAACTCTAAGCGGTGCTCGACGCCGGGGAACGTCATCACGGCGGCACGGATCTGCGGATGCGTTGCCCCCGCGAGACTGGCCATCGCCGCAGCCGCCATGGTGTTTTCAAGATTGTGCAAGCCGCGCAACGGAACTTCGGAGGCCTTCATCACTCGCGTTCCATTCAGCACCACTTCGCCATTCGCGAGGAATGCTCCAGGCGACACCTCGTGCGTCGAGCTGAACCAGACCACCGCGCCTTCCCCGCGCCGCGCGTAGCTTTCGCAGATGGGATCGTCGGCGTTCAGCACCTTATAATCGTCGCTCGTTTGCTCGATGAACAAGCGGCCCTTCGCATCCGCATAGCTCTCCAAGGTACCGTGACGATCGAGATGATCCGGCGTCACGTTCAGCGCCGCGCCGATGTGCGCGCGGAAGGTGTAGGTGGTTTCGAGTTGAAAACTGGAGAGCTCCAGCACGTTCCACTGTCCCGGGCGCGACGTTTTCACCAGCGTCGCCGGCGGGGTGCCGATATTCCCACCGACTTGCGCTGGGATGCCGCTCTGCTTGAGGATATGGCCGGTGAGCGCGGTAGTCGTAGTCTTCCCATTGGAACCCGTGATGCCGATGATCTCGCCTTGCAAGAACCAGCTGGCCAACTCCAGATCTCCGATGACACGTGCGCCGCGGCGCCGGGCGCCTTCAAAAACTGCGAGATCAGCAGGAACGCCGGGCGATAACACGATCAGTTCTGCATCTGCGAAGGAGGTTTCCGTCTGCGGCTCGACTCCGGCCCCCGTCGGGTTCTGATCCACGGCTCGCACGCTTGCTCCCTGCCCGCGCAGCAGTTCCACCGCCGCCACGCCGCTGCGCGCCATCCCCACCACCACGACTTTTGCGCCTGCGAGTTTCATCTCAGCTTCAGAGTAGTCAACGCAAACAGCGCCAGGATCAGCCCCACGATCCAAAAACGCGCGATCACTTTCGATTCCTGCCATCCGATCTGTTCGAAGTGATGATGCAGCGGCGCCATTTTGAAAATCCGTTTGCCGCGCAGCTTGAAGCTGCCTACTTGCAAAATCACCGACACTGCTTCGATCACGAACACCCCGCCAATGAACAGCAGCAAGACCTCCTGTTTGAGCAGCACCGCCACCACACCCAACCCGCCGCCCAGGGCGAGCGACCCTACGTCGCCCATAAACACTTCCGCCGGATGCGCGTTGTACCACAGGAAGCCCAGCGAGGCTCCCGTCATGGTTCCGCAGAAAATAGTGAGTTCGCTCGCGCCCGGCGTGCGCGCGAGCTCCAGGTAGCGCGCGAAGTCCGCGTTGCCGCTGAGAAAAGACAGCGCCGTCATCGCGCCTGCGGCGATCACCATCAGTCCGATCGCCAGCCCGTCGAGCCCGTCGGTCAAATTCACCGCATTCGAGGAGCCCACCAAAACCAGCAACAGGAAACCGAAGAATGCCGAGAAGGCCAGCGGATAGGTCCAGGGATGATGCAGCCACGCCGTAATCAGTAAATCCGGCTTGAAATTCTTGAAAAACGGGACGTTCATGCTGGTGGAATACGCGCCGCGCGCGTTCATCGCCAAGAGCAGCACTCCGATCAGCAGCGCGGCCAAAATCTCCAGCGCCATTTTCCAGGACGCTGTTAAGCCCAGATTGCGCTTGTTGCGCATCTTGGTGAAATCGTCGAGGAATCCGACGGCACCGAAGCTGACCAGACCTGCCAGCGCCACCCAGACGGCGGGCTCGCGCAGATTCGACCACAACAGAGTCGGCAGCACGATCGACACGCAGATGAGCAGGCCGCCCATGGTCGGCGTGCCGGCCTTCTTGTGATGCGATTGCGGACCGTCTTCGCGAATGTGCTGGCCGATTTGAAATTCCCGCAGGCGCGCGATCAGCCACGGACCCAGCAGGATCGACAGCGCCATCGCCGTGAGCGTAGCCATACCGGTGCGGAAGGTCGAGTACTGAAACACCCGGAAGGGCGAATAGTAGTGGAAGAGTTTTTCGAAGAATAACCAGTAGAACATCCTCAGTTCCCGGCCTTGTTCAGGAACTCTTCTAGTGCGCGTTCAACATGTATACCGCGGGAGCCCTTAAAGAGGATGGCGTCGCCCGGCTGCGCCAGCATCCGCACGCAGCGGCCAGCTTCTACGGGATCGTCGAAAAAAAGCGCGGCGCCGGCTGTTAGGCCGGCACGCTTGACCGCGTCCACCATATGCCAGGCGGCGCCGCGAATTCCAACGAGCACATCCAAACCGCACACCGCGGCGTAGTCGCCCACGTCACGATGCAAGGGCTCGGCCCAGCGGCCGAGTTCGAGCATCTCCCCCAGAACCGCGATCCGCCGCCGCGCCGGTGTGTCGCGTAAAACTTCCAGCATGGCCCGCACCGCATCTGGATTGGAGTTATAGCAATCGTCGTAAATCAAAATGCCGTTGTGCGTCAGGCGCTCGCCGCGCATCTTTCCCGGCACCAACTGTTGAACTTTTTCCTTCAGCCGTTCTGGTGGGATACCGTAAACGCCCGCGACTGCGATCCCCGCGAGCGCGTTCGATACGCTGTGCCGTCCAGTGAGAGCGCTCTCAAAACGGGTCATCCCCACGCGGAAGCGCACGCCGGGAGAACCGTCCGCGCGCGAATACTCGACATCTTCGGCACGCACCTGAGCCGCGGGCGACTGCCCATAGAGAATCGTGCGACCCTTATGCGCCCCAGCAAACCCAGCCACGCGCGCGTCATCGGCGTTCAGCACCGCCGTGCCGCGGTCGCCCAACGCTTCCACTAATTCCCGCTTGGCCGCCGCAATCCCCTCGACGGAATCGAAATTCTCGATATGCGCGTAGCCCACGTTGGTCACCACGCCCACGTCAGGCCGGGCGATCGCCGCCAGTTCGCGAATCTCGCCCGCATGATTCATTCCGAGTTCGAGCACCGCCACGCGCGCCGATTCGTCCAGACGCAGCAAGGACAGCGGCAGCCCGACATGATTATTCAGGTTGCCCTGGGTCTTCGCGGTCGCTATTTCCGTCGCCAGCATTTCCGCAATCACATCTTTCGTAGTGGTTTTACCGGCGCTGCCGGTGACCGCTACCACGTCGCCCCGCCATTCCCGGCGGCCCCACCCAGCCAGTTCCTGCAAAGCCCGCAGCGTGTCGTCGACACGCAGCAACGGTCCGCCGACGCCGATGCCTTCTTCCACCACTGCGGCAACCGCACCCTTTGAGAAGACCTCCTGCCACATGCGCATGCCCGTCATTGACCGCACCTCGCAGAGCGAAGAACAGGTCTCCAGCCTCTAACGTTCGCGAATCGACGGACCAACCGGTGATCATGGCGTCCGGCAGCGCCGTCGCGTCCACGCCCAGCGCATCCGCCACCGCTCGCAGTGAAAACTTCATCCTTCCTTTTCATACCGCATGTTTCTCATATCCCAAAGATCCTAATATCTGCCGGGCCGTTTCGCGGTCGTCAAAATCAATGATGCGATCCTGCAAAATCTGGTAAGTCTCGTGCCCTTTACCGGCCAGCAGCACCACGTCGCCGGCCTTGGCTTCCCCCAGCGCGTAGGCGATTGCCTTGGCGCGGTCCGGCTCGGCCACGTGCGGCGTGTCGAAGCGCCCCAACCCCACCATCACGTCGTTCATGATGTCCAGCGGATCTTCGGAGCGCGGGTTATCCGAGGTCAGCACCACCAGATCGCTCAGCTCCGCCGCAGCCATTCCCATCAACGGCCGTTTGCTGCGATCCCGGTCGCCACCGCATCCGAACAGCGTGATGACGCGGCCTTGACCCGCCAACTCGCGGCTCACTTGGATGACGTTGCGCAGTGCGTCGTCGGTGTGGGCGTAGTCGACCACCACTAGGAAAGGCTGTCCGCAGTCGACGCGTTCGAAGCGTCCCGGGACCGGCGGACACGTCCGAATGCCTTCAGCGATCGCCGCCAAATCCATGCCGTAGCTGAGGCCGACGCCCACCGCCGCTAGGATGTTCGACACGTTGATACGCCCCACCAGCGCGGACTCTACCGCTTGCCGCTGCCCCTGGTAAACCACATCGAAGCGCAGTCCGTCGAAGCCGGAACGCATGTTCTCAGCGCGAAGATCCGCGTCTGTGGAAATCCCGTAGGTGATCGTCCGGGCGCCCGCCGGATGCATAGCGGCGCTGGCCGAGTCGTCGGCATTGAGAATCGCCCAGCGCGGCGCGGGCCCGTCTTCCGGGCACAAACAGCAAACGCTTGGCCGCGGCGTACTCTTCCATGGTGTGGTGGAAATCCAGATGATCGCGCGTCAGATTCGTGAATACCGCGGTGTGGAATTCGATGCCGTAAACCCGCGCCAGCGCCAGGCCGTGCGAGGAAACTTCCATCGTAAGATAGCGTCCGCCGCGCTGTTCCAACTCCGCCGCCAGGCGGATCACGTCCAGCGATTCGGGAGTCGTATTGGGCGCCTTGCGCGTTTCTTCGCCGATGCGATACTCGATGGTTCCGATCATCGCTGTAAGCGCGCCTCCGGCACGCAAAACGGCGTCTGCCAGGTACGCAGTGGTGGTCTTGCCGTTAGTGCCGGTAATGCCGGTGAAGCGCACGCGCTCATCCGGACGCGCATAGAAGTTCCGCGCGGCAACCGCCAAAGCCTTGCGTCCGTGCTCCACCTGAATCCACGGCGCCCCGACGTCTTCCGGCGGCGGCAGCTCGCTCACGATGGCGCACGCACCTCGAGCCACCGCCTCCCGGGCGAACTGGCGTCCGTCGACGCGCGCTCCTTGAAACGCAAAAAACAAGGTGTCCTTTTCCACTTTGCGCGAATCGTATTCCAGGCCCGCCACCGCCAACTCCAACCACTCGCGGGCCAGCTCGCCGCGCACCGCCACGCCCGTGAGGACCCCAGCCAAAGTCATGCGAGTGGGGACCGTCACGGCGGGTTCAATCCTTCACCGCGTAAGCTGTACGTGGACGCGGTTTCCGGGCGCGAGTATGCTGCCCGGCGGCGGATCCTGGGTTCGCGCCATACCGTCTCCCTGCACGTCGATGGGCAGCCCGGTGGCCGCCGATTCCTCCAACACCGCGCGCAGAGTCATGCCGCGAAGGTCCGGCACCTTGGGGCCGATCCCTCTTTGCGCGCTTAAAAAAGGCCGCCGGTCCGGGGCAGTTCCAGGGGAAGTGCCCGCAGAGGCTTGGGCAAACGAAGAAGCCGAAGCCCCCTGGACCGGCGGCAGAGTGACGGAGGATACAGAGCGTGAGCGCGCGTTGCGCGCAATATCGATAGAGGCAACGGAATGCGGCGTCGCATCCGCAAGTTCCAGCGGCGCGGCACCCAGGCCGGCGATGGCCAGATCGTTGGTGTCCCGCTTGTCATTCTTCGTCAGGCGGGGACTGACGTCCGGCAAATCCTTAGGAACATCCAGCATGCGCAGCGCGGAGGTCGCCACGGTGCGAAACACCGGCGCCGCCACCGGACCGCCATAGCCCGCACTGCCGCCTGACGTCCCAATGAGTGTGACCGCGATCACGATCTGGGGATTTGTAACCGGCGCGAACCCTAGAAAACTTGCGTTGTAGTGATGCGTGTAGGCCTTGGCTTTGAAATCGTAAATCTGCGCCGATCCAGTTTTGCCGCCGGACGTGTAGCCGCGCAAATTCGCCAGCCCTTTGCCAGTGCCGTGCAACACCACACCTTCCATCATCTGGCGCATGGTGATGGCGGTCTGCGGCCGGATCACACGCTCGGGCTTATCAGGGATGGTGCGCTCTTCAACGCCGCCCGGCTTCTGCCGGGCCAGGATCAGGCGTGGCTTCACGCGCATGCCGCCGTTGGCTACAATCGCCCCCGCGAGCGCCAGTTGAATCGAAGTCGCGCCCACCTCGTGCCCCATGGCCACTGAGCCGATCGAACTCGGTTCCCACTGGCTCAAGCGGCGCAGCATGCCCGCCGATTCCCCCGGCAGTTCGATCCCGGTCTTGCGGCCGAAGCCGAAGCGGCGCACGTATTCGTAGAGCTTCTGGTCTCCGACTTTCAAACCGATTTGGATCGCGCCGATATTGCTCGAGTTTGCCAGCACGTCCGCCATGCTGAGCGAGGAGTAGGCTTTGTGATCGTGAATCACGCGGCCGAATAGGTTGATCGTCCCGTTGCCGCAGTTGATCATGGTATCCGGCGTCAGGTTGGTAGTCTCCAGCGCCGCTGCGAGCGTGATCACTTTAAAGACGCTGCCCGGCTCAAAAGGCGTCGCGACGGCCAGGTTGCTGCGCGCGCCCACGGTTTCTTTGACGCCGCTCTGGGCGCCATTGGGATCGTAGGCCGGGTAGTTGGCCATGGCGAGGATGTCCCCGTTATAAGGGTTCAACACCACGATCGAACCCGTCTTGGCGCTGCTCTTGGCCACTGCCGCGGCCAGTGCCCGCTCGGCTTCGTATTGCAGATTCGGGTCGATGGTCAGCGTCAGATTGGTGCCCGGCTCCGGCGCACGCGATACCACCGAGTCATACGCGTTCTGCCGCACATCGTTATACACGCGAGCCAAGCCTGGGCGCCCGGACAGTTCATCGTCGAAACTCATCTCGACACCGCCGTTGCCGTGTTCCACAACATCGTCGGGGTCGACAATGCCAGTCGATCCCAGGACGTGCGAAGCCAATTCGCCGTGCGGATAGAAGCGCCGCATTTCGGGACGGAATTCCACCCAGTCGAGTTTCAAGCTGCGCACCCGCTCGGCTTCTTCGGCGGAGACTTTGCGCTTCACCCATAGGAAGCCGCTGTTGCGGCCCTTGGCCATGGTGATGCGATCGAAGAGCGGCTTGCGCTTGATGTCCAGAACCCGTGAAAGCAAATCCGCCGCTACGCCGGCATCCGGAATCTTCATCGGATTGATGCAGATGGATTCGGCGGGCAGCGTTTTCGCCAGCGGCTGGCCGGTGCGGTCGAAGATAGTGCCGCGCGGGGCTTCAATCTCCACGGTCTTTTGCTGTTGCTGCTCCGCCAGCTTCACCAGCTCATCGTGGTGCCACACCTGTAGCGAGAGCAGCTTCATCACAATGACGCCGACCCACAGGAGTAGCGCCCACAGCAGCCATCGCAGGCGCCGGGCAGATTGAGTTTCCGGCATGACTTCCTCTTTGAGCGTCCGCCTACCGCTTCTGGTTCAACGCGAGCGAAGAGCCATCCTTCGAATCCAGGTAGACCACCTTCGCGGGTTCCGGATCGACAAACTGCTGCTGGCGCGCCAGCTCTTCCATACGCGCCGGAGAAAGCATCTTGGCTTCCTGCAACTCGAGCGACGCCTGCTCGCCCGCCAGGCGCTGGGCCTCGCCTCTGAGGGACTGAATTTGATAGCCCGCCAGCAACCCATAAGCGCTTGGCAGCAGTACGCCGATCAACAGCAGCGCGGCTGCGCCTACCGAGCCGATCGTTTTCCAGCACACGCCACCCGAATGCGGGTCCACCTGGCGCACGATGCGGCTGTTGTCGATGCGCTTGACGTAAAAATAGATATCTTCGTTGGCGAAGGCGCGCAGCGGCCTGACGGTGTTCGTCCGGCTGGCGGACGAATAACCCGCGGCGTCCTTGGCGAAGACTTTGCTATATGCAGTGGCGAGAGTTGCCATGTTCCTAATTCCCTCCGGCTATGAGGTCAACCGTCAGCCCCAGGCACCGGGGGAGGAAAGTGCCTGTGGCTGAATGCTGCCTCTGTCTATCTTGGAATCGCGCACAACGCTTCCGCTGTGCGCTTCCGATCACAATATTTCCACCGCGCGTAATTTTGCCGAGCGCGACGGCGGATTGTCCCGAACTTCTTCTTCCGTGGGCCGCACGACGTGACGCGTGAGAATAGTCACTCGCCCTTCCTTCTGCAGCGCCTGAAAACTTTGCTTGACCTTGCGGTCCTCGAGCGACATGAAGGTAAGCAGCACCGCGCGTCCACCCGGCTTCACCAGCTTGGGAATGACGGCAAGCAGCGCGTCTAGTTCCTCGTTCTCCTGATTCACCGCGATCCTGAGCGCCATGAAAGTTTGCGTGGCAGGATGCAGTTTGCCCGTACGGGGCACGGCACTTTCGATCAGCTTGGCCAACTGACCGGTCGTCTTGATGGGCCGTGCCCGCACGATTGCTCTGGCTATTCTCCGGCTCCTCCTTTCCTCGCCCAACTGAAAGATCAAGTCGGCGAGCTGCTTTTCCGATTCGTAGTTGACGATGTCCGCCGCGGTCTGCTCCTGGCTGCGATCCATGCGCATGTCCAGAAAACCGTCGGCCATCAGGGAGAAGCCCCTTTCTCCCTCCGTCAACTGGTAACGCGAAACTCCCAGGTCCGCCAGCAAGCCATCCACTTGCGTGAGCCCCTCGGCTGCCAGCGCCTGTCCCACCGTCGAGAACGAAACTTTGTGAAAGTGGATGCGCGCAGCACAGTCCGCTGTATTTGCGCGAGCCAGCGCCAGACTCTCCGCATCGCGATCGCAGGCCAGAACCAAACCGGTGGTCAACTGGCGCGCGATGGCTCCGGTATGTCCGCCCAGTCCGCAGGTGGCGTCCAGATACACTCCGTCCGGTTTGATTGCCAGATACTCCAGGCACTCGCGTAACATGACCGGTACGTGCATACATGGCCGCTACTTCAATCCCTTCTTCTCGAGCGTCTTCACCTTTTCGGGCAAATTCGCCGTAGCGCGGTTGAGGCGCTCCTCATGGACGCTCTTGCTGGCCACGTTGATGCGGCCGTTGTAGCAATCCAGATACACCGGCTGCGATTCGATCTCGATCACGCGCCGCAGCGCCGCCGGCAGCAACACACGGCCCTGCGCGTCGATATCCGAATCCCCGCCAAACACTTTCGCGACGTAGGCCACGTCTTCGGCGGTCTCGGCCAGATCGCCCGCATCGGCGAATAAATTTTCGTTGGCTTTCCACACCGAAATGGGGTAAATTCTAGCTAGCTGACGATCCAGCGTGGTGATGAAAACTTTGTCGACACCCAATTTTTTGAGGTATTCGAGGAACTCGGCCGGCAACTTGAGGCGCCCTTTATCGTCGACCCGCGCCTGGGCGATCGAGTGCGGCGGCTCCACTGGAACCAATCCCTCGACACCGTTTCCTGCCACTTGCTCTGCCACTTTAAACCACAACTGACCACTTCAGTCCACTCAGTGTAAATCAAGTCTCTGGAATTTGGCAAGGATTTTGTTTTGGGTCTATGGTTTACGCCGTTTCTTCGCCCTTAATCCAGCATTGGCTGTTGGGGGCAGTCCGGACCCTGCAGTTAAATTTTATTGACCCAAGGATCAATTTTGTTGACTTCAATAAAATTGAGGTCTATGTTAATTTCATGAAGGAAGCCCGGCCAGCCTGGTGGGACGTACTCGACGAAGAGGATCTGCAATTTCTGAAGCGCTTCGTCCTCAGTTCCGGGTCGCTCAAGGCGTTATGCGACGAGTATGGCGTCTCCTATCCAACCTTGCGCGCGCGCCTCGACCGTTTGATCGCAAAGGTGCAGGCGGCCGAAGATCCCAAGCTGGTGGATTCGTTCCAGCGCAAACTCCATGTGTTAGTGGCGGACGGAAAACTGCCCGCCGCTCTGGCGCGTGAACTATGGAAAGCCCACCGTGCGGTGGCCGAACAAGAAGCAACGGAGAGGCGTGATGATACAACCTTGGTTTGACCCGAATCAATATGCCTGGATTCCAGGCACGGCGTACGGGGTCATCGCGGGATTAATGGGAGCGATGGTGGGCTGGCTGGTGCCTCGCGGCAGAGCTCGCGGCTTCATTGTGCGGGCGTGGTTCGCGGTGTGGGCGGTGGCCGTGGTGCTGCTTCTACTGGGGATCGCGGCGCGAATGAACGGACAGCCGTGGGGCGTCTGGTATGCGCTGCTGCTGCCGGGAGCGATCGGCACGCTGGTGGTGGGCGCGAACTCGCTGGTCATCTTGAAGCGCTATCGCGAGGTGGAAGAGCGGCGCTTGGCGGCGAAGGATTTGCTAGGGTGACTTATTTCACTCCGCTGGCTACTCGGGCGCGGAGGAATTCGTCGCCGGCGTGCCAGGTGGGGAGTTGGGGCAAATTGGCGGCGTTAAAGTTGATCAGGAATCCGAAGCGGCCGTAGAGTTCCATGCCGGAGAAGTCCCAATCCTCGTGATATTCGTCGGAGGGCTGGTGGTAACGGGCTTCGGTGAATTCGTCGGAGAGTTTCTTGCCTGTGCCGGGCGGCTTGCCGATGATGTCTTCGCCGGCTTTGACGGAGAACGCGGGAATGCCTACGCGCGCAAATGAGAAGTGGTCGGAGCGATAGTAAGTCCCGGCGAGCGGCTTGGGGTCGGGGGAAAGCGTGAACTGGAAGCGGCGCGCGGCTTCTTCGACCAGCGGATAAGCGGTGGTGCGTTCAGAGCCGCGGGCGCCCACGTCACGCGTGCGGCCGTACGCAGGGAAACCATCGTAGTTGATGGCTAGCGCGGTTTTGCCAGTGGGGATCACGGGATGCAGTCCATAGTATTCCGAGCCCAAAAGGCCGGCTTCCTCCGCTGCCACTGAGATAAAGAGCGCCGAACGCTTCGGTTTCTGCGGCAGCGCGGCCCAGGCGCGCGCCAGTTCCAGCAAAATTCCGCAGCCGGTGGCGTTGTCCTCGGCGCCGTTGTAAATCGCGTCGCCGTGAATCGGCTCTCCGATGCCGAAGTGATCCCAGTGAGCGCTGAACATCACCGTTTCGTTCTTTAGCTGGGGATCGCTGCCTTCCACTTTGCCGATCACATTACGGGTTTGGATCTCACGAATCGCCGCGGGCGCGCGAATGTGGAAACGCAGCGGCAGAGGCTGCGCACGGAAGCCGGGTGTGTCCGCCATCTTCAGCCACTCGTCGGCGGTCTTACCTAGACTGGCCGCGATCTTGTCGCCGTTTTCCTTGGTGACCCAACCCGCGAATCCTAAAGCTGGGGCTCCCGGTTCGAGCTTCATCGCGAAATCGCCTTTGGACCAGGACGACCGCACCACGTTCCATCCATAGCTGGCGGTGGGCGTGGTGTGGATGATGATCGCGGCAATGGCGCCGTGGCGCGTGGCCTCTTCGTATTTATAAACCCAACGGCCGTAGTAGGTGAGCGCTTCGCCGGTGAAAAATTTGGGGTCGTTCGAGGGCGGCTCGCCGGTGAACAGCACTACTACTTTGCCGCGGACGTCGATGCCTTTATAGTCGTCCCACTGGTATTCCGGCGCGACAATGCCATGGCCGACAAACACGGCGTCAGCGTCGAATTCGACGTTGGGTTTCTGCTGAAACGTGACTCCCACGAAATCGTCTTGCCACTTTAGGGTGAGGTTGGCTCCGGCGCCGGTAGCGCTGATCTGACCGCCAGGCTGGGGCGTGGACTCGATCAGCATGAAGTTCTGAAAATAAGTTCCGTGGTCGCCGGCGGGCTTCAGTCCGTCGAGCGCAAATTGGGTGGCGATGTACTCGGTGGCCAGATCGCCGCCGCGCGCGCCCACACCACGACCCTCGAGCAAATCGCTCGCCAGGAATTTGACGTGCGCCCGCATGCGCTCTCCTGAGATGTCGTTCACTTGCGCCCAGGCGGACGCAGCTAGTAGAGAAAACAGCAGTGCGCGTTTCATGCCGTCATCATAACAAGACACGGTTGCGCAAAAGACCGCGCGGCACGGCGGCGGCGCGGATCTTGTGGGCGATCCCTTAGGCCTTAGGTTTCGCGGCCTTGCCCTTGCGGGCCATGGCCCAGCGTTTGCGCTGCGCGGCAGCCATGCGCTCGCGCGCTTCCGCACTCACCCTGCGGCGCGCCGACGGCACCAGCACTGGCCGACCCCGTTTGCCCCGGTTATGCGCCAACCGGTCGAAGATCGCAATCGCTCGATCCAACTCCGCCTTATACGCGCGCAAGTCCCCGAGGACCTTCAAAACGTCCATAGTGCCCCAGTATTCGCAATTTCAACGCAACGATGCAAGTGCCCTTTGACGAGCCATCAAAAGGCCCACGTTTATACTTGAGGGAAATGAAGATCGTGATCGACACGGCCGCGCAAACCTTGACTCAGCAGGATGACGGCGGCGAAAAAACCGTTGGATTATTTACCAAAGAGGCCTTCGAGGCGCTGTCGCTCGAGTGGGTGCGAGTCGGCTGGAGCCTGAAACATTACCACACCTTCACGTGGTTCGGACTGCCCGTGCTGCAGCTCCCGGAAGATTTGCTGCGCTTGCAGGAAGTGATTTACGCGGTGCGGCCGGCGGTGATTGTCGAGACCGGAGTGTTCCTGGGCGGCTCGCTGCTGTTCCACGCATCCTTGCTGGCGGCGATGGGCGGGGGGAAAGTGATTGGGATCGACCGCGAGATTCAGCCGCACATTCGCGAAGCTCTTTGTAGCCATCCGCTGGCGCCGCGCATTTCTTTACTGGAGGGCAGTTCTACCGATCCAGCAGTGGTGTCGCAGGTGCGAAGCCTGACGGAAAACGCGGGGCCGGTGCTGGTGATTCTCGATTCCGACCACACCCGCGAGCATGTCGAGCGCGAGCTTGAATGCTACGCGCCGCTGGTGACAAAGGGATCGTATATCGTCGCGACCGACGGCATCATGAAGGAGCTTTCCGACGTGCCACGTGCGCAGACGGGCTGGAAAACCGACAATCCTTTCGAGGCGGTAAACGCGTTTGCGGCGCGCCATCCCGAGTTCCTGCAGCAGCAACCGCCCTGGCTTTCGTACGACAGCCCCCTCACTGAAAACGTCACCTATTGGCCGGGAGCGTGGCTCCAACGAATTCGTTAGCTGTGAAACCGACTGCCGTTAGCTGCGCAGGCGGCGAGGTCCTACGGCGATAGATCTGGAGGCTGGCCGAACCCGGCAATTCGAGGCGGTCATAGCGAGCGGCCAGGAATCGTGCGGCCCAAACAAAAATGTGGTCGCCGGACGTCTTCTGTCGCAGCCAGGACGGAGGCGAAGAGACGTAGACGACGTACTCCGGCTGGCTGTGCTCGATCTCGGCGATCATTTCGTCCTGCATTTTTGCCGCATACTTCTGAGGCTCCATAAGGCCGTAAGTGTAGATATAGCCCGTGGCGGAATGGCGATCGGCGTAGAAATAGATTTCGGGCTCTGAACCCAATACTGCGATGCGCGCCTGGGGCGGCGACTGTTCGCGCAAATAGCGGGCGACCGTTTGCGCTTGAGGAAACGGATTCTCCGCGTAAGTAGCCGCCGATGCCTGCGCCGGGTCCATCGCGAAGAGGTAGTTGCGCTGCAGAAAAAGAGAGAGCGCCATGCCGACAACGAAAACAGTTACGGCTGGCCGAAAATACTGTTCCGCCGCGTTCGACAGACTTGCCCCCGCTAGCAGCGATACCGCCGGCAGCAGCATTACGAAATAGTGGTTGCGGAAATAGAATCCCGCGCATACGGCGGCAAAAGAGAATCCCAGCAAGCTGAGCATGAAAAATGACCGGTGCGTCCGGGCCAGCCAATAAGCGCCTACCCCAGCGAGAGCCCAAAGTAAGAACGAGGGCCCAATTACCTTCGGCAGCGTGCCCACTAACAACAGCAGCCCGGTGGCAGGGCTGACGATAGAGCCATACTGCTCGCCGTAGGAAACCGTCCAGAACCAGAATTTCCCAAAAACTCCCGCCCGCCAAAGGACTAGGCAGGTCAAGCCGAAGGGTAACGCCGCGCCCGCCAAATAGACCGCAAGAACGCGTGGGCGCTTCACTATCAGGTACAAAGCGCCAAAGGCGATGAAACTCGCCCCCGGCTGTTTCATCACCAGCGCCATGCCCATCGCAACTCCGGCGGCGAATATTCGCCATTTGGATTTGCCTTCGGGGTCTAGAAACAGAAGCGCGCCCGCTACCGCCGCCAGCGCCACGAAATGTGTCGCATGGGCCGCAAAACCAAGTACCGTGGGCGAGGTCGAAAGCAGCGCGTAACAGATGCCGGCCGCCAGCCCGCCGGTTGTTCCGTAAAGGCGCCGCCCCAGCAGAGCGACCAGCAGAATAGTCGCGGCGTTTACCAGGATCAGCCCTAGATGAACCGCTTGCGTGCTTTGCCCGAACAGCGTGAATATGCCCGCGTAGGCCGCGTAGGTGCCCGGTAACTTCATGTTATAGGCAAGCTGGTAGGGCGGAATGCCTTCGAGCAGGAGTTGACCCGCATAGGCGTATTCACCCTCATCTCGTTCGAGCGGCATATCCCGAAGCCGGAACCGGATCACCGAGAAGAACAGGATCGCCACAAGCAATAACGTTTTGTGCTTCGTAAACACGGACTTAAGTGGTAATTCGACCCGAATCGAGGTTTGCTATAGCGGTTTGGGAAAAAGATAGCTAAAGTACTGCATGCCCTAAGGTAAGCTGCGCGCTGTGACGATAATCGCTCGGTGAAGCGTATTCCCACGCTCCACGGATGGCGGGCTGTAGCCATCGGCGTTGACGTTGTGGAGGAGGACGGATTTTGCGGCGGGAGCGGGCGAGTGCAATTCGTAATCTACCCACTGCATGTAAACGTAATCAAGACCTAGCTGCGAGGCATACCGATGCCAGGCAACGACTCGGCGCATGGGTTCTATAGTGTACTCGACCGATTCGAGCGTTACCGATCGGTATGTGTTCCTGGCATAATGTAGGCGGCTCTATGGCTGCTTGGCAGGAATCGCCGGAACACCTGGTAGTCGACCTGCGAAAGGTTTCGGCGGCCGACCTTACGCCCCTGTTGGAGGAAGAAACCGGGGTTTGGCAGCGGGCGCTCGATTGGGACTTTGAGCCCTCGGCTGAGTTGGTCCGGCGCTTCGTCGACATGCAGGCGCTCAGCGGGTTCGCGCTGCTCGAGGGCGGGCGCGTCATCGGCTACTGCTATTACATCCGGGAAGAAAAGAAGGGGCTGATCGGCGATCTGTACGTGCGCGAGCGTGACCGCACCGTCGAGCGTGAGCATGCGCTGATCGAGGCGACGCTCGAGGCGCTGTGGCGATCGTCGGGAGTCCACCGCGTGGAGGCGCAGTTGTTGTTGCTGGATTCGCCGCTGGCGCGCAAGGTGCCGTTTGCGTCCTGGTTCCGGTCGTTCCCCCGGCGATTTCTGGAAGCGCCGGCCATGCAGGCGGTTGCCCTGCCCGAGCACTCGCCGCAGGGCGTCAGCATCACGCCCTGGACGGAAGCCCGGCAGGACGATTCGGCGCGACTGGTGGCGGCGGCGTATCGAGGGCACGTGGATAGCGAGATCAATGACCAGTACCGCTCGCCCAGCGGCGCGCGGCGGTTCTTGAACAACATCGTGCAGTATCCGGGCTGCGGTACGTTCTTCGCGCCGGCCTCTTATGCGGCTAGCGATACGAAGGGCGCACTTTGCGGCATGTCGCTGGCGAGTCTGGTGAGCGACACAACGGGACACATCACGCAGATCTGCGTGACTCCGGCGCAGCGCGGCAAAGGCGTGGGGTATGCGCTGCTGCGGCGATCGATGCTAGCACTGGCGGCGCACGGGTGCCACACGGTGGGATTAACGGTGACGTCGACGAATACGGGCGCGATCCGGCTGTACGAGCAAATGGGATTCACGGACCGGCGCGAATTCGCGGCTTACGTTTGGGATGCCTGGTAAATCTTCCGTCCTTCTTTCATATTTCGGAGCGCTCCTAGCCAGTTTGTTACCCTGTCCAGCCAGGGATGACGTTCATGGTCTCGCCACTACCACCACACTGCTTTTACGACTGGCAGGGGAGCTCGAGACTCCCACCAATCGCGGCCGGGTAGCCCAGTGGGTGGACCCGACTCTTACAGTCAGACGATAGGCGGCGGTTCCGGAGATCGCGGGGAAAGCAAAACGCTAAGTGAAGCAGCGGCTGCGAGTAACGGTGGCGGACGGCGCTGTGAACGCAAATTGGCTTCCGCGGGCGGGCGCCTGTTACGCTTGAAGTATTCACTATGGCGTGGTTTTCGCGGGAACGATCGGGCGCAGAGGGATCGGGGGAAGGCGAAAAGCGCGTTCGCACCGAGGGTCTGTGGCTCAAGTGCGAGGGCTGCGGCCAGATTATCTGGAAAAAGACTCTGGATGAGAACGGGCAGGTGTGCCCGCAGTGCGATCACCACTTTCGCGTGGATGCGCGGACGCGGCTGGCGCTACTGTTCGACGGCGGCACGTACGAAGAAGTGGACGCGAGCCTGACGTCGACCGATCCGCTACACTTTTCCGATTCCAAAACCTACGCGTCGCGCCTGGCAGAGATGCAGAAGGCGACGTCGATGTCGGACGCGCTGGTGGCGGGCTGGGGCAAGCTCGAAGGACGGCACGTAAACATCTGCGCGATGGAGCTGAAGTTCGTCGGCGGCAGCATGGGCACGGTGGTGGGCGAGAAGATCACGCGGGCGGTGGAGCGGTCCATGGAGCGGCGGGCGCCGCTGATCGTGGTTTCGGCGTCGGGCGGCGCGCGCATGCAGGAGGGCGCGATCAGCTTGATGCAGATGGCTAAGATTTCTTCCGCGCTGATGAGACTGGATGAAGAGCGGCTGCCTTTCATCAGCGTGCTGACGGACCCGACTACCGGCGGCGTGACCGCGAGTTTCGCCATGCTGGGCGATCTGAACATTGCCGAGCCGGGCGCGCTGATCGGCTTCGCGGGGCCGAGGGTGATCGAACAGACCATTCGTCAAAAGCTACCGGCGGGATTTCAGCGCAGTGAGTTTTTGCTGGACCACGGGTTCCTGGACGCGGTGGTGAAGCGCAGCGAGATGAAGGCTTACATCGCGAAGGCGCTGAGTTTTTTCTGCGATTAGGAGGGATCATCATGACAAAGGATGAGGGAGCGATTCAGGACATCCTGAAGCAACTTGAAACCGCCTGGAACGCTTACGACAGCGTGAGTTTCGCCGCCGCGTTTGTAGAAGATGCCAACTTCATCCAAATCTTTGGCGGGCAGTTGGATGGGCGCGCCGCCATCGAGGCCGCGCACCGCCACATTTTTAACACCATCTATAAAGGCAGTCACGCCAGTTTCCAGTTACGGAGCATTCGTTTTGTGCGCCCCGACGTCGCGATTGTGTTCTCCCGCGCGCAGGTGAATTTCCATGAGGGCACGGCGGCGCGCGAAATCGAGACGCGACCGACTTTGATCGTGACGAAGCAAGAGGCGGCGTGGCAAATCGTGGCCTTTCAAAATACCAAGATTTCTGAAGTGCCCATTGCAGCGCAGGCTGCGGCTCGTCTGGCAACTTAGAAGCGAAACCCTCCGTCCGCAACCCTCCACAGTTTTGGGTATCATCGTCACAAGCGGCGAGGGACGCGAGCGAGGAGGCTGAAACATGGAAAATCCGTTTACAGGGTTAAACGGCTTGATCTTTATCAAGATCGACCACTCGGTCGGAAAGGGCGGGTCCAATCGGCGTGACGATGTTCAGATGATTCAATTTCTTCTGAATGTCGCCCATATCGATGTACGGAACCACTTCCGTATGCCCTTCCTATTAGCGCTGGATGGGATCTGCGGGCCAAAGACCCTGAGCGCCATCCTCGACTACCAAACTGACAAAAAAACCAGCATGTTTCCGCTTTTTAAGGTCGATGGTTTGGTCAGTGCAACTAACCAGGCGGGGTTTGTCGGCCGGAATTCTCTCGGATTTTCGACACTGTATAATCTGAACTGGGACTTTATCCAGGCTACCGAACAATCGGACTTCGCGCTCGCGGGAATGTATATGGCCGTCGAACCGCTGTACAGCACAGTCATCCTCCCACTTCGCAGCGCGGGCGTGATATAAGCGATTGCGCACGCGGAATTGGATAAACGACGGGAAGGATGTTCCTGCCGCGCAGCGGCTTGGGTGAAGGCCCGTCGAGCATCACATTATTCGCACAAAGTGATGGTTACGACTCCAGGGTCCGGAAAACGTTTCCGCCCATAAGCTCGTGTTTGAAGATGGCGACTGGCTCGCTGATCGGTTTCAAGCCTGCGGACTAGGATCGCAGGCGCATCCGCTAGAATCGTTATAGACTCCTCCGCGAAATGATTCAACTCCAAGGGGCCGGGAAACGTTTCGGCCACAAGCTCCTGTTTGAAGACTGCGACTGGCTGATTACGCCGCGCGAGCGCACGGGGCTGGTGGGCGGCAACGGCACCGGCAAATCGACGCTGCTCAAGATTCTGTGTGGGATGGAGACGCTCGACTACGGGTCTCTCAGCATGGCCAAGGGGATGACCATTGGCTATCTGCCGCAGGACGGGCTCTCGCTCACGGGACGCACGGTGTTTGCTGAAGCGATGACGGTATTCGATCAGCTCAGAGAGATGGAGAAAGAGCTGGAGGCGCTGCATCATAGCTTGGGCGAGTTAGACCCGGCGAGTCCTGAGTATGCGGCGGCGGCGGATCGGGCGCATCATATCGACAGTGAATTCCGCAATCGCGATGGTTATGCGATTGAGGCGCAGGTGGGGACGGTGCTCGACGGGTTGGGCTTCCGTAAGGAGGATTGGGAGCGGCGCACGGAGGAGTTTTCGGGGGGCTGGCAGATGCGGTTGGCGCTGGCGAAATTGCTGCTCGAAAAGCCGAGTCTGCTGCTGCTGGATGAGCCGACCAACCATCTGGATCTGGAGGCGCGCAACTGGCTGGAATCGTATCTGACGAGTTATCCGGGCGCTTATTTGCTGATCTCGCACGACCGTTATTTCTTGGACGTTACGGTGAATAAGACGGTCGAGATCTGGAATAAGCGGGTGCAGTTTTATAGCGGCAACTACGATTCTTATCTGCGGCAGAAGACGGAGCGGCGCGATCAGTTGACGGCGGCGTATCGCAATCAGCGGGAGCGCATTGAGCAACTGGAGGCGTTCATTAACCGGTTTCGGGCGCAGGCTACCAAGGCTAAGCAGGTGCAGTCGCGGATTAAGGAGCTCGACAAGATTGAGCGCATCGAGATTCCGCCAGAGGAGCAGACGATCCACTTCAAGTTTCCGCAGCCCAAGCCTAGCGGGCGAATCGTCGCGGAATTCAAGGACGTTTCGAAGAGTTACGGGCAGAAGTTTGTGTTCGGCGATGCGAGTTTCGTGATCGAGCGGGGGGATCGGGTGTCGCTCGTGGGTGTGAATGGGGCGGGCAAATCCACCATGATTAAGTTGCTGGCGGGGGCGGAGCCGTTGACTTCGGGTTCGTACACGCTGGGGCATAACGTGATTCCGGATTATTTTGCGCAGGATCAATACAAGGAGCTGGATGTCAACGCGCGGCTGCTGGACGATTTGAGCGGCTCGGCGGCGGGGCATTCAACGACGCAATTGCGGTCTTTGCTGGGGTGTTTTTTGTTCAGCGAGGACGATGTATTCAAGAAGATCGGGGTGCTGTCAGGAGGCGAGCGCAACCGTTATGCGCTGGCGCGGATGCTGTTGGCGCCGTCAAATTTCTTACTACTGGACGAGCCCACTAACCATCTGGACATGCGCGCTAAGGACGTGCTGCTCGAAGCGCTGAAGGAGTACAACGGGACGGTGGTGTTCGTCTCGCACGACCGCTACTTCATAGACAACCTGGCGACGCGGGTGTTTGAGATTCAGGAAGGGCACGTGCACGTGTATCCCGGCAACTACGAGGATTACTTGTGGCGAAAGGCGGGGGGGCCGGAGGCTATGGTGGCGGAGGTGGTCGCGCTCGAGGAGCCGGTGGCCGCGGCAGTGGCGAAGAAGGACAGGCCGCGGGTGAATCCGATGAAGGCGCAGAAGATGCGGGAGCGTTTGCTTGCGGTGGAGCAGGAAGTAGCGTCACTGGAATCCGCCATCCAGCAGTGCGAGGCGGCGCTCGCCGACTTCAAGAGTGCCGAGGAAACGATGCGCTTAACAGAGCAGCTTAGCGCGCGCCGGAGTGAGCTCGAAGCGCGAGTGGCCGAGTGGGAAGAATTGACAGCGGAACTGGAGACGGCGGGTTGACTTCGGCCACATAGTCGACTGCGCCCAGGTTCTTGTAGACGTTCCCGGCTACTCCGGCGGCAGCGGGGCCGCTTACGCCGTGGCCTCCCGTCAGCAACACGGTTACGGCTAGTTTGCCGCGGGTGGTCTCAGAGAAGGATCCGAACCAACCTAGATGCGTGGGGGAGCGTTCGTCGGTACAGGTTCCGGTCTTGCCGAAGATGGGTTCATTGGGGTCGAAGCCAATGCGGCGGGCGGTCCCGTACTCAACGGCGCCGGCCATGCCAGGCTTGATTTCGGGAATGAGGGCTTCGATGTCTAGATGGCGCTTCACGCGCGGGAGAATGGTCTGCGCTTCGTCTTGCGTGCGGGGGTATTGCAGATAGTACAACGTGCCGCCGTTGGCGACTGCGCTCACTAACGCGGTGAGTTCCAGCGGGGTCAAGGCGATGCCGTCGCCGAAGCTGGTCATCATACCCATGCCGTTTTTGGGCGGCGCGGGGGGCAAGAGGCCGGCTTGTTCGCCTTCGATGTCGAGTCCGGCTTTTTCGCCTAGGCCGAACAGGTGCGCGTAGTAACTGACGCGCTCGAAGCCTAGCTTCTGGCCGAGGCTGGCGAAATATTGGTTGCTGGATCTCGCCAACGCCTCGGTCATCGTCATGCTGGTACGGCCGTAGAGGCGGATGCGGGTGTCGCGCTCGACAATCGATTCGCTGAGAGCCGCTAGCGCCACGGGAACTTTCACCGTTGAACAGGGCTGGAAGCCGTCGCGGAAGGCCAAGCGCTGATTCACGATGCTCAGGATGCGGCCGGTTTGTGGATCGGCCACCACTACAGTGCCGTTTAGTTTTCCCAGCGCGTCGAGCGCGGCGCGGCGCACCGTGGGGTCTTCGCCTTCGATGCGGTCGCCTTCGGTCGAATCGGCGTAAGTGGGGACGCGCCAAGGGCCGCGCAGAGTCCGGGCGCTGGTCTTCTTGGCCGCGGTTATTGCAGGAGCAACGGGAGCAACCAGCTTGCGAGCTACCTTGGCGGCACGCTTAACAGGTCTTTTCGTGATGGCGGGAGAAGGCGCGGCGCTTAAAAGCAGCAGCACGCAGATCCCCTGAAAAACTCTATTTGCTAGAAACGACAAAACTTCTCCTCAGGTACTGGTGATCACGGGACCCGAACTGCCATTTTGCGCGATATGGCAGGTCCAGGTCAAGCAAATTCCTTATTAGCCCTAGTGAGTACTATCGGCCGGGGGTAGCGTTCCGAGGAGGGTCGGCCGGGTGTTACGCTAAATCCGTGGCGTCCTCGCAGCAAGTTTCACCCGTGATCCCGAAAGAACTCTTAATTCGCGATTTCGAAGGCAAAATTACGTATCTGCCGCTGGACCGCGACCGCATCATGCTGGGACGTTCGAGCGCGTGCCAACTGTGTTACCCCGACGATGCGGGGCTGTCACGCCAGCATATGGCGCTCACCAAAGTGAACGGCCAGTGGATGGCGGAAGACTTGGGCAGCAAGAACGGGACGCTAGTCAACGACCGCCGGATCGACACAGCAACGCCGGTAGGGATTGGAGACAAGATCGTCGCCGGTCATCTGGAGTTGGAGTTGTCGGACGCGCTGCCGAATACGACGGGCGTGCAGAAAGTTGAATTTATTGAGGTCGCTGAGAGTTCTACGTCGGGGTCGACTACTCTGGTGGCGAGCCTCGACGAGATGCTCAGCTCGCAATCCGGCGAGATGGACAAGACGTCCATTATCCAGGGGAATCCGCAGATGCAGGCGCTGATTCGAGCGGGGCGCGAATTGGCGGGGCACCGGCCGCTGAATGAGCTGTTTGAAGTCATCATGGACCTCTCGATGGAGGCGGTGCTGGCGGGGCGCGGCGTGCTGATGACGCTCGAAGGCGATGAGTTGAAGGCACGCGCGGCGCGGGGCGCGGGGTTCAAGATTTCAAACACGGTGCGCGACCGCGTGATCAAAGAAAAGTCGTCGCTGCTGGTCAGAGATGCCCAGATGGACCAGGCGCTCAGGGCGCAGATGAGCATCGTGCAGAATTCGGTACGCAGCATGATCGCGGTGCCGCTGCAGACCAACGACCGGGTGATCGGGCTGATTTACGTCGACTCGCCGGATATGATTCGTGAATTCACGCGCGAGGATCTGGGGCTGTTGACGGTGATGGCGAACGTAGCGGCCATTCGCATCGAGCACGCGCGGTTGAACGAGATTGAGCTGGTGGAACGCGCGATGTCTAAGGAATTGGACCAAGCCGCGCACATCCAGATGGGGCTGCTGCCGTCGGCGCCGCCCAAGGCCGAGGGGATGGACATCGCGGGGCGAACGTCGCCCTGCCGCACAGTTGGCGGGGATTACTACGATTACCTCGAATTTCCGGACGGGCGATTGGGGATGCTGGTGGGCGACGTGGCCGGCAAAGGCATGCCGGCGTCGCTGTTGATGTCGAGTTTGCAGGCGCGCGTCAAAGTTTTGTTCGAAGAGGGCGACCGACTGGCGGAGAAAATCACGCGGCTGAATAAGGCCACTACGGCGCACACTCCAGACAATCGCTTCATCACGTTCTTCATGACAGTCGCGGATCCGGCTACCGGCGAACTGGTGTTCACCAACGCGGGCCACAATCCGCCGCTGCTGGTGCGGGCAAAGGGCGGCTTTGAATTGCTAGCGGGCGGCGGCATGATCCTGGGCATTCTTCCCATGGCGCAGTACGAAGAGTTCCGCATCAACATGGAGCGCGGCGATACGCTAGTGCTGTTTAGCGACGGCGTGACCGAAGCGGTGAATCCGTCGGACGAAGATTTCGGCGAGCAGCGACTGGCGGATCTGGTGGCCTCGATGAAGGGCCGCTCGGCGCACGAAATCATGGAGGCGGTGCACACGGAAGTCGCACGCTTCACGCAAGGCGCTCCGCCGGCGGACGATATTACGGTTGTGGTGGCGCGCCGACTGTAGGCAGCGTGTTCCATACCAGCGCCGCGGTGAGCGCGACCATGATCACGGCTGTCGACCAGGCGACGACGTTCTGCCACCAGTTGTTGACGTACTCCTGCATGATGCGTTTGCGGTTGATCAGCATCAGCATGTAGAACAGCACGAAGGGCAGCAGAATGCCGTTGGCTACCTGCGAGAACAGAATCACTTTCAAGAGCGGCAGGCGCGGGATTAGCACGAAGCCGGCGCCGCCTACGATCAACAAGGTGTAGAGCCAATAGAAAATGGGCGCCTCTGAAAAGCGCCGTTCGACGCCGGCTTCGAAGCCGAGACCCTCGCAGATGTTGAACGCCGTGGCCAAGGGCAAGATGGCGGCAGCGAGCAGCGAGGCGTTGACCAATCCGACCGCGAACAGAGCACTGGCGAACTGTCCGGCGAACGGCTTCAGGGCTAGCGCGGCGTCGGCGGCGTCGTTGATTTGCGTGCCGCCTCCGGCTTTGTAGATGGTAGCGGCGCAGGCTACCACGATGAAGAAGGCGATGACGTCGGTGACGACGCAACCTAGAATCACGTCCAGCCGGGTGAGCGCGTAGTGGCGGCGGTCGACTCCCTTTTCGACGATCGACGCCTGCAGGTAGAACTGCATCCACGGGGTGATGGTGGTGCCGACCAAGCCGACAACCATCAGCAGATACTGCGAATCGCCGTGGAATTGCGGGATCAGGGTGTCGTGCAGCGCGCGGTTCCAATCCGGCTTGGCCAGGAAGGCGGAGACCGGATACGTGAAATAAATCAGGGAGAACAGGATCATCATGCGCTCGACGGGCTTGTAGCGGCCTTTGACGATGACGATCCAGACTAGGGCTGCGCCGACCGGAACTGCCAAATACTTAGTAACGCCGAAGACTCCCATGCCGGAGGCGATGCCGGCGAACTCGGCGGCGATGTTGCCGAAATCGGCGATGGAGAGAATCGCCATGGTGATGAAGGTGGCGCGCAGGCCGAACTCTTCGCGGATGAGATCGGAGAGGCCCTTGCCGGTGACCGCGCCCATGCGCGCGGCCATTTCCTGGACGACGATGAGCGCGAGGGTGGTGGGGATCAGGGTCCACAGCAGCGTGTAGCCGTACTTGGCGCCGGCTTGCGAATAGGTGAGGATGCCGCCGGGGTCGTTGTCGACATTGGCGGTGATGAAGCCAGGGCCCAGGATCGCCAGGAAAGCCATCACCCGGAATTTGACCAGCGAGAGATTGGCCTTGCGGCGCACCAAGGGTTTCGAGATGTGATGATCGCCGCGCACGGGTTTACTTACTGAGGGTAGACGGGGAGGCGAAGGGGAAGCAAGTTTTGAGCGGAGATCATTTCCCGGCGGCCAGTACGCGCCGCCGTACTTCGTCGAAGAAGTTCAGCAGGAACGTCATGTGGACAGCACCGCCCTGAGCCGGCGGCTCGGGCGCTGGAAAAACGGCGAAGCGTTTCCCGTCCGGGGCGAGGTCTAGGTTCGTCACTCCACCTATGTCGCGAATCTGTGTATTCGACCAGAGACGTGGCTTGGCGGCCATGAAAGAGTCAGCCGTCGTCGCGTAATCCGCCACCATAATGCGATTGTCAAGATTGGTGTAGAACAGCTCATGGCTGGTTCTCGACCACATCGGGTGCATGCCGCCGCCGTTGGAAATCTGCCAGTGTCCGCCCAATGCCGAAAAAGAGCGGACGTAGATTTCCCAATTTCCTGATTCGTAGGACGAGTATGCGATCCAGCGCCCGTCGGGCGAAAAGAACGGATGGATTGCGTTCGGGGTCCCGCGCAGAAAGAGCTCTGGCTTCCCGACCTTAGGATGATCCGGGTCAGTCAAGTCGAGTTGTATCGTCCATAAATTCGCTCCGGTCTCCGGTTGTACCCCACCAGAGGTCAGCTCGAAGTACGCGAGATACCGGCTATCGGGTGAAAACGAATACGGCAAAACGTTGCCCTTGCTCTCGAAGAGGCTCTGACCCGGGCCAGAGCCTTCGGCGCGGAGCCATTCGATACTCGATCCGCCAGAGGACTCGGGCACTCTATAGGCGACATGTTTCCCGTCGGGCGTCCAGACTGGATATGCAGCTAGATTGCCTTGGAAAGTCAGGCGCAACATGGCATCGCGCCGCCAATCGTAGACGAAGATGTCCCTGCCCTTGCCCATTCCAACCGCCAAAGCCAGCCGCTGACCATCCGGCGAGAAACGGGGAGTGGCATAAGCCGCCGGCAGAGCTAGCAAGGGCGACATCTTCCCCGAGCTCTCCAGCCATTCCACGGGCCAAACTTGATCGGGCGCCTTCCCGCTCCGGTAAACGAATGTTCCGGTCTGTGAGAAATCGAATTGACCTGCCCCGGAGCTCGGATCTCCCGCCAAATCCTCTAGCAGGGGTGCCGGCGCGCCCCGAAGCTCCAGTTTGGCGAGGTCGAATGGCACTGCAAAAAGGGCGCCGTCGTGAATGTAAACCAGGTAACCGCTCCGCCCATCGGGAAAATACCGGCCGAAGTAGGCATTACGGATCAAGGTTTTTCTCTCACCGGTGCGAAGCGATAACACTTCGATGGCCGCGTACTCGAAGTTAGTGCGGGAGGGAGAGGCCGTGAAGACAACAGCTTCGTCCCCGGGCAGGATCTGTGGCCAGCGATGCGTACCTCCTAGGCCAGCGCCCAGCGCAGTCACTGTCTGCGGCGTTCCTCCAGCGGCGGGAATGCGCGAGAGTCCTGCAGCCGTTTGGACACTCAGCGTTGCGATGATGTTGCCATCCGGCCCCCAGCTCGCGCCCCTCCCGCTGGGAGCATCGCACAACGTGACCGGCGCGCCGCCCAGGACGGAGATCTTTTTCAGCTTGCTATCCGCAAAAAATCCGACCCACTGCCCGTCGGGAGAGAAGAACGGATCGCTCGCGTCTTCGGTACCCGGAAGCACGGTCGCAGCAGTCTGATCGAGGAGCCGCGTCGAGAGCTGCTGCTTGCCATCCTTGCCACGGACGGGAAATACCAGGCGGGTTCCGTCGGGTGATATCGCCACGGTGATGCCCGCGCTCGATATGGCGTCGGGTCCAAGATCGACACTCAGCCGCATGAGAGGGCGATCCACCGACCTTGTGGAGCGCCACCAGCCCCATCCCGCGATCGCCAACGCGACCAGGAGCGCTGCCGCCACAGCCATCAGGAGCCTTGTGGGGAGGGCCTTGCCCGGCTGCGACACTTCAATCCCACCAGACGGATCGGTCACATGCTTCTGAATGGCGACCCGCGCTTCACCGATGTCGCGCAGGCGGGTTTTGACGTCGCGATCGAGGCAGCGCTTCACCAAATCGCGGATTACACGCGGCGTGGCCGAAGGCAGTTTGTCAAAATCGATGGGCGCTCGCAACACGTCGGCCAAAATGTGCGCGATGCTGGCGCCGGTGAACAGGCGCTGACCGGTGAGCATCTCCCACAAGACGACGCCGAAGGACCAGATGTCAGCGCGCTTGTCCACAGGCTGGCCCGCGGTTTGTTCAGGCGACATGTAGCTGGCGGTGCCGAGGATCATACCGGCTTGGGTCGCGCCCATGGTTAACGTTGGCGAGTTGTTTGGATCGCCGCCACTCGCAGCGGAGGGTTGGGTTACGGCGGCAAGGCCAAAGTCGAGGACTTTGACGACACCCCCCGGCGTGATCATGATGTTGGCCGGTTTCAAATCGCGATGGATGATGCCCTTCTCATGCGCCGCTTCCAATGCCTCAGCGATTTGCCCCGCGATGCGGAGCGCCTCATCCTGGGGGAGTGGAACCTTGAGCGTCTCTCCCGGGACCAGTTCCATCACCAGCGCGCGGCCCTGTGTGGATTCTTCGATGCCATAAATCTGCGCGATATTCGGATGATTCAAGGATGCGACAACCTTCGCTTCTCGCTCGAATCGCGCGAGTCTTTCCGGATCGCGCGCCAGCGCCGCTGGTAGTACCTTGATCGCTACCTCGCGATCCAGCTTTGTGTCGCGAGCTTTGTACACCTCGCCCATGCCACCTGCGCCGATGGGTGCGAGGATCTCGTACGGTCCCAGGAAGTCTCCTACGGCGAGTGGCATGTGAGTGAGTCAGCTAAGTTTATCGAATCAAAGAGGGGGAAGCACGAGTCGGCACAACGACGGCTCCCATGCGCGCGGCCGAAAAGGTGAGAATGCTGCCGGGATCGATGAAGCCGGGGCCAGGATCGCCAGGAAAGCCATCGACCGGAATTTGACCAGCGAGAGATTGGCCTTGCGGCGCACCAAGGGTTTCGAGATGTGATGATCGCCGCGCACGAGGGTCCTTACTGAGGGTAGACGGGGAGGTGAAGGGGAAGCAAGTTTGGAGAGAGGGCTGTCCTAAATTCGTTCCAGTGCCAATGTCCCAGCCTGGGCGCAAGTAATGATTTCTTTCTCTCTGACGTCGAGTAACCTATCGAAGCATCCGAGCGAATTACCTAGTGAGTGGACATTTGCAAGAGAAAGAACGCCATGAATCTGGATCAACTTAACGAGCATCAACAAGAAACCTGGACCTCAGGAGATTTCCCCAAAATGGGCGTCGAGTTGGCGATCGCAGGGGAGTTCCTTTGCGAAGCCGTGCCGGTGTACGCCGGCGATCGCGTTCTCGACGTCGGGACGGCATCCGGCAATACGGCTCTGTCCGCCGCCAGACGGCGCGCGAAAGTGACCGCCATCGATCTCGTGCCATCGCTGCTGGAGCGTGCGCGGCAGCGCGCGTCGGCCGAGGGACTGGCCGTTGATTTTCAGGAGGGGGATGCGATGGCGCTGGCATTTCCGGATGCCTCCTTCGACGTCGTGATGAGCACGTTCGGGGCGATTTTCGCTCCGGATGCGGAGCAGACCGCGGCGGAAATGGCGCGTGTCTGCCGGCCCGGTGGAAAGATCGCGTTGGCCGCGTGGACCCCGGATGGAATGCTGGGGAGGCTGTTCCATCTCCTGGCGCGGTACGCTCCGGCGGAACTGGCGCTCGCCGCCCCCATCGAATGGGGCCAAGAGGCAAAATTCCAGAAGAGACTTGGCCCCTATTCCAATGAAATCGCGGTTCAACGGCGGGCCGTGCATTTTCGCGCGATTTCGGCGCAACATTGGGTCGAGTTCATGAAGACCTACTTCGGCCCGGCGATCCGAGCTTTCAGCGCATCCACTCCGGCGGCGCAAGAGACGCTCGCGGAAAAGATGGCAGACCTGATCTCGGAGTTTAATGGCGCCGGAAATGGCACGATCCTGGCCCGGAGCGAATACCTGGAGATCGTGGCGGCTCGGCGAGCATGAAATCGCTCACATCTCACAAGGATCGAACGTCCAACACTTCCCTGTTCGCACGATGGCACAATATGCTCGCGTTCTGGTGTGGTTCGGCCATGGTGACCATCGGTGTCGGGCTGCACCTGCCAATGTTCTGGATGGGGCGGAAAATGGGCTTTCGGCTAGTGGGTATGCCGATGGACACGGGCATGCTCATTGGGATGGCGCTCATCGTTCTTGGGGTCATCGCCGCCGCCTATGGATTGCTTCCCCACCGCCCACTTGACCGTGTAAGCTACGGATCGATCACACCGCCCGAGGATGCGCCGCTTACCAAGGCCCACTGGATACAGATTGGCCTACTCGGTGTCGCGCTGGTCGTCGACGTCATGAAAGCGGCTACCCTGGGGTTCGTCACGCCGGGGATGCGCGCCGAGTATGGTCTCGGCTCCGCAAGCATAGCGGTATTGCCGCTGGTCGCGCTGACCGGCACCACGGTGGGGTCGTTCATATGGGGGGCGCTGGCCGATATCTATGGCCGACGTGCCTCGATTCTACTCGCAGCCGTCATGTTCGTCGGTACCTCCATCTGCGGAGCCATGCCGTCCTTCTCCTGGAATGTGTTCATGTGCTTCATGATGGGGCTTGCGGCCGGCGGCATGCTGCCGGTCGCGAATGCGCTGCTGGCCGAAATCATGCCGACCAAACACCGGGGTTGGTGCCTGGTGCTCCTCGGCGGCATCGGCACGATTGGCGGGTATTACGCTACCAGCGAGCTGTCGGCGCTGCTACAGCCGCATTTCGGTTGGCGGATTATGTGGCTGGTCGGATTCCCCACCGGATTGATTCTGATTGCCCTCAGTCCGCTCCTTCCCGAATCGGCTCGCTTCCTGCTGGAGACGGGTCGCATCGAAGAAGCGCGCGCGACGCTCGCCCGCTATGGGAGCGTCATTACAACCGGCGAAAGGGCGGTGAATCCGGAGGGCCAGCACCCTCCTATACGGATCAACTCTGGCCCTCGCTTAGGCTTGAGTGTCGCGCTTACGCTCGCGGCGCTGGCTTGGGGCTTCGTGAATTTTGGGGTACTGCTGTGGTTGCCGGCTAGCCTGATCGCCGAGGGCCGCAGCGTAGGCCTTACCAGCGCCCTCATCGCGCGGTCAGCATTAATTGCGGTTCCCACGGTAGCCGTGGCGACATACCTTTATAGTCTTTGGAGCACAAAGCGGGTTCTCATCCTGGCCATTGGCACTACGGTCTTGGGTTTGCTTGCGACCCTTCTTCGGCACAACAATGCCTTGCCATTCCTTGCAAACCCGCTGCTTTCCGTCTCCCTCCTGATCGTCGGCACCAGTGCTGTGATTTCGATTCTAATGCCCTACGCGGCGGAGAGTTTTCCGGTTCGACGGAGAGGCCGTGCGACCGGATGGGTGGCGGGGTGCAGCAAAATCGGTGGAGTAATTGCGCAAGGAATGGCCGCCTTGGCCTTAGTACCGGCTTTTGGATTGGCGGCAGGAGCAATCGCTATCCCGACGGTCGCGTCGCTGCTGCTCATTACGGCCTTTGGTCACGAAACGAGGCGCCGCGACTTACGCGAACTGGAAGGGGAGGTTTCGATACAAGAGGCTTGACGATGGGATGCAGGTATATGAGCGCAATACCCGCCAGAAAGGAATCTCAGTGCGCAAAGCTCTACCTTGCTATCATGAGCATTCCGCCATGGCAGATCCGCGATCAGAACTTGCTCCGATGTCCGAAGCTATCACCGAAAATATTCGCGTCGAAGTTTTATCCAGGTACTCGGCGGAAAACTCGCGGCCGCTGGAGGATAACTGGGTGTTCCAGTACACGGTCCGCATTACCAACCAGGGACCGGAGACGGTGCAACTGATCAGCCGGCACTGGATCATCACCGATGGCTCGCAGCACGCTGAAGAAGTGAAGGGTCCGGGGGTGGTGGGGGAACAGCCGGTGCTGGCGCCGGGCGAGTCTTTCCAGTACTCATCGTGGTGTCCGCTGAAGACCCCGACGGGCAATATGCGCGGCACTTATCAGATGGCGCGCGCCAGCGGAGACCAGTTCGATATCGAGATCGCTCCCTTCGCCTTGAAAGCCCGCTACGCCGTCAATTGACGGTATTGTCACTCCCCCAAAGTCGTGGTAAATAGTGGGACGGAGGCTCGAAAAGCTATGTTGATTCGACGGCTCTTTGAATGGTCCCTGGTGACCGGATGCGCGGCTCTGGCCCTGCTGGGCGCGGACGCGAAGTCCACCACGGTGCAAGGGGTTTTGATCGATAAAGAATGTTCTGCCAGAGCGGAAACCCGCATGGTGTCCGGCGCGAACCCGCATTTAGAAGGCGGGATGCTGTGGGCTTACACGCACGATAAAAAGTGCCTGTTGATGCCCGCCTGCCAAAAGAGCGGCTACGGCGTATTCACTTATGAGAGCAACAAGTTTTTAGCGTTTGATGCCGCCGGCAACCAGAAGGCTCTGGCGCTGATTCAGACTTCGAAAAAGGACGACGACATGCGTGTCGAAGTCGCGGGCGAAGTAGACGGCGACAAGATCAAGGTCACTAGCCTGAAGCTGCTGCCCTAGGAGTTAGTTGCCCTGGCACTTGCCGCCGGGGCAGCGGTTGTTTTCTTCGCAAACGTATTCGAACAGACCGACCTGATCCCACTCCGGCTTGGCCTTGATTTGAAATTCCTGGGACCACGGCTTGGTGAAGGTCTTGGGATCGTCAATGGTCAGCAGGTAGGACATGGTGTCTTTATCTTTCCACTGGATGCGCTCGGTGGTGGTCAGCGCGTCGCTGTGCATGCGGAATTCTTTGGGATCGGTGTAGAAATAATCGTCCATCATCCAGCGCTTGAAATTCTTGGTGACGATCACCAGAGTGTCGCCTTCCCAATGCCCCACGGGATCGCCGTAGAAAGAGGGCTCGATATCCTTGCGGTGCGGACGGCCGTCGAGCGGAATGATGCGCGACATGCGCTGGAATTCGTGGACGATGGTCAGGTAGTTCTTGGTCTGGAACCATTGCATGGCGTTGCCCGAGAGCATCCCGGCGGGGAAGCCGGCGGGCATGCAGAAATCGCGAGGCTCATCGTGGCGGGGATCGCCGGTGCGCGGTTCGAGGAACGGCTCGCCGCCGGGCTTGAGCGGGGCAAAGTTTTTGCGGTCGAAGGTGGTGGCGGAACTGTGGCCGCGCTCGGCGCCGGGTAAGTAGGTGGGCCACTGATAGATTCCGGTGAAGTCCGGTTTGCCGTCGGCAGTGCGGGGGATCGCCGGGGCGGAGGTTTGCGCGTACATCGCCGGAGCAAACGCCACGGCGGCAAGGAGTGAAAATTGCATCAGTCTTTTCATGGCGTCCTCCTTAGCGTTTGTTCTGGTCGTCCTGATTGGCGGTGAAAACCATGCGGCCGTCAGGGTAAGTGACTTTCGAGCCAAAGGCGTTGTTGGACCCGTCCTTGGCCTTGAACCCGTCAACCGTAACGGTGGACCCGATCTGGATCGCGCTCTTCATGATGCCGCGCCGCATTAACTGCCCGGGAGCGCCTCCCGAGAAAGCGTAGTTGGTCACTTTGCCGTCCTCGCCCTTCACGTCGATGTAGAACCAAATGTGCGGGTTCTGCCATTCGACTTTGGTGACGGTTCCCATCACTTTGATGGGCTTGGTGTCGTCATATTCGGCGGCGAAGGAGTGATGGGCCAGAAGGGGCGCTGAACCTGCCAAAGCTATCAGTAAAAAGGAAAAGAACGACCGGATCATGCTGCTTTACCTCGTCTTAGGGGTTAATCACAGCATATCAATAACGTTTCGCTCCTGTGACTGCTAATTGGCCCGCTCGGCACGAATCGTTAGCGCGCGCTCACCTTGTTGTTGCCGATGCTGGAGCGTGCGGCTTCGGCGATGGTGGCATCCGCGTCAGCCTTCACGATGTAGCCGGCCTTGAGATTTTTCTCGGTGACTTCTTTCACCTTGGCCACGTAGGCGGCATGCGTAGGATAAAGCATGGTCAGACGCGCGTCATCCCAAGTGAAGTACGAACCCATCAGGTTGCAATTGCGCTCACCGCCGGTGGCTCCGCCTTCATTCTGGCCGGTGTTGGTGGCAGTGGGGACGGCGTGCTGTGCCAGTTCGATCCCGCCATGGGCGTTACCGAGTTGGTCGTGAACCACTTCCCAGCGCGGGCCTTGGGGGCCGCGGGCCGGCGTGCTTTGAGCAGGTGCGTCGGGCAACTGCTTGAGTTCGATGTGGCTGGCGGTGGGCGGCGGGGTGCCATCTTTCAGCCAGCGCGTGGTGTGATCGAGCAGCGCGTTTAATACGTAATGTTCGGGAATGCGGCTGAAGGGCGGGTTCTTGCAAACGTTGGTGCCGGCGACGCCATCGCCGTTCCCTGCGGCTCCGTTGCCCGCACCGCCGCTGATCGACGGACCGCTGATGGCGGGCGAACCGTCCACCGGGTCCATTCCAGATACGCGCAGGCCGAGTCCCGCCATCATGCGCGAGAACTTCGCGTCGAGATGCGAGGTGCCGGCCACTTCCCACTGGCGGAACTTGTCGGTATCCGGTTGGCGATTGTTCGCCTGACCAGTGACATCAGTCTCGTTGAGCAGCTTGAAGACTTTGACGTTGAGGTCTTCGCTCACCTTGCCGCCGCCGCCGTGCAGGACCACGGCGTCGTAGACCTTCGGGATCAGCGGATGCACGGAGTGGAAGTAGATCCACAGACGTCCGGCGGACTGCGAGTGTCCGATGGCGACTAACCGCGCCGCTTTAAGATTCCCCATCACCTTGACGTTGCCTTGGCCGCGGATCGCGACAGCCGCGGCGGTGAACGCGTCGTAGCATAGCGAATCGTCTGTGACTTTGCCGCCGTCGGTGATGTCGAGCGAAGCGTAGCGGACCGGGCTCCATTCCTTGAGCGAGTTCACGCCGACTCTTTGGTCGGAGACACCCACCCAGGCGTAGCCGGCGCGCAGCATGTGCTCGGCGGATTGGAACCAGTCATATTCGCCGTCGTGGCCCTGCGAGACGTTGTACCACTCGACCACCACTGTGCCGTTGAACTTCGCGGCCGATTTCGGACGGCGCACGACGATGCGGGTCTTGAAGGGGTGGTTCGAGTCCTTGACCGTGCCGGGCTGGCCGGGCGTGATGTTATAGGCGTTGGCTTTGCCTTCGATGAAGAACTCTTGTTCCACGTAGCCTTGCTTTTCGAGATCGAGGGGCGTGGCGTTGTAGGGATAGCCATGGTCCGGGTTACGCAGTGCCGTGGTGTTCGCGACGGGGCCAGTGACGGTAACGGCGGGCAGCGGCAAGGTGGCATCGAACGCACAGGCGGCGCCGGCGGCAAAGAATATGAATCCGGCCACACGGCCCACGAAGTGGTGATGAGTCATAAGTGAAATATCAGCCTCGCGTCTACTCTATCAAGATCAACGCTACAATGGAAAACCTCCGGCGCGATGCCGGAAAAGGGCCCGCTTGCTACGCGCGCGGTTCTGTGCCGGGCTCGCTGGTAAGACTGGCAGTCTCAGCCGCGAAACAGAATCGCGACCGAAGGAAGCGGGCGCTCACTTCGCAACGGGCGGCGCGGGCTCGATGTGATCGATCAGTTTGCGATACGCTCGCGGATCTCCGTAGGGCACAAAGTTCGCATAGTGCGAGTGCGGACGCAGCAACTTTCGCGCATGCTTAATGGGACAGAAATGCTGTTCCGTGCGGGCGGCGATCTCGACCACGTACGCTAGCAATCCGTTGGCATAGGAACAGTAGACGCATCCAATCTTTTCGATCACGTTAAGGTAGCGGAGACTGCCGCGGTCGAACACTAAGTAGTCCCCGCGCGGGACCTTCTGGATACCGTAAACCGGGAAGCAAATGGCTTGGTAAAGGGTTACCGCCAGGTCCAGCAGCAGGAACGGAATCGAGCACAGATAAATAACCGGCGAGGTTAGGATCACCAGCGGGTGAATGCCGCGCAGGTAGGGCCACAGCGACTTCTTGAAGAGGTGATGCTCAGAAAAGTCAATGGCTTCCTGGATGTCCATGCACTTCTAGTGAAGCACGGCAAGGGCCGTTCCCGCCGAAAAGGCGTGCATTTGCCTGGGGGGTTACAATGAGATTGCCACTCAATGCCGGCCCAACTTGACCTTTCCAAGCTAAGCGTTACCCAATTCGCCGAGCGCTTTCGCGGCGAGATGATTCCGCTCAGCAATACGTTTTCGTACTTCTGCGCTTCGGTTCCGATGTCGGAGGAGGATCTCAAGGAGTATCTGGAGGAGCCGGTGGCGGCGCTGCCTCCAGCGATCGCCGGGGCGCTACCGAAGATTTCCATATTATTGGTCCCGTATCTGGAGCGCGGCGACGGACACGAGAAACGCAAGACCGCTCCACCTGCCGCGGATTACGTTTCGATCGAGCGGCCTCCGGAAGGGCGATTGTCTCCTTATACGCAGTTGAAATTGGGTGACGAAACCGTGCTGGCGTTTGCGCTCAAGGATCAAGAAGTGGCGGAATATCACTACCGCTTCTACCATCTGCTGGCGACACTGATGGCGGATCACTGGACGGATGACGTCGAGACACGCTACATCCGCATCTTGCGTGATGAGCTGAGCGCGGACGTTCACGGTGAAGTGGACGAGCCGAGCTGGCGCCTGAAGCAAGCCATGCGGCGCTCGCAGAACGTGCGCAATGGCAAGGCGTTTCGCGAGTATGCGCGGCAATCTTTCGCCGACACGCTGACGCTGTACTTACACGGCATCTGTTGCGATATCGATGTGGATACCGGTCCGCGCCAATTGCCTAGCCGGAATTTGCGGAAGCGCCTAATGCTTCTCGAAGAACTGTTCCCGCCGCCGCAGGGTTACGCGGTGTTTCCCGAGCAGCTCGAAGCATAGACTAATTCCGTGTGTGGCATCGCCGGATTCACGCATTCTAATGGGCGTAAGCAGCCCGAGCGCATCTGGGAGATCACACGCTCACTGATCCATCGCGGCCCGGACCGGCAGGACGTGTGGGAATCGGCGAACGTCTCGCTGGGCGCAGTGCGGCTCAAGATCATCGACCTGGAGCATGGCGATCAGCCCATGGTCAGCGACGATGGCGACACTGTTCTGGTCTTCAACGGCGAAATCTACAATCACGCGGAGCTGCGGCGAGAGCTCGAAGGGCTGGGGCATCGTTTCGACTCGCGCTGCGACACCGAGGTGGTGCTGCGCGCGTTCCTCGAATGGGATGTGCGATCCTTCGCGAAGCTGCGCGGGATGTTCGGGGCAGCGTTATGGAGCGAGTCGCGGCGGCGTTTGGTCCTGGTGCGCGATCGCGTAGGTATCAAACCGCTGTACTTTCGCCGGCACGGGGACGATTTGTATTTCGGCTCGGAGATGAAGGCGATTCTGCTGCATCCCGAGCTCGACCGGCGCATAAACCTGCGGGCGCTCGAACGGTATCTTTCCTGCAATTACGTTCCCGGCACTGAGACGCTGGTTGAAGATATCGAGAAATTGGCTCCGGGGAACTGGCTCGAATGGCAGGATGGCGCCGTGTCGATTCATCCTTACTGGCGCCTGGAATTCAAGCCCGACACGCGGCTGGATCTTGCCACTGCGAAAGAAGAACTCGACCGGCTGCTGCGTTCGGCCGTCACGGAACATTTGATATCGGACGCGCCGCTGGGGGTGTGGTCGAGCGGCGGCCTGGATTCCTCGACCATTCTGCACTACGCGGCGGGGGCTTCGCCCGCGCGGCTAAAGACATTTTCGGTTTCCTTCCGCGGACGCAGTTTTGACGAGACGCAGTTCTTCCGCGAGGTCGCTGAGCGGTATCAGACCGATCACCACGAGTTCGATCTGAATCCGGAACACGATCTGCCGGGCGCGATAGAAGAGTTCGCCACCTTCTCGGACGAGCCGAGCGCCGACGCGGGCGCGCTGCCGGTTTGGTTCCTGTCCAAGATGTGCCGTCAGGACGTGACAGTGGCGCTCTCCGGCGACGGCGCGGATGAATTATTCGGCGGCTACAACACCTATCTCGCGGACCGTTACGCGAAAACGCTGCGCCATTTCCCGCGGATCGCGCGAAGCGCCGCCGCACGCGCGGCTCGACTGCTCCCGGTATCTGACGAAAAGATCGGCCTGGATTATAAGATCAGACGCATGCTCGAAGGCTCGCTGCTGGAACCTGTCGACGCGCACTTCTATTGGAACGGGACGTTCGGTGAAGCGCAGCGGCGTGCGCTGCTCGCGCATTCCAACGGCCGGGCCAGCGCGATTCCCCTGCCTGGTGAGACCGAGGGCTATCTGAACCGTTTTCTGTGGCTGGACCAACTGTGCTATCTGCCGGACGATATCCTCAATAAATGCGACCGCATGAGCATGGCGCATTCGCTCGAAGTGCGGCCGCCGTTTCTGGATCATCGCATAGTGGAATTCGCCGCCACGCTCCCCGAAGATTTCAAGATCCGCGGCAACTCGCTGAAGTTCATCTTGCGCGACCTCATGAAGGACAAACTGCCGCGAGCGGTGCTGGAGCGGCCGAAGGAAGGCTTCGATATTCCGGCGCATCACTGGCTGCGCACGACTCTCAAGCCGCTGCTGATCGAGACTCTCAGCGAAGGCAACGTGCGGGAATCGGGTGTTTTTCGCTGGGAGGCTGTCGATCAAGTGTTGCAGTCGCACCTGGAGCGGCGCGCCAATTTGGGTTATCACTTGTGGGGTCTGCTGATTCTGTTCCTGTGGATGAGGCGCTGGAAAATCCAACCGCCGTCGCCCATCGAATCGCTCGCGTATGCGCATCACGATTGATGCCGCGGGGAGCGATGTCGCACCCTGGGTGGCTGCTCTCCGCGCCCAGGCGCACGGAGAAGAAATTCAAGTTTTCAAATCCGGGAAACTGGCAACCATGCTGGGCGCATCATGGCTTGATTTCAAACTTCGCGGCACGGATGTTTTTCATGCGTCTAGCGCTACTCCGTGTAGCCCACGGCGCGCGAAACTGACAGCTACCATCGAGGATCTGTCGTCCTGGTTGATGCCCAACCAACACACGAAGGCCGCGCGGCGTTTCGCCGAGAGAATACTGGAGTGCGCCCACGGACTGATCGCGGTTTCAGAGAGCATCCGGCAAGATGCGATCCGGCTTCTAGGGATTGATGCGGAGAAAATCACTACCGTCTACCCGGGAGTCGCGCCTGAATTCTTCGATGCGAAGCCTGCGCGCCGCGAACGCCCTTATGTGCTCTACGCCTCTGGTGATAAGCCGCGCCAGAATCGCGATGCGCTGCTCGCGGCTTGGCGTGACCTGAAGCCCGAACTGCAACGGGAGTACGACCTGGTTTCAACCAGCGATGCACCCGGCGCCGAACTCATGGCCGGCGCGGCGCTGTTCGTCTATCCGTCTCTCTACGACGGCTTCGCGCTTCCGGTCGCGCAGGCCATGGCGGCGAATGTGGCGGTGGTGACGTCGGACGTGTCGTCGATGCCCGAAGTGGGGCGCGATGCGGCTGTGATGGTGGATCCGCATGATCCGGCGGAAATAGCGGCCGGCATCACGCGCCTGCTGGAGTCCGAGAGCGAGCGCGCCAAACTCGCCCGCTACGGCCGCGCTCGCGCCGAAAAGTATCGATGGGAGAAATGTGCGGCGGAGTCGTTCGCGTTCTTCCGGCGGGTCGCCGCTAGATGATTACTTAGCGTCTACCGTGAAATCCCAGATCTGCGGATTCATCTTGCCTTCGGTGTACTGGATCAGCGCATATTCGCCGGGCTCCAGGGGCTTTATAGGCCAGATGCGGTAGAGCAGATCGGCCTCCTGCTTCTTGAACGTTTCGATCTTCTGTATCATTTCGTCCACCATGCGCTCGTCTTTGATTTGCAGGATTGACAGGTTCTCCACCACGCGCGCGTTCTTCTTGGTCGGCGTCAATTGACGATCTCGAAACGTTCGTAATCGGAAAGACGGAAATAAAATTCCGGACGCGTATCGGCAATATGCAGAGGCGCGTGGTCGCCGTCGAGTTCGATGGTCGCTTTGCCGGGCACCAGGGGAACGGGCGAAAGTGCCTTCAATATGGAGCGCTTCTTGTTGCTGACCACCTTCGATTCGGCCTGCTTCACCGCTTCGGTCTGCTCGCCGCGAATATAGTAGGCGCCGGCCTGCGTGGGTATCGCGGCCACCTGCTTGCGCGCGAGTTTCTCGGCGGCGCGTTCTTCGGCCTCGGCTTTGGCGTCGGCTGCGAGCTGGCTTTCCCGCTCTTTTAGCTCGCCCTTGGTGCGATCGAGGTCGACCAACTCCAGCGGAATCTCTTCCCAATCGCCGCGCTCCGTGCTGTAGTAGCGCACGCGATCGGTTTTCACTTCGTACTGATTGGTGAGCTGGTAGCTGCCGTCTTTTAGGTACAAGCGGTCGGCGGCGAATGCGACGGCGGCAAGTACGAGCACGAGCGCGGCACAACGCAACATCTTGCCTCTATTATGAAGGAAAGGGAACGTATATGCGTTTACCGGAGATCGCCTGCGTGATCCTGATCGCGGCAGGACTGGTGCCAGCCGCCACGCTGGATTACTTTCCACTCGAAGTGGGTAACCGCTGGGAATACAAGGCTGACGACCGTCGTGGTCCCGCTGTGATCGAGGTATTGAAAGCCGAGGTGATCGACGGCCTCACATGGTATCGAGTACACTGGCTCGACGGCAATGAAGTGCTGTTGCGCGTGGATGAGAGGCAGCGGCTGGTAGCCGGGAATCGCGAGCATAAGGGAGAAGATCTCTGGGTGAGTTTTTTGGCGCCTGACGGCGAGACTTACCATACTCAAATCGCCCCCTGTAGCCCCAGCGCAAAGATCGATCGGCAAGGCGCGCCGGACGAAGTGCAGGTGCGCTACTCCGGCCTGTGTTCCGACGGAGGGCTGTTGCGCGAAACCTATGTACGCTCTCTGGGCTTGCGGGAGCGAACCGAAGTGACATACACAGGACCTGTCACGTGGAAACTGGTCTCGGCTCGAATCGCCGGCCGCGAGCAGGCATTCTGACCCGGTGCGGATCGGCCTGCACACGTCAATCGCCAAGTCTCTCGAATGGGCCGCGCTGCGGGCGGCGGAGCTTGGCGCGAATACCTTTCAGATCTTTTCGGCGAGCCCAAGGCAGTGGAAAGCGTCGTCACCGACTGCCGCGTCGATCGCGCTGCTGAATCGCGCACGCGATAAGTACGACCTGACGCCGCTGGTGATCCACGACAACTATCTGATCAACCTGGCCGCCGCGGATGACACCGTCTATGCGAAATCCGTCGAGGCGTTCCGCGGCGAACTGGAGCGCGCCATTGCGATCGGCGCGGAGTATTTGGTGGCGCATCCCGGGAAATTACAAGGGGCAGTCGGTCGAGCAAGGCATCTTCCGCTTTCTGCAAGGAATCGCACAAGCCGCCACCGGATTGAAGTTCGGGAAACTGATGCTTTTGGCCGAGTGCACCGTGGGCGCAGGCGCGCAAATCGGCGGACGCTTCGAAGAACTGGCTGCCATCCGCGAATTCGCGCCGCGCATGACGGATCTGCCGGTGGGCTTCTGTCTCGATACCTGCCACCTGCTCGCGGCGGGGCACGACGTTTCGACCGAGGCGGGCCTGAAGGAAACCATCGCGCAAGCTGCCGCCATCCTGGATCTCGACAATGTTCACGTGATCCACGCCAACGACTCGAAAGGCCAGCTCGCTTCGCACATCGACCGGCATCAGCACATCGGGCAAGGTTATATTGGATTAGACGGGTTTCGTCGTATTCTCACCCACCCGCAGCTTCGTTCCAAAGCTTTTATTCTCGAGACGCCGGTGGATCAGGACGGCGACGAACAGCGTAACCTGGACACACTGAAGAGCCTATGCCGGAAAGCTTCCACGACCAAAACCAGTACGACCACAACCAAATCGAGTTGAAATGGGAAGCGCGTTGGAATAGCGACCCCCAGCTTTACGCCGCCGATCCCGCTTCGATCGCGCCCAAATATTACGTCGTCGAGATGCTGCCCTATCCGAGCGGCCGCCTGCATATGGGCCACGTGCGCAATTATTCCATCGGCGATGCGCTGGCGCGCTATATGTGGATGCGCGGCTACAACGTCCAACACCCCATGGGCTGGGATGCGTTCGGCTTGCCCGCTGAGAACGCGGCCATCAAGCGCGGCATGCACCCGCGCGATTGGACCATTTCGAACATCGCCGAGATGAAGCGGCAGATGCATCGCATGGGCTTCGCCTATGACTGGAATCTGGAAATCGCCACCTGCGAGCCGGATTATTACAAATGGAACCAGTGGTTCTTCTTGAAGATGTTCGAGCGTGGTCTGGCGTATCGCAAAAAGGCGATGGTGAACTGGTGCCCCGAGTGCGCCACCGTGCTCGCGAACGAACAGGTGATCGACGGCTGCTGCTGGCGTCACGAGACCACGCCGGTCGAGCAGCGTGCGCTGGAGCAATGGTTCTGGAAGATCACCGACTACGCGGAAGAACTGCTGCGCGACACCTACGACAAACTCGAAGGCGGGTGGCCCGAGCGCGTGCTCTCCATGCAGCGCAACTGGATCGGGCGTTCCGAAGGGTCCGAGATCGACTTTGCTGTCGAAGGCGGCAGCGAGAAAATCCGCGTGTTCACCACGCGTGTCGACACCATCTACGGGGCCACCTGCGTGATCCTGGCTCCGGAACATCCGCTGGCCCAGAAGCTGCTCGACGACGCGGGCCGTGCCAAGGCCCGGCAGATGATCGATGCGCGCAAGCAGATGGGTCCCGGGGACATCGTCAAAGATGGCGTGTTCACGGGCCACTACGCCATCAATCCGTACAGTGGCGAAAAGATCCCTATCTGGATCGGCAACTTTGTGCTGATCGACTACGGCACCGGCGCCATCATGGCCGTGCCCGCGCATGATGAACGCGATTTCGATTTCGCGAAAACGTTTGGGATTACGATCCGTCCTGTAATTCGTCCAGTGGACGGTGTTCTCGACACCGATCTCAAAGCCCCGTTCACTGACTACGGTGTGACGGAAAATACCGGTGAGTTTTCGGGCCTCGCCAGCGAGGAAGCCCGCCGCAAGATGAACGCGTACGCGGAACAAAAAGGTTTCGGCAAAGCGGCCATCACCTATCGCATTAAAGACTGGGGCATCTCTCGCCAACGCTATTGGGGCACGCCCATTCCGATGATCCACTGCCCGAAGTGCGGCGTGGTTCCCGTTCCCGAAAAAGATTTGCCGGTGATCCTGCCCTACGATGTGAAGTTCACCGGCAAGGGCCGTTCGCCGCTGGCTGAAGTCGCGTCGTTCATGAACGTAAAGTGCCCCGTGTGCGGCGCGGACGCGCAGCGCGAGAGCGACACCATGGATACTTTCGTCGATTCGTCCTGGTACTTCTACCGCTACTGCGATCCTAAGAACGACGCCGCGCCGTTTGACTCCGCGCAGATCAAGCGCTGGTTTCCCATCGATCAATATATCGGCGGCGTCACCCACGCGATTCTGCACCTGATCTATTCGCGCTTCTTCACGAAAGTCATGCGCGATCTGGGGATGATCTCGAACGACGAGCCCGCGACGAACCTGTTTACGCAGGGCATGGTGCTGGGCTCCGACGGCTCGGCCATGTCGAAATCCAAGGGCAACGTGGTCGATCCCGAAGAGATGGTGGGCAAGTACGGCGCCGATACCTGCCGCCTGTTCGTGCTGTTCGCCAACGCTCCCGAGAAGGACATGCCGTGGATCGAATCGAGCGTCGGCGGTCCGCGGAAGTTCGTCGAGCGCATTTACCGGTTCGTCACGCGGAACATCGACCGCGAGACCGCGGGCGATCGCAGCGGCCGACCGGCGCGCTCTCCGCAAATTGCACCAGACCATTCAAAAGGTCACGGAAGACTTCAACAACCGCTGGCACTTCAACACGTCGATCGCGGCGCTGATGGAATTGCTCAATACGCTCAATGACGAAGAAGCAAACTTGTCGCGCGCCGCGCTGGATCAAATCTTACCCTCGGTCGTGTCTGCTGATCGGTCCATTCGCCCCCTACCTCGCGGAAGAATTGTGGGAACAACTCGGCCGCACCGGTCCCGGTGTTCCGCCAGCCATGGCCCGCTTTCGACGAAGCGCTGGCGAAGGAAGACGCCGCCGACGTCGTGTTGCAAGTGAACGGCAAGGTGCGCGGTCGCTTGTCCGTACCCTTCGGCACTCCGCAGGCGGAAATCGAAAAACTGGCGCTGGCCGATCCCAAAGTCCAGCCGTTCATCGCCGGCAAACAGGTGGTAAAGATCATCGTGGTGCCGGACAAATTGGTGAACATCGTGGTCCGTTGAAAGGTGATAGGTTGAGGACATGCCCACTGGGACGCTGATCTCCGTAGAACAGTATCTGGCGACGAGCTATCGGCCGGATTGCGACTACGTGGACGGGCGCATCGAGGAGCGTAACTTGGGCGAACTGGATCACAGTAGTCTGCAAACGGCCGTCGCGGTGTATTTTGGCTCGCGGCAAAAGCAATTGGGAATTACAGTGGTAGTCGAGCAGCGCGTGCAAGTCTCGAAAACGCGTTTCCGCATTCCCGACGTTTGTGTGGTGCTGGGCAAAGCCACGGAGCAAATATTCCGCACGCCTCCATTCCTATGTGTCGAAATCCTTTCGCCAGAGGACCGCATGAAGCGCGTGAAAGAACGCATCGACGATTACCTGGCGATGGGCGTGAGCTACGTTTGGGTACTCGATCCATCCGGCCGGCAGGTGTACGTCGCGACTCCAGCGGCTGGCTTCCACGAATTCAAGGGTGATGTTCTGCGCACCAAGAACCCCGTGCTGGAACTCCCACTCGGCGAAGTC
>CAVXEM010000025.1:0-30303 GCA_963760575.1 Bryobacterales bacterium
GGTACTTCGATGTGATTCCGGGGAGCGGGGTGCATCAGGAGGGGGTGGCGGTGGAGAAGCTGCCGAATCCTCCGGTGGGGGGATGGGTGGCGATTGCGGCGTTTGAGTTGTGGGGGAAGGCGGTGGGGCGGGAGGCGAAGTAATTCCTGCGGGGTTGAGATAATTGTCGCACCATGATTCGACGACCGGTGAGCTGGATAGCGGCGGCACTCCTGTTGCTTTTAGTGGGCTGCGGACGGAAGGAGTCTGCTGGTTCCGGCGCGGAGTCTTATCTTGCGGACGAGTCGTCTGTAGGCTTTGACTTAGAGATCCTGCAAAGCGGGAACGGGTCCCAGCAGTGGCGGGGCACCTACGCCGCACAGGGGAAAGTTGCGAAATTCAGGATCGAGTTTGGCCCAGCGACACCGGCGGACAGCGATGTGGGCAAAGACTTCAACCTAAAATCCGGCGAGGGCAGATTTGCGCCCGAAGCGGGATCGGATTCGAGTGTTCTGCTGGCTGACCTCCAAAAGGCGCTGCGAGCGAAAACTCAACCTCGGGCTGCGTCCGTAAGGACTCGTGTTCCATTCACGTTTGCAAACATCGGGGAGAACTTGTCACAAACCGCGGGTGGCGGCTTCGGCACAAAGCCGCCTGGCAACTGGACCGCAATCAAAATTTTCCTGGGTGAAGGAAATCAGGAAGGGGAAGTATTTTTGAATCTCAATTCTACGATCGGGAAAGGACAATTCTCAATGAAGGACGCGGACTACGGTGATTTGGTGTTGAGGGAACTTGCAAAGGTACTCTGAAGGGGCGCGGGTGCGACAAGATCACTTACTGTGTAATACCGAAGCTGATCGATGAATCGAGGTATCTGGGACTGCTCAACGTCTTCCTGGCATCGAGATGGTTCGACCAGGAGGTCGAACGCGGGCCGGAGGCCCGCCCTACTTAACGATATGATTACTGTCATGCGTATTGTCGGGCTTGTGATTATTTTGGCTGTGCCGCTGGCGGCGCAGTGGATTAAGTTACCTACGGCGGGGGTTCCGCGGACGCGGGATGGGAAGGCGGATCTGGCGGCTCCGGCGCCTAAGACTTCCGGTGGGAAGCCGGACTTTTCGGGAATGTGGATCCCGCGCGATGAGAGGGCCTGCGATCCTAAGAACGGGGTGGCGCAGTGTGCGGAACTGCCGCTTACTCCGCAACTGGGGAACTTCGCGATGGGGCTCAAGGACGGGCTTCCTTATCAGCCTTGGGCGGCGGAGCTGGTGAAGAAGCGCGCCAAGGAAGCGGCCTATATCGACCCGCACACGCATTGCATGCCTCCGAATTTTCCGCGCGCTTGGGCGTTTCCGGAGACGGAGAAGATTTTTCAGACTCCTACGCAGCTGGTGATTCTGCATGAATTCAATGCCAGCTACCGGCAGATCTTTTTCGATGGACGCAAGCTGCCGGAGGACATGGTGCCGGCCTGGAACGGGTACTCGGTGGCGCACTGGGAGGGCGGGACGCTGGTGGTGGAGTCGGCTGGCTATCGCGACGATTCGTGGCTGGACACGGCGGGCAACTTTTTCTCCAGCGAGGCTCACGTTACGGAACGCATCCGGCGTCCGAACTTTGGGAGCCTGGATGTGGACGTGACTGTCGATGACCGCAAGGTGTTCACCAAGCCTTGGACGGTGTCGTTACATTTGAAGCCGCTGCTGGATACGGAAATGATCGATTTCATGTGCCAGGAAAACAATAAAGACATCGATCATTTCGTTCGCTGACGAATGAGTTTGGGTACGATTCCGAAGCGCGGGTCATTGCGGGCTATGTGCTGCGCCACGGCTTCCATGGTGGATTCGAAATTCTCGTGGGTGGAATCGACGAAAAGCCACTTTTTTAGAGCCGCATGGGGCTTCAACGCGGGGAACTTGGCTTGCAGGGAGGCGTGGTGTTCGAAGGCGGTCAGACCAAGACTCCATGCCACGTCCAGCGGCCGGATTTGGTGGGCTCGACCAGCACTAGCATCTGACGCTCGAACAAGTAGACGGCTAGGCCACCGAACATTCTCTTGGTGAAGAAGGTCGGGTGCTCGACGAAGTCCTCAAAAATCCACTCGTGTTGGAACTTCTTCGTCACTTCATGTGTTTGAGGGACTGCTCATTTTCCGCACAGATCTCGTCGATCAACTCTACGTCGACGACGATGCGTTCCTTTAATGTGACGGTCCAGGGCTTGGTATAAGCCTTGGGATCGTCGACGGTGACTTGGATTTCGAGGTGTCCGAAGTCGGGGCGGCGGATTTGTTCGCGCACTTTGGCGGCTTGCGTGACTACGCTGCCGATCCAATCGATCCAGGTGTCGTCGCGCAAGTCCGATGGTGTCGATCACGCAGGGTGTCGCCGGACCATTTCGCGGACGAATAGCCTTGCCAGGAGGGCGTGGGATCTTGGGGCAAGGGAGCGGGCATCGGTGAATACCTGGCGGTATCCGGCATTCATTTCATTGAGCACTACTAAAAGATTTGGCGCTTGCACAAACTTCAGCAAATGCGGCAGGCCGTAGGCGCGGATGAAATTATCCGGCAGGCACTTGATGTGCGGATCGTCTTTCGCGAGGTTGTCGGTGCGCTCCTTGACGATGGGCACTTGCCAGGGTTGATAGGGCAAACCGCCGGGGAGATCGATACCGATATTCGCCATTTGGCGCGAGGCGGTGGCGTCGCTGGGGCTCTGTTCGTCTTCGGGATTCGGCGCTTCCTTGGGACCTGAGGTCTGCTTGGGGGTGGACAGGCCGGAGAAGGACCTGTTGGGTTCCGCGGTGGTCCAGATGCCGGAAAAATCGGGTTTGCCATCGGGCTGGCGCGGCGTGGGTGCGGACATGTTCACTTTGCCATCGGGCTTTCGGGGGACTCCGGCGGTGGAATATTTGAACCACTGCGCGGCTAAGGGCAGGCCCGGGATTAGAAAGGCGAGGGTGAGGCGAGAAAGAAACAGATTGCGCATTGGGCTAAGAATACACCAATGGATGCTGGCTTTCACAGTTCGACCTGGAGGTCGAACGCGGGCCGGAGGCCCGCCCCACTTAAGGCGGGCGGTATAGAATAACTGGGTGAGAAGAGGAGACACTGTGTTCAACAAAAATTTTGCCATCGCGGGCTGCATCGCGTTTCTTTGCGGGAGCGTTATGGCGCAGGACGCTAAGACGGTGATCGCTAATGCGCAAAAGGCGTTGGGGGATGTGAAATCCATTACGTATTCGGGATCGGCGAAGGACGTTGCATTTCAGCAATGCGGAGCCAACTCGACCGATATGACGTGCCGGGGAACGCACGATCCGATGCGGCCCATCAACAACTATGTGCGCGTGATCGACCTTACGGCGCCGGCGTCGCGGCACACGGGAGCGACGAACAATATCGGGCCTGGTGGTTCAACCGTGCTGACGCCGGGAACGTTTTTCCAGCAGGTGACGCCGCAGCAGGCGGATGTATCGCAACCTTGGGCCGGCTCATTGGAGTTTTACCTCACGCCGTGGGGTTTCCTAAAAGGCGCGGCTGAGAATAACGCCACTACCAGCCGGCGCAAGGTCGCGGGCAAGAGCTATACCGTTCTGAGTTGGAGTCCGACGGTGAAGGCGGCTTCGGGGAAGAGCTACGTCATCAACGGATATGTGGATGACAAGAATATGATCGAGCGCGTGGAAACGTGGCTGGGCGAAAACATTATGGGCGATATGCACATCCTGGCTGTCTACTCGGGGTGGAAGGACTTTGGAGGGGCGATGGCCCCCGCGAAGATCGTGCAGACGCGCGGTGGATGGCCGTACTTTGAGGTGGATGTTACGGCGGCGAAGGCGAATCCCGCCGATGTGGCGACGCTGGTTCCGGCGCCTGCTCCTCGCGGCGGCGGGCCGGGCGGGCCGCCCACTCTCAACGTCACTACGGAAAAGCTGGGCGACGGGGTTTACAGGCTCACCACGGGGCCGGGCAGCTACGATTCGGTGGTTGTGGAATTCAAGGACTACGTCATGATGCTGGAGTCCGGACAATCCGTGGCGCGTGGTATGGCGTACCTTGCCGAGATTAAGAAGCTGTTCCCCAACAAGCGGATCCGTTACGTGATGGACACGCACCCGCACTCCGATCACACGGGAGGGCTGCCGCCGGTGGTGGCTGAGGGCGCTATCGTCATCACGCAGAAAAACAATGTGGCGTTCCTGGAGAAGGCGCTGAATACTCCGCGGACGCTACTCGACGACCCGCTGGCCAAGAATCCGCGAAAAGTCAAAATCGAGGCGGTGGAGGAGAAGAAGGTCTACTCGGACGGAACGCGCACGGTGGAGATGTACCACGTCTTCCCTGCTCCGCATTCGAACGGCTTGATCATCGCGTACCTCCCCAAGGAGAAAATTCTCTTCCAGGGGGATTTTTCGGTGAATCCGGGAGAACCGGCTAACGATCACGTGAAGGCGCTGTATGCCTATCTCGAGAAGCACCCTCTCGATTTTGACCGCTATATAAATGTGCATACTTCGGCGGCTCCGCAGAGCAAGGCGGATGTCTGGAAGGCGATGGGGAAATGATGTGCCGTGGACCCTTCGGCTCCTGATCCGTCTTTGTGCAGCGGTGAGTGTGTTGCCGCTGCAGGCAGCGATGCCGGATGAATGGCATCGCGCGGAGGGCGGCGATGGAGTGGAATACCGCTGGACTATGGGGTTTTGGAACACGTGCCATATTGAGTTTCGCGACTCGGCTATCAAGGGCACGTCGCGGAACACGGAGATCAGCGGCGAGATCGATTACGACCGGACGACGCTGAATGGGGTGGAGCGTAATACGCTTCAGTCCTTCCATCTGACGATATTGGATGCGGGAACGGCAGCAGCCTTCCACTGACGATCTTCGAGTGGACCTCGGCTGGTCCGGATGTGGGCTGCGAACGGATCAATGAGGTTACGATTCAGGAGCTCAAGCGGAGTTCGCCGCCGCTAGGGCCGTGAAGGCTATCGGCTCCTCGGATTGCTCAATTAGGGACTTACGCAATGATCTGGGCCGGGGAAAGTGGATCTACATAGGACGAGCATTAGGGGCTTGATTTTGGGGCCCTTGCGTTGGAGTTCCACGGGCACGAATGCCACTGACACCTACAATGTGGCGCAACGGTTAACCTATCTGGCCGTCGTGTTCGCGCTCTTTCCCGCCATTTTTTGGACGGGCTTGGCGATGTCTTCGGGGTCACCTCGGTGTTTACAGTCATAGCGGTCGCATTGGGCGGTAATCAGTCCGCTCGCACGCTTCATTTTGTTTTGTTGCTCTCCTGCTACTGTTTGTGGCTGTACATATCTTGATGATCTACCTTGCCGGGTTCGTAAATAATTTACGGGCGATGATTTCGGGATACGAATCCCCAGGGCGGAAAGGTAGATGAATAGCTTTTTCACACGGCGCAAACTGATCACCACGGGATTGTCGGTGGCGGCAGGCGCGTCGGGAGTGGGTGCTGCAGCCTACTTGGCCAGTGGTTACGGATTAATTCCACCAGACCACAGCGGGGTTCTAGGAATCGGGGAAACACTCACCTATTCGACGCAGCGTCTTCTGACATCGAGGGACACGCAGGCGCCAGGATCAAGCCAGCGATATCGAAAATCGCGCCGATAAACGGCCGCTACCAGCAGAAGTAATGCCGAAGCTACTAGCGAATGGTTTCAGGGACTGGCGTCTCCGATCGAGGGATTAGTGGGGCGCCCGGCATCGCTTTCTTTGGAAGATCTGAAACGACTACCCTCGGAAAGCCACGTAAGTTGCCGGTGGAGGAAGTCGGTCAAGAAAGCCGATGGACGGGCGTGAGGGGCCGTGAGACACGAAGAAAACCGCCCGAGGTTGGCGATCAGGTAGTGATGAACATCCGAACGCCAGTAAACAAGCGGCGTTGTGCGCCTGTTGGGTGGCAGCATCGACATGGCAGACGCCCTACATGAGCAAACGCTCCTCGCCTATGGCATGAATGGTGAAGCATAGCCTGCAGATCACGGCGCCCCGGTTCGCCTTCGCCTCGGGCGACACCTCGGCTACAAGAACACAAGTATCTTTCTCGAATCATCGTAACGGACAAGATTGGTTTTGGAGGCCGCGGCAGGTACGCCGGCGCTGAGCAGTTTCTTGGCGGAGCGATGGTTTGCCAGCGCCCACGGTGCTCTTCGACAGCCAAGACGGCCGGATTAGCTATACGTCCGCCGACGCTCCGCGCTATGGAAAAGCCCGCGGAAGAAACAAGCGAGTGAACGCATAGCTCCGGTCTGGCTGGGTGCTTTTTAGGGAACCTAGATTCTGTGCCACCACTCACTTTGAAAAAGTACTGTACAGGTGAGCCGTAATACAGGAGTTGGGTAACGCGCAATAGAGTAAACGAAGCTAAATCACACCTATGCCGCTTTTCCGTGGGCGACAAATTTACAAAAAGAAGAAGAAGAATATGAAATACGTAATCAGCTGGTTCGAGCGCCCGCAAGGTTCGCCCATAGAGTATGAAAATGCCCAGAAGCGGATCCTCGAGGTGTTTGGTCAATGGAAGGCGCCGGCCAATTTCAAGATAGAGTTTTTCGTCATACGTGTGGGAGAGTGGGGTGGACATATGTTGGTGGACTGAGACGATCCACTAACGATTCACAAGTTCTGCTCGATGCTCCCAGCATTTGTATTCCAAGTGCACCCTGTGGTCCGCGTTGAGGACGCAGTCCGGGGCGAACTGGAGGTCATAGCCTGGAGCGACGGGCTGAAGGCAAGGGAACCTGGCTGATGGCTCACTTGCGACTCCGGATGCGGCAGATCAGAACAGCAGCTTCAAACCAAATTGAATCTGGCGTGAGTTGCCGATGATGTTCGTGATGGCGCCGGCGTTGCCGGCAACACCAGAGGCGATGAACGCACCGGAAGCGGGCAAGCTCAGATTGGTGTGATTGAAAATATTGAACAGCTCGGCCAGAAATTGCGCACTCAAACGTTCATTGACGCGGGTGTCTTTGGTGAGCGAGAAGTCGTCGCAACGTAACCGGGTGAGGTGCCGTTTGACCTACCGCTCGCCGATTCTGTCTGAATGCCAGCCAGGATGAGCATCGCCGGGATTGAAGCAATGCGCCACGCTAAGGCCCGACGTGATGTCACAACCAGCTATCAAATTGGGGCGAGTTTGATCAAACGAATTGCTCACCAAGGATCGATCAAATCCAGTAATGAGGGTAAAAGGAAGGCCGTTGCGGTACGTCTCGATACCAGTAATCTGCCAGCCATCTATCAGGCGGTTACCGTGGAACGACAGGCGGTAGAGAGCATACACCACGAGATTGTGTTTGATGTAGGTGACGCACAATCCTTTGTCTATGCTGAAGAGATACGGAATGGTAAGCGACCAGGCTCCGGCCAAGCCGCCCAAGCCGGCATAGGAATAGCCTGGATCGATGCATTTGGGGAACAAGTACGACAAACGCCCTAAAAGCCATAGCTAAAGCGATGCGAGAAACGGCTGCAAGCCGTGGAACAAGACGAACTGACGGGATCGAGTTCGTCAAACGTCCACAGACTGGGACTGATGCGCGGATTGGCCGTGCCCCGATACAAAGTGATAGGCGATGATGGCATGCCTATTTGCGCTCGCAGGATTAAAGTCGTGGAACGCCAATAGGTGTAAGCCAGCGAAAAGAAGTAACGAAATGTAAGAAAGATACTGTTGAACAGTTATATTTGAATGTTAAAATTATATTGAATTTGATAGGGAGTGGTGAGGATGTTGTAATAGGTGATATTGGTTGTGCTCAATAACTCTGAAGCAGCAGAGAGTACAAAGGAGGGGAACTTTAAAGGTTGAGAGTTCGTAGTTTGAGCTGTGAGGAGGAAGTAGGGCGCGGCAATTAAGTAGGCGGAAGAGAACACATAGGTCTGATACGGATCGTGCATGATGGAGAACTCACCGCGGAGGGAAGTCTTGTGATCGCCGAAGACGTCATAGGCGAACCCGAAGCGGGGATCCGAATTGTTCTTGCTTGGATTGGTCACGAATGCGTTCGGCACCGGGGCAAACGTTCCGAACGGTGGGTTGATGATGTTGGGCAGCAAGATGACCGTTAGGAGGGATTAGATTGCCATTCGTAGCGGATTCCCAAGTTCACTGTTAGGCGTCGCGATACTTTCCAATCATCTTGAATATACGGCGCTAGCGCGGTGTCACGGAAATGGCGGGTGCCATTGGCGCCTCCCGGAGGAACGTAAACGAGGCTGAACGCGTTGCATACTAGGAAATTGGCGAGAACTGGCAAGACGCCAGTTGCCATTATACGGATTCGAACGTCAGGTATATGAAACCGATGATTACGCAGCTGGCCCCCTTCTCCTTCTCGTGGTTCTCACGCGCGATTTCTGCGGTGATCCAATCCTGTTCATCCTCACTTAACCAGCGCGGCGTCCTTCTTGGCCAGTCCGTCAAGATAATCGCCACAGTGGTCACGAAGTTCCACCGATAGCCAGCAGCCGACGGATGCCTTCATAGTATCAGAAAAAGAACAGCTTGTCTTTTTTGATCGGCCCGCCTACGCTTCCGCCAAATTGATTTTTTCGGAAGGGAGCGACATGTGCCGTAGTGTGCCAGGCGCCAGGAAGCTTTCAAAGAAGTTGCGAGCGTCCAATTTACTGTTGCGCTGGAAGCGACTCCGAGCCGTGCACCGAGTTGGTGCCGGATTAGCGGCCGCGTTGATCGCCGCGCCGTTGCCGCAAACGCCGGGCCATACGTATTGGTCAAGGTTTGGAATTCGGCAATCGCTTCAATACCCAATGATGTGCCCGTGACGCCGGCGCCGGAACCACGCTGCCACCAGTTTTGTAAATTTTCGCCGTCCATGAGACGCGGCCGCCCTCCGGTCCTCCTGCCGGCTACCGAGAAGGTAGCGTTGCGGCCAATCAAGTAGCCCACCGGACCGCCGGAAACCAAGCCGCCCTCAGCCAGCAAAACCAACTGTTCAAAGTGGCGCATGTTGAATGGCAGTTCGCGCATCTGGGTTTGGTTCACCAATGACGATACGGCGGAGGTAGACGTCTCCACCTGAGAAACGGTGCTTTCCACGTTCACGGTTTGTTCGGCGCGGCCCACAGGCAAACGCAAGTCGATCACCGGCTGCCGGCCTACATCCAACGTGATGCCCTTTTGCACTACCGTCTGGAAGCCCATTTTGGCGGCCTGAATTTCATAATCGCCAATGGGCAAGTCCGGAATGAGGTAGCGGCCTGGCCGTCGCTGGTGGTTTCGCGTTTGACGCCTGTTCCAGAGCTGCGGATCTCGACGGCCCCCGCGGGAATCCTGCGCCGGAACTATCCAGGATGGTTCCGCTCACCGCTGCCGTGGCACCCTGCGCATGCAAGCGTACGGCTCCAAGCGCGGCCAAAACCAGGAAACACATCAGCGTGGCGTAGGATGCGAGACTCGACCGTTGTTGATTAAGCTTCATTTGTTCCCCTTCTTGACAAAACCTGTGTCTTCACCAATAAACCCTGCGAAAGTTAGTTGATGAATCATATATGTGCACCCGGAGGAAGTAAGCGGCGAAGAAGATTCCGCGGCGATCAAGATCCGACTTCAGCGGTCTGCTGGTAGAATTGAGTCATCGTGGCATATGATAAGAAACACTCATGCGATCGAGTTTGCGTTTTGCGCTCCCCATGTTTTTGGCCGCCAGTTCGACGGCACTCTTCGCCCAGTGGCTGGGCTATCCGACTTCCGGAGTGCCACGCACCCCGGACGGAAAGCCTAACCTCGCCGCTCCGGCTCCGCTCGCCACCGACGGGAAACCCGACTCTCAGGTAGTCGCGATCGGTCAACGTTGGAAAACCGTGCGGTGCAGAAGGAACAGAAAGGGAAATATCCGGCGCGTTTATCAATATCGCTGCGACGCTGAAGAATCCTTTGCCGGAACAGCCGTGGGCTGCTGAACTCGTCAAGAAACGCAGGGTCCAGCAGGGACTCGATCCGAACGTTCATTGCATGCCGCGCGGAGCTCCCCGCATCTGGACCGACGATTATTACAAGCGAATTTTCCAGGTCCGGGACCGCGTCATCATCCTCACGGAGCGCAATAGGCAATACCGCCAGATCTACACCGATGGGCGGCCGCTTCCGAAGGATCCCAATCCGACTTGGAACGGGAACTCGACCGGCCATTGGGAAGGCGACACGCTGGTAGTGGAGACCAGCGGTTTTCGCGACGATCTTTGGTTGGATGCCTTCGGGAATCCATTAACGGAACAAGGCAAGATGACCGAGAGGATACGGCGGCCCACGTACGGGAATCTGGAAGTCGAGATTACGATCAACGATCCGAAGGCCTATACAGCGCCTTGGACTGTGAAGTTGAACCAGCCCCTGGTGCTCGACAGTGAACTCCTCGATTATTATTGTTTGGAGAACGAGCGAGACGCCGTGCATATGCGGGAGCAGGCTCCGATCGGGACTCCGCAGTAACTTTCGCCGCGACGGTCGCGTGGGATCTATGGGTGGGTTCGGTGCCCGTCACCTTTGAAAGTGAGGGGGGCAACAACTTAGCCATGGCAGGATAGTTTTCGGTTGGTCGGGCATCCTTGCACTACTTTTTCTGATGTTAGCTTGCGGATACGCCATCATCCAGACCCATCCGGTGGTTTGTCGATCCGCTAGACTTCGCTATTGCGCACGCTTTGGACCTACGGGATCGTCGCGTTGGTAATAACTGCCGGTGCGAAGCGGGGCCACTCAGCGTTTCTGTAAAACGAGTAGAATTGACTCCAATGCGTATCGTCCTCGGGATTACCATCTACTTGATTTGCTCGCCTCTTTCGGCGCAGTGGCTGAATTACCCAACGGCGGGGATTCCGCGGCTGGCGGATGGCAAGCCGAATCTCACGGCGCCGGCGCCGCGCGCGGCGGATGGGAAGCCGGATCTTTCGGGGATTTGGGGGCTGGCTTGTCCGGTGGCCAATGCGGTAAACGGCACCGTCAGGGGCGCTAATATGTATTGCGCGACGGAGGTTTCGGTGCCGCCGGAGTTTTTCAACTTCGGCAACTCTATCGAAGGCGGTCTGCCGTATCAGCCGTGGGCGGCGGAGGTGGTGCGGAAGACGCGGCTGGCGGGGCGTCCCAACGATCCTTTGAGCCGGTGCTATCCGCCGGGGATGGTGCGCCTGGAAACGTTTCCTTTGTTCCGCAAGATGATTCAGATTCCGGGGCTGCTGGTGATCCTGAACGAACATAACGCCAGCTACCGGCAGATCTTCACGGATGGGCGGCCGCTGCCTGCCGATCCGAATCCGTCGTGGAACGGTTACTCGTCGGCGAAATGGGAAGGCGACACGCTGGTGGTGCAGACGATGGGATTCCGCGATGGGCTGTGGCTGGATACGGGAGGGAGTCCGCTGACGGATGCCGCGAAGGTGACGGAGAAATTCCGGCGGGTGAATTACGGGACGATGGAGATCGACCTTACGGTGGACGATGCGAAGGCTTACACCAAGCCGTGGAGCATTAAGGTTACGCAGATCCTCGCTCCGGATACGGAACTGCTGGATTATATTTGCCTGGAGAACGAGAGGGACGTGCAACACCTGCCCTCCACGCATCCGTAGAGATGGATACGTTACGGCGAGGAGGCAGATAGTGGAACCGAACCAGATAGATATTTTCGCCTTTGCCGTGCTTGGCGACTTTTAGCAGATCGATTAGGCCCAGAAAGCCTGACTCGCGGGCCAACTGCGGCGTGATATCGGGGAAGCCGATGGGTTCGATGGAATCGATTTCGATCTCGCCTTCCTCCATTGGGTAGCGGGCGCCGACCTTGACATGGGGGCGGGTCCAGATACGGACGCTGCACGTGATCTTGCCTTGACGAACTCCTTCGCGGAGGCGTTTCGTGAAGACCATGAGGAGAGCTTACACCGCGGCGTATCATTATTGGAATACCCATGCCAACTCTGCAGGAACAATTCGGCCAGATCGACATTTATCTTTTCGACCAGTTGCTGAAGGGGCGCATCGCACCCGGGATGCGAGTCCTAGACAGCGGGTGCGGTGGCGGGCGCAACCTGATTTACCTGCTGCGCGAAGGGTACGAAGTTTACGCGACCGACTTGGACGCGGCGGCGGTGGAGAGTGTGCGCGCCCTGGCGCGGAGGCTGGCGCCGGGGTTGGCGGATACGAATTTTCGGGTGGAAGCTACGGAAAATATGTCGTTCGAGGATGGCTGCGCGGATGTGGTGATCAGTAATACGGTGCTGCATTTCGCGCGGGATGACGCGCACTTCGAGGCTATGCTGCGGGGGTTGTGGCGGGTGCTGAAACCGGGCGGGCTGTTTTTCTGCCGACTGGGGTCGACAATCGGCATGGAGAGTCAGGTGCGGCGCATTGAGGGGCGGCGCTATTGGTCACCGGATGGGTCGGAGCGGTATCTGGTGGATGCGGCTCTGCTAGAGGCGCACACGGAACGGTTGGGGGGAGAACTGGCTGATCCGATTAAGACCACCGTGGTGCACAATCAGCGCTCGATGACTACTTGGGTGATGCGGAAGAAACAGATCTAAAGCGGCATCCAGTACCTACCTAATACTGCTTACGTCCCAACCTACTTAACCACAAAGTATTAGAACCTGCATCGGCGTAGGTTCAATTTGGGCGATACCCCTGAAGGGGGAGGGGCCTTACCCCCGATAGGTGGGGTGAGGACTTTATAGGCCCGGACGTGTGCCGAGCATTACAAGGAGGCGAAGACGATGAAGAACGCGATTCTGAAGATAAAGGCTATCCGCGACACTCGCGGTCAGGACCTCATGGAACACGCATCGAGGGCTTGCGGCATGCGACACAAGTCGTTTTTGATGTTCACCCTGGTCTCCATGGTCTTGATGGGCGGAAGCGCGAAAGCGGACGACCAACGATTCAGAGATAACCAGAGGTGGGACTATCCAATCCAAAGCAGAAGGGGCTTCTCAGGAGCAATTTTTGTTACCACTGTCACGGGCGGCGTGGTGGGCGGGAACCGGTTTGCCTCAAAATGCGCGGTGTATCTGGACGGAGGACCCGGACCACATGCGCCCAGGAGAGCTCCGGGCCTGGCGGACGGCGATTACTATTTTCAAGTAACCGATCCGAGCGGCCAAGTCCTGCTGAGCACGGATCCTGTATCCAACCGGAAGTTCCGCGTCTCCGGCGGAGTCATCAGTGCGTTTACCGGGACCGGCGGTCCGGCTCATCCGACCGGCGTCGATCAGGATAACGCTGCGCGCGGAGCTATCACGATTCAACTGGCCAATTCCAGCTGCCCCACCGACTATCTCAAGACCCCAAATGCAGGCAACATTTATAGAGTATGGGTGACCCCGGTCGCGAGCCTGGTTGGAAAACCTGCAAACGTGGATAATCCCTGCGGCCATGGATGTTTTCATGGCTTCGAGCCGTTGAAATCCAAATCTGACAACTTCAAAGCCGACCCAGGGGCATCGGCATCCTTTTGTTTGACGATGCAGAGTGAGTTCTATGATGGAACCACAACGGTTCCGGATCTGCTGGGCTGGGGCATCACGGTCACGGACGCGCTGGGCGTCAGCAACCACTACACGACAGACTCGTCCACGGGCCATGTCATGGCATGCCAACTTTCCGCCGGAACTTACACCGTCACCGCGGATTCGTTCGACCCCTCAACAAATACACCGCCTATATTGGGCACTTGCGTGTACGTGTCTCCTTACCAAACCATCTTGAACGGCGTAGTACAGGCGACACCCGGAACCGCTACATTCAGCGAATCCACGCAGTCAGCGAATGTGACGTTCGTAAACGAGGTCGTTTGCCCTCAATAGCGCAGGGATGTGGATGGATCGCGATTGGAGGTGCGGTGTTTTCCGGAGGCGGTCAATCCGATCCGGTTAAGCCGATCCATTTGCCGTTGTAAAAATAGTGGATGCTGGAGGCTTTTCCTGCCAACGCATCATCGATGCCTTGGTGGTCTATAGGAGGCGGCTTGGGACCGGGTGAATGGCTGTAGTGCGTCATGATTTCCCGCCTGCCCACCGGAGAGATCACTTGTATATTTTCTTGGCCTTTTTCGGTGATTTCGAAGCGTCCCTGATCACCCTGCTGAGCGATCCGGGCGGGGTTGATCTCCGAGCCATTCCAATAAACCAGAATCGTTGTGGTGTGGCCGACTTCGCAAAGAGCGGCCCAGTCGGTTTGGCCGGGCTTCGCAAACTCTCCCTTGATGACGTTCACTTTCTTTTCGTGGAGGAGCTGGGGGATTTTGCAATGACGGCGCTGGAGATCCGCCAGTATGTTCCTGGGAAGCTCGGGGAAAGCGGTGGGCAAGAGCGGCGCTTGTGCGAAGGTTGATCCGGCGATGGTCAGGAAAGATAGTAAAGGCCACAGCCGAACCATAGTGTCTCCAGTCTAAACGTCCTCCGCGCCTGCGGCTAGAGGCATGTCGAATAGGCATGAATCCGCTCTCATTGATTTGCTTGATATTGTTCGTCGGTGACGTGTTCCATCCAGTCGACTACTTTGCCGTCGAGTTGTTCTTGCAGGGCGATGTGGGTCATGGCGGTGGTGGGGGCGGCGCCGTGCCAGTGCTTTTCGCCGGGAGGAATCCAGACGACGTCGCCGGGGCGGATTTCTTCGATGGGGCTTCCCCAGCGCTGCACGCGGCCGCAGCCGGCGGTGACGATCAGGGTCTGGCCTAGCGGGTGAGTGTGCCAGGCGGTTCTTGCGCCGGGCTCGAAGGTTACGCTGGCTCCGGCTATTCGCGCGGGTGGGGGTGGGTTGAGGAGGGGATCGATGCGGACGGTGCCGGTGAACCATTCGGCGGGACCTTTTGCGGAGGGTTGTGAACCGCTGCGTTTGATTTCCATGGGTTGATTCTTGATTGTAGACGGTTCGACCTGGAGGTCGAACGCGGGCCGGAGGCCCGCCCTACACTCCGGTCATTTGTTCTAGTTTTTCGGGGTAGCGGGCGCCTTGCACTGTGATCTGTGACGCGGCGGTGGCGATGTTTCGCAGGTCATCGGGGGTTAGTTCCACGGAGAGTGCGCCGATGTTTTCATCTAAGCGATTTAGCTTGGTGGTGCCGGGGATGGGGACCATCCAGGGTTTTTGGGCTAGCAGCCAAGCTAGCGCGATCTGGGCGGGGGTCGCTTTCTTTTGCGCTGCGATGGTGGCTAGCAAATCGATTAGGGACTGATTTGCTTTCAGAGCTTCGGGGGTGAAGCGCGGCAGGGTGCTGCGGAAGTCGGTGCTTTCGAACTTTGCGTTTTCGTCGATCTTGCCGGTTAGGAAACCTTTTCCTAGCGGGCTGTAGGGGACTAGGCCAATGCCTAATTCTTCTAGCGTCGGGATCACTTCCTTTTCGGGGGTTCGGGTCCAGAGAGAATATTCGCTTTGGAGGGCGGTGACGGGCTGGACGGCGTGGGCGCGGCGGATGGTTTTTACGCCGGCTTCGGAGAGGCCGAAGTGCTTGACCTTGCCGGCCTGAATGAGATCCTTGACGGCTCCGGCTACGTCTTCGATGGGGACGTTGGGGTCGACGCGGTGTTGGTAGAGCAGGTCGATGACATCCATTTTGAGGCGCTTCAAGGAGCCTTCGACGGCTTGCTTGATGTGATCGGGGCGGCTGTTCAGGCCGGGCACACCCGTCATCCCGCGGGGATCGGAATTAGGGCTGATGTCGAAGCCGAATTTGGTGGCGATCACTAAGTTCTTGCGGAAGGGAGCCAGGGCTTCGCCCACCAGCTCTTCGTTCAAGAACGGGCCGTAGACTTCGGCGGTGTCGAAGAAGTCGATGCCGCGATCGACGGCAGCGCGGAGGAGAGCGGTCATCTCCTGTTTGTCTTTGGGCGGGCCGTAGGAAAAGCTCATCCCCATGCAGCCTAGGCCGAGGGCGGAAACTTCTAAACCACTTTTTCCAAGTTTGCGTTTTTGCATTTTCTGAATTCCTATCGTCTTACTCAAAGGTAAGTTACCGCCCGCTCATCCGCAGTATAGACTCAGGGAGCCGGGCTCCTTGCACGGTGATCTTGGAGGCGGCCGTCGCAATTTCGGCTAAATCGGAGGGAGTGAGTTCGACGTCAGCCGCTCCGATGTTTTCTTTTAGGCGCTCGATCTTGCGTGTTCCGGGGATGGGAACAATCCAGGGCTTCTGGGCTGAGAAGCCAGGCGATTGCGATCTGCGCGGGCGTGGCTTTCTTGCGCTGCGCGATTTGGTTGAGCAACCCGACCAACGCTTGATTGGCTGCGCGCGCCTCGGGGGTGAAGCGAGGGAAAGAGGCGCGGAAGTCGGTGCTATCGAACTTGGTTGCGGCGTCGATTTTTCCGGTGAGAAAACCTTGACCCAGAGGGCTCCAGGGAACGAAGCCAATGCCCAGTTCCTCAAGTACCGGCAGCACTTCCGCTTCGGGATCTCTGGTCCACAGGGAGTATTCGCTCTGCACGGCGGTAACGGGCTGGACGGCGTGAGCGCGGCGGATGGTTTTGGCGCCAGCTTCGGACAGGCCGAAGTGTTTAACCTTACCTTCGGCGATGAGGTCCTTCACGGCGCCAGCTACATCTTCGATGGGCACGTCGGGGTCAACGCGATGTTGGTAGAACAGATCGATCACATCGGTGTTGAGGCGCTTGAGCGAGGCCGCGGCGACCTGCTTGATGTGTTCCGGCTTGCTGTTGAGGCCACCGCCGCGCTGCCCGTCGGGTTGGATATCGAAACCAAACTTGGTGGCAATCACCACCCGGTTACGGAGCGGCGCAAGAGCTTCGCCCACGAGTTCTTCGTTGGCGAAAGGGCCATAAGCTTCGGCGGTGTCGAAGAAAGTGACGCCAAGTTCGACCGCCGAGTGGAGCAAGGAGATCATGTCCTTCTTGTCACTGGCCGGACCGTAGCCGTAGCTCATTCCCATGCAGCCGAGGCCGAGGGCTGAAACTTCCAAGTTACTGTTTCCAAGTTTGCGTTTTTGCATTATTTCTCCTTGCAAATGGGGCTTCGTCAGGGGCAGTGATTACTCCGCGTGGCTGAGTCAGTTCACGCGACCGAGATATTTGTCCAAGAAGCTCAGGACTTCCTTCGAGAGCTCCGGCTTTAATTCGGTCACGTCGTGCGGGGTCTCCAGCACCTTGCGGAACTTGTCCGCCGGAGCCGTTCCGATCATCTCGAACAGGGGCGCTTGCGCCTGATCCGGCGGGAACGTGAAATCATATTTCCCGTTGACCATCAGGAGGGGTTTTTTAAGGCGCGGCGCGAAATCCGCCTGATCTTCACCCTTCGCCGCAGGCATCAGGAAAAATCCACCATCCAGGAAGACCACCGCCTGAAAGCGATCCTCCAATGCCAGGAAGATCACGCCTTCCGCGGCGCCTTGGCTCACGCCCAGATACGCCAGCTTCTTGGCATCGGCGACATCCGGCCGCATTTCAAGATAGTCCGCGGCGCGGCGCACCTCTTTGGACTGTTGAATCGTGAGCTCGCGCCCGCCCACCGTCCCCGGCATCGCCGTCCCAGCAGGGCGGCGCTCGTACGTCCCCCGGTAAACCGGATACACCAGCGCCCGGCCGCTCTTGATCACGTAATCGACGAAGTCCATGTCCCCTAACTGCAGGCTGCTCGGCATGAAGTTCACCCGTGCGCTGGGGAAGAACACCACGGTTTGATACGGCGCACGTACGTTCTTCGGCGAAAAAAGATACATCGGCAGGCGCTCGTTGTCGTATCCGGCATCGATAGTGACCCGCTCCTTCTTCCAGTCCGCGGTTTCCTCCACCACTCCCTCCGTCTTCGCGTTCAAGGGACGCTTGTCGTAAGAGTACAGGCTGCGGTAGGCCTCGAAGACCTCGTTCGAGGCCGGCTTCACTTTGGAAAAATCCCTCAATTGTCTCAACACCGGCGCCGCGGTGGCCGCCGGCAGCGGCTGCCGATTGCGCACACCGCGAAAACCGTTCATCGCGGAACGGTCGAACGGAGGCAGCGCCTCCGGCTCGTATGCTTGATACGTTTGCGTTCCCCACGCCCCGCCCAGAATGAAGCGGTTGTTCCCGTCTGCCGCGTTCAGGCACCACTCCCTGACATTCCCGGTCAGATCGTAGGTCCCATACGGACCCACTGCTTGCGAAGCGCCCACCGGCGCCGCGCCGCGGCCTGCAAAATTACTCTGATTCGTGGTGTATCGCGCGGTCTCCTGCGGAGCCGCCTTAAACCACTCCCCAAACGCTGGAAGAGTTTTGCCGACGTACGCGGCATACGCAGACGCCTCGTACCAGCTCACTCCGGAAACCGGATACTCGGCCTGTCCCTGTGGAAAATGGCCCGCCTCCCAGGTGGAAGGTCCCGGCCGGCCGGTAGGATCGCGGAATAGATCCATCGCCTGCTCCCAACTCAACTCCTTGCCGTCTTTCACGAACTTCTCTTTCCAGTACTCGCGTTTCTGATAACCGCCTTCGTCCACGAACTTCTGATACTCGCGATTCGTCACTTCAAAGCGGTCCATATCGAATGGCGGGAGTTCATAGCGCACCCAACCGATGAAACCGATCAGGTTCCCCCATGGGCCTCCGTCGATGGGAACCATCCCGGCGGCCACGTCCGCGGGGGTCTCGAACGGGAATTGCATGGCAGCGTTCGTCAGAGGTGCGCCGGTAAAGTCTTTGACTCCGGCTTTGGAAAGCCTCCAACGAAAGTACCCCTTCGGAATCCTGACGTGTTCCACTGGCGTTGTACCAAGCGCATACCAGGGACTCTGCGGCGCAACATAATCCTGGATCTCCACTTTGGCTCCGGGCGTCAGCGATTTCAGCGAAGTGAACATCGTCAAATCCTGGGCGGTCTTGGCCAGTCGCGCATCGCCGGGCAGAATCCGTTCGGCCCGTTGCAGGATCTGAAAGGCCGCCAGCGGTTTCTGTTCGTCCTTCCGTTTGTCGATCTCCGGAATCGCATCCTCGCGAGCCCAGCGCCGCTCTTCGGATTGCCGGTACAGCCACACGCCCCCCAGGATCGCCAGCAGAAGAGCCAGCGCCGCGGGGCCGAGCACGGCGGTCCGCAGCAACGGCGCTGCCGCATAGACCGGAGGAGCCGTGAGCCGTTCGGCCAGCGCCGCTAGCTCCGCGGCCACTTCCGCCGCAGACGCACCGCGCTGTGCCGGGTCTTTTTCAAGCAGCTTCCCCACGAGCGCATCCAGACTCCGCGGAACTTCCGCGCGCTGCCGCGCCAGCGACGGAACCGCTGCGATGCCGCTCACCTGCATCCGTCCCAGCGATTTTCCCGGAAAGGGCAGTTGTCCCGCCGTCATTTCATACAGCACCAGACCCAGCGCAAACAAGTCCGTGCGCGCATCCGACTCTCGGCCCTCCACCTGCTCCGGAGCCATGTACGCGGGCGTTCCCATGACAATATTGGCGTCCGTCAGGCCGGTTTCGGAGACCATCTTGGCCAGCCCAAAATCCAGCACTTTCACGCCGTGCCGGGTCACCATGATGTTGCCCGGCTTCAGGTCCCGATGCACGATACCATGCGCGTGCGCTTCCGCCAGGGCCGCGGCGATCTGCGCTCCATAGCGAAGCACCTGCTCGATAGCCAGCGGACCGTTCTTGATTTCGTCCGCCAGAGTGGAGCCATCGAGCAGCTCCATCACCAGGTAATTCGGACCCACGTCGTGCAGCGTGCAAATATGGGGATGATTGAACGCGGAAATGGCCCGAGCTTCGCGCTCAAACCGTCCGCTAAAGTTTTCCTCCGCGATCTTGACGGCTACCTTCCGCCCCAACCGCGTATCCGTTGCCTGGTAGACTTTGCCCATGCCGCCCACCCCGAGCAGCCCTTCTATCTTGTAAGGACCCAGTTGCGTGTTCTCGTGCCGCAGCATGGTCAGAGTGGACCCATGGCCCGCGGCATCCCCGTCTTGTGTGAGAAGCTTGTCGACCTCGGTGCGCAGACCCGGGTCGCCAACGCAAGCAGTGGTGAGAAACATTTCCCGCTCGGCGACCGGCTGGTGGCTAGCCGCGCGGTACAGCTTTTCGATCTGCTGACGGCGTTCCGGCGTCATGCACGTGTCTCCGTTTTCACATCATATCGGGTTTATCGCACTGGAGACAGCCAAAGGCGAGGCGGGATATTCGGACTCTTCGTTCGCCGGAGGCCCGGCAAAATGGCGGCGGACGAGGTTGGGCGGCGGGGAATGCGCTTGCTACAATTGCAGGCGGAGCTCAAGCGAAAACCAATGATTACCATAATTGACACGACGAGCCGGGCAAGCAGGCCGATCCCGGAAGGGTCCGTGCAGAATATTCTCACGCAATCCAACGACAAAACCAGGGTTGAAGTCGCCAAGTACAAGGTGGATGCGGGCAAGACACACCGCGTCACCCCCAGCGACCGGACACAGGTGATTTACATATTGCAGGGGACAGGCGCGGAGGTTAGCTTTACCAAGGCGGGCAAGACCACCGTGCATACGGGACAGAGAGGCAGCGGGGTGTATCTGGAACCGAGCGAGGAAGCGGCGATTAAAGCTGCGGGGACTCCTCTGGTTCTGCTGCTGGTCACGGTGCCGAAACACACGGGCAAGGCGGTTGAAGCCAATGGCGGGGCGCCCAGCGGTTACTTCTTCGAGGAAGCGAAACTGCAGTCGCTGGTGGACGAGAAGCGTATCCGCACGCGGACGTTCTGGGTGAACAAAGAGACGGGGCTTTCCGGGTCCTGGGATCTGCAACTCGGGCGCATGCTGTATGGACCGAAGGGCCATTCGCCGCGGCACGTGCACAACGCTTCGAAAACCAGTTCCATTAAGCCGGAACATTTTTATCTGATCGAGACGGGCACGGGCGAGGTTAAGTACGACGGCGGGAGTCTGCCGGTGGGCCCGGGAAGCATGGTGTTCATTCCGGAGGGGGAATGGCATCAGTTGCTGGCTTCCGAGTCGGGGTTCGACTATATCGAATTCCAGGCGCCTTTCGACTTCGCTACTACTATGGATCACGATCCGCTTGGGGAAGAATTGGTACATCCAGGGGACGGATGACGGGACTGGGAATCCGAAGCTGTGGGTGCAAAGCTAACGGAGCATTCTCTTAACCCGCTGACTGAGGGCGCTGCGCTGGCTGAGCCTTATGCTCGTTGCGGTAGCGGCCCGGAGGTTGGCCAAACTCACGCTTGAATGCGCGATTGAAGGCCGCCTCCGATTCGTAGCCGACGTCGGCGGCGGTAGTGGCTCAATTTGAGCATGGGCGAGAAAACCAGGGATGAGCGATGCGGGTGTGCAGCAGGCCGAGGCAAAGCCATCCGCCCGCGCGGGACGTTCGATCAAATCATAGCGACGCCTGGGGCATGGATTTCGCGGCCGACGCGTTGCATAATTTTAGCTCTGAAGGGAACTTTTCGAAAAGGAGCTTACCTATGAATCCGAGCACAGCAGCCAATCCGAATAAAGCATTGTGGGAAAAAGGGGACTTCACGGAAATCGCGGCTTTCATGCGGCAATCCGGCGAGGCGGTGGTTCAGTCCTTGGGGATCGCGCCGCCGCTGCGGGTTCTGGACCTGGGCTGTGGAGACGGCACTACGGCGCTTCCACTGGCGCGAGCGGGCGCGGAAGTGACGGGAATCGACATTGCCAGGAACCTAGTGGACGCCGGGAACAAGCGGGCTGCGGCGGCGGGTCTCGGCAAGCTGAAGTTTCAGGAGGGAGACGCTTGCAATCTGCAGGGCGTCGCGGACGGTTGGTTCGATCTGGTGGTTTCCATTTTCGGCGCCATGTTTGCGCCTAGGCCGTTCGATGTCGCCAAGGAGATGGTGCGGGTTACGAAAGCGGGCGGGCGCATTGTGATGGGCAATTGGATTCCGGGGGATCCGACGTTCGTATCGCAGGTGCTGAAGATCAGCTCGGCGTTTACGCCGCCACCGCCGGAGGGATTTATCAGTCCTATGACGTGGGGGGTGGAGAGCAACATCGTCGAGCGCTTTGGGCAGGCGGGGGTGGCTCCGGAGAAGATCTCGCTGGCCAAGGACACTTACTATTTTGCTTCGGCGGAAAAGAGTCCGGCGCAGTTTATAGAACTTTTTGAAACGTTCTATGGGCCGACTATGAACGCAGTGGAAGCGGCGCAGAAAAACGGGAAGGCGGGGGAACTGCATGCGCAGCTGGTGGATCTGGCGAATTCGCAGAACAAGAGTAAGGACGCGGGGACTTTGATTCCTGCTACTTTCATGCGGGTTACGGTTGCGGTGTAAGACTGGGTGGGCTTGGGGGTGTCGGGCCTGGAGGCCCGACCTACTATCGAATTCTGCGCTTCATGGCGAGGCACGGCCTCTTTCAGGAATCGGGGAATCAGCGCCGCGTGTCCGCACAACAACGCTCCTAGCTCATCGCCCGGTGGATCGATTCCCGGATCGCGCGGCTGGCGGCTTCTCTCCGTCTGGTTCGGGCGGTCTTTCAGGCTCCGGTAAGGGAATCGGCGCGGGGCCTGGATATGGTTCGTGGGGTGTGCTCATAGCTCTCATTGTCCTTCTTTGCCTTCACGCTCTTGGCGAAGCAGTAAGCTGGATGGACATAACCGACGACGTATTTGGGCGGTACGCGCTTAGAGCCTCTCATGAACAAACTCGATCTCAACCTTTTAAAGCAATCCATTGCGCTCGCTAAACCTTATTGGTTTTCCAAAGAGAATCGGAAAGCTCGCTGGCTGCTGATACTGCTGGCCTTGCTCTTGATCGGGGACACCGAGTTTAACGTCTTGTTCAATCAACAATCCGGTGAATTTACTTCGGCTTTGGCGGCTCGCGATACAGCCCGTTTCTGGCATTCGGTCCGCATATTCTTCGGTTTGCTCTTGGCGGCCGTGCCGATCTATGCCTACTACTACTACGTGCGCGACACGCTTGCGCTCAACTGGCGCCGCTGGTTGACCGATCGGATACTGAAACGCTACTTCAAGAATCACGCGTTCTATAAGCTTCTCACCAAGCCGGAGATAGACAACCCCGACCAGCGAATCTCCCAGGATATCGCCTCCTTCACGCAACAGTCGCTGAGCTTTCTACTCATATTCGGCAGTGCAGTCATTCAGTTGCTAGCGTTCGGCCGCGTATTGTGGTCCATCTCCGGTTACCTGGTGCTATTCGTGATCGTCTACGCGACATTGGTAACGCTCATCACGTTTGGAGTTTTCAGCGGGAAACTGGTTTCATTGAATTTCAACCAGCGCAGGCGTGAAGCTGACTTCCGCTTCGGTCTTGTGCGCATCCGTGAAAACGCGGAGTCTATCGCGCTGTACCACGGGGAGGGGCAAGAGCAAGCCCAGGTCCAGCGCCTTTTCGGCCGACTGTTCGCGAATTTTACCAATCTGATTCGCTGGCAATTGCGTTTGAACTTTTTCCAATATCCGCAGAGCCTGCTGCTGCTGATGCTGCCAAGTATGGTCATCGCGCCGCGCGTGCTTTCGGGCGAACTCGAGGTGGGGCGCATCGTCCAGGCCGAGGGAGCGTTTGCAGCCATAATGAGCGCGCTCACAATACTCGTGGACAACGTGGAGAACCTGAGTCTTTTCGCCGCCGGCGTGAGTCGCGTGAGCGCTCTCGCTCACAGCCTGGTGCCCGCGAAGCCCTCCATGGATCCTGCGCATCAAAAGATTGTTACGCGGGAGGGCGAGCGTCTTCGTATCGACGACATCACGCTGCAGACCCCAAACTACGAAAGGACACTGGTGAAGGAACTCACCCTTTCAGTGCCGCCCGGGGAAGGACTGATGATCGTCGGAGCCAGCGGCCTCGGCAAGAGCTCTCTGCTTCGCATGATCGCCGGCCTCTGGGATTCAGGGAGCGGCGCGATCGAACGGCCTAGACTCGAGGATATTCTGTTCCTTCCGCAGGATGCCTACATGATCATCGGCAGCCTCCGCGATCAACTCCTCTATCCGAACCTCGAGCGAAGTGTATCCGACGCAGAGCTTCGCGAGGTGCTCGATCGCGTAAATTTGCCGGACCTGGTTGACCGCTGCGGCGGATTTGACGTCGAGTTCGACTTTGAAAAGATCCTGTCAGTGGGCGAGCGCCAGCGTTTAGCGTTTGCAAGAGTTCTGTTGAAACACCCGCGCTATGTGCTGCTCGATGAAGCCACCAGTGCGCTGGATCGCGAAAACGAGTCTTCGCTATACCGTCAATTGATCGCAACGTCCACCACGTTTGTAAGCGTGAGCCACCATCCGGCACTGGTTAAGCACCACTCACAGGTTCTCGAACTGACGGCTGACGGGGGCTGGCGCCTGCAGTCAGCGGCGGAGTTTCGATTCACCCAAGACCTGGCATGAAACGGGGAAGGACCAAGGGAAGCGGGCGGTCGATCGCGGTCCAAGCGTCTGCGTGTAAGCTCTACCGCGCCGTCGCTTCCCATATAATACAGCCGTAAGTGACCAACATTACTGAAGCACAGCCTGTGGCCGATAACGAGGAGTCGCCGTTTAGCCGCCGGGTCTTTCAAGTGCTGTTCCAGTTGGCCAAGCAGTATCGGCGGCAGTTTCTGGTCATCGGTCTGTTTTCCTTTCTATACACCGGGCTGGATTTGCTGCAACCGCTGATTTACAGGACGGCGATTAACGATGTCGCCGGGCTGTTTGTAGAGCAGACGGGTTCGACGCAGGGGACGGCGTTCGTGCCGTCTCGTACGCCGGAACAGACGCTGCGGACGTTGATTGAAGCGGTGGGAATGTTGTTCTTCATCGGGCTGGGCTCCTACTATTTCTACCAGCGTGCGAGTTACTACGGCGCGCGCGTTGCGAGTTTTATGGAGTCGAAGCTGATTGTCGATACCTTCGGCCATGTGCTGCGGCTACCGCTCGCGTTTTTCAACCGGCAGGCGAGCGCGGGTTTGGCGAAGAGGATCGACCAATGCGATCAAGTTTCACCAGTGGTACACGCTTTCTCGCAACAGATCGCGCCCGAAGCGATGCGCCTGGTAGGCATCATCGCGATCATGCTCACGCAGAATTGGGAAATGGCGCTGGTGTCGACCTGCCTGCTGCCTCCTTATATGTGGATCGCACGGCGCAGCGCGTTGCGGATGCAGTCGAACCTCGATCCTTACTATCAGTTGTGGGAGGACATCTCGGCACGCATCGCCGACGCCATCGGCGCGGTGAAGACGGTGAAGCTTTCGGGGGCTGAGGCGCGCGAAGAAGGACGGCTGCTGGGGGAATCGATTCAAGCATACGATGTGTACCTGAATCGCATCAGGACCGCCCAGCGCTATTACATTTCGCAGAGCGCGCTGAGCAATTTGAGCAAGTCGCTGGTGCTGGGCTACGGAGGGTGGCTGGTGCTGCGACATCGGCTTACACCGGGTGACGTGGTCATGTTTGCGGCGTACCTGGATCGTTTGTATTCGCCGATCGATTCGCTGAATGGATTGGCGGTGAGCCTGCAGGAGAATTTCACATCGCTGAGGAGAGCCGTGAGGCTAATGGACAGTGGGCCGGTGGAGGCACTGGGGCGCCCTTTAAAAGAGGGGCGAGGGCGAGTGGAGTTTCGGGACGTGCACTTCGGATATGTGCAGGGTAAGGAAGTGCTGCGGGGATTGAATTTGACACTGGAGCCGGGGAGGATCACGGCACTGGCTGGACCATCCGGCGCGGGGAAGACTACGACGGCGGATCTGTTGCTCAAATTGTTCGAGCCATGGTCGGGCGAGATTCTGGTAGACGGGCAGCCGTTGAGTGAAGTGGGATGCTCCGCGGTGCGGGCGGCGATCGGCGTGGTTGCCTCGGATGGGACGGTGTTCCGCGGGACGCTGGCGGAGAACATCCGTTACAAGAGGCCGCAGGCATCGGATGATGAGGTGCGCGTGGCGGCGCTGGCGGCGGATTTAGGCCGGGCGCTCGAACGATTGCCGGAGGGCTTAGCGACAGAGGTCGGCGAGAGGGGCGTCGGTTTGTCGATGGGCGAGCGGCAACGACTGCAGATCGCGCGGATGCTGGTGGACAAGCCGCGGTTGCTGGTATTGGATGAAGCGACGGCGAACCTGGACTATGCCACGGAGATGGAGGTGCGCGGCGCTTTGGAAAAAATCTCACCCAGGCCGACGATGCTGATCATTGCACATCGCTACACGATGATGAAGAACGCGGACTACGTGTATGTGATTAATGAAGGCGCGGTGGTGGAGCACGGGCCGCCCGAGCAATTGATGGAAGGCGATGGATGGTTCGCGGAGTTGGCGCGGCAGTCGGGAGAGAGTCCGGAGATCACGGGCTGAACGATTCGTCACTTCAAAGCGGTCCATATCGAATGGCGGGAGTTCATAGCGCACCCAACCGATGAAACCGATCAGGTTCCCCCATGGGCCTCCGTCGATGGGAACCATCCCGGCGGCCACGTCCGCGGGGGTCTCGAACGGGAATTGCATGGCAGCGTTCGTCAGAGGTGCGCCGGTAAAGTCTTTGACTCCGGCTTTGGAAAACCTCCAACGAAAGTACCCCTTCGGAATCCTGACGTGTTCCACTGGCGTTGTACCAAGCGCATACCAGGGACTCTGCGGAGCAACATAATCCTGGATCTCCACTTTGGCTCCGGGCGTCAGCGATTTCAGCGAAGTGAACATCGTCAAATCCTGGGCGGTCTTGGCCAGTCGCGCATCGCCGGGCAGAATCCGTTCGGCCCGTTGCAGGATCTGAAAGGCCGCCAGCGGTTTCTGTTCGTCCTTCCGTTTGTCGATCTCCGGAATCGCATCCTCGCGAGCCCAGCGCCGCTCTTCGGATTGCCGGTACAGCCACACCCCCCCCAGGATCGCCAGCAGAAGAGCCAGCGCCGCGGGGCCGAGCACGGCGGTCCGCAGCAACGGCGCTGCCGCATAGACCGGAGGAGCCGTGAGCCGTTCGGCCAGCGCCGCTAGCTCCGCGGCCACTTCCGCCGCAGACGCACCGCGCTGTGCCGGGTCTTTTTCAAGCAGCTTCCCCACGAGCGCATCCAGACTCCGCGGAACTTCCGCGCGCTGCCGCGCCAGCGACGGAACCGCTGCGATGCCGCTCACCTGCATCCGTCCCAGCGATTTTCCCGGAAAGGGCAGTTGTCCCGCCGTCATTTCATACAGCACCAGACCCAGCGCAAACAAGTCCGTGCGCGCATCCGACTCTCGGCCCTCCACCTGCTCCGGAGCCATGTACGCGGGCGTTCCCATGACAATATTGGCGTCCGTCAGGCCGGTTTCGGAGACCATCTTGGCCAGCCCAAAATCCAGCACTTTCACGCCGTGCCGGGTCACCATGATGTTGCCCGGCTTCAGGTCCCGATGCACGATACCATGCGCGTGCGCTTCCGCCAGGGCCGCGGCGATCTGCGCTCCATAGCGAAGCACCTGCTCGATAGCCAGCGGACCGTTCTTGATTTCGTCCGCCAGAGTGGAGCCATCGAGCAGCTCCATCACCAGGTAATTCGGACCCACGTCGTGCAGCGTGCAAATATGGGGATGATTGAACGCGGAAATGGCCCGAGCTTCGCGCTCAAACCGTCCGCTAAAGTTTTCCTCCGCGATCTTGACGGCTACCTTCCGCCCCAACCGCGTATCCGTTGCCTGGTAGACTTTGCCCATGCCGCCCACCCCGAGCAGCCCTTCTATCTTGTAAGGACCCAGTTGCGTGTTCTCGTGCCGCAGCATGGTCAGAGTGGACCCATGGCCCGCGGCATCCCCGTCTTGTGTGAGAAGCTTGTCGACCTCGGTGCGCAGACCCGGGTCGCCAACGCAAGCAGTGGTGAGAAACATTTCCCGCTCGGCGACCGGCTGGTGGCTAGCCGCGCGGTACAGCTTTTCGATCTGCTGACGGCGTTCCGGCGTCATGCACGTGTCTCCGTTTTCACATCATATCGGGTTTATCGCACTGGAGACAGCCAAAGGCGAGGCGGGATATTCGGACTCTTCGTTCGCCAGAGGCCCGGCAAAATGGCGGCGGACGAGGTTGGGCGGCGGGGAATGCGCTTGCTACAATTGCAGGCGGAGCTCAAGCGAAAACCAATGATTACCATAATTGACACGACGAGCCGGGCAAGCAGGCCGATCCCGGAAGGGTCCGTGCAGAATATTCTCACGCAATCCAACGACAAAACCAGGGTTGAAGTCGCCAAGTACAAGGTGGATGCGGGCAAGACACACCGCGTCACCCCTAGCGACCGGACACAGGTGATTTACATACTGCAGGGGACAGGCGCGGAGGTTAGCTTTACCAAGGCGGGCAAGACCACCGTGCATACGGGACAGAGAGGCAGCGGGGTGTATCTGGAACCGAGCGAGGAAGCGGCGATTAAAGCTGCGGGGACTCCTCTGGTTCTGCTGCTGGTCACGGTGCCGAAACACACGGGCAAGGCGGTTGAAGCCAATGGCGGGGCGCCCAGCGGTTACTTCTTCGAGGAAGCGAAACTGCAGTCGCTGGTGGACGAGAAGCGTATCCGCACGCGGACGTTCTGGGTGAACAAAGAGACGGGCCTTTCCGGGTCCTGGGATCTGCAACTCGGGCGCATGCTGTATGGACCGAAGGGCCATTCGCCGCGGCACGTGCACAACGCTTCGAAAACCAGTTCCATTAAGCCAGAACATTTTTATCTGATCGAGACGGGCACGGGCGAGGTTAAGTACGACGGCGGGAGTCTGCCGGTGGGCCCGGGAAGCATGGTGTTCATTCCGGAGGGGGAATGGCACCAGTTGCTGGCTTCGGAGTCGGGGTTCGACTATATCGAATTCCAGGCGCCTTTCGACTTCGCTACTACTATGGATCACGATCCGCTGGGGAAGAATTGGTACATCCAGGGGACGGATGACGGGACTGGGAATCCGAAGCTGTGGGTGCAAAGCTAACGGAGCATTCTCTTAACCCGCTGACTGAGGGCGCTGCGCTGGCTGAGCCTTATGCTCGTTGCGGTAGCGACCCGGAGGTTGGCCAAACTCACGCTTGAATGCGCGATTGAAGGCCGCCTCCGATTCGTAGCCGACGTCGGCGGCGGTAGTGGCTCAATTTGAGCATGGGCGAGAAAACCAGGGATGAGCGATGCGGGTGTGCAGCAGGCCGAGGCAAAGCCATCCGCCCGCGCGGGACGTTCGATCAAATCATAGCGACGCCGGGCCATGGATTTCGCGGCCGACGTGTTGCATAATTCTAGCTCTGAAGGGAACTTTTGGAAAAGGAGCTTACCTATGAATCCGAGTACGGCAGCCAATCCGAATAAAGCATTGTGGGAAAAAGGGGACTTCACGGAAATCGCGGCTTTCATGCGGCAATCCGGCGAGGCGGTGGTTCAGTCCTTGGGGATCGCGCCGCCGCTGCGGGTTCTGGACCTGGGCTGTGGAGACGGCACTACGGCGCTTCCACTGGCGCGAGCGGGCGCGGAAGTGACGGGAATCGACATTGCCAGGAACCTAGTGGACGCCGGGAACAAGCGGGCTGCGGCGGCGGGTCTCGGCAAGCTGAAGTTTCAGGAGGGAGACGCCTGCAATCTGCAGGGCGTCGCGGACGGTTCGTTCGATCTGGTGGTTTCCATTTTCGGCGCCATGTTTGCGCCTAGGCCGTTCGATGTCGCCAAGGAGATGGTGCGGGTTACGAAAGCGGGCGGGCGCATTGTGATGGGCAATTGGATTCCGGGGGATCCGACGTTCGTATCGCAGGTGCTGAAGATCAGCTCGGCGTTTACGCCGCCACCGCCGGAGGGATTTATCAGTCCTATGACGTGGGGGGTGGAGAGCAACATCGTCGAGCGCTTTGGGCAGGCGGGGGTGGCTCCGGAGAAGATCTCGATGGCCAAGGACACTTACTATTTTGCTTCGGCGGAAAAGAGTCCGGCGCAGTTTATAGAACTTTTTGAAACGTTCTATGGGCCGACTATGAACGCAGTGGAAGCAGCGCAGAAAAATGGGAAGGCGGGGGAACTGCATGCGCAGCTGGTGGATCTGGCGAATTCTCAGAACAAGAGTAAGGACGCGGGGACTTTGATTCCTGCTACTTTCATGCGGGTTACGGTGGCGGTGTAAGACTGGGTGGGCTTGGGGGTGTCGGGCCTGGAGGCCCGACCTACTATCGAATTCTGTGCTTCATGGCGAGGCACGGCCTCTTTCAGGAATCGGGGAATCAGCGCCGCGTGTCCGCACAACAACGCTCCTAGCTCATCGCCCGGTGGATCGATTCCCGGATTGCGCGGCTGGCGGCTTCTCTCCGTCTGGTTCGGGCGGTCTTTCAGGCTCCGGTAAGGGAATCGGCGCGGGGCCTGGATATGGTTCGTGGGGCGTGCTCATAGCTCTCATCGTCCTTCTTTGCCTTCGCGCTCTTGGCG
>CAVXEM010000026.1:0-31449 GCA_963760575.1 Bryobacterales bacterium
GGTGCGCCCGGAGGGACTCGAACCCCCGGCCTACTGATTCGAAGTCAGTCGCTCTATCCAGCTGAGCTACGGGCGCGCGTTGCCTCATCGTATCATCACTACATAGGTGACCGAAACCGAAATTAAGCTGCTATGCCAAGGCTCCGTTCAAGAGGCGCGAGCCCTCATCGAACGCCACGGCTACGGCCTTTCCTCACCACGCACGGTGTCTGCAGTGACGGAGAGGGTATTCGAATGACAAAAATAGTAGTGGCTGTATTTTTGCTATTTATCAGTAGCAGTGCATGCCTCGCTCAGAACTCGGAACGATATAGCAGATGCCTTGAAAAAGCGGGCACGCAACTCGCGATGAACGCTTGCGCAAGTGAGGAAGCACGACGTGCGGAAGCCGATTTGAATGCAATCTATCAAAAGGTGCTGTCAGCTACCACTAAAAACGCGGCTTTCGGTGAGAAGATCCGAGCGGCGGAAAGGGCTTGGCTGGCTTACAGGGATGCGTATATAGACGCAATGTATCCTGCAAAGGACAAACAAGCTGCGTACGGCTCGGTCTTCTCGATGGAGGTCAATCTTCTTCGATCCAAACTGACTCAACAGCAGGCAAGCGCCCTTAAGGAGCTGCTGAAACAGTATGGAGAATCGAAGCAATAGGCTGCAATGGCCGCCTGCTCGCGGCGCTTTCGTTGTGATGCCATGGCGCGCGTTGCCTCATCGTATCATCACTACATAGGTGATCGAAACCGAAATCAAGCTGTTCTGGCAAGGCTCCGCTCAAGAGGCGCGAGCCCTCATTGAGCGCCACGGTTACAAACTTTCGTCGCCGCGCACGCTCGAATGCGATCAGCTTTTCGATCTGCCCTCAGGAGCCCTCTGGCAATCCGACCGGATCCTGCGCTTGCGCAGAACGTCGTCCGCCAAAGTGGGCCAGCACGCCGTCGTCACATATAAAGGTTGCGCCAGCCGCGAAACCTACAAGAGCCGCGAGGAAATCGAGTTCGACGTTTCCGATCCCGATGCGTTTGCGCTGGTACTCGAACGCCTGGGGTACCACCCCGGCTTCCGTTATGAGAAGTACCGCACCAAGTTCCAGGCCTACGGTGAGCCCGGCATCATCACCATCGATGAGACTCCGATCGGCGTTTATTTGGAGCTCGAAGGCCCGCAGGCGTGGATCGATAGTACTGCGGCCCGCCTTGGTTTCCCTGCGGCGCGGTTCTTGACTGCCAGTTACGCCGCACTCTACCGGGAACACCGGGAACAACATCCGGACGCTCCCCGCAATATGACCTTCGATATAGGTAGCCCTTACACGGTTGGGACAAAATTACCTTAGAAGGCCTCAAAAGCATTGAACCCAGGAAGATCCGATGCTATTCTTCATCTAGATTGAAACAGACGCCAAAGCATCCGTGGCTGGGAACGAAATGATTGAACTTGTCACAACCATAATCATTACCGTTAGCTCAGTGCTGCTCTTCGGCTACTGGTTCCGTTATACCTGCCTGCTGATCTTGAGCGCGAAGACCACGCGGGACTTTGCCGGTGAAGTGGTGATGGCCAATCAACTCGGCTTCCTGGAAGTGCAAGCTCAGTTGCGGGCCAGCGCCGGCAATCTGGATACGCTGCGCGATGCGCTCGACCGCGATTACGCCGTGTTGAATGGTTTGATGAAGAAGGCTGGCGATGTTTCGTTTGAAGGATCGTCGCTCGAACAGACCATGCTGGCGATTAACTACCGTGTGATGCGCGCTTCCTACAACGTCACCGGCGCGTTCTCGCCGACTGCCGCTCGCAAGGCTCTCGAAGAAATGTCCCTGGTGGTTGCGCACTTCGCGAACGCCATGGGTCAGCAAGCCGCCGCTGGCGCTGCTGCTTAATCGCTTCTTTCAAACGGTTTAAGACTGAGCCAACGTGGACGTTGGCTGCGGGTCACAGACCCGCCCCACAGCGAGCGGATTAATCGGCGCGCGGCGCGCGCATGGTTTCGATTCCCATACTGAAGTGCTCGCCCAGGTATACCCGTCGCACTTCAGGATCGTTGCCGAGCGATTCCGGCGACCCGGAGCGGAAGATGCGGCCGTTGTTGATGATGTAGGCGCGGTCGGTTACCGCCAGCGTCTCACGCACGTTGTGATCCGTCATCAGGACGCCGATTCCGGAGTTCTTAAGATCGAAAATAATCTTCTGCAATTCCAGGACTTGAATGGGATCGATGCCGGAGAACGGTTCGTCCAGCAGCAGAAAACTGGGTGAGATTACTAGGCTGCGCGCGATCTCGACTCTGCGGCGCTCGCCGCCTGAGAGCACATAGCCCTTGCTCTTGCGTACCTGCTCCAGGCCCAGTTGCTCGATCAGGCGATCCATGCGATCCAGGCGCTCGCGCCGGTTCAAGCGCAGCGTTTGCAGAATGGCCATGAGATTGTCTTCCACAGACAGCTTGCGGAATACCGACGCTTCCTGCGGCAGATAGCTGATGCCCTTTTGCGCGCGCTGGTACATGGCCAGTTGCGTCAGATCGTGGTCGTCGAGCATGACCCGGCCCGAGTCGGGCGTGATCATCCCCACGATCATATAGAAAGAAGTGGTCTTGCCCGCGCCATTGGGGCCCAGCAGCCCCACCACCTCGCCCTGCTTCACGCGCACGGAGACATTGTCCACCACCTTGCGTCCGCGGTAGGACTTGGTAAGTTCCGTTGTCTGAAGGGTATGCACTGGCCTGCTTTATTTCTTGCGGAACAGCGTGTCGGCGGGGCGATTTTCCACGCCGTTCACCAGCAGCCTATCATTGTTAGACCACCAGGTCAATTGTTTACCGCGAGTCTGCCCTTTCACGCTGTCTACCAGCAGCGAATCGCCGCCATTTAGGATCACCTTTTGCTCGCCGGTGTAATATTCGCCATGCTCGCCGGTGCCGGTGCGGGTGCGCTTGTCGGCGGTGCTGACGATTTTCACGGCGCCATCGGCGAAGGCTTTGTCGAGCGTCGTCGATGAGTCTTTGTCATTTAGGTAGGCTTTCAGCTCCTTGCCGTTCACGGTGAGTCCGGGGCGCACCATGGCGGCCCCGCCCTGGTAGTGGGCCAGGCGCGTGTCGTCGGAGTAGACCAAGTCCGGCGCACGCACTACGGTGAAGACGGGCGTTGAGGTGAGCTTGGGTTTGTCGTCGCTAGAGGACTTATCCGCGAACTGGCTCACCACTTTTCCGTGCGCTTCAAAAGCCTGGCGCATGCGGTCGATGTCGATGCGGTCGGCCTCCACGCGGTTGGGGCCTTGCCAGACCACGGCGTCGCCTTCATAGTGCAGCTTCTGGTTATGCTCCGCCGAAGTCATATGCTGCGCGCGGCCTTGCATCACATCGGCGCCGGAGAGCAGCGCTGAGGACGACGCTTTCTGATCTGGCAAACGCGTGGTGGCGACGCGGCCGTCGGCTATGAAATCGCCGGTTTTCTGATCCATCACCAGCTTATCGGCCGAGGCCGAGCCGGTGGGATCAAAGGTGCGCGCTGAGCCTTCGAGCGTGATCTGATTCTTGGCCTCTTCGAGCGTCGCGTGATCCGCGGTCGCCTTGCGCGTGCCTTCTTCGTAGCGGAAATCCGTCTTCTGCTCCAGACGCACTAGCTCGCTGGTTTTGGGATCGAAGGTGGCGAGCAGTTCCTTACTTTGCGTCAGCATCGGCGGTGGAGCGGGTACACCCGGTTTATCAGTCCGGGTGAATGCATTCGTAGTCCGGAAGGATTGGATGCGGTTGTCGGGGCCGTAGGCGAGCCAGATGCGGTCGCCTTTGACGGACCGCTTCGGCTGCCCGGGGCGGTTGGGCAGGAAGTCGACCGTGCCGGGCCCGTCGGTTTCCACCTTGTCGATGTCGCGCCCGCCGGGACGCATGTACAGACGGATCACTTCACTGCGCAACGTACGCGTGTCGCCCAGCAGTTCGCCGGGCCGCGGCAAGGGGACCGCCTCGGCAACCGCCTGCTTCATCGCGACGGCATGAGTCAGCGTGCTTTCTTTGGTGGCAGGATCGAATTGCAGATCGAGCACATCGCCGGTGATGGTGGTGCGCATGGCATTGGCGGTAGAAACCAACTTGCCGTTTTGCTGGCCTTTGATCTCGCGGATGGTCATATCCGGGCCGAAGCTGAGCAGTAGGGCGTCGGCTGCGAACTCCAGCTTGCGGCCGGGGTCGACCTCCGCGCCGTGAGCAGACTGCGACAGGGCCTCTTTGATCTCGCCTTTGTCGAGCGTCACGATGGCGGCCGCGCCCTCCATGTGCAGGGTGTCGCGCGTTAACTTGGACCACGGCAGAAGGAAAACTTTCGATTCCGCCTCGCGATAATAGGCTTCGCCGGCTTCGATCAACATGGGTTTCGCGTGCGGTCCTTTACCCATCCAATGGAGTTCCACTTTGCTGCGCAGGTGCAATTCGCGTGAGTTCGGATCATAGTCGACGCCCATGGCCGAGCCGTAGCCTTGCTCGAATTCGAATTTGGCCTCGCGGTCGGTGGAGGCTCTTCCCGTGTCGCTGGCGAAGTGAACGCCGGAGGTGTGAATTTTCACGATGCGTGGGCCGTCGAGAGCGGTGGCGTCGTCAGCGGCGGCCTTCTTCGTGGGCATGATGATATCCACTTCGCCGTCGGAATACAAATTCTTGGCGACAATATCGAACTGCGCTTTGGCGCTACGCACCAGATCGAACTGCACGCCTTCCTTGTGGAACAACTGCAATTCGACGCCGTCCAGTTCCATGACCGACGGCGCCTTCACTTGGCGGAAGCTTTTGGCGCGGATGGTCACGCGGGGGCGTTCGCCGTCGCTCTGCGTGTAAACCCAGTCGCTGGCGCGTCCGTTAATCCCGGTTTCGAGGGGCGGCGGGGCGGCTGGCGTATCGCGGGCAAGCGCCTGCTGGCGCTTGATGTAAGTTTGGCCAACGAACGCGACAATCGCGAGGAGGGCGGCGAGGATCAGCCACCGGCTGAGGCGCATAGATTGATTGGGGCCTTAATATCAATTATAAGACGCTAGAGAGCCGCCACAAGTTTACTTAAAAGCGCAATGCGGTCGGCCATGCGGCCGATTAGGATGCTTTCGTTGACGGCGTGGGCGCCTTCGCCGACGGCTCCCAGGCCATCGAGGGTCGGAATGCCGAGAGCAGCCGTGAAGTTGCCGTCGGAGCCGCCGCCTGCTGACGATTCTTCCAGGTCTACGCCTAACTCGGCTGCCAGTTTTTGGGCTTTGCGGAACAGCGCCCGCACGCCGGCGGTGCGTTCCAGCGGGCGGACGGTTCATGCCGCCGGTGACGCTGATCGAGCAGCGTTTGTCGAAGGGTTTCAGTGACGCGAACTGGCGTTCGAGGTAGCGCGCATCGGACGCTTTGGGGATGCGGACGTCGATTTCGACCTGGCATTCGGCTGCGATCACGTTGCTGCGGGTGCCGCCTTGGATCACGCCGGGGCTGACGGTGATCCCACGGTCCAGACGCGTGAATCCGGCGATTTTTTGAATTTGGCGCGACATTTCGACGATGGCGCTGGCGCCGTTCGCGAAGTCGAGACCGGCGTGCGCGGCGCGGCCGTGAACGGTCACGGTGTAATCGCCAACGCCTTTGCGCGAGGTTTTGAGTTTGCCGTCGAGTCCCTGGCTGGGTTCGAGCACCAGAACGGCGGTACTGGCGCGGGCGGCTTCTTCGGTGAGCGGACGCGAGGACGGGCTGCCGACTTCTTCATCCGCATTGACTTGCAGGACTACTTTGCGGGCGATGGGACGGTCTTGTTCCCGCAGGGCGCGCATGGCGTAGATGAAAAACACCAGGCCGGATTTCATGTCGAAGACTCCGGGTCCCCACAGGCGGCCTTGGGACTGGCGGAAGGGCATGGTACGCAGCGTTCCGATGGGCCACACGGTATCGGAATGCCCTAGCGCCAGAATCTGCCCTGACTTCTTAGAGCCCGGTAGCAGGAACTCGCAGCGCAGATGTTTGCCGGGGTAGACCTTCACGCGCGCGATGTCTCTTGACGGTTTCGGCGAAGAGGTCGACGAAGCGGCTGATGCCGGCGGGATCGTCGCTGGGCGATTCGCATTCGACGAACTGGCGGATGGTGGCGATGACTTGTTTTTGGGAGATGCCCATCGTTCGTAGGATAGCGCCTGCTATAATTCAGAATCCGTATGTCCACCACCGTTTCGACCCGCGCCTTGGACATCGACGCCATCCGCGAAATCCTGCCGCACCGCTATCCCTTTCTACTGGTGGATCGCATTGAGGAACTGGAAACCGAACGCGTCGTGGGCATCAAGAATGTCACCGTGAATGAGCCCTTCTTCGCGGGACACTTTCCGGATTATCCGGTGATGCCGGGCGTCCTGATCATCGAAGCCATGGCGCAGGTGGCGGGCGTGCTGGTGCTGAGCGGCATTCCGGACCGCAAGAATAAACTGGTGCTGCTGGCGGGCGTCGATGGCGCGAAGTTCCGCAAGCCGGTGCGGCCGGGCGATCAACTGCGCATGGAAATGAAGGTGCTGCGCAGCCGGGCGACCATGGCTAAGGTTTCCGGCACGGCGACAGTGGACGGCGTGGTGGTGGCCGAAGCCGAAATCCTGTGCGTGCTGGCTGACCGTCAATAACACCACCCAATGCCGATTCATCCGACTGCGATCGTCGATCCTACTGCAAAAATCGCTGAGTCGGCCGAGATCGGGCCCTATGCCATCATCAGCGCCAACGTCGAAATCGGCGCGCGGACCGTAGTCAAAGCGCATGTGGTCATGGAAGGGCCGCTGGCTATCGGCGAGGATAACGTTTTCTTCCCTTACTCGACGGTGGGGGTTGCGCCGCAGGATCTGAAGTATCACGGGGAACGGTCCTGCACACGCATAGGGCATCGCAACAAGGTCCGCGAATTCGTGACGATTCACCGCGGGACCGAGGGCGGCGGGATGGTCACCTCGATTGGCGACGACAATCTGCTGATGGTGCAAGTACATGTCGCGCATGATGTACGCATCGGCAGCCACTGTGTGCTATCGCACGCGGCCACCATTGGCGGGCACGTGGCGATTGAGGATTGGTCCGTGGTTGGCGCGGGTAGCGCGATTCACCAGTTCTGCCGCATCGGGCGGCATTCGATGATCGGCGGGTATAGCGTGGTCACGCAGGATGTGCTGCCGTTTTCGACTACTTCGGCGAAGCGCGAGATCAAGGTCTACGGCGAGAACAAGACGGGACTGGAGCGGCGCGGCTTTTCGGCGGAGAGCATCGAAGCGCTGCATAAGGCGTTTCGTCTGCTTTCGCGATCGAAACTGAATACTTCGCAGGCGCTGGGGAAGATTCAGGCGGAGGTGGGGGGCACGCCTGAAGTCGACGAACTGCTCCAATTCATCGCCGCGTCGAGCGCGCGGATTCATCAAATAGCCATGCCTTACGGGCTTATCGCGGGCAATGGCCGTTTCCCGGTATTGGCGCTCGAAGCCGCAAAAAAGGCTGGGATCGAGGTGGTCGCCATCGGCATTAAAGAAGAGGCTTCGGCGGAGATTGAGCCGCTGGCCGCGCGCTGCCACTGGATTTCGCTGGGCGCGCTCAGCAAACTGATCGACATCTGTCATCGCGAGGGGATCACGCAGGTGATGATGTGCGGGCAGGTGAAGCACGCTAAGATTTTTTCGTCGATTGTGCCGGATTTGAAGCTGGTGAAGCTGCTGGCTTCGATTGAAACCAAGAATACCGAAGGGCTGATCGGCGGCGTGATGAAGGTCCTGAGGGACGAAGGCATCGAGCTGGTGGATTCCACGCTGCTGCTGAAGGATCTGCTGGCTCCGGCGGGGGTGCTTACGCGGCGGAGGCTGTCGGCGGATGAGGAGCGTGACATCGAGTACGGTCGCCGGATCGCTGCCGCGCTCTCGGAACATGACATCGGGCAGAGCGTGGCGATTGCGGAACGGGCTTGTGTGGCGGTGGAAGCCATGGAAGGCACGGACGCGATGCTGCGGAGGGCGGCGACGCTGGTGGAGGGCAAGCCGCTGCGGTTAGTCAAGGGCTCGCGGCGGCGGAAGCACATGCTTTACGATGTGCCGGTGGTGGGTTCGCAGACTATTAGCGTGATGCGCGAGACGGGTACGACGGCGCTATCGATAGATGCTGGAAGGACGTTGCTGCTGGATCGGGCGGAACTAATTCGGCAGGCCGACGCTGCGCAGATCGCGATTGTGGCGCACATGAATTAGGGACAGTACACTCAATCCCCGGTCTGCCCCATTCAGTGCCGTCGAGAGGATTCCCGGTGATTGAGTGTACTGTCCCTAATTCATGTGCTGGGCTTCCTTCGGGGCAAAAACAAGGTTGATCAACAGAGCCAAAATGCCGGCTACTGTGATCACGCCTACCATGGGCATCGCGGTGCCGTTGTCTAGATAGCTCACTAGAGATCCGCCCAGTCCGCCGAGAGCGAATTGGATGCAACCCAGCATTGCGGCGGCGCTTCCGGCTACCTTGCCGTGGGGTGCCAGCGCTAGCGCGGTGGCGTTGGGGAATGAGAAACCGTTGCAGCTGACGAACACGAAGAGCGGGATCAGAATGCCGGGGAATCCGCCGGCGCCGGTCTTGGCGGTTATGAAGAGCACGATGCCGGAGACGGCGGCTACCATCAGCACTACCCGGAAAATATTGTGCGGATGAATGCGGCGCACCAGGAATCCGTTCAACTGCGAGGCCAGCACCAAGCCTACGGCGATGGCTCCGAAGAAGTAGCCGAAGTGGTCGGCGCTTACGTGATTCAGCTCGATGAATACTAGAGGCGAGCCTTCTAAGTAGGCGAACATGCCGGCGGCGATGAAGGCTCCTGAGAGCGCGTAGACCATGAAAACGGGGTCGCGCAGCAGGCTCGCGTACAGGCGCAGGGTTTTGGGCAGGCTGCCGGGTTGGCGCTTGTCAGCGGGCAGGCTCTCCTTCAGGAACACGGCCACACAGATCAAGATGATAGTGCCCATGGTGCTCACCATCCAGAAGTTGGACCGCCAGCCCATGTGCACTACCAGCCATCCGCCTACCATCGGCGCGACCATTGGCGAGACTCCCACTACCAACATCAAGAACGAAAACACGCGGGCCGCTTCGCGCGGCGGGAAATAATCCCGCACTACTGTGCGCGAGATCAGCATGGCGGAGCAGCCGCCGATGGCCTGGATAAAACGGAACACTGTGAGCGTGGCGATGTTGGGCGCGAACACGCAGCCGGTGGACGCTAGGACGTACATCACCAAGCCAACGTAGAGCGGAGGTTTGCGCCCCAGGGTATCGGCGAAGGGTCCGTAGAATAACTGGCCGAAGGACAAGCCGACGAAGTAGACGGCCAGCGTGATTTCGACTGCGCCTACGGTGGTGTTGTAGGTTTGGGCGATGGCGGGGAACGCCGGCAGATAGGTGTCGATTGAAAATGGGCCGAGCGCGGCCAAGGCCCCGAGCAACACTACCAGCCAGAACATTTTGCGCGGTGTAAGCACCACGGGCGCTGACTGGTTGGCGATGGGAGGGGCCTGGGAACTCATGGAACCTTACTAGGATAGACCAAGGGAGTCCGCTCCTTTCAGTCGCGGTTCTGTGTCGATCAGCCGACAACACAGAACCGCGCGCGAGAGCGAGCGGAAACTTAGCGGCTGGCGGATTGGGCGGCTGGTGGGGTCAGGCCCTCGGTTAGCTCGATGTAGGTGCCCCAGGGGTCGGTGATGTAGGCGATGCGCAGCTTCGCGGCGTTGGCGCTGGTGCGAATGGGCGCTTCGGTGTGAATTCCGGCGGCCTCCAGGGTCTTCACGAACTGGTCGATGTTCTTCACTTCGAAACCGATGTGATCGACGGAGCGGCCCTTGGTGGGCGCTTGCGGCATGTCGTTCTTCGTAAACGTGAACTCGGCGCCGGGGACGGTGGCGGTGTCGAACATGCCGCGTTTGCCGGCGATGGCTCCGAAGTTCTTGCCGTACCAGGCTTGGGCGGCCAGCGGGTCGGGCAGGAACATATGAATGTGATGCATGGCGACGGGGGTTGGGATCGAAGCGTCTTCGATGATCTCTACGCGCACGTCGTCGGGGCCGGTGAGGAACATCTGCTTGGGATTGTTGCCGGGCTCGATGGGAATGCCGGCGGCTTTCCATTTGGGCATGAAGTCGTTGAGGTTCTTCACGTGGAGTCCGAAATGGTTGATCACTGAGCCTACGGTGCCGCCGGTCGAATCCTGTTTCCGGAGGACGACGAAGATTCCGGGGAACTGCATCATCTGCAGTTTCTCGTTGTTGACGGACGTGCCGCCTAGCAGAGTGAAGAAGCGCTGTTGGGCTTCGATATCCTTTACATTCAGGTGAACGTGTCCGATGGCGTCGCCGGTTGCGTTGGGCGAGGCGAGCTGCGCCGCAAGCGGGGCGATGGAAATGACGGCGAGAGCGACGAGGCTTTTGATGCGCATAGGAACCCACTATATCAGGCGGCGGGGAAAAAATAACGGGCCTGGGCGGTGTTTCAGCAATAACGGTTATGGGGACAATAAAAACTTTCTTCTGTCACATTGCGCAACTCTCTGCCATACTAGCGGCATGTTAATTGCGGCTCCAGGCCGTACTGCACGTGCGCACATTGCAATACACGTGTTTTTGCGCCTGACCGCAATGGACGTTTGCTGCGGTCCCCCATCGACCCTTTAAGCAGTTTTCCTTAAACTGTGACGCCCCCTCCGAGGGGCGCTGAATCCGTGTATGCATTCAAAAAGGGAGAAGTGTAGCCATGAGCGAAACGTCCGTCCTTTGGGAGGAGACGGTGGAGCCGGGGGCCGCTTGGTCGCATGTACTCAAGCGCGGCACCTCGTTGCTGATCACCGATATGGAGGGTGGCGCCAACGTCGGCGCGATCTTTTACAACTTTGAGTGTCCTGCCGAGCGGTTCAATCTGCCGGACACACTAAAAGCGCAGCACGTGGCGCGCCTGACGAAGGGGTGCGTGCTGTATTCGGATATGGGTAGGATTCTGTGTTCCATCACCGAAGACACGGTTGGCTGGCACGACCCGCTGGGCGGATGTTCCAACGCGGCGTCGCTGGCCTGCAAGTACGGCGCGGCGCCCTACCAGCAGTACCGCAACCACTTTCACCGCAACGGGCGGGACAGCTTCCTGGTGGAACTGGAAAAGTGGGGGCTGGGGCCGCGCGATTTGACCGCCAACGTGAATTTCTTCAGCCGGGTGACGGTGGACGACGACGGCGGGATGACGTTTCATCCGCGCAATTCCATGTCGCGCTCGCATGTGGAGCTGCGCGCCGAGATGAACGTGCTGGTGGTTCTGAATACCTGCCAGCATCCGCTGGATACCAATCCCAAGTACGAGCCCAAGCCGGTGCGGCTGTCGGTCCGCAAAGCTCGTCCGGTGGGCGCGGCCGATCCCTGCAGGCGGTTCCGTCCGGAAAATCTGCGCGGGTTCGCTCTGACCGAAAGGTACTTTGTATGAGCGCCCTACTGGTGGAAAGCGAACGCCAGGCGTCGAACTCCACTTATCGCTCCGTGGTGCCGGCGGGTGAATCGTGGATTCACGAAATCCCCAAAGGGGCGTACTTCCGGATTGTCGATCTGGAAGGCAACCAGGCGGTGGACACGCTGTTTTATAACTCCCACGATTACAGCGACCGCTACAGTGCGCAGGATACGATCCGCAACCAGAGAAACATTTATCTGACTACTGGCACGCGGCTGATGTCGACCTTGGGGAACGTACTGATGACGATTGTGGCGGATACCTGCGGGCGCCACGATACCTTGGGCGGAGCCTGTGCCGCGGAAAGCAACATGGTGCGATATGCCCTCGAAAAGCGCTACATGCATGCCTGCCGGCAGAGCTTCCTGAAAGCGATTGTCGAATGGGAGCACGGCATGGACAAGCGCGATATCACCAGCAATATTAATTTCTTCATGAATGTGCCGGTGACTCCGGAGGGCGATCTGCATTTTGAAGACGGAGTCTCGGCTCCGGGGAAGTACGTCGAACTGCGCGCCGAGATGGATGTTCTGGCGCTGATCAGCAATTGCCCGCAGCTCAACAATCCTTGCAACGCCTATAACCCGACGCCGATTGAAGTCTTGATCTGGGATGGACAGGATCACTGATGTTCCGCAAGGTCCTGATCGCAAATCGCGGAGCGATTGCGTGCCGCATTATTAGGACCCTGCGGAATATGGGAATTGGGTCGGTTGCCGTTTATTCGGAAGCCGACCGTCATTCCTTGCACGTGCAACAGGCGGATGAAGCATTACTGATCGGGCCGCCGCCGGCAACGCAGAGCTATTTATCGGTGGGGGCGATTCTCGAAGCGGCGCGGAAGTCGGGAGCGGAGGCGATTCATCCGGGCTACGGATTTTTGAGTGAAAACGCCGATTTTGCTCAAGTTTGCGCGGATAGTGGGGTGGTGTTCATCGGGCCCACGCCGGAGCAGATGCGGGTGTTCGGCTTGAAGCACACGGCGCGGGCGATGGCGCGGGAGTGCGGTATTCCATTGCTCCCAGGGACTGGTTTGCTTGCGGGCGTTCAGGAAGCCGTGGAGGCGGCGGAACAGATTGGCTACCCGGTGATGCTCAAGAGCACGGCGGGTGGCGGCGGAATCGGCATGCGTTTGTGCCGGTCACCGGAGGAACTGGCCGAATATTATGAGGCGGTGGAATCGCTAAGCCGGTCGAGTTTCGGCAGCAGCGAGTTGTTCCTGGAGAAGTTCGTCGTTTCCGCGCGGCACATTGAGGTGCAGATTTTCGGCGATGGCTCGGGGACGGTGATTGCGCTTGGGGAACGCGACTGCTCGCCGCAACGGCGCAATCAAAAAGTGATCGAGGAGACACCGGCGCCGGGAATCCGGCAGAGCCTGCGCGAGAAAATGTTCGCGGCGGCGGTGGGGTTGGGGAAAGCTGTGGGCTATCAATCCGCCGGCACCGTCGAGTTTATTTACGACAACAAGACGGAGGAGTTCTACTTCCTCGAAGTCAATACGCGGCTGCAGGTGGAGCACGGCGTTACGGAACAAGTCACGGGCATCGATCTGGTGGAGTGGATGGTGCAACAGGCGGCGGGAGAGCTGCCGGATCTGAGTCAGGCGCGCATTCGTCCGGCGGGGTGTTCGATTCAGGTGCGGGTGTATGCGGAGAACCCGGCCAAGAATTTTCAGCCTAGTTCGGGAAAGCTCTCGCACGTGGAGTGGCCCAGCCAGGCGCGGGTGGAAACGTGGGTGGAGGCGGGGACGGAGGTGACGCCGTTCTACGATCCGATGCTGGCGAAGATCATTGTCGACGGGGCGGACCGGGCCGCGGCGCTGGCGCATTTGCACTGCGCGTTGCAACGCTGCACCATCGCAGGCATCGAAACGAATCTTTCGTATTTGCGGCAGGTGACGGCCGATCCGGGATTTGAAGCGGGCGGCATTACGACTTCGTTTCTGGAGGCCTTCGAGTATCAGCGCAGCGCCATCGATGTGATCGAGCCGGGTACGCAGACTACGGTGCAGGATTATCCGGGACGTTCGGGTTACTGGCATGTCGGCGTGCCGCCGTCGGGTCCGATGGACGCGCTGGCGTTTCGCATCGCTAACCGGCTGGTGGGGAATCTGGATTCGGTGGCGGGGCTGGAGATCGCGGTTACTGGTCCCACGCTGCAGTTTCGCGAGCGACGGTGTAATCGCTTTGACAGGCGCGGATTTCGGCGCGCGGCTGGATGGCACACGGGTTCCGCTGTGGCGATCCATTCAGGTTTCGGCGGGCTCTACGCTGGAGATGACGACATCGCAAGGTCCGGGGAGCCGCGCGTATCTGGCGATTTCCGGCGGCGTGGATGTGCCGGAGTATTTGGAAAGCCGCAGCACTTTTATTCTGGGCGGTTTTGGCGGACACGCGGGGCGTGTGCTGCGCGCTGGCGACGTGATCGGGATCACCGAGGATGGGCCGCCCTTAGGTTGCACACGGAAAGCGCCTGCAGAATTGATCCCGCAATACTCGAAGGAATGGGAGATCGGGGTGCTGTACGGGCCTCATGGCGCTCCCGATTTTTTCACGCCTGAAGACATCGAGATGTTCTTTTCGACGGCCTGGAAGGTGCATCACCATTCTGACCGCACGGGGATTCGGCTGATCGGTCCCAAGCCTACGTGGGCGCGGCCCGATGGCGGCGAGGCTGGATTGCATCCTTCGAACATCCACGACAACGCTTACGCCATCGGCACGGTGGACTTCACGGGCGACATGCCGGTGATTCTGGGGCCGGACGGGCCTAGCTTGGGCGGATTCGTTTGTCCCGCGACCATCGTGCAGGCGGAGTTGTGGAAGATGGGACAGCTCAAGCCGGGGGACCTGATCCGCTTCCGCGCGATTTCGAGGAGCCAGGCGTCGGCGATGGAAGAGCAGATGGAGGTTGCGATTGCCGATCTGGCGGGTAGCCTGCCGGGTTTGCCGGAGCAGGGCGTGCGGGAAGAGCCGGTGTTGTCGCGGCGCGAAGGGTCGGGAGAAGGGGCGCCCGCGATTGTGTGTCGAGCGGATGGCGACCGGCATCTGTTGATCGAATACGGGCCTAATGTACTCGATTTGAATCTGCGGTCGCGTGTGCATGCTTTAGAAGAGCGCTTGCGCGCGGCGATCTTGCCGGGGATTCTGGACATCACGCCGGGTGTGCGCTCGCTGCAGGTTCACTACGACGGGCGGGTGCTTAGCCGCGACCATTTGCTGGAGGCGCTGGACGCTTGCGAGGAGCAGATTCCGGATCTGGACAATCTGGTGCTGCCGTCGCGGATCGTGCATTTGCCGCTGTCGTGGGACGATCCGGCTACTCGGCTGGCGATCGCGAAATATATGCAGTCGGTGCGGCCGGACGCGCCTTGGTGTCCCAGCAACATTGAATTCATCCGCCGGATCAATGGGCTCAATTCGATCGACGAAGTGCATCGCATCGTGTTCGACGCCAGTTATCTGGTGTTGGGTTTGGGCGATGTCTATCTGGGCGCGCCGGTGGCGACGCCGATCGATCCGCGGCACCGGCTGGTGACTACCAAGTACAATCCGGCGCGCACTTGGACGCCGGAAAACGCGGTCGGGATTGGCGGCGCTTATCTGTGCGTATACGGGATGGAGGGTCCGGGGGGATATCAATTTGTCGGGCGCACGCTGCAGATGTGGAACACGTTCCACGCGACGGCGGAGTTTCAGCCGGGCACGCCGTGGCTGCTGCGGTCCTTCGATCAGATTCGTTTTTTCCCGGTGACGGCGGATGAGCTGGTAGAAATTCGCGACGCGTTTCCGCACGGGCAGTATTCGCTGAAGATGGAGCCGCAGCAATTCCGGCTGAAGGAGTATCACGAATTTCTGGCGTCGATCGCCGGCAGTGCGGCGGACTTCAAGCGCCGTCAGCAGGAAGCGTTCTTAGCGGAGCGCGAACGCTGGGCGCTGGCGGGAGCCGATCAGTTCGAATCGCCAGAGGCGGATGAGTTCACGGTGGAAAGCGAAGCGGCGATGCCTGAGGGCTGCCGGGCGGTGCGGTCTCCTACCACTGCTAGTGTTTGGAAAGTTGCAGTCGAACTCGGTCAGCATGTGATGGCGGGCGAGAAGCTCATCGTGCTGGAGGCGATGAAGATGGAGATCGCGGTGGCGGCTCCGATTGCGGGCGTCATCGAAGTCTTGAACTGCGTGAAAGGCGCGATGGTATTGGCGGGGCAAAATTTGGTCACGCTGCGGCAGGAGGTGGGGTCGTGAAACTGGCGATCGACACTCTGCGGACGCTGTATCGCGAGGGGCAGGCCAAGCCGTCGGACGTCATCGCCGAGATTTACGATCGTATTGGGCGCGAGACGCAGCCGGTGTGGATTTCGCTGATCCCGCGTGAAAGGGCGCTAGCGCGGGCACGCGAACTGGAAAGCGATCCGGCCGCGGCGGCGTTGCCGCTCTACGGGATTCCGTTCGCAATCAAAGACAATATCGATCTGGCCGGCGTTCCCACTACCGCGGGGTGTCCGGCTTACGCGTACACGCCGCAGCGTAGTGCGACCGTGGTTGAGAAATTACTCGCTGCGGGCGCCATGGTGATCTGCAAAACCAATCTGGATCAATTCGCCACGGGACTGGTGGGGACGCGGTCGCCTTATGGGGCGTGCTCCAGTGTGTATCGATGCGCGCTATATTTCGGGCGGATCGAGCTCGGGCTCAGCCGTGGCGGTGGCGAAAGAGCTAGTGAGCTTTTCGTTGGGTACGGACACGGCGGGGTCGGGGCGCATTCCGGCGGCTTTCAATAATCTGGTCGGGTTGAAACCTTCGCGCGGCTTGCTGAGCACGGCGGGCGTGGTGCCGGCGTGCCGGTCTCTGGATTGTGTTTCGGTTTTTGCTGCGAGCTGTGGCGATGCGCAAACGGTGTGGCGGGTGGCGAAGGGCTGCGATGCACGTGACCCTTATTCGCGTGTGCCGGGTCCGGGAGAAGGCGCGACGCCTTGGGCTAGCGGGAAATTTCGCTTCGGAGTGCCGGCTCCTTACCAGCTTGAGTTTTTTGGCGATCAGGAATATGCGGGCTTGTATAAGGCTGCTGTGGAGCGGTTGGAGCAGATGGGCGGCACGCGCGTCGAGATCGACTTTTCGATTTTCCGGGCGGTAGCGGAGCTGTTGTATGCGGGGCCTTGGGTGGCGGAGCGACTGGCCGCGATCCAGCCGTTTTTCGAATCGAATGCCGACGATATGAATCCTGTGGTGCGCGGGATTATCGGGGGGGCGCGGAAGTATTCGGCGGTCGATACCTTTGAGGCGGAATACCGGCTGCGGGCTTTCCGGCGGGATTCGGAACGCGAGTGGTCGCGCATGGATGTGCTGGTGGTGCCGTCGGCGCCCACGATTTATATGCATGAGGAGATTGCAGCGGACCCGGTGCGGCGCAACACCAATCTGGGTTACTACACGAACTTCGTCAACCTGCTGGATCAGGCAGCAGTGGCGGCGCCGGGGGGATTCCGTTCCGACGGGCTCCCCTTTGGCATTACTTTTATCGGTCCGGCGTTTACGGACGAAGCGCTGCTGGCGCTTGCGGATCGCTTTCACCGGGCGCACACGGATGTCGCCGGGCCAGCGATCGATGTGGGGGCGTGTCCGCCGGGATGTATCGCTGTGGCGGTCGTCGGCGCGCATTTGTCCGGGCAGCCGCTGAATCGGCAACTGACGGAGCGACGCGCGCGCTTGTTGAAGACCGACCAAGACTCTGCCGTGCTACCGGTTCTATGCGCTACCGGGGACGCAGCCGCCGAAGCCTGGGCTGGTGCGCGAAGAAGGATATCAGGGGCCCGGCATAGAGGTCGAAGTTTGGGCTGTGCCGGAGAACGAGTTCGGAAGTTTTGTGGCGGGGGTGCCTCCGCCGCTGGGAATCGGCAGCGCCACGCTTGAAGATGGCGAGGTCGTGAAGTGCTTTATTTGCGAACCGTACGGACTGCGGGACGCCGTGGAAATCACGCAATTCGGCGGCTGGCGCGCGTTTCTTGCCAGTCAATCGTTGCCAGCGAGTGTATAATCGGAACTAGATTGGCGGTGGCTCCGTTGCCACCCGAATCATCCCCTCGAAGAATCAAATCCGGCCCTGTCGCCACGCGCTCCTAAAAAATCTGGTGGTGACAATGCTGCGTATTTTCTCGATCCTTCTCGCAATGGCTGGCTTGCTTGCGGCCGAGACTCCTGGCGCGAAGCCCAGCTTCACAGTGGGCTGGTCTGTTTATGCCGGGTGGACCCCGTACCACTACCTGATGCAATCCGGCATCATGCGCAAGTGGGCTGATAAATACGGCATCACGATTAAGATTCAGCGTTTCGATTACGCACCGTCGCTGGACGCTTTTGTCGCGAAGAATATCGATGCCTGCACCATGACCAACATGGAAGCGCTCGACATGCCGGCGGCTTCCGGAGTTCCCACCACGGCTGTCATCATTGGCGATTATTCGAACGGCAACGACGCACTGCTGGTGCGCAACGGTCTGCAGATGAAGGACCTGCCGGGCAAGAAGCTGCTGCTGGTGCAGAAGACCGTCTCGGAATATTTACTCGACCGCGCGATGACCCTTAACGGGATGCGGGACCACATCAAGCAGGTACGGCTGATCAATACTTCGGATTCCGATATTGCCACGGCGTTCTTGAGCGATACCAGTGCTTCGGCGACGGTGACTTGGAAGCCGTTAGTGTCGCAGATCGTCAAGCAGAAGGGCATTACTTCGCTGTTTAACTCTTCTCAGATCCCGGGCGAGATTTTGGATTTGACTGTTGTGCGCACAGAGGTTTTGAATCGGCCGGATGGCTCCGGGCAGCGCTTTGCCAAGGCGCTGGCGGGCGCTTGGTACGAAATGATGGCGCGCATGGCGGTGCAGGGTCCCGAAGCGGACAAAGTGCTGACGGCGATTGCCGGTGGGTCGCAGGATACGCTCGCGTCTTATAAGGAACAGCTCAGTACCACCAAGATGTTCTACACCCCGCAATCGGCGGTGGAATTTGGCGCGTCGGCGAATCTCAAGGAGAAGATGGCGCTGGTGCGGCAGTTCTGTTTCGATCACGGGTTGCTGGGATCGAACACGAAGAGCGTTGACGAGGTCGCCATCGCCTATCCCGATGGGACCGTGCAGGGCAAAGCGGACCGGGTGCGGTTCCGCTTTGAGCTGTCGTACATGAAAATGGCGGCGGAAGGGAAGCTCTAACGGCATGTCTGTCCGGAGTGTTCGCCATCCACGCCAAGCCCGGACGCCACACCACGCTGGTGCTGTCCTGGTTCCTGTTTGTGGCGGGAGTGGGCCTGTACTTTTACACTTCCGGCGCGCGGCATCGTGAGAATCCAGAAGACCGCGTGACTCCAACCATCGCGCAGATGGCGGCGGGGATGCGCGATGCGGTGCTGCGGCCGGCGGAAGATGACGAACCGCTAGCCGAGGGCGCGTCCTGGAGCGAAACCATCCGCCACAGCATGTTGTGGAAAGATACTCGCGCCACTGGCTTGCGGTTCATTTACAGCATGGCGCTGCTGTTTCCGGCGGTGCTGATTGGCTTGCACATGGGACTGTTCCCTTACTTCGGGGCATTTTTGCTGCGGTTTGTATTGTTTTTCGACAAGATCATCGCGCTTTCGCTGCTGCCGATTTTGTTCATCGCCTTCGGGATCGATGAGCTTTCGAAGATCATGCTGATTGTGATTGGTGTGACGCCTACCATTCTGCTCGACACCTTTAACCTCACGCGCGGCGTGCCGGGGGAGCAGGTAGTGAAGGCTTTCACGCTGGGCGCAAGCGATTTCGATGTGGCTTATCGCGTGGTCCTGAAGCAAATCTGGCCGCGCGTGTTGAACAGCATCCGTCTGAACCTCAAGGCCATCATGCTGTTTCTGTTCGCGGGAGAAATGATCGCTTCGACCGATGGCCTGGCGTATCGCATCGCGCTGCTGCGCCGGCACATGGGGATGGACGTCATCATTCCCTATGTGCTGTGGGTTGCACTGCTGCTGTTTTTAGTCGACTTCAGCATGCGCTGGATCAACCGGAAACTGCATCCCTGGTTTCACGAGGCATGAGCAGCATGGCCCTGATCGACATCGCGAACATCCGGGTGGCTTACGGCGCGCCGCCCAAGCCGGTGCTAGATGGCATCAGATTTGCAATTTGAAGAAGGCGAATTTATTTGTCTGCTGGGGCAAACAGGCTGCGGAAAATCTACATTGTTGCGGCTACTATTGGGGTCGGAGCAGCCTTCCGCTGGACGTGTTCTGATTGACGGACGCGAGCATCATCAACCCGACCGCACCCGCGGCTACGTTCCGCAAAAGTATTCACTGTTCCCCGATAAGACGGTGCTCGATAACATCACCTTCGGGGCGGAGTGCAGCGAGTTCGGCCTGCTGCAATGTTTCACGCCGCGCTACTTTCGGCGGCGGCGCGAGTTTCGCGCGCAAGCCATGGATTATCTGCGCCGCATCGGGCTGCGTGACGCGGACGCGGCCAAGTATCCGGACCAACTGTCGGGCGGCATGCAGCAGCGGGTGGCGATCGCACAGGCGCTGCTCACCAAGCCGCGCATTTTGTTGATGGACGAGGCATTCAGCGCGCTCGATCCGGGGACGCGCAGGGGAATGCAGCGGCTGATTCGGGATCTATGGCAGGAGACGGGAACGACCATCGTGTTTGTCACGCACAATACTCACGAGGCTTTGTTTTTGGGCTCGCGCGTGATCGTGCTGGCGAAGGAGACGCCCGATTCCGGCTCACGCGTGGCGATCGATCTGCACCTTCCCGACGCCTGCGATGAAGATGAGATTCCTCATCTGGTGCGCAGGCTCGAGCGGGTATCGCACAATTTGCCGGAAGCTGAAGACGCTGTTCACGCGGTGCGCTAAAGACTAGCGGCCGCCGGCGGAGGTGTCGTCGGAGGAACCCGCCGAACTGGCGACTGTCGTGGGCGGACGCAGTCTTTCCAGCGCGAACGTTTCGAAATCCAAACGATCGGCCAGCAGATCGGCCGTGCTGAAGCGGGCCTTGGCGATCCCGGCCGGAGCGTGATTGTCGGTCTGGGCCAGGATGTGGTAAAACTCGTGCGCCAGCAGGCGAGCCATGGATCTGCCGTACAAGTCATCTTGCCCGGCTGGGGATTGACCGGAAGCCACGGGAGCCAGGAAACGGTTCAAGGCAGTGCAATCCACCCAACTGAAAGGAAGCACTTTGCCGTCGGACACCGAACTGGAAGCCAGCGGCATTGGGGAGGACAAAGGCGTGGAAGCCATGCTCGAAAACTGGGCCGTGCAGACGCCGCGCAAATCCACCATCACCAGATGTTCGGCTCCCGTGGTGGAGGGCGGATCGCCGGCGCCGCGCCAGACTACGCGAAACCCGGCGGGCTGCATCAGGATGCTCAATTCGCGGCTCATCGCGTTCAAAACGTCGGGTGTGCTCGCTTCCTGACCTTTCACATACACTTCCAGCGTGGCACCCGTGGGGACGTCGGAGTCCGCCTGGGCAAAAAAAATGCTCACCGGGAGCAGGCAAAGCGTTGCCAATAGACGCGCGTACATGGCGCAAACCCACTGGCATTATACACATCCGGGCGGCCGGGCGGTAGGGGTGCTGGCCTGATAGCAAATTGCCGCCTTTTAGCTTGCTGGAATCGTCCATTTCGTGTTACTCTTTTTAAAACCCACCTCGACGTGAGTTTTGTACCTTCCTTGTAGTTTTCCCTGCGGCCTCGCGGTCGCGTCGGCGCTCAGTTAGCGCAACCCGTTTCAGTCCTTTGTTTACGCATTCGCAGGTTTTGGCCTGACGTTGTAATGCAAGCACTGAACCGTTGCCGTACGGGCTCCGCTCAGCCCAAGAACCGATCCAGGTTGGTCATTCGCTCAATCTCAAACAAGATCAGGAGTCTTGCGCAATGTCCTATTTCACTCGCTCTATCCGGTCTGCCGCCATATTGGCGCTGCTGACCTATGCCAGTTTATCCGCCGTCTGGGGACAGGCAACCACTTCGCTTCGCGGTATCGTGAGCGACACGCAGGGTGGCGCCGTCGATTCGGCTAATGCAACTCTACAAAACGATCAGACCGGTTTTAAGCGGAGCGTCATCACCGACGCTACTGGCGCTTACCAGTTTCTGCAGGTGCCGCCGGGAGCTTACACGGTGACGATCGAAAAACCTGGGTTCTCAGTTTCGACGCAGAAAGACATCCAGCTTCTGGTGAATACGCCGGCCACGCTAAACTTGGCTCTGCAGCTTGCGTCGGTGGCTACCAGCGTGAACGTCGAGGCCGAAGTGGTCACGCTGAACACGGTGGACGCGGCCATCGGGAACGCTTTCAATCAGACACAGGTGCGGCAGTTGCCTCTGCAAACCCGCAACGTGGTCGAATTGCTCAGCCTGCAGCCGGGCGTAACGCAAACCGGTGAAGTGCTGGGTTCGCGCCGCGATCAGAACAACATTACACTCGACGGCGTGGATGCCAATGACAACCAGAATGCAGGGCTGGGCGTTCTGGGCCGCAACTCGCAGCTCGCGCTTCCGGGATTCAACGGACAGGGTATCGACCGCGCGTCCGGATTCAATGCGGCGCTGCCGGTGCCGCTGGATTCGGTACAGGAATTCCGGGTTACGGTCGGTGGCGAAGGCGCCGACCAGGGCCGCAGCTCGGGCGGCCAGGTAACGCTGGTTACTAAAAGCGGTACGAACCGGCTTCACGGATCGCTGTATGAATTCAACCGCAATACCATTTTTTCCGCAAACAACTGGTTCAACAACCGGGCGGGCGTCGCGCGGCAGCCCTTGAACCGCAATCAGTTTGGCTTCTCGGTGGGTGGGCCGATCAAGAAAGATCGCGTCTTTTTCTTTTTCAATTATGAGAAGCGTCTAGACCGCACGGCCATCAGCCAGCTCTCGCATGTGCCGTCGCTGGCCATGCGGCAGGGAACTTTGACGTTCGCCAACACCAGTGGCGGAGTCACGACGCTCTCACCCGCGCAGTTGCTGGCGATTGACCCTCAGCATCTAGGTGAAAGTGCGGCGATACTCAGCATGCTGCAGCAATATCCCTTGGGGAACGATCCTTCCACCGGATACGACGGCGGTTTGAACTTCGTCGGTTACCGCTTCAATGCGCCCGACAATCTGACCAACAACGCGTATGTGGGCAAGATGGACTTCCATCTGGACTCGGCCGGAAAACACATCCTTTCTTTGCGTGGTTCGCTGGCGGGTAACAACCAAGTGCTTACACCGCAGTCATTCCCGGGCGCCCCCATCAATAACGTGCAACTCAATAACAGTCGTGGTATTTCCGCGCTGTACACGGCGGTGTTGTCGCCGTCGATGGTGAACGTCGCGGCCTTCGGATTGACCCGTATCGGCCTCAATCAGACCGGTCCTTCGGGTACCGCTTTCAACATTGACAGCATTGACCCGACCGTGAACTATAACAGCCGCGCGTACATCCGTATTTCGCCGACATACAACGTCAACGACGATTTTACGTGGACCAAAAATACTCATACGGTCACAGCGGGCGCCAATATCCGTTTTGTTCGGAATGGCTACACCAACTACGCCAACGCGTGGCCGAGCTATTCCTACAGCCGCAGCAGTCTTACCGGTCTGGGGTCTGATTTCCTGGCCGCGACACAGTCCTATCTCACCGCTAACGGACTGAACTCGACGGTCGCGAACGTCCAAGCGCTCGAGCGTGGCGGTGGTGACCTTCTTGGCATGATTTCCGGCGGCAGTATCAACTATTCGTACACACAGAGCGGGACGGCAACACCTATCGGCGTGCCGAGGGTCCGGAATTTCGCCACCAACGAATACGCGGGCTATGTGGCGGATAGCTGGCGCATGAAACCCGGGTTAACTCTGACTTACGGGCTGCGCTACGAAAACGACGCTCCGCCATGGGAGACCAATGGACTCCAAGTCGCACCGACGTTTTCCCTGCAGGATTTCTGGGGGCAGCGGCTCGCCGGTGCAGCGAACGGCGTCCCCTCGGCCCAGCTTCCCAACGCGATGCTGTCTTACGGCCTGATCGGACCGGCCAACAACCAGCCCAGTTGGTTCGGCCGGGATAACAACAACTTGGCCCCGCGACTTGCGGTGGCTTACAGTCCGCAATCAGACACCGGTCTGGGAGCTAAGATTCTCGGCAAGGGCGGCGTTTTCCGCGCCGGCGCCAGTATCGCCTACGATCGCTTCGGAAGCGACATGGTGGTTCAGTTCGATAACCAAAATCCGTTTGGTTTGACGGAGAACGATGTATTGGGCTCTTTCACGTTCTCCACCGCGAACCGCTACAACGGCACGCTGCCTGATCTCCCGGCCGCGTCCACGCACGTCTTCCCGTATACGCCCGCCACTGTCGCCTACATCGGAGGCACTTACGTGGGCATGAAGTCCGATTTGAAGACGCCCTACGCCTATGTGCTGAATGCGTCGATCGCACGTCCGCTGAAGGGCGGCATGACGCTGGAAATCGGTTATCAAGGCCGGCTCTCACATGCCTTGCTGATGCAGCAGGACGTGGGAGGGGTAGCGTGGAATTTCAAGGACCCAACCAGCGGTCTCACGCTCGGCCAGGCCGAGGCTGACATGCGCAGCCTCTATCTCCAGTTGTCGAACAACAACCCGAATCTCACCAACACAGTGGGGAAACAAATTGCCGCCAATCCCAGCTTGGTTCCCAGCAATCCGTTCATCGAAAAGTATTTCGGCAAAATCGCGAACCTATATTTCCCGGGCAGCGCGACGGCCAACTACTTGTACTTGATGGAGTCGGTGAACGGCCTGAGCGATACCGACACCCTCAACCAGGCTGACCGGCTCAAAACGGTGAATGGTAAATCGTTCCCCAACTGCATTAGCGCGCCGGGTTGCTGGACCTTCTACACTCCCCAGGCGAGCGGTATCAACACCTGGACCAACAACGGCGCCGCGACTTATCACGGCGCTACCATCACGCTGCGCAAGCCCCTGAGCCAGGGCTTCTCGTTCGACTTCAACTACACTCTCTCGCATTCCATCGATCGCGGAGGTGGCGCGGAATCGGGAGCCGGCAGCTACGGCGGCATCATGCTGGATCCGTATAGCAACACCGCCTACCGCGGTTCTTCGGACTTCGATGCCCGCCACAATATCAACGCGAACGTGCTCTACGAACTGCCCTTCGGCAAAGGGAAGATGCTGCTCAAGAACGCCAATCCGGTTCTGAATCAGATCGTGGGCGGATGGCAGGTCTCGATGATCTCGCGGTACCGGTCAGGGCTGCCGTCTTCCGTATATTATGGTGGCGTCTTCCCCACCAACTTCTCATTCGGCGCGATCGCTTATCCGATCTCGTCTTACACCTACGGGACGTCGACTTACGATCAAAAAGGCAATCCCAGCGCATTCGGCTCGACTACTGCGGCGAGCAACTGGTTGCCGATGTATGCCGGTTCGGTGGGTACGCGTGCTGCCATTCGTCTCGCGGGCCTTCTGAACTTCGATCTCGCCGTGGCTAAATCGTTCCAGTTGCCCTGGGAAAATCAGAGGCTTCAGTTACGCGGCGAAGCCTTCAATGCCTTCAACAACGTGAACTTCTACAACCCCATTCTGGATGCGACCACTCTCTCGTCCTTCGGCGAGTATCAGATGGCGCAGCCGGGGCGCGTGATGCAGTTTGGATTACGGTACGAATTTTAGTTAAACCCCCAAGCGGAACCCAGTCTGTTCCGCTCCCCCGCTCCGTCGCGGTGGAGTCAATGCATGAAAGAGGAAAAGATGAAGCTATTTCTGCTTGGGATATCTTGTTTGCCGATTAACGCTCCTGGCGCAGGCGCCCGCGCCTACGCAGGAGCAAAAAGACTTTTTTGAGAACCGCGTGCGGCCGGTGCTGGCGCAGAATTGCTTCGCCTGCCACACCAATTCACAGATGGGCGGGTTGCGGTTGGACTCGCTCGAAGGCTTGCTCAAGGGCGGGAAGTCCGGACCCGCAGTGGTGCCGGGCGCGCCTGAGAAGAGCATGATGGTCACGGCGATTCGTCAGACCACCGAGATCAAAATGCCTAAGAACGGGCACCTCACGGAGGCGCAGATCGCGGATCTGACGGCTTGGGTGAAGGACGGAGCCGTGTGGCCGGTGGAAAAGGTCACGGCGCAGGCGGGCGGCTATGTCATCCGGCCGGAGCAGAAGAATTTCTGGTCCTTCCAGCCGCTGGCCAAGCCCGAGCCGCCCAAGACCAAGGACGCCGCGTGGCCCGCGAACAACATCGATAAGTTTGTGCTCGCGAAGCTAGAGAAGGACGGGTTGAAGCCCGTCGCTGCCGCCGATCGCCGGACCTTGCTGCGGCGCGTTACTTACACCCTCACCGGGTTGATGCCCACTTACGAAGAAGTAAAGGCGTTTGAGGCGGACAAGTCGCCTAACGCGTATGAAAAAGTAGTCGACCGCTTGATGGCCTCGCCGCACTTCGGCGAATTGTGGGCGCGTCACTGGCTCGACGTCACGCGCTACGCGGAAGACGACTATCGCATCGCTCAGAAAGACATGCACAAGGAGAAGTACAAGTCGGCCTACACTTACCGCGACTGGGTGATTCAGGCGTTCAACTCCGACATGTCGTGGGACACCTTCATCAAGGCGCAGCTCGCCGGCGATTTGATGGACGAAAAAGTTCGCGACAAAATGATTCCCGGCCTGGGTCTGAACGGCCTTGGGATGTGGCAGATGAACGACAGCCCCGCGGCCGTCGAACGCGCCGACGAGTGGCACGACAAAGTGGACGCGACATCCAAAGCCCTGTTGGGCCTAACGGTCGGATGCGCCCGCTGCCACGATCATAAGTACGATCCAATTCCGCAGAAAGATTACTACCGCTTGGCGGGCGTTTTCGCCAGCACCAGCTACCATGCGTATCCGCTGGTTCCCAAGGAAACCGCGGACGCTTACGATGCCCAAAAGAAAGAACTCGAAGAGAAAGAAAAGAAGCTGAAGGAATTCCAGGATCAGCTGTCTACCCTGCAGGCGCAGGTGCTGTTCTCTGAAACCGAGGACTATATGGTGGCTGCATGGCGTGTCGAGACTGAGAAGCACGCGAGCGTCGCGGGCATCGCGGAGAAATACAAACTGGATCCCGAGATTCTGGAACGCTGGACCAAGTTCCTGAAGAAGAAGCCCACCAACTATAGCTTCCTGGTCCCATGGCAGAAGATGGTGGCCAGCGGCGGCGATGCCGATCAAGCCAAGACTCTGGCGCACACCTTCTATCAAAAGGCCGTTGAGATTGACAAGGAGCACGCCAAACTCAAGGCCGAGAACGAAGAACAGCTTGCGAAAATCAAAGATCCCAACGAGAAGTTCGATCCTCTGCCGAATGGGATTAAGCGCAAGCTGATCCAGCATCAGATCGATTTGAAGGGCATGGAGCGTGAAGCCAGCTATTTGTGGACTGACATGTTCGACAAGGATCTGTCGGAATCGCCCATCAACGATAATGCTGAGGAAAAGAAGACTCCTGGGTTGTTCAAGCTGACCGACTGGGCGCTGCAACGCCGCCTCAGTCCGGATTTCGCGGCACACATTGACCGCATGAAGGCGGAGAACGAAGCCTTCAAGAAAGCCATGCCGCCGGAATATCCCATCGCGGCCGGGCTCGCCGACAACAAGGAGCCGTCGGATCTGAAGATCTTCGAGCGTGGCAATCCGTATGCTTTCGGCGCGGACGCGCCGCGCGCGTTCCTGCAAGTGCTCTCCAACGGCGAGCCGAAGCCCTTCACCAAGGGCAGCGGGCGCCTGGAACTCGCCGAAGACATCGTGCAGCAGCCGCTGGCGATGCGCGTGTTTGTGAACCGCATTTGGCGCTGGAACATGGGCACCGGCATCGTCGATACACCCAACAACTTTGGGTTCGCCGGCGAACGGCCGACGAATCCCGAGCTGCTCGAATACCTCACTTCGAAATTCGTCGACGAAGGCATGTCGTCGAAGAAGCTGATCAAGGAAATCGTGATGTCGCGGACGTATCAACTCAGCTCCGCGCCGTCAGAGAGCCAATCTCGCCAAGGACCAGGACAACCGCTTCTACTGGCGCGGCAACCGCCGCCGTCTGGAAGCCGAAGGAATCTGGGACGGTCTGCTCACGGCTTCCGGCAAGCTCGACATGGCCAAGATCGGCGGCCCCAGTGAAGAACTGGACGCGAAGATGGTTCGCCGCGGGATGTACGGTGCCGTCAGCCGCGTATTCCCGAATGAATTCCAAATTCTGTTCGACTATCCGCTGCCGACGCTTTCCGCCGAGCGGCGCTACACCACTAACGTCGCGCTGCAACGCTTGTACTTCCTGAATAACGAGTTCGTCCATAAGCAGGCTGCTGCGTTGGCCGAGCGCGTCAAGGGAGCCGGAAACGAGGAAGCTCAAGTTCGCAAAGCCTTTGAGATCGTTTACCAACGTGAGCCATCGCCTGACGAACTGAGCTTCTCCGTGGCTCTGCTTCACGACTCTTCCGCGCCCACTACCACCGAGCCTGCATCCCGGGCCGAAGTTAGCTTTAAGGCCGCCGCCTTCGCGGCCAAGCCTGACGGTGACGCGGCGAAGGATTCCATGTCTTCAGCGCCGGCGCCGGCTGCGGCTCCGGTCGCAAAGAAGGTGGAGACGCCGCTCGAAGCTCTGTGCTGGGCCCTGCTCAGCTCGAACGAATTCCTGTTCCTGAACTAGGAGAAATAATATGTCTTGCAATCACAGACCTCTTCCCTTTACGCGCCGTGAAGCTCTCGCCCGGGTGGGCGGGGGCTTCGGAATGTTGGCCTTCGCGAACATGGTCAGCCAGTCCCTCAAGGCCGCGGAGCCTGCGGGGGGCACTCCGGGAGTGCTGAAGCAACTGCATTTCAAACCTCGTGCGAAGCGAGTTATTTTCCTGTTTTCGAACGGAGGCATGTCACACGTCGACACCTTCGATCCCAAGCCGATGCTCACGAAGTACGACGGGCAACCGCTGCCGGGGGGCGCTATTCTCACGCAGCGCAAAACCGGCAACTTGATGAAGTCGCCGTTCGCGTTCAAGCGCTATGGCAAGGCCGATACCGAAGTCAGCGAGCTATGGCCTAACGTCGGAGGGATCTCGGAAGACATCTGCGTTATCCGCTCGATGCATTCCGATATTCCGAATCACGAGCCGTCCATCACGCTGATGAACACCGGGGCGAACGTGATCGGGCGTCCGTCGATGGGTTCCTGGATCACTTACGGTCTGGGCAGCGAGAATTCCAATCTGCCGGGTTACGTGGTGCTGTGCCCGTCGCAGCCCATCACCATCGGCAGTCCCTTGTGGAGTTCCGCGTTCCTGCCGGCCATCTATCAGGGGACTTACGTTAAGAACGAGTGGATCGAAGGCCAGCCCTTCGAAGCCGCCAAAGTCATCCCCAACGTTACTAACGCCGACGTCGACGCCGCCATTCAGCGCCGCGATCTGGCGTATTTGAAAAAGCTCAACGAAACCAATCTCGCGAAAGTCGGCGAGAAGGATTCGCAGCTTGAAGCCTCCATCAAAACCATGGAGACCGCGTTCGCCATGCAGACGGAAGCGCCTGAAGTGTTCGACGTCAGCAAGGAGAGCAAGGCCATTCTTGACATGTACGGACCTGGCAGCACCGCGCTCGGTTGCCTGATGGCGGTACGTCTGGCTGAAAAAGGCGTACGCATGGTGCAGGTCTACTACAGCAAGGGTGATCCGTGGGATGCTCACACCGACATCCTGTCGTATCGGCGCCTCGCCAAGGATTCCGATCAGCCCTTCGCCGCCGTGGTCAAGGATCTGAAGCAACGCGGGATGCTCGATGACACGCTGGTGATCGGCGGTACGGAATTTGGGCGCACGCCGGCCATTCAAACTGCCAACGAAATGGTGGGCGGCGGCGTGGTCAATGGCCGCGATCACAATCACTACGGATTTTCGTTATGGATGGCCGGAGGCGGCATCAAGGGCGGCATCACCCACGGCGCCACTGATGACTTCGGCTACAAAGCCGTCGAAAAACCGACCCACGTGCATGACCTGCACGCCACCATTTTGTATCTGCTCGGCATCGATCACTTGAAACTCACGTATCCCTATAGCGGGCGTGATTTCCGGTTGACCGACACTGCCGGGGAGGTCATCCATGACATCGTGGCCTAGCTCCCGGTACCTGATCACCGGATTGCTGGCGGTGGGTTGCCTTGCTTTCGGGCAGCAACCCACCGGTTCGACAGCGAAACAAAAACCGGGAGTGCCGGGCGTACAAGCGCCCATGTCGTTTCTGATCCCGGACGCGCAATACAGCATCGAGGCCAACGGCATTAAGGGCGGCCCCGATTGGCTGGCGATTACCGAGGACTCGGTGTGGACCAACAGCCGCGGCACCAACATGGTGTTCCGCATGGATCCGAAATCGGACCGGATCCTCGCCGCGGTTCCGGTGCCGAAACCGTGTTCCGGTTTTGCGGTGGCGGCGGGAACGCTGTGGTCGCCGAGTTGCGATGAGCACGTCATCTATCGCATCGATCTGAAGACTAATGAAGTGTTGGCGAAGGTTCCGGTGGGCCCGGCCAACACCGAGGGCGGCATCGCGTTCGGCGCCGGATCGGCGTGGATGCCCAGCGATCCCAAAGGCATCGTGTCGCGCATCGACCCCGCCACGAATAAAGTGATCGCCGAGATCAGCGTGCCGCCGGATTCTTTCACGGCGGTTTACGGTTACAACCTGGTGTGGGTTTCGAGCACCGCCAAGAGCGTGGTCAGCGTGATTCATCCGGCTACGAATAAGGTGATCGCCGAGATCCCAGTGGGTCCGAATCCGCGTTTCATGGCGGCGGGCGAAGGCTTCGTGTGGACGCTCAACCAGGGAAGCGGGACAGTGACCAAGATCGATCCGCGAACCATGAAGGTGGTCGCGACCGTTGACGCCGGCGTCCCCGGCACGGGCGGCGATATCGCCACGGGCGAAGGTGCTCTGTGGGTCACGCAGAAGTCCATTCCGGTTTCGCGTATCGATCCGGCTAGCAACAAGGTGACCGCGCAGTTGGTTGGCCCCGGCGGCGACGCTATGCGCATCGGGCACGGCTACGTGTGGCTGTCCAATGGCAAGGAAGGGAAGGTGTGGCGCTTCCTTGCACAGAAGGCGATCAGCGCCGCGCCGCATCCTTGGACTGACGACGCTCAGCAGGTCGATCTCGATGGCGATGGTAAAACCGACTTGCTGGTGGAAGACCTAGCCACCTTCATCCCTGGCGAGCCTGTCGAATTCCACATGAAGCTGGTCAACGCCAAAGCGGGGTCGAGCTTCACGTTGAAAACCACGTTGAATGGCAAGAGCGCGGAGAACGCGTTCAAGTCGAGCGGCGATGAAATGATCGCGACGCTGGTGGAAACGGAACCGCGTTGGATTCATTACTCAGTCTGCGTCGCGGGTTCCGATAAGTGCAGCCCGATGCTGGTGGTGGCTTCGCCCACCACGAACAACGCCTACGCCACTGCGAAGGTGAAGTTCGTTCCCGATACGTTCATGGTCCCGCCGCCGCCGGCGATCGGCGACTACACCTGGAATATCCTCGAACCCAAGATCCTCAAGGAAGACTTCGGCGCGTTGATGCATACGGTCGGCCGCACAGCGCCAGCGACTATTACTTCAGATGAAGATTACGGCGAGCTTAAGCGCCACCGCTGGGAGTTCCAGCACGCGACGTCCTTCGCTTACGGGATATTATCCGCCGACGGCACCGAGGAAATCGCCTGCGTCTATGTGAATCCCAGCAAGAAGCAGGGCTACGACGCCACCGTGCGCTTCTTGATGACCGAACGCGGCGCAAAGGAGAATCTGCAGCCGCTGCTCGAAGCCAAAGTTCGCGAGTGGATCAAAACCAGTTGGCCGTTCGCGAAGGTCGCATTCCCAGGGCTCGATGTCAGCATGACGGAGTGGAACTCGCT
>CAVXEM010000027.1:0-21791 GCA_963760575.1 Bryobacterales bacterium
CACTAGCGCACGCGGGACCGGGTAGGGATAAACTATGCAGTATGCCTGCGGTCTCGCGGGCATCAAAAAGGAGCGACTATGTGCGATCAGGATCATTTTGAGCAAGACCGGGAGCAATACGAGAAACTCGGTTTGGTGACGCGAAAGCAATTCGGCGTCATGTTGGGAGCGGGCGCGGCGATGCTGCTGCCACAAGTCGCGAACGCGGCTGCGGTTACGGAGGCGGAGGTGAGCATTACGACTCCGGACGGCACGGCGGACTGCTACTTCGTGCATCCTTCGACGGGCACGGCGCCTGGGGTTCTGGTGTGGCCGGACATCTTCGGGCTGCGGCCGGCGTTTCGCAGTATGGGGAAGCGGCTGGCTGAATCGGGCTACTCGGTGCTGGTGGTGAATCCGTTCTACCGCGTGAAGAAAGCTCCGACGGCGGACCAGGGTTCGGCGACTCCGATCCCGAGTTTGTTGCCGCTGGCGCAAGCGATGACCGAGACGACCGAGTTCACGGATGCGAAGGCGTTCCTGGGATGGCTGGATAAGCAAGCGTCGGTTGCGAAGAACCGGAAGATGGGCACGCAGGGTTATTGCATGGGCGGGCCGATGGCGTTTCGTACGGCGGCGGCGGTGCCGGATCGTGTGGGAGCGGTCGGGTCTTTCCATGGCGGTGGACTGGTGACGGATATGCCGAACAGTCCGCATCTGCAGGCCGCGAAGACCAAGGCGCAATTGCTGATCGCGATTGCGGCGAATGACGATATGCGGGCTCCTAAGGAGAAAGACGTTCTGAAGGAGACTTTCGCCAAGGCGAAGGTGCCGGCGGAGATCGAAGTGTACACGGGGTCCGCGCACGGCTGGTGTCCGCCGGATTCGCAGGTCTACAGCGAGCCGCTGGCGGAGAAGGCGTGGGCGCGCTTGCTGGCGCTCTACGGTAAAGCTCTGGCTTAAGCGCCGGGTATTATTTCACTTCCGGTCCCAGGGGCGCTCGTTGGACGATTTCGATGCGGGTGCCCCAGGGGTCGGTGATATAGGTGATGGTGCTGCCGGTGGGAGCTTTGCGCACCGGCTCGTCCAGCTTGATGCCGTCGGCTTGCAGGTTCTTCACGAAGGCGGCATGGTCCTTCACGTCGAAACCGATGTGGTCGAGCACACGGCCTCTGGTGGGTGTCTGCGGCGCGTCGGCTTTGGTGAAGCGGATTTGGACTCCGGGGAGGTTCACGACGGGGGCGTTGTTGCGGACTCCGGTGGTCCCACCGAAGGTCTTCGCGTACCAAGCTTGCGCTTTGGGGATTTCGGCTTCCGTCAGGAACAAGTGGACGTGTTCGTTGCGGATGGGCATCGATTGGGTTTTGTCTTCCAGGATTTCCATGCGGACGCCGTCGGGTGTTTCGACGAAGGCTTGATCCAGGCGGTTGTTATTGCCGGGGAGCACTGCGACACCCGCGGCTTTCCACTGGGCGGCGCGCTTTTGCACGTTGTCGACGATGAAGCCGACATGGTTCACCACCGAGCCTTGGGTGCCGCCGTCGCCTTTTTCGGTGCCCAGGTTCAGGTTGATATAGAGCCCGGGGAACATGACGATCGGGTTTCCGCCGGGCATGTACAGCTTGCCGCCCATGGCGAGGAAGAGTTTTTTGTTGGCTTCGACATCTTTGGAAGCGATGTGCCAGTGGCCCATGGTCACGCCGGCCGGGTTGAACGGGGCGGGTTGCGCGGACGCGGTGATGGCGGTCAGCTGAAGCGAGCAATAGAGCTGCGAGGGTAGTTGGTTTCACGGATGCCTCCCGGTCTAGTGTAGTCGAAGTGAGCCAGGAAAACATTGACCTTCGCTCCAACTTGGCGCTAAGCTAAATGATGTGAAGGCGAGAGACGTTTCCGAGATCGCGAAGGCGCTGGGGAGTTTGGGCGGGAAGCGGCGCGCGAAGGTTCTCACGCCGGAACAACGCAGGGAAATCGCCCGCAAGGCTGCGGCGGCGAGCGCCAGTGTGCGCAGCAAAAAGGCGGCCGCTAAGAAGAAGGGGAAGGAACGCTAAACATGGCGAAAAAAACCGCAGCAACTCCGGAAACAAGCGATGAGAGCATATTGGTGACGGCCGCGAAGGCCATCGGTACGGCGGCCGGGAAAGTCGCGCGCCTAGCGGGAGCGGGAGCGGAGCAGCCGGTGGCGTCCAGGAAAATTCCCAAGCTGGTGAAAAAGGACAAAGCCAAGCTGCCTCGCAAGGAAAAGAAGGCTGCCAAGGCCAAGGCCGCAAAGAAAAGTGCGAAGTAAGTACTAGATCCTCATCTCTGCCCCCTCCCTATCGTTGCCGCATCATTAAAATCAAATAATGCGATACTGCGCTACGCGCAAACTCTGGCGTGAGGCGGTATTGACCCCTAGGTCGGATCGTGCTAACTTCGCAGGAGGTTGTTCAGGGAGGTACGTGAATGAGGAGTCTTTTATTACTAGCTGGTGTGCTTATTTGTACCAGCCTTTTTGCCCAGACGTCGCAGATTCAGGGAACGGTTCTGGATTCCACTGGCGCGGCGGTTCCGGGCGCGGACGTTAAAGCAACGCAGACCGGAACGGGAGCGGTGCGCAACGCCACCTCGGCTGCGGACGGCACCTACGTGTTATCCAATCTTCCCATCGGGCCCTATCGCCTGGAGGTGAGTAAACAAGGTTTTACCACTTACGTACAGACTGGAATCACGCTGCTGGTCAATACCAGCCCGACCGTCGATGTCGCTCTCAAGGTGGGCAACGTCAGCGAACAGGTGCAGGTGGAAGCCAACGCGGCTCTGGTCGAGACGCAGGCAACCGGTATAGGCTCCGTCATTGAGAACCGGCGCATTCTGGAACTGCCGCTCAACGGCCGCGTGGCGACTGACCTGATCGTATTGAGCGGTGCGGTGATCCCGCAGGGCGTGGCCGGCAACGGCGGATATCCCGGCACCCAGCAGTACGTGATCAACGGCGGACAATCCTTCGGCACCGGATTCTGGCTGGATGGCAGCGTGTTCAACAACCCGTGGGACAACGCCAACATGCCCTTCCCGTTCCCGGACGCGCTGCAGGAGTTTAAAGTAGAAACCAGCGCGCTGACGGCGCAAAACGGCGTGCACGCCGGCGGGACCATCACCGGAGTTACCAAATCAGGCACCAACGCTTTTCATGGCGATGCGTTCGAGTTCCTCCGCAACGGCGCTATGAACGGGACCAACTGGTCCACGCATACCAACGATGGACTGAAACGCAACCAATTTGGCGGGGTCATCGGCGGTCCGGTGAAGAAGGACAAGATCTTCTTCTTCTTCGGCTATCAGGGCACCATCACCCACCAGACGGCCTTCGTTAACGATTTCATCCCGACGCCCGCGATGATCGCGGGGGATTTCACGGCGTGCCCGTCGGCAGTTGCCGGCAATGCAAACTTTGTGAACAACCAACTGAAGCCCGGTCTCACCTATGACCCGGCGGCCGTGAAGCTGGCGAAACTGCTGCCGACGGCCAGCGGTTGCGGTCTCTCGCCGTTGGGCCTGGTGACGCAGGTTAACGAGAAACAGTATGTCGGCCGCGGGGACTACCAGAGCAGCGCCAAGAACACGATCTTCGGGCGCTACCTCCGTAGCCAATACTTCCGTCCGCCGTCGTTGACCGTAACGCCGAGCAACATTCTGAGCTCATCGCAGGGCGGATTGGATGACGCGGATCAGACCTGGACCGCGGGCGACACGTATTTGTTTAGCTCGACCATGGTGAATCAGTTCCGCGGTTCCGTGGATCGTCTTGGAATTCGCCGCTTCGATTCCGACTTTGTCGATTCCTGCGATTTGGGCGTGCAAAAGGTGTATTGCGGATATGTGCCTCACCAAAGTACGTTCAACATCGGTACCGCGGGCGTCAACGGCTTTTCGGTCGGACCTGGCACTGGCGGTAAGGCGGATGCCCACAGCACAATCTTTCAGCTCAATGACGACGTGAGTTGGGTTCACGGCTCGCACCAGATTAACTTCGGGATGGGCGGATCGATGTATAAGATGATCTTCCTGGGTAACGTGTATGCGCAAGGCTTGTGGGGTTTTGCCAACATCCCCTCATTCCTGCTGGGACAGTTTAACACCTACGCCATGTCCGCGCCCAACCCGCTGCCGCAGCAGAGATGGTTCATTAACGGATACGTGCAGGATACCTGGAAGGCGACTCCACGCCTGACCGTGAATGTGGGAGTGCGCTGGGAACCGTCCCTCCCTCCGGGAGCGCTCAATCGGTCGGCCTATAACTTCAGCTTCGCGAACATGCTCGCCGGAAAGACGAGTCAAGTGTTTGTCAATGGCCCTCCGGGGCTGACATTCCCGGGAGATGCCGGGTTCGAAGGTCTGGCCGGCGTCAAACGGCAGTGGAATCTGTTTGCGCCGCGCGTCGCGCTGGGCTACGACCCGACGGGCACCGGCAAGATGACCATCCGCGCTTCCTTCGGAATCTCGTATGATTACGTCAACGGCTCGATGTACGTCAACTCGGCCGACTCTCCGCCCTTTGGCAATACGTCGATCTTCGGGGGGAATAAATTCAGCGACCCCTATTCTTCCAGTCCCGGCAGCAACATCTTCCCATTTGTGCTGAACAACAATGCGCCATTCGCCCCCGGCGGAACCTATATCGCTGAGCAGCCGGACAACAAGGCCACCGAGGTGTATCAGTGGAATTTCGTAGTCCAACGGCAATTCGGTAATGACTGGGTGGCGTCGGCCACTTACACCGGCAGCGAAAGCCAGAACCTTTTGGGCTCTTACCAATTGAATCCGGCAACTATCGTGCCGTGCGCGGGTGGCGCCCCGATCACCAGCTGCAACTCTATTGCGAATCAGAACAGCCGGAGGTTTTTCACGGTGAATAAATTCCCCGGCGCCGGCGCTTATGGCTACATGGATGTGTTTGACACCGGCGGAACCTCCAGCTACAACGGTATGATTCTGGCGGTTCAGAAGCGTCTCAGCAAGGGCTTGAGCACCAGTGCCAACTACACCTGGTCGCACTGCATCGGCGACCTGACCCTCGGCAACAGCACCGGCAACGCCGGCGGCGGGTACACGATTCCCAACAACCGCCGCTTCGATCGCGCCAACTGCCAGTCGGTCGAAATCGGAGGCGTATTCTCCTCCGACCGCCGCCAGATCTTCAACTGGACGACTGTGTATGAGACACCTAGGTTCGCCAATCGCACAACGAGACTGCTTGGTTCCGGCTGGAAATTCTCGGGGATTTACCGGGCGATGTCGGCGCCGTGGGTTACCATCTTCATGAGCAGCGACGTGGCGTTGACCGGCGCGGCCAACACCGGACAGCGGCCGAACACGAACGGGGGAGCCTCGCTGTGCCCCAATCCGGGTCCCACCTGCTGGATCAACCCGGCAGCGTTCTCGGCTCCGGCGCCGGGTACGTTCGGCAACGTGGGCCGCGACAGCATCCAGGCTCCCGCATTTTGGCAGTTCGATATGGCGGCCTCCCGGGTGTTCACAGTCCGCGAGGGATATACGCTGGAACTTCGTGGAGAAGCCTTCAATCTGAGCAATACGCGCCGTGCCGGCATTTCGCCGCCCAGTCTGGCGGCCGGCGCTTCGGGTCTCAACCTCACCTACGGGACGCCCGGATTCGGTACGATTACCAGTTCGCTCGATCCGCGCATTATGCAGTTGGCTCTGAAGTTCGTGTTTTAAGCGAAAGCTGAGTCCATTCCAGTTACAGGACGGGGTTGCCGTTGCGGCAGCCCCGTTTTCTTTTTCTAACCACGGACAGTCAAATGACCACACTCGGTCATGAAGGCGGATCTGTGGCCTGCGTCTCTGTTCAAAGCAACGGAGGCCGAAGTGCTGGGTAGCGGATCGTGACCAACGAAGAAACCATCAAACAGTTAAACCAGCTCATCGAAACCTGCAAAGACGGGGAGTTGGGGTACCGTACGGCGGCGGAGAGCGTTCACAACACGGAACTGGCGAGTGTGTTCAGCGACTACTCGAAGCAGCGTGGGCAGTTTGCACTGGCTTTGGACAGCGAAGTGGAGCGCCTGGGCGGGACGGCCGCCGAGTCGGGCACGGCCGGGGCAACGGTGTTTCGCGGCTGGATCCACTTGAAGGCGGCGCTTTCCGGGGGCGACGGCGGGGCGATTGCCGCGGCGTGTGAATCCGGGGAAGAAGTGGCGGTAGGCGCGTTCGAACTGGTGGTGAATATGGACATTACAGGTGCGGCGCGCGTGCTGGTGGAGAAGCAGGCGCGGCAAGTGCAAGAGGCGCACGCCCACATGTTGCGGATAAAGGTGGAAACCCGCGGCGCGGATTTCCAGGACAACGGCTAAGCGGCGCGGCCCCGCGAAAGTTTGGGCAGCCAACTGCGCAGCGACAGGGCATGAAGATAAATTCGTCCCGTTTCTGGAAAGCGGCTATGTTAGGCGCCGCACTGATGATCCCGGTAGCGTTCACGCCCACAGCCGTGCGCGCCGAAACAGCAAAGAGCTACCACGATAAAGAACACAACGACGATCATCAATGGAACAGCCATGAAGATCGGGCGTATCGCATGTACGCCAAGGAGAATCATCGCAAGTACAGCAATTTCTCGAGGCTGAAGGAGAACGATCAGCAAGCCTATTGGGGCTGGCGTCACGATCATTCGGACGCGATTTTGAAGATCAACATCCGCTAAGACAGCTTTAGAACGTGCTCCATTGCGAGGCGCCCCGGGCGGTCGGGATCTGGCACCACGCGGCTCTGGTTATTGAACAGCATGGTGTCGCGAACCTTCGCCGAATAGGCAGGCCATTTGGGCAGCTGCGGCGTGTTGGGATCGCCGGTGCGCGCGAACGCGACCCATGCGGCGCTGACTTTCTCGGCTAGCGCGTAGGCTTCGGGCATTTTCGAGATCAGCGGGCCGGCGATCTTGATGTTGTTGAACACGAAGGGAATCTCGATGGTGTGCGGGAGAGCGCATGTGTCCGCCGCCCTCGGGGGTTTCCCAATCGAAGCGATAAAGATAGACTGGCGCGGCTCCCGCTTGGACGGCTCGGCGCCGGGCGAGTTCGCGAGAGTAGGCTCCGCGTGGATGATCGGTGGCGATCAGGATGTAGAGGTCCCACGGGCGAGGCATCCGGGTAGGCTTGGCGGAAGGCGGCGATGACGGCGTCGGGATCGCCTTCCAGGCGTTTCGCTGACACGCTGCTTCAGGCCGGCTTCGTCCAGGGCGAGCTTTTCGGGAGTGGGGCGGTCGTAGAGGGTCTCTTCGGTATGGGCCCATCCCATCAGCAGCGGAATGTTGGCGGATAGCGCGGGGGCGGCTGGGTCCCAGGGGTGGCTGGGGAGGGCTTTGCCGTCGACCATGGGCGAGTTCGGCGTCATGCCGGGTTCGCGCCCCGGCATTTTTTTGACTACTGCTGCGTTGGCGGCTAGCAACTGGGCCATGGGGACTTGCTGCAGTTCGCGCGCCTGGTTGGGTTTCAGGCCCAATTCGTTGAGGAGCAGTTCGGTGGCTTTGATCGCATCCTCTTGTGTGGTGAGGCGCAATACGGCGCCGCTCTCGATGATGGCGCGCTGGAATTTTCCTTTGGCTCCGGGCATCGACATCAGGGTGGCGACTTTTCGGCCACCGCCGGACTGGCCGAAGATGGTCACCTGGTTGGGGTCGCCGCCGAAGCTGGCGATGTTGTCGCGCACCCAATCGAGTGCGGCCACGATGTCGAGCATCCCTACGCCGCCGGAGAGCGAGAACTCCGAGCCCGCTAGCTCGCCCAGATAGGTGAACCCGAAAACATTCAGGCGGTGGTTGATGCTGACGACCACTACGTCGTAGGTGTGCGCGAGACTGGTGCCGTCGAGAATGGGCGTGGAGCCGGAGCCGGACGAGAATCCGCCTCCGTGGAGCCACACCATTACGGGGCGTTTGCTCGCGCCGGTTACCGCGGGCGTGAAGACGTTCAGCACCAGGCAATCTTCGCTCTGCGCGGGGAGGCCGGGGCGATTCGACGCGTCTTGCGGGGCGGTGGGGCCGTAGGCGAGGGCGTCGCGGACGCCGGTCCAGGCTACTGGTTTGGCTGGCGGCATGAAGCGGTTCTTGCCGGTGGTGTTGGCGCCGTAGGGGATGCCTTTGAAGATTTTGATGTCTTGGAGGACCGTGCCGCGGACTTTGCCGGCTGACGTGTCGGCGACGACGGTATCGGCGTCGGCAGCGCGAGCGACTCTGAGGAGCGGGCTTGCTTGGGTTCCGGCTAGTAGCAAGGATGCTTGTCTAAAAAAAGTTCTACGGTTGGTGGGGCTGGACATTGATGTTTGTCCCTTCTGAATGGGGTGCCGCGAATCGGACCAATTCTATCCCATCGCGGGGGCGGCGTCCATCTATTATCTTTATGGTGATACCATAAAGGCATGATCCGCAGCTTTCGGTGCCAGGACACCGAGGCGATCTTCCGTCTTACCGGAAGCAGGAAGTTCCGGAACATCGAGCAAGCGGCCTATCGGCGTTTAGTAATGCTCGATGGCGCGCAGGCGCTTGCGGATTTGACGGCTATGAGGAGCAATCGTCTGGAAGCGCTGCGGGGAGATCGGGCAGGACAATACAGCATTCGCGTGAATGCACAATGGCGCATCTGTTTTGTATGGCATGGAAATGACGCATGGGACGTGGAAATCATCGATTATCACTGAGTGAGGAATTATGAAGGGCAAGACAAGAATTCAACCGGTACATCCTGGCGATTTCCTCCGCGAAGAACTGGCGGAGCGGGGTATCAGCATGAATCAGCTGGCGCGGGATATTCGCATTCCTATGAGCCGTGTCAGTCTGATCGTTAACGGCAAACGAGGCATCACCGCGGACACCGCTTTGCGGCTGTCGCTCTACTTTGGAACCTCGCCGGAGCTGTGGCTTAACCTGCAAAATACCTACGATCTGGCGGTGACGCGACTGGCTTCGGCGGAAAAGATCTCGCGTGAAGTCATCCCTGCTAGTCAGCACGCGGGCTGAGGGTATGAATCCGGTGATGGAGCTGGCAGTCCAAATCGTACGGTTTGTGGATGACGCACAACCCGGAGTCGTGGCGTGCGAATTCGTGGAGGCGGACGGCCGTCGCCACACGTTTATCGATAAGGTGCCGATCTTCAGCCTTGAGCCTCTTGATGCGAATAGCCAATATCCGCGGTTAGGCGCTGCCCGATGCGTGGTGCTAAAGCAATGGCGTGACGTCCTCGGGCGGGAGCTAGTCAATATCAGCACCGCCGATCCCGACGGAATAGAGTCGACCGACGGCTTGTTCGAGTTCATGGTTTTTGGTAACCAGGTCTCGGCGCATCGGGATCAACCCGTATGAGTCTCCGTGATCGTCGGCTGGTTTGGCGGGCTCCATTGCTTCCGTCCCCAGAATGTATTATTATTCATTCAGTTGAATAAAAATTCACTCGGGAGTTCGCCCATGGCCGCGCCTGTCCGTAAATTCGCTCAGCCGATCGCGAAGCACTTGCTTTCCGATCTCGATCTGCCGGTGGAAGCGCTGCGTCAGTTGCTGGATCTGGCGGGGCAAATGAAGCGTGCGCCTACGCGGTTTGCGAAGACGCTTTCCGGGCGCTACCTGAGTCTGCTGTTTGAGAAGCCGTCGCTGCGGACGCGGCTCACGTTTGAGCTGGCGATCAAGCAACTGGGCGGCGATGCTGTGAATTACGCGGGGCCTATTGGGGAACGCGAGCCGGTGAAAGACGTCGCGCGGAATCTGGAGCGGTGGACGCAGGGGATCGTGGCGCGGGTGTTTGCGCAGTCGACGATTGAGGAACTGGCGCAGTGGTCGCACGTGCCGGTGATCAATGCGTTGAGCGATCGCTATCATCCGTGTCAGATTTTGGCGGACATGCTTACGTTGCAGGAGCGCTTTGGGCGGCTCGATGGGCTGAAGCTGGCGTTCGTGGGCGATGGAAATAATGTCGCGCATTCTTTGATGTTGACGGCTGGACGTTTAGGCGTTGAGGTCGCGGTGGCGACGCCGCCGGGCTATCGGCCGGATGCAGGGATTGTGGCGCAGGCTCGTGAAATGGGGTCCATCACGGTGACTCAAGATGCGGCTGAGGCTTTGGATGGGGCCGATGCGGTTTATACAGATGTCTGGACTAGTATGGGGCAGGAAGCGGAATCGGCGGAGCGGCAGAGGGCGTTCGCGCCTTATCAGGTAAACTCCGAGCTGTTTGCGCTGGCTAAGCCTGAGGCCATTTTCTTGCACTGCCTTCCCGCTAAGCGCGGCGAAGAGGTTACCGATCAGGTTATGGAGTCGCCGCGTTCCGCGGTTTTCGATCAGGCGGAGAATCGGCTGCATGCGCAGAAGGCGCTGTTGGTGATGCTGTTGGGTTGAAAGGGATAGGAAAAATAGGGACGGAGCCTGATTTGTTGACGGGGCACAGGCGAAATCAGGCTCCGTCCCTATTTTTGGATTATGAACACACCTAAGAAAGTTGCGCTTGCCTATTCGGGCGGTCTGGATACTTCCATCATCATTCCGTGGTTGAAGGAAAACTACGGCTGCGAGGTGGTGGCGGTTTGCGGAGACATTGGGCAGGGGGGCGGGGAGCTGAAGGGGCTCGAAGCGAAGGCCCGTAAGACGGGGGCTTCCGAAGTTTACGTCGCCGATATGCGGGAGGAGTTTCTCACGGACTACGTTTGGCCTATGGTGCGCGCGGGGGCTGAGTATGAGCACAAGTATTTGCTTGGGACTTCGATTGCGCGTCCGCTGTTGGCTAAGAAACAGGTTGAGGTTGCGCTCAAGACGGGGTGCGATGCTTTGGCGCATGGGTGCACGGGGAAGGGTAACGATCAGGTTCGGTTTGAGCTGACTTATAAGGCGCTGGCTCCGCAGTTGCCGGTGATTGCTCCGTGGCGCGAGTGGGACATTGTTTCGCGCGAGGATGCTATTGAGTACGCGGCGAAACATAAGGTACCGATTTCGCAGACTACCAAGAAGATTTACAGCCGGGATCGTAATATCTGGCACATCTCGCACGAGGGTGGGGCGCTGGAGGATCCCAAGAACGCGGCGCCGGAAGAAATTTGGATGCTGACGCGGAGTCCGCAGGATGCTCCGGCTAAGCCAGAGGACGTGACGATTGGGTTCAAGGCGGGAACGCCGGTGTCGGTTAATGGCAAACGCATGTCTGCGGTGGCGCTGCTGGAAGAGCTGAACCGGATCGGCGGAAAGCACGGTATAGGGCGTGTGGATCTGGTGGAGAATCGCTACGTCGGGATGAAGTCGCGCGGGTGTTATGAGACTCCGGGCGGGACGCTGATTATGGCGGCGCATCGGGAGATTGAAGGGCTGACGCTCGACCGGAGTTTGTCGCATTACAAGCAGGCGCTGGCTCTGGATTACGCCGATCTGGTGTACGCGGGGCTGTGGTTTACGCCGTTGCGGGAATCGCTGGACGCTTTCTTCACGAAGGCCACTGAGGACAATACGGGTGAGGTCACGCTGCGGTTGTACAAGGGCGGGTTCCAGCCGGTCAGCCGCAAGTCTCCGAATTCGTTGTACTCGCTCGATATTGCTAGCTTTACGATGGGCGCGGAGTACGATCAGCGGGACGCGCGCGGTTTCATCAATCTTATTGGGCTACCGATGCAGGTGCGGGCTTCCCTTAAGAACGCCAAAAAAGCGAAGAAGAAATGAAACTTTGGGGCGGGCGATTCGAGGAAGGGCCGTCGGAGGTTTTCGAGCGCTTCTCGGGATCGCTGCATTTTGACCGGCGGTTGATCTTCGCGGATATTCAGGGCTCGCAGGCGTTTGCGCGGGCTCTGGAGGGCGTGGGGATTTTAACGGCTGCGGAGCGGGAGCAGTTGGTAGCGGCGTTCGATCAACTGGCTGCGGATGCGGAGAAACCTGGGTTTTATGAGGGCGCTACCGACGAAGACGTCCATACGTTAGTGATTCGGAAGTTGGGTGAGAAGGTCGGGGCGCTGTCGGGCAAGATTCATACGGGGCGCAGCCGGAATGAGCAGGTTTCGCTGGATGTGCGGTTGTGGCTACGGGGTGAGATCGATCGGGCGCTGGAACTGCTGGCGGGGCTGATGCGAGCGCTGCTCGATTGCGCTTTGCGCGATCCTGAGGCCGTCGTTCCGGGCTACACGCATTTGCGGCGGGCGCAGCCGGTTTTGTGGGCGCATTATCTGCTGGCTTACTTCGAGATGTTCGCGCGGGATTTTGAGAGGCTGCAGCAGGCGCGAGCGCGGGTAAACGTGTTGCCTCTCGGCAGCGGGGCGCTCGCTGGGAGTGGGTTTCCTTTCGATCGGGAAGCAATTGCGCGGGACTTAGGTTTTGCGGCGATTACGAACAACAGCATGGATGTCTCGGGGGACCGTGATTTCGCGCTCGATTTTTTGTACGCGGCTTCTACTGCGATGTTGCATCTGAGCCGGTTGTCGGAAGACTGGATTCTATATTCGAGTGAGGAATTTGGGTGGCTGGAGTTGGGGGATGGCGTCACTAGCGGGTCGAGTCTGATGCCGCAGAAGAAGAATCCGGATTCTTTGGAGTTGATTCGCGGGAAGTTTGGACGGGTGTTTGGCGACTTGAATTCGTTGTTCGTGATCATGAAGGGTCTGCCGATGACTTATAACCGCGACATGCAGGAGGACAAGGAACCTCTGTTTGATGCGGCGGATCAGTTGTGCGGGTCGTTGGCTATGGCGCGGGAGGTGGTGGCTACGGCGAAGTTAAAACCCGAACGGCCGGCGCTGGCGGCGGAAGAAAGTTGGGTGGTGGCTACCGATTTGGCGGAGGTGCTGGCGCGCAGTGGGACGGCGTTTCATCAGGCGCATCAGATCGCGGGACGGCTGGTGCTGGAGAGTGTGCGCACTGGCAAGAAGCCGTCCGATTGGGACGCGGCATCGCTCAAGGCGTTTGCGCCGGAGTTCACTCCGGAATGTGCGGCGGTTCTGAATCCGTCGGAGGGAATGAAGACGCGGGAGATTGCGGGGGGAACTGGACCTGCACATGTAAAGGCCGCGCTGGATGCGGCGGCGGCGCGTTTGAAACAGCTTCACGCATGAATAAGAGTTACCGGCAAAGCCAGATCCTTAAGCTGATTCGGGGGCGGAATCTGCATACTCAGGACGAACTGGCGCGGGCGCTGCGGGCGTTGAAGATTCCGGCTACGCAGGTTACGCTGTCGCGGGATATTCGGGAGTTGGGCTTGGTGAAGACGGCTTCCGGGTATTCGACGGGGGGCGGGGACGTGGTGGCGGCTCCGGGTCCCGACGTGGGGGCGCTGGCGCGTGAGGTGTTGCGGGATATTCGGCAGGCTCAGAACCTTTTGGTGTTGAGGACACCGGCGGGGAATGCTAATGCGTTGGCGGCGGCGCTGGATCAGGCGGATTGGCCGGAGGTTACGGGGACTATCGCGGGGGATGATACGGTGCTGGTGGTGGCTCCGGACGTTAGGACTGCGGATGCGCTACGGGCTAAGTTCCTGAGGTTTCTGCGTTAAAAAATAGGGACGGAGCCTGATTTGTTGACGGGGCACGGGCGAAATCAGGCTCCGTCCCTATTTTTTGTAGCTCGCGGTTACTTTTGTGTGGACGCCACCGCGGGGTAAGAAGTCGCCTGTGAGTGATGCGGTGATGGGTTTGGCGTACTTAACGATGTCGGCTAGCATGCGGTTTACTACGTTTTCTTGGAAGATTCCTAGATTCCGGTAGGCTAGGGTGTACATTTTTAGCGACTTTAGTTCTAGGCAGAACTTGTTTGGAATGTAACGGAGAGTTAAGACGCCGTGGTCGGGTAAACCTGTTTTGGGGCAGATGGAGGTGAACTCGGGCATCTCGATTTCGATTTCGTAGCCGGTTGCGTATTGATTGGGCCACACTTCGATTTCGGGGAGCTTGGCGTTGACGCCGGCGGCGGCGTGTTTGTCAGTGTACTGGCGTTTCATTTAGGTTGCGGGATAGGAGATCTAGAAATAAGCCGACGTCGGTTACTACGCCTACTGCTTGGCCGGTGCCGCGGTCGCTTACCTTGGTCGCTACGGCGGGGTTGATGTCGACGCACACGATTTTCACCCAACTGGGGAGCATGTTGCCGGTAGCTATGGAGTGCAGCATGGAGCCTAGGCACAACACTAGACCCGCACCTTTTAACTGTTCGGCGTAGGCGTCTTGGGCTTGGTTCATGTCGGTGATGGTGTCGGGCAGGGGGCCATCGTCGCGCAGGCTGCCGGCTAGTACGAAGGGCACGCCCGCCTTGACGCATTCGTACATTACGCCGCTGGTTAGGCGGCCGGTCGCGACTGCTTTGGCGATGCCGCCGGCGTGATAGATGGCGTTGATGGCGCGCATGTGGTTGCGGTGGCCGTGTTCTTCCTGGCGGCCGTCGCTTTGGCGGACTCCTAGCGAGGTGCCTAGAAGCGATGCTTCGATGTCGTGCACGCCTAGGGCGTTGCCGGCTAGCAACGCTTGCACCCAGCCTCCCTGAATTAGTTTGGCAAGAGGTCCGGCGCCGCCGGTGTGGACGGTGACGGGGCCGGCTACCACCACGATTTTTTGGCCGGATTCGCGGCATTGTCGCATCAGGTTAGCGGTCTGGCGCATGGCGGTTTCGACCTGGCGCTCGGAGGAAATGCCGTTGCTCATGAAGGCGAAGGCCATGCGGTCGCGCTCTTTCGATTCGGGGACGACGCGGATGCCGCGCATGCCGACTACTACTTGGTCTCCGGTTTTGAGGTCGCGCAGGCGGCGGCAAAACGCGCGCTTGGCGGAGATCACGATCATCGCGTCCATGCGCTGGTTCTCTACTTCCAGCCAATCGCCTTTGTAGCGGACCAGGGTTTTGTGATTGGTGGTGGAATAGAAATCTTCGGGGGCGCAGCAATCGCGCTCGACGGCGATCAGCTCGGCGGAGCCGGAATCGGCGGGGGTGCAGCCTAGGTCTAGGAGCTGGCTCAAGAGCTGCTCCATGTCGGCGGCGCTTTCGGTTTCGATCTTCAGGCGCAAATGTGAGTTGTCGGCGTTGGTGCGGCCGATCTCGAACTTTTCGACTTCAAAGCGGCCGTTGTATTCGACCACGGTGTCGAAGATTTGCTCCATGAGGTGCGAGTCAATTAGGTGGCCTTCGGCCTCTACGACTTCCTGTTGCATAGGGGTATCTTTCAGGATAGCGCTAAAAATAGGGACGGAGCCTCTTTTTGGAGGCTATTTCATATCGGGATTGGGATTGCGGGCAAAAAGAGGCTCCGTCCCTATTTTTAGCCAGACGGCTATGCAGGGGAGCGCCTTGATGACATAGGGCTCTAGGAATTCGGCGCGCAGGGAGCGCGGGATTAGGTCGGTGGAGGCTAGCATTGTGAACAAAAATGTGGCGGCTAGCAGCGCTAGATTGACGGGGGTGCGGGGTTGCGAGAAATACCATAGGGCTACTCCCGAGACGGCGATTACGTAGCTGGGGGATTCGGCGGCGTAGTTAAAGATGGTTACGAAAATAAGGACGGAGGCCATCACTAAAATGCGGGAGTGGCGATTTAGCAGGGACGTGGCGATTAGGATGGCGGCGCCTGCGGCGACTACATAGTTCGAGGGCGGGGCGAGGTGCAGCCAGGTCTTGAGGAATCCCATGACGGAGATTCCGAGGCGGGCTTGGTTGAAAGCTTGGAGTGTCGCGTACCAGTTGCGGTAGAGCAGGCCTAGTTCGTTGAAGGTTACTACGAATAAGGGGACCAGTGCGAATACGGCGGCCCAGGCGGTGGTGAAGACCAGCAAGTTTAAGCGGCGGCGTCCGAGTAGGCAGGGCAAGAGCGCGAAGATGCCGAATAGCTTGATGAAGGCCGCTAGGACGATCAGGAGCGCGGGGGCGTCGGGTTTATCGCGCTCGTGCGCGGACCAGGCGAAGATCATCAAGGCGGCCACTAGGGCGTTGCTCTGCGCGTTGGCGACGGAATTCAGCATGGCTAGAAACATAAACCACAGCGCCAGCATTTTTTGCCGGTCGTCTAGGGAGGGGACCCAGCGGATGGCCCAGTAAAGCGACGCTGCGTTGAGCAGGTTCCATAGCACGGCCCCGAGGGCGTAGGGCAGCAGTGCGAAGGGCGCGAAGAGCAAGGCGAAGGCGGGGCTGTAGCGGTAGAAATCCCACTGCTCGAAATCGAATTGGGCGTAGAGGTTTTGGTGATGGATCAGGTGGAAGAAAGAGTTGCGGAAGATCGCGAAGTTCTGGAGGGGCTGGTAGTGGAAGCCGTTTTGTACGAAGGGTCCGGGGGCTAGTTTGAGGATGGTGGCAATGAGGGCCGCCAGGCAGTAGACGGCGAGGACGAGGTTGGGGTGGAGGAGGCAGTCCGCGATCGTCTTGCGCGGGGATTTGGTGGAATCGGGCAACTTGCAGGATAGCGTTTTTGACCGTTGCAAGCGGGAACGTGGGTCTACTGTTTGCTGGCGAGTTTCGCGGCACTGATGGCTTGGCCTACGTGGCGCTGGGTGTGTTCGGCGATGTGGACCAGGAGTCCGATCACCGTGGTGGGGAGTTGTTTGCGGCCTACGGTGCGGGGGGCGGTTAGAGTTGCGGGGTCTAGAGCGCGGGCGATGGATTCGGCTTTCGCGAAGGCGGCGTCGAGGGCGGCTAGCAGGATTTCGCGGGTGGCTCCGGGGTCTTTTTCGGCTTTGAGGACTGACATTTGGGCTTCGGAGAGGGGGGCGCCGGTGGCATAGGTCATGAGGCGGTCGGTCGCGCCGGCGATGTGGCGGAGGTTGAAGCCTACGGAGCCGAAGCCGTTCGGCGTGGCCCAGATTTGTTCCGTGGTCAGGGCGGCGGTGTGGTGAGCAAGGTCTTCGCGGGCCATCTGGAAGGAATAAAACAGGGGCGCGATGAAGGGGTCGACGCCAGGGATGGGGCCGCGCAGCCAAGGCTCTTCTTGTTGAACGCTCATGATTCACCATCGTATTACGCGGGGCGGAATAGCAGCAGATCCAGGCTGAAGCTCACGCGCATGGCTGCTGCGGGTTGCTTTTGGCGGGGGCGGTAGATGGAATGCAGGACATCTTCGACGGCGGCGGCGGCGAGATCGGCGGTGGTGGTGACGCGGCGGTGGTCTGCGAGTTTGAAATGCGGCGCGAAGGCTTCTATGGTGCGGGGGGTGCGGTCGCGGCTGGGGCCTCGTAATTCGATCAGGTCGTCGGGGGCGGGGAGGGCTACTAGCAGGCGGCCGTCGTCGCGGAGCACTCGGCGGAATTCGGGGGCGTTCATGCGGGCGGTGATGGACATGATCAGGGAGAAGGAGCGGTCGGCGTAGGGGATAAAGCGGTCGGCGTTGGCTACGATCCATTCGCAGTCGGGATAGCGGCGGGCGGCGGCGTCGATGGCGGGGATGGAGATGTCTACGCCGTGGGCGGAGAAACCGTAGCGGCTTGCTAGCGTGCCTAGGTAGAAGCCATCGCCGCAGCCGGCGTCTAGGACGATATCTGTGGAGGACGGGGCGAGGAGTCCGGCGATGGCATCGAGGAGTTGCGTGGTCACGCCTAAATCGTGCAGGCGGCGGCGGGACTGGACGGCGGCGGGGGTGTCTCCGGGGCGTTTGGAGCGGCGGTCCTGCGGTTGGAGTAAGTTGATGTAGCCGCTGCGTGCGACGTCGAAGGAATGGGTGTTGGTACAGAACAACCTCTGCTCTGCGCGCGCTAGGGGTTGGCGGCAGTCGCGTACGGGGCAGAGGAGCATTTGTCGAGTGTAACCGCATTTTCCTAGGAGAAATTGGCGGGGCTCGGGCGACTGGTCATTGTGACTGTCCTTATATTCGTTCTGTTACTGGCGCAGAGCCGCGTCGAGTATGTCGGCGGGACGGTTCCGGCGTTGGCTAGCGGGGCGGGCGGCTCGGTGGAATTATCCGACACTCGGTATTTCGCGTTTTATGCGCGAGGGAAGCAGATCAGGGTGCCTTATGAGCACATCAACCTGCTCGAATACGGGCAGAAGGTGGACCGGAGGCTGTTGATGGCGGTGGTGATTTCGCCGATGTTTTTGCTGGCTAAGTCGCGCAAGCATTTCTTGACGGTGGGTTATACGGATGAGGACGGCCGGCAGCAGGCTATGGTGTTTCGCGTGGATAAGAACGGGATTCGGGCGATGTTGGTGGGGCTGGAGGCGCGCACCGGGTTGAAGGTGGAGTATCAGGACCCGGAGGCTCGCAAGGCGGGGAAAGGGTAGACGATGATGGTGTTGCTTTTAATTGCGTTACTGGCGCAGGCACCGGACGACGTGTTGGCGCAGATGGGGAGTGTTAAGCGGGTCTATGTCGACCGGTTGACAGGAGGCGAAACGGCGGCGCAGATGCGCGACTTGATCATTAGTAGCTTGCAGGGTTCGAAGTTGTTCGTGCTGACGGAGAATGCCGATCGCGCGGATGCGTTTCTGCGGGGGGCGGCGGAGGATCTGGTTTACACCGACAACTTTCAATCTTCCGAGGGCGTGAATGCGCATGTGGGGGAATCGGAAAGAAACGCTAGCAGTAGCGGGTCGCGGTTTAATGGGGGCGGGGGGAGTGTTAGCCGGAGTGTCGGGCGATCGCTTGGCGCGGGGGTGGGGGAGAGCGAATCAACCAGCATTCACGAGCGAAAGCATGAGGCCATGGCTACGGTGCGGCTGGTGAATAAAGACGGGGATGTGATGTGGTCGACTACGCAGGAGAGTAATGGGGCTAAGTTTCGGGGCGCTAGTGCGGACGTGGCGGATAAGATTACGCGGCAGCTTACGGCGGATTTGGAGAGACTGCGGAAAAAATAGGGACGGAGCCTGATTTGTTGACGGGGCACGGGCGAAATCAGGCTCCGTCCCTATTTTTTTGGCGTGTCAACAGTTGAAGGAGGTTTTGGGAGAAGGCTGAGCGGGCTAGGACCATATCGCAGCCGGCGTCTTGCGCCTGCTGTTTTAATTCGCCTTGGACGTGGGAGACGTATCCTATTAGCTGGATTTTGCATAGGGCGGGATCCGCTTTTAATTTGTGGATTAGATCTACTGGATCGATGGCGGCGAAATTCAGGTCTAGGATGATTAACGATGGGCGCTCTGCGGCTTGATCTAGGGCGTCGCGTTGGCTCTTCACGAAGGCTATTGGCACTCCGGCGCGTTTGGCGGACTCGTTGATCTTTACGGTGAAGAAGAGATCCTCCACTACCGCCAGCACTTTCTTAGTTGACATCGTTACTGGAATCCTAGCATGGTAACGTGAAAACACGTGCCCGATTCCAATCCTTTTGCCGACCCGCTGCGCTTTCAACGCCAGGTGCCGGAGTGCGCCATCGTCATTTTTGGAGCCAACGGAGACCTCACCAAACGCAAGCTGATTCCTTCCTTGTACCGGCTCGCTTACGAGAGGCGATTGCCGGCTACGGTGTCGATTATAGGCACGTCGCGCACGGCCATGAGCGACGAGGAATTTCGCTCCAAGATGCATGATTCGGTGAAGGAGTTTCTGGAGGACAGTCCGTTCGACGAAGAACAATGGACGGGGTTCGCCAAGAGCCTGCACTACATCGCGGGGGACTTGGGCGACCCGTCGCTGTACCTGGCTATTAAGGAAAAATTGGCGGCGCTCGGGCGCACCAACGTTTTGTATTATCTGTCGACGCAGCCTAGCTATTACGGGGAGGTCGCCGAGCGAATTGGGGCCGTGGGGCTGGGGCATAGTGACGTCAACGGGTGGCAGCGCATTGTGATCGAGAAGCCGTTTGGCCACGATCTGGAGAGCGCACGCGAATTGAACCAGCGCGTGCATGGCGTCTTCGCTGAAGCCGACGTTTATCGCATCGATCATTATCTGGGCAAGGAAACGGTGCAGAATATTTTGGCATTTCGCTTCGGCAACGGGATCTTCGAGCCGTTGTGGAACCGGCGTTATGTGAATCACGTGCAGATTACGGCGGCGGAATCGATTGGCGTCGAGGGGCGGGGCGCTTACTATCAGGAAGCTGGCGCGGTACGCGATATGATCCAGAATCATTTGCTGCAGGTGATGGCGACGGTGGCGATGGAGCCGTCGGCGGTGTATGAGCCGGATGCGGTGCGCGATGAGCGCGCTAAGCTGTTGCGGTCGATTCGTATTTTGAGTCCTGAGGAAGTGCCGCTGTACGCGGTATCGGGGCAATACGGGGGGTTCCGGCATGAGCCGGGCGTGGATCCTGCTTCGCAGGCGCCAACTTATGCGGCGGCGACCTTCTTTATCGATAACTGGCGCTGGGCGGGGGTGCCGTTCTACATTCGCAGCGGGAAGAAACTGCCGAAGCGCACTACCGAGATTGCGATTCAGTACAACATGGCTCCGCATGCGCTGTTCACGCCGGGCGAGGGCGGCGTGACCATGCGGCCGAATTTATTGATCCTGCGCATTCAGCCGGAGGAGGGGATTTCGCTGCGGTTTTTGTCGAAGCAGCCGGGAAGCGGAATGCGGCTGCGGCCGGTTTCGATGGATTTCAATTATGGGTCGAGCTTCGGCGAGCGGTCGCCGACAGCCTATGAGACGTTGCTCGAAGACGCGCTGACAGGCGATGCCACGCTGTATACGCGGCAGGACATGGTGGAGGCTAGTTGGCGGGTGGTGGCGCCGATTCTGGAGGACTGGGCGAATCGCAAGTTTGAATTTCCGAATTACGATCCGGGCACGTGGGGTCCGGCGGCTTCCGACGAGATGCTCGCTCGGCAGGGGCATCAGTGGAGAAATAGCTAAGTGCGGGGGAGAAATAGTTGACGGCCGCAATCGATCCGGAAAAAATTCTGCGGGATTTGCGCGACCTGTGGGCGCAGTTGGCGCACGACCAGGGCGGCGCGGGCGGCGTGCTGCGGGCGTGTTCGATGACGCTGATCGCGGTGGCTGAGCACCACGACGCCATGGATGCCGAGCAGGCGCGCAAGACCATTGGTGAGCTGATGCACGGGCACCCTAGCCGGGCGATCGTGTTGATTCCGAGCGAAGGCGGCGAATTCAGCGGACGGGTGTTTGCGGAATGCTGGATGCCATTTGGCGGGCAGCAGCAGATTTGCGCGGAGGGTATCGAGATTACGGCCGACTCCGAGCAGACGGATGAAGTGGCCCGGTTGCTGGTGCCGTTGATCGCGCCGGATCTTCCGGTGGTGTTGTGGTGCCGGGGGCCACGGGCGTTTTTGGACCGGTCACTCGATCCGCTGTTTCCGCTGGCGGATAAAATCATTTTCAACACGCGTGCGGTGCGGCATCCGAGTTCAGCGATTGAGTTTTTGCGGCGCATGCACAAGGACGGGCGGCAGGTCGCGGATCTCGCATGGACGCGGCTGACGGGATGGCGCGAAGCGGTGGCGCACCTGATGGACGCTTGCCGCGATGGATGGCTCGCGGGCGGCCGCAGTGGGACGGTACGCATTCAGCATGGCGGGGCGCGTCCAGGAACGCGGTCGCTTTACTTTGCGCGCTGGATGGAACGCGCGCTGCCGGGGATGAACGTAATGCTCTCGCCGGTGGCGGGGGATCCGGGGATGCACTCGGTGGTTTTTGCGGGCGCGGGCCCGGAGATGTCGATCAAACTCGGGGGCAAGGGAACGCTCGAAGTAAACACCGGAGAGCGCGTCTATTCTGCAATGCTGCCGCCGGATTCGGAAGAGTGCCTGATGCGTGAGGAATTGTCGATCCTGGGGCGCGATCCGGTGTTTGAGCGGGTACTGGGCTGATGGACGTCCGGCAATTCGCCGACGGGGCGGCGGCGGTGGAGTGCGTGCGGCGGACAAATCCTCGAATGGCTAGGCGAGGCCATCGCGAAAAAGGGGCTGGCGGCGTTAGCGATCTCCGGAGGGTCGTCGCCG
>CAVXEM010000028.1:0-20476 GCA_963760575.1 Bryobacterales bacterium
ACCAGTAGCCCGGTAGAAGATCAGCGCGCCGCAGGCGGCTCCTGATCTGTCGGGATTCCAACTAAGTAGCGGAAAAACGCCATCGCGCGGTTGATGGTGGATGCGTCGTGGCCGACCGCGAGGCCGTTCGCGTTTTTACCGGTCCGCCCCAGGCTGTAATATCGCCACACCTCGGGCGACTCCCGCTCCACAAAATAGATGGCCTGAAATTCGTGAGGCGGGAAGATCGGCACCAGCAGATACCGCATCGCCGTGATATTTTCGGTCTCGAAAATCAGGCGATCCGGTGAAACGCTTACGATGCGCAATTGGTAAGTGGCTTTGCCGGATGTGTTATCGCTTTGCTGGTAATAGAGGGTAGTGCCCTGCGTGAGTTCGGGCAGGGAAAAGTCCTGGCGGTGATGCGCGCCCTCCGGCCCCGCCAGAGCCGAGGCGCTCACGATCAGCGGCGCCCAGCGCTGGTGCGTAGTAGACCAATAGCGTATGCTCGTGAGCCTCGAGATTCGACCTACGCGGCCCAGCAAGTCATCCACTCCAGCGGAATATCGAAAGCGCGCGACCGTGGTCACGAGCGTCGCAAACCCTGGTGCCGACCATCCCAGGCATCCTGGCGGCATCCATTCGCGACCCATGCTGCCGCGATCCCAAACTTTGAAGGCGGGCGAGTGTTCCAGGTCCGGAAAAGGCGGTGTGGATTCGGCACCGCAGGGCGGTTGCGGTCCGGGATCGGCGAATCCAAAAGCCTGAAAACAACTGAAGACCGCGAGACTGAATACGGCGACTCTCACCGACCTCACTGTAGCACTTGGATTGCCGTCCGCTTGCTGCGCGCGCGGTTCGGTGCTTGCGACTGTGGCCTGTGCTGCGACTGTGGCCTGTGCTGCGACCGTGGCGCTGCGCTTGGGCCGTCCGCACAGAACCGCGACTGGAAGGAGCGGACTTATTTGCTCGCGCCCGGCAACGCCGCAGTCCCGTCCAGCACGAACGTCAACAAGGTGGGTTGATTCGGCGTCGCCACATTCCCCGGACCGGCGTTCCCTCCGGAAATGCCGCCCACTCCACCCATCACCGACACGTACTGTTTCCCGTCCAACTGAAACGTGATCGGCGGTCCCATGCCGCTGCGCAGACCCGTCTGCAGTTCAAGCAGCTTCTCGCCTTTGTCGGCGCTGTAGGCCAGCAGCCGTCCATCATTGATCACCTGAAACACCAGATTCCCCGCAGTGGTGAGCGTTCCTCCGCCGATGCCTCCGCCGCCCGGCATGCGCCAGCGCATCTGTTGCGCCACCGGATCCCAGGCGACCAACGCGCCGCGGTTGCCTCCTTCGATGGGGTCAGGACCGATCGCTGGCGGAGGCGGCCGCGTCGCCGTGGGAGCGGGACGCACCGTGCCCGTGGTCTGACCGGGCTTGGGAGAAAAGTCAGGCGTCATCGCATAGGTAAAACTGTTGGCGGTTGAAGTAGGAATGTACGTCAACCCTGTATTCGGGTTGAACGACATCGGCGACCAGTTGTGCGCCCCGCCGCCGCCCGGCGAAATCAAAATCGGGTCCGCACCGTAGAGCGCCTCGGGATTCACCATCGGCCGCCCCGTCTCTTCATTCAGCCCTTTGGCCCAGGTCACATGCGAATACGGTTGGCCCGAAATGAATTGCCCGGTGACGCGATCGATCACATAATAGAAGCCATTCTTGTTGGCCTGCATGATGACCTTGCGCTGCCGTCCCTTGATGGTGAGATCGGCCAGGATCATCTGCTGGACGCTGTCGAAGTCCCAAGAATCGCCGGGCACCATCTGGAAATACCACTTCAACTCGCCCGTGTCGGGCTTCACGGCGAGGATGGAACAAACGTACAGATTATCTTTGCCCTTGGATTTGCGCAATTCTTCCGGCCACGGCTCGGCATTGCCCGTCCCTACGTAGAACAAATCGGCGTCCGGGTCATAGGCCATGCCGTCCCAAACCGCGCCGCCTCCACCCTGCTTCCAGGCATCGGGAGCCCAGGTCGCGGAAGCTTTTTTCATGGCGTCATTTTCGAAAGGCTTCGACGGATCGCCGGGAACCGTGTAGAACTTCCAGGCCAGCTGTCCGGTCATGGCATCGTAAGCAGCGAAGAATCCGCGCGTGGGCCGGTCGCCGCCGCTCACGCCAATAATCACTTTGCCTTTGGCGATACGCGGGGCCATGGTGATGGTGTAATCGTCCTGCGGAAACGCCACGCGCGCCTCCCACACCACCTTGCCCGTTTCCGCGTTCAACGCCTGCAATCTTCCGTCAATCACCGGCGCGATGATCATCCCCTGATAAATCGCCAGCCCGCGATTGACCACGCCGCAACAAGCCTTGGGACGCACCGTAGTTTGGTTCACCTCCGGGTCCCAGCGCCAGCGTTCCTGTCCGGTGCGCGCATCCACCGCGAACACGATGCTCCAGTTGGTGATCCCGTAGATGTTCCCGTTCCAAACCAACGGAGTTGCTTCCTGCCCGCCGCCGCCCGAGCCGATTTCGTGAGACCAAGCCAGACCCAGCCGGCTCACATTGCTAGTGTCGATCTGGCGCAGCGCACTATAACGCGTTTCACCCGGAGTGTGGCCGTAAGTGAGCCACTCCTCACCAGTCTTGCCGGCGTTGCGCAGAGCCGCGTCATCGACGAGGCGAACCGGCTGTCCCACCGCGATCGCAGCCGCCAAGACCAGCCCCACCAGCATCAGAGGAATTGTTCGCATGGAGAGCCCAAGGATATCAAAAGATCGCTAGCGGATTCACGGGCGAGCCGGTGCCGTTTGGAATCGGCAAAGGCGCTACCGTAAGCATGAATTCCCAACGCTTGCGCGCCGCAGCGGCTTCGCTGACAGCTTCCAGATCGGCGCGATCCAGGATATGGACACCCAGAATCTCCAGCACGAAATTGTGCAGAGCGTTTCGAAAGAGATCGCCCGGTGGTTGCGGCAGATAACCCGGCGTCTCCCACACCAGCAATCCGATGTCGCGTTTCTTCAGCCAGGGGATCACCGAATTATCAAACCCCGCCGCTTCATCGCCCGCTTGCGGACCCAGCTTCGCCCGCCGCGCCCACTTCCCCCAACGAAGAATCAGCGCGTCCCCCGCCATAGCTTTCACGCCGGACATCTTCTCCCAGGCCTCCAGATCTTCCGGATAAATGCGTGTGCCGGGCTCCAGATAGGGCACTCCCTTGAGCCGCGGGATGTCGTACAGGACGCCGCGCGTTACAATTCCGTTCTTCATCGTCAAGATCGAGTTCTTAGCGGCGCCGCCCTGCTTGGTAACCAGGCTCCTCGAATCGCCGTTCCACATCTTGCCGTCGAAAAACATGTGCGCGAACGAATCCAGATGCGTGGTTCCGGGACCGTGGATGCATGGGTACGCGATCCGGTCCGTGGTGGTTTCAGGAACATCCGTGGTCAATTCCCATTCGATGGGGCAGGGGTTGTCCACTCCCTTGACCGCGCTGGCATCGCGCGCCAGAGAAACCGAGAAGCCTTCTTTGGCGAGCGCCACAGCCTGTTTGCGCTTAGCCGCAGTGACCAGGTTCAAGGTTCCGAGCTGATCGTCCTTACCCCAGCGCCCCCAATTAGAGAGCTCTGTTTGCCAGCGCAAGTACTCGGCCTGCGTCACCAGCGGATGGGACGCGGCGGGCTGCCCTTCGAGCAGTGTCGCGGCGATCACTCCAATCAGGATTCGCGGGATCATTTTACTTCTGCGGGAGGCGTCTTCGACTTCGGCTTCCACTCCTGCACCAGACGCTTCGCCTCGGCAAGCTGGTCGCCGCTCATTTCGGCCGCGACGGCATCGCGCGATTTTGCCCGCCGTGCTTGCGCTTCCCCGGCGCCGCTGGCGGCGAGACTCAGCCACACGTACGCTTGCACACGATCTTCCGGCACGCCGCGGCCTCGCACGTAGGCCAAACCCAGGTTGTATTGAGCGCCCGCATATCCCGTGTCAGCGGCTTTGCGCCACCAACCCGCCGCCTCGCTATAGTCGCCGGTCACGCCTTGCCCGCGCGCGTACATGTTGCCTAGGGCAGTAGCGGCGGCGGCATCCCCCGCCTCGGCCGCTTTGCGATAGTTAGCGAGCGCTTTGCGATACCACTTGGCAGCTTCGGAGTCATCCTGCTTCACCCCTTGGCCGGTCTCACACATCAGCCCGAAATTGGTTTGGGCCGCAGGGTCCCCGGCTTCCGCGGCCTTGCCCACCCACTTTGCCGCTTCCTGCGCGTCTTTTGTCACCCCTTGGCCGTTGGCATACAGCATGCCCAGTTCGTATTGCGCGCGAACCATTCCCTGGTCGGCAGCTTTGCGCATCCAGGCCGCCTCTTCCGGATAGCTCTTGGGCACGCCCGCGCCAGCGCCGTACTTAAGGGCCAGGCTGAACTGCGCCTCAGCGTCGCCGCCATTGGCTTTGGCCATCAGTTGTTGCACCTCTTTCGTGGGGACGCGCTGTGGCGTCTGCGCGGAAATCCCGCAAGATGCAATCACGATCAATAAGAGCGCACGGGGCTTCATCGCCACCATTCTGTACCGCGGTGACCCGGCACCGCAACCGTCCCCAGTTGAGTGGGGCGGACGTCCCCGTCCGCAGGCGGCCTCCAGGCTGGCACGCGCGCTATGATGTACCAGATCTGTCCGAAAGGAGCCCAGCCATGGAGAAAAAAGGTAGCGCCGTAAACCGCAGAAACTTCCTAAAAAGTACCGCCGCCGCCAGCCTGAGCGCAGCCGCCGTAACAGCGCAAAGCCGCTTCGACTACACCGCCGACGTCGTGATCGTTGGCGCCGGCGCCTCCGGGCTCCCAGCCGCCATCATGGCCCGCGACCACGGCGCCTCCGTCATCGTGATCGACGCCAACCACGACATCGGAGGACACGCCATGCTCAGCGGCGGACGCATCCCGCTCGGCGGCGGCACCAGCCTCCAGAAAAAGTACGGAGTCGCGGATTCCGCCGATCAGGTTTATCTCGACCACACCAATCACCGCAATCCCGAATTCCGCCACGCCGACCGCGACCTGGTGCGCGCCTGGGCCGACGAAAACGTAGCGTCGTTCGAATTCCTGCTGGAAAACGGCGTGATCTTCGACGATGTTGCTCCCACGATAGTGAACGGCGGAACCGTTCCCAGATTGTTCGTTACGAAAGTGTACTCCGGCAACTACAACGAAACCATCAACGGCCGCCCCGGCTCCGGCCTAGTCCGTCATCTGGAAACTAGCGCCAGAAAGAAAGGCGCGACGATTCTCCTGCGGCACAAGTTGACGCGCATTATCCGGGAGACCCCTCGTCGGGAAGGGTCTTAGGCATTACTGCGCAGTTCGAAGGCAAGGACGTGAACATCCGCGCGAAGAACGGAGTGATCCTGGCCACCGGGGGCCACACCAGCAATGTAGAATTCCGCAGACGCTTCGACCCGCGCCTCACTGAGGAATACCAGACCACCGGCGAGCCTTGGACCAAGCAGAACGCAGACGGCGAGATCCTGGCGCTGGCCATGGGAGCAACCATGTGGTCGACTGCGAATCAAGCCAATCCGCGCGGCCTGGCGATCACCAAGACCATCCACATCGGATGCCGCTATGGCTACCGCAATTTGAAATGGGAACCGCAGAGCCCCATGTTCAAACTAGCCGGTGCGTCCGGATTGACGGTACGCGATTTCCAAAACGTCATTCTGGTGAATCAAGTGGGGCAGCGGTTTTGGAATGAGGTCGATGAGACTTACGAATTCCTGAGCGCCTGCATGGGGACTAACGGCGCGCTCGGCAAAAACGGCAGCAAGGCCAATGGAGGTGGTCCGATCTGGGCGATCTTCGATGCGGACGCGGCCAAGCGCGAGCTGTGGGATCCGCAACCGCCTAACGTGGATTTGAACGGCTGGTTCTTCAGCGCCGGCAGCCTGGCGGAATTAGCGGTGAAGATCAAGAACCTGTACCAGTTCCAGCCCGTGCCCGCGCGCGCTCTCGAAGAGACCGTAGCCCGCTACAATTCCCATGTCGACGCCGGCAAGGACACGGACTTCGCCAAGCCCACTCCGAAATACAAAATCCAGACGCCGCCCTTCTACGCGGCTTGGTCGACGCCCATCCTGCATGACACACTAACCGGGATCAAGATCAACACCAAATGCCAGGTGATCGACGTACAAGGAAAAGCAATTGCGGGGTTGTACTGCGCGGGAGAATCGGCGGGAGGGTTCGCCTTACACGGTCTGCCGAGGGTGATCGTGTTCGGCCGGATTGCAGGCCGGGAAGCCGCCCTCGCTAAAGGCTAGTGTCGAGGGCTGACTTCCCGTAGTGCTCAACGGTTAAGGGATTTGGAAATCCACGTGACGGTCGCGATTGATTTGCTGACTGAACGGGACGTCGACCTGCGAAAGCGGTACGTGATGTTCCCGATTGTCGCGATCCTGCCAGTAGAGCTGATCGCCTTCCACCTTGTACGCGTTAACCGCCTGAATGGTGTGATCGGTGAAAGCAATCAAGTAATATTGCCCGGCAGTGCCCTGAATGGCTGACTGAGGTTGCGTCTGTGGCGGAGGCACATACTGAGGTTGTTGCTGCTGAGGGGGAGGACCAACCTGTCCCTGACCCTGCTGTGGAGGATAGCCCTGCTGGGGATAGCCCTGATCGTACCCATAATTCTGCTGCGGGGGAGGCGCTGAGGAATAGGCGCCGTCGTAGGCATAAGGATCGTAGCCGTAGGCGTACGGATCGTAACCGTAATAGTACGGGTAGCCGTATCCGTAGCCATAATACGGGTAGCCGCCAAATCCCAAGTACAGGCCTGATCCGCCGTACCAACCGCCGCCATAATAACGGCCCCCATAGCCGCCGCGGAAACCACCCCTATCGCCGCCACGGAAACCGCCTCCACGGAAACCACCCACCGTGCCGCCGCCGCGAAAGCCGCTACCTACGTTGCCACCGCGGAAGCCACCACCTGTGCTGCCTCCACGAAATCCGCCGCCTCCGGAAAATCCACCACCGCTACGCCCGCCTCCGCCGGCATGCCCACCTCCGCCCCCGCCATGTCCACCGCCACCGTGCTGCGCAAAAGCAGTGGCAACCAAACCAGGCGAGACCAGAGCGGCGAAAAGAGCTAATTTTGACAATCTCATTTTTTGTTTACCGCCTTCAAATAATTAGATGTTGATCTTCCCAGTTCGGTTCCAGTGTATCGCGTTTGTTGGAACCAGGGGGCTTCGCCATACATCGCTACAATGGTGGTGCATTACCACCAGTTATGCGCAGTTCCAGACGTCAATTTTTGCTGTCGGCATTGGGTGCGACTTCCTTCGCTTTCGGGCAGGATGACGCTACTTTTTCGACTTCCCTGAACGTGGTGGACGTGCTCGCCACCGTGCGCACGAAGAAGAACGAAATCGTCCGCGACCTCACCAAAGACGACTTCATACTCACCGAAAACGGCCGCCCACAGGCCATCCGCTATTTCTCCAAGGAATCTGAACTTCCTTTAACCGTTGGCCTCATGATCGACACCAGCATGAGCCAGCAGAAGGTGCTCGAATCCGAGCGCACCGCCAGCTTCCGCTTCCTCGATCAGGTTCTGCGCGAGAGCAAAGACAAGTTGTTCGTCATGCAATTCGATATGGCCGTGCAACTCCGCCAGCCGCTGACTTCCTCGCGGCGGGATCTGGAAGAAGTCCTGCCCTACGTCGACACCCCCACCCGCCGCGAACTCGGTATGCAAAACGGCGGCGGCACCCTGCTCTTTGACGCTGTCGTCAAAGCATCGAATGACGTCCTGAAGAATCAGAAGAACCGCAAAGCCATGGTGGTCCTCTCTGACGGCGGCGAGAATGGCAGCACGGCCAGCTTGCTCGACGCCATTGAGGCCGCGCAGCGCGCCGACACCCTGATCTACTCCATCCTGTTCTCGGATTCCTATTTCGGCGGCGGCGACGGCCGCGGCATTCTCCAGCGCCTCTCCAAAGAGACCGGAGCCTCCTATTGGGAAGTCTCTAAAAAGCACGGCATCGAAGAGATCTATCAGTCGATCGAAGAAGAACTCCGCAGCCAGTACAGCATGGGTTTTGTTTCCGACCGCCCGCCCGAGATCTCCGAGTTCCGCACCCTGAAGCTCGCGACCAAACAGAAGGGCTTGGTTGTGCAAACCCGCGAGCGCTACTGGGCCAAAGCCTGACCCTCAGAGTTCCAGCTTCCCGTGGAAAGTCATGTCGTCGAATGAAAACGCCTGCGTGAATTTCAGACCGGGCACCTGCGCGTTGAACTCGATTTTGTGATCTCTCCAGTTGAATTCCGCCGACTTGGGGAACAAATACAGCACCACCGGTCCGTCATCGCGCAACAGGATTTCGACGCTCGACGGCTTAGTGTCCTTCTTGCCTTCACGTTTAAGCAGGGCCTGGCGCTTGAGATCTTCCGCCATGATTTTCGAGTCGTCCCGCAAGATCCCGCGCGGAATGCCGTAGACCGCGATGGCGTAATGGTCCTGGTCGTCTAAGGTTGGCGCGGTGACATCGCGAGCCTTCAGTTCCGCCTCCCGCACCGGAAGCGCGCTCTCCCAGCGAAGCGTCAGCATCGGCGGCTTTGCGTCGGCCGGAGCGGCCTTATCGATCGCGCTGCGGCGTTTACCTCCGCGCCGGCCGAAGGTTGCGCGATCCTGCGATTTAACCAGGGTCGCCGCCACTGTCTTCACCCACGGTGAGTCCTTTAACAGCTCCTTAGCGTCGTCCTCCGTCCATTCGGGAAATTGCTTGTTCTTCCAGGCCTGATCCGCAGCCGTGAGTACCAGCGCCGACAGGGCGAACAGCGCCAGCCGCGATTTCGAAGACATTGCCTGTCAGACGACACCCCTGCGGCCCTGGTTACCTGCGTTGAACGGCCAGCTAACTGCAAACAAAATAAGGTGACACGACCTCCGCGAACCCCCGGCATTCTCACAGCCGCCGTCGTTATCGGCGTGATTGCGGTCTTATACCTAGCCCGCGAGATTCTCATCCCGTTGGCCCTGGCGATCACCCTCGCGCTAGTTCTGACACCGGCGGTGAGATGCCTGCAAAAACTACACATTGGACGTTTCCCGGCGGCGCTATTGGTGATCTTGGTGTCGCTGGCGGCGGTGGGCGGTATAAGTTACGTCATCTTTAACCAAGTGGTGCAGGTTGCCACCGAACTGCCCAGCTACCAGGAGAACATCGATAACAAGATCCGAGCCCTGCGCATGCGCGACAGCGGTGCTTTGGGGCGCGCCGCCAAAAGCGTCCAGAAACTCGGCAAGGAACTCGATACGGTGGAGGAAACTCCGGCCCCGCCCACGGGACGCGCCGCCCGAGTCAACACCCCGGCCAATCCACTTCCGGTGCAAGTGATCGAAGCCCCTCCGAGCGCTCTAGTTTACGTGCGCGACCTGACGCGTCCATTTCTTGGCCCCCTGGCCGGTCTCGGCATTGTTTTAGTCTTCACGCTCTTCTTGTTAGTAGAAGAAGCCGATCTGCGCAACCGCTTGTTCCGTTTGGCCGGCATGAGCCGCCTCAACGTGATGACGCAGGCCCTCGACGACGCCACCCAACGCGTCAGCCGCTACCTGATGCTGCAGTTTCTGGTGAACGCCGGCTTCGGAGCCCTCTGCGGCCTGGGACTCTATTTCATCGGTGTCCCCTACGCCGCGTTGTGGGGAACCGTCGCAGCTCTGTTCCGTATCGTCCCTTACATTGGTTCTGTAGTGGCGGGCCTGCTGCCGCTGGTCCTTTCTCTGGCAGTCTTCAATAGTTGGCTGCAACCGCTCTTGGTATTCGTGCTGTTCGCCACCCTCGAAATGATCACTGCGAACTTGTTCGAGCCCAGGCTCTACGGCGCGCACACCGGAATCTCCTCGCTGGCGCTACTGCTCACCACCGTGTTCTGGGCCGCTCTGTGGGGGCCGGTGGGCCTGATCCTGTCCACTCCGCTCACTGTATGCGTAGTTGTTCTGGGGCGCCACGTCCCGCACCTGTCTTTCCTTCACATCCTCTTGGGAGATCAGCCCGCGCTCGCGCCCGAAGCGCACCTCTATCAGCGCCTCCTGGCCATGGACGAACAAGAAGCACGCGCCGTGCTGGATGCCTACCGCGCCGAAAATTCGCTGCTGCAGCTTTACGATGCCGTGATCCTCCCCGCTCTCACTCTGGCCGAGCAGGACCGCCACAAAGGTGCGCTCGAATCCGGCCGCGAGGAATTTCTGTTCCTCAGCCTGCGCGAAGTGTTGGCCGAGTATTCTGAAAGCGCCCAAAACGCCTCGGTCGAAAACGCGAGTCAGCGTCCCGCCCTCGCCGCGCATGGACGCATGCTGTGCCTCCCCGCTCACGATGAAGCCGATGAAATCGCCGCCGCTATGCTGTCCCAGTTGCTCGAACAAGGCGGCCATGCCACCGTGTCTTTCCCCGCCGGTACTTCTTCGGGCACCATGCTGGACCTGGTGGCCCCTACCGCGAACGACGTCTTCTGCATTTCGTCCATTCCGCCGTTCGCGTTTTCTCACGCGAGGACCCTCAACCGCCAATTGCGCGCGAAATACCCGCAAACAAAAATCCTGATCGGCGTGTGGGGATTCAACGGAGAAATCGAACGCGCCTTGCAGCGCTTCCAACCGACGCGCCCGGATAAGCTTGTGAGCAGTCTGGCGGATGCTCTGGAATACCTGGGAGTTGCCTCGCTAGCCACCCGGGAGGTGTCCGAAGAACCCGCGGCACTCTCGCCCGCCTGACCCTCCAGCGCCAAATGACGTTAGGTCGTCGCAGCTGTCCGCTCCCTGCGGTCGCGGTTCTGTGTTTGACCGCCGCGGCACACCTGCGCACCACTGCGGCCACCGCGCACCGCTGCGGCCACCGCACACCACTGCCGCGACCGCAGGGAGCGGACTCCGAAAGTCCGGCTATCGGACGGAAGTCTGATAGCTCAGCGTTTCCACCCAGCTTCCATTCCGCTTCACCCACACCCGCGTCACATGCAACGGCTTGCCACGGTCCGGCCGGTGCTCCGACCTCATCAATACGGCATCGCCGAAATCGAACAAGCGTGCAGATGTGAGCGGCGTAGGAGCCACTCCCCCCATCCGCGAGTGGTCGAAGTCTTCCAACCGCCCCCGTTTGTCGTAGACCTTGTTGCTGTTGGAACTAGCCGCGACGAATTCATCGCCCACCATGGTCGTGAAGACCGCTGAATTGTGAGCCATCGCCGCCGTCTCCAGCTTCGAATACGCCGCGATCACCTGCCGTTCAGTTTCATTCTTCGGCGTGTACGCCACCGTCTTGCAAGGATTCTCGCAATCCTTACCCGCTCCTGGAGCAAAAGAAGGCGGCGCTTCGAGCGACATCACTTCCTGATAAACGATGACTCTCCATCCCGCCGCCCGCTTCACCCACACCCGCAATTCATGGGCTCGGCCCAGGTTCACCTGAACATCGCCGACCTCACCGTACGCGTATTCTTTTCGCTGAGCCCCCTGCTCGTCTGCGATAGCAACCGTCGGCACCTTTTGCAGCACTTGAGCCTTGCTTGCCGTTCTTCCCGCAGAGTCCGTCCAAGTAAAATCCGTATCGAGAAGCGATTCGAGGGCCGCTCTATCCGCCTTCGCCACCGCCTGCACGAAAGTCCGATCAGCCTGCGCCATGGCGGAATCTTCGCCCGAAACGGACACCGTCAACATAAGCCCCGCGATTACGATCAAACGCATCCCATCACTATACCCTCCCGCGGCGAAAATAGAATCATGACCGCCGTGAGAATAGACCGCTGGCTGTGGGCCGCCCGCTTCTTCAAAACACGCACCCTCGCCGCGAAAGCCTGTGACCTCGGCCGCATCGCTTTCAACGGACAACCCGCCAAGCCGTCGCGCGAAGTCCGCCCCGGCGACTTCCTGAAAGTGAAGAACGACAGCGGTGAGTACCACGTCGAAGTCTTGCAACTCAGCGAGATGCGCGGCCCCGCAGCGGTAGCGCAAACGCTCTACCGCGAGACCGACGCCAGTCGTGAATTACGCCAGAAGCTAGCGGAAGAACGCAAAGCCATGCCGCACTTCGAAGACGCGCGAGAAGGCAAGCCCTCAAAACGCGACCGCCGCGAACTCGACCGTGTTCGCGGCCGCAGTTGACCGTTACTCAGGCAGTAGCGCGAAGGTCCACACCGACCCACCCGTGGGCACGATCCGCGATCCGTAGCGAGTCGCCAGAATCCCACCCAGCCCCGACGCGATGGTTACGTATTGCCGCCCCTTGTGCGTGTAAGTGATCGCCGTTGAATTGACGCTCGATCCAGTCTTGAACTGCCACAGAGTCTTGCCCGTGTCCTGGTCAAGCGCCACGAATTCACCAGTGATCTTGCCCGTGAACACCAACCCGCCGCCAGTCGCCAACATGCCGGCCGCGCTCGGTACATCCGTCAACGGAACTTCCCATTTCTTCTCTCCCGTCAGCGGATTAATCGCGGCGAAATGGCCCAACACATCCCCCGGATTCGTATCCGGAAACCTTGCTTCGACGCCGGTCGATTGCCCGCCAATGACCGTCGGTTTCGGCGGCGCTAGCTTCTGGATGCGCGGCACATTCCACGTACTCGCATAAATCAGACCCGTGTTCGGATTGAACGCGATCGGCACCGCGTTAGTCCCGCGCGACGGCCAGATCTCCACCTCTTCCCCAGCCAAAAAACGCTTTTGGATATCGGTCAGCACCGGCCGGCCGGTAGCCATGTCGATATGCGTAGCCCAATTCACCTTGACGATAGGATGCGCCGCGATCAGCTTGCAGTTGGTGCGATCCAGCACATACAGGAACCCGTTCTTATTCGCCTGGATCATCACCTTCCGCATTTGGCCGTTAACCGGAATGTCGGCCAGCACCTGCTCGTCGGTCGCGTCCACATCGTAAACGTCGTTAGGCGTGTACTGGTAATAACAAACCATCTCGCCGGTCTTCGGACGAATCGCCAGCACACTGTTGGTATACAAACTATCCAGATTCTCGCGGGGCCGCGGATCGTAAGGCTCCGCGTTCCCCGTGCCCCAATACACCAGATCGAGCTGCGGATCGTAAGAACCGGACCGCCAAGTAGGCCCGCCGCCCTGCGTCCAAGCGTCGCTGTTCTTGGGCCAGGTTTCCGACCCCGGCTCCCCCGGCGCTGGAATCGTGTAATGCCGCCAAAGTTTCTTTCCCGTCTCAGGATCCCAGCCATCCAGGAACCCGCGCGTGGTCGACTCGCCACCCGCAACGCCGGAAATCACCACGCCGTTCGCCACGATCGGGCCGCCGGTGGAATAGAAGCCATCTTTCTGCTCGGCGAATTTCTGATTCCATAACTGCTCGCCTGTCTTCATGTCGATGGCCACCAGATGGTTGTCGATGGTCACGCGAAAGATCTTGCCGTTAAAAATAGTGGCCGCGCCGCGGTTGTAGGCCGCGCGCACCGTCCCCGGCTCCAGCCGCACCGGAGTCCGCCAAATCTGCCGTCCCGTCTCGACGTCGATCGCGAAAGTCCACTTGCCGTTGATCACGTACATGACGCCGTTAAAAATCGTTGGCGCCGACAATTCGCCCTGATCGTTCATCAGGCTGCTGTTCCAGATAGGCACCAGACGCTTGATATTGGTCTTGTTAATCTGCTTGAGCGGGCTGTAACTCTTGCGATCGTAGCCCATACTCTGCGTGGTGACGTTTTCGGTATTCTTGCCGTCGTTGATCAAGTCTTGCGTGGTCTGCGCCGACCCCAGGCCAGCCCACGCGCCGAGCAGCATCGCACACGGCCATATTCTTTTCACTGTTTCGCTCCCTTGAACACTGTATCGATCGCGGCCTGCGCGCACTTCTCGCCATCAGCCCCGGACACCCCCATCGCACCGATCACTTGCCCATTGACGACAATAGGCAGTGCCCCCGGCTGCGGAAAATCGCGCATGAACGTCGGCGCCAGATTCTCGCCGCTGCGCACCATCTTGTTAGTTTCTGACGTCGCCCGCCGCCAGCGCAACGCCGACTTCGCCTTCAAAAGCGCCGTGTCGATCGCATTCATCGGCGCGCCCTCCATGGCATGCGACTCAATCAGATTCCCGCCCCAATCCAGAATCGCAATCGCCACGGTTTGCTTATTCTGCTCAGCCCAAGCGCTACAAGCATCCGCCAAGGCCCGCGCTCCGGCGCTCGAAATCACTTTGATGTCCCGGGTCGCTTTAACCTGGGCCGGCAACTGCACGAAGGGCACTAGCAGCAGCGCCAACGCCGCAAAAAGACAGCGAAGCATAACCGCCTCCTTATAAACCACGGCCTCCGATTATATATCAGCGAGTCAGTTTGATCTTGACTTCGGCGCCATAGAGCATGGTACGGTCGTTATCCTCGGCGGCCCACTTTAGCAGCGTCTTCACGCTGCGCTTCACGCGCGCGTTGAACACCTGCGTCCCATTGGCGATTACTTTGACCGGCTGGTCGAAATCGAAAACGTCCGGCGATAGCAGCAGCGTAAACGCGGTCACGCCGTTGGTCGTGGCCTCCACAGTATTTCCGTTCCGGACCACATCGACGCGTCCCGAGGCCTTGAACCGCGGAAACATCGACCCACCCGAGCGGCCCGCGACCACCACTCCGGTCAGATGTAAATTCGCATCCGCCAGCGCCTTGGCCTCGCCCGCCGCGCTTCCGAATCCGTCGATCACCAGCCAGTGCGCCCGGTTGTGGATTTTATCCCCCGCCTCCCAAGTCAGCTTCTCGGGATGCGGATTGCGCGGATGCTCGGCGGCAAACCGTTCGAACGAATCTTTCACCTCCGGCCACCACTTGGTGTTGTGCTCACCCTCTGGCTGCGGATGATAGTCGATCTCCACGCCGCTGCGCATCAGGTGCTTGGTGAACGGCTCGACGTTGCGAGTGGGATACAACCGGTCGCGCCCGCCATTCACCACGAACAGCGGTTTGTTGCGCAGGTTGTTGGGGAACATAAAGCCGTCATCGATTTCTTCGCTGGTAAGCACCATGATGAAGCCATTGAGCGGCAGGAAGCTCGCAAACGGCGTGGTATCGCGCATAGCGATGTAATACGCTCCGGTCGCGCCGTCGGAAACGCCGGAGACCACAACCCGGTTTTCATCGACGTTATAAGTGCGCTTCAGCGTGTCGACGATGGCATTCAAATTCAGGATTTGATCGTTGGTCCACCACGGCGTGTCGCCCCCCGCGTAGGGCAGCACATAAATCTGCTCGGCCCCTGCCAGCGATCCAATCTCGCCGTTGCCGCGCGGAGAATTGTCGGGTCTTCCGCCCACTCCACCATGCAGTTGAAAGCGGACCTGATAGCGCAGCGCCGGATCGTACCCCGGCGGAACGTTAACCGCGTAAGAGTGATCGATCCCATCCTCGGTACGGTTCTTCAGCATGACGACGCCGCTCGGTCGGGCCGTATAAGTCCGCCCCAGCTTCAATCGCCGCCAAGCATCGTCAAATGTGACCCCAGTCTTTTCGATTTCCTCCGCGTTGCGCGCCGCGGTGTCAGGAGAATCGGCCGCAAAGAATTTTTGGAATGCGGCGTCAATGCCGGATTCCGTCCGAGCGGATGGCGCCAGAAGGAGCGCCCCCAGAACGATCGGAAGGCATACGAATCGCGCCATAGCGTTCAGTATAAATCCCTTCGAATGCCGCTGGAGAAGCCAAAAAATCGGAGGCATCGAAGGAAAGATCGGAAAACAGCCGCCGGATATCCACGTCTGGGTCCTGGGCGGCGAAGCCCCGGCCTTCGTCAAAATGGAAGGCCCGCTCTTTTATGGCGGCCCGATTTGGCGAATCGAATTGGCCAGCCCGGTGTGGCCCAAACAGCGCTAACCGAAGCGCGCGACCCGCTTATTCACTTCGCGGACGAATTGAGCCTTCAACGCCGGGTCAATCGTTTTGGATCGATCCGCGCTCTTATGCTCCGTCTTGTCGTTCACCACTTCCGCTCTGCGGTCGCGCAATGCCTGATTGGTCGAAAGCACGCTTGCATCCTGATCCAGAAACGTCAGCAATTCGCCAAGCCCTTTGTCCGTTTTCAAAATCCCTACCGACGTTTCGAGCAGCCGCCCACCGAGCCCCGCCAGCCGTTCTTTGTAGACTTGCGCACGCCGCTCGATTTCCAGACAGTACCAGTAACACAGCGCCCAGTCGTGCAGTTCCTGCCAGTTCTCCAGCGGCAGCACTCCCGGATCGGACGGTGACAACAGAAATTGCAACCCCAATTGCGTACGACCAGGTACGGTGCCCAACAGGAACAGGCTGGTCGCCACCAGGACCGGATCTCGCCGTAGGATCACCAGATCCAAAGGCACCCCGTGCGCCATCAACGGTTCCAGGAACCCTTTGCACGCCAGATGACTGGTCTCGAAATAGACTGGTTCGGGAACGCTGCGGATGGCCGGAAGCTTCTGCTCACAAAGAAAACGCTCGGCGACGCTGGGGTCGGACTGAGCCGCGCGCAACACGGTATAAAACTGTGGGTCCGGCTCATGCAGGCAGCAGAGGCCCGGTAATCCGTGAAGGAGGTGGCTAACGTATCCCGTTCCGTTACGGCCCGTTCCCACCGTCAGAATCAGGCGCTTGCCACCCACAGACCAGCCGGTCTCAAGACTCATGGATGCTTTTCATAATACCGGATCACTTGACCTTGACGTACTTTCGCAAATTATGCGCCGCCACGTCCGCCGCGTAAATATTGCCCGCGTCATCCGCCGCTATCCCGGACGCCGTCGTCCCGACATCCAACTTATCCGGATCCGCCGGGTCCGGAATGAACGCCTTGAGCGACCCGTCCTTGGCGTTACCCACCACAATCCCCCGCAACTGGCCCTTCTTCGCCGCAGGATCGGGAAACGCCGCGCCAATATAAATGGTGTCGTCCTTACTCACGAACACCGAACTCGGCTGTCCGAATTGCTTCCACGCCGCAATAAAGTTGCCGTCCTGATCGAACACCTGAATGCGGCTGTTCTTACGATCGGCCACGTACACGCGCTCCTGCGAGCCGCCGATAAATATGTCGTGAGGCTCGTCGAAATCCCCCGGCGCCGATCCCAGGTGTCCCCAGGTCTTGATGAACTTGCCGTCTTTCGAAAACTTCACCACGCGCCCCGAGTTGTGCGCATTGGGTGCGTGCCCATCCGTCACGAAGATATCGCCGTTGCGCCCAATCGCCACGCCAGTCGGCCGGTCGAACGTATCCGGACCATTCCCCGCCACGCCCTTCCTTGCCCAACATCATCAGCACCTTGCCCGACGGACTCAACTTAAGAACCTCTTGCCCCCGGATGACGCCGTCCGCGTTCTTCGCCGAAATGCCCAGCACCGTCGCCTCATCGTTCACGTCACTCACCCATAAGTTTCCCTTCTCATCGACAGTGAAGCCGTGCGGATATGCAAACAGTCCCACGCCAAAACTCTTGAGCAGCTTCCCCGATGGATCGAATTCCAATATTGGCGGATTGGAAGCATCCCGCCCCAGACAAGTAGCGTGCCCCGGCGGCACCGTATTGAAGCAGCGGTGAAACACCCAGATGTTGCCGTCGCCATGGACATGCACTCGAATGACCTCGCCCCAGTGCCCACCGTTCATGCTCTTGGGGATCGTGGGCCAGCCCTCCGCCAATCGATAAGGATTGGGCAGTTCCGTTGGCTTGGGATACTGCTGAGCCCAAGCCGCCGCTCCCAATAGGAAAATCGCCACCACTCGACTTGCCAGTGACATCACGGTTCTCCTCACTTCAACTTCAGGCGAGCCACTTCCGCGCATTCCTCGGAGACTTTGAAATAGCGCGCCACTGCCTCCGCTCCCACTTCGAAAGGATGCGGCTCTCCGGCCTGGCGCCCCGCCAGCATCTTGATCTTCGAAACCGCGCCGTCGAACTCCGAATGATTCGACATCAATATAGTGGCGTTCGCCGCCGCAGCCGCAGCCGCCATCTTCCGCTGCGAATTGATGTAAGTATCGAAATTAGGAACCGTACTGGGAAAGTTAAACGCCGTCCCACCCGAATAAGCCACCGTGATCGGCCTCCCCTTGTCCTTCACTGTAAAGATCATCGACAGGGTTCCCGGCGTATGCCCCGGCGTAGTGACGATGGTCACCGCCGTATCGCCCAGCGTGATCTTCTGCCCATCGTCGGCGGCGATATCCCGTTTCGGCTTGCCCAGGGGATACGCGTTGACCGACTTCTCAATCGAATCCCAATCCGGGCCTCCCATGACAATGTGCGACCCGAACCGGTCCTGCAGCAACTTCGCGCCGCCCACGTGGTCTCCGTGCGCATGCGTGATGATCACATACTTTATCTTCGCCGGATCGAGCCCCAGCTTCTTCAATCCACCCACAATCTCTTCCTCGGAGTTGTATGTGAACAGCGTGTCGATCAAAATGATCCCCTCGCTGCTAGTCAAGGCCCACGACGAATGAATCTTCGATCCCACGAAATACAGATTGTCAAAAACCTTAGCCGGCTCCGCGAACCAAGTCTCACGAGCCGGCGCCGGACCGGGCGCTACATCCCTAACCGCCGTCACTAGCGGAGGCGCGATGCACAAACGCGCCAACGTCCCCGTAAAGTCGAACCCGGCCGCGTTTCTCGCAGCGATCAAATGTGCATCAATTGCATCCGGCGCAGTCTGCGAAAACGCGCTGCTAACGTACACGCTGGAAAAAATGAGCACCGCTGTAGTAGAGATCTTCATAGCTGCACCTCTTGCAAGCTTCTTAGATCTTATAGCACCCACTCCAGGAAAATTTGTCGGGATTCGGCCCGCGAGCACGGCAAATGAAAGCACCAGCCTTGGGCCCCTACTTTGGTTCCTGCTCCACCACTAAACGCTCCCGGCCTGTTCTCGCGGCATCGCCCGTTGGGAGCGGGCTTTTTGCGATGCGATCACTCCCAGGATGCCCGCCATACAAAAAATCACCACCTTTCTTATTGATGGTCTGATAACAACGCCGACGACTACTCTGGACATCGATCGTCATCCCCGCCGAATCTACCGTCACGGAATCCAGACCATCCAGAAACGCACTCCTAGCCGGACCGCCATCGCCGATCGCCCCGGAATTGATCGGAGGATTCCCCGTTCCCGCGAAGACAGCGATCATGCCCTGTCCCCAATGGCCACTCAAAAGTTGCACCGGGCGGCGATCGGTCGCAATATTCAGCGCTGCGAGGGTTAGTACCTATAGTACTTTCACTTCAATGCCGGCGGCCCTGGCAACCAATTTCGCATTGCGTGCGTTCGTCAACCCGTGTCATACTATTTCCCCATTAGGAAATGAGGACGCAAACGTGAAGAAATTAATTCTCCTGTTCTGTCTGCCCCTACTCGGCCAAGTGGCTTCTGCTGGGACTATTGCACTCCACAACACAGGCGTGGATTCGTCCGATGCCTTGGTCGCCGCCGGTGCCGCGACGTCTTTTTGGTCATTATCCGCCGAACCCGCAGGAGCTTCCGAGGCACTCGGAAGTAATCCCTTCCGTTTTCACCACCCCTCATATTTTGCCGATACATCGACTGCGGCCTGGGTTTCCCCAGGATCGGTGGGGAACGCCGGAGTGCTTGGCAACTACACCTACGATTTGGTGTTCGATTTGACGGGCTTCGACCCGTCGACTGTCGCGATTTCCGGAATTTTTGGCACCGACAACGACGGCTCGATCAGTCTGAATGGCAACGCTGCCGTGGCTACGACGAGCTTTGGCGGCTTCGGCTCGACGACGAGTTTTTCCTTTACCAGCGGGTTCCAGGCCGGCCTCAACCGCATTCATGTGGTCGTAGACAACGGCACCGATCCCACCGCATTCTTCGTGCAGTTCGATTCAGGTACTGGCAATCCCAGCGGCGTGCCCGAGCCCACAACCATTCTTCTCACCTGCTCTGGATTGGCGGGGCTGGCTCTGATCCGCCGGATTCGCCGCACGTAAGCGGCTCACATTTCGTCTCCAGGAACTCGATCAGGTCCGCGGATGCGCGTCGCCCAGTGACGTGCCGCTCGCCGCAGTGTCCGAACGCCTGGGACACAAGGCCGCATCACCACCCTAAGAATTTATTCGCCCGCGCTGCTGATACGTCAAACCCATCGGTCTAGCGACGGTTAACTGCGCTGGTGGACCATGGGGTACAGTGCTGCTGCCGGTGACTGATTGAGGAATTGGTAGCGCTGTTTAGCGCCCTACTGGATTTGTCTGCTTACGCTGACGCCATACTCCGTAGCCCACTAGGCCAACTAAGCACAGAACGAGTTCCGGAATGGCGCTGGGTTCAGGCATTGCCACGCACCCGTTGCCTTTTCCATTGTCATTCCCCTTCCCACAATTAGCTTGTGCCGCGACGCTTAGGCCCAAGACCAGCAGGCATATCTTAGAGAATCTCATCATGCTGGTATCTAACCTACAACAACGCAAAGTCTCCCACAACTCGTAATTGTCCCAGGTAACCCAAGCTGAGGCCTCGACATC
>CAVXEM010000029.1:0-7610 GCA_963760575.1 Bryobacterales bacterium
GAAGTAAATAAGTGACGGACCCGAAGCCTTTGCGGAGGGAGTAGAGGATCAGGTCGGGGACTCTGTGGAGGTTTAGTTTTTGCAGGATGTGGGTGCGGTGGGTTTCTACCGTGTAGAGGCTTAGGTTTAGCAGAGCCGCTACTTCTTTACTACTGCGTCGGTACCGCAGTTTGCACAGAACGCCATGGGGATATCCTTCGCTCTCAAATGTACTCGAAAAGCGGGCGGGCGTGCAATGAGAAGGAGTTCGACCTGGAGGTCGAACGCGGACTGCCTAGCTGGAGTATCGCATCGGAAAACGGGGAGGAGACGGGTACTTTTCGGCTGCAGCTCGCCGGCGAAGTTTTCGAGTGAGTCACGCGGCTCTGCGGATCCGGCAGAACGCCGTCCCAGCGGCGGCTGCGATGGGGTTCATCTAATGGATACTGATAAGCACGGAGGCTCATTATGAATATTCACAAACACGTGGCCAGCAGTTTTTTGACGATTGGACTTCTCGCTGTTTTCGCGACCAGTTTAGAGGCAGACGATTTTGCGTACATGATTGGAGCACAGTATGGGGGGAACACGAGTCCCTTCGGGACCGTCGACCTCAACACTGGTGCGTTTACTTTGGTCGGCAATATGGGACCCGGCAGTTATACAGGCCTGGCGGTTGTGAACGGCGTCGTCTACACCGAACAAAATGGCATTCTTTTTTCCGTCAATACGAGTAACGGAAGTCTCACGCAGATCGGCGGCATAACCGGCAACAATATGGCCACGTTCGGCTCAACCACCACCGGGCTGTACGGCTTGGCCGGATCGGGTAGTCAATCCGTGACCACCCTATTTTCGATCAATCCTCAGACGGGCGCCATTACGGCGATTGGGCCCATCGGCTCCAACATCATCGGCAACGGCCAAGGATTCTACGCCCGGTTTTCGTCCGGTTCGAGCACGCTGTATATGGAAAACGCCAGCAATCTTTATACGATCAACACCGCGACTGGCGCGGCAACGCAGGTGGGAACGACGGACAGTAACGGCTATCTTACTTCCGTGCTGCTCTTCGAAAACGGCACGTATTACGATGGGGCCGGTTCGGTGTTTGGGACGATCAACATTGCCACCGGCCAGATCACTCCTCACTCCTCGGTTTCCGGAGGACCGGGCTCTATCATCGCTCTCGCGCCGCTGAGTTCGTCGAACAACTTTTACCTTTCCGACTACGCTTTCGGCGAAAATTGGGAAAGCACTCTCACTTATATCAACTACTCCCAGCAGACGGTCACCTGCACTACCAATTTCTATGGCGACAATGGCCTGCCGCTGGCGGTTCCGTTCGCACAGGGCAGTGTTACCACGCGCACCGATGTGCTCGCGCCTGGGGGTTCGATTCATGACCAGACTACTGCGCCTCATACGGGGACGGTGATGGAAGGCTGGGCGCAGGGCGGTTGCACAGGGCCGGTGCAAGCCAGCATGCTTTTCCGTCAGTTTAGCGCGGGAGTGCCTATCGGTGAAGCCGGGGTGAACGCGGAGGCGGCACCTACCACCGAGTTCGCTACGTTCGCGCAGACTGCCACGGGAGTCGCGTATGCGAATCCTTCGACGACGCAGTCGGCTACGATTACGTTTACCGCGTACAACAACGCCGGGGTCCGGCTGGGGAGCCAGAGCGTTATGCTGACGCCGCTGGCGCACGGGGCTTCGAACATCGGACCGCTGCTGGGCCTGCAGAGCTTTACGGGATTCGTGAAGATCACTTCGACGATACCGATTATTAGCTTGTCGCTGAATTTCGAGGCGGCACCGATTTTCTCTTCGCTGCCGCCAGGAGATCTGCCCAGTACTACGCAGCTGGTGACGCCGTAGAGGAACCAGCCAGATGAATTAGCTGATGATGCCTTTGCGGACGGCGTAGAGAATCAGGTCGGGGACGCTGTGGAGGTTGAGTTTTTGCAGGATGTGGGTGCGGTGGGTTTCTACTGTGTACAGGCTTAGGTTCAGGAGGGCCGCGACCTCTTTGTTGCTGCGGCTTTTGGCTACTAGCTGGAGGACTTCGCGCTCTCTTGCGGTCAGGAGCTCGTAGGTGTCGTCGGCGCCGAATTTGGCTAGGCGGTGGATGTAATCTTCCTTGAGGAGCGCGCGGACGCCGGGGCTGAAGAAAGACTTGCCTTCGATGATGGCTTGGATGACGGAGACCAGATCGGCTTCGACCATCCGCGAGGTATCTCGCGCGTTCGGCGCGGTGGCGGTCACGTTTGAAAATCTTTACCATGGCCTTCCAGGCGTTGTGCTAAACTCCCGCAGGGAGAGGACAGACATGGTAGCGAAACCCACTACGATTGCACTTCTGTTGGCGGTTGGGGCAATGGCGGCGGATGTGACGTCGGCACCTACGTTTCACAAGAACGTGTTGCCAATTTTGCAAGATCATTGCCAGGAATGTCACCGCCCTGGCGAAATAGGACCCTTTTCGATGATGTCCTACCAGGAAGTAAGGCCCTGGGCGAAATCCATCCGCCAAGCGGTAGTGAGCAAGAAGATGCCGCCGTGGCATGCCGACGATGCGCACTCTGCCAAGATGTCCAACGACCGGTCTTTGAGCAAAGACGAAATTGAAGTGCTGACGGCCTGGGCCGATGCTGGGGCACCTGCCGGCGACCCCAAAGAGGCCCCGGCACCGCGCCGCTTCCCTGAAGGATGGACTATCGGCAAGCCGGATGTTGTTTTGGATCTCGGCACGGACTTTAAGGTTCCCGCGAAAGGGGCTGTCGAGTACACGCTCTTCCTGGCACACACCAATTTCACCGAAGATAAGTGGATCTCCGCCGTAGAGGTTCGCCCGAGCGTGCGCTCCGTAGTACATCACATCGTAGTGCATGTTCGGCCTCCGGGATCGAACCACTGGTCTTATCTGAAGGTGGGTGAACCGTATCCGGAGTCCATTATGCCGAAGGAGACCCCAGTGAACCGGCCTCCACAAGGCGACCAGTCGGTGTTGACCTTCACGCCGAATCAGGATGAGTGGCTGGCCGAATATTTCCCGGGCTCCAACGGTTTCGTCGCACCGCCGGGAAAGGCCAAACTCATTCCCGCCGGTTCCGACATTATTTTCCAGATGCATTACACGCCTGACGGAAAGGAAACCCTGGAGCGCAGCAGGATTGGCCTGGTGTTCGCCAAGGAACCGCCGACCGAACGAATCTTCAATGTTGGACTGAATAACCTTTCGCTGCGTATTCCTCCAGGAGAATCGCACCACCGCGTTGACACCAATATCGTGATTCCGAACGACGTTACATTGGCCAGGATCACGCCCCACATGCACCTGCGCGGCAGTGGCTTTGGCCTGGAAGTCACGTATCCATCGGGAGAGAGAGAGTCCATTCTGGATGTGCCACGGTTCGACTTCAACTGGCAGATGACTTATGTATTGGATAAGCCCAGGCTGCTGCCCAAGGGCACTAAAGTACACATGACCGCGTATTACGACAACTCGCCGAACAATAAGTACAATCCGGATCCAAGCAAGGAGATCTATTGGGGAGAACAAAGCTGGGATGAGATGATCACCGGCTTCTTCGATATGACGATCCCAATATCCGTGGATCCAAGCAAGGTGCTGCCCGCTCCGGTGAGAGCGGCCGCGGCCCCGCAAACCGCAGCGCGATAGCCATTCAAGGGTGTTTCAAAAGCGGTTAAAGGCTGGCCCGCATCAGGAAGGGTCCAAGTCAGGAGTGACCGCGACCCGGACGTCCGCGCCACTGAGCTATGGACGAGCGCGAGGGACAGTACACTCAATCCCCGGCAACTCTACTATGGGATTTCTGGATGGGCGGGCGGGGATTGAGTGTACTGTCCCTCGGGTTAATGCCCGACAACCCGTACACTATCCGGCTATCCATTTCGGCATGGCCAAAGCACTGAATAGCGGACGTCTCCTGGGAGATGTCTTAAGCGTTTGATCGGATCAATGATCGGCCGACTTTTGCATTACTTCTTTAGCGCCGCCTGCCAGTTCAGCACGACGGTGAACGGGGTTAGTGCAGTGGTCCCCGAGCCGCCGATCGCTCCGTACAGAAACCGCTTGCCATCCGCGCTCACGTCCGGGGCATCGTTGACCGGGGGTACTGTAAAAAGCCGCCGCGGAACTCCAGCCTGAAACGCCTTATCCGTTGTAACCTCCACGCCCATTTGCGCGAGTTGGCCGGCGTTCACGTAAAAAAGCTCATGACCATCTTTGCGCCAGCGTGGGGCGGTTCCTCCACCCTTTGACACCAGCCATTTGCCCTCCCCTGCGGAGCCTGCGTTTTGACTGGGGGCGAATGGCCGGACGTACACTTCGCGGTTGCCGGATTCATCGGAGCTATACGCGACCCACTTGCCGTCGGGGGAGAAGCTACCAGTGGCTTCGCCAAACTCCGTTCGCAGAAATGGGAATGGCTTCCGATCGCCTTCCAAGGGTAGAACCCACAGGTCCTGACGCGTTTTAGGATCGTTGTCCGTGTAAAGCAGAAAGCGCCCGTCCCGCGACCAACTGGTGGGGGTTTTATCATCTTCCGACTTCAGCAACAGGCGCTCTTCCCCCGAACCATCCGCTATTTTTTGATACAGATCATAGCGTCCATTGCGGTTTGAAGCATAAATTATGCTCTTGCCATCCGGCGACCACACCGGGTATTCATCACTGCCGCGGCCAAACGTAAGGCGTGCACTGGTACCCCTCGATGTATCCATCACCCAAATGTTGCTGCTGCTCGCTGCCGCGTCATACTGGGCCACTGCAATATGAGTTCCGTCGGGCGATATCGCGAGGTTGCCGTAAATCCCCGGCTCACCCAGGTTCCCTGCCGCATTGCCATCCGCGTCGTACCAAGTAAGCCGCATCAGGCTGCCTCCGTTGGTACCGCCGCCAATTCTGTATGCCAGAGTGCCGGTTTCCGATACGGAGAACAACGCTGCATTGGCCGGTAAGAACGAGCCTACCTGATCGGCTACAGGAACCGCCTCTCCGGAAAGCTGCAAGTGATCGGGATCGAATGGCTGAGCGAAGAGCGTGTCGTTTCGCAGGAAGATCAGACGCCCCAGTCCTCCGCTTGGAGCAGCGGCATACACCGCCTGCCGGTCGGTGAGCAGCAGCGGCTTCGAGCTTTGTTCTTCCGGCTTGGCGTCGATGGAACCTACATAGACGCCGCTGACCTGCCGATCGGAGGAGGCACGGTAGTAGATGAAATGCCGGCCATCTGGCAAGAACTGCGGCCAGCGATGCGCGCTCTCTTTACGAGCCCTATCCAATACCGTCATGGGAGTGGCGACGCCGCCCGCCGCGGAAACTCGCAGCAGCCCACCGACGTTGCTTCCCATAACAATCACGCCATCTTGATTCCATGCGCCGCCCGGGACGGCGGATGGGACGTCGCAAAGGACTTGCGGCGGCCCACCCGATATGTCCAGTTTCTTCAGTTGCCCCGGAGCGTATCCGCCGCTCGAGGAAAACGCGATGAACCGGCTATCGGGTGACCAGAATACGGGCGCGGGAAGATTGGTCGCATTTTCCGTTCCAGACAACGGGCGGGCTTCCACGGAGTCCAGCGCGCGAAGATACATACGCGTCATTTTGTCCGGACCAGTTGCCGGGAACACAATCCACTTGCCATTCGGTGAAATGGCAGGGAATCCCCCCAGGATGAACTTGACTTCTTCGGTCGACGGAATTTGGAACCGGATGGCTTGAACGTTTTCCCGCCCACGCCACGGCGCCCAATACGCCAGGGCAGAGCCGGCGACCAAGAGTCCAGCCACGCCCAAAGCGGGCCACAGCCAACGGCGCGCGCGAGGAATCGAAACGGTACTGGCAGGTGGTAGCCCCACGCCACTTGCATCCACCAGCGCCATCACGTCGCCAATGTGCCGCAGACGCTTCTGTGGATCCTTTTCGAGGCACATCTTCAGCAGAGGCCGCACCTTGGCTGGGACGAGGTTGAGATCTGGTTCACGCGCTAGTACCGCGGCCAGCGTATCGGCCACAGTCTCGCCCTGGAACAGGCGCTTGCCCGTCAACATTTCGTACAAAACGACGCCAAAGGCCCAAACGTCGGCGCGCCGGTCAACATCTTTGCCGCGTGCCTGCTCGGGCGACATGTATCCGGCAGTGCCGAGAATCACGCCCGGCCTCCGTCATGCCTAAGCTCATGGTGGGTGAGTGTTCCGGATCGGCGGTGGGCGTTCCCCCAACTTTGGCGAGCCCGAAATCCAGCACCTTGACCACGCCGTTGGGAGTGAGCATGACGTTGCCCGGCTTGAGGTCGCGATGCGTGATGCCTTTTTCGTGCGCCGCCTCGATCGCGTCCGCCATCTGTTTTGCGATGGCCAGCGCTTCTTCCAGGGGGATCGCACCCTGCTTGATTCGCTCCGCGAGCGTCTCCCCCTCCACCAATTCCATGACCAGGTAGTTGGGCCCGACGTCGTAGAGATGACAGATGTTGGGGTGATTTAGCGACGCAATTACTTTCGCCTCACGCTCGAATCGTTCGCTAAATTTTTGCGCAGAGACCTTGATAGCCACATCGCGGTTCAACCGCGAGTCGTGGGCGCGATACACGTCTCCCATCCCTCCTGCGCCGATAGGCGCGAAAATCTCGTACGGGCCGAGTTTTGTGCCGGCAGAGAGCGACATATGCAGGATTTAGTTTAGTTTAGTCGATGAACGAGTGCATTGCTCATGGATGACGGCGTATCCTTCCACAAGTTTTCAAGTTCCGCGCTTGGCGCAGAGCTGAAGATCCGCAAAATTCTAACTCCAGATAGCGGACCAACCGGGAGCTGCCCGATGCCGATCACGTGCGACCCTGATTGCTGTTGCGAAAAGGGTGAGGCCATCCCGCCATTTGGAATGCCTCACCACAGTTTGTGCTACTGCCTGTCGAAAACGCTCGTTCCCTTTACAGGTTTGCCGTCGGTGTCAGTGCCTTTGAAGGACTGGGTCAACATCTTGCCGTTCTTGGAAATAACGTTTTGACCCGTTTGATGATATTTCCCGCCAGTCTTTTTCACTTCCCAACTCGTCGTACTAGCATCCTTCCGTTTGACGGAAATCTTGTCGAAGGGTAGCCCTGCACCTTCCGCTGAAGACTCCTTGCCGTCGTACTTGTAACTGTACTTGCCCTCGTTAGGAGTACCATCCTTAAATTGTCCTGTGCGTGTCACACTTACTCCACCATCAGGAGTCGTCTCCCGCACGTCGGTCTGGCTCTTGATTGGGTTGGCACTTGTGGTCTTGGATTTGGCGGCATTAAACTTCCACGTTGCCGCTGAGCTATCAGCGGCGAATACCCCAATGGCCGTGATCGCCATGCCAACAACCAGCTTTGTTACGATTCTTCGCATTGTTTTCTTTCCTTTTTTGTCGAAATGTCTCGAATTGGAAGCCGTTTGTATTTTGAGCGGTAGCTTCACTTGCCGCACCGCTCGTGGGGATGTCTATTCGGCGCTGTCGCCCAACAGGAGAATCGGCAGTAAGACGGGCCTTGAGCATAGCACGGTGGGTGGGACAGCAATATCCCAAGTCCTGGATGACGGCGTACTCGGTAGTTATCTTACCGGGAGGTCGGCCCCAAACTGGG
>CAVXEM010000030.1:0-39962 GCA_963760575.1 Bryobacterales bacterium
GTCGGGCCGCCGGGATTTGAACCCGGGACCTCTTGCACCCCAAGCAAGCGCGCTAGCCAGGCTGCGCCACGGCCCGATAAATGAATGACTTACAACGAATCAACAGGCGTTTGCACGCTTGCCTCAGTTCCTCGGCTCGATAACTTTATCGAACGATTCACGAAGGAGCGACAGTACCTGAAGGGGGTCACTCCACCTACTCTAGCATGGTACAAGTACCGCCTTCGAGCTTTCGGTCCCGTTCTTCAACACGAATACCACTCTAGCCCCCCAAATCGGAAGCGCAAGTATGAGCCTTTAGGTATAAATAATTTGACTGACAAATAGCGTTACGATGAGGCATGGATGGCCTGGATCATCTTAGATTCTGACCAATGCCTTGGGTGCCTTTAGTAGATGAGGCCCCCCCCACCGCAGCCGCGCTCGCGATCCTCGGACTCGTAATCGTGTGGGTGCCGGTGCGATTTTACGCCATCCGTGCCAGGCAAGGCACTCCACGTCCTAGCTTTTACGGAATTTTGAGGAAACGAAAGTTAGACAAAAACCATCCCTATGATGGCTCTATCCCGGTCTGGAGGACTCACAATGAAGAGGTTTGTTCGCGGAGTACTCGTCATATTCGTAGCGGGATTTGCGTGCAGCGCACAGGGCGGCACCATCACGTCCGGCAGTTTTTCCTTGTCCGGGTCAACTGCGTCTGCAACCGTTTCGGGCGATAATTTCGCCGCCATGGTAACCGACACGGACACAGGACTGTTCATATTTAATGGCTTTCCTCCTTTCCAGCCCCCGATTCCCGGATTGACCTGGGGCGGGCTAGACGGTGGCGTACTCTACAACGGGTTTTTATATTCTTCGCCTTCTTTCATCGGGCCTTCGCCAGGAGTGCCATTCGCACTTGCTAGCTTCACCGAACACCTGATATCGTCGCCGCCAATAGTTACCGGGCCAGGCACTTACAGTCTGGGCCTTTTTTCCGTCACATTGAACTTTTCCCTGTTCGATTCGTCACACACGATGTTCCACAGCGAAACGGACACCGGATTCGCTACTGGTTCCATCAACTACACAGCTGACGTCCCTGGCAATACATATGTTTTCGGGCATGGCGTAGAAGCGACTATCATCCCAGAACCCTCAACGTGGTCCTACTTTGTGTTTGCAGCTTGCTGCCTAGGTGTTTTCGCGGGAATCAGAGGCTCCGTCGTCAATTACCTGCACATAGATTCTAGAAGCAAAAAACCAACGAGCGAAATTCCGCCGATCCATAAGAAGTTTATAGAGTGACGGGTAAACCCGTCACACCTGTCACTGGGCTTTGGCTGTAATTTCAGGAACCAGGTAACCGCTTTTAGTGAGAATCGCCCGGCCCTCGGGCCCTTCGAGGAACGACTGAAACATCTTTGCCTCTTCGATTCGCGCTGATGAAGCGACGATCGCCATCGCTTGCTCGAGGGGACGGTATAGATGAGGATCGATCTTCAGAACCGTTCCCCGCTCGTTGAGGACTAGCGAATAGGCCGTGAAGGCAGCTTCGGCATTGCCGGACGCCGCCAGTTGCTTGGCCATGTTAACACTATTTGCGTAGACAATCTTTGACTGCACCCTGTCCCAAAGGTGGGCGTTCTTGAGAGCCTCCACGGCGGCGAAGCCGTACGGCGCCAGCTCCGGTTGGGCGATGGCGATGAAGCGGATCTGGGGCGTGACCAGATCCTTCAACTCCCGAAACTCATTTTGTTCCGCGCTAGGGATCCACAATGCGAGTTGACCCAGGGCGTAGACCCTGCGGCTCTCGCCAACCAGCTTCCGGGTCGAAACCAGATCGTCTACGTGTTTGGTATCCGCCGCGGCGAAGAGATCGAAGGGGGCGCCGTTGTCTATTTGCTGGGCGAGTTGTGCGGTAGCGCCATAGCTGAAGACCACAGCTACGCCGGTTCGCGCTTGGAACGCCTGGCCCACCTCGCTGAAAACGGCTGTCAGATTGGCGGCGGCAGCGACTGTCAGGGCACCATTTACAGGCTCCGGGCCGCGCTGCGTAGCACAAGATCCCAACAGCACGACTGTCCCGAGAAGCCAAGCGATACGTCGCAAGAGCATGAGTCTGTAGCGTTCATTATACGTTGTATCGTGGACGCTACAGCACCATTCAGAGTCGTGTTAATATAACACTATTCTTTTTTCACGACACTATGTCCACAAAACGGTTGGTTTTCTCTTCCTGCGGTTTGTTTCTGGCGTCGGCGATCTCCTTCGGACAAGCCGGACGGGCGGAACTGTTCGGTACCGTTCGGGACCCTACCGGGCTGGCGATTTCCGGCGCCAAGGTGGAAGCGCAATACCAGGACACTCACGACCGCTTTGCAACCACGTCCGATGAACATGGTGCGTATCATTTACTGGGGTTGCCGGTTGGGTCTTACACCCTCACCGTGGAAGCCACGGGCTTCCGAACCTTACACCAAGCGGGCTTGACCCTGCGCATCGGGGACCAGACCGAGCTGAGCGTGAAGTTGCAGGTGGGGCAGGCATCGGAAACGGTGGAGGTGACCGGGGAAGCTCCCTTGCTGCAAGCCGCCAGCGGGGCGGTGAGCTACGCCGTCGACCAGACCAAGGTCGTGACGCTGCCCCTTGACGGCCGCAATTTTATTCCACTGGTGGCGCTGTCGCCGGGCGTGGCCCTGCCGGGTGGCGGCAACCTGCTGCCGCGCATCAATGGCAGCCGTCCGCGTACTAGCGAGTATCTGTATGACGGCATCAGCGTGCTGCAGCCCGAACCGGGCCAGGTCGCTTACTTTCCGATCATCGACGGCATCGAGGAATTCAAGCTGAACATTAACGCCTATTCGCCCGAGTATGGGCGCTCCAACGGAGGCACGATCATGGTCATCGGCAAATCCGGCGGGAATCAATTTCATGGAACCCTTTTTGAGTTCTTCCGCAACGAAGACTTGAACGCGAGGAACTTTTTCGCGCAGCAAGGGCCGAGGCCCGAGTTCCGCCGCAATCAATACGGGCTGGCGGCCGGCGGCCCCATTCGAAAGAACCAGACCTTTTTCTTCACGGATTGGCAGGGCACGCGCTTGCGCACCGGTATCACGCGCTTCAGCACAGTGCCGACGGATGCGCAGCGCAACGGTATTTTCACAAGCGCGATCAAGGACCCCGCCAGCGACTTTAAAAGTAATTTCGCGAACAACACCATTCCACAAACCCAGATTCGATCCTATCGCCAAGCTGATTCTGGCTCACTACCCGCACGCCAATCTTTTTGGCACGCCGAACAACGCCAACAATTTCGTTCGGACGGGCGTCGAGCCGGATAACCAGGATCAGTTCGACGGGCGCGTCGATCACTACTTCAACGCACGGCACCGCGTGTTTGTGCGCTATTCCCATTTGCAGGACGACGACACGCCAGTGACGCCGTTACCCGATGGCAGTGGAACGATTTCGTCAGGAGTCACGGGACACGCGCTCACGCATGCCGACGGCATCTCCAGCGAGTACGATTGGACGGTTTCGCCTACGACTCTCAATCAAGCGCGTTTCGGATACACGCGGCGAAGCCTCAACCAAACTACCCTGCAAAACGGCGACATTGCCGTGCCTGGTTTGCCGTCGAATTCGTTCTCTTCGGTGCTGCCGACATTTCAAGTGGCCGGGTTTCAGCAAATCGGCCCGAGCAACGGCGCTAACAGCGACTTCACCACTTCCGTTACGGAATATCTGGACACGTTTTCGATGGTGCGCGGCCGCCACACCCTTAAATTTGGAGTCGACTTGCGTCGCGAGGCGCTGGATGTAGTCAATCCTCCGAATCCCACGGGGGCGTTTACCTTCAATACCTCGGGCACCGGCAACGCTATCGCTTCTTTACTGCTGGGGCAGGTCAACGCCTTTAGCATCGACATCCAGAAGCAGGCGCTGCAGGAGCGCGCGCATATAGCGGAGTTTTTCGTAGGCGATGAGTGGCGCGTCACCAATAAGCTGGAACTCAATTTGGGGACGCGTTACACGCTCAACTTCCCATCCACCGAGGTGAACGGCCAGGGGGCGGTATTCAACCTGCAAACCCAGGTGCTGGACTTCCCAAAGACGGGGCGCAATCTGGACTGTTGCGACTTTGGTCCGCGCGCCGGCTTGGCTTATCGCATCGGAGACTCCACTGTCGTGCGCGCTGGCTACGGCATGATGTGGTTTGAGCAAAGCGGCATCACCACTCCCTTCACGTTCCCGCAATTTCCGTTTGTGCAAACGGCGGGATTGCAATCGCAAGACAACATTCATCCTGCGTTCGTGCTGGCGAACGGGCCCACCGTGACCGTCACCCCGCCCAACCCGAATTCCGGCCTGGGCCAGGGAGTTTTCAGCACCGACCGCAACACTCCTTCGGGCTATTCTCAGCAATGGAATTTCACGATACAAAAGACGCTGGGGGCGAATCTGAACTTCGAGATCGGCTACCTGGGATCGAAGAATACGCATCTCGGTATACCGGATCCGAACATCAATCAATTGCCCGACACGGATCTCGCGCTGGGTTCGGCGTTGAACGTTAAAGTTCCCAACCCCTTCTTGGGCGCGATCCCCGCCTCTTCTTCCCTCGGCGGCGCTACCGTCGCGCAACAGCAGTTGCTGCGTCCCTATCCGCGATTCACCAGCGTGGCTCTGTTCCGCAATAATATCGGCAGCTCCAGTTACAATGCGCTGCAGGCCAAGGTTGAAAAGCGGCTCAGTCACGGCCTGACCTTCACCGCGGCTTACACCTTCTCCAAGCTGCTCGACGACGCCTCGGCCGTTTTCTCCAACACTATTTTTACGGGGCCCGTGCTGAACACCGGAGTGGCGGACGCCAACAATCTGCGGGGGGAACGCTCGCTTTCGAACGGCGACATTCCGCAGGTCTTCTCAGCGGGGTGGACTTACCAGATCCCGCGGCTGTGGAAAATTTCGGGTTGGCAAATCGCTGGATTGGTTCGCGTGCAGGCGGGCGATATGGTCACGGTCTCGCTGGCAACCAATACGCTTTCAAGCCTGGGATTCGGTGTTCAAAGGCCCAACTTGATTGCGAATCCGAACACGCCGGCCGTGCGCAGCGTGGCGCAGTGGTTCAACACCAGCGCATTTGTATTACCGGCGCCGTTCACACTCGGAAACGCTACGCGCAATCCGGTGCGGGGGCCGGGACTGCAAAATGCCGATTTGATGATTGGTAAGACGTTCCGGGTGAACGAACAGGTCGCGATCGAATTCCGCGCGGAGGTCTTTAATGTGAGCAATACGACACCCTTGAACGATCCTAATGGGACGGCTTGCTGCAGCGGTCGCATTCGGCTCGATCACCAGCGCGGGTAATCCCCGGGACTTTGAGTTTGCTGCCAAAGTCCACTTCTAGCAGAGTCACAGCCTACAATATGAGATAGTCATGTATACACGACGCCCTCCAATGTTCACGAAGTAACTGCCTTGAAGCCACACGTCGAAAATCGTCTCGCTCAGATTCGCAAGAGCAGAGGTGTGGGCGCGTCGGATCTGGCGCGCCGCGTGCACGTCAGCCGGCAAACGATTTACGCCATCGAGGCAGGGAGCTACGTTCCCAACACCGAAGTCGCTTTGAACCTGGCGCGCGAATTGGAAGTGACGGTGGACGAACTGTTCTCGCTGCAAGAGGGCGCCCAGAAGTCGCCTGCGTCTCTCGCCACTGAGTTACTGAGCGCGGAGACGCCCGCGAAGGGCCAGCCCGTCCGTATCTGTCAGATCGGAACGCGCTGGATCAGCGTACCGGTGAGCGCCTCTCCTTATTACATGCCGGAGGCCGACGGCATCATCCAGCGCGCCGGCCGGACGAACGGCCGCGCAGACTTGCTTGTGTTTGCAAAAGAAGAAGCCGCGCAGAAGCGCCTGGTTTTGGCGGGGTGCGATCCCGCTACCGGCCTCCTTTCGAGAATGGTGGAGAAGATCAGCGGCGTGGAAGTGGTCTCAGCCGCTGCCTCCAGCAAGCTGGCGCTCAGTTGGCTCAGCGAAGGCAAAGTTCACATCGCCGGCTCGCATCTGGAAGATCCGAAGACGGGAGAATATAATCTTCCCTACATCCGTAAACAATTTCCTGGTGAGGATTTTAGTGTGGTCACGTTTGCGCGCTGGGAAGAGGGATTAGTCATCGCCGCCGGAAATCCCAAGGGCGTGCGTAAGATCGAGGATCTGGCCCGCAAAAACATAAAGTTCGTGAATCGCGAGCCCGGTTCGGGAAGCCGCGGCTTGCTGGACAAACTTCTCGAGAAAGCCGGCATGGATGCGCCGAAGGTCCAGGGCTACGAGCGGATCGCCTTCGGACACCTGGCGGCTGCGTATTGCGTGATATCGGGCGACGCCGACGTGTGCCTGGCAACCCGCTCCGCGGCTCAGACTTTTGGACTCGACTTCCTTCCGTTGCGCAGCGAGCGCTACGACCTGGTGATGCGCAAGCGCACTGCCGACCTGCCCGCTGTCAAAGCATTCCTGGATGTCTTGCAGCGTGCCACGCTACGCCGCAAACTGGAAGTGCTGGCCGGCTATGACACGTCGCAAACCGGTACGTTAGTCGCTTAAACGCGTCACGCCTCGGTGAGCCAGTACACGAACGCAACCCCTGGAAAAGCCGCGCCCGTCATGACCACCGCGGGCCATCCTCCGCGGCTATAAGCCAGTCCGGCCAGCGCCGATCCGATGGCGGCGCCGCTCATGAACATGGCGATGAACAAAGTGTTGATGCGGCTGCGCTCCGCCGCGTTCAACTCGTAAATAGCCTGTTGACCCGTAACCAGGTTGGAATTCACGGCAAGATCCAGCAAGATCGCCCCACCCACCAGAGCCCACAATTGATTTTCAAGCAGCGTCAATGCCAACGCTCCGATTGCCAGCAGCAATGCGACGCAGGTGATCCAGCGGCCATATCCGCGGTCGGCCAAGTGTCCGGCAAAGGACGTAAACAGCGCGCCCACCGCGCCCGCCAGCGCGAATAGTCCGATTTGTGTTTGTGAGAAGTGCCACCTCGCGCCGGAGAGCAGGAACGTGATACTGGTCCAAAAAATGCTGAACGACGCCAGCATGCAAGCCTGATAGATGCCGCGCCGCCGCAACACCGGTTGCGTTCGAAAGACATTTGCTAGCGATAAGATCAACGATCCGTAACTCTGCTGCAACGTTGGCTCGCGTTGGGGAAGGCGGAGGCGCAGAATCACGATCATGGCCGCCACCAAAGTCGCGGACGCGATGTATACGGTTCGCCAGCCGAAGGCTCCCGACACGACTCCGGCGAATGCGCGCGCGAGCAGGATGCCCATCAAGAGACCGCTCATCACTTTGCCTACGATCTGTCCGCGCTTCTCGGGCGGCGCCAGATGGGCCGCGAACGGCACCAACATTTGCGCGATCACGCTGGTGAAGCCGAGTGCGAATGCCGCCGCCAGGAGCGCCGCAAAAGATGTGACGGACACCATCGCCAGCGCCGAGATCACCGCGCCTGAAAAGATGACGGTGATGGTCCGCCGGTTTTCGAGCAAATCGCCTAAAGGGGCCAACAGGAACAGTCCGCACACGTAACCCAGTTGCGTCAGCGTCACGATGGTGCCGGACTGTGCGTCGCCCACGTGGAATTCCCGGCCGATGACGCGCGTGAGCGGCTGCGCGTAATAAATGTTGCCCACGGCCAGCCCGCAGCCTACCGCGAACGTCATCACCAACGTCGGGGTCAGCGTCGCAGCCTTCGCGGGGGGTGCCTGTATCCGCATGGGCATGAACTGTTATGATACCTGGACGATGGAGGGAATTAACATGACAATACAACGTTGGTATTTCGCGCTGGCTGCGTTGGCCGCAACGGCCGTGTTCGCGCAAGCGCAGGGACAGCCGGACTTTTCCAAGGTCGAGATCAAGTCCACCAAGCTGGCCGATAATTTCTATACGCTCGAAGGCCAGGGCGGCACCATTGGCGTGCTCACCGGCCCCGATGGCGTGTTTATGGTGGACAGCCAGTTCGCGCCGCTCAGCGGCAAGATCGCGGCGAAGATTAAAGAGATTTCCGGCGGCGCGCCGATCAAGTTCATGATCAATACCCACGTGCACGGCGATCACACCGGCGGCGACGAGAACTTCGGCAAAATGGGCGTCACCATCATCTCGCGTCCCGAGTTGCGCAATCGCCTGGCGCATCCCAATCCAGGTGCTAACGGGCAGCCGGGCACCCCTATGCCGGCCGCGGGACTGCCTTTGCTCACCTACAACGGGAACCTGACGTTCAATATGGATGGCGAAGAGGTCCACGTGATCGCGATTCCGCGCGCGCATACCGACGGCGACAGTATCATTCAGTTCGTGAACGCCGACGTGATCATGACCGGCGACTTTTACCGCTCGGTGCAGTTCCCCAACATCGATCGCGCCAACGGCGGCTCGTTGCGCGGACTCGAAGACGGCCTGGCGCGCGTCGTCGCGCTCTCCGGCCCCAACACACGCATTGTTCCGGGTCACGGAGCGATGGTCGATCGCAGCGCTGTGATGGCGCATCGCGACGTCGTCATTGCGGTCCACAAGAAGGTAGCGGATCTGATCAAACAGGGCAAGAGCCAGGAGGAAGTGATCGCCGCCAAGCCGGCGTCTGAATTCGCTTCCCGAATCAAGGATGTGGGTATGACGGAAGACCGCTTCGTCGGCCAGGTTTACGCGGACCTGAAGGCGAACTAGGCTGCGGTCAGCGCCAAGATCAACTCTTCCATTACAATCCGGTCATCGGGCCGCGCGTCGCGAAGCGCGCGGTCCGCTTCAAACAATTTCCCCACCGCCCGCTCCAACTTCCCTTTCGAAAATGCACCTACCGTCTGCTCGATCTGCCGTGCGCGCTCCGGCCACATGCGCGCTCCCAGCTTGCTGAAGTGGGCTTGAATCTGGCCCGCGTTGCGTAAGCCCGCCTCGCGCGCCGCCAGCGCCGTGCGGAACTGAGTCGCCAGGAAGGTTAAAGCCAATGGCATGTACTCGCCTTCGCGCGCCAGCGTATCCAGAGTTTCGAGGGCGCGCGTGCGGTCTCCTCGCCCCAGCGCGGCGACCAGCGCGAAGATGGTGGTGGCTTGCGCGTCCGGCACCAGCGCGGCGATATCGTCTGCTGTCACTTTGCGCGAGCCACCGGTGAACAAGTGCAGTTTCTCGATTTCAACCGCGATACGCGACGCGTCGCCGCCGGTGGCGTCGAGCAGTAGCGCCAGCTCCGCCAGTCCCAACTGCAACCCCACCTTTTTTGCCAACGCCTGTGCCAGCGACCGTGCAGCCTCGGGCGAAAACGGGCGGAACTCGACCTGCGCCGGTATCGCCGCAAAGTACTTCTGGATACGCTCGAGCCTGGCTTTGTCTTCGCCTTCGAAGCCGTAGCGGCTCGATTCGAGAACCACTACTGTTCCCGGCGTAGGCTCGCGCAGATAGGCAGAGAGCTGATCTGCGTCGCCCGCTTCGCCGGTCTCGTCTGATTCCGCCGCCGCCCGCCCACGCGGCAACACTGCTTCGGCGCTGCCGATCCAAATCACGCGCTGCGATGCGAATAACGACAGCGCGCGAGCGTCATCGAGCGCCGCCGCCAGCGGAACCTCACTCAGATCCACCCGTGTCAACCCGCTGTCCCGATCTTCAGGCGCATTGCCCAGCACAGCGTCCAGCAACGCCCGCCGGCAACGCTCGCGCTGATACGGCTCCGGGCCCAGGAACAGGTACACCGGGGCGGCTCCGTTCTTTTCAAGACTGGCCAGGAATTGATCGGGCGTCATTTGGGCTCCGTTCCCTTTGGTCGCGGTTCCGATAGTGTCAACGGACAGCCGCACGGAACCGCGCGCGATAGCAAGCGGGCCTGGATCGTCATGCTAAAAGTTTTCCAGAATCGAGGAAACCACTTGTTGCGCCGTCTGTTGGCTGGCGCGCGCCAGAGCGGCGTCGCTCTCTTCGAAAAACGCGGCAGGATCAATCGAAATCTGATAGCGCTCGCGCATTTCGAAGTTCGGCCGCGTGTAGAGCGTCTTGCCGCTGGCACGTTCCACCAAATCCAGCCGCATAGTCACGTGCACTTCAACCGTGCTGGCACGGCCGGTAGTGGGATCGAAAACCGTGGGAAACGAAGTATAGGTCAGAACACTGCCAGTGAGAACCGCGTCCGCGGCGCTGGGGTCGGCCACGATGCGGTAGCGCGTGCGGGAGATGAATTCACGCGCGATGGCTTCCGGCAACTGGTCGGTAAGTTTGTAGCGTGTAGTTTGGTTGGTGAACGCCGGAATCGCAATCGTGTGAACGGTCTTCGGAACCAGATCGGCGTGCCCACCGGTATGGTACCCGCAAGAGGAGGCCAGCAGGACGGCGCATATCGCAGCTGCTCTCATCGCAGGAATCCTTTTGCCACCGCCAGCGCATTTTCGGCGGATAGCCGCAGGTTGTCAGACACCATCCACATCCAACACGCCCGCGCTTGATTAGGGTCGACCGCAATCGCGCCCACGCTCAGCCCGCTCATTCCGGCGATGCTGACGTTGGTGGGCGGATCGTCGGAGCGTACGTCGAAACCCGCCGCTGCCAGTCCTTCGGCCAGCGCCACCGCGCCGGGATTTTCTTCAAACTCCACCCATACGGAAAAGCTATGACCGTGGAACACCGGCGCCTGGATCAGCCGAAGCGACGGCATCGGAATCGCCGGATACAACGCCAGCAACGATGCGATATGGCGCAGGATGCGCTCCTCCACGCCTTCGAGTGGCTCTTCCGCCTCCTCTCCGTAGCGCGCCAATAAGTTGAAACCCAACTGCGCGTCGAACACATCCATCTTCAATTTCTGGAACGACAAGACCCCCACGGTCTGCTGCCGCAGTTCATCCAAACCCTTCTTGCCGCGCTCGCTGGCCGGCTCAAACACATGAATGATGGACCTGCGCACTTTGCCAATTCTTGCTAACCCAGCCAGCAGCATCGCGCAGGCAATCGCCGCCGGATGCGCGATCACCGGAATCAAGCCAGGCTCAGGCAGGGAGCGCGTAGGCTCCGCCGAAGGAGCCCGCAGGCGCGCGTGCGGCTGCTCTTCGAGGGCTCCGGTCAAATCGATAAGAACCGGCCCATCAGCCGGATTGAGTTTGAGAGCTCGCCGGCTAGACGCCTCCGATCCGGCCAGAAACGCCACCTTCGATCCTGCCAGGCTCTGCGCGGTCAGCGGCACCAGCGCCAGCACTTCCTCGTCGTCCACGCCCAGCATGCTGGCGTTTTCAGCGGCGGCCGAAATCAATTCGATATGCGGCGCGGGCTTCGACGCTTCCAACAACTCGCGTACTTCCTTAGCCAGAAGTGAATCGCCACCGACTAACGCCACTCGCGAACGCGCCATCTTCTCAGCCAACTTGGTGCTCCGGTTCCTGCGGAGGCTCCGCTTGCGGCCGCAAACGCCGCCGTATGCTGCCTCCGATGCGAATGGCGATGCCAACGCCGACGTAACTGATGGCCAGCACCAGCAGCACCGGCTTCGAGAAATTCCACACCAGGAAAATGAGAACGCCCATCAGAACAATCGTGAGCGGCGAGCGCGGATGCGTGAGGCTTAGATCCTTGAAGCTGGGATAACGCCAGGTGCTCACCATCAGGAACGACAGCAGCCCCAGCAGCGCCAGCCACAACGCCGAAATAATCCAATAATGGATCGGCTCGCTCCCTGCCGCGTAGATCACCGCGGCCACCGCCGCAGCCGCCGCCGGAATGGGCAGGCCCACGAAATATTTGCGGTCCGGACGCCCGGGATTTTTCGGGATGGGGTTTTTCTGGATGTTGAAGCGCGCGAGCCGCGCCGCCCCGCACAACAGAAACAGGAAGGCCACAAAGTAGCCGGCGTCACGCAGGTATTCAAGAATCCTGGCGTCCACCGAAGGATCGACAAATTGCACGCCCCAGAAAAACGCCAGCACCGCGGGTGCTATGCCGAAGCTCATCGAATCGGCCAGCGAATCCATTTCGCGGCCAAAATCGCTCACGGTGTTGGTCAGGCGCGCGATGCGTCCGTCCAAGCCGTCCAGAAATACTGACCATCCAATCGCCACCGCGGCATTCTGAAAATGATGCGGCGCAGAGGCTGCGTCGTTGATCATCGCCATCGAAGCCTGAAAGCTCTCAATCAGCGCGTAGAAACCCAGAAACACATTGCCGGCCGTAAACATCGTCGGCAAAGCGTATGCCGCGCGCCGTGGACGGCGATCGGGCGATCGCGGATCGATCAGTCGGTCACGCCAGCTCTGCTTGATCATGCGGCTCCTTTAAAGCGGGCCAGTATGCCCGATCCGCCGGTCACCCGCTGCCCGGCTTTCACTAGCACTTCCCATTCCGGTCCTAAAAACACATCCATGCGCGAGCCGAATTTCATCAGGCCGATGCGCTGGCCAGCTTCGACGACGCTGCCCGCCTGCACATAACATAGAAGGCGCCGCGCAATCAGCCCGGCGATCTGTTTAAATACAACGCGCGTCGGATGCCCGTCGATCACGCCATCCACCGTAATCACGTTCTGCTCATTGGCCGCGCTCGCATCTTCCTTGCTAGCCACTAGAAACCGACCCTTCTTATAGGTTACGCACGCAACCCTCCCGCCGATGGGCGTACGGTTTACATGCACGTCGAAGACGTTCAGGAAAATACTAATGCGATGCCCACCTGCGTCGTCCGTTTTCACCGCCATGACTCGTCCATCGGCCGGAGATACCGCGTACGGACCCACCGGAACCTCGCGGTCTGGGTCGCGAAAAAAGTTCAAACAAAACGCCGCCAGCAAGTAAAACGGAATGGCGAACGGCCAGCTTAACAGCCACGTCACCACGACTCCTGCTGCGCACAACCCCAGCGCGTAGTAAATGCCGTAGGAAACCATTTCCAGTTACTATTGTCGCATTCCGGCCCCCTGGGTTCTATTTAATGACGGGGCATCGAATGCCGCGCATCTTGAGGACCCTGCTAGTGGCGGTCGCAGCCGGCAGCGCGATCAAGAGTTGTCGGCGTGTTTCACTTCACCTTCTTCAAAACTTCGTCCGGAATCACCACGCGCGTTGGGACCTGCCGCAGGTTCGCCGTAAAACTCCGTTCATCGCCCGCCGTCCGGACCCAGATCGTTTGCGGAGGGCCCTTGGCGAACTGCACCTCCACCGGCGTATCCAGCGCAAAGTCATCGCTTGCGCCGGACTGCCCCACGGTCCCGGAAAGCTTCACGGCAGGCGCCACTCCCTTCACCGTGTAGCGCAGTTTCAGCACGGGAATGCCGGTGGAATACACCCAATTGTCGAAGAACGTATCGATCACTTCGGGAGTCATACCCTTCGGCCGCAGCTCACGCGCCAGTGCCTCGAAATCGGCCGTGGTGACCGACTTGAACTCGTAGCGCCGCCGCAGTTCGGCCAACAGTTTGAAGAACGCGTCATCGCCGATGCGCCGGCGCAGCATGTGCAAAATCCAGGTGCCCTTGCCGTAGCTGATCACCCGCCATGCGCCGTTACTCGGCCACCCGGCGAGCCGTTCTCCCCATATGATAGGGCCGGCCGATTCATACACCGCTCCGTCCGCGTCCTTGCTCAACAACTCGGTGCGGTAGGACTCGAGCACGCTCGCCACTTCCCTCGCGCCCTTCTTTTTTTCCAGCCACAGCAAGGAAGAATAGTTTGCCAGTGCTTCGAGCAGCCATTCGTCCTCTATCCGCCGTGACTCAATGATGCTGCCCCACCACTGGTGGGCCACTTCATGCGGCACCATCAAGTCAGAGAAAAAAACCTGTTCGCGCGCGTTGCGTAAAGCCGCGGGCCGCGAAAGCGGATCGATGTAGGCAAAGGTAGATAGGTATACCAACCCTGGAAACCCCTGCCCGAACGTGCCCGGGATCGGCGCCACCGTCAGCGTCTTCATCACCGGAGGCCCGAACAGTCCGCTGAAAAACTCGAGCGACGCCGCGACATCGCTCGCCACAGTCCGTAATCTCGCCACCGGATCGGGCGGGACGGCCACCGGCAGCGGCGTCTCCGGGGCGCGCGGCACGCGGGGTCGAATCAACCCGGCGGGTGCGGTGCTTACGTCAGGAGTCGAAAACACCACCGGCGGGCGCAAGGATTGCTCCAGGTTCCGGTTTCCATACACTTCAAAGCTCACGCCCGCTGCGGTGCCCGTGACCTTCTCGTACACGCCCAGGTTGAACCCCGCGGCGGCGATGGCCACGGTCATGTTGCGCCGCGTGATGCGCCAATCGCCATCAACGCGCTCCTCCACCGGATCGCCGCCTGCCACCAGCGTCAGGCGCTTGGGATAGTGGAAGGTGAGATCGAAGGTGGCGAACTGTCCCGCCATATGCGGATACCAGGAACCACGCGCGCTCACAAAGTAAACCCCATCACCGCGCGTCGCGATCACGTTACCCTGATGCTCGAATTCGAATTCGTGTTCGCTGTCCGGCGCCAGCTCGGCCGGCGCCACCGCCAGGAACTCGAACTCTTCGCCATTACCGGTGATGCGCCCCCGTTGCGATTCGTCGCGCATCAACTCGGCTGGCATGCCGTCGATCCGCACCGCGTTCACTTGCATGGCCCGCGCCATTTCAAAGGGAAACACCCGTACGGCGTTGCGTCCCGTCCGCAGAGTCACGCGCGTCACCGCCTTTACCGCTAAATCGCTGGCGATTTCCGTATGAATGCGATAGTGAGACAGTTTGAACTCCTGTGCCGCGGGGGTGCCCTGCGCGTTGGGATTCTCACGTGAGAATTTCCGCGGGATGAAATCCGTCCACACATCGAAGTCGTCGCGTCCTTCGCGCTCCACGTGCTGGCGCACCATCATGCGGTGGTTGGCGCGGGCGTCGGAGAGAATATCGAAGTTGCCCAGGTTCTTGCCGCTCACCGCGAAAAACGCCATCCCCGTTTCGCTGGCTCGCGCGGACCATAAGTCCTCGACCAGACGCATTTGCATCGGGCCGGAGATGTTGTTGACCACCGGTCCCCATTGCCCGGCCAGCACCGTCCCCATTTCGGGAGCCTTCTTCGCGCCCGCTTCGTGTTCCAGGCTCTGCAGCAAGCGCGCCACGGAGCCTTCGGTCGAAATCATGAGCACGGCGCGGAAGTGCTCGTCCAGATTAGGCGACTGCGTGAAGCCCGCGAGCGATTGCCGCTCGCTGCGCGTCGGCGGAATCACGATCGCCTCGCCGTCGCCGCCTTCGACATCGGTTGTGAACACCGCTGACAGCCGCTGTCCCAGGACAGGCTTCGAAAAAATCAGATAGCCGTCATTCAAATACAGCTTGATGTCGTCTTTGACGAAGCTGAGATCCCGAACGCGGTAGCATTCGGAGGGATCGAGTCCTGTTTCGCGAATGGTTCGCGCCAGGTCCGCTGCCGATCCGTCCGGAGAAGGCGAAACGGACTGGAAACCGTTGGCGACGCCAAGTACAAGCAGGAGTAGCGCGAGGTGGGACACGCAACTCCTAGTTTACTTGAGGGCTGCGCAAGCAAGTTTTGATTATGGCGGAAACTCGGGAGCCCGCTGATTTTCTCGGCGCCGCGTTTTCGGATTTTCACACCCCGCATGATATATTGGGGGTCCCGGGGCCCGTAGCTCAGTTGGTTAGAGCGCCTGCTTGACACGCAGGAGGTCACAGATTCGAGTTCTGTCGGGCCCACCACTTTTCAACAACTTACCACTCCGCTTGGCCAAAGTTAGTGTCATTTAATGTCACAACCCATCAATTCACGGTGCCAGTTGCCAAAGCTGTGAGCCGTTCGCTCATTGCTTCAACCCCTGCCCTCCTTCGTTCCAGGTCCGAATGCGTGTAGTGAAGCGTCATCCGAACGTCTCCATGTCCCATCTGCGCCTGCCGGTCGGAAAGCGCCATTCCGATCTGCTCGCCTAGCGTGGCGTGAGTGTGGCGGAATACGTGCCAACTCAACCACGGTATGCCGAGCTCTACTGCAATCGGCTTAATCACCCTCCGCAGCAGGTTGTTCTCGTTCAACGGAGTCCCCTTCGTTGAAGCGAAGATTAAATCATCGGGACCGTTGAACTTTGATCGTCCCCTCAGGCTGACCAGCGCATTTACAGCCATTGTGCTCAAGGGTACGGTCCGCCGCCGAGACTTCGCTTTGACCGTTCCAAACCTCCCGCGATAACAGCTTTCGCGCACCACTAGCGAGTTCGGCTGCAAGACCTCACCTCCAACCACAACGATTTCCTCCGTCAGATTCACCCGCTTCCAGGACAATCCAAGCATCTCGGCAACATTCAAGCTGGTGGTCATCGATAGCAGGGCCATCTCCCGTACAGGACTCGGAAGACGCAAGAGCAGCTCATTCCCTAAAGAGAAGCTCAAAGCGTGCGTCTCTTTGCGCTGCATCTCCGGCATTCTTACGCCCTGCGTGGGCTATCCCCGGAATAAGCGCGCTTCAGCTTGGCATGGTTAAACACCGAATTCGTATGAGTTCTCATGGAGCTTTCGCGCTCGTACACGGTCGCCACCGGTCAGCCATTTGACAATCGACTCCGCCAACGACGGACTGGATGGACAAAGTTGCCTCCAGCGCCGTCCTGGAGGCCGCGTTTTCCTGGCCGTGCAAACGCCGCGTCGATTACGCCGACAGCGCCGATGTCTGGACTGTGCGTTTCCGCTGGACGGAACTGAAACCGCAACTCCAGCGCGATCTGCTCGACGGCCAGTGCATGGACTTTCCGCATGGCGAAGGAAGTGTTTACGGAACTGGGAATCTAGGTGTGGCGCACGCACGAAGCGTGCCCACATCGCGCCGTGCGATTAATCCCTTATCCACCCCGGGGTCACTTCTTGCCCGGGTCACTTCTTGCGATGGAGTTGGTAATCGCCAGATGTGTGAATCTCGATGACGTCCGTCGCGACGCCGTGGTCATCGCGGACGAAATTGTATCCCAGGCCAGAAGCCTCAAAACTCGTTTCGGATTGCGGAGCAAGACGCTGCCGTTCACGTCCCGGGACGGAAATCAACAACCCATCACCGGAGAGAGTCACCTCGACGACACGCGGCCGGCTGGCCCACGCGCCCTCATAAACTCCAACGTATTTCGCGAGAACTTCAGGGGCTACCTTGACTCCAGACTTTTGAGAGTCCGAGATTGTGCCCGTCCAGTGTTCCTGGCGGCTCTGAGCAGGATCGCATCGGGTTTCGACCATTTCGGTGTCGGCGGCGTATTGCGCTCTGGCACGAAAGGTCCAGGGCCGGGAATAGGCTCCAGGATCCTGGAATGTGGTTTCTATCTCGAGATGGCCGAAATCGGTGCGCCGGTAACGCTCCGTCGTGCGCAACTGTTCGGTATGAGGGAGACGATCCGTCAGCCATGTACGGTCATTGAATCCGACACTCGACCACCAGCGTGTCGCCATCCCAGCGACCGACCGAATACCCCATCCAGCTCGGGTTGGGATCGGTCTCCAAAGCTCGGCCGTCCATAAATATCTGGCGATGGGAAAGATCGTCATACAGTATCGCGATCATGGACGGGGTTTGAAGAATTCTTCGTGTGGCGTCCGCCAGGTCGACCGCAGTGGGTCCGTCGGGCAAACAGAGATAGCGCGGGTTGTCTCTGCCGAAGTTATCGGCGCGTTGCTGAACTAGCGCCCGCACACACGGCTGGGCGTCATCGAGTTTGAGATCGGCGGCGCCATTGAAACCTAACCACAGGCCGGTGAGGTCCGGCTTGCCGTCCGCTGTTCGCGGCGCAGGTGCGGTGAGGTTAGGTTTGCCGTCCGGCAGGCGGGGAATACCTGGAGTTGGCAAATGCAACCACTGCGCATGTGCGCCGGTCGTGAGCAAGGCCATGAAAGCTAATCGCCGACAGATCTGCATTGTAAACCTCCAAGGTCCCGCGACACGGGAATAGCCAAGTATATTCGATCAGGAAGGACTTAGCTCCTGAATCACGGCCCACCCGGAGAGCGTCGGGATAAACCGGCATGTTGTAGGGGATGAAAGAGCCCTACAGGAAAGGAGAGTAGCGAATCCATCCTGGCCTCGAGTCTTGCGGGGCGCATCGCGAGGTGTGAACCGAAGCGTAGACAGAGGTATCGGTGGGCGGGGCTATTGAGCTTCGAAAAGCCGTTGGTACAGGATGCCGACTCCATTCCGAGAGGGGGAAGGCAACACGACAGCCGCGTTCATCGCGAGTGGCACGCTCGGTCCTGCGTAGTCTAAGAACCCGCGCACGCTGAGAAACAACATGCACGAGAACCGAGAGAGCTCTTGGGCGTCTTGGCTTGCACAGCAAGACCGGTCCGCGAAGGCCATAAACCGAACGGCGGACATGCACGTCCAGGAGCAGTCGGACTGCGCCGTACTACCAATGAACCAGGCGAACAAAGAAGGGCCACCTTCGGCGGAGGTTGGGGAGGGAAGGGCGCAGACCGAGGAGAACATCGTTCCATCTAACATACGCCCGACACAGAGCGGGAACCGTATATCACAGGGGTTGGACGGTGTGCGGCAAGCAGCAAAAGAGAGGAAGCAGGAACGGTTCACCGCTCTGCTCCCCATCTAACGGTTGATCTGCTGCGGGACAGCTTTTTCGCATTAAAGCGGAAGGCTGCACCGGGAGTAGATGGCGTGACTTGGCAGGAGTATGAATCCGGACTGGAGGATCGACTCGTCGATCTGCATAGCCGGGTGCACCGTGGAACGTATCGGGCACAGCCCTCGCGGAGAGTCTATATACCGAAGCCTGACGGGCGGCAACGTCCGTTGGGCATCGCGATACTGGGGGACAAGCTTGTTCAACAGGCCGCGGTGACCATCCTCAATCAGATTTACGAGGTGGACTTCCAGGGCTTTTCGTATGGGGTCCGGCCCGGTCGCAGCCCGCATCAAGCGCTAGACGCGCTGTATGTGGGCATCCAACGGAAGCGCGTGAACTGGGTGCTCGATGCCGACATTCGGGGCTTTTTCGACAATGTATCGCACGATTGGGCCTTGCAGTTCATCGAGCATCGCGTGGCCGATCGCCGGATGCTTCGTCTGATCCAGAAATGGCTGAAGGCGGGAGTATCGGAAGACGGTCAGTGGTCGGAGACGGACGTGGGCACGCCGCAGGGAGCCGTGGTTTCTCCATTGTTCGCCAACGTGTATCTCCATTACGTCTTCGATCTATGGGTGGAAACCTGGCGCAGGAAAGTGGCACGGGGCGATGTGATTGTCGTCCGCTACGCCGACGATCTTGTGGTGGGCTTTCAGAGCCGGGCGGAAGCCGAGCGGTTCCTGGAAGAGTTCCGGGAGCGGCTGGCCAAGTTCGGCTTGGAATTACACGCGGACAAGACGCGACTGATCGAGTTTGGGCGGTTCGCCGCCCAACACCGAAAGCAGCGCGGCGAGGGAAAGCCGGAGACCTTTACGTTTTTGGGTTTCACCCACTTCTGTGGGCGGACCACTCGCGCTGCGATGACCGGAGTTCCCATCGGAAAAAGTAACTTCCAGATTGCCGACCATACGGGCGTTATCCGGACAACACTTTTCTCATTAGAATGTTAGCGGAAGTTCCTGCCGCTATTGGAAACTTACGTCATCGCCTTGCGGCGTGGCGGCGCAGTTAGCTGGAAAGTTCAGCAGCGGAAGATGACCGGGCCCGTGAGTGCCACTTTTACGAGTAGCGCGTTTCGCGTCCAAGTGACCGCCGCCCAAGACTACTGGCGACAAGCCGACTTATCGTTCCTAATCTGGCCAAGCGATTCGACCAAGTTGAGACGGGCCGCTTTGGGTTTCTCGCTTAGGACGCGCAGTGATCTGCCTTTCAAGCAGCGAGCGCAAAGCACTCACGTAGCAACGGCATGTCCGCCCATGTAGCGGCCGATGGTCCCAAGATCCAGGGCCTCCCGGGCCGTTTCGTGCACAATGGCGCCGCCGCTCATCACCACGATGCGGTCGGCGAGCTTCATCAACTCATCCAGATCTTCGCTAGCCAGAAGTACTGATCCCCCGCCATTCCGTAGCTCCACCAGGTGGTTGTGAACGAAAGCGCTCGCCGCGAAATCCAGGCCGAAGCAAGGATTCGACACCACGATGATCCGGGCTTCGCCGCCTCCCAGATCACGGGCCAGCACCGCACGCTGCACATTTCCGCCCGAAAGGCCGCGGATGGGTATATGCGGCGACGCCGGCCGGATCGAAAACTTGGCAATCGCCTTCCGCGCCGATGCGAACAGCGCCACGCGGTCGAGCAAGAATCCTGCCTTCGCGATAGGCGCCTGGTCGAAGTTGCGGAGCGCCAGGTTTTCAGCCACGCTCATTCCGGGCACAGTCGCGTTTTGCAAGGGTTCTTCCGGCAGCGTGAATAAGCCGGCTTCCCGAATTCCGCTGCGCGACGGATGGAAAACACGGCCGTTGACCAGAATCTGTCCGCTTTCGGCGGGGCGTTGTCCGCCGATGGCCTGCACCAGCTCCTTCTGTCCATTGCCGGAGATACCTGCGATGCCCAAGATCTCTCCGTGCCGAACCGTAAGGTTTAGCGCGCGAACCGCCGGAAGCCCGTTGTCGCCTCTAACTTCCAGCCCACTTACCTGGAGTGCAGGTGTCCCATTGGCGGCGGTCATGGTTTTTTCGACAGCTTCCTGCGGCCGTGCCTCACCGACCATGAGTTCAGCCAATCGCGGAATCGTCATCGCGCTGGCCGGCGAATGCCCCACCAAGCGTCCTTTCCTAAGCACTGTCACCTCGTCCGCGAATTGCATCACCTCGCGGAGCTTATGCGTGATCATGACGACACTCAGTTTCTGAGCTGCCACCATACCGCGCAGGATGCCCAGAACTTCATCGGCTTCACCCGGAGTAAGCACCGAAGTCGGTTCGTCCAAAATTAGGACACTGGTCTCCAGATAGAGCTGCTTTAGGATCTCCACCTTCTGCTTCTCGCCGGCTGCGAGATGCGCTACACGGCGATCCAGGTCCACTTGAAAAGGAGCCCGGCGGAGAAACTCACGGATGCGCGTGCGCTGTTCGTTCCAGTGAATGATGGACGGAAGATCCGGCCGCACTAACGAAAGGTTTTCGGCGACGGTGAGCGAGGGGATCAGTGTGAAATGCTGGAACACCATGCCCATACCTGTGCGATGCGCATCTGCGGGAGAAGCGATGGTATAAGGCTTTCCGTCTACGCGGTAGTGGCCGGAATCGGCTTGCTGATATCCCAGCAGGCACTTCACAAGCGTGCTTTTGCCAGCGCCGTTTTCGCCGACAACGGCGTGAAAGCTGGCCGGTCTGACAGCGAGCGAAACATCCACTAGCGCCCGCATGCTGCCGAAACTCTTACTGACATTCAGCGCTTCGATGAAAGGGGGCTGGCTCATATGGCTAACCTCTCGCGGAAGCCAGCGCTCCGGGCATGCCGGCCAGCGTGCGGCGATGCGAGCAGGAGGCGATCATCACGACCAGCGTCAGCAAGTAGGGGGAAGCGTTGAACAAGTGATAGTAGCCCGTGATTCCGGCGGTCTGCAGCGACGGTCCCAATGCCTGCGCCGCGCCGAATAGAAGCGCTGCCGCAACGCACCGCCGGGGATTCCAGCGCGCGAAAATCACCAGAGCAACCGCCATTAGTCCCTGGCCCCCGGAAATTCCTTCAGACCAGATACCAGGAAAATAGAGCGTCAGGTGGGATCCGCCTACAGCCGCGAGACTCGCGCCGATCACCGTTGCAGCGGTGCGCTTGCCGCGGACGGAGATTCCGAGTGAACGCGCGGCGTCGGGCGCGTCGCCCACCGCCAGCACCCGCAAACCCCAGCGCGTATTCTTCAAGACATAGTGCAGGACGAGGCCGACGGCAATGCCGAGGAAAAACAACGGGCTGATCCGCAAAGCAGAATGAATCGCGGGATCGTGGCTCCATGCGCCAAAATCGAACACCGGAAGTTGCGGTGCCATCGGCGCCACAAATCGTTTGCCAAAAAAGAAAGCTAGCCCGCTGCCGAATACAATGATGGAGATGCCGGCGGCGACATCGTTGACGCGGGGCAATTCGGTCAATCCTGCGTGCAGCAGTCCGAAAAGCGCGCCCACCAATGCCGCTGCAACCACGCCTAGCCACGGTGATCCGGACCAATCCGATATCCCGAATGCGGTCATGGCGCCCATCAATAGCACGCCTTCCATGCCTAAATTAATGCGGCCGCTTTTTTCGGTCAGGCACTCGCCGAGGCTCACGAACATGTACGGAATGCTGCCCCTAACCGCGCCCCCCGCAAGCGCCACGGCGATCCCCCAGCCACCCATTCCGTCAGTAATTTGCATTCGCTTCCTTCTGGAAAAACGGAATGCGTCCGTAGAGCGACTCGCTGGCGAGAATCATCACGAAGACGATTCCTTCGAGCACGGCGACTGTGGCGTCCGGGAGATCGTGGGCACGCTGCAGAATGCCTCCGCTCGCGACGATCGCTGCGATCAACACTGAAACCCAAATCACCCGCAGCGGCGACTGGCGGGCTAGAAACGCGGCGAGGATACCGACGTAACCATAGCCGGCGTTGATCGATTGACTGGCACGTCCGTGAATCGCGGCGACTTCCACCATGCCGGCAACTCCGGCGGCGGCACCGCCCAAAAATGCGGCCACTAAAATAATGCGGCCCAAAGGTAATCCCACGAGGGCTGCTGCGCGCGCGTTTCCCCCTGTAACTTTCACTTCCATTCCCCACACCGTGCGCTCCAGCAGGAACCATGCGAGCAAACATGCGATCACGCCAAACAACAGACCGAGATGTACACGAGTTCCGGGAATTACGCCTAAGTGATGCGTTTCCGGAATCGGATACGAGGCTGGAAAGTTAAGACTGGACGGATCCCGCATGGGGCCTTCCACCAGCTGCAGCAATAGTGCCAGCGCCAGATAGTTCATCAGCAGGCTGCTGATCACGGCATTCACTCCGCGATACTGTTGCAAAGCTGCGGGGATTCCGATCCACACTCCGCCGGCGGCTGCGCCAGCGATACCCATTGCGAGGAGGCAAAACATGGGCGGCGTAGATTGCGTCGCCAAGCCCGCAGCCGTCGCAGCCAGGCCGCCGACAATGAAAGCACCTTCGTTGCCAACCGAAAGGATTCCCGCGCGGGCCGGTAGCACCGTGCACAACGCGCAAAGCATCAGCGGCGCGGCGCGCAACAGCGTGTTCTGCAATGAATACCAACTCCCGAAGCCGGCTTTATAGATGGATGCAAAAACGCCTAGAGGATTGGCCCCGGCGGCTGCACAGAAGAGTCCGAAAACGATTGCGGATGCCACCAGAGCAACAACGGGGATTACAACGGATTCAGCGCCTCGCAGAACATCTCGCATACGATCAAACGCGCCGGTAGAAACCTCCGGCTTCACTGCTTCAGGCGCCAATTCCACGGAAGTGGATCCCTTCATCAGCCGTTCACCTGCCCTTGAATTCCTTCGAGCAGCCAGTTCATGCCATCGAGTGCAGGGTCCTCGATCTTGATGGTGGTTCCGGCGGGCACCACTATGCGTCCTGTGTTGTCGCGCAAAGGTCCGCGATATACTTCAAGGCTTCCGTCGAGCATCCGCGAGCGCGCCTTCGCAAGGGCCTCACGAACCGCCGGAGTAACGGCCGGCCCAAACGGCGAAAGGCGGCAAAAATCATCTTTGAGTGTCCCCGACAGGCGGCGCGGAATGCCGCCGTTCATCACCGACTTGCCTTCGTGAATCATCTGCGCGTAGCGTCGATACACCACGCCCCAGGCCCACTCGGCCCCAGTCAGGAAGCCGTGCGGCGCCAGCACCGCCTGATTGAATTGGTAGCCGGTGGCGAAAGCTCCACGCCGTTCGGCGATCTGAACGATGACGCGCGGGGACCCGGTGTGCCCCGTGAGCACATCCACACCTTGATCGACAAGGCTGCTGGATGCTTCAGCCTCCCTCACCGGCAGGACCCAATCGCCGGTGAAAACCACGCGCATGGTCACCTTGGGATTCACGCTGCGCGCGCCCAGCATGAAGCTATTGATATTCCGGAGCACCTGCGGAATAGGCTTTGCGGCGACGAATCCCATGCGACCGGTTCTGGTGGTGAGCCCCGCCGCCATACCCGCCAGGAATTCGACTTCATCGATGAAGCCGAAATAGATGCCCACATTCTTCGGATCGACACCGTCGCGGTACGCGCCGCCGCAATGGAAGAACTGCACATCGGGATACTCACGCGCGACGCGCAACACGAACGGATCGAGGAACCCGTAGGATGTCGCCAGAATCACTCGCGCGCCATCCTGGTGAATCATGTCACGCATGGATTCCTCCACGGCGACGGTTTCGGGAATATTGGATTCTTCGAGCGTCTGGACGTAAGGAGTGTTCTCGAGCGCCAGCCGGCCTTCGGCATGAGCCTGGTTGTACCCGAGATCGTTCTTGGGGCCGTTGTAAACAAATCCCATCACGATTCGGTTCGGTGCGGAACCGAAGGCACGCGCGAACCCTGTAACCGCCGCGGTCGCGGAGAGAAATTTCCGGCGGCTGTGCACATGGCGCATCATGCCAGCGCTGCGGCCGGCGCTACGGCCACTCCCTCGGCTTCCAATCGGCGCGCTACGCGCAGCGCACTTGCCTCACGATAGGGAGCCGCAATGATCTGAACTCCAAGTGGCAGCGTCCCCGGCGTGAACACCGGCGCGCAGACGATAGGTAGGCCCACGTAGGAAAGCGGCTGGGTGAAGATTCCGAGGTTCGGCCGGGCTGCTAATTGGACGCCGTCGACCGTAATGGTTGGCTGACCGATTCTGATAGCGCTGCAGGGTGTAGCGGGCGCCAGGATGACGTCCACGGTTTTGAAAATCTCCCGCATCTGTTCTCTGAACACCGCACGGAAGCGTTGCGCCTGCACGTACCAAGCGGCGGGCAGAAGCGCCCCGGCCAGGAATCGCTCGATTACCACGGGATCGAAATCCTGCGGGCGAGTCCGCAGATCCGGCAAGTGCAGGTTGCTTCCTTCGCACGCGGTAATGATGTAAGCTGCTGCGCGCGCCCTTGCCGCATCCGGTATAGTGACCGTCCGGCTGGTGCCCAACGTATTAGCCACCTTGGCCACGGACTCCAGCACTTCCGGCTGACCGTGGGCGAAATGTCCATCCGCCACGGCGATTCGCAGATCCTCGATTCCATCCTCGATGACCGGCAGGCAGGGCTCCGGGGGGCGCGGGCTGCAAACCGGATCGCGCGGGTCGGGACCATGCAGCAGATCGAACGTACGCGCGAGATCGCGGACGGATCGCGCAAAGTGACCAATGTGATCCAGACTCTCCGCAAACAGAAGCGCACCGGCTCGTGAAATGCGGCCATAGGTAGGCTTGAGGCCGAAGACCCCGCAGAATGCCGCGGGCACGCGAATCGAACCGTTGGTGTCGGTCCCGAGCGTGATAGGAACGAAGTCGGCGGCCACCGCCGCAGCTGAGCCGCCGGATGAACCGCCCGCGACTCGCTCCAGATCATGTGGATTGAGCGTGGTGCCGTAGTGCGTATTCTCGGTAGTGAAGCCGTAAGCGTACTCGTCCATATTGAGAGCACCGACGATCACCGCGCCCGCTTTCTTCAAACGCTCTACCGCGGTTGCGTCGCGGCTTGCAGGCGGCTTCTCCGCGTGGATCTTGGAACCCGCGACGGTGGTAATACCGGCCACGTCAAACAGGTTCTTTACCGCGAACGGAACCCCTGCCAGCGGCCCCGGGTCTTCGCCTGCGGCGATGCGGCGGTCGATTTCCGCCGCTTGCGAACGCGCCGAATCTGCTAACACAGTCGTGAAACACTTTAACTTGGAATCGAAGCGTTCTATCCGCAGAAGACAAATAGTGATCACTTCCAATGCTGTCAATCTGCCCGACCGCACCTCCTCTGAAAGTACGGCCGCGTCTCCTGTTGAGAAGGCGGCGCCGGTCATGGTTCAAACACCGGCGCCGCTTCGTTTTGATCTCCGAGTGGGAAGTCGAGCATGGGCTGTGCGATCGCGGCAGAGCGATCCAGATTCAGCTGGACGTCGACACGGAATTCCGGCGGAATGGGCAAGCGCACCATCGCCGCGGCGAAATCCATATAGGAGTGCGCCATGAAAGACACGTGCGCGGAAACAATCTTCCAGCCCTGGTCGAATTTCCTCCAGACCTGGGATTGACGCCCATGGCGGCGCAACCCTTGAGACTCGCGCAGGAACTCAAGCGTGACGACACCATAGTCGTCGTCGAATGTCACCACACGGACATTCAACGTCTCACGCTTAAGGTCGATGGGAGATCGATTACGCCGAAAGTTAGCAATTTCCTTGGCCCCGTAAAGGTTCTCACCAATGCCAAAACGCAGGGCGAAGGGTGAATCCCAAAAGAACTCTTGCAGTTTTTCTACGTCGTTTGACATCAACGCGGCTTCGTATTCCTCGTGCAAGGCCGTTAGCTGAGCCACGACAACTGGGTCATTGATCATAGCTGGGTCACCTCTCCTAAAACGTATAACTGTAGGTCAGGCTGGCGGTTCGCAGAGCGCCCGGCTTGATGAACACATCCCAGAACAGGTACTGGCTCTGGAAATACACTTGATCGAACATGTTGTTGATCGAAAGATTAATGAGGTTCTTGCCCCGCTGATAGAAAACGGATCCCCGCGTCGCGAAATAGGACGGCAGCGTTACGTCGCTTACATAGCCGGTTTTCACCGAAGACACCCACGAGGTACCGAACGTAAATCCGGCGTTCTTGGTGACATTCACGGTTGCAAACGGGCTGACTACGAAGTGCGGTTGGCCGCCCACAGGGAACGGCGCCTGCAGGCCGAAGATGCTGGCGTCACCGATGAACCGGCCTCCGTATGCCTGTTCCGGGGTCAGGCCGAGCAACGTCGGAGGGATTCCCAACAGGAACGGTACGTTGAGTTGTTCCGGATTCTGCCAGGTGAATGCGCCGGTCAGGCTCAATCGCTTGAATAGGAACGCACGTGCTTCCGCTTCAACGCCGGTCGTGCGGAAGTAATCCGGAGCGTGCGTGAGGTTGTTGTACGAAGAGCGCTTCTGACGGAAGATACTGAGTGTGGCAAAGACCTTATTGTCCAAAGCCGAAGTCTTCACGCCGCCCTCATAAAGAGTGGAAGTGGCAAGGTAGGTGTTGTTCAGGATCTGCGAATAGTCCAGTTCATTGCCTTGCCCAAGATCCAGAAAACGCGAGGTAGCCGCAGTGAAGTAGGGACGCAAGTTGAAAGGCAACCGGTAGCCGACACTCGCGTTATAAGTAACTGCATTGTTCGCGGCCGTAGCGTGAGTTAGCTTCGTGTCGAAATCATCCCGTCCCATGAAGTCCGGCGTGTAGCGATCAAATCGAAGACCCACGGTTGCCGTGAGTTTGCTGCCCAGAGAAATATCGGACAACCAGAACAGACCAGTATCGCCGTATGAACCATCCTGATAGTACTGATAGTTAATAAGACCGTTGCTGTTGTAGGGTCCCGAGAAGCGGTCGTTGGCGGTTGCTCCTATAGACAGATCCCGCCGGTCGACCACCTGGTACTCGTTGCGCTCCTCGCCGGCGGTCACCCGCACGTAGCGGTAGCCGCCACCCGCCAGAATATGGGCCGTAATCCAGGATGTGGGTCTGTAATCGAAGCCAAGCGTCGATTTGTTTTCGACCGTCCATGGGTGATATCCTGCGCCGAACCCATAGCTGCTGAACTTCTGACTCTGGAGATAATCACCGAAAGTCTGATTTTTGAAATGTACATTGGGCGAGATATCGTAGCTCGCATCCAGATAGGGTGTGTACGTGGATGCACGGTTGAAATCACCGGCGTCGATCATAATCTGATCCAAATTCAACTTCACCAATTTCACTGTGGCGGGATTCAACGCATACATACTGGCCACGGCCGCATAATCCGGCGTAATCGCCATGTTCTGCTGGTAGGCAAAGGTAGTGAGACTGTAAGGCGGGGCGTCGCCGACACCGATGTTGTAACCGTTCTTCGATAAATTGACCAGCGGCTGACCCGAGAGGTACATCTGATTGTCCACCAGATTCTGGGTCACGCGGTTCCATCCGATGTTCTGTGTGCCTTCGTCGTGGAATCCCTGGAAGCCGTAAGCGAATCGCAGCTTCTTGGAGGCTTCCGTGTCGAAGGCGATTTGACCCAGCTTGTAACGGTCGGCCACACCTTTATAAAAACTATGGGAGTCTTGAGCCTCAAAAAAGGCGTAGAGCCCGCTGCGATGCGTCCCCAGCTTGAAGGGAACTCCAACTTCAGCGCTTCCCCGTTTTTCGTCATAGCTACCATAGGTCAGGGTGACCTTCCCCGTTACTTTCTCCAGCCACTTCGCACTTTCGCTGCGGGTCGATTTGGGGAAAAAGTTCATAAAGCCGCCGATGCGGCCTCCACCGTAAATAGGCGAAGGCGGCCCCTTCACAATCTCGATGTGGTCCGACGCGTCGATCGGCGTTTCATAGTTTCCGCGATTTTCTACCCGCCGAAAACCGCGGAAGAAATTGTCGCCCACGTCGCCGCGCAAGAATACGCTACCCGCAATCCCAAAGTAACTTCCGGTGAATGCGCCGGAAGACACCGTCATGATGTCGTTTACTGTTTTGACGTCGTAACGCAGCAGGGTCTCTTGGTCGGCGGTCGAGATCGATCGCGGAATCTCTTCCAGTTTTTGATCGAATCCGAATATGCTTTGGGTGGGTTGTGTGGGCAATACGTTAAACGGATCGATCTTGGCCTCCACCGAAACAGCACTGGAAGCGGTTGCAAGTTCCAAGGCGACGTCGAGAGTAGTCGCCTGGGCGCCGACCGTTACTTTGCTGCCGAAAGTCGAGAAAGCCGGTAGCGACAACTTCTACGCTGTAGGATCCGGGTGCCAGTCTTTGAACTCGTAAACTCCGCCATCGCTGGTCGGAACCTCTTTGCGAACCGAAGTCGCATCGTTCACCAACCTGACGATGGCGTTGCCAACCGCTGCACCAGTTGGATCCTTTACGGTTCCGGTCAAGGAGGAAGTGCTCTGGCTCCATCGCGGGTATCGAAGTCAAAAGAAGAACCGCCGCGCACATCAACAGGGCCCCGAACCGGCCGAAGTTGTTAAGGTTTTGAGATAGTTGACCCTCGCGGGCATGGCTGCCGCCCGAGAGCAGAAATGTAAATCCGTACGACGATGCCAACGGCATCCGCATAAATGTGTACCCCCAAAAAGTGATCTTTAGTTGTAATAGCGAAACGAAAGTACTTTGGAAGGCCACGACCCAGCGAAACCGGTTACTGACGCGCAGTACGAATCGGTCAACAGAGAACCTTTCCGAGCCGCACTCGAAAAACCGGTTGGCGGGCGTTCGGAATCGTTGGGAGGCCGATACAGCCACATGGCTGATCACAACTCATAAAGTTGTGATCAAATACTAGCCGAAGATAAACAAAGTTGCCAACAAAATATTCTGATCCGACCGAGTCACGATTTTTATGGGATTGCAGGGGAGCAGCGAGTGCGCGATAGGACCAGAACACAGAACCGCCCAAATTCGCGAGCGGGACAAAGTTGCCCTCCGCTCTATTTTCTCCGCTTTATCTATCGAGGATGACCACTAGCTAGATTCTCCATCGCGTCCCAGAAGTCCGCCTCTGGGAAGTTTGCCGGATCGGTACAGAGAAACGCGCTTGGCTTCGCCGATCAACTTGGCTGGTTTGTCGGCATCTCGTCGAAGTGACCCATTTTGGCCCATGAAAACGGTTAGCGCCTGAATTACGGCGCGCTCGGAAGTTTGTTTTGAAAAAAAGTAGCTTCCGGATCGCCGACCAACCGGCCGCTATCCAGCAAGCCCACCTAACAATAGGGCTTATATTTGAAAAGTCAGCTGGCTGCTGCCGATTAGAAGTTATTTGCCTGTGGGTCCTTTTCGCCGCAGTTCGTCCAAGAAGTTCTGGGCAATCCCACGTGGGCACGCACATTTTCAACCTAAAGAAACACTCTGCGGCGGGTTCATCGTTTTCGCGAGCTTCAGCCCACGGCCGCTCGCCCGCAATGGAGCAAGCAGCGGAACTCGGAGGAAAAGTATTATAGAGGAGCCCTGATCGGGTGAAGTGTGACTCGGAAGCGACTTTCAACCATTAAATGTGAAGCTATGAAACAACTATCTGCAATGCGTCGGCTAGCGTGGATTGCCAACCTGGGTCTGGCGGCGTGTTTCTGCTCGGAGCTTGTGGCGCAGGATGTGGCGATCACGAACGTCCGCATCATCACAGTGACCGGACCGGTCATCGAATCCGGTACGATCATCGTTCGGGGCGGCAAAATCGTCTCCGCTGCCGCTGGTTCGGCCAACACCGCCGGCCTCAGAGTCATCGACGGCAAGGGTATGACTGCCATGCCGGGCTACATCGACGCGCACAAGCACGTCGATAAGTTCAATAAAGATCAGGCGGAGTCTGTGCTCGAAGCCGGCTATACGACCGTCCTGTCGGGCGGCGGCACGGCCGAGGATAACCTGAAGCTCGCGCAAAACATCGACTCCGGCGTGTTCAAGGGTCCTCATATCATTCCTGCCGCATCCCTGCCGGTCGTAGCCCGAGACTTCACCACCGTGCTCGAAAAGGGGACCTTGGTGGGGCTCACTCCCGAAGCCGCTCGCGCAGCCATTCGCGAAATGGCGGCGAAGGGCATCAAACACACGGGCGAAATTGTGATGGCTCCCGGGAGGTCCGAGTCCCGAAGACGTTGCGGTTCTCAAAGCCGTCGTGGACGAAGGACAAAAGGTGGGCGTGCAGATCAATGTACATGCGGTCTCCACACCGGCCATGACCGGTGCTGTGAATGCGGGCATCACCCGCCTGGTTCATATGCCGAACAAAGACTTCACGGGCCACGAAGACGCTAAGAGAGTCGCCGATACCGGCTCGATCGTACTCGGGCTGCTCGCGTTCGGCGCGCCCATCATCGACCGTTATTCTGGACCGCCCGCACAGGTGCAATTTTCCAAGGATGACTCGCCTCGTTTCCGCGACGGCAAAGCATGGCCCGAGGCAATCAACGGAGCGAACCGGGACGCGGCGGGCAAAGCGACCGGCACGGAGGCCGGTTTCACTATCGTCAATGCCCGGACGATCTGGGATGCCAATAACCAGGCGCTTGGGTGGTGCACGGATCAAAACTACGACGACAAAGTGGTTCTCGAGCACGAGCTGAAGTCATATAGCATCATGTTCTCCATGGCGGATATCTTCCGCATCATCACGATCAACACCGCCCGCTATCTCGGTATGGAGAATCAGATCGGGTCAATCGAGCCTGGCAAGGTGGCCGACCTCATCCTGCTGCAGGGCAATCCGCTTGAGAACATCTATCCGATGCTGAATACGAGAGTGGTGCTGCGGAGCGGAAAGGTGGTCGTAGACAAACGATAGTCGCTTCGCGACAGGCCGAAAGCGCTGGTTGGAAAGAATCGACACTTCATCCCTTGAATGAGGCTGAGCGAACGTCTGAATTGAGGTGGGGCGCAGCCTGGATCGTAGGCGAACAAAATTGAGCTCCCGAAGATCGCTAGGATCGCCGCCAATAACCGCGATTGACCGCGAGTCACTGTCGCTTCATTCCTATTCCGCATTCCGATCGCGGTAGCGTCCGCGAATCGACTAAGGCTATCTCATCGAGGATAGACGCAGCTCAAACTCTGCACAACGGGATCGGGAAGAGAGACCCTGCAAGCAAGGCGATGACAAATACGATCGGCGTCCAGGCGGAACAATCGCATAGCCAGCTTCCGCTGGCCACCTGCAGGCATAGAATGAGCTGAGGAGGCTCATAATGTTTTCCTGCGGCGGACATATTTATTCACACGTTTCTCCCGATGATGAAGCACCCGTTTCGCGGCGCGATCTGTTCAGGAGGAGCACGATGGCAGGTAGTGCGGCGGTGCTGCTCGCGCAAGCGCGGACCAGCGCCCAGCAGCGACCCGCCGCTCCCGCTCTTCCGGTCGGCACGCAAGGTCCCCAGCCGGTGGGTGGTGTCGTGTTCTGGGGCAATGGCGCAAGCAGCGTCGATCCAGCAAGCGTCCTCGCGGAACGGCAGGGCCCGGGCAAAACCACCGGCATGAAGTTCCACGCGCTGGTCCGTTACAACAAGACCATCGCGACGGAGACCCTGACCATGCTGCCGCTGCACCCACTTCAAGTCGTCCTCCGGATGCAGTCTTCCCAGGCATGCTATTCGACGACCGGCCAGCTCAACACCACGGCGCAGGCCAATTTTGCCGCGGTTGCGGGGCACGGAGGCGTCGGAATCATCGAAGAAGTCGGGCGCTTAGTGAAACGGGTCAAACCCGGCGACCAGGTGATCCTCGCCACTACGCCGAACTGCGGTGTTTGCCAGAACTGCTTAAGTAATCGCGGCGATCTCTGCGCTGCGCGGCTTCCCGCGATTCCGTCGGCCACTATGTCGGACAACACGCCGGTTTACATGACCGCCGCGCCGGTCGGGCCCTGCGGTTGCTCCGAGTTCGTTGTCTCGGATGAGGATTGGGTCGTGCCGGTCTTCACGAAAGTGCCACCTGCAGAACTGTCCATCCTGGCGTGCGTGGGTGGCACGGGGCTGGGCCTTGCGATGTGCCGCTTCCCGGTCGAAGCGGGCACGGACGTTGCGATTTTTGGCCTTGGACCGATCGGAATCGCCGCCGTGCAGGGCGCACGTATTCAAGGTGCGAAAACGATCATTGGCATCGATCCGATCAAGTATCGAAGGGAACTGGCTTTGAAGCTGGGAGCGACCGACGTGCTGGACCCGAACACACTGAGAGGCAGCGATCTGCTGAACAGGATCCGCGAGCTAACACCTGATGTTGTTCCGGCTGGCCGGCACTATGCCGGCGAACGCAATCCCGGGCCGCTCTATGCCTTCGAGGCTGTGGGCGGAACCCGATTCGCGTTGCCCGCGGATGTGGAGTCGCCCATTGATATGACCGGTGTGGAACCATTACAGCAGGCATGGGCAGCGGTTCGTAACGGCGGATTTGTACGCACCTGCAGTATCGGGCACCCGGCTGGCGCCAACGTCACCATCCCGGCGGCGCAATGGGCCAACGCCGGCAAGACTCACGTACCCGGCAACTACGCAGGTGTCCAGGCATTGCGTGATCTTCCGAAATTCGTGCGGCTCATCGAACGCGGTCAATTCGACGCGAAATCAATGGTCGGCCTGGTCTTCGGTTCCGACCGGATGAAGGAGGCCCTCCAGGTCGCTGCAGACCGCTCAGCCATTACGTCGGTAATCAACTTCGCGTAGCGCGTTAATACCCGACATCAGGATGCGAACGGCGCTCACCTCGACGGGATGCCGACGTTCGACCGAAGTAGATCGTTTCGGGCGGCCTCCCTCGTCGGTACCCTGCGCGCGGCTTTACCCGGATTTAGCGATCGGTACCGCAGGCTTTTGCGACAAAAAGGTTATGTGGCGAACGCGCGGGAGTGATCTGTTCCAACTCGAAACTAGTGGGCTGTCCCCTCTGAATCGCTAGCGGCTGTGGCCGCATGCTCACGCATGGCGGTTCCGTGCCGGCACCAAACCGCGACTGTTACGGAGTGGCCACGCTTGCGATGGCTCAGGGACAGCCCACTAGCAGCTCCCGGTATTCAACTGCTGTGCGCTCGCGTCCTCCGCTGATGATCAGCATGGCTAGATCCGCCTATACCGAAGAATTAGACCCGGGAGTTTCCGGCACGACCAGTTCGATGAGCATTAGGTGCGAACCGGGTTGCATAGCCTCGCGCACGCGCGACAGAATTGTGGTGATTTCGGGCTCCGCCCAATCGTGAATGACCATGCGCAAGATGTAGGCGTCAACGTTGGCGGGCACGCCTCGGAAGAAGTCGCCTCCGACGCACTCTATACGCTCATGCGGAATGGCCCCCGCTATAGGAAATCGTTCTCATGCTCTTCCTATCCCCAAGCAGAATTGTCGGTCCGGCTGCGAACCCAATCGATTGCCAGCACCCGGCGCCGTGATACATTTGCGCAATGGCAGTCTAGCGCGAACCTAGCGAATGTTCGACCCAGGCCCAGTTGCGGGCAGACGGTCGTTCAGATCCGGCAGGCAATAGGCCTCTTCAATATCCGAGTTGTCATACCTGTACCACCGTTTCGTGCTGACCCACTCGCCTTCCCAATTGACTGGGTCCGTCATGATGAACGTATCTTCCATGGTCTTGCCGTTGTCCTTCAGCTTGATGCGCTCCACAAGCTTGAACTGATCGCTCACCGGGATTCCCGTTTGCACCCAGTGATGTTTCGATTCGAAATTGGTGGTCTCGACCACCAGGGTGTCGCCTTCCCAGCGGCCGATGGAGTCCCCGGCATAGCTGGGCGGTTTAATTTCAGGATCGGCATGCGGACGCCCATCGAGATAGATCCAGCGCATCTCGTTTTTCAGCATCTGAATCATCAGGATCATGGTTGGCAACTGAATCGTCTGGTTGGGCCACACGCGAGTCATCATCATCGGCATCCCCGCCGGCCAGCAGGCTCCCGCGTCATTGTGAAATGCTTTGCCTGAGGCTTCGGCCTTTTGGCCTGCCTCGTAGAGCGCCTTCGCCGCGGGCTTCAGCTTGGGCAGTGGAAGGAAATTGAACACGCCGTTGTCCCGATTCATTGCCGCACTGAACATCCAGTTCCCGGTCAGATCGAACGGAGGTTTCGGACGCGGCTGCGCGAGATTTTCTTTCGAAAGCGCTCCAGGCTGTTGTGCGGGAGCAGACTTGTTGCTCGGTATGTCTTGACGGGCTTGTGCGCCGAGTTGCGGAACAGCGACAGCCAGGACCAAAATGGCGCTCGCTGCGAGTCCCCACAGCAGCGAAGTATCGAAGCACAGTGTGTCTTTAAGCCTCATCACCCAGACTCCTCATGTTTGGCGAGATCGGGGGAACGATCAATAGTTCCCGCCTACCGAGCCCTGCAGAACCGTCCCATCTGAAAGGATCGCCCGAACCAACTGCGCCCCAGGACGCCCGTCGCGCAATGGCCGGCCAACAATGGTCACGGAATCTCCCGGCTTAAGCGTCGACTTTCTCCAACCCGAGCGAACCATTCCCTGAGTGGAAGCCGCTTCAAAGCTCCAGTCCGTGACAACCCCCTTCTCATCAGGAACTGAAATCAGGATGCTGACGTGTGGGTTGACAAAGACGAATTCCTTTACCGTGCCCTTGAGTGAGACTTCCTTGTCCTTGTCGAACATCACGTTGGAGTGATGAGCGAGACCCATACCAGAGGCCAACAAGAACGGCACGACCAGAAACTTATTGAACAGTCGCATGGCGGTTAGTATAGAATCCACCAGACTCCCGGTCAATCCCGAACCCGGATCTTGGTAGCGCGATTCCATGAGACGGCGCCCACTTGTCAACGAAAATCTTGCCCCCTTCAACCCGGGCTTCCATACGCATTGGGGTGAGCCAGTTCTTCGCTGGGCTGGACGCAAGACAAAATCAGGGTTGAAGTCCGGCGCTGCACTGCACCGGCAGCTTACGCAGATACGGATCGCCGTTCTTGGAGATCTCTAACTGCGGATCGCGCGCGCCGCTCTGGCACTGCTTAGGTCGTAGTCCCAAGAATCGCGCCACATCACGGCTGTGCGGCGGCTGGCGCCGCCTGCGGCGCGGTAGGTGGTCGCAGACAGAGGGGGTGTTTGGGAGCAGCATCAATGATACGATCGCTGTCATCACTGCGAACAGTGCCAAAGAAGGAGAACGGAAATGGCGTTCACTCTAAGTCGAGATGTCGAGATCACCCGGGATCAGACCGAAAGGGTCCGTTCCCTGGATCATCCCCGCCAACCCTACATAGCTGGCGATGCCGTTGGTGGCCGTGCCGGGCACGTCGGTTTGACTGCAACCGGTGATGCGTACCTTGCCGAGGTCGCACCAATTTACAGCATCAGTCCGGAGGCGATCAGGGATCTCGACGCACCAGACGCACAACCCGATTTGAAACGGCCGGAGAGTCTGCACCGGGTCGACGTGGCCGCGCTACCCGACGGATCCGGTACGGTGGCATACGTGCAGCGGCTGTTCAATCTCGACGTCTGGCAGGCCGGAATCGCGGCGACAATTCTTGCCAATCCGCTGCGAGTGGTGGGGTCGCGCAGTTCGATTCACCACGGGATCAAAGTAAGGAACCAGAATGCTCTGAAGAAGCCAGTGGCGCCGGGCGCGGATCGTGTTTCCGCTGCTCTGGGGCTTGAGCGTGGGCAAAAGCGGATACGCATCCACTCGAGCCGGCTGCTGATTTATCAGTACGACCTCAAGGATTCGAATGCGGTCGGCAAGGGAGGAAAGCAGCAGGGTCCCGGAGTGACGGGTCCGCCTCTAACACTGCCGGTGCGTGCAGTTCCGGCCTCGATCATACCCGGGGAACACTACATTGTATGGGAAGTGTTGTTCGCCGCGGCCGTGGAGGGACGAGGCGAGATCAATTGGCGCGCCTTCTTCGAACCCGTCAGCGGCGCGGTGCTGTACCTTCAGGCCGCCAGCGCGGATTGCATGGGGCAGGTGTACGTTCAGGACCCTCCGACAGCGGGATCGACAGCGACGCCCTCCTCAACGGCGGCTACGCTGGACGTGCTTCGGTCGACCGTCACGCTACAGGATCTGACCTCTTCGGATCCGCAGCAGCTTTCCGGTGCCTACGTAACCGTATCGGCGCGTGGCACAACAGCCGCTCCACCCACGCAGCCAGCCAGCAGTTGCGATTTCGTGGGCACATCCTACTCGGTGCCGTCGACCAATTTCGCAGCGGTGAACTGCTACTACCATTTGAGCGAACTGTACCGGCTGATGACGACTTGGGGGTTCAGTCCAATCACAACCCTGTTCCCGCAGACGACGTTCCCGGTCACGGCCTTCTACATGGACGAAGGCACTTCCGTCAACGCGCATGCCAACGGCAATTCCGGTTTTACCGCACTGACCAACTATACGTTTGGAAGCGAAGCGAGCGGTTCCACGGTGGGCATCGCGGTGGATTGGCGCATTGTAATGCACGAGTTCAATCATCACGTGCTTTACGACCGGGTACACTCGCCCAACTACGGCTTTGCGCATAACGGAGGGGACGCATTCGCCGCCGTCTGGTTCGATCCAGACTCGAGCGCCGCGGATCGGGGCCTGACGTTCCCCTGGGTCTCGGCAATCCCACGCAGAAATGATAGGCCCGTGAGCAGTTGGGCGTGGGGCGGGACCAATGATGATACCGGATATTCTTCGGAAGAGATTCTGACGACGTGTATGATGCGCGCGTACACCGGAATCGGAGGAGGCGCAGCGGATGTCACCACACGGCTACTCGCGTCACGGCATGTTTGTTTCCTGAAAATCCACGCCGACGCCCGTTTAGGTCCCAGTCCGATCGTGTCCAGCACAGATCCCAGAACCTATGTGACGGCTCTTCAAAACGCGGATATCGCTAACGCGTCACCGGATGGAACACCGGGAGGAACGCTCGGCAAGGTCTTCCGCTGGGCGTTCGAAATGCAGGGCCTCTATCAAGCAGCGGGTGCGCCGACGCCGGTGACGAGCATCGGCCAGCCTCCAGATGTCGACGTCTACATTGATGATGGCAGGGGCGGGCAGTATCTGTACATTGGCGACTTTTGGGACAACACCGAGGTTTGGAACCGCCGTGCGGCGGATGGCGGGTTGACCCATGAGGAACCGATTGTGCGGACAGCGAATTTCGCCTACGTGCGGATTCGCAATCGTGGCACGACGACGGCAACCGGCATTGTCGCGCGAGGGTATCATGCCCAGCCGTCGGCAGGGCTGACGTGGCCGGATGACTGGTCGCCAATGACCACTTCAGAGCTGCCCGCCGCAGACCTTCCACCGGGCGGGGTGACGGTGGTTGGTCCATTCACGTGGGTGCCAACTGAAGTGGGACATGAGTGCATGCTGATGGAGGTCTCCTGTCCCGGGGACCGGTCCAATATTGACGTAACCGGTGCGTTGCCTTGCGCGTTTGGTCCGACACCGCATTGGCGCCTGATTCCCTTCGACAACAATTTGGCTCAGCGGAACGTTGCGCCAGTGGCCGCCGGTGGCGGAGCGACTGGCCTGAGCGCGTCGTTATCCGGACGCCGTTTCGTTGCCAAGAATCCGTTCGAGCGCACGATTCGCGTCGAACTGAGTGAGGAGCTTCCACCGTTCCTCACCGAACGCGGTTGGAAGTTGCGTTGGGAAGGTGCTTCCCACTTTACATTGGGACCGCGAGCGAGTCGCGAGGTCCGATTCTCACTCGATCCCGGCAAGGACTTCACGGCGACCGAGGTCCGCGCCGCCGGACCCGACCTGCGCATTCGGGTTCGCAGCCTTGTAGACGGGGCGATTATTGGCGGAATGAGCTACGCGTTAGATCCAAGTCTCAAGCGGCCACCGATTGTTCACCTGCCCTCGAAGAAGCGCCGTCGGCTCGAGGACGTCATCAAAGACCTGGATTTGCGTGGGCTGAGCCACCGGGAAGTGGAGTCGATCGAGGTGACACACATCATCGTCGATATAGCTCTTCAGAACTCCTTCGAGGAGGAAGACGCGGACGAGTAGTAAGTTCTAGCATTGGTTGGCGAGGCCCGCGGACTTACCGGGAGCGCGGGAATCGGTGCCACTGGGCCAGTGCCGACTGCGTTGGGAGGTAACGGTGCAGGCAGGCATCCAGGGCCAAAGCTGGCCGGCCGGAACTGAGAGGCTCGTGCTGCTGTGATTGGGGATTGAAAAGCGGAACCCGCCCATGAATTCATGGACGACCCTGGATTGAAAGATATCAGGTCCGTCGTAGAGGCGATCGAAAGAATAAGTGCCCGTGACTGCCACGATGCGGTTGAGTCCGATGGCAGCTTCCACTCCCGCGGCGAACGCAGGTTGGCTTACGTGAAAATTTCCCGCCCGTATGCCCCCGCCAGATCCGCGAATCTCGATTCTCCCGTGTTCAAGATCTGTATTTTGCGCAAGCGCACATGAACAACATAGAATCGCGCTAAAACAAACTTACATTGACCCGGCACTTTGATCACTTCTCCTTTGGGCAACCGCAAACTCAGAAGCCCAGGTCCGCAACCACTCCTGCGTGATCGGACGCATGCGGCCTGCGGCGCGGATGCTTCGAGGCGGATCTGCTTCAGGATTTCGGTCTTCGCCGAAAGCTCAGAATTGCCGGCGGGGAAGTGATTCATGCTCAAAATGAATTACAAGCTTGACGAGGCCGTGCTCAATCTTCCGGTGTTTAACCAAGGGTCCTTCACTTTGTCGAAACCCAATAGGGGTTGGCCTCCGGGTAAGTACCGGCTTGAGATCTACCTGGGAAAAGATCTGGTCAAGACCGTTCCGTTCACGGTTAGGGCGAAATAGCGTCCTAACTCGTTTCCGAAATCTTGCCAGGATCATGCGTCACCATTAGCAACACCAAAACGAAGGATATTGCCTGCCGCATGTGCTCTCCTGCTGGACCAAGATTTTAATTCTTACCTTCCGGGCCCGTTCCATACTACACCCAAGGCGTGGCCCCCCCTTTATTCCCTTTTGATCCTGCGACTCCGGTGCTGCCATGCTGCGGCGCGCAGCGCTGAGTCCTGCATTGCGTGTTCTCCCCTGATCTCGCACGGCGTTCAATCCTCATGCTCTCCCGCCAAGATAGTCTTTGAACACTGCGTTGACCTGTTGCAGCCGTTCCCGTTGGATATAGTGACCGGTTCCCGAATCAGCACGGAAATTCGCCATCAGGGGAGGCCAGTTTCAAAGTTCAGAACCGGTAATAAAAGCTGCCCGTCGTCCGGAGAAACCAACCAGGCGTTGAGTTTAAGCCAAAACTGATGGCGACTCCACGCACATCCACGGCTAATCCGGCATGGGAATTGATGCGGTAATTGACGCCGGGGCCGATGGCCATGGCGAAGTGCGTCGTCGAACTTGAACTAGCGAAG
>CAVXEM010000031.1:0-22360 GCA_963760575.1 Bryobacterales bacterium
CCGCTGCAGCAACTCCAGCATCAGATTATTAGGATCGCGCACGATCGCGATCTTCAGCCCCGGACCTACGTCGACTGGATCTCCGCCTGCTGTGACTACGGGAACGCCTGCGGCCTTCAGCTTTTTGGTGAGCGCCGTCACATCGTGCACGCGCAATTGCAAGATGGCCGTGCCGGGATCTTGCACGCGCCCTTTGAGGGGCTTGCGATCGATGTCTTTGAACTCAATCAGAGTCATCGAAACGGACGTGCCCGGAATCATCGCGCGGCTCTGCCGGAAGCTCGCGCCGGGCGCGCCGGCCGTCTCCGCCATCAACTTATTGGTGTTGAATTCCGCGCCTAGCTTCATGTTGAAGCCCAGCAGATCGTTGTAGAACTTCACGCTCTCTTCGCTGTTCACCACCGACAATTCGAACGAGCCGCCGAAGACGTTGCTCGACGCGGGCACTTTCGAATCGGCGGCTGGGGTGCCTTGCCCTAATTCCACGACGAAGCCATCCGGGTCCTGCACGAACACGACGTGGAGGGTGTTGTTGATAATCACCGGCTTCCCGGCAGCGGTGATCACCTTCGCGCCGAATTTCTGGAGCTTGGCGAACACCGCGTCCAGATCGCGCACGCGTAAAGCCATATTGGCCGCGCCGGGATCGTAAAAACGCGGATGCTGCGGCTTGCGCTCGATGTCTTTGTATTCGATCAGCTCGATGCCAATCTCCGACCCGGGGACCTTCAGGGCCGTGTAGCGCGATTGCCCTCCCAGCGTGTTGCCCAGTTTCGCGATCGCCGCGTTGGGAGCGAACGGCTGACTGACGGCCACTTCCAAGCCCAGAACATCGCGATAAAATTCCAGGGACTTGTCGAGATTCTGTACAATGTGCGCGAAGTTGCCCACGCCAACGATGTCGCCTGCGGGCGCCTGCGCCCACAGTATGGCGGACGCAAGAATTCCCATCGAAAATATTCTCATCGCTCTCCTCTATTCTTTCGGACTCGCCGGAGGCGCCGTCAACTGCTGGATCACAGGCTCCAGATAAGCGGAAACCAAACTCTGGTTGCCGTCGCGATCGACGGCCTTCACTCCGATCACAATATCATCGACGGACACATCCGGCATGGTGTAGCTGGTCACGTTGCCGACCCAAATTTCACGCTCCCAATCCGGGGCGGTGGTTGCGCGGATTACCACCGCGTATCCCGCCAAGTCCAGCGCCGTGCTGGGTTGCCAGCGCAGTACAGCGTCGTAGCCGGATTTGCCGCGGCTCAACATGGGCGACCGGTCGCCCTTCCGTTCGCCCGATTGATAGGTGTAATTTACTACCGGCGGCGGCGGCGCCAGCGCCAAACTCGCTAGCGCGCCTGCGTTCATGCGGGTGACGCGCGTGGTGTACGGGGCCGACGTGTTCGCGAACGTGTCTGTTGCGGTGTGCTGATTTTCATAGTTCTCATTGGGCGTGGTCAGGCGCACGGCGGCGTAACCTTGGGTGACGAAACTGGTGTGATCGCCGCCGCGATTAAAGCGGTCTCCGTGGAACACCATCTCGACGTGCATCGAGGGCATGTAGCGCTCCGCCATCAGTTTGGTGTAGCGCAGCAGCGCGCGTCCCGGCGAATCCTCGGGCCCGTCGGAGAACACGCGCAGCGTGGAATTGTTGATGCGTCCGTTGCCCGCGGTATCGCTGCCGATGATGTCATTGTTCAACACCGCTTCAATCTGCATGCCTTTCTGCTTGGCCATGGCGGCGTAAGCCTTGCTGCCTTCGAGACCGATTTCTTCGCCCGCGAAGGCCATGAACACCAGCGTCTTTTTGAACTGGTATTGCGACATCACGCGCGCCAGCTCCATGACCGCCGCCGTGCCGCTGCCATCATCGGTGACGCCCGGCGAAATAGTTTCCGCCGCGGTGGCTTCGTTGTCGACATCGCCAATGGTGTCGACGGTGGGGAAGAGCTGAATCACGCGCTGGGCCTCGGCTTCCTCCATGCCGTGCTTGACCAGATCCGCTACTCGCTCCGCGTCTGTGAACTGCGGCTTGCGATGCAAATTGACAGTATCGTAATGCGCCGTGACCAGCACGTAACGGTCGCGATCGACCGTGCCCGGCAACATCGCAACGACGTTCGCCAGCTCCACCTCACGAAGAACCTGGCCGCGCCGCGCGCCTTTGCGTACGCGAAAGGTCTGATAGCTCACTTCGAGCTTGGGACTATAGCTCTTGAACTCCCCGTAAATCCAGCGCTTCGCTGCGCCGATGCCGTGCACCGGATCGTCATCGCTCGACATGATGTAGCGCGTGCCGAAGCCCTCGAATTTCTTGAGATTCGCCGCGATGCGCTCCTGCGAAATTTCATCGACGATTCGCTTGACCAGCGGATTGACGGCGCTTGACGGTGTTTGTGCCAGTAACAGAGCGACGCTGCCAAGGCCCAGAGCCCACAATTTCGCGAATCGCAACATGGGAGTATTATTTCACGCAGGGAGTGTTGGCGTGTGCTCACGCGCATTTTTGCATATACTGTGTGGGCATATGAGCAAGACCTCGCGGATCTTCATTATGCTTGTCGCCGTGGCGGCCTGTGCGCCCGCGCAGTGGCTGAACTATCCAACAGCCGGCCTCCCACGAACGCGCGACGGGAAACCTGATCTCGCGGCGCCCACCCCGAAAACTGCGGACGGTAAGCCGGATCTTTCAGGCATTTGGATACCGAGCAGCCGAATTAATCATTTCCTGGATCTGGCGGCTGATTTGAAACCCGAAGAAGTGCCGTATCAGCCGTGGGCGAAAGCCCTCGCGGACAAACGGCAGGACGGCGTACATAAGGACGATCCTCTGGCGCAATGCATGCCGCCGGGAGTGCCGCGGGCGGACACGCATAACGACCACCCCTACAAGATTGTTCAGTTGCCACGCGAGCTGATCATCCTTTACGAGACGTCGACCAACGACATTTTCCGTGAAATTTTCACCGACGGCCGCCCGCTGCCGAAGGACCCGCAGCCTTCCTGGAAAGGCTACTCGGTGGGTAAGTGGGAGGGCGACACGATGGTAATCGATACCATCGGATTCAACGACCGCGGCTGGATCGATACCGAGAAGGGCCGTCCGCAGACGCAAGCTCTGCATGTGACGGAACGCTTCCGGCGGCTGAATGTGGGCACTATGGAACTCGGCATCACGATTGACGACCCGAAGGCTTACACCAAGCCGTGGACGGTGAAGTTCAATCTGAAGCTGGTTCCGGACACGGAGCTCATCGAAACCGTGTGCGAAAATTCACGCAACGTCGAACATATGGTGGGTAAGTAGAGATTTCAGGCTACGCCTTGCAGTTCGACGTAGGCGACGGCGGTGTGAGGCTCGGGGATGGGTTCACCTTCCTCGCGCAGTCCTTCTAAGTGGAGCTCAATCGCCTCACGTATATTGCGGTCGATTTCCTCGATGGTGCGGCCCGTCGTGATGCAACCGGGGAGATCCGGAACGTAGGCAGAAAGATTGTGCTCGCCTTGCTCAATCACGATGGCGTATTTTCTCATGACCTGCTTACGACTTCTTTCTCAGATCCGCCTGGATCAGCACACTCTTTAGGGTATCAGGATGATGCCGCCAACCATCGTCCTCGATTAGTGTGACGAGATCGCGGACTTTCACGGCAACTCTGGTTAGATTCGCTACTTCACCGCGAACACTACTAGCGATTCCGTGCCGCGATTGTCGGGATCCGTCACGCCCGCGCCGCCGTTGCCTGCTACCACCGCCACGTATTGCTTGCCGTCCTTGCCTTGATACGTCATGGGCACGGAAATCGCGCTGTATTCGAGCTTGGTTTCCCACAACATTTTTCCGGTGCGGGAGTCGAAGGCGCGGAAGCGTTTGTCGTTGGTTGCGCCGATGAAGACTAATCCGCCGGCGGTTACGATGGGTCCGCCGAAGCCGATGCGGCCGGTGTTGCGCTTGCCTTCGGGCAGCTCGTCGGTGACGCCAAGGGGCACTTGCCAGGCGAACTCGCCAGTCTTGGCGTTCACCGCGGTGAGACGGCCCCATGGCGGTTTTTGACACGGCCAACTGCTCGCGCCCATTACGCGGCCGGACGCGTCGGTTTTCTTCGCCCAGAACTTCGAGTTGAAGGGATTTCCTTCGACGCTGGCTTGATCGTAAGGCACCACCGAGCCCTCTGGCTTCTTCTCGATCCAACCGATACTGCCGTATTCGTTGGTGAACGTGAATACATAGCCGAGCTTGGGATCGGACGCGGTGCCGCCCCAATTGGTGCCGCCGATGGCGCCGGGGAAAATCACGCTCGAAACCGGGGGCGCGCCTGGCGCGCGATAAACCCAGGTGGTGAAGGGGCCGTCATTATGCAGTCCGCCGCTGCGCTCCATCAAATCTTTGCAAGCGGCCGCGTGTTCTGCATTGGTGTCGTCGGCGGTGACCAGATCTTCCGGCTTGAAACTCATGCGGCCGAACGGCGGAGGCTTCACGGGAATGGGCTGCGTGGGCGAGGAAAATTCGCCGGGCACGTTGCTTTGCGGCACCGGTTTCTCATCGATCCCGAAGATGGGCTTGCCGGTTTCGCGATTCAGAATGTACATGTAGCCGACCTTGCCGGTCTGCGCCAGAATCGGCGTCTTCTTGCCGTTGATCACCAGATCCATCAGGCCGGGCGCGGGCGGGAGGTCGAAGTCCCACATGTCGTGATGGACGGCCTGAAAGTACCACTTCATCTTTCCGGTGACGGCGTCGAGCGCCACCACGGAATTGCCGAACAGGTCGTTGCCCTTGCGATCGCCGCCGTAGAAATCGCTGGCCGGGCTGCCGTAAGTGGTGTACAGAATTCCGCGCGCTTCATCGACGGTCATCGAGAAGCCCCAGTTGTTGGCGCCGGTGCGATCCTTCCAGGCGTCGGCGGGCCAGGTCTCGTTGCCGGTTTCGCCCGCGCGCGGGACGGAATGAAACTCCCACATCTTCACGCCGGTGCGGGCGTCGTAGGCGCGCGTGTCGCCGGGAGGGCCGGTGGCCGGCTGCTCGGGAACGTTGGCTCCGATGAACAACATGTTTTTATAAACCGTCGGCGCGGATTGGTAGGGCACCACCGTATCCACGGAACCTTCGTTGCCGAAGCCGGGATCGATCTTGCCGGTGGAGGCATTCAGGCCAACCAGCTTGCGTCCGGTCGTGAAAAAGATACGCGCCGGATTGTTCGCATCGCCAGGCCAATAGGTGACGCCACGGCGCTGCGGTACGCCTTCGGCTATCACGTATTGCCAGACCATCTCGCCGGTTTCCGGTTTCAGCGCGACGATGCGATTTCCAGCGGGAAGATACATCACGCCGTTGACCATGATGGGTGTGGCTTCCGATTGCGGGCCGGGTTTGGTGGCGTCGGCTTTCAATTGGAAGGACCACACTTGTTTCAAGCCCGCCACGTTCTTGGTGTTGATCTGGGCCAGCGGCGAGTAGCGCGTTCCGGCCAGATCGCGGTTGTACATGGGCCAATCGGAAGCGGGCGCGGGCTTCACCGACTGGGCCTGCGCGAGGGCGGCGGTTAGAGTTATCAGAGCTAGATAGGGTCGCATCACGTCTGTCTAGTTTACCGGAGAGCCGCGCCAATAGGCGGCCAAACGGCGTCAAATTGTGCGGGTGAGATATCCTGGAAGCGGAATAGAAACCATGAGGCTTAGGATTCTTTGGGTGTTGGCTGCGGTTTTCGCTGCGCATGCCGCAGCGCAGGTCTCTTCTAGCACGGCCCAACGCAAACTGCTGGATCAATATTGCGTGGTGTGCCATAACCAGCGGCTCAAAACCGCGAATCTGACGCTCGACAAAATGGTTCTGGACCGTATCGGCGAAGGCGCCGAGGTGTGGGAAAAGGTAGTCCGCAAAATTCATGGCGGAACCATGCCGCCGGCGGGGATGCCGAGGCCCGATAAAGATACGTTGCAGGGGTTGGCGTCGTGGCTCGAGACTTCGCTCGACCGCGCGGCTGCGGGCAACGTGAATCCAGGGCGGGCGGCGCTGCATCGCTTGAATCGCACCGAATACGCCAACGCGGTCCGGGATCTGCTGGCGCTCGACATCGATGTCGCTGAGTTGCTGCCTGGCGACGACGAGAGCAACGGGTTCGACAACATCGCGGACGTGCTGAAAGTTTCGCCGCTATTGTTGGAGCAGTATCTGGCGGCTTCGCGCAAAGTGGCGAGCTTGGCCGTAGGCGATCCGAACACGCCCCCGGTGGCGCAGACTTATCGCATTCCTCCGGATCTGGCGCAGGAGGGCCACATCAACGGCTTGCCGCTGGGGACGCGCGGCGGAGCGCTGATCCACCACAATTTTCCGCTGGATGGCGACTACGATTTCAGCATTTCGCTGCTGCGCAACATTGTAGGCTACATGACGGGGCTGGAGTTTCCGCATCGCATTGACATCACCATTGACGGCGCTCGCGTGTTTTCGACGCGTGTGGGCGGGCCGGACGACAACCTGATGATGGATACCAATCTCGGTGTCGCGGGCGAGGCCATTGACGCGCGGCTGAAGGCGCGGATTCCGGTAAAGGCGGGTCCGCACGCGGTGGGCGTGACGTTTGCGCAGAAGAATCTGGCGGAGTCGGATGAGCCGCTCGAGCCGTTCACGCGCGATTTGGATTTGCAGAACATGAACGGGCTGCCGCTGATCGATCGCGTGGCGATTGCGGGTCCATTTTCTGCGAAAGGGCCGGGCGACACACCTAGCAGGCGCAAGATTTTCATTTGCCGGCCGGCGGCGGGCAAAGACGAGGTTGCGTGCGCGAAACAGATTTTGACGACGCTGGCGCGGCGGGCGTACCGCAGGCCGGTTGCCGATGCTGATCTGGAAAGTCTGTTGAACTTTTACCAAGCCGGACGGAATAAAGGGAACTTCGACAGCGGCATCGAGAACGCGCTGCGCCTGATTCTGGCGAATCCGAAATTTATCTTCCGCGCGGAGTCGGACACTGGCGTGGCGGCGGGGGCGACGCATCGCATTAATGACCTGGAATTGGCGTCGCGGCTATCGTTCTTCTTGTGGAGCAGCATTCCGGATGAGGCGTTGATCAATCTGGCGGCGCAGGGAAAGTTGAAAGATCCGGCGGTACTGGAGCAACAGGTCAAGCGCATGCTAGCGGATCCAAAGTCGGAATCGCTAGTGAAGAATTTCGCGAGCCAGTGGCTGTTTTTGCGCAATCTGCAAAGCGCGGCTCCGGATGTGGCAACGTTCCCCAACTTCGACGATAACCTGCGGCAAGCGATGCGGCGCGAAACGGAATTGTTCTTCGAAAGCGTGCTGCGCGAGGATCGCGGCGTGCTGGATCTGCTGACCGCGAATTACACGTTCGTGAACGAACGGCTCGCCAGGCATTACGGAATTCCCAACGTTTACGGGAGCCAGTTCCGGCGGGTGACGCTGCTGGATGAAAATCGCCGGGGGTTGCTGGGCCAGGGGAGCGTGCTGACGGTGACGTCCTACCCCAATCGCACTTCGGCGGTGCTGCGGGGGAAATGGATTCTGGAAAATATTCTCGGAACGCCGCCGCCTTCGCCGCCTCCGAACGTGCCGGCGCTCAAGGAAAACGGCGACGGCAAGCAGCTATCGCTGCGCCAGTTGATGGAGCAGCATCGCGCGAATCCGAGTTGCGCAACCTGCCATAAAGTGATGGACCCGCTGGGGCTTTCGCTCGAAAACTTCGATGCGATCGGGCAATGGCGGACGAAGGAGCCGGCGGGGCCGATTGACGCGTCGGGTCAATTGGCGGATGGGACTCCGGTGACGGGCGTGGTGGATTTGCGCAAGGCGCTGCTCGAGCATCCGCAGCAGTTCGTGGGCACGGTGACGGAAAAGATGATGACGTATGCGTTGGGGCGTGGCCTCGATTATTACGACATGCCCGTGGTGCGCGGGATCGTGCGCGACGCTGCCAAGAGCGATTACCGTTTTTCGGCGGTGATTTTGGGCATCGTCAAGAGCGCTCCGTTTCAGATGCGCAAAGTTCCGGCGGGCGACGGGCAGGCGGTGGCGGCTGTCCGCTGACGATGCCGGTGGATCTGCAGGCCTACGCCGCTCGGATCGAATACGACGGGGACTTCACGCCGACGCTAGCCACGCTGCGCGATGTGCATTTGGCGCATGCGACCCACATTCCGTTTGAGAATCTGGACATTTTGCTGGGGCGGCCGATCCGGCTGGATCGCGAAAGCATCGCTCAGAAGTTGATTGCTGCTCGGCGCGGCGGATACTGCTTCGAGCAGAACGCGCTGTTAGCTGCGGTGCTCGAAATGATTGGCTTTCGCGTGACACGGCTGGCGGCGCGGGTGCGGATGGGAGCGACGGAAGTCCGCCCGCGCAGCCATATGTTGTTGGCGGTCGATGTCGATGGGGAGAAGTGGCTGGCGGATGTCGGGTTCGGCGGCGATGGATTGCTGTTACCAGTACGGCTGAAGGCGGACGAGGTGCAACGGCATTTTGGCTGGCAATATCGCGTGACCGCCGGTGACGGATTGTACGTTTTGCAATCGCTGCGGCCCGAGGGCTGGCTCGACCTTTACAGTTTTACCCTTGAAGAGCAGCACGCTGCGGATTACGAGGTTTCCAATTACTTCACTTCGACCCATCCGCAATCTCCTTTTGTGAACAAGCTTCTGGCGCAGCGTCCGGGCAAGGATGTGCGGCTGACGCTGGTGAACCGGCAGTTGACGGAGCAGCGGCCGGATGGGGTTTCGGAAACCACGCTAGGGGATGACGATGCGCTGCTCGAAACGCTGGCGGAACGGTTCGGGTTGCGCTTCCCGGCGGGGACCCGATTCGCTTATAAATGAGAAAAACGAACCTCCGTGCAAGCGATTGCGTCTAATGGGGTGTGGGGAATTTAGCTGCGTTTTTGCGCCATGTTTCCAAGGACATGAAGCGTGAGGTGGAGGCGGCGCTGCGGCGTCCGCGCCTTGATGGGTGGCCGCAAACGGGATTGCACGCGGCGTGGATCGGGCACAGCACCGTCGTGATCAGCATTGACGGATTTATCGTCGTCACAGATCCGGTTTTTAGCAAGCGGATCGGTATTGGGCTGGGTCCAGTTACGGTGGGGCTCAAGCGGTTGGTGGAACCGGCGCTGACACTGGCGGAGATTCCGCGGCCGGATTTAGTTTTGCTATCGCATGCGCATATGGACCACTTCGATCTTCCGAGTTTGAGAAAACTGGAGTCCCGGAAAGTAACAGTGATCACGGCGCTTAATACAAGCGATTTGCTACGCGTGAAACGCTACGGCGCGGTCCACGAATTGGGCTGGGGACAAAGCATGCGCGTGGGTCCAGCGATGGTTCGCGCTCTCGAAGTGAATCATTGGGGAGCGCGCATGGGCAGAGATACGCAGCGGTCCTACAACGGGTACGTGATTGAAGTGGGACGGTATCGTGTGGTGTTCGGTGGGGACACGGCTTACACCGATCTGTTCAAAAAAGTTCGGGCGTCAAAGGTGGTGGATCTGGCAATCATGCCGATTGGGGCCTACAATCCGTGGATTCGGGCGCACTGCACTCCGGAGCAGGCGGTGCAGATGGCGGACGACGCCGGGGCGGATTTCATTTTGCCGGTTCATCATAGGACGTTTGCGTTGAGCAGCGAACCGGTTGCAGAGCCAATGGAGCGGCTGCTGAGCGCGGCCGGCGAGGACCGGGTGGGCCTGCGCGAGATTGGCGGCGAGTTTCACTGGGCTAAGAACTTTAGCGAAGCGGGGATGCCGGTCCGGTAGCTGGGATAGAGCAAGGTGATGCCGAGGGCGCGGCGGATTGCGGAGCCGTCGACGCGCCGGTTGGAGGTTGCGCGAGGCTGTGTTCCGGGTGCGGGCTGGGGCACGTTCGAGAGATTCAGCAGGCTCGCGCAGAACTCGGCGATTTCGCGCGTCGTGCATGGTTCTTCGTCGGCTACGGGGTAGGCGCCTTCTAGATCGGAGAGCAGAGCGGCCTCGGCGTGCGCGGCGAGGTCGTCGACGTGAATGCGGCTGACGTAGTTATCGCCGAAGTGATAGGCGCCGCGCGGGAGGGATTCTTGCACTCCACGGCCGGGGCCGTAGATGGCGGCGGGGCGGAGGATCAGCGCCGACCAGGGTCCGGCGGCTACGCTGCGCTCGGCTGCGAGGCGGGGACGGGCGCGTTCGGATTGCTCGTCTACCGGCGTGGTCGAGTCCACTTGAGTTGCGGCGCCGTAGACGGCTGTTGTGGATAAGTACACGACGCGCGCAGGCGCGGCGCCTAGGGCGTCTAGCAGATCGGGCGGTCCGCTGGGCGGGATGGAGTGAAGGACGCGGACTCCTGGGCGGAGGTTCGCGGCCAGATCCGCTAGGGTGACTACGCGCGCACCGAGATCGGCTAGCGGCGTTAGGCGCGCGGGGTTGCGGGTGGTCACGGTGACGCTCGCGCCACGAGTTAGGAAGCGGCGGGCGACTCGTTGGCCGGTGAAGCCGCAGCCTAGGATCAGGACGTGGGTCATGCTTACTCGGCAGTATACTCGGGAATGTGCGGTGGGCTTGGATTTTAGCTGCTATGCCAGTGGTGGGGGCGGCGGCTCCTACGTTTTATCGCGACGTCCTTCCGATCTTGCAAAATCGCTGCCAGGAGTGTCATCGCGCGGGGGAGATGGCTCCGATGGCGCTGGTCACTTATCGCGACGCGCGGCCTTGGGCGAAGGCGATTCGCGAGGCCACGCGGGTGCGCAAGATGCCTCCCTGGTTTGCTGATCCTTGTTGTGGCGTGTTCGCGAATGACCGGTCGCTGACTGCGGCGGAGATCGCGACACTCGATGCCTGGGCCTCTACCGGGGCGGCGGAGGGGGATCCGAAAGATGCTCCTAAACCCCGCGAGTGGGCGAACGGGTGGAATTTGGGGACGCCCGATCAAGTCATCGAGATGCCGCGCTCCTTCGAAGTCCCGGCGCGGGGGGCGGTGGAGTATCAATATTTCGCGGTTCCGACGGGTTTTCGTGAGGACCGCTGGGTGCAGGCCGTGGAGGCTCGGCCGGGGAATCGCGCGGTGGTGCATCACGTGGTGGTGTACATTCGCGAGTCGGGGTCGACGTGGACGGGGGGACCGACGAAGTCCGATATTTTGACAGTGTGGGCGCCGGGGAGTTCGCCGGAGGTGTGGCCGGCGGGGATGGCCAAGCGGGTGAAGGCCGGGTCCGATTTGATGTTTGAGATTCATTACACGCCGAACGGGAAGCGGGCCGTGGATCAGACTAGCGTGGGGCTGGTGTTTGCGAAGACGCCTCCGGAAAAAGCGGTGCTGACGCTGCAAATGGATAACGAGCGCTTCGTGATTCCGCCGGGCGAGCGGGAATATCGCGTGACGGCGTGGGGCACGCTGCCCAACGACGCGCTGCTGCTGGGTTTTTTTCCGCACATGCATTTGCGCGGGAAGGCCTTTGAGTATACGCGCATCCGCGAGAACGGACAGCCGGAGACTCTGCTAAAGGTGCCGAACTACAACTTCTATTGGCAGCTTTCTTATCGGCTGGCGCAGCCGCTGGAGTTAAAGAAGGGGACACGGCTCGAATGGGTGGCGTGGTTCGATAACTCGGCGAACAATCCGCGGAATCCGGACCCGGCGGCGGAGGTGAGGTATGGGCAGCAGAGCTGGGAAGAGATGATGATCGGGTTTTTCGATGTGGCGGTGCCGGCGGCGATGGGGAAGGTGGATTACTTTGTCCGCTGACGCTGAGGATATCCCGCTCCATCTCTACGACCCGCGGAACGGCGATCTTTCTCTGAAGATCGAGCCGTTCAGCTTGTCCAGCGGGGATGCAGAACTGTCGCGCTCGAATTACTTCACGATTTATTGGGTTCAAGAGGGCAGCGGTCTTTTCTGGGCAGACTTCGGCCGCTACACGTTCGCGCCGAATTCGCTGCTGTTTCTGGTTCCTTACCAATTTGCCCGGATTGTATCTCAGGAGCCGGTGCGCGGTGTGTCGGTGCAGTTTCACGCCAATTTTTTCTGCATTGAAACCCATCATGAGGAAGTCGGCTGCAATGGAATCCTCTTCAACGACCTCTATGGGTTCCCAATGGTGCGTCTCGATGACGACAACGCTCGCGAATTTACGCGCTTGCTCGAAGACATGGGGCGCGAGCTGCGCGGCGGTGCGCTGGCCCACTCGGAAGTCCTGGTGTCCTACCTGAAGATTTTCCTGGTTCAGGCCACGCGCTTAAAGCTGCAGCAGCAGGATATTATGCATCGTTCGGCTGGACGGGTGCCTCAGGAACTCAGCCAGCTGCAGGAGCTGATAGAAACGCACTTTCGCAGCAAGCATGCCCCCGGCGACTACGCTGAACTCCTGCACGCCGCACCCAAGTCTCTGGCACGGTTGGTGAAAACTCACCTCCACAAGACGCTGACCGAGTTGATCCGCGAACGCATCGTCAAGCAGGCGAAATGGGAGCTGCTGCATACCGTAAAACCGATCAAGGAGATTGCCACGGAACTTGGATTCGACGACATTTTCTATTTCAGCCGGCTCTTCAAACGGGTAGCCGGTTGCTCCCCCAGCTTTTTTCGCGACTTTGAAACGGAGATCCGAAGCGGGAGAAATCTGTCCATGCAGTAGCGCCTGGCGTCCATTCCTTCCTGCCGGACTCGACCGTAACATGGGCTGCAGAAGGAGATCAATCGTGAACCGAATATTCAAGTTGTTTGAGGTTATGGCGCGTATGGATCAATGGGGGATGGCGCTTACCCGGCTGGGGCTGATCGTTGTCTTGGTGTGGATCGGATCCCTTAAGGCCGCCCGCTACGAAGCGGATGGAATCGTTCCGTTTGTGGCGAATAGCCCATTTATGAGCTTCTTCTATGCGCACCCGGCACCCGAGTACCGGCAGCACATGAATAAAGAAGGCGAACTTGCGCCCGCAAACCGCGCGTGGAATGAAAGCAACCACACTTACGCGTTTGCGTACGGCCTGGGTTCGGTCATTGTGGGGTTGGGTTTGATGCTATCGCTGCATCGCTGGCTCCCGCAGGTGGCGGCGGTCGGTAGTTTCCTGGTGTTCACGATGTCGTTGGTGACGCTGTCGTTCCTGGTGACGACGCCGGAGGCGTGGGTGCCCGACTTGGGAGGTCCACAACACGGGTTCCCGTTTTTGAGCGGGGCCGGAAGGCTGGTGGTTAAAGATGCCATTATGTTGGGCGCAGCGCTGGTTACGATGGCGGACTCGGCGAGAGCTTACTTGAGGAAACGGAATCTCGCGCCGGCGGCGGCTCAACGGTGGGAGAGTCCCGCCGTTATGCATGGATGAAGGGACGATTGAAACGCGGGGCACGGTCTGCTACCATCCCCGCATGAAACTACTGCCGATTCTTCTTGCTCTGTCGCTCACGGGGGCCGCCTTTGCCGCCGACCCCGAGGGATTCGCTAGATACACGGCCGCCGATATTCAGGCTCGCGCCAAGGCTACCAAGCTTGACGCCAATAAAGCCGGCCTGGATCGCGCCGGCACCTGGGGTAACCACGGACTTCTCATCGTCCGCCGCGAAGGGGATGGGGCGGTGGAGGTGCACCAGAGTCAAGTGGATGTCGTCACGGTGGTCTCGGGCGCCGGCACGCTGATCGTGGGCGGAAGTTTGGCGGATGGCAAGACTACGGCGCCGGGCGAGATTCGCGGGACCGCGATTAGCGGAGGGGTTCGCTATCCGATGGCTCCGGGCGATGTATTTCATATCCCGGCTCGGGTTCCGCATCAAATGCTGGTGCCGAAGACCTTGGTCATTCAAGTGGTCAAGGTGGATACGAAATAGCGGTCGAGCTGTTTCGTGAAGACGGCTGAAGTCTTGGTGCGGGCGTAGCCTTCGCGCAGGTAGAAATTGTGCGCGGCTTCGCGGGCGATTTGGGAGCGCACTACTACCGACTTCAATCCGCGTTCGATGGCCCACTGTTCGGCGCGGGTCACTAGAACCCGTCCGATTCCGCGGCTGCGGAGCTTGCTGGACACTACCAATCCGCCGATCTCGGCGCGTGGGTCGGATTGCAAGTGATGAGTCACGCTGACATCGATCCAGCCAACCACTTCTCCCTCTAGGCAGGCTACGTAGACCGCATGATCCGCCGATAGGGATGCGATACGCTGCTGCATGACTTGGGGAGACGCGGGATAGCCGAGTTCGCCGCTCAGGCTGGCGGCCGCGGCGGCGTCGGCCAGTGTGATTTCGCGGGTTTGGAGGTCCATCTACACCAGCTTAAGATAGCGGGCCAGTTTGGTATATGATGAAAGCGCAGGTGGTAGAGCTATGTTCATAACCAGGAAGCACCTTTCACGGCGGACGATGTTGCGCGGGATGGGGGCGGCGGTGGCGCTGCCGCTGCTCGATTCGATGTTGCCGGCGCAGACTCCGCTGTCTAAGACGGTGGGCAAGCCGACGGTGCGCCTGGGGTTCGTGTATTTGCCGCATGGGGCGATTATGAACCAGTGGACTCCGGCTGCCGACGGCGCGGGGTTTGAGTTTTCTCCCATCTTGAAGCCACTGGAGCCGCTGCGCGATTACGTGAACGTCATTAGCGGGTTGGGGCATAAGGCGGCCGATACTACGGCGGTGCACTCGTTGAGTCCGACTACCTGGTTGAGCGGCGTGCGGCCCAAGCCGACGCAAGGCGTGGACGCGTTCGCGGGGGTCACGGCGGATCAGATTGCGGCGCAGCAGATCGGGCAGGATAGTTTGCTGCCATCGCTCGAACTGGCAACCGAGGACAATTCGGCGCTGATCGGGGCTTGCGATCGCGATTACGGGTGCATCTATATGAACACTCTTTCGTGGCGGACGCCGACGACTCCGCTGCCGATGGAGATTAATCCTCGAAAAGTTTTTGAGCGGCTATTTGGGTCCGGTGGATCGGCTGAGGAGCGGGCGGCGCGCATTCAGGAAGACCGCAGTATCTTGGACCAGATCACGGTCGACGCGGGGGCGTTGCAGAAAACGCTGGGCGCGAAGGATCGCGCGATGGTGGGGGATTATCTGGAGAGCGTCCGCGAGATTGAGCGGCGGATTCAGAAGGCCGGGCAGCAGCAGCTGGATTCGTATTCCGAACTGCCGGAAGCTCCGGTGGGGATTCCTTACGCGTTTGAGGAGCACATCAATTTGATGTACGACTTGCTGGCGCTGGCGTATCAGACCAACGTCACGCGGGTGTTTACGTTCATGGTGGCGCGCGAGGAGAGCAACAAGACGTATCCGCAGATCGGAGTGCATGACGGGCATCACGCTACTTCGCATCACCAGAACAAGCCGGAGAAGATTGAGAAGCTGGTGAAGATTCAGCCCTATCACATTGGACTATTTGCCCGGTTCCTCGAAAAGCTAAAGGGCACGCCGGATGGCGACGGGTCACTGCTCGATCATTCGGTGCTGCTCTATGGCAGCAACATGAGCAACAGCAACGTCCACAATCATTTTCCGCTGCCGAATTTGCTGGTGGGCGGTGGGGCCGGGACGCTGAAGGGCGGGCGGCATCTACGCTACCAAGATCATACGCCGATGACGAATCTGCTGGTGTCCGCCATGGACAAGGCGGGAATTCGCCAGGAGACCCTGGGCGACAGCACAGGCCGGCTCGCCGGAGTCTAGCGGCATGCGAATCATTTTGGGATTGGCTCTCGCCGCCTATAAGTGTGTTCGCAGCGCGAGGCGCGTTTGGCGGATGCCGTCGAGAAGCAGGACTCCGCCCTGGTGCTGGCCTTGGTTGCGCAGAAGGTCGACGCGAATGTCGCGCAGGCTGACGGGACTACGGCTTTGATGTGGGCGGTCCGGCAGGACGACGCGGAGCTGGTGGACCGGTTGCTGCGTGCGGGGGCGAAGGTTTCGGCGGTGAATCGCTACGATATTACGGCGTTGTATCTGGCGTGTGTGAATGCGAATCCGGCGATGATTGAGCGGCTGTTGACGGCGGGGGCGGATGCCAACGCTACCGGGCCGGAGGGCGAGACTTCGTTGATGACGGTGGCGCACACGGGCAACGTTGAGGCGGCGAAAGTTTTGCTGGCGCATGGGGCGAAGGTGGATGCCCGGGAGAGTTGGCGCGGGCAGACGGCGTTGATGTGGGCAGCGGGGCAATCGCATCCGGCGATGGTGCGGGAGTTGGTGGCGCACGGCGCGGACGTCAATGCGCGGTCGGCTCGGCAGGAATGGGCGCGGCAGGTTACGGCCGAGCCTCGCGAGAAATGGATGCCGCAGGGGGCCTTGACTCCCCTGTTGTTTGCGGCACGGCAGGGATGTTTGGAGTGCGCGCAGATTCTGGTCGAGAAGGGCGCGGACTTGAATGCGGCGGATCTGGAGGGCGTGAGTCCGCTGCTACTGGCGCTGATCAACGGGCATTATGACGTCGCGGGATTTCTGATCGGCAAGGGCGCGAATGTGAACGCCGCGGACAAGACGGGGCGTACGGCGTTGTATGCGGCAGTGGATTTTCATACGATGCCAGCGTCGAACCGGCCGGCTCCCAAGGAAATCGACAACGCGCTTAGCAGCATGGACATTGTCAAGATGCTGATCGAGCATGGGGCCAACGTAAATGCGCAGTTGGTGCATCAGCAGCCGTACCGTACCAAGCTCGATCGCGGCGACGATACTATGTTCGGGGCGGGGACGACGCCGCTGCTGCGCGCGGCGAAGGCGGGCGATGTCGAGGTGGTCCGGCTGCTGCTCGCGAAGGGCGCGGATGCGAAGCTGACGACGCGCACGGGGATTAATCCGCTGATGGCGGCAGCGGGCGTGGGCACGCGCGAGGAAGACACTACGGGGCGGAAGAAGACCGAGGCGGAAGCCGTCGAGACCATCACGCTGCTGCTGGACGCGGGCGTGGATGTGAATGCGGCCGACGGCGCGGGGCGCACGGCTCTGCATGGCGCGGCGATGTGGGGGCTGGATCAGGTGGTGAAATTTCTGGCGGAGCGTGGCGCGAAGCTGGACGTGAAAGACAAGCGCGGGTTCACGCCGCTCGATGCGGCTGAGGGCAAAGCGGGAGGGCTGGGGTTTGATGCGGCTACGGGCGAGCCGCATCCGACTACGGCTGGGTTGCTGCGTCAGCTTGCAAGCCGCTAGCGGCGCCGCAGCCAATGCCGGTTCCGCTCTGGAATTGCGGCGTTAAGCGGCCGGTGGAATCCGGCGATCTTTGGGGACTAAACCGTGGGTGTGGTGTGTTCGGACTCGCTCTCCAGGGTGTGGCGGCTTTGCAGGCGGCGGGCTAGGAGCCAGCAGAACAGGGCCCAAACGGCGCCGGCAGTCCAGCCGGCTAGAACGTCGGTGGGCCAATGGACGCCTAGATAGACGCGGCTGACGCCGACCAGGATGGTTAGGAAGACTGCTCCTAAGAGAAAATACGCTTTCACTATCTTTCTTTCCTGGGAGCGGGCTAGCAAGGCGCCGAGCACTAGATAGGTGATGGCGGACAGCATGGAGTGGCCGCTGGGGAAACTGGAGTCGGATACGTAGACGGCGTGGGGAACTATATTCGGGCGGGGCCGGTCGAAGAAATGTTTGAGAAGGGTGCTGGCGAGAAGGCCGCTCACGATGGAGCCGCAGACAAACAGCGCCATGTGTTTCTTGCCGTCTAGGGCCAGGAAGATGCTGACGCCTAGGGTTAAGAGCGTGAGGACGCTCACGCCTCCGAGGGCCGTGATGTCACGGGCGGCGTCCTGGACGGCGGGGGAACCCAAGGGTGTCAGGTCGCCGGGGTGGCGGAACGCCAACAGCACGGTGCGGTCGAGTTTTAGCGTGCCGCCTTCCATGACTTCGTCGGCGAGCGCGGCGAAGAGCCAGACGCCGGCGGCGAGTCCTCCGACGGCGAGGAGTAGGGCCGATTCGTGGCGGCCTAGCCAGGCGAGCGCACGCAGGAAGATATTCCGCTCCATTCCCTCTATTGTGCGCCGGGTTGGCCGATGAAAAGAGAACAGGCCGCATATGACCAATAAATCGATACTCCTGGTGGACGATTGCTTGCCTAACTTGAAGTTGACGCGATTCTTGTTGAAGCAAGGGGGATTCGAGGTGGGGACGGCGGAGAGCGCCGAGCAGGCGTTGATGGCACTCGAGGAACGCGTGCCGGACATGATCCTGATGGATATTCAACTCCCCGGGATGGACGGCCTGGAACTGACGCGGCATCTGCGGCGGGATGCGTCCTTGCGCGCGGTGCCGATTGTGGCGTTCACGGCGTCGGCTATTAAGGGCGACGAGGAGATCGCGCGCGCGGCAGGATGCGACGGGTATATCACGAAGCCCATCGATACACGTACTTTTGTGAGCACGGTGCGAAAGTTCGTGGACTGCTAGACGATTTCAACCAGGTTTAAGTAAGTTGCGAGCAACTGGATCTGGCTGGCCAGCTTGATCGTGCTGCTAGCGGCTGCGGCCTGCTCAATGGCGCTGCCGATGAGGGTAACGTCAGGGAAGCCGTAAGGGCTGCCGGTCCCTTTCATCTGATGACCCAGGCGGCGCGCCCGGTCATAATCGCTTGCGGCCAGGGCGGCGCGCAGCCGCGCCAGATCCTTGTGGCAGGAATCGAGGAACTGGGCCACCAGCTCGCGCGGCAGATCTTCGGGAACGTCGATGAAGATTCGCGCCGCACTCTCCACGAAATTCTCTTAACGAACTCCCAGGCGGTGGATGGCCGTGGGCGGTGGTGTGCGCGGGGGAAACGGCGCTGAGCGCGCTTGACCGCAGGAGGGGAACCTGGTGCGAGATAGCGCGGCTTAAAGCGCGCAACGCAAGGGCCGGGAGGCTATCGGCGTCGAGCGCCAGCAGAGGGCTGTGTGCCAGCTGGGCGGCGGCGCAGACATCCGCGGCGGGAGGAATGACCGCCAGAAGCGGGATGGCCAACTGGACTTCGATATCGGCCAGCGGCATGGGCGAGACCAGCGCGGCGCGATTGACGATCACGGCGCCCAGCGACACCCGGCCGCCTTTCCAGGAATCGATGGCGCGCAGCAGAAGCCGGGCGGCGTCGACGGCGAGCGAGTCGCGCTCGACTACCAGCACCAGGAGCGCCGCGTCTTCGATCAGCGCGCGGTTGGCCGCCGCTAGCGAAATCGGAGCATCGACCACCACATAATCCGCGGCCTCGGTTAAATCGGCGAGGACGGCCCGCGTTTGGGAGGGGGCGAGATCGAGCGGAGTGTCGAGATCGCGCGAGGCGAACAGCAGCTGGAGTCCGGGAATCGTTTTGCTAGGCCAGAGGCAGCTTTCAAGCCCGGTTTCAGAACGCAGAAGATCGCCGAGCCCGGGCACCGAGCGATGCGGCTGGAAGTACTGCGCCAGGGTTCCGACCTCGGGATGGAAATCGGCTAGGATGACGCGATGATTTTCCGCCATGGCCGCGGCCACGTTGAGCGCTACCGTGGTGGTGCCAGCTCCGCCTTTGGAGCCCATGAACACGACTACACGTCCACCTCGTCCGCTCTCTGCGGCGCCGCGCCCGGGGGCTGGCGGCGGCGCGGTCTTCGACGATACGGAGCGCAGCACCCGGAGCAGATCCGCATCGTAGGCTTCGCGGATCACGTAATCCGCCGCGCCCTCGCGAATGGCCGCTTCGGCGAGGCTCTCGTCGGCGGACCCGCAGAGGACTACGATGGGCACCGCGATGGGCACCGCCCGCGTTTGGTTTCTTAAATCCAGGAAGGGAAGCAAGCGCTCACTCTCGGGACTGGCGGAGGGGGGAAGATTCAACAACACAATGTCGACGCCGCCGCCCAGAATGCGGGCGAGAGCGGTGGGAACGTCCGCGACGCGCTGGACCCGGAAGTGGGGGGCGAGGTCAGCCAACACCCGGCGAATGGAATCGATTCCAGCGGAGCTTTCGTCGACCAGGAGAATCAATGTGCCTTTGTCCATGTCTTTTAACCGCATGAGATTCAGTTGCCTTACGAAACCGCGGCGTTTTCGGCGGCCTTGCGGAAGCGTTCGGCAAAAGACACGAGCGATATCAGCGTGCTCTTGCGGTGTTCGGGAAGCCCGGTGACTTTTCGGGCCAGTCCGGCGATGGCTTTGCGAAACGCGCTCGTCGCCGCGGGCAAGCGCTTTTGAACGCAGGCCTGATGCAGTTCCGGGGCGTCGCTCGGGATGGTGGCGTATACCGGGACACCGAACATCTGACTCAGGGTGTCGCCCGACAACACTTGTTTTTCCGCCGTGTGGTTCACGATGAGGCGTATGCGGTCGCTATCGATCCCGGAAACCCGCAAGGCTTCAATGGTGCGCTTGGCGGTGTAGAGCGCCGGTATGGTGGAGGCCGTCACCACTAAAACTTCACTTTCGCGGTCGAGCATGGCGAGCGACTGGTGGCTGAGGCGCCCCAGATCCAGGACCGACCAGGGGTAGAGCGTGCGCGTGAAGGCCAAAACCTCGCGCAGGCTTGCGCTATCGATCTCCGGCTGGTCAAGCGTGCCCGAGGCAATGGTTTCGAGGCCCCCGGGACCGTCTTTAGCCACTAGCGATTCCCAACAATTCAGGTCCAGGCGCTGCAAATTGGCGACGGCGTCGCGCATGGAGTATTTGCAATCGACGCCCAGCAGAAAAGGCCCCAAGCCACCGCTGGGGTCGAGATCCGCGAGGAGAACTTTCTGCACGGTTTGCTGGTGCAGCTCCGCCGCCAGAGTGCACGCAATGGTGGTAGCGCCGCAGCCGCCCTTGGCGCCGACCACACTGAGGACGCGGCCGGAGACCGACGAGGGATGGGCCGCGCCTTCCTGCGATTTACGGCGGACTATGGCGCGGCGCACCGAGCGCGCCAGCGCCTCGGCGTCACAAGTACTCTTGACCAGGTAATCCTCGGCGCCCTCTTGAATCATCTGCAGAGCCAGCGATTCGCTATCGGCCGAGCTGAGAATCACGATGGGCGTTTTAGGCGCGCGGGCGCGGGTTTGCGTGAAAGTGTCCATGCCGCTGCAATCCGGCAGACCCAGATCGAGAAGAATCACGTCTACGCCGCCGCGTTCGAGACGGGTCATGCCGTCGGCCAGCGAATCGGTCCAGTTGAGAACGAATCCAGCGCCCCCCGTGACATGCGCCAGCCAGTGCTGCACCAGCTGCGCGTATTGCGGGCTGTCCTCAATCAGCAGGACCGTGAGAGTGTTTTCTTCCACTTCTTCTCCTCAATGCGAAATGCGAGCGCGCCGTTACAGGCCTCTTCGGCCGCTTGCGCTCCAATATGAGACGAATCGCCGCTCTCAAGTCGCCCGCACCGCCTGGGCTTCCATCTCGAGATACTCGGCGGTGGGCCGCGCGCGGGCGGCTTCGTGGACCCGAGCCCGTTCGGCTTCGAGCCAGTCGGCGGAGCAGGGTAAATCGGCGTAGAAGCGGCTGCCCTTGCCGGGCTGGCTGACCACCCCGACTTTGCCGCCTTGCGCCTCGACCAGGCGTTTGGTGAGGGCCAGACCCAGTCCGGTTCCTTGCACCTCTTTGGAAAGGCCGCCATCGAGCTGATGGAAATCCTGAAACAGGCGGTCGATGTCCTGCGGCGCGATGCCGATGCCGGTGTCTTCGACTTCCAGGCGAAAAGTGGAGTCTTCGGCGAAACGGGCGTGTACCGTGACGCGGCCGCCGGGCGGCGTGAACTTGAGCGCGTTCGAAACGTAGTTGAGCAGGACTTGCCGCAGTTTCTGCGGATCGAGAAAAATTTCGATGGCGGACATTTGGACATCGGTGGTCAGGGTGATGTTGCGCGCCGAGGCGAAGAGCTTGGGTCCGGCAATGGTTTCGCGGATCAAGTCGGGCAGACAGATGCGTTCGGGATGAAACGGCATGGTGCCGGATTCGACCCGGGCCAGATCGAGCACGTCGTTGATTAGGGTGAGCAAATGCTTGCCGTTGGCTAGAATATCCTGCGTGAAATCCTGCTGGTCGGCGGTGAGGGTTCCCACTTTGCCATCGACCAGCAATTCGGCGAAGCCGATGACGGCGGTGAGCGGAGTCCGCAATTCATGCGACATGTTGGCGAGGAAAATGCTTTTCATGCGGCTGGCCGATTGCGCGCGGCGATACTGCTCTTCGAGCTCCAGGTTTTTGCGGCGCAGCGCCTGTTCGGCGGCCAGGTTCTGACGGCGCAAGTCGTTCTCTTCGAGAGCGCGCTCGACCGCCGGACCGACGCGCAGAATACTGCTCTTGGGGAGATAGTCGACGGCGCCTTTTTTCAGGTATTCGATCACCTGATCCTCTTTAGAGCTGGCGGTGAGAACGATGAAAGGGATCTCGAGGCCGGACTCGCGCAGAATCTCCAGGGCCCGCAAGCTGCCAAATTCCGCCAGCGAATCGACGGCCAGAATGACATCCGGCCGGGGTTCGAGACGGGCGGCGAAATCCGCTTCCGTGGCTACTCGTTGGC
>CAVXEM010000032.1:0-24241 GCA_963760575.1 Bryobacterales bacterium
TGCACTCTTTTTTTCATAGACAAACGTCGGATTCTGAGTTAGCATAACTTGGTTCAGTTCGCAGGATTGCATGCACTTGACTGCGCCTTCGCGTAGTTCCTGCGGGCTGGTTGGGGCTGCCGAATTCCGGCAGAAAGTAACGGGGCGTGGGCCAATCCACCAGTACGCCCCGCGAAAAAGGGGAAACGGAAATGAAAGCTTTAGCGTTGTTGCTCGCGTTTTTTTTGTGCATTGCGGCGTTGTTCGCGCAAGGGACCTCGCAGATCCAGGGTGTGGTACGGGATGAGACCAGCTCCGCGGTTCCAGGGGCGGAGGTCAAGGCCACCCAGACCGATACCAACGTCACGCGCACCACCACGACGGGTGCGGATGGCAACTACGTGCTCGCCAACCTCCCGATCGGTCCCTATCGCCTCGAAATCTCCAAGCCAGGCTTTAGCACCTACGTGCAGACCGGTATCGTGCTGCAAGTGGCCACCAGCCCAACTGTCGACATTACCGTGAAAGTCGGCAACGTCACGGAACAGGTGCAGGTGGAGGCGAACGCGGCGCTGGTCGAAACGCAGAGCACCAACCTCGGCACCGTCATTGATAACCGCCGCATTCTGGAGCTGCCTTTGAATGGCCGTAACCCTGCCGAACTAATTCAGCTGGCCGGGGCCTCGGTTCCAGCCGGCATCAACGGTACCGCGGGCATGCCCGGCGGCTTGAATATCTCAGTCGGCGGCGGACTGCTGTCCGGCGTCAACTACTCGCTCGACGGCGCCCTCTACAACAACCCGTTCGACGCGGTGAATCTGCCCTTCCCCTTTCCGGACGCCTTGCAGGAATTCAAGGTAGAGACCAACTCCTTGACCGCGGAAAAAGGAACGCACGCCGCGGGCGCGGTCAGCGCCGTGATGAAGTCCGGCACCAACGCTTTCCACGGCGACTTGTTTGAGTTCTTGCGCAATGGCGACCTGAATGCGCGCAACTCCTTCGCCGCGCGCCGCGATTCACTGAAGCGCAATCAGTACGGCGGCACCATGGGCGGGAAGGTGAAGAAAGACAAGTTGTTCTTCTTTGCCGGATACCAGGGAACGCGAACGCGCTCCGACCCGGCCGACCGCACCGGCTTGGTGCCAACCGCCGCCATGTTGGCCGGAGACTTCAGCGGTTGCTCCAGCTACAAGAGCATCACGGATCCAGCCACCGGCGCAGGTGATCGCCAACAAGCAAATCGATCCTACCGTTTCAGCCCGCAATCTCTGGCCATTGTGAAACTGTTGCCGAAAGCCGTCGGCTCCTGCGGCGAAGTGACCTTCGGCCCGATTCAGAAGATCGACGAGTATCAGACGTTGGGCCGGGTCGACTACCAGATCAACAACAAACAAACCCTATTCTTCCGCTATATGGCGACGGCCTATCTGTTGCCCTCCGCCTACGGACTTTCCAAGAATCTTCTGGATTCGACCACCGGCGGATTGGATGACCTGGCGCAGACCGCCGCGCTAGGTCACACCTACTTGATCTCGCCCACCACCGTGAATTCGTTCCGCATAGCCGTGAACCGCGTCGCCGTCCACCGCTTCAATGACGACTACTTCTCGCCCTGCGATATCGGGGTGAAATTCTCCTGCTTCGTGCCGCATCAGACGGTAGTCAACGTCACCGGCGGCCCCAGCATCGGCGTGGGCACCGCCATTGAAGCGCGCTTCATTCCGACGTATGAGACTCTTTCCGACGACATCAACCTGGTGCGCGGTTCGCACCAGTGGAGTTTTGGATTCTCCAGCTTCAAATACCAGCACAGCCAATATGCCAACGTGTTCTCCGCGGGCAGCTTCAACTTTGGCCAGTTGGCGGCCGGCCTCAACCAGGGCAGCGGCGTGGGTATGGTGGATTTCCTGCTCGGGCGGGTGGGCCAGATGACCCAGGGCTCGCCCAACACTACCTTCACCAATAAAAACTATTTCTCGCTGTATGCGCAGGACTCCTGGAAAGTTTCCCGCCGCCTGACGCTGAACTACGGCGTGCGCTGGGAGCCGTTCCTGCCGCAGGGCATCAACAACGGCGCCGTGTACAACTTCAGCTGGGACCGCTTCAACCAGGGCGTTCGCAGCACGGTGTTCAAGAACGCGCCGTTGGGCCTGTTGTATGCTGGCGATCCCGGCTTTAGCGGCACCACCGGCGTAAATAACCGCTTCGACCAGTTCGGGCCGCGCATCGGCGTGGCGTTCGATCCGAAAGGCGATGGAAAATCCTCCATCCGCGCGTCCTTTGGCACGTCCTACGACTTCCCGAATATTCAGATCATGTCCACACCGACTACGGCGCCGCCCTTTGGGAACGCTTTGACCAACATTCCCGGGCCCCTGAGTTTCGCGGATCCCTGGTCCACCATCCAGGGGGGCAATCCCTTCCCGGGCTCCTTCGGTCCCACCACTCCTTTCATTTTTCACGGGAACTATGTGCCCATGGACCCCAACGCCAAGGCCACCACCGTGTATTCCTGGAATCTGAGCCTGCAGCATCAGTTCGGCCCCAGTTGGCTGGTTACGGCGTCCTACCTGGGCACGCAGACCATCCACATCTGGGGAACCGAGCAGTTGAACCCGGCCGTTTACATCGCGGGAACCTGCTCGGCGGGCCAATATGGACTTACCAAGACCGGTCCCTGCTCGGCGACGACGAACACGGACTTCCGCCGGCTGGCGTCGTTGAGCAAACCTAGCGAAGGGCAGTACCTCTCTTACGTCGATATGTTCGACTCCGGCGGCACCAGCAGCTACAACGCTCTATTGCTTTTGGCGCAGAGGAACCTCACGCGGGGCGTCAGCGTCAACGCCAACTACACTTGGTCGCACTGTATTGCCGACATCAACCAGGGCTCCTGGGTGGGCAGCGTCGGCGGAGGCTTGAACCAGGCCAATAACCGGAGTTTCGATCGTGGAAATTGTCAGACCCAGACCGGCACCGGCATCAATCAATCGCTCGACCGCCGCCACATCGTGAATATCGCAGCTGTGCTCCAGACCCCCAGATTCAGCGAGCGGGCGCTGCGCATGGTCGCCTCCGGCTGGATGCTGTCTTCGAGCTACCGCTATCTTTCGGGCGCATTTCTCAACGTCACCACCGGCGTCGATTACGCTTTGAACGGTTCCCAGGTCGAGCGGCCGAATCTGCTGCTGGCCAATCCGCTGGCCACCAATCCTCAGTCCGTTTGCGGCAACACCGCGCCGTGTCAGGCGTGGCTGAACCCTGCGGCGTTTTCCACCAGCGTTCCTGCGGGTACGTTTGGAAATCTGGGCCGCTCGAGCGTGCCGGGACCGAATACCTGGGAAATCGATATGGCTCTCTCCCGCAGCTTCCGTATCCATGAGGGCCAGACCTTTGAAATCCGCGGAGAAGCCTTCAATCTGACGAACAGTTTCCGCTCCTGCATCGGCTGCGTGGGCGGACTGCTCGGCGGAACCTCGGTAACCGTGCGGAACAGCCCGCAGTTCGGACAAATTACGGTTGCCGATGCTCCTCGGAGCATAACGTGGTTCAGCTCGCACGATTGCATGCGCTCGATTGCGCCTTTGCGTAGTTTCTGCGGGCTGGTTGGGGCTGCCGCTTTCGAGCGGAACGGGGCGTGGTGCCGATCCACCAGTGCGCCCCGCGAAAAAGGGGGCACTGAAATGAAAGTTTTAGCGTTGTTGTTCGTATTTGTTTTGTGCGCTGCGGGGTTGTTCGCGCAAGCGACCTCGCAGATCCAGGGTGTGGTACGGGATGAGACCAGCTCTGCGGTCCCAGGGGCTGAGGTCAAGGCCACCCAGACCGATACCAACGTCACGCGCATCACCACCACGGGCTCGGATGGCAGCTACGTGCTCGCCAACCTCCCCATCGGTCCCTATCGCCTCGAAATCTCCAAGCCAGGCTTTAGCACCTACGTGCAGACCGGTATCGTGCTGCAGGTGGCCACCAGCCCAACTGTCGACATTACCGTGAAAGTCGGCAATGTCACGGAACAGGTGCAGGTGGAGGCTAACGCGGCGCTGGTCGAAACGCAGAGCACCAACCTCGGCACCGTCATTGATAACCGCCGCATTCTGGAGCTGCCTTTGAATGGCCGTAACCCTGCCGAACTCATTCAGCTGGCCGGCGCCTCGGTTCCGGCCGGCATCAACGGCACCGCGGGCATGCCCGGCGGCTTGAATATCTCGGTCGGCGGCGGACTGCTGTCCGGCGTCAACTACTCGCTCGACGGCGCCCTCTACAACAACCCATTCGACGCGGTGAATCTGCCCTTCCCCTTTCCGGACGCCTTGCAGGAATTCAAGGTAGAGACCAACTCCTTGACTGCGGAAAAAGGAACGCACGCCGCGGGCGCGGTCAGCGCAGTGATGAAGTCCGGCACCAACGCTTTCCACGGCGACCTGTTTGAGTTCTTGCGCAATGGCGACCTGAATGCGCGCAACTCCTTCGCCGCGCGCCGCGATTCGCTGAAGCGCAATCAGTACGGCGGCACCATGGGCGGGAAGATCAAGAAAGACAAGTTGTTCTTCTTTGCCGGATACCAGGGAACGCGCACGCGCTCCGACCCGGCCGACAGGACCGGCCTCGTGCCAACTGCCGCCATGCTGGCCGGCGACTTCAGCGGTTGCTCCAGCTACAAGAGCATCACGGATCCAGCCACCGGCCAGGTGATCGCCAACAAGCACATCGATCCTAGCCGCTTCAGCCCGCAAGCTCTCGCCATCGTGAAACTGCTGCCGAAGGCGGTCGGCTCCTGCGGCGAAGTGACCTTCGGCCCGATTCAGAAGATCGACGAGTATCAGACGTTGGGCCGGGTCGACTACCAGATCAACAACAAACAAACCCTATTTTTCCGCTACATGGCGACGGCCTATCTGTTGCCTTCCGCCTACGGACTTTCCAAGAATCTCCTGGATTCGACCACCGGCGGATTGGATGACCTGGCGCAGACCGCCGCGCTAGGTCACACCTACTTGATCTCGCCCACCACCGTGAATTCGTTCCGCATCGCGGTGAACCGCGTCGCCGTCCACCGCTTCAATGACGACTACTTCTCGCCCTGCGATATCGGGGTGAAATTCTCCTGCTTCGTGCCGCATCAGACGGTAGTCAACGTCACCGGCGGCCCCAGCATCGGCGTGGGCACCGCCATCGAAGCGCGCTTCATTCCGACGTATGAGACTCTTTCCGACGACATCAACCTGGTGCGCGGCTCGCACCAGTGGAGTTTTGGATTCTCCAGCTTCAAATACCAGCACAGCCAATATGCCAACGTGTTCTCCGCGGGCAGCTTCAACTTTGGCCAGTTGGCGGCCGGCCTCAACCAGGGCAGCGGCGTGGGTATGGTGGATTTCCTGCTCGGGCGGGTGGGCCAGATGACCCAGGGCTCGCCGAACACTACCTTCACCAATAAAAACTATTTCTCGCTGTATGCGCAGGACTCCTGGAAAGTTTCCCGCCGCCTGACCCTGAACTACGGCGTGCGCTGGGAGCCGTTCCTGCCGCAGGGCATCAACAACGGCGCCGTGTACAACTTCAGTTGGGACCGCTTCAACCAGGGCGTTCGCAGCACGGTGTTCAAGAACGCGCCGTTGGGCCTGTTGTATGCTGGCGATCCCGGCTTTAGCGGCACCACCGGCGTAAATAACCGCTTCGACCAGTTCGGGCCGCGCATCGGCGTGGCGTTCGATCCCAAAGGCGATGGAAAATCCTCCATCCGCGCGTCCTTTGGCACGTCCTACGACTTCCCGAATATTCAGATCATGTCCACGCCGACTACGGCGCCGCCCTTCGGGAACGCTTTGACCAACATTCCCGGGCCCCTGAGTTTCGCGGATCCCTGGTCCACCATCCAGGGGGGCAATCCCTTCCCGGGCTCCTTCGGTCCCACCACTCCTTTCATTTTTCACGGGAACTATGTGCCCATGGACCCCAACGCCAAGGCCACCACCGTGTATTCCTGGAATCTGAGCCTGCAGCATCAGTTCGGCCCCAGTTGGCTGGTTACGGCGTCCTACCTGGGCACGCAGACCATCCACATCTGGGGAACCGAGCAGTTGAACCCGGCCGTTTACATCTCGGGAACCTGCTCGGCGGGCCAATATGGACTTACCAAGACCGGTCCCTGCTCGGCGACGACGAACACGGACTTCCGCCGGCTGGCGTCGTTGAGCAAACCTAGCGAAGGGCAGTACCTCTCTTACGTCGATATGTTCGACTCCGGCGGCACCAGCAGCTACAACGCTCTACTGCTGTTGGCGCAGAGGAACCTCACGCGCGGCGTCAGCGTCAACGCCAACTACACTTGGTCGCACTGCATTGCCGACATCAACCAGGGCTCCTGGGTGGGCAGCGTCGGCGGAGGCTTGAACCAGGCCAATAACCGGAGTTTCGATCGTGGAAATTGCCAGACCCAGACCGGCACCGGCATCAATCAATCGCTCGACCGCCGCCACATCGTGAATATCGCGGCCGTGCTCCAGACCCCCAGATTCAGCGAGCGGGCGCTGCGCATGGTCGCCTCCGGCTGGATGCTGTCTTCGAGCTACCGCTATCTTTCGGGCGCATTTCTCAACGTCACCACCGGCGTCGATTACGCTTTGAACGGTTCCCAGGTCGAGCGGCCGAATCTGCTGCTGGCCAATCCGCTGGCCACCAATCCTCAGTCCGTTTGCGGCAACACCGCGCCGTGCCAGGCGTGGCTGAACCCTGCGGCGTTTTCCACCAGCGTTCCTGCGGGCACGTTTGGAAATCTGGGCCGCTCGAGCGTGCCGGGACCGAATACCTGGGAAATCGATATGGCTCTCTCCCGCAGCTTCCGCGTCCACGAGGGCCAGACCTTCGAAATCCGCGGAGAAGCCTTCAATCTGACGAACAGTTTCCGCTCCTGCATCGGCTGCGTAGGCGGACTGCTCGGCGGAACCTCGGTAACCGTGCGGAACAGCCCGCAGTTCGGACAAATCACGGTTGCCGATGCCCCTCGGATCATGCAACTGGCTGCAAAGTTCGTGTTCTGATATAGATTCGTACCTGCAACCGCAAGGGTTTGACAGTTTGACACATCACGTCGGCGTCCCTCTGGAAGGAGGGAGGCCGGCGTTTTTTGTAGAGGACAGGTCGCTCCATACTGACTGACATCCGGGGGTCTAACCCTGCGGTCCAGAACAATCGATTTCGATAGAGGTCCACTAGTCGTCAACGAGGGATTTTTCGAATTCGATGACTAGTTACTGCGCAACGCTCCAGCGATCCTGGGGCCAGGGAGAACCCGCGCGGCGTATCGATATTCCAAATTCCAAGCGATGAGGACGCCGTTCGGAAATTTATGGGGAAAACAGCTAAGATATGGAGGCGCGGATCGGAGTCGAACCGACGAATAAAGGTTTTGCAGACCTCTGCCTTACCACTTGGCTACCGCGCCCCGCCTGTTGCGTGGCTATCCCACTGATACCGTGCCGCCCCCTCAAATGTCAACCCGCGCTTTTTGCGCCCGCTTGTTATACTGCCCCATGCCCCGCTTCGCCGCGAATCTAAGTTTCCTGTTCCAGGATGTCCCCTTCCTGGACCGTTTTGCCGCTGCCGCCTCCGCCGGCTTTCGCGCCGTCGAGTTCATGTTCCCCTACGAACACTCGCCCGCGGCCGTCGCCGAACGTCTAACAGCCGCAGGTCTCGAGAACGTCCTCTTCAATTTGTCTGCCGGCGATTGGGCCGCGGGTGATCGCGGCATCGCCTGCCTCCCCGGACGCGAAGAAGAATTCCGCAGCAGCGTAGCCACCGCGCTCTCCTATGCCAGCGTTTTGAAAACCCCGCGTCTGCACGCCATGGCCGGCATCGTTCCTGCCGGAGCCGCCCGCGCCGACTGTCAGTCCACTTACATCGCGAACCTGCGCTACGCCGCCGAACAGTTAGCCGCTGCCGGGATCATGCTCTTGATCGAACCCATCAACACCCGCGACATGCCCGGCTATTTTCTCAACACTCAAGCCCAAGCCGCCGAAGTCTGCGCCGCAGTCGCCCTGCCCAACCTAAAAATCCAAATGGATTGTTACCACATGCAGATCGCCGAAGGCGACATCGCCACCAAGTTGCGCCGCTACGCCGCCCTCTGCGGCCACGTGCAAATCGCCGGCGTCCCCGAGCGCCACGAGCCCGATACCGGCGAAATCAACTACCAGTACCTGTTCCAACTCCTCGATGACCTTGGCTATGAAGGTTGGATCGGCTGCGAATACCGCCCCGCCGGAAACACACTGGATGGTTTGGGCTGGCTCAAGCAGTGGGGCGGGCCTCCCGGCCCGCGTCGGACGTCCACGTCCGACAAAATTTAACGTTGCTGCGTAGCCGCCGCCGGAGGCTGAGCAAATCGCCCATTCTTACCGCGTCCCAAAGGACCCGGCCTCCGCTCCGCCTGCCGCCTCTGCAACTCCTGCCACTGCTCGTTGGTCAGAATCGTCCGCAGCCGCAGCGTCATCTGCGAAATCGTCCGCGTCAATTCCCCGCGCGCCGTCGCCAGGTGCTCAATCGCCTCGTTCGCCTTGCGCTGATCCAGCGGAGTCAGATCCAGCGCCATCTGCAAATCGCTATCCGCCCGCTGCACCGCTTCCCGCAAATCCATCAGGTGCCCGCGATACTCCCGAACCGTAGTGCGAATCTCTTTCTGCTGCGCGTCATTCAGATCCAGATTCTGCACCAGCGGACTGTTCCACCACGGACTCTCCCACCACGCCGGCCCTTGGCGCACCTGTCCCAGTAGGACAACCGGCAACACCAGGACCGCCATGATCCACATCCGCATCGCTATTGCTGCTCCTCAAACAACGCACGCGCCGGAGCCGCTGCGGTTGGTTCGAGCGATTGTTCCATGGAATAAACCTCGCCGAACAATTGCGCGTCGCTGATCTCCGCATGCCGTTGCGGCTGCTCTTTCGCAGCCGGATGGTAAACGAAAACGCCAATCGCCAGCGCGCACGCGGCCGCTAGTGCTGGAGCCCACAACCAGTGCTTGCGCGAAGGCTGCTCGATCCGCTCATAAATCTTCTTGCGCTGCGCCGCTAGGAACTCACCCGGGATCTCGACGCTCTCTACCGCCGCCGCCCGCTTCTCGTGCCACTCCTGCAACCGCTGCGCGCAATCTGCGCAGCGCCGCAGATGCGCCTCCGCCGCGCTCCCCGCGATCCCGTAAATTGCGTCGAGCAACGCGTCTTCACTTAAATGTTCGTGCCCGCTCATGTTGCCTTCCCTCGTATAAGTCTCGCAAGTCCACGCGCAGTTTGCTCACCGCGCGGAACATGTGGGCTTTCACCGTGCCCACATCCAGGCCCAGAATCTGTCCAATCTCTTCCAGGCTCATTTCTTCGTAATGCCGCAGTGTGAACACCGCACGCTGCCGGTCGGAAAGTCGTCGCAAGGCCACTGTCAGGCGTCCGCTGATCTGCCCGGCGAAGTACCGGTCCTCTGATTCCGGAGTCGGTGAAGCCGCCATCGAAAGAATGGTCGCCTCATCCTCCGGCGCCGGTCTTCGCCGCCAGATCTGCCATTTCTTCGAACGCAGCCGGTCGAGACAGGTATTCACCGCGATCTTCGACAACCATCGCGTGGGATCGTCCAGAACCTTACCGTCTTCGCCGCGCTCCTCTTCCCGCAACAGCGCTTGGTAGGCCTTGAGAAAAACGTCCTGGGTAGCGGAATCGGCTTCGTCGGGATCCTGCAGCAAGCGGCGGCACAGCGCATTCACCCGGCGCTGCTCCGACGTCATCCATGTGCCGAAATCCCGTAGCAAACCCGTATCAACCCGTCCGGCTACCAGAGGCTCGGCCATCAGCCTCATCATACTCTTCCAGACGGAGAAAGCCCCTAAGTGGATTACATACCGAGTAGCGCAGGCCTCCAGGCCTGCGAATAAGCCCCTATTGCGCACCAAACGCCGTAGCGTGGTGTGTAAGCAGTACCGGCTCTATCACTTGTGGCACAGGAGGTGCAGCCTTCGGCGGAGCCCCCTTCACTTCCTGCAGCAGCTTGGCAATCGCCATGGGAGTCTCCACCGTAGGCAGCGCCGGCGGTGTAAACACAGATTCCGCCGTCAGTTGCCGCGAAGTATCCAGCCCGTCCTCGAGCAGCATCTCGCGCTCAATCCAGTTCGACAACGGAATGTTGCGGAAGAAAATCCGCTCCTGCATCACCATGGTCTTCTTCGATGCGTTGAGCGACTTGGTCTCGCGCACATAACTGCGCTCTTCGACCCGAATCTCATGCATGAAATCGTCCAGCGCCTGCCGCTTGCACGCCTCTTCGGTAGCCTTCACGCGCTCGTCGAGCGTTATCTGGTGCGTGCTGATCTTCGCCCGCGCTTCCGCCAGCGATTCCCGCTCCTTAGCCAGCGCCACTTCCATCCGCGCCTGCATCACAAAGTAGGACAATAGTGCGCTCCCGCCTGCCACGAACACCGGCAAGAACAGCCACAGAAAAGCTTCCATTTGCATAAGAGTGCCTGCTATGGATCTATCGGATGCCCATGGGAGAAAAGTTAGCTGGTTAAGCGAAAAACCTTAGGAGAGGTAGGTTTATTGTGCCTGGGATCCGACCTTTTTACCGCCCGCCAGCGCCGAAAGCAGTGAAAAATCAAAGCGCCCCAGCGCTCCCAGCATCGCCGCCACTCGGAAGCCCAGCCCCGCCAGGAACCCCTCATGTTTGCCGATCAACGCGGCAGCACCCACAATCCGGTCCGATTTATAGACCGCGTCCTCAGAAGCCTCTTCCGCCGGCACATGCCAGATCACCCGTATCCCTGTGACCATTTCCACCTTGCGCCCCGCCTTGCGGATCTTGACGGCCATGTCGGCATCGGCCCAATACTCGCCAAAACGTTCATCGAAATAATTCATCCCCTGCACAAAGCTTTTGCGAACCAACAAAGCCTCGCGCCCTGGATACAACACCGCCACCCGCTCCTGGGCCAGCGTCGCCTCCGGAATAGGAATCCACGCCAACTCGCCGCCCGAGCGCACCGGCGCCAGCGCCTCCCGGTCCGGATACCGCCGCGTGCGCGCCACCGCCTTCCCCGCGTCATCCACCAGCAGCGGACACACCCCCGTCAAATCCGCGCGAGTCTCCAGTTGTTCCGTCAGACGAGCCACCGTGTCCGGCGCCACCTCTACATCCGGCGACAGCAGAAACAAAAACTCGGCCCGCGCCGTGCGCGTAGCAATGTTCAAGGCTTTGGTAGCGCCAAAATTCTGCGGCAGAACCAACAATGCGATCCCCGGAAACTCCTCGCCCAGCGCCGCCGTCGAGTCGCTGCTCCCGCAATCCACCACCAAAATCTCCAGCAGTTCTCGATTCTCAGATTTTTCGAGTGCCCCCAACGCGCGGCGCAGTTCCTCCGCCTGGTTGTGAGCCACCAAGATCGCCGCAGTCTTAGGAATAATGATCGGGTTATTTGCGTTCATTCGCGTTCATTCGCGGCCAATCATTTTCCCCGCTTGTACCCTTCGAGCCCCGGCCGAATCGCCTTGTCATCCAAAAATTGCTTCAACCCCTTTTGCCGCCCCTTCTCCGGATCGGCCGCCAGCGTCTGCCCCTGCTTCGCCATCAAGTATTCGTCCGAAAGCTCCCACGGCATGTCTTTGCAGAATTTGAAAGCCAACTTAGCCGCATTCAACACCACCGGATTTTTCCCGAGCAGAGTCCGCGCCAGCACCCGCGTGCGCTTTTTCAATTGCGCCTTAGGGACCGCCTCGTTCACCAGCCCCATCCGCGCCGCCTTGCGTCCGTCGAAGGTTTCGCCGGTCATGATGTAATACAACGCGTCGCGCTGATTCATCACCGCAGCCACCGCGCGCGTCACATTGCCCGCTGGAATAATTCCCCAGTTGATTTCCGAAAGCCCAAACTGCGCGTCTTCAGCGGCTATCGCCAGATCGCAAGCCACCAAAGGAGTGAACCCTCCGCCAAAGCACCATCCATTCACCATGGCGATAGTCGGCTTCGCGTAATACATCAACTTGCGCCACATCCAGTCGGTAGCCTGCCGCTTGATGCGAGCATTCGCGATCGGCGGCAGCCCGTCCGTCTCGCGAAAATACTCCTTCAAATCCATCCCCGCCGTGAACGCGTCGCCCGCTCCTGTCAGCACCACCACCCCGCAGCGTTCATCGAGCTCCAGTGCGTCCAACACCTCCAGCATTTCGCGATTCAACGCCGGATTCATCGCGTTGCGCTTCTCCGGACGGTTCAACGTCACCCAAGCAATTCCTTCATCGAAATCCACCGTGACTGGTTTCGGTTCACTCGCCGCTTTAGCCATGCCTCATGCTAGCTTAACCTTTGTCGTGTCTTATTGGCCCCCACATCTGCCTCGTACTCTTCCTCCCGCGAACATAACGCTGCCGCAATGCCTGCAAGCCTCCGCCGAACGCAGCCCCGACCACACCGCCATAGCCTTCTTCGGCCGCGACATCACCTATCGCCGCCTGCAACAAGAAGTCGAAGCCCTAGCCGGCTGGCTGCGCAATCGTGCTGGAGTCAAGCCCGGAGACCGCGTCGTCATCTACATGCAGAACTCCCCGCAATGGGTCATCGCTTACTACGCAGTGCTTCGCGCCGGCGCCATTGTGGTGCCCGTAAACCCAATGAACCGCGCCGCCGAGCTGCAGCGCTACATCGACGACAGCGGCGCCCAAGTGGCCGTCTGCTCCCAGGAACTGTTCGAGTTCGCCAGCACCCGCTTCCGCGAAATCGTAGTTGTGACCTACGCCGACTACCTCCCCGCCCAGCCCGCCTTCGATTTGCCCGCTTGGATCACCGCCCCGCCGCGCGCCGCCAACGGGGCCCATGCCTGGTCCGCCGTTCTAGCGGCAAACGAGTCCTCACCCGCATACACCGCCAGCCCCGCCAACCACGCCATCCTCAACTACACCTCAGGATCGGCCGGCGAACCCAAAGGCTGCCGCCACACCCACCGCAGCTTCCTGCACTCCACCGCCGGACTCTCGCTCTGGCACGGCCACTCCCCCGCCACCGTTTTCTTGGGCGTCGCACCCATGTACCAAATCGCGGGATTAGTGAACAGCCTGAACTGCGCCATTTACTCCGGCGGCACTCTCGTCCCCCTGCCCCGCTGGGACCGCACCCTCGCTGCGCAATTGATCGATCGCTATCGCATCACCTTCGCCGGCATCGCCCCCGCCGCCATTGCAGATTTCCTGGATAACCCCGACCTGTCCCAATACGACCTATCCAGCCTGACCCGCATCAGCTCCGGGGGCTCCACCATGCCCCGTGCTTTGTGGGACCGCATCCAGTCCACTCTGCACCTGCCCTTCATCGAAGTCTACGGAATGACCGAAGCCGGCACCATTGCGATCAACCCCATCGAGCGTCCGAAACCGCAATGCCTAGGCGTGCCCTTCTTCAACGCCGACGTTCGCATTCTAGACAGCGGTGAAATCGCCGTCCGCGGACCGCAGCTCTTCGACGGCTATTGGAACCGCCCCGCAGCCGACGCCGAAGCCTTCATCGACATCGACGGCCAGCGCTACTTTCGCACCGGGGACATCGGTTATGCCGACGACGAAGGCTACCTCTTCATGACCGACCGCCTCAAGCGCATGATCAACGCCGCGGGCTACAAAGTATGGCCCGCCGAAGTCGAGGCCGTCCTGACGCAACACCCCGATGTGCAAGAAGCCTGCGTGATTGGCGTCCGCGACCCCCGCCGCGGCGAAACCGTGAAAGCGTTGGTTGTCCTGCGCCGAGGCGTCACCGCCCCAGAGCCATCTGCCCTGATCGAGTGGTCCCGCCAGCGCATGGCAGCCTTCAAATATCCGCGCATCGTGGAGTTCGTGCCCGCGCTTCCCAAATCGCCGGCCGGCAAAATCTTATGGCGTGAATTGCAAGACCGTGAACTCAAATAGGAAGCTTTACGAAGACTGCGTGCCCATTTAAATTATGGGTCATCACTCGATCTCGCTTCTTACGCTCTTCGTTCACAAGCCGTGTGATCCCGCCTGTGCTCAGAAAACCATAGTCGTCAAAAACGACGATCCCACCCGGCAACAAGCGGGGCCACACCCAATTCAAAATCTCGCGGCCGGACTCGTACACATCCACATCGATGTGGCACATACGGAAAGTCAGATCGGAAATCGTGTGCCCAGTATCCTCCGGGAAGATACCCGTCAAAATCTTAATGTTCGTGAGCTCCAATTTATTGGCGAGTGCGGCCACCAGGTCCTTGCTGGTGTCCGCGTGCTCACCACCCGTGTACTGGCGATCTGAGGCTCCCGCTTTGACCACGCCTTGAAAGGTGTCGCACAGCCAGAGGGTAGCCGGTATGCCACTCAACTTCGCCCGCAGTCCCATCAGGCAGCCGGTACCCCCGCGCCACACACCCACTTCCAGAATATCGCCCGACGCCAGCTTTCCCGCTTCCCGAACCAACTGCCACAAATCGTAGCAGCGATACAGGTCCACCAGCGTTTGCGGGCGGGCGATGCGGTATGCGGTTTGAAATTCCTGGTCGGCGAGCCACGGCGAGTAGGTTGCCAGAGGATTGATCACCGAGTGCGGCAAATGACCCTCGGCGCCCGTCACACCCGCTTGCCCGAAAGCGTGGAATGCATCAAACTTATGACGCACGAAACGTAGTGCGTATCGCGATGCCTGTAACCAACTCTTCAGTTTATAATCGCTCCCCCCTGCGGTTCTCTTACTTTAACAGCTTGACTCTCCAAACTGCAGGGTCATCGACCGCCCCGCTCGCCGGGCCTGTGATACGCTTACCCAGAAAGGGATTTCCACATATGAAAATAATGCTCAGCACCTTCACTCTACTTGCGATCGGCTCGTCGCTCGCGCTCGCTCAAGCGCCGCAAGGCAAGCAGCCGCCGCAGCCCATGAGTTTCTTCATCACCAGCTCCGGCAGCGGTAAAGGAGCCGATCTCGGCGGAATCGCCGGCGCCGATGCGCGCTGCCAGCAGTTGGCCTCCGCAGCCGGCAGCACCTTCACCTGGCACGCCTACCTCAGCACGCAAGCCAAAGGCGGACAGCCCGCTGTCAACGCGCGGGACCGCATCGGTGATGGCCCCTGGTTCGGCGCGAAAGGCAATCGCATTGCGGCCAACGTGGCCGATCTTCACGGCGACACTCTGGATCAAGCCCGCGTCGGCAACGCCCTGACCAAAGCGTCAGCCTTTACAGAAAAAGGTGACAAAGTGAATGGCGTCGGCGACATGCCCAACCAGCACGACATGCTCACCGGTTCCATGCCGGACGGCCGCGCCTTCACCGACGCCGCCGATCACACCTGCAACAACTGGACCAGCAGCGGCGAAGGCACCGCCATGCTCGGACACTTTGACCGCACCGGCGGCCCCAACACTTCCTGGAACGCCGCGCATCCCAGCGCCGGCTGCAGCCAGGAAGCCTTAGTGCGCACCGGCGGCGCCGGCTTGTTCTATTGCTTCGCGATCAACAACCCCAAGCCGTAACCAAAACCAAAACCCCGCGGGGGACACTTCGTGAAGTGTTCCCCTCTTTCAATCCGCCATCCTCTCGAACACATTATCGGTAGCCGGATTCCCCGGCACCGTCATCGTCAGCGTCGTATCCGTTAACTTGTAAATCCTCTCGATCGTAGTCCCACTCAACGCCGGATTCGCCGCCGCCTCAATGTGGATAATCAGCTTTTGATTCGCCTCGTCCACCTCATAGCTCCCGAAATAAGCCATCAGCCCAGCGTTCATGGCCTTATATTCTTCAAGCGTGATATTGCGCGCATCCTGCGGCTTCGGACGCCCCGCCGGAGCCAACAACACCCAAACGCGCCCCGCGCTGTCATAAGAAATTCGCCCCGTGGGATTCGCGTTGGTAACAGTCTCCTGCCCATCCGCCGTCCGTCGCACCACCCGCGCCAGCCGGTATAGTCCCACGATTTTTTCTTTAGCGCTGCGCACGCGCAGGCCCTGACTCCTGCCGGTCACGCCCGCCGCCGCCGTGGCCGTTGCCAAATGCAAAACCTGCCTGCGATTTACCATGGCATTTTTATACCATGCCGGACCGCAGGCTAGCATGCCAATGAGCTCCTCCGCGCCGACCTTTGTTCATCTAGGTTTATCGGGATCGGAATGTTTAGCGTCCTCCCATCCAGCCTTCACTTCGTGCCCGGCCTTTCGCAGGTCCTCAGCCGCCTCCGCCGCCGCTTCCTTGGTCTTCTGCGCTGCCTTATAAGCTTCCGCGCCCGCCTTGTGAGCCGCCTGATCCACCTTCTCTTCGCGCGCCCGCCGGTCCTCGGCACTATCCGGCCGGTCGCAAGCCGCTGCTCCCAGAATCAAACCGCCGAGCAGCACGTAACTAGGAAAAAAACGCATAGTTCACCTCGTTCCAAGTTGTGAGGATGCAATCCGTTTGCCAGCTTGCTGCATGGCCTTCCCGCCAACGCTCATGTTTGTTTGCTAGCTTGTGGACCGGCAAACGGTAAGGGACTGTTCGGACCAAATGGCCGCAGGGCGTCAGTTTAGACTTGGTGGTCGCGCCGCAATCCTGGCCAATGGTCAAAATCTGCATCGAAGCTCAGGATCGAACGCACGCCCCAGCGCTCCATAATCGCGATGTGGAGCGCGTCGCGCGCCGAAAGAACCGGCCGGCTCTGCGTGATTTCGCCAGCGCGCAGTACATCGCTCTTTTCCACTGGATACACGTCGTCGACAACCTGGAGGGTTACTTGAATGGCAGGATCGATCGCCTCCCGCCGCCGGATCGCGGTGTATCGGTGAAGGATTTCTTGCAGCACCTCGGCGTCAGTCACCAGGCGTTCACCTCTGGCGATCAGGCGTTCCAACAGGATCTGTGCAGCCGTCTTGTTAGGATGCGGCGCTCCCACCAAGTACATCGGAATGTTGGAATCGACAAACGTCACCCTTGATAGCCCCGCTCGATTTCCGCCAGCATCTGTTCAATCTCTGCCGTGGGGAACGAGTATTCCGCGGCTTTCCGTACTGCCTTCAATTTGGCTTGAGGTTCCTGCAAGGGCCGCTGTGACCGAGCTTCGCGCAGCACTCGGCGCACCCATTCCCCAACGGCCACCTGCTCCCGTTGAGCTAGCCGCCGGATCTCCTCCATTTCGGAATCAGGCAAAAGCACTTGGAGTCGTTTACTCACACTATGAGTATGACAGACTCTGAAAGAACTCATCGTTCTGCGAGCCAGCCGCTTGCCAGGATCAGTCTCCGCCGCATCATTAGTCAATCCGTTCTATACTGAATACGACCAGTGCATCACGTAAGGCACCCTCTGGGGCGCAGCGTGGTGCGCGGTTAAGTAAGAAAGTGGAATGCACCTTCTTTGCCCCTGTGTGGCTTTGCGGCGCGTTCCGCTCGTTCCCTAATTTATGGATTCTAGAATCCGTGTGCTGGTGGCAAAACCCGGCCTGGATGGACATGATCGCGGCGCCAAGGTAATCGCCCGGGCGCTCCGCGACGCTGGCATGGAGGTGGTCTATACCGGACTCCGCCAAACGCCAGACATGATCGTCAACGCCGCGCTCCAGGAAGACGTGCAGGTCATCGGCCTGTCCATTCTCTCCGGCGCGCACAACGCCATCGTCCCGCGGGTGCTGGAATTGCTCAAGGAAAAAGGGATGACCGATGTAGTGGTCATCGTCGGAGGCATCGTTCCGGATGAAGATGCCGCTGAGCTCAAACGCCTGGGCGTAGGCGCCGTGTTTCAACCCGGCTCCTCGCTCGCAGCGATTGTCGAATTCATCCGCGGCTCGGTGAAGCAGCCGGCTTCGCTCACCTGAAGTTAGAAAAATACGCGCCGCATGGAGCGGTGCAGGAGTAAGAATGCAAGAAAAATTGAATATCGCGGTGTTTGTCGATTACGACAACATCGAGATTGGATTGAAATCCACGTTGCGGCGCGAATTTGACGTCTCGCTCGCTCTGGATGCGCTCAAGGAGCGCGGCGACATCGTCGCCAAATTCGCTTATGCCAACTGGGGACGCCAGGATGGCGCCACCCGGCAGATGGCCGAAAACGCCGTGCAAATGGTCCAGCGAATCCCCTCGCCGCGCGGCGACAAGAATGGAGCCGACATCAACCTCGCGCTCGACGCCCTGGAGATGGCCTTCACGCATACGCATGTGAACGCCTTCGCCATCGTCAGCGGCGATAGCGACTTCATTCCGCTGGTGAACAAGCTCAAGGAATACGGCAAGACGGTGTTCGTGGTCGGCGGCAAGGCTTTTACCTCGACGATTCTGCAGCAGAATTGCCACGAGTTCATCAGCTTTGAATCGCTGCTGTCCGATACCTCGATCCCGCCCAGCGTGGCGGCTGTCGAAGTTCGCGCCGTTCTGCACCAGCAGCGCCCGCGCAATGACCGTGACCGTCAGGATCGCCCCGACCGCAGTGACCGCGGCGACCGTCCACCGCAACAGCAAGGCGACCGTCCCCAACAACAGCAAGGCGGAGGCGGCGGTGGCGGACGCCGCGAACGTCCCGCGCCCCTCGAACTGACGCAAGCCATGCCGCTCGTCGAGCGCGCCCTGCAAGTCCTGGAACGGCGCGGCGTGCAGCCGCAGTTGGGTTTGTTGAAGTCCACCATGCTGCAGCTCGATTCCGCGTTCAACGAACGCGCCTACGGCGGATCGAGCTTCTCCGATTTCGTCGAGAAGCTGAAACGCGCCGACCTGGTGAACGTCTCCGGCACCGGCGGACGCTACATCATCGAACGCAAAGGATCGGCCGCGACCGAGCATCCCTCCCTCAAGCACGAAGACCTGTTGCCGCCCCTGCGCGACGTGCTCGAAAATCACCGCCTCGAAATCGAGAACGGCTGCCCGGTCGAAGACCTGGCCGGCTGGTTCAAGACCGAGCAGCCCAGCTTCGACGTAGCCGCCTACGGCTTCCAGCAGTTCACCGAGTTCCTGAACTACGCGCAAGACAAAACCGTAGTTCGCCTGGAACCGCACGAAGACGAAGGCACCCTGCTGGTGTATCTGGGCGCGGAATTCTATCCGCCCGCCGAGCCGCCGCAGCCCGAGCCCGAAGTCGCCGTCGAGGAAGAGATCGAAGAGGACGAGCCCCAGCCGTACGTCGAAGGCCAGCCAACCATCTTCGAACCCAATCCGCCCCCGGCCAAGCCCAAGCGCGCCCCGGCCCGCAAGCGCATTTCGAAACCGGCTGGCGGTGGTGGCAGCGGCGGCGGCCAGCGCCGTCCCCCGCGCCGCAAGAAGACCGACAAGTAGTTACCCGTGAGCATCGAGCGTATCCTGCACCAGGGAGCTCCCACGCCGCGCGGACCGTACTCATCAGCGGTCCGCGCCGGCGATTTCATTTTCGTCAGCGGTCTCGGCCCTGTCGATGACAACGATCAATACGCCTTCGGCGACATCCAGCAGCAAACCCGCCAGACTCTGCTAAACCTCACCAAGGTCCTGACGACTTGCGGCGCGCGCCTGGAAGACGTTGTCAAATGTTCCATCTTCCTGCGCGACGCCAGCGAGTTTCACAAAATGAATGAGGTTTACACAGAATTCTTCGGCTCGATCAAGCCCGCCCGTACCACCATCGAAGCCCGCTTCTTCCAGGGCGACATGCGCGTCGAGATCGACTGTGTGGCGTATCAGCCGCGCCTCTAACCCAATGCACCGCACGCCGGTCAGCGCTCAACTCACACAGAACCGCGACTGAAAGGAGCGGAAGCCGCATGCTCTCCCCCGCCGAGTTCGACCTGATCGTCGAGGAAGCGCTCCGCCGCATCCCCAAACGCTTTCGCCAGAAAATCGAGAACGTCGCCATCGTGGTCGAAGCCGAGCCGCGCCAACCTGGTTTGCTGGGTACGTATCAAGGCCGCCCGCTGACCGAGCGCTCCGTCTACGACGGCTTCGGTATGCCCGATAAGATCACCATTTACCAGGGTCCGCATGAGCGCTTGTCCCACAGCCCTGAAGAATTGCAGCAGATGGTGGCCGATACTGTGTGGCACGAGATCGCTCACTACTTCGGCATGGACGAAAAGCGTGTACGGCGAGCAGAGCGCAAGCGCGGGTCAGGATCCTGACGACGACGCCTCGCTGAGCAGCGCGTGGCTGCCCACCCGGTCGACATTCAGAATCATATCCCCCGCTGCATTGATCTCGAAAGCCGGTTGAAACTTCGCCTGCCAGCGGACTTCATCGTAGCGATAGGAATAGCGCGAGTGCACAACCTGGCTGAAGGTGTCATCGAAGCCTTTGATCAGAACCACGAACTCCGCCTGCCAGCGCTCCAGGTCCGCGTAACTCTTGCCATACAGCGGGCTGGTTTCATCAATGGGATGCACGATGGTCCACGTCAGCGGCAAGAAATAAACCCTCTCGCGTTCCAGCTTCAAGGTCTGAAACTGCCGTTTCATTTGGCCCGGGGGTCCTTCCACTGTCATCAGCACCATGTTGGCCTCCAGTTCCATCAAGACGTTGGGCCGCAGATTGACGATGCGGAATTGCAGGCTGTTCTGTTCCTGATAAGGCGCCATCAGAATGCGCTCGCTGAAGGCGATTCTCGCGGAAGGCCGCGAAAAGCGTCCGAACATTAATCCCGTGCCGAGCGCAACCGCCATTAATCCCGCGATGGCTTCGAGTGACGCGACGACGTTCGTGATCACAGTCACCGGCACCATATTTCCGTAGCCCACGGTAGTCAACGTGTGCGTGCTGAAGAAAAAGTCGTTGAGGAAGCGGTCTGTTTCGTTCGCGCCATCGGCGCCCTGCAAATGGCCGGGGCCCAGCGCGAAATACACCAGAGCAAACAGCAGATTCATCAGCAGGTAGCCGCCCAGAATGGTTGCGAAGAACCGCGGCCAGCTCATGTTGAGCATGTGCAAATAGGGATGGAAATTGCGCCAGCTCCCGCCGCGCCGGTAGACGTTAAAACTACCGTCCTTATTGATGCTGCGCCGCAGGACGCCGGTGAATTGCTGGGTTAAGCCAGGATCGAAAGTGGGCTTCTGCATATCACGATGTTAGGTTATGCACGCCCCCAGAACGCAAACGCCACCGCCGCGAACAGGCACACGAAAGACAGCGCATAATTCCAGCGCAGGTCTTCGCCTAAATAGAAATACGCGAACACCACAAACACCACCACCGTGATGGCTTCCTGTATGATTTTCAACTGGTATCCGGTGAAGCGCCCGTAGCCGAAGCGATTGGCTGGAACTTGAAAGCAATATTCGCCCAAAGCGATCAGCCAACTGAAGAGCACCGCCTGCACCAGGCTCCACGAGCGGTGCTTCAGATGGCCGTACCAGGCGAAGGTCATGAAGGTGTTGGAAATGAAGAGCAGGACGACCGTAAGCATTTAGCGCCATCCTAGCAAAGACGCTGTGTTGTTCAATAGATTGAACGACCGGTTTTGCCCGGGCTCCGGATGCAGTAGACTTCAAAGTCGAGGTACACAAATGCTGAAACGATTCTGGGCGGCGCTCCTGCTGGCGGCGCTCCCGGCCCTGGCGCACCACTCCTTTGGCGCCGAATACGACGTCAACAAACCCATCACGCTCAGCGGCGTGGTCACCAAAGTCGAGTGGACGAATCCGCACAGCCATTTCTATCTGGACGTGAAGGACGCGAGCGGAGCCGTCGTCAACTGGAAGTTCGAAGGGTATCCGCCCAACGTGCTCTATCGCACGGGCTGGAAGAAGGAAGTGACGCTGAAGCCCGGCGACACTATCACGGTCTTCGCCTGGCGCGCGCGCGACGGCACCGCTTGGGCGCACTCGCGCGAGGTCACTTTCCAGGACGGCAAGAAGCTGTTCTTTGGACCTCCGGCCGGCACCGGCGATGGCGGCGATACGCCTCCCGTTGAGGTGAAATGATGTGTCGAGGTCAAGTAATGCGGCCCCGCGTGTTCGCAGTGGCGCTCCTGTTACCAACATTTTTGGTCGCGCAGACGCCCGCCAAATCGGCGGTGCCGCGCGCGGCCGACGGCAAGCCCGACCTCACCGGAGTCTGGCAAGGCGGTAGCACTCGTCGCGGCTCTTGGGAAGAAGCCAACTCCGGCAATGGTGTCGGCGGAACCGGTAAAGATCTCAACGCTCCCGCGACGCTACCCTCCAACTCCCGTCCGCCGGGACGCGAGCCGCCTCCTTACCAACCCTGGGCCGCCAAGAAGGTTTTGGAGTCTTATAACAACCGCGCCGTCGACGACCCCACCGCGTTCTGCCTGCCGCCGGGAATTCCGCGCACCACTCTCATCGGATTGTTTCCCATGCAGATTATCCAGACGCCGCAGCGGATCGTGATGCTCTACGAATACATGAATGTCTACCGCGTGATTCCGCTGAGCGCGAAGCATCCTGACGACATGGAATCTTCCTATATGGGAGATTCGGTCGGGCATTGGGAAGGCGACACCCTGGTGGTCGACGTCACCGGCTTCAACGACAAGACCTGGCTCGTCGGTACCGGTACTTTCCACACCGAAGCGCTGCACGTCACCGAGCGATACACGCGCGTCGACAAGGACCAGATCAACTACGACGTCGTGATGGAAGATCCCAACGTGCTCACCAAGCCGTGGCCCTTCCATTCGACGCTGATGCTGCGCGAAGGCACGCGCCTGCGCGAGTACCCGTGCGCCGAAAACAACCTCGACCCCGGGCGTTATGAGAAACTGCTGAAGGATGGAGTTAACTTTCGCAGGCAGCCGTAAATGGCTGTTTCTGGTGCCGGTGCTATTGGCGGCGCAGTCGACGATCCCGCGCGCGCCCGACGGCAAACCTGATCTCACCGGCGTGTGGCAGGGCGCCAGCACCCGCCGCGGAAGTTGGGAAGAGGCTAACTCCGGCTTCGGTGTGGGCGGCAGCGGCAAGGACGCCAACGCACCGGCCAATCCCTCCACCAGCGTATCGACGGCGGAGGAGCCTCCACCCTATCAGCCGTGGGCCGCGAAGAAAGTGCTGGAGTCTTTCAACCGGCGCGGGATCGACAATCCTACGGCGCTGTGTCTCCCGCCAGGCGTCCCGCGCAGCGGCATTACGGCTCTGTTTGCGACACAAATCGTACAGACGCCGCAACAGGTAGTCATCATTTACGAGTACATGAGCGTATTTCGCGTGATCCCGCTGAACGCCAAGCATCCCGACGATATCGAGTCCAGCTACATGGGCGATTCCGTAGGCCATTGGGAAGGCGACACGCTGGTGGTGGATGTAACCGGCTTCAACGATAAAACCTGGCTGGGGCCCGTCGGGACCTTTCACTCCGAAGCGTTGCACGTGACCGAACGCTACACGCGGGTCGACAAAGATCGCATCAACTATGACGTCACCATGGAAGATCCCAACGTGTTCACCAAGCCCTGGACCATCCATTCGTCCATGATGTTGCGCGAGGGCACGCGTTTGTACGAATATCCCTGCGCGGAGAACAATATCGATCCCGCGCGCTACGAGAAGCTGCTGAAAGACGGAATCGACATCACGCGGCACTAGCGGTGACGAATTCACTGGAACGTGCGCTGGCGCTCCTGGAATTGCTGGAGCAAACCCCCGGCGGATTGCGCAACGCCGACATCAGCCGTGAGCTGAAGATCCCGCGCAGCACCTGTTCCTACATTGCCGCACGCCTGGAACAGAAAGGCTACCTGAGCCGCGAGGCCAATACGCTGCGCTATCAGATCGGCTTGAAAACCGTGGCACTGGCCCATGGCGCTCTGCGCGAACTCGGCTTCCGTACGATGGCGGAGCCGGTGCTCTACCGCCTGGCGAGCGATACCGGCATGTCGGCAGGCATCGGCGTTTTGCAACAAGGTCGCGTGCTGCTGGTGGACCGCGTCGAGGGCCCCGGTTTCGTGAAGGAAGTCGTCCGCCGCCAGATCCCGCGCGGACGCACCCGCGAGCAGCGCGACATTGGACGCGAACTGAACGTGCACACCACCGCGCTCGGAAAGGTACTGCTGGCGTTTCTACCGGAGCGGCAGCGCACGGACCTGCTTCGCGAGCTAGTGCTCACGCGCCGGACGTCGAAGACGATCGTGTCCAAAGCCAAACTCTTAGGCGAGCTGGCGGAAGTGCGCCGGCAAGGATACGCGGCAGCCGAGGAAGAAGAATATAACGGTGTGAGGAGTCTAGGCGCACCGATTTACGACAGCGCCCGCGACGTGCGCGCGGCGGTGGCGCTCAACGGCAGCGTGACCGAGCCCGCCTGGAACGACACACCGGCGCTGGTGAAATCGATCCAGGAAGCCGCGGCGGAAATCT
>CAVXEM010000033.1:0-38861 GCA_963760575.1 Bryobacterales bacterium
CGCAAGCGCCTGCTAAAATCGTCGAGTAGGTGTCTTCCGCAACCAAACCACTCACCGTCCGCCAGTTCTTTGGCCGTAAGGGACTGCTTTCCGAGTGGCATGCGAACTACGAATACCGCGCCGGGCAACTGGCCATGGCGGAAGCCGCCGAATCCGCGCTCGCCGAAAAGAAGCACCTGATTGTCGAAGCCGGCACCGGCACCGGCAAGACGCTGGCGTACTTGGTCCCGGCGATTCTCTCCGGCAAGCGCGTGGTGATTTCCACTGGTACCAAAAATCTGCAAGAGCAGCTCTTCTTCAAGGACATCCCGTTTCTCGAACGCCACCTGGGCCCGCTGCGCGCGTGTTACATGAAAGGCCGCGGCAACTACGCGTGCCGCCAGAAAATTTACGACGCCGAGAAGGAACCGATTCTCGACGGCCTGGAAGAAGTCGCCGACTTCCGCATCATCCGCGAGTGGGAGAAAACCACCGAAACCGGCGACCGCTCCGAAATCAAGACGCTCCCTGAAGCAAGCACCGCCTGGGCCAAGATCGACGCGCGCAGCGAGCTGTGCTCCGGACAAAAGTGTCCGCAATTCGAGCGCTGCTTCATCACCGCCATGCACCAGCGCGCGCAGGCGAGCGACATCATCATCGTCAATCACCACCTGTTCTTCGCCGATCTCGCCGTGAAAGGTGGTCCGATGGGCGAAGCCGGCGGCATCATCCCCGACTACGGCGCCGTGATCTTCGACGAAGCCCATGACATCGAAGACGTAGCCGGCCAGTATTTCGGGACCAGCGTTTCGACCTACCAGTTCGAAGAGCTGACGCGCGACGTAGCCGGCCTCGCGCACCGCAAAAACTTCGGCTCGCAGGAACTCGACCGCATCCTGATCACTCTCGGCGAGCGCGCCGCGCACTTCTTCGGACTCTTCGGCGCCGCCGAAGGCCGCACCGGTTTCCGCTCCCACGAAGCATTCCTGATCCAGCACGAAGAAAAGTATCGCGACATCCTGGCCGCCCTCGAAATCGTGGCTCTGCAACTGGAGCTCCTGCGAGCCGCGCCCGAAGAAGCCATCCCGCTCGTCAACCGCGCGCGCGAAATTTCCCGGCGCTTAACGTTCTGGATGGAATCGGGCAACAAAGCCTATGTCTATTGGATCGAGCGCCGCGGCCGTGGAACTTTCCTGCAAGCCACGCCCATCGACGTATCGCAGCTGCTCGACGAAAAATTATTCGACGCCATCGACACCGCCATCCTGACCTCCGCCACTCTGGCAGTCGCGGGAGAATTCGAGTTCACCAAACAGCGCCTCGGCCTGCGCAACGCCCGCACCCTAGTAGTCGAAAGCCATTTCGATTACAGCCAGCAAGCCCTGCTCTACGTCCCGCAAGAGCTGCCCGACCCGCGCAGTCCAGCGTTCACGTCAGCCGCCGCTCGCGAAATGATCGAAATCCTTACCCACAGCCGCGGCCGCGCCTTCGTTCTCTTCACCAGCTACCAGCAGATGCGCCTGATCTACGATAAAGTCTCCCTCGAAGTGCCCTTCGAAACGCTCATGCAAGGCACCGGCCCGCGCAGCGCCCTGCTCGAAGAATTCCGCGCCACCCGCAACTGCGTGCTGTTCGCAACGTCCTCGTTCTGGCAAGGCGTCGACGTCCCAGGCGAACAATTAAGCTGCGTTATTATTGATAAGTTACCGTTCGCGGTGCCTAGCGACCCGGTGGTGGAGGCGCGCATCGCGGCCATTCGCAACGAAGGCGGCGATCCGTTTTCGGGTTATCAAGTCCCGCAAGCCGCCATCGCGTTGAAACAGGGTTTCGGCCGGCTGATCCGCAGCCGCACCGATCGCGGAGTGCTGGCGCTGCTCGACAACCGCATCACCAAGACGCGCTACGGGCAGATTTTTTTCGACAGCCTGCCGGATTACGCGTTCACCACCAAACGCGACGACGTAGAAAGGTTTTTTGACAATGTTTGAAATTGCCGTGGAACAAGGTTTCGCTTCCGCGCACGCCCTGCGCAACTACAAAGGCCGCTGCGAGAACGTGCATGGCCACAACTGGAAAGTGCGCGTGGTGATTGAGGGCGAGAAGCTCGACGAGACCGGAATGCTGGTCGATTTTCTGGACGTCAAAAGCTTCATGGGCGAAATCCTCGACCGCATCGACCACCAGTTCCTGAACGAAATCCCGCCGTTCGACGTAGTCAACCCGTCAGCCGAAAACATCGCCGAATATTTTTATCAAGAGATGACGGGAAAGCTGGAAGACACGCCCGTCCCCGTGCGTATCAGCGAAGTGAAAATCTGGGAGACGGATATTCAGTCTGCCACCTACCGGCCGTAAGCAAAGAGTCCGCTTGCTTCGCGCGCGGTTCTGTTTTAGGTCGGTCTGTCGGGTCAGTGCTTTGCACAGAACCGCGACTGCAAGGAGCGGACGCGTTAGCGCCCGAAGTAAACCGCGTTCCGCTGGGCGAATTCGCCCCACTTTTCCGGCAGATCGTCGATCGCAAAGATAGCGGAAACCGGACACACCGGCACGCAAGCGCCGCAGTCGATGCACTCCACCGGATCGATGTAAATCATCTCTTCGTTAGCGAATTTTTCGCTGTCTTTCTTGGGGTGGATGCAATCGACAGGACATGCGTCGACACAGGCCGCATCCTTCACTCCAATGCAAGGTTCCGCAATTACGTACGCCATAAATCCTTTTCACCCTGGGGTTTTGGCCGGGCTGGGTTGAGCTACACCAGTTGAACTATACCAATAGCATAGCGTACGCAATTCCGGCAATCGAGGAACAGTGGGCGGCGCAGATCGCCTACCGGGAGGCGATTAGACCCGGTGAATGGCGTTACCTAATGGACGTCAAATCCCGCTGAATCGCGAATTTGACCAGACCCGCGACGTCATGTATGTCCAGCTTTCGCATCAAACTCGCGCGGTAAGTATCCACGGTCTTGGGGCTCAAGTCCAGCCGCGCGGCGATCTCCTTGGCGCGCGTGCCCTCCACCAGCAGCGAGAACACCTGGTACTCGCGCGCACTCAAAGCTTCCAGGGGATCGTCGGGAGCCGCCTTCTGCCCCGAGCTGAACATCTTTTCGAGTTCCAGCGACGGGGAAACGTAGATCCCGCCATCCAGGATCTGTTCGAATGCTTCGAGCAAATGATGTGCCGGACCGGACTTGAGAAGAAACGCATTCACCCCGGCCCGCAGTGCTTCGACTACGGTTTTGCGATCCTTGCGCGTCGAAAGCACCACGATGCGCGTCGTCACCTTGGCTTCCCGCAGCTTGCGGACGATCTCCAGAGTGAACAAATCCGGCAGGTTTAAATCGAGAATCGCAATATCCGGTTTCTCAGCCTCGATCAACCGCAGCGCAGCCGCTCCCTCGGAGCACTGCGCCACCACCCGGTAATGAGGCTGCGCTCGACACAGCGCCGCCAACCCTTCTCTGACCAGCGTCAGGTCATCGGCAAGCAATATAGAATACGTTTTCGGCTCTCTGACAGGGACCATGGGATTCTAACAACCGCCCTCGGGCAGTTAGAAGGGTCCTGACCTGCCCCCTTCACATAAGAGTGAAGGGCAGCCGCTGTAATTCTCTCACTATTCCTTGGCGGACGCTTCCGAGCCAGTCCCAAATTGGCTCGCGTCCGCAAAAGACCTACTTAAAGCTTTGCACCGCCTTGGCCTCGTCGTCGAACACTTCGAACACGGTATACAATTTGGTGATCTGCAACAGATCCTGCACGCGCTTGGTCAGGTTCAGCAACTTCACCACGCCGCCCTGATTGGCCACCGTGGTAAACCCGGACACCAGTTCGCCAATGCCGGAGCTGTCGATATAGGAAATCTCGGCGAGATTCAGCAGCAACTTCTTGTGGCCGCCGGCAGCCAGATCGCGGATCGTGTCGCGGAACATGCTGGCGCCCTCGCCCAATGTGATGCGGCCCGCCGCATCTACCACCGTCACGTCACCCACTTGCCGGGTGGTCAATTTCACACTCACAGGGAACCCTCCTTCACTCTCTTGTTTTGCTTTACGTCGCTTTAGCCTTGTACTTTACCATTTTCACTTCGGTGCCTTGCGGCGACCGTTTTGAAATCTGGAACTCATCCATGAACGCCTGCATCAGCATGACGCCCCGCCCCGAACCTCTGAGTAGGTTCTCCCCCGCTAGCGGATCGGGAACGGCCGTCGGATCGAACCCGTCGCCCTCATCGCCGATCACCACCGCAAGACTCTCCGGCGTGCGAATCACCTTTAAATGCACTTTTTTTCTGGAATTATAGCGATTGCCGTGAACCACGGCGTTCACCATGCACTCGCGCAGCGCGATACCTACGCGGTGCAGATCGTCTTCGTCGAAGCCCAGCGCTTCCGCCTCACTGAGGACGGTCTGTTCGGCGCTATCCACGCTTTCGAGCGTGGACTCCAGCACCTTTTCCACGGTGTGTTCCTGTACCCGGTCCGCCATAAAACAGTGAGACGAGTCAGCCGCGTCGCGCGAGCCAAGTCGAACCGCTACATTAGAATAGTGAAGCCTCGAAAGTCAAGAGCGCGCACGACGTTGGCCCTGATCCTATGCGCGGTTCCGGCCTTCGCCCAGTTGACGGCTGAACAGAAGCAATTGAATCTGGCCTCGTTCGAAGCCGTGTGGTCCGCCATCCACGAAAAGCATTGGGAGGCGAAACCCGCGGGCCTGGACTGGCAAGTGATCCACGAAGAATACCGCCCGCAGGTGGAAGCCGCCGCCTCAACCGATGCCGCCCGCGCCGTCATGCGCGACATGATCGGACGCCTAAAGCAGACCCACTTCGCGATCTTCCCGGCAGCGGTCTACCAGGCTCTGGACCCCTCCGGCGCCGGCGACGGCTGGCCCGGATTTGAAGCCCACGTGCTAAACGGCCACGTGATCGTAACGGAAACGTTAAACCCGGACAGCGTCAAGCTCGGCTGGGAAGTTTTGCAGACCAACGGCTTCGATCTTCCGCCGCTGGTAGCCAAGCTCCAAGCCGACCCAGCCGTCCACGAGCTGCAACTCGAACGCGCCGTGGCAGCGCGTCTCTCGGGACCCATCGCCGCCCTCCGCCCCATGGTCTTTGCCGACGCCGCCAATCTCCGCGTGACGCGCGACGTCAAACTGATCCCCCCGCGCGGCATTTTCGCGGGCTTCGGGAATCTGCCCCCGCAACCGGTGTGGTTTGAATCGAAGCTGCTCGGCAACACCGGCTACATCCGCTTTAATATGTTTCTGGATCTGGTGCGCGTGATGACGGAATTCGGAGACGCCGTCCAGAAATGCGCCCATTGTGACGGCATTGTCATCGATCTGCGCGGCAATCCCGGAGGCATTGGCGGCATGGCCATGGGCATGGCCGGTTGGCTGGTCAGCAAGCCCGGCCTACGTTTGGGCACCATGTATATGCGCGGCGCGACCCTCAATTTCGCCATCAATCCGCGCGCCGACGCCTACGGCGGTCCCGTCGCGGTGCTGGTAGACGGAAGCTCCGCCTCCACCTCCGAAATCTTCGCCGGTGGACTCAAAGATCTCGGCCGCGCCCGCATCTTCGGCACCCGCACCGCCGCCGCCGCCCTGCCCTCCGTGATCACCCGCCTGCCTAACGGCGACGGTTTCCAATACGCCGTCGCCAACTATATTTCCCAAGGCGGCCAGGCCCTCGAAGGGAACGGCGTGATCCCGGACGTCGAAGTGAAGCTCTCCCGCGAAGCCCTGCTAGCCGGCCACGACTCCGTGCTGGACGCTGCGCTAGATTGGATACGGAAGCAAAAGGAATCGAAATGACCAGACTCGAACGGATCGCGGTCCTCACCGCCTTCGCCGCGGCCTTCACCTCGGCGCAGCCCTTGCCCAAAGCCGAAACCATCCTCGACCGCTTTGTGGAAGTCACTGGCGGCAAAGCAGCTTACCAAAAGCACACCCACGAGAAGATGACCGGAACGATCCTGGTCCCCGAGGTCGGTATGACCGGCAATCTGACCCGCTATGCCATCGCTCCCGACCAAGAATATTCGGTTCTGGAACTGGGGCCGCTCGGCAAAGCCGAATCGGGCTTTAGCAACGGCGTGGCTTGGGAGAAGAATGCCATCACCGGACCGCGGGTGAAGAGCGGCGACGAGAAGGCCCAAGCCGAGCGCGAAGCCCGCTTCAACGCCCAAGTCGACTGGCGCAAAGTTTTCGCCAAGGTCGAAACCACCGGCTCGGAGACCGTGAACGGCGAGGATTGTTACAAAGTGCAAGTTACGCCCGCGGCGGGCAAACCGGAAACGCAATTCTACTCGAAGAAATCCGGATTGCTGCTGAAAACCGCCACCACCGCGGTCAGTCCCATGGGCGAAATCCCGGTGGAAGTGGAAGTGTCCGACTATAAGAATTTCGACGGCGTCCTCGCTCCCACTCATTCCAAGTCAAAAATGGGCCCGCAGCGCCTGGATATCAGCATCACCGACTTGAGCTTCGATCAACCCCTCCCCGCGGACCTCTTCGAACTCCCTGTCGAAATCAAAGCGCTGGTCGACAAAGCCGCCGCCAAGTAGCGCCGCTTAAAAATCTTCCGGCGGATCGGCCGCGCGATAGAAGCGCGTCCGGCAACTGCGGCAGCGGAAAGGCCAGCGTCCGAAAATCCGCTGGATGCCGGCGTAGAGTCCCTCGTTGTGCGAACGGCGCACGTTGCTGGTGCCGCATTTGGGACACGAAAGATGGTTCGACGCACTGCTGTTATCGCCATCCCCAGGTCGTTCATGAGGTTTTCGCGGATTCAAACACTAAAGAGTATCACCGCACTAGTATTTTTTTGCAATACAGGCTATAAACGTAAATTGGAAGCCTTGATTCGCTCTCTTTCGCTTCGCTTGCGAATGCGCCGCGCCGGTTACATCATCGCCTTCGCGCTGATCGTGGTCTATGGACTCGTTGCGTTGCGCGGACCCCAAGGCGTTTCCGCGCTGCTCGACAAGCGCCAGGAAGTCCGCCAACTGGAAGAGCAGAACGCCGCCAAAGCCGCCGAAAACGAGCGCCGCCGCGAACGTATCCGCCGCCTGGAAGAAAGCACGACCGAGCAGGAAATGGAAATCCGCAAGCAGCTGAAGCTGCTGCGCCCCGGCGAAACCACCTTCATCCTTCCGGATTCCCCCAAAACCGACGCCCCACCCAAGCAACCCTGATGTGGCGACGCGCGATCCTCCTGCTTCTCTGCTGGACCGCCGCTGCCCAACCGCCCATCCGCCCCATCGTCCTGCATGCCGCCCGGCTCTTGGATGTCGAAACGGGCCGCATGCACGCACCCGGTGAAGTCCTGGTTGTGGGCGGCCGAATCTCCGAAGCCGGCACCGCAGTAACGCATCCCGCCGGAGCCGAGATCATCGACTTAGGCGACCGAACCTTGCTGCCCGGATTGATCGACGCCCATGTCCACCTGTTCCTACACCCCGGCCCAGAAGACTTGCAGACGGTGCAGGAATCGGTAGCGCAGCGCACCCTCACCGCGATCCTGGCGGCGCGCGAAGATCTCATGGCCGGCTTCACCGCGGAACGTGACATGGGAACCGAGGGCGCCGGTTCCGCCGACACCGCCGTCCGCAACGCCATCGATCAAGGCCTGTTCCCCGGACCGCGCTTGCGCATCAGCGGCAACGCCATCGATATTCTAGGCGGGCACGAAGACGCCCTGGGCTACAATCCCGAGCAGCGCGTACTCCCCAACGCCACCCAAGCCAATAACCCGGCCGAACTCATCACCGCAATCCGCCAGCAATTTAAGGAAGGTGCCGATTTCATCAAGATCTATGAAACCGGTAAGGACTCGCTCACTGCCGGCCGTTTCTCGACGCCCTTCCAATTCACTCGCGAAGAATTGTCTGCCGCTGTAAGCGAAGCCGGCCGCGTCGGCAAGCGCATAGCCGTACACGCCACTGGCGAACCCGCCACGCTCTACGCCGCCGAAGCCGGAGTGGTTTCGATCGACCATGCTTATCAGCTCAGCGACGCCACCATGAAGCTGATGCGCGAAAAACAGATCTTCGCCGTCCCCACCTTCGCTATCCTCGAATACTTCGCCGCCCACCCCAACACCCAGGCCCAAGCCGCCCGTGCCCGCGAGATCCAGACCTACCACGCCCGGGAATTCCACAAGCAACTGGCTGCCGGAGTGCCCATCGCCATGGGCTCCGACGTCGGCCCCTTCCCCCATGGCACCCAAGCCCGCGAATTTGCGTTGATGGTCGCAAACGGCATGACCCCGCTCGCGGCAATTCAGGCAGGCACGGTAAACGGCGCGAAGCTACTCGGCTGGGAAGGCGAAATCGGCGTGCTCAAATCCGGCTATCTGGCCGACATCGTGGCCGTCCCCGGCAACCCGCTCGACGACATCGCCCTGCTACAGAAGGTGTCGTTCGTAATGAAAGGCGGCGCGATCCACCGCCGTCCTTGAGTTTTACCAAACCCGGCAAGCCGGCCCGCGCACCATGGGTTGGCTGGTCGTGCACGCGAACGCCTTCTGAAATTCCGGCATGTTCGAAACCGTTCCGTTGACCCGGAAACTGCCCGGCGAATGCGGATCGGTCTGGGCGCGCAAACGCGCCGCTTCCGGCGTCACATTTTGGCACCAGATTTGTCCCCACCCCAGGAAAAATCGCTGCGCCGCCGTGAAACCATCGCGCGGCGGAGGCTCCTTGCCCTGCAGCTTGTCCATCAGCGCCATATAAGCCAGACGAAGCCCGCCGTTGTCCGCGGTGTTCTCGCCCAGCGTCAACTTGCCGTTGAGCTTCACGTCATCGACGGGGCTAAAGTTGCCGTATTGCTGCACCAGACAATCGGCACGCTGCTCGAAAGCTTTGGCGTCTTTTTCGGTCCACCAGTCACGCAGATTTCCTTTGACGTCGAACTGGCGGCCCTCGTCGTCGAAGCCGTGGGTCAGCTCATGCCCGATTACCGAACCGATCGCGCCATAGTTCACCGCATCGTCCACTTTGTTGTCGTAAAACGGTGGCTGCAGAATCCCAGCCGGGAAATTGATGTTGTTCTGCTGCGGATCGTAATAGGCGTTGACGGTGGGCTGGCTCATTCCCCATTCTTTCTTGTCCACCGGCTTGCCGATCTTGGACAACTCGCGCTGGATTTCGTAAAGGCCCGCGCGTTCCGTATTGCCGAAAAAGTCGTTGCGCAAAATTCGCACGGTCGAGTAGGTCTTCCACTCCTCATTGGTGCCGACTTTATTCAGCACGCCGTGCAATTTTTCGAGCGCCTGCTTGCGGGTCTCGGGCGTCATCCAATCTATGTCCTGGAGGTCGGCCGCCATCGCTTTCTCGATCTCGCCCACCATTTCGTGGGTGCGGCGCATGCCTTCGGCTCCCAGCGTGGTTTCGACAAACTTACGGCCCAGCGCATCCGGCAACTGCTGATCCGTCAGATCCACGCAGCGCTTCCAGCGGGGACGCATTTCCTTGGTGCCGCGCAAAACCTTGCCGTAAAAGTTGAAAGACTCCTGCTCGAAAGGTTGCGACAACGCGTTCGACGATTCGCGCACCACATTCCAGGTCAGGTATGCCTTTAAATCGTCGAGCGAGGCGGACCCGATCACGGCGTCCATTCCCTTGATAAAGTCCGGCACATCGACGTTCAGCGACTCGAAGCGCGGCGCGCCCGAGGCCCCGAAGAACTTCGCCCACGCGAAGCCCGAGCCGAGCGCATCCAGCTCGCGAATGGTCATCTTGTGATATAGCTTCTCGGGATCGCGGCGCGATACGCGGTCGAGCGAGGCTTTCGCCAGTTCGGTTTCAAGTGCCATCACCACTTGCGACTGCTTCGCGGCGTCCTCTGGTTTGGCTCCCGCCAGCTCCAGCATCTTCTGCATGTGCGCGACATATTGCTTGCGAATTTCAACCGATTTGTCGTCGGTCTTCAAGTAGTAATCGCGGTCCGGCAAGCCCAGGCCGCCCTGGTCCAGATCCGCAATGACGATGGCCGAGTTCTTGGGGTCCGGCCCGGAGCCGAAGCGGAAGAACGGCGCGGTGCCGGCGCGGTACAAAAACACCACGGCATCGGTGAGGCCGGCCTTATCCCTGATCGCCGCGATACGATCCAGATCTGGCTTCATTGGAGCCGCGCCCTTGGCGTCGATTGCTTTCTGGTCCATGCAGGAAGCGTAGTAATCGCCCATCTTCTGTTCGAGGGCGGTGCGTCCTGGCTTCACTACGGCGGCCGCTTCCAGAATCTTGTGGAGGACTTCACGATTGCTGTCCTGCAACACGTCAAATCTTCCCCAGCGCGACTGGTCAGCCGGGATGGGATTGGCGGTCATCCAAGCACCGCACGCAAACTGATAGAAGTTCTCGCAAGGATTGACGTTGTGATCGATCGCGGAGGGATCGAATCCGGAAGACGTCTGGCCCCAAACGGCCGTCGTTAACAGGGGAAGGGATAGCAGGAAAAACGAAGGCAGAATCCTCATGGCTTTATTGTAAGTTGACGCTCGCGGCGCGAAGAAGTACCGCGAGTAGTACTCCGGTACGTCAGGCGAACCCTATTTCGAACTAAGCGCTCTGCCCGATTGGGCCACCCGCGCGTGGGCCCTACAATCGGATTAACAGCAATGCTCATGACTCGTCCGGGAAGATCGCAATACACGGAAGTGGAAGCAGCCGAAGAACTTGGCGTGTCGGTGGAGCATCTGCGCAAGATCATCCGCAGCCATGTGGTCGATCAGGAAGAGGACGCGAACAACATTCCTGTCACCACATTCCAACCCTCCGACCTGCTTATCCTGCGCCTTCTGGCCGGGATGCCCACGACTCCCACACAGCAGGATTGAGTAAGTTGGGCGGGCGTCGTCCCGTCAATGCTGCCAGTGCATTTTCTGCCGCCATCATGGTCATTTTCCGGCGTGTGTCGACGCTTGCCGAGCCGATGTGGGGTGCGAGCACGGCGTTGGCGCACGCGAGCAATCCCGGGTGAACTTGAGGCTCACGTTCGAAGACGTCGAGGCCGGCGGCGGCGATCCAATGTTCGTTCAGCGCTCGGGCTAGTGCCGCTTCGTCGATCACGGGCCCGCGTGCGGTGTTGATCAAGATCGCCGTCGGCTTCATGCGGCGCAATTCCGCTTCGCCGATCGAGTGCCGCGTGGTTTCGTTCAGCGGCATGTGGATGCTGAGGAAATCCGACTCCGCCAACAATTCTTCTTTTGAAACCCAGGTGGCAATATTGCCCGCGACCCGCGTGCGGTTGTGATACAAAATCCGCATCGAGAAGCCGGCCGCGCGCCGCGCGACGGCTTGACCGATGCGTCCCATCCCCAAAATTCCCAGCGTGCGGTGATGGATGTCACGGCCGATCATCAATTCCAGGCTCCAACGTTTCCACTGGCCGGAACGCACAAACGCATCCGCTTCGGTAACGCGCCGTGCCGCGGCCAGCAGTAACGCGAACGCAAAATCCGCAGTGGTGTCGTCGAGAACTCCGGGCGTGTTGCTCACCAGAATGCCGTGTGCGGTGGCGGCCGGAACATCGATGTTGTCGTAGCCCACGCCCACGTGTGCGATCATGCCCAGGCCTCGCAACTGCGCGATGACGTCGCTCGATAACGAATCTGTGAACTGGCTGATGATCGCCTGTTTGCCGCGCGCCCGCGCAATTAGTTCCGCGGACGTGAGGCCGTCCGCGGTAGGCACGTAATCGACGTCGGCGTGCTGCTCGATAAACTCTACGGTTTCCGGGAAAAGCCGCTTGGTAATCAAAATTGTGGGCCGCACTGGTAAGATTCTCTCATGGCACAACTCGGTTTTTTAGGTTTGGGAATCATGGGCTACCCGATGGCCCGGCATCTTCTGGAGGCAGGGCACGAAGTTGCGTTGTGGACTCACACGCCCGCGAAGGCGCGCGAACTCGCGGCGAAAGGTAAAGGCACCGCGTGCGCCACGCCGAAAGAAGTGGCTCAGCGCGCGGACTTCATTTTCTATTGCGTCGGCACGACCGCCATGGCGCGGGCCGTCAGCACCGGCAAAGACGGATTGCTCGAAGGCATCCGCCCGGGGAGCGTAACGGCGGATTGCAGCACCGTTTCGCCAACCGAGAGCGCGGAGATTGGAGCGTTGTTCGCAGCCAAGGGCGTCCACTTTCTGGATGCGCCGTGCACCGGTTCGAAGGCCGGCGCCGAGGGCGGGACGCTCACCTTTATGGTGGGCGGCGATCAGGGTGCGTTCGATCGCGCAAAGCCGTACTTCGAGGCGATGGGTAAACGTTTGTATTACTGTGGCCCTGCCGGGCAGGGGCTAAAGGCCAAGCTCACGCAGAATCTGGTTCTAGCTAACCTCATGCAGGCATTCGCTGAAGGGCTGGTTTTGGCGACCAAGAACGGCGTCGCCCCGGCGCTGATGCTGGACATTCTGGACAACAGCGCCGCGAAAAGCGCCCTGATCAGCGCCAAGGCCCCGTTCATCCTGAAGCGCGACTTCAAGACCAACTTTTCAACCAAATGGATGCATAAGGACATCGGCTTGGCGCTCGAATCGGCTAAGGCACTCGACTTGCCGCTGCCGTTGACCGCTATCACACAACAAATGTTACAGGCGGCCATTGCCAAGGGTTATGGCGAGGACGATTTCTGCTCCACTATACGTGTTTTGGAAGATCTGGCGGGTATCCAGGTCAAGGGCTAGCCGATCCAGCCCTTAGTTCGAGGATTAAAGCGGCAAGCCAATCGGCATATGATGGGGGAGAACCCTGTGGTATCAACCTGATAAAAGTTTTCTATTGGCATGGAGAAAAATTCTTCATTTTGAAATACAAAAAACTGTTGCAATCTTCCAGAAAGTGTATTATCTTTAAATCAAGCCGGGGAGGAAACTCCCACCAAAGCGAGACTAACCTCACTAAAGACCCCTGAAGCACCTTCCCGGCGCCCCTAAAAAAAGGCAAAGGCTTCAGACCCCAGCAAAGTTTCGTACGAGCCAAGTTTCAAGAGTGTTATCCACCTCAAAATGATATGATCGGAGGAGAGTGACTTACCTCACCCTACTCGGCTCTACGGGCTCGATTGGCACCAGTACCCTGGATGTAGTTCGCAGGTGGCCGGAGCGCTTTGGAATCTATGCTTTAGTTGCCGGGCGCAACGTCCAACTGCTGGCTCAGCAGATTGCCGAATTCCGACCTAAAGTAGCCGTGGTTGCCGACGACCAGGCGCTTTCGGAGTTGCGGGCGCTTTTGAAAGCGAGTAACACGGCGGTTCCCGAGTTAGGCGCGGGCCCCAAGGCGCGGGTGGCGGCGGCGACGGCTCCGGAAGCTGGCTTCGTCATGTCGGCCATCGTGGGCGTCGAAGGCCTGGAAGCTACCTACCAAGCGGTACGCATGGCCAAGCGCGTAGGTCTTGCAAATAAAGAAGTTTTGGTCGCGAGCGGCAAGCTGGTGACGGAGGCCATGCGGGCTTCCGGCGCAGAGCTGATTCCGGTCGATAGCGAACATAACGGGGCGCATCAGTGCTTTCGGACGGGGTTGCGCCGGGAGGTTTCGAAGCTGATCCTGACGGCCTCGGGCGGTCCGTTCCGCGAAACGCCGGCGGCGGATCTGGAATTTGTAACGCCGGAGCAGGCTCTGAATCATCCAACATGGAAGATGGGACAACGGATCACCATTGATTCGGCCACCTTAGCCAACAAGGGTTTTGAAGTCATCGAGGCCTGTTGGTTATTCGATCTCGCGCCGAAGGAAGTAGAAGTGGTGGTGCATCCGCAGTCGAAAGTTCACGCCATGGTGGAATTCGCCGACGGCAGCGTGATGGCGCAAATATCAGCCACTGACATGCGCATGCCGATTCAATACGCGCTGACCTATCCGGAGCGGGCGGACGCGCCGGTACCTCGGCTGGACTGGTCGCAGGCGGCGCGGTGGAGTTTCGATCCTCCCGACTTTAAGAAGTTCCCACTGTTGAAGCTGGCGTATCAGGCGCAGGAAACCGGCGGCTCCGCTACCTGCACGCTGAATGCGGCCGATGAGGTGGCGGTGGAGGCGTTTTTGGCGGGGCGCATTTCCTATCCCGGCATCGCGGCGATCATTGCCGAGACTTTGGAACGGGTGCCGGTGCGGGAAGCGCGGTCGGTAGGGGAAGTACTGGAGATCGACCGGGAATCGCGGGCCGCTGCTCGTGGCATTATGGAGAAGGGTAAGATGGCGCGGGAAACATCCGCAGCGGTGTTGCGCGCGTAACACATATATGGCTCTGCTCGAAAACATCTGGTGGTACCTGGTTCTGATCGGTGTGATGATCCTGGTCCACGAACTGGGGCACTATTTTGCGGCTCGGTTCTTCGATGTAAAGGTGGAGACCTTTAGTTTCGGGTTTGGTCCGCGGCTGTTTGGATTCCGGCGCGGCGAAACCGACTTCCGCTTCTCCCTCATTCTTTTCGGCGGGTACGTGAAGATGACCGGCGAACAGCCGGGCGACGAGGGCGCGGCCGATCCACGGGCGCTGACTTCGAAGCCGCGCTGGCAGCGTTTGCTGATTGCGTTCGCGGGGCCGGCCATCAATATCGTGCTGGCGGTTGCACTGCTGGCGGGCTTGTTCATGGTGCATTACGAAAAAGTCCCGAACCCGCATTCTCCGGTGATCGGATATCTGGCTGCCGACGGCGCGGCGGCGAAGGCCGGTGTGAAGTTGGGCGATAAGATCGTGCAGTTCGACGACACCACCGATCCGACGTGGGAACAGATCGCGATAAAAGGGGCGATGAGTCCCAATCATCCGGTGGACTTTTGGGTGCTGCGCAACGGTGAACATCTGCATCTGACGCTGACGCCGGCGCTTGAAGAAAAGCAGAGCATTGGCAACGCAGGGTGGCAGCAGGAGTCCGATATCGAGGTCGCGAGCGTCCTGAAGGGCATGGATGGCGAACGCGTTGGCTTGCAGCACGGCGATATTCTGGTGAGTGTGAACGGGCAGCCGCTGCGCTCGATTGCGCGTTTAAACGAGATTGAAAACGAAACCAACGGGGCGCCGTTGGATCTGGTCTACTCGCGCAACGGGCAGCAGCATCAAGTCACGGTGAAGCCTGCGAAGCGCGACGTGGAAGGACAGGGCGGGGCGCGCTGGATGATCGGTCTTTCGCTGCAGCCGCGAGTGGAAATCACGAAACTGGCGTTCCCTTCGGCGCTAGCTGAATCCTGGCGGCAGAATTTGCTCAACACCCAGTTAATCGTGAAGTCGCTCGAAGGCATCGTGCAACGGAAGATGTCGGCGAAGTCTTTACAGGGGCCGATTGGCATCGCGCAGATGTCGGGCGATGCGGCGCGCGAGGGTCCGATTCAATACTTCCTGCTAATGGCGGCGGTGAGCCTCAATCTGGCGATCTTCAATTTGCTGCCCGTGCCGATCCTCGACGGCGGCGTGATGCTGATGCTGTTCGTCGAAATGCTGCTGCGACGCGATCTGGACATGAAGGTCAAGGAAACCGTGGTCAAAGTGGGCTTCGTGTTCCTGATGTTCGTGGTGGTGTTTGTGATCTACAACGACATCTCGAAGATCTTCCCGCCTGGGTAGACGCGGATCTCCTCTAGGGCGACAACGCCCACCTCGCGCATCGCGCACCAGTCGTCATCATTATTAAACCGGTCCCACGCACGGGCGCGGGCTTCGAGAGACGCGAAGGGGATTAGGTATTCCGTGCCTTTGACGGATACGGGCCGTATTCCGTGGCGCCTTAGAATTTCACGCGGCGGCAAGGTGCTGCCTTCGGTGTAGACGCGGCGCTCGTAAATTACCGCCGCCTCGGCGACTGCCGCGGCAAGTGCGGTTCCGGCGATGCCATACGCGAACTCGCGGCGAGTGATGCGCATGGCTTAATTGTAAAATGAGACAGATGCCGAAAATTCTGGTGACCGGGGGCGCCGGATATATCGGCTCCATCACTGCCCGTCATTTACTTGAGCGTGGGTTTGACGTACTCGTGATCGATGACCTTTCGCGGGGCCATCGCGAGAACGTGGCGCCGGAGCGGTTGCATGTTCTGCGGCTGCAGGACACCAACGGCGTGGCCGCTCTGCTAAAGGGCGTGGATGCGGTGGTGCATTTCGCGGCGCACAGCGCGGTGGGCGAGTCGATGCGCGAGCCTGAGTTGTACTTTTCGAACAACGTCGGAGGAACGGTGTCGCTGCTCGAAGCCATGGCGCGCAACGGCATCCGGCGGTTGGTGTTCTCATCGACGGCTGCGGTTTATGGCAATCCAGAGAAGCTGCCGATTCCGGAGGACGCGCGGATTGCGCCGGTGAATCCTTACGGAGAATCGAAGGCTATCGTCGAAAAAATTCTGCGCGAGCTGGATCATTACCGGGGGTTGCGTAGCGTGCCGCTGCGCTACTTCAACGCTTGCGGGGCGGAGCCGGATGCCGGATTGGGCGAAGCGCACAATCCGGAAACACATCTGATTCCATTGTTGTTCCGGGCGGTGGCGTCGGGCCAACCGATGCAGATTTTTGGCCACGATTATGCGACGCCGGATGGCACCTGCATCCGTGATTACATTCACGTGAGCGATCTGGCAACGGCGCATCTGGCGGCCCTCGATCACTTGCTGGCCGGAGGCGCATCGGCGGCTTTCAACGTGGGCACGGGCGCGGGACAAACCGTGATGGAAGTGCTGCGTGCGGTGGAGAAAGTCACCGGGAAAACCGTTCCGCATAAGATTGCTCCGCGGCGCGAAGGCGATCCCACGGAACTGGTGGCGGATTCGACGAAGCTCCGCAAAACACTGGGCTGGGAGCCTCGACGCAGCGGGATCGAGGAGATCGTGCGCGACGCTTGGGCTTATTACCAGCTAAAATTTAAATAGGATGCGTTGGCTTTCGATTGCGATGATCGCGCTGCTGCTGGCGAGCGTGCAGTGCTTGTCGGCTTGCACGCTGGCATCGTGCGCTCCGGCTCCTAAGGACGCGCAGCTTCCGCCGTGCCATCAGCATCACCAGACACCCGCGCCTGATCAACATAATAATTGCGATCATCAGAAAGCTGTTAGCGCTCCCAGCGCCGACTTGGCGATGGCGCATTTGGCGTTGGCTCCAGTCGCGGAGTTCGTGCCGGTGTTCATGGCGGCGGCTCCGCTGGCGCCGGCCGCGTATCTGGTTATCGAGAGCCCACCGGGGCTCGTCACACCTTCCGTTCTCCGCATCTGAACGCGCTCTCTCCGTTCTGCTGCGTCCGCTCCTTTTAGTCGCGGTTCTGTGCCGGGTATCGATGCACCGAACCGCGAGCAATAACGAGCGGAACCCACATTGCTTATCCAGAAGAAGGAGAACAGGTATGTCTAATCGAAGGAATTTTTTCGCCCGCGTGGCTGCGGCCGGCGCTGGGCTTTTAGCGGCTCAAAAATTGGGGCGCAGCCGGCAGCGGCTAATCTGCCGATTCAAACTCCGGATCTGCCGAAGCTGCCATGGCGCATGGTGGATGGCGCGAAGGAGTTTCGGCTAACTGCCGAAGTGGTGCGCACGGAGTTTATCGCGGGGCGCGCGGTCGATGGATGGGGGTTCAACGGGAGCATTCCGGGGCCCACCATCGAAGTGAACGAAGGCGACAAAGTACGCATCATTTTAGAGAACCGTTTGCCGGAAATGACGGCGCTCCACTGGCATGGATTGGAGGCGCCGATGGAGATGGAGGGCAGCGTCGGGCTAGGCCAGGACCCGCTGCCGCCAGGCGGCAGCTACACCTACGAATTCACGCTGCACCAGCACGGAACGTTGTTTTATCACTCGCATTTCTCGATGCAGGAGATGATGGGGCTGATCGGGCTGCTGATCGTGCATCCGCAAACACCGTATACGCCGCGGGTCGACCGCGACTTTGGGTTGATCGTGCAGGAGTGGCAGATTCTGCCGAACAATACTGTCCCGAACACGATGGCGATGGAGTTTAATTGGCTCACGTTCAATGGCAAGTCGGGGCCGGCTACCACTCCCATGCTGGTAAAGCAAGGCGAGCGCGTGCGCATACGGCTGGTGAATCTGGGGATGGATCATCATCCGATTCATCTGCACGGAAATCAATTCGTGATCACGGGCACGGAGGGCGGGCGCGTGCCGGAGGGGCAGTGGCATCCGCAGAACACGGTGCTGGTGGGCTCCGGGCAGGCGCGCAACCTTGAGTTCGACGCGAAACATATTGGCGACTGGATGATGCATTGCCACATGCCGCATCACATGATGAACCAGATGGTGTCGATGGCGGGTCCGATGGCGCCGTCGGGGATGGCGAAGATGATGAGCAGTAGCACGATTGGGCTGTATCCAATGGACGATCCCGCTAAGAAAGCGATCAAGGGTTATCCGCAGGACATGTGGATGCCCATGGATGAGATGTTCGTGAAGCCAGAAACGTTTGGACTGCGCAAAGGGTGGAGCGGGGCCATGATGGGCATGATGACCATGGTGCGGGTGCTGCCTCCGGCGCTTTTCGATGAGATTCAGGGGAGGCGGTCATGAGGCGGCCTTGGTTGTTTGTGATGCTGGCGGTACCGGCGTTCGCGCAGCAGGCGTTGACGCTGGCGGAATTGGAACGGATGGCGGTGGCGGCGAGTCCTGGGTTGGCGCAAAGTCAGAGCGACGTTCGGGCGGCAGCGGGGCGGGCGCTGCAGGCGGGGTTGTATCCGAATCCGGTACTGGGCGCGAGCGGCGATCATGTGGCGGGCGGTCCGATTTTGCGGGGCGGCGATCTGGGTGGATTTGTCGAGCAGCGCGTGGTTGTGGCCGGAAAGTTGGGGTTGCAACGCAAGGCTGCGGAACAGAGTCATGTGGCGGCTGGGCAGATGCAGGAAGCCGCGCGGCTGCGAGTGCTGACTACTATTCGCGGATTGTATTATCGTGCGCTCGGCGAACAGCGGCTGGTGGCGGTTCGCAAGGACATGGCGGAGTTGGCGGAACGCACGTCGAAAACGCGCCGGGAACTCGCGAATTTGGGGCAAGCTGATCGGCCGGATGTGCTGGCCGCCGACATTGAGACGCAGCGCGCGGAGCTGGGTGTCACGATGGCGCGGAATGCGCTCGATCGGACTTGGCGGGAGATTGCGGCGATGGTTGGGCGAGCAGACTTGGCGGCATCGACACTCGACGGAGATTTTGAGGCGGTGCCGAAGGTGGATGCGGAGGCCGCGCTGGCTGCGATCAACGCGGGGAATCCGGAGTTGCTAGCTGCGGACGCGAATCGGGCGGGGGCGGATTTGCAATTGCGCCGCGCGCGTGTCGAAAACATTCCGGACATCATGGTGCGCGGAGGGGTTCGTTATAACCGGGAATTGATCGGCCCCGGGGAGGCAATCGGCACGGAAGGGTTTTTCGATATTGGGGTGCAGATTCCGATTTTTAATCGCAATCAGGGGGCGATTGCAGCGGCGGGGGCGGAGGCGGAGCGTGCGCGCTTGCAAGGGAGCCGCGAGAAACTGGCGTTGGCTCGGCGGTTTGCGGGGGTCTACAAGGAATACAAAGACGCGGTGGATGCTGCGGCGCGCTATCGCGACTCGATGATTCCGGCGGCTCGCGAAGCTTACGAGATGTATGTGGGAAACTTCGCCAACATGGCCGCGCCGTATCCCCAAGTGTTGTCGACGCAGCGGAATTTGTTTCAGCTCCAGGAAGATTATGTGACAGCGCTGATGACGGCCTGGCGCAGCGCAGTGGAGATCGAAGGGCTGCTGGTGATGGAGTAGCATAGAAGCCATGAAGAAATTCATCCTCGTAGGGCTATTGGCTTGCGGTTTGCAGGCGCGCAATCTGGACATCTATTGGGTGGACGTCGAAGGTGGCGGGGCGACGCTGATTGTGACTCCGGAAGGGCAGTCGCTGCTGGTGGATACTGGCAACCCGGCGCCGGACGACCGCGATGCGAAACGCATCTTTCAAGCGGCGCAGAAGGCGGGGCTGAAGAAAATCGACTATTTGATGATCACGCATTTCCACGGCGATCACGTAGGCGGTGTGCCGGCGCTCGCGAAGCTGATCCCGATCGAACATTTTCTGGATCACGGGGATTCGATCGAGGCGCAGGATCCGCGCAGCGGGGGTGCGTGGGCGGCTTATAAGACGGTCGCGGCGGGGAAGCGGACAACGCTGAAGCCGGGCGACAAGCTGCCTCTCAAGGGTCTGGACGCGGTGGTGGTTTCCTCCAACGGACAGATCATCGCGTCGCCTGTCAACGGCGGCGGGGCGGCGAATCCGAATTGTGCGGGGGCGGTGCAGCATCCAGCGGACAAGACTGAGAATCAGCGCAGCGCGGGAATTCTGCTGACCTACGGCAAGTTCAAGTTTTTGGACGTAGGGGATTTGACTTGGGACATCGAGATGCAGCTGGCATGCCCGGCGAACAAATTGGGAACGGTGACCCTGTTCCAGGCTACACATCATGGATTCGTCAACGATTTCTCGGGCGCTCCGGCGTTTGTGCTGGCTGTGAAGCCGCAGGTGGTGGTGGTCAATAACGGCGAGACCAAAGGCTGGCAGAATTCAGCATGGGAAACGGTGATGAAGATTCCGGGGCTCGAAGACGTCTGGCAGGTGCATCAGGCCAGGGGGCCAAATCACGATCACAACGTGAAGGTGGAACAAATTGCGAATCTGGGGCCTGGCGGGGGCGATGCGGGGCACGGGTTGATGGCGTCGGTGGGCGGCGACGGCAAGTTTACGATTATTAACGATCGCACGGGCGTAAGCAAGACGTACGCGGCTCGCTAGAAACGGCGCTGCGATAAACTAGTTAGGCACTCAATATGCCTAATACAATCGTTGCAGTTACTGACTCGGTTTTCCCGAACCTGAACGCGGCGCAGGAAGTGGTAGCGAAGATCGGGGGCGAGTTGCGCTTGGCGAAGGCGCCGACGCCTGAGGGGATCCTCGAAGTGGCACGGGACGCGGACGCGATCCTCTGTACCTACGCTAAGGTGACAACTGCGGTCGTCGAGCAATTAACGCGCTGCCGCATTATTTCGCGGTTTGGGATTGGCGTGGACAATGTGGACATCGCCAAGGCTACCAGCAAAGGGATTGTGGTCACGAAAGTCCCCGACTATTGCATTGACGAAGTGTCCGATCATGCGATGGCGTTGCTGCTGGCCATCGTCCGCAAGATTCCGTTTTCGAATTCGGAAGTGCAAGAAGGCCGCTGGGCCATGCCGACCGTGGTTCCGATTCACCGGCTGCGCGGGACGGTTTTAGGGTTGGTGGGCTTCGGACGGATTCCGCAGTTGGTTGCGCCCAAGGCACAGGCGTTCGGGATCAAGGTGATCGCCTTCGATCCGTTTGTGCCGCAGGAGGTTTTCGCCAAGGCGGGCGTGGCTTCCGTGAGCTTCGATGAATTGGTGAAGACGGCGGATTACATTTCACTGCACTGCCCGCTGACGCCGGAGACGAATCATTTATTCAACGCGGAAGTTTTCGGCAAGATGAAGCCGGGGGCTTACTTGGTGAACACGGGGCGCGGTCCGCTGATCGATGAAGCGGCGCTGGCGCTGGCGTTGGATAAGGGGCAACTGGCCGGGGCGGCGTTGGACGTGGTGGAGAAAGAGCCGCCTGTCGGGTCGCCGGTTTTGGGACGCAAGAACGTTATTCTCACGCCGCATACGGCGTTTTATTCGGACGAATCTTTGCTGGAGTTGCAGGTCAAGGCGGCTGAGGAAGTGGTGCGCGTGCTGAGCGGGCAAGCGCCGAAGAATCCGGTCAATCCCGAGGTTTTGAAAGCCGCGGCGACCAGATAGAATTTTTTTGGAACGAAAGGAACCTATATTTTTATGGCACAAGAACCTTGGAAGACAGACAAGTGGTATGTGAGCCCGTGGAATTTCGCGGCGCCGGTGCGCGAGCAGCTGCATTTCCCCAAACAGGTGAAGTTTCACGACATCACGCTGCGCGACGGCGAGCAGCAGACGGGCGTGATCTTCACCAAAGATGAGAAGATCCGGATCGCGGAGGGACTGGCCGAGGCTGGCGTCCACCGCATCGAGGCTGGAATGCCGGTGGTGTCGCCTAGCGATACGGCGGCGATTAAAGAAATCGTCAAGCGCAACCTGGGCCCGCAGGTGTTCGCGTTCTCGCGCTGCATGGTGGACGATGTGAAGCGCGCTGTCGACTGTGGCGTGTCGGGAATCGTAATGGAAGTGCCGTCCAGCACGCACATTATTGAATACGCTTACAAGTGGCCGCTCGAGAAAGCCATTGACCTGTCTATTGAATCGACGGCGTACGCGCATTCGCAAGGGTTCGAAGTCGTGTTCTTCCCGATCGACTTCAGCCGTGCGGAAATTAACTGGGTGCTGGATCTCATCACACGCGTCGCCAACGAAGGACACATGGACGCGCTGGCGCTGGTGGATACGTTCGGCGTGCTGGCTCCGCATGCCATGCAGTATCTGGTGCGCGAGACCAAGAAGCGCATCGACAAGCGTCTGGAAGCTCACTTCCACATGGATTTCGGCATGGGGATCGCGAACACCATCATGGCGGTTGCGGAAGGCGTCGAGGTGATCCATTCGACTGTGCTCGGGCTCGGCGAGCGCGCGGGCAACGTGCCGATGGAAGAGACGGCAATGGCGCTGCGGACGCTTTACGGAGTTGATCCGGGGATCAAACTGGACAAACTGTATGGTCTGGCCCGGCTGGTGGAGGAATTGTCGGGGCACAAGGTGGCTTCGAACCGTCCCGTCGTGGGCGAGCAGTTGTTCCAGATCGAGTCGGGAATCATTGCGAGCTGGTGGCAGAATTGCGGCAAGGATCATCCGACCGAGTTGTTCCCGTTCCACTGGGATGTGGTCGGTCAGCCGGCTCCGAAGGTTGTCATCGGCAAGGGCAGCGGCATCGATTCGATCAAGGCCAAATTGCATGAGCTGGGCGTCAAGGCAACCGAAGAAGAAGCCATGAGCGTGGTGATGGCGGTGAAGGAACATTCGCTGCGGACGAAGGCGCTGCTGACGGATGCGGAATTCCGCCAGGTGCTGGCGGCGACCCTGCCGAAAGCGGTGGGCGTCGCTTAGAATATTGGTCCGCTTGCTGCGCGCGCGGTTCTGTGCTGGTAGCACTGTGCACTGAACCGCGACCGCAGGGAGCGGACTTCTACGCTGGAGCACATTGAGTGGAAATTGTCACAGCGCAGGCTGCGCGGGTTAAAGTCGCACTCACGCGGAACCAGATTAAAAGTTTCTGGGCCGCGTGGGGCGGCTGGACCATGGATGGGATGGATTCGTTCATCTACTCCCTGGTGCTGGTCCCGGCGCTGCGGGAATTGCTGCCGAAGTCGGGGATTGAGGCTTCGGCGGGGAACGTCGGCTATTACGGCGGCGTTTTCTTTGCGTTGTTCATGATCGGGTATGGGGTCGCGCTGGTCTGGGGACCGATAGCGGACCGCTTCGGGCGCGTGCGCACGATGATGCTGAGCATCCTGTGCTTTTCGCTGTTCACGATGCTCACCGGATTTTCTACGGGTCTGTGGACGCTGGCGATTTTTCGCTTCATGGCTGGCGTGGGGATCGGCGGAGAGTGGTCCGTGGGGGCGTCGCTGGTTTCTGAAGACTGGCCGGAGGAGCGGCGGACCATGGGCGCTGCTCTGATGCACACCGGGTATTACTTCGGATTCTTTCTGGCGGCGATCGCGAATTATTTCATTGGCAGCCATCTGGGCTGGCGCTACATGTTCTTCCTGGGAGGCACGCCGGCGCTGCTGATCGGACTGATCCGGCGCAACGTTCACGAGCCGGTGAAGTGGGAGAAGAGTGCGAACGACCATGTTGCAGTCGTTCGCGGAACTTTTTTCAGCGGAATACCGGCGGCGAACGATTCTCAATTCTTTGTATTTGATTGTTTCGTTGTGTGGGCTGTGGGCGGGGTCGGTGTACGTGCCGTCGGCGATTACTTATATCGCGCAGCGCGAGGGGCGGTCGGTGGCGGATGCTGCGCAACTGGCGTCGTATTCCTCGGGATTGCTGGGGATTGCGACGATTTTGGGCGCGCTGGTGGTTCCGGCGCTGGCGGATTGGCTGGGGCGGCGGGTTACGTTGGGATTGTTTTACGTGGTGATGATGGTTTCGCTGTGGGTGGCGTTCGGGCAGGTGTTTTACATGCAGGCTCACGCGCTGGAGTGGTTCTTGGTCTGCACTTTCTTTCTGGGGCTGGGCGGGTCGAACTTCATCGTATATTCGTTCTGGCTGCCGGAACAGTATGGCACTAAATGCCGCGCCAGTGCGTTCGCGTTTACGACGAACATCGGGCGGTTCGCGGCGGCAGGGTTTACTTTTCTGGTGGGGTCGGGCGTGCGGCACTACGGGTCTCTTGGAGTTCCGGTGGGGTTGACGGCGCTGGCGTTCGTGGTTGGACTCGCACTGCTGCCGATGGGCGTGGAGACGAAGGGCAAGCCGCTGCCGGCTTAGTTGTGCATCCAGCGGACGACGCCGGCTACGCCGTCGACTGCTACGGTCGAGCCGTTGGGGATGCGGCGGGTGGCGTCTAGAACGCCCAACACCATGGGAATTCCCCGTTCGCGCGCTAGCGAGGCCATGTGGGAGGTGCTGCCGCCACGTTCGGTAACTACCCCGGCCACCTGCGACAGGATGTGGCTTAGCGCCGGGCCGGCGACTTTCGTGATCAGGATGTCGCCGGGGGCGATGCGCGACATTTCACATTCGCAGTTGATCACGCAGGCGCGGCCGGTGCCCCAACCGATGCCGGCGGCGTGGCCGTTGAGACGGGTCTGGTTACGCCAGATTTCGTCGGGTACTGCGGCAGGTTCGGTGTGCAGCGGGCGGGCTTGCAGGAGTTTGAATCCCGTTTCGTCCATGGCCCACTCGATTTCTACCGGCATGTCCATCAGTTCTTCGACGCGGCGCAGGAGTTGGCCGAGTTCGACGGCTTGCGCTTCGCTGAGGCAGGGTTCTTCGGCGCGGGCGCGGGTGACCACTTGAGTGGTCGGTTCGGCGGCGTGATGGATGCAACCGACTTCATGATCCTTGCGACCCGCGATCATGCTGAGAAGTTTCCCGTCGCGGGAGAGTTCGTAGCGGTCGGGCGTTACTTCGCCTTGCGCGATGGCGGAGCCTAAGCCCCACGTCGCGCTCAGGATCATGCTGCCTTCGGCGGATTGGCTCAGGCCGCCACCGGATGCGCGGGCGTTTACTAACGGTTGGATCAGGATGCCCATGGCGGTGTCCGCGGGGTCGATATCGTGCGTCGCCATATAGCGCAGGGCGCGCGTGGCCCACAGTGCGCCCCAGCAGGAACGGATGGCGGTGATGAAGTCGGCTTCGCTTTCGAGACCGAGATAGCTTTCGAACTGGCCGGCGAAGCTGGAGCCGAAGCGGTCCTCTACCAAGGCGGAGGAGCGCACAACCGTGAGCGCATGGGTCTGCTCGGTCAGAGCCCTCCACGCAGCCAGCAGGGGTTCGAGAATCGTGGGCGTGATGGGTTTGTCGAGCAGGCCCAGTTTCATCGCCAGCGCGTGGCGGCGGGCTTGCGGGCTGTCCTGGGTGGAGAATGCGCCGCGGGCATCGGCCTCGAGATCAAGCGCACGGATTTGCTCGCGATAAGCCGCGGCGTCGAGACAGAAGCCCGCGGGGATCGGCAAACCGGCGTGACCCAGGCGCGCGAGATTGGCAGCCTTCGGCCCGAAGCGGCCGGCGTCGGTCGCTTCGGGTGAAGTTAGATGGAACTACAAACATGAGCCGCGCTTACTGGCCGGGTCGTTTGCCGTAATCGGAGTAGCCCGGCATGGGATCGACGACGGTGATCTGGTTGACCGGGAAGTTGGAGACGATCTCGACGCCTTCCTTGTGGACGATGAGCATCTCTTCGATGCGCACGCCCCACTCGAACGGTTTGCCGTGCTGGGTTTCGAGCGCGAAAACCATCCCTTCCTGGATGATGATGGGATGGTCGAGCGACCAGATGCGCGAGATGACGGGCTGGTCATATTGCGCGAGACCGAGGCCATGGCCCCACAGGTTAGCGGCGGCCTGATCCTCTTCTTCGTAGCCCCAGGCTTCTTTCGCGGACGGCCACTTCATCGCGATATCGCGAGTGGTGGCGCCAACTTTGACGGCTTTGATGGAATCGTACAGCCACTTGAGCGCGAGCGCGTAGTAATCCTTCTGCTCCTGGCTGGGCTCGCGGCCCACCATGTAGGTGCGGTAGTAGCAGGATTTGTAGCCGTTCCAGGTGAGCGCGGCCAGATCCATGAAGACCATGTCGCCGGGCTTGATAATGCGGTCCGAGAAGTTGCGCCAGTTGGGCCAAGTGTTGAGGCCCGACGAAACGATGACGTCTTCGACATCTTCCATGCCGGGGATGTTATAGAGGAACTCCATGATGTGCGCGGTGAGCTGGTTCTCAGTGAGCCCAGGCTTCAGGAATTTCATGAATTCCCAATGCGCGGCGTCGCCAATGGCTCCGACGATACGCATGCATTCGTGCTCATCCTGATTCTTGACCGCGCGCGCTTCCATCATGGGCGTCATGCCATCGGCCCATTTAATCTGGTGTTCCTCGAAGAACTGGATCATATTGATGTCGATGAAATCGACACCTAGCGTCATGCCGTCAACGCCGCTCTTCTTCATTTCCTGCTGGATGGCTTTGGTGAACTTGCTCACCTGCTGGGCGGATGCCGATCCGGCGGCGCCCTTGATCCAGGCGTAGGAATAGCGGATGTTTTCCTTGGGAATCCACGGCGAATGCTTTTCGATGTGCATGCCGATGTCGCCCTGCTCAAACAGCACTGGAGCATCGTCGCCGCACAACAGGGCGTAGCGCAGGCCGGGCTTCAGGCGGTTCCAACCGGGAGTCAGCGTGCTGGTGACGTAACGCACATTCTCGTCGTACATGAGGAGCATGGCGCCCAGATTGTGGGCCTTCATCTTCTCGCGCGCCCGTTCCAGGCGGTACTTACGCAAGCGGTCCCAATTGACGCGCTGCTGCCAATCTAATCCCACACTGCCGACGTTTGCCATGATGCCTCCAGCTAAGTATTAGTAATGAAAAATGAGTGAGAAAAACACGTCCGGCGGCCGCCGGGGCGTCTCAACCTTCCAAACCTTCCAATCTTACTGACAGTACCGATTTCTGTCAAATTGCGCCCGTAAAGAAATGTAAGGTTTAGTTGGTGCGTTTGAGATCGTTATAGAGCTGGCCGACGAAGCGGTCGGCTGTGGTGTTGGCGCTGGGGACCTTGGCGTCGAAGTCGGCGGTGGGTTTGGCGGCGGTGACTTCGGCTTCGGTTTTGCCTTCGCGAATCATCTTGAGGACGCGGTCGCGCACGGCAACGTACATGTCGCGGTGGAAGATGAGATCCTCGCGAGTGGCGACGGGGCCGTGGCCGGGGACTACTTTGGAGTTGGCGTCGGCGAATCCGATGGCGACGCCGAGGCCGTTGATCATGCCTTGCGAGCTGCCGCCGTTGGCGACATCAATGGTGGGATAGCCGACGGAGCGGTAGAAATCGCCGGTCATGAGGACGTTCGAGACAGGGAAGTAGACGAGAGTATCGCCGCCGGTGTGGCCGCGCGGGACGGGGATGGCGCGCACTTCTTCGCCGTCCATGTTCAAGGTGATTTGACCCGCGTAGGTCATGGTGGGCAGCGCGGCGGCAGGATACGCGGGACGGACTGGACTGCCGGGCGTGGCGACGGTGACGGGCTGGGCGAGTCGCGCGCGCAGATCGTTGGTCGAGAGAATCGTTACTCCCATTTTGCCAAGGTTTTCGTTGCCGCCGGTGTGGTCGCCATGCTGATGGGTGTTGATCAGAAAACGGATGGGCGCGTTGCCGGAGACCTGATTGATGGCGGCTACCAGCTTGGCCGTCAGAGGCGCGAATTGGGAGTCGACCATGAGTACGCCGTCAGGACCGACCAGCGCGCCGGTAGCGCCGCCGGCGCCTTCCAGCACGTAGAAGTTGGGGGCGAGTTTGCTGGTTTTGATTTCGACTTTGCTGAAGTCGGGTGCTTGGGCTGCTAGAGTGGCGGCGGTGATTAGGATAAGGGTTGTGGTCTTCATTTGTTCGGGAGGATCAGTTCGCAGGGCTGCGGGTCCCACTTGGAACCGTCGGGCTCGCGTTTGAAATGCGACGTCGTGACCCAGGGGGCGTCGAGATATTGCGCGTCTTCGACGATCGAGGTGACTACTAGCCACTGGTCGCCGTTGGTCTCTTTGTGGAGGTCGTAGTATTCGGTGAGCAGAACGTTGGCGCTATAGGGGACTCCGTTGTTGCGCAGGAATCCGGGGCGGATGTGGGTGGTCACCACTTTCAGGCTGCCGCCGAGATTGCGCGGGTCGGGCGGCGGCGGCGGCCCTTGCATGTTGATGCCGGGGAAGCCGGGCGTGTTGGGATTTTGCGCGGACACTTTGTTCCAGTAGGAACGGGTGCTTTGTGGGGTCTGCCATTGCGCGGTCGAGACTCCCTGCATTGTGGGCTCGCCGGTAACGGGCTTCGGCGACTGGGTCAAGCCAGTGCCGGCGGAATACGCGGGGGTGGCGGCGGTGCCGGTGAAAGAAAAGATGCGCGTTTGCTTGCCGGCGTCGGCTTCGAGTTTAAGCGTCGAGTCGTTGTCCCAAGCGATGCGGATGCGGCCGGGGGCGCGCATGATGGTGGGCGCGCCGTAGTTCTTGCAGGCGTCGGCTTGCGTGGGCGTGTAGGCCATGGCGGCTTTGATGGCTTCCTGGTTCAACGGCAGGCTGTAGTAATCGCCCTTGGGCGCGGTGAGCATGCGGTAGCGCCAGTCTTCGGTGACGATGGAAACCCAGTTGCCAGTGAGGTCGATGGGCGCTAGGGATTTCGGAGTTTGGGCGCAGAGCGAAACGGCGGCTAGGGCGAGGATGGCTGATTTCATTTCGTCAGACTCCGGTAGATGGCTTCGACGAACATGTCCCCGGTCCACTGCGGGCGGCCGTAGCGATACTCGTAATCGAGTGTGGGCTTGCCATCTTTGATCTGCGCTAGGGTCTTGCCTTTTTTGATACCGTCGGCGACGCGGTCGCGGATGATGGTGATCATGTCACGGTAATCGGAAACATCGGCGGCGTCGCACAGGCGGCCGTGGCCGGGAATAACCATCGTCCCGCCCTCTTCGTTATTGGCGGGAATGGCTAGCGCGAGAAGCTTGTTGAGTGCGGCCACCACACCTTGAATGTTGCCGCCGCGTTCCAGATCGATTACCGGGAAGCCGGTGGTGATGAAGTTATCGCCGGAGCTGATCACGTTGGAGTTACGGAAGAACACGATGCTGTCGCCGTCGGTGTGGCCGGGAGCGTGCATGATCTGGATGGGCTCGCCGTTGAAATAGAAGTCGCGGCCTTCGGTGAAGGTCAGGCCGGGCCAGGCGGCGAAGGGCATGGCAGTTTCACCATTCTTCTTGGCGCTCATGCGCAGCAGGACGTTATCCTGCGCGGTGATAACGGCGGTGTCGGTGCCTAAGGAGCCGCTGGCGAAAGAGGCGAGAGGCTTGCCGGTCTTGGCGATGACGGCGTTGCCTCCGGTGTGATCGGCGTCCGCGTTGGTGTTGAGGATGTAGCGGACAGGCTTATCGGAAAGCTTCTTGATTTCGGCTTGGATGCGTTCGGTCAACTGGCCGTTGCCAGTGTCGACCAGCAGGACGCCGTCGTTACCGGGCTGGTTGCCTACTTGCACCGTGACATTGCCGAGCGTGCTGGCGAACATATACACGTTGGGGCGCACGCGCAGGACTTCGAACTTGACGCCGTCGGGAAGCTGCGGGACGCCGCCGGGCATGATCATCTGGACTTGCACTTGTTGCGCGGGGAGCAGCGGCGCACAGGCCAGCAGAAGAAGCGGAATCCGCATTATTGCTTTTCTCCGCTGAGCAGGCTGTCAAATACTTTCGCGCGCGGGATCGGCATGGTCTTGAGTTTTTTGCGGTACTCAGGGTACATGGTTTCGGCGCCGCCGCGGGCTGCGGCTTCGGGAACGCCATACATGTCGGTGAATTCGGCGAGCAGGTGGTTTTCGCCGGGCAGAATGTGCGGGACGTAGCCGACGCGGCCGGGAAGTTCGGGGACGGCATCGCACTTATAACCGCCGTAGCCTTGGAACGGATTCCACACCCAGGTTTGGGTTTGAATGAAGGGCTCGGTGAGATAAGCAGGGTCTTCGCGGATGCTGACTACGGTTAGGTATTTATCGTGGAGGTCGAAGTGTTCGGTGACCTTGACGGCGTCCGTGTGGGCGATGCCGTTGCGGCGCAGGTAGCCGGGCTTGATGTGGGTGGTTTCGACGGTGAGCGTGTTACCTTCCCAGACTCCGGTGGAAAAACCCGCCCAGGTGTGCGCGGCGAATTCGGAAGGGTGCGGGCGGCCGTCCATCCAGATCGTGCGCGTTGCTCCACCGTAGGTGCCCTCCAGAATGTAAGCAATAATGGCGCCGGTGACCGGGTCTTTTTGCGTCGAGACGTTCAGGTTATTGGGGCCGCGAATGCTGTAGGCGGCGGGGTGGGGGATGCATTGGTGTTCGAGCAGTGAGACCAGCGACACGTCCCAGGCGTCGGCGCGGCGGCGGGCGGCTTCGGTGAGCGGGAAGCCGAGGTAGTCGCCTACGGAGGGGCCGGGATCGGTGCGCTCGAGTTCATCTTCGTGATACATGGGGTTCCAGCGGCCGGAGAAATCGAATTGCGCCAGGGCGGGGGTGGCGGCTAGGACGGTTATCGCGGATAACAAGGAAAGCGGAGTTCGGAGCATGGAAATTCACCCTTCAACAAGGAGGCTGGAATATTATGGCATACGCGCTGGAGCGCCGGTAGCGCCAGATGGGGGTGTTCGCGGCGGTATGTTAGGATCGAATTATATGGCTAGATTGGCTAGATCGAAATGGAAACTCGCGGATGCTAAGAATCGTTTTAGTGAGCTGGTGAACCGGGCACTGGCGGAAGGGCCGCAGTGGGTCGAGCGCCGCGCCGATACGGTGGTGGTCATGGACCGCCGCGAGTACGAAAAGCTCGCGGGAAAAAGGGCCAGTTTCAAGGAGTTCTTGACCGCGCCAGGTCCCAGTCTGAAGGGCCTGGACCTCGCACGCGATCGCTCCCCTATGCGTGACGTTAAGTTATGAGGGCGCTGCTCGACACTTGTGTTCTTTCGGAGCTGCGAAATCCGCGTCCGAATCCGGGGGTGCGTCGAACAATCGATGATTTTGCCAGTGATGACCTGTATGTCAGTGTTGTCTCGGCGGGCGAGATTGCCAAGGGAATTGCGCTGCTCAAGGATAGCCGGAACAAGCGGGGACTCGACAGTTGGCTGCGGGCGCTGGAGCTCGGTTACGCCGACCGGTTGCTGCCGGTGGATCTGGAAACCGCGCACATCTGGGGCGAACTCACGGCCACCGCACAAAAACGCGGACGCGCCATTCCGGCGGCGGACGGTTTGATTGCGGCGACTGCGCTGCGCCATGGGCTCCACGTCATGACGCGAAACACCGCCGATTTTGCAGCGAGCGGAGTGTTGTTATTGAATCCGTGGAAGTAGCGGGCGAGGCCCATTCCGAGCCGATCGTGGTAGGTATATACTAACGCTCCAGAGACCCCTAACTTCATCAAGAGAGGTACGAAGACATGAGCAAGACGAGACTTCTATCCCTGAGCGCGATCGCGTTTGTGGCGCTGTCGCTGGTTGCGCTCAAGGCGCAGCAACCCGCCGGATCGGCCGTGAAGATCAACGATAACGATATCGGCGGCGTGGTGACCAGTTCCAAAGGTCCGGAAGCCGGCGTGTGGGTGATCGCCGAAACCAGCGATTTGGGCACGAAATACAGCAAAACTGTGGTCACGGACGATCGCGGGCGCTACTTGATTCCGGAATTGCCGAAGGCCAGCTATACAGTGTGGGTGCGCGGCTACGGGCTGGTGGATTCGGCGAAAACGAAGACCGTGCCGGGCAAGAATCTGAACCTCACGGCGGTGATTGCGCCCAGCGCGAAGGCGGCGGCGGAATATTATCCGTCGAATTATTGGTACGCGCTGGCCGAGCCTCCGGCGAAGAGCGAATTTCCGGGCACCGGACCGGAAGGCAACGGGATTAATCCGGCGATGAAGAGCCAGGCGCAGTGGCTGCGCATTATGAAAACCGATAGCTGCGAATCGTGCCATCCGCTGGGCGGGAAGGGAACGCGCACGCTGCCGGCTGGGCTGGGGCATTTCGATTCGTCGGTCGACGCATGGGAGCGGCGCATTCAATCGGGGCAGGCGGGGACTGCAATGCTCTCGGGCATCAACCAGCTCGGCAAGCCGCGTGCGCTGAAAATGTTTGCGGACTGGACAGATCGCGTGGCGGCGGGCGAGTATCCGAAGGAAGCTCCGCCGCGTCCGCAGGGGCTGGAGCGCAACGTGGTGATCACGCAATGGGACTGGGCTGGACCGACGGTGTATCTGCACGACGAGATCGCTACCGATAAACGCAATCCGCGACTGAACGCGAATGGATTGTTGTATGGGTCACTCGAAGTGAGCGCGGATTTCCTGCCGGTGCTGGACCCGGTGCACAACACCATCAGCCAGGTGAAGCTGCATCCACGCGATCCGAATACGCCGCTGGCGGCGCCGGCGACCATGCCGCGGCCATCGGCTTATTGGGGCGATGAAGTGATTTGGAACAGCCAGAATAATGTCCACAATCCGATGTTCGACGAACGCGGGCGTGTGTGGCTGACATCCACCATTCGCGGGCCGGAGAACCCGGCGTTTTGCCAGGATGGGTCGCTGAATCCTTCCGCGAAGTTGACGCCCACGAAGACGTCCGGACGGCAATTGGCGATGTACGATCCGAAGACCAAAGAGCTGGAACTGATCGACACCTGTTTCGGCACCCATCACTTAGTTTTCGCCGAGGACGCAAACAATACTTTGTGGACCAGCAGCGGCGGCGGTGGCGGCGTGGTGGGCTGGTTGAACACCAAGATGTGGGATCAGACGCATGATGCCGCGAAGTCGCAGGGCTGGACGGCGCTGGTGCTCGACACCAACGGCAACGGCAAGCGCGATGCTTACGTCGAAGGCGAGCAGAAAGTGGCGACGGCGCCGAGCGGCGAGAGTTTGGGGACGAATTCGGCGTTGAACGTTTCGCTCGACCCGGCGAAAGACACGCGCCTCAACGCGGCGTTTTATGGGGTCACGGTGAGCCCGCTGGATGGATCGGTCTGGGGCACGGTGCTGGGCTTCCCGGGCGCGGTGGTGCGGCTGAATCCGGGCTCGCATCCGCCGGAGACGGCGTTGGCCGAATACTATGAGCTGCCGTGGAACAATCCCAACGCGAAGGTGCAGGGGTTTGGGCCGCGCGGGCTGGACATCGACCGCAATGGCGTGGTGTGGACGGTGATCGCGAGCGGGCATCTGGCGAGTTTCGACCGCCGCAAGTGCAAGGGTCCGCTGAACGGTCCGAAGGCGACGGGGCAGCAGTGTCCGGAAGGCTGGACGCTGACCGCAGTGCCGGGACCGCAGTTCAAGGGCGTGACCGACAACGGGAGCGCGGACTCGAACTATTACGACTGGGTGGATCAGTTCGACACGCTCGGTTTGGGCAAGAACACGCCTATCGCGGCGGGGAGCGATTCGGATGCGCTGCTGGCGCTGAATCCGGCTACCGGCAAGTTTACGGTGATGCGGGTGCCTTATCCGACCGGGTTCTTCGCGAAGGGGATGGACGGGCGCATTGACGATCCCAAGGCCGGGTGGAAGGGGAAGGGCGTGTGGTCAACGTGGGCTACGCGCGCGCCGTTCCATAGCGAGACGGGCAAGGGGACTAGCAGTAAGGTGGTGAAGTTCCAGTTGCGGCCGGATCCGTTGGCGGATTGAAAAGCGGATAAAATGTTTTGTGCGCCGCGGGATTGATTTTCGCGGCGCCGATGAAATGACCTTTCGAATTCCACTTATTTTTCTCGGCGTGGCACTCCAATTGGCGGGCCGTGACCGCGCATGGCAGACTGGAACGCTTCTCGATGAAGCGAAGACCTCAACATATCTCGGCACGCTTTCGTTGACAGCGCAAGTGCCCAAGCTTCCGCTACCAGGTACGGCAATACCGTGGCTGGGCAGGCCTCCGGTATCGGCGTCAGCGCTTCCGTGCCGCGGTACCGATCCGACGAGTCGCTTATTGTAGATAGTCCGCGGTATACATTTCTTCTCGGGCGTCGCGTCTGGATGCGCCAAGCTGCGCTAACTGTGAACGGGCCGGTTAGATTCGCAGTCGAGGGCGCCGATGTGTACGTCCTCGACGAAACGGGCAAGGAATTTCAAACTAATCTCATCCGGAAAGTACTGAAGGGCACTTCTCAAACGTTGAATTGGAAATCGGTCAGTGGCCTGGATCACTATTCGGTTAGGTTCAGTGACGATTTCGTGTACGCCGAAAACATCGCGGATGACCGGAACTGGACTAAGTTTGAGGCGCGGCGAAGTGGTGATGAGTATATCGGCAAAATGCACCGATCTATCGGGGGATGCGTCCTTGACAGCGAAGTCGATTTCTTAATCGTGAACTACGAGCGCTTAGAGGGTTATTTCGTGACCGCTCCTGCAGGTGCGAAATTTGATCGAAAAACTTGTACCTATTCCAAACCGAATAGAGTGTTTTCCTTCACTTGGGTACCTGAGTAATCGGCTAGGCGAGAATCGAAAACAAAACGGCATCCAAGCTCGAAGGCCGGATGCCGTTTGGTAATTCTAATCTTGTATTACTGGGCGGGCGTGGTGGCCATGGCCGAGGGGCCCTTCATCAGGCGCTTGATCAGATCGCCGGTCGATTGATGGGCGGAGCCGCCGGTGTTGGCTACGCCGCCGACGCCCATGGCTACGTCCCAGGGGGTGCGGTTCTGCTTGTTCTTTACGTCGAGTTTCGCGCCGTGGTCGGCTAGATACTGCACCAGCGTATCGGCTCCGCGGGCGGCTGCGCCGTGCATGGCAGTGTCGCCGCGGTCATTGGCGGCGTTCACGTTCGCGCCGTGGTCGACCAGCAATTTCAGGGCTTCGAGGAACTCCGGTTCGGGCTTCTCGTCACCGCCTTGGAAACGGACTCCCATTCCGGTGGCGGCCGCGATGATGGGCGTGGTGTGGTTCTCGGACGCCTTGTTGGGATCGGCTTTATGGTCGATCAAGAGGCGCATGGTTTCGAGATCGGCCGAGCGCGCGGCGCGCAGGAACGGGGTGTTGCCGTTGGGCGCGATGGTCGCGTTCTGCGAGGCGCGGGGGGGGATTTTCACCATCATGGGCCCGTTGGGGTCGGCGCCGTGGGCGAGCAGATAGTTGATAAAGCCGAGCTCGTCGAGCTTGTCGCTGACGGCTTTGCGCGGGCGGTTGCCTTGGTAATCCAGATTGCGCATTTCGACGGCCAGGTAGAGCGCGCCTTCCTTGAGGCTGGCTTTGCGGTCGACTAAGTAGGCGGCCAGGTCGTAGTGGTCGTTGAAAATCGCTTCGAGCAGCGGGGTGAAGCCGTAATCCTGCTCGGCCTCGTTGATGTTGGCGCCGGCGTCGAGGAGAATCTTGGCGCACTCAGTGGAGCCTTGGCGCGCGGCCAGCATCAGGGCGGTCAGGCCGCCGCGCGAGTAGACGGCTTGGGTTCCGCCGGCGGCTACTTTACGGAAAGCGAAGTCGAACAGCGTCGAGCGGATGTTGACGTCGGCTTTGGCGTCGACTAGCAGCTTGGCGACTTCGGGGTGATTCTCGGCTACCGCCCACATCAAGGCAGTCTGGCCGCGATAGGAATCCGTGGCGTTCACTTTCGCGCCGGCGGCGAGCAGGGCCTTCACGCCCTCGACGCTACCGGTGCGGGAGGCGGTCATCAACGGGGTCTCGCCTTCACCGAAGGGAGCGTTCACGTCGGCGCCGGCTTTCACCAGCGCTTCGATCATGGGGCCGTTGCCGGAGTTGGCGGCTTCAGAGAGCGCCGTCACTTCGTAGCGGTTGGCGGCCTTGGCGTTGGCGCCGGCGGCGAGCAGCGTCTTAACGGCATCGAGGTCGTTATTGTGCGCGGCCCAGATCAGGGCGGTCATGCCGTCGACGTCGGCGGCGTTGACGTCCAGCTTTTGCTTGACCAGCGAGTGCAGCGCGGCGCTGTCCTGATTCTTGGCGGCCTCGAGCACACGGAGGTCGGGAGCCGCGAATACACTCACGGCGGATACGGCGAGCATTGCCCACAGCTTACGCATGTCGTTTTTCTCCTGGCTGATGAAGACTAGATTTCGATGCGGCCCGAGCTATCGCCAAAGTGATCGGTCCGCACCCCGGCCTTGTCGAGCATGCTGATCAACAAGTTCGACAACGGAGTATCGTTCTTCACCTTGATGTGACGGTCGCCCTTGAGCTTGCCGGCGGCGCCGCCCGCGATCAGGATCGGCAACTGGTCGTGAGCGTGCACGTTGCTGTTGCTCATGCCGCTGCCGTAGAGAATCATGGAATGGTCCAGCATGTTGCCGTCGCCGTCGGGCGTGTTCTTCAGCTTGGTGAGGAAGTTGGCAAACATTTCCATGTGATAGGTGTTGATCTTGGCCTGCATCTCCATGCGCTGCGGATCGTTCTGGTGATGCGACACGGGATGGTGGCCGTCGGGCACGCCGATTTGCGGATAGGTGCGGGTGCTCAGCTCGCGCGCGAGCATGAAGCTGACCACGCGGGTGATGTTGCCCTGGAAGGCGATGGCCCACAGGTCGAACAACAGATTGGCGTGATCGGCGAAAGAATCGGGGATGCCCACCGGGGCTTCGGGCGCGCCGTAGCCGGTCGATTCGCTGTTCTGCTTCTCGGCCTTGGCGATGCGGCGTTCGATTTCGCGCACGTTTTCGAGGTAATCGTTGACGCGGGCCTTGTCTTTGGAATCCATGCCCTTGGACAGGTCTTTCACGCTGGCCGTCACGCCGTCGAGGATGCTGAGGTTGTCGCGCAGGCGGGCGACGCGCTGTTCCGCGGTCGCGCCGTCGCCGCCGAACATGCGTTCGAAGAGCACGCGCGGGTTCAACTCCATGGGATTCGGCGTGGTGGGCGTGCGCCAGGAAATGGTGTTCATGTAGGCGCAGGCGTAGTCTCCGCCGCAGCTGCCGAGCTCAGAGGAGTGATCCTCGGTGGCGATTTCTAGCGACGGGTAGGTGGTGTCCTGGCCGATCTTTTCGGCGATCATCTGATCGATGGTGGTGCCGCCGCGGATTTCGGTGCCGTGCGCGGGCTTGGTGCCGTTCAGCCACATGGCGTTGCTCAAGGCGTGGCCGTTCTCGGCGATCAGCGAGGTGCCGGTGACCACGTTAATGTAGCTGCGCAGCGGCTCGATCGGCTTCATAATGCGGGAGTACTTGAAGCCCGGCTTGTCGCCGATGGGCGTCCACTGGGGCATCTGCGCGCCCATGGGAATGTAGATGAAGCCGGCGCGGAAGGTCGGCTTGGCGGCTGTCTGGGCCAGCGCCGTACCCGCCGGAATCATGGAGTCCAGCAAGGGCAGTGCAACGGTGGCTCCAATACCACGCAGGAACGTGCGGCGCTGCAGATGTTTTTTCGTAAGGAACATGGACGGACAGCCTCCTAATTGCTTCTATTTATACACCTTTTACTTGTCGAGCGCACGGGGGGCGGCGGCCACGGTGGTGGCTCCGGCTGCCCCGGCCGGCGGGATCGCTTCGGCATCCACCGAACGCGTCACTGTCATCTGGAACGGGGGGCTCTTGACGACCCCCAGAACCAGGGCTGAAAAACGGTAATTCTGCTTGGCGGCGTCGTGCGCGATACCGCGTATCACTGGCATATCATAATATTCGGTTCCGCGGCCCAAACCATAAGTCATCAGCATTTGGGTCATGGTGCGGACGAACTGTTCGGGGCGCGCGGTGAGCACTTCAAGCATGGCCGAGGGGCCATTGATCTTGGTGCCGTCCGCGAGCTGCGAACTGGCGTCGATGGTGGCGCCGCCGTCGGTGGTGCGCCAGGCTCCGATAGCGTCGAAATTTTCTAGCGAGAAGCCGATGGGGTCCATCACCTTATGGCAGGCGGCGCAGGCGGCGTTGGCGCGATGCTGCTCCATGCGTTGGCGCATGGTTCCCGAGGCTACCTCCTTCAGGGGCGGAACATTGGGCGGCGGAGGCGGCGGCGGCGTGCCCAGAATATTGGTCAAGATCCACTTGCCGCGCAACACCGGAGAGGTGCGGTTCGCGTAGGAAGAAACCGTCAGCACGCTGCCTTGTCCCAGTAGGCCGCGGCGCGCGGGATCGGGGATGCTCACTTTGCGGAACTGGTTGCCGTAGACGTTCGGAATTCCGTAGTGCTTCGCGAGGCGTTCATTCACGAAGGTGTAGTCGGCGTTGACTAAATCAGTCACGCTCTTGTCTTCGCGCATGACGCTGCCGACGAACATTTCGGTTTCGCGCTGGAATGCCTGGCGCAGGTTGTCGTCGAAATCGGGGAAGATCTGCGGGTCCGGGCTGATGCCCTTCAGGTTCCGCAAGTAAAGCCACTGGCCCAGGAAATTGCTGATCAGTGAATCGGAGCGTTTATCGGACAGCATACGCTTGACCTGCTGTTCCAGGACGGCCGGGTCTTTCAGCTTGCCTTGCGTGGCTAGCGTGAGCAGCTGCTCGTCGGGAATGCTGCTCCACAAGAAGAACGAGAGGCGCGAGGCCAGTTCCAGATCGGTGATGCGATGGATGGAGCCGGGCGCTGCGTTGGCGGGGTCGGTTTCCGAGCGGAACAGAAATTGCGGATTCACCAGCATGAAGGCGAGCGCGGTTTCGATGCCGGAGTCAAACGTGCCGCCATTGTTGTGGCCGCGCTGATAGTAGGTCAGCAGGCGTTCGGTTTCGGATTCCGTCACCGGCCGGCGATAGGCGCGGCGGGCCAGCGTCGTGAGAATCTTTTTGGCGCAGGGTACGGCGTCGGCGTTGCC
>CAVXEM010000034.1:0-129177 GCA_963760575.1 Bryobacterales bacterium
AAGACGAGAAGCGCATTTTGAATGACGAGCGCACCAAGCGGCTCGCGACACTGCTGGCCGGTAAGGAAATCCTGGCCGACTTGCACGACGAGAAGACTAACAAGAAGCTGTTGGCCAAGGGTTCAGACCTGACGGCGGACATGATCGAGAAGCTGCGCGCGCGCGATTTGAAGCGCATGAAGTTGAAGGACAAAGATCCGCGCGTCAACGAGCAGATCGATGAAATCGAAGAGATGACTTCGCGGCAGATCGCGGTGCTGGAAAAAATCACCGAGGAAAAGATCGCGAAGCTGCGCAAGGGCGATGAGCTGCCTCCGGGCGTCATCAAGCAGGTGAAGTGCTATATCGCGATGAAGCGCAAGTTGTCGGTCGGCGACAAGATGGCCGGACGGCACGGTAACAAGGGTGTCATCGCGCGCATTGTTCCGGAAGAGGATATGCCCTATCTGCCGGATGGAACGCCGGTGGAGATCGTGCTGAATCCGCTGGGCGTTCCCAGCCGTATGAACGTCGGGCAGATTCTCGAAACCCACTTGGGTTGGGCGGCGCAGGCGCTGGGGTTGCGGTTTGCGACTCCGGTGTTTGACGGCGCTACCGAGAAAGACATCAAGGCGCAGTTGAAATCGGCGCGGCTGCCGAGCTCGGGCAAGATTCAGTTGCACGACGGCATCAGCGGACAACCGTTCGAGCAGCCGGTGACGGTCGGCTACATCTATATGTTGAAGCTGAGCCACTTGGTAGACGACAAGATTCACGCTCGCTCGATCGGGCCGTATTCGCTGATCACGCAGCAGCCGTTGGGCGGCAAAGCCCAGTTCGGCGGACAGCGCTTCGGCGAAATGGAAGTTTGGGCGCTCGAAGCTTACGGCGCTGCTTACGTCCTGCAGGAATTATTGACGGCGAAATCGGACGACGTTTACGGACGCGCCAAGATTTACGAAGCGATCGTGAAGGGCGAGGCTGCGGCTGAGCCTGGAGTTCCGGAAAGCTTCAACGTCTTGATCCGCGAATTGCAATCGTTGTGTCTCGACGTCGAGTTGATGAAGAAACATACCGAAGTGATGGAAACCGCGCTGGCGGCTGACTAACGAAAAGGAGCAAATACTATGTATCGATCTTCCCCTTACGATCGCGCGAATCTGATTGCGGACTTTGACTCCATTCGAATATCGTTAGCGTCGCCGGAGAAAATCCGCAGCTGGTCGCACGGCGAAGTGACCAAGCCGGAAACCATCAACTACCGAACCTTTAAGCCGGAGCGGGACGGGTTGTTCTGCGCCCGTATCTTCGGGCCCATCGCCGATTGGGAATGCTTGTGCGGCAAGTACAAGCGCATGAAGCATCGCGGCGTGATTTGCGACAAGTGCGGCGTTGAAGTGACTTTGTCGCGTGTGCGCCGCGAGCGGCTGGGACACATCGAACTGGCTAGCCCGTGCTCGCATGTGTGGTTCTTCAAGGGACTGCCGAGCCGCATCGGGTATTTGCTCGATATCACGCTGCGGGAACTCGAACGCGTGTTGTACTTCGAAGCGTTCGTGATTGTCGATCCGGGCGAAGTCGCGGATCTGCGCAAGGGCGAAGTCATCAGCGACGAGCGCAAGCGCGCGCTCGATCAAGAGTTCCCGGGCAAATTCGTCGCCATGATGGGCGCCGAGGGAATCAAAGAGCTGTTGAAGAAAGTGGATTGCGAAGGGCTCAGCCTAGACATCCGCGAGAAGATGAAGACCGAGGTGTCGCAGCAGAAGAAGCTGAAGTACGCCAAGCGTCTGCGCGTTGCGGAGAGCTTCCGCAAGTCGGGGAACAAGCCGGAGTGGATGATTCTGGATGTGATCCCGGTGATTCCGCCGGAGCTGCGTCCGCTGGTGCCACTCGATGGCGGGCGCTTCGCGACTTCGGATCTGAATGATCTTTACCGGCGCGTGATCAATCGCAATAACCGGTTGAAGAAGCTGATCGATCTGCATGCTCCTGACGTGATCGTGCGCAACGAAAAGCGCATGCTACAGGAAGCGGTCGATGCGTTGTTCGACAACGGACGCCGTGGCCGCGTGCTGCGTGGCGCGAATAACCGTCCGCTGAAGTCGCTGTCCGATACGCTGAAGGGCAAGCAGGGACGCTTCCGCCAGAATCTGCTCGGAAAGCGCGTGGATTATTCGGGGCGCTCGGTGATCGTGGTGGGGCCGGAATTGAAGCTGAATCAGTGCGGTCTTCCGAAGAAGATGGCGCTCGAATTGTTCAAGCCGTTCATCTATCATCGTCTGGAGCAGCGCGGGCATTGCACGACGATCAAGCAGGCCAAAGAATTGGTCGAGCAGCAGGATCCGGTGGTTTGGGACATTCTTGAGGAAGTCATCAAGGATCATCCGATTCTGTTGAACCGCGCTCCTACGCTGCACCGTTTGGGTATTCAGGCGTTCGAGCCGGTGCTGGTCGAAGGCAAGGCCATCAAGCTGCATCCGCTGACTTGCACGGCGTTCAACGCGGACTTTCGACGGCGATCAGATGGCGGTGCACATTCCGCTGTCGCCTGAGGCGCAGATTGAAGCTTCGACGCTGATGTTGTCGTCGAACAATATTCTGTCGCCGGCGCATGGCGCGCCGATTGCGGTTCCGACGCAGGACATGGTGCTGGGTCTGTATTACTTGACCAAGGCGCGTCCTGGAACCAAGGGCGAAGGGCGCATGTTTGCGTCGATGGACGATGTTTTGATCGCGCTCGAAATGGGCGAGGTCGAGACGCTGACGCCGATTAAGCTGCGCTATACCGGCAAGGTCATGGATCTGATTAAGGCGTTCGACAGCCAGAATCTGATGCACACCGAGCCGATCGAATTCATGAAGCAGTACATGGATACGACGGTCGGTCGCGTCATCTTGAATGACGTGCTGCCGGATGAGATGCCTTTCATCAACGGTTTACTGAAGAAGAAGGGTCTCACGCAGCTCGTCCAGTATTGTTACCTGAAGTTCGGGCTGACCATTACGGTGACGATGCTCGATAAGGTGAAGGCGCTCGGGTTCCTGTACGCTACGCGCGCGGGCATTTCGATCGGCATCGACGATATGATCGTGCCGGGTGAGAAGGCCGGGCTGGTGAAGGACGCCGAAAAGGCCGTCATCGAAGTCCAATCGCAGTATCAAGAAGGCGCGATCACGCACGGCGAACGCTATAACAAGATCATCGAGATCTGGTCCAAGGTCACGGAACGCGTTTCGGAAGAAATGTTCAAGACCATGGAAGAGGACGACCGCACGGGCCGCTACCTCAATCCGATTTACATCATGGCCGATTCGGGCGCGCGCGGTTCGAAACAGCAGATCCGCCAGCTTTCCGGTATGCGCGGTCTGATGGCGAAACCGTCGGGTGAGATTATTGAAACCCCGATTACGGCTAACTTCCGCGAAGGGCTGAACGTGCTGCAGTACTTTATTTCAACGCACGGCGCTCGCAAGGGGTTGGCTGATACCGCTTTGAAGACGGCCGACTCGGGCTACCTGACGCGCCGCTTGTGCGACGTGGCACAGGACGTGATCGTCACCGAAGACGATTGCGGGACCAGCGACGGAATTTACGTCGAGCCCATCATCGAATCGGGCGAAATCATCGAGCCGTTGCGCGACCGTATTGTGGGCCGCGTGGCGCTCGAAGATCAGCTGGATTACGAAGGCAACATTATCGTCAAGGTCAGCGAGGAAATCACCGAGGACCTGGCGGCGGCGATTCAGGCGGCTGGTATCGAGCGCGTCAAGATTCGCTCGGTGCTGACTTGCGAATCGAAGCGCGGGGTTTGCCAGCTTTGCTACGGACGCAACCTGGCGACGGGACGCATGGTGGAGCGCGGCGAGGCGGTGGGTATCATCTCGGCGCAGTCGATCGGCGAACCGGGCACGCAGTTGACCATGCGTACGTTCCACATCGGTGGCGCGGCGACGGGGTCGGCTGAACAGTCGAAGCAAGACGCGAAGTCGGACGGCTTCATCAAGTTCATCGGCGTCACTACTGTTAAGAACGCCAAAGGCGAGCTGATTGCCATGAATCGCAATGGAATTGTTGCGATTTTGGACGAAAAGAGCCGTGAAAAAGAGCGCTACCAAGTGGTTTATGGCGCGAAAATTCACTTCGCGGACGGCGCTAAAGTCAAGACCAATGACATTTTGTTCGAATGGGATCCTTACACGTTCTCGATTCTGACGGAAGTCAGCGGCGTGGTTCACTTCAAAGACTTGGCCGACGGCATTACGATGTCGGAGCGCGTCGATGAAATCACCGGGCGCTCGCAATGGGTGGTGATGGATTCGACGGATGAGAAGCGCATTCCGGCGATCTATGTCCGCCCCACGGGCGGCGGCAAGCACGACGAAAAGCGTTACCTGATGCCCATGCACGCTCACTTGACGGTGGCGGATGGGGATGAGGTTCACGCTGGCGATGTACTGGCGAAGATTCCGCGCGCGACTACCAAGACCAAGGACATCACCGGCGGTCTGCCGCGTGTTGTCGAACTGTTCGAAGCCCGTAAACCCCGGGAGACGGCGGTTATCACGGAGATCGACGGCGTCGTGAAGTACGGCGAAATCAGCAAGGGTATGCGCAAGCTGTACGTGGTGGGCGACGATGGCGAGCAGAAGGAATACTCGCTGCCGCGCGGCGTTCACATCAACGTGCAGGAAGGCGAGCGCGTGCGCCACGGCGATCCGCTGATGGACGGGCCGCGTAATCCGCACGACATCATGGCGGTGATGGGCGAGAAGGATCTGCAGAAGTATTTGGTGAACGAGATCCAGGAAGTCTATCGCTTACAGGGTGTCAACATTAACGACAAGCACCTCGAAGTGATTGCCCGGCAGATGATGCGCTGGGTGAAGGTCGAGGACATCGGCGACAGCGAATTCCTGCCGGAAGAAGTGGTCGACAAATTCAAATTCCGCGAGGAAAATTTGCGCGTGGTCGAGGCGGGCGGGAAGCCGGCGGAAGGCAAGACGGTTCTGCTGGGTATCACCAAGGCGTCGCTTTCGACGGATTCGTTCATCTCGGCTGCCAGCTTCCAGGAGACTACGCGTGTCCTGACCGAAGCGGCCATCAACGGCAAGGTGGACAATCTGCGCGGCCTGAAGGAGAACGTCATTATGGGACGGCTGATTCCGGCCGGAACCGGCATGGCGTACTACCGCAGCGTGAAGATAGCGGGCGAGGATGTGGAAGAAGATCTGACGCCAGAGCAAGAGGCGGCGGTGCTCGACAACATCCCGGGTTACGACGAGGAGACGCGCGCGCTGTATGCGGGCGGGTTGACCGAGGGCGAGCCCACCGAAGAGCCGCTGGCTGAGTAATTCGGTTAAAGTCGGCCGTTAAAATCAGTGTGATAAGCCCGGTCTAACGGCCGGGCTTTCTTTTTCCGATTAGCGAATATGCGCATCGCACTCCTGATGGCGTTCGCGTTGGGGGCCTGGGGGCAGGAGCAGCAGCCGCGGTATCAGGCGGGCTGGCCTTGCACCGGGAAAGAGCGGGCGTTCGATCCTACCTATTCGAAGATTGCCGAGGCTACGGGCGGGCATCTTTTCCTTTTTGACAAATCTGAAGTGGCGGGGACTTCCGTGTTGGCGCTCGGCGACATGCGGCACAAGGAAACCATTGTGCGTCAGTCGGGGAAGCTGGAATCTTATGTGGACATTCGGATTCCGGTGGATCCTAGCGTCGATAGCTTGTTCATCGTCGCGTCATTGCAGTGCATGCAGACGATACTGCTGTACGATCCGCAGCGGTCTAGCGTGACGGGAGAGCCGGACGCGGATCACTGGTTTCGCGCGGGGCGGATTGCGACGGTTGCTAAGCCTGTCGCGGGGGAATGGCTGCTGCGGCTGGCGGGGACGGGCGCTTACTCGGTGGCCGTGCAGGCGCATGCGGCTCAGGGATTGCACAATGTCGAAGTGCGCGAGCAAATGCTGTCGCTGTGGGTGAGTCCGGAGATCGTGAGTCCACAATTCCGGTTGATTGGGCCTGCCGGCGAAGCGCTGCAGACCTTATCGCTCGAAGCCGACGCGGATTCGCCGGGGCATTTCCATGGCGCGTTTGAGCCAGCGGCGAAGCAATTTCGCGTGCTGGTCGAAAAACGCGCGCGATTTCAGCGTGTCGATCCGCGATTATTCGAAGCCAAACCGCTACAATAAACCAATATGAAAAAACGCCGGTTGGGGGCGGGCGGGCCCGAGGTTTCCGCCATCGGTTTGGGCTGCATGGGGATGAGCGAGTTTTACTCGGGGCGCGATGACCGGGAATCGCTGGCGACGCTCGACCGGGCGCTGGAACTGGGCGTCGACTTCTTCGACACGGCGGACGTTTACGGGCCGTTCACAAATGAAGAGTTGTTAGGCGGGTGGCTGAAGGGCAAGCGCAAGCGGGTGTTTCTGGCAACCAAGTTCGCCAATATTCGCGACGCGAGTGGACAGTTTGTGGGCGTCAGCGGGAAGCCGGAATACGTACGCAGCGCTTGCGACGCTAGCTTGCAGCGGCTGGGCGTCGATACCATCGATTTGTATTACCAACACCGTGTAGACTTTGACACGCCTATCGAAGAGACGGTGGGCGCGATGGCGGAGTTGATCAAGGCCGGGAAAGTGCGGTATCTGGGGCTGTCGGAGGCGTCGGCGGCTACGCTGGAGCGGGCCTGCAAGGTGCATCCGATTGCGGCGCTGCAGAGCGAGTACTCGCTATGGACGCGGGATGTCGAAACGCAAGGGAATCTGGCGGCGGCGCGGCGGCTGGGGGTGTCGCTGGTGCCTTATAGTCCGTTGGGGCGCGGGTTTTTGAGTGGGGTGTGGAGCAAACCCGGGGAGATTCCGGAGGGGGACCGGCGGCGGGACATGCCGCGTTTTCAGGGCGATAATTTCGAGCAGAATATGCGGATGGTGGAGGCGCTTAGAGGCATTGCCAAGCGGCGCGGCGTTACTCCTGCACAGCTGGCGCTGGCGTGGGTGTTGGCGCAGGGGGAAGACATCGTGCCGATTCCGGGAACCAAGCGGCGCAAATATCTGGAAGAGAATATCGCGGCGGTGGACATCGCCTTGAGTGCGGCGGAACTGCAGGAGATCGGCGCGGCGTTTCCAGCGGGGGCGACGGCTGGGACGCGCTATCCGGCGCCGCACATGCCTCGGGTGAACGCGTAGTTAGAACTTCAATTCGCGGGGGCTTTCGTCCCCGTAGAGTGAGGCGGCACGCTGGGGGAGATCGATTTCGATCCTGGGGGCGCGGTCGCGGTGGACGCCATCTTCCTGGCCGATTTCGACTCGCGCGTCGCCGGTGGCGGTGCAGTGGAGGGTGCGGCGGTCGCATTCGACGTTGCGGGCGTAGACGGACAGCGAATCGAAGCTGAGCATCATGTTATCCGGACCGTGATCCACACGGCGCAGCACGGCGCCTAGTTCGATCACTCCGGGCACGGCGAATGAATAATAGTGGACCCCGGGATCGGGGTTGTCGAACACCGGGCGCACGTTGAGGTTGACGACGGCTCCGGCGCGCACCACGATCTGAGCGCGTTGGAAGGGGATGATGCCGGGGCGAGTTACCTTGATGGAGTAAATTCCGGGGCGTGCGTGGAGGGCGAACTGGCCGTCGGGTCCGACTTTGGCGCTGAAGTCCTCTTCGCGGGAGGTGAGTTGCACTTCGCCGCCGGGGAGGGGCGCGTCGTCGATAGTAAGAACCGTGCCGTGGACGGCGCCGTAGTCCGTGGTTTGGGCTGCGGCCGTCAGGGTTAGAGCGAATACAAGGAACGCGGCCTTCATTCGCTCAAATCTAGCATGGAAGCGTGCTCGCGGCGTATCATGTTTCGAGGGGAAAAATTGTATGAGCGAGTGGGAGTTTGCGCAGGCGAATGAGGAACAGCAGTTGGCCCTGGTGCATCATTTTTCGATGCTCAAGCAGCAGGATGGCGGGCCGGTGGAGTTCGTGATTACGGTGAAGCAGTTTTTGACTCCCAAGGATCCGGCGATGACCTACTTTGCGCAGGCGGATAAGCAGACGAATCAGGGGATCGCGCCTTACACGCCGGTGGGATGGGGGCAAACGCTGCTATCGGCGCTGGCGCAGTGTATGCGCGAGGTGGAGCGGTTTCCTTACAAGGGATAGGGGGAAAAAGCTTGTTCGACCGGAGGTCGAACGCGGACGGGGACGTCCGCCCCACGTGGTATCTTAGAAAGTTGGGCGGTTCGCGGCCCTTAGAATCCGTTAAAACGTTAGAGGTCTGTAATGTCCGGTCATTCCAAATGGGCAACGATTAAGCACAAGAAAGCCGCTACCGACGCTAAGCGCGGCAAGCAGTTCACGAAAATCATCAAGGAAATCACCATTGCGGCGCGCAGCGGGGGCGATCCTGATGGGAATCCGCGGCTGCGGACGGCTATCAATGACGCCAAAAACGTCAGCATGCCGGCCGACAACATCAAGCGGGCGATCATGCGCGGCACGGGCGAGCTTGGAGGGCGGGCAGATCGACGAGATCATGTTCGAAGGCTACGGTCCGGGCGGCGCGGCGGTGCTGGTGTCTACGGCTACCGACAATCGCAATCGCACGGTGAGCGAGATCCGCCATATGTTTTCGAAGAACGGCGGGAACCTGGGCGAGCAGGGCAGCGTGGCTTGGATGTTCGAGCGCAAGAGCCAGATTATTATCGACGCGGAGAAGGCTCCGGGCGAGGATGAATTGATGGCGCTGGTGCTCGATGCGGGCGCGGACGACCTGCGCTCGGAAGACGGCAGTTGGGAAGTGCTGTCGGCTCCCGAGGTGCATGTTCAGGTGCTCGAAGCGATTCAGAAGGCGGGGATTCCTACAGAATCGGCGGAGATCGCGATGATCCCGAAAAACCTGATGAAGCTTGAAGGCAAGACGGCGTCGGCGATGCTGAAACTGAGCGAGCTGCTGGAAGAACACGACGACGTGCAGAACGTATATTCCAACTTCGACGTCGACGAGAAGGAGCTACAAGCTCTGGCGTAAGAGCGGCTGCGCCGGGCGAGTTCATGCGGGTGCTAGGCATCGACTGCGGAACGGAGCGCACCGGCTGGGGCGTGATCGAAAGCGACGGGCGCCGGCATGCGGTGATCGCGCACGGGGTCATATCGCTTTCGCCCAAAGACGCGTTGTGCGACCGGCTGGCGGCGGTGGGGGTCGCGCTGCGGGTACTGCTGGTGCAGCATGCTCCCGAGGCCGCGGCGGTGGAAGAGGTTTTCTACTCGCAGAACGTGAAGACGGCTTTGAAACTGGCGCACGTGCGGGGCGTGGTGCTGGCGGCGATCGCAGAGGCGGGCGTGCTGTTGGGTGAGTACTCGCCGCTGTCGGTGAAATCGAGCGTGGTGGGTTACGGGCGCGCGGAGAAAAGCCAGGTGCAATTGATGGTGCGGACACTCACGGGGCAGACCATCGAATCGGAAGACGCGGCGGATGCGCTGGCGGTGGCGATTTGCCACGCTACGCGCTGGAAAGCCACGCCGGTCAAGATCGCTGGGGCCGTTCGATGAGGTTTGCGATCGAGCTGTTGCTGGCGGCTGCGGCGGTTTGGGCGGCGGAGGCTCCGAGCATCACGTTTAGCAAATCGTTTCCGGGATCGGCGCCGGCGTTTTTCTCGATTACCGTGGAGCGGACTGGCGACGCCACTCTACAACGAATCTGAAGATCCGGATAACGCTTGAGAAATTCCAACTGGAGAGCGGCGCTACAGCCGAGATGTTCGAACTGGCGGAGCGGCTGGATCACTTCAAGAGGCCGCTCGAATCCGGGTTGAAGGTCGCGAACATGGGGCAGAAGACGCTGCGCTGGGAAGCGGGCGGGGATCGCGGGGAAGTGAAGTTCAACTACTCTTCGAGCGAAGACGCCAAGCTGCTGACTGACCGCTTCGAGCGCATCGGAGAGAGCCTGCGGACTCTGCTGGAGTTGAGGCGTGCGGCTCGGCATGACCGGCTGGGAGTGAACGCGGCGGTCTTGAAGATTCAGAGCTTGTGGGATAACAAGCGGCTGGTGGCGACGGCGCAATTTCTCCCGCTGCTCGATCAGGTGGCCAAGGACGAGGCTTACATCCACATGGCGCGCGAGCGGGCGGCGCAGATTGCGGATGCGATTCGGGCGACGTCGTCGAAATAGGCCAACGCTGTCCGGCTTAAAATAAAGTCAGCATGAAACGCGGGATCGGGCTGGTACTTCTCTGCATGTCGGCGCTGGCGCAGGCACCGGTGGCCTCAGATGCGGAGAAGCACGAACTGGCGGTGGCGGTCGAGGAAGCCAATACTAGCGGCTTCGATATGATCCGCGCGCTGGAGGCGCACTTGCGCAAGTATCCCAACACGCCGCTGCGTCCGGAGATCTTCAATTTGCTGGCGAAAGCGGCGGTGGAGACTCGCGATGACGCGCGCATCGTTAAATATGGCGAGCCGGTGTTGGTGGCGATGCCTAACGATGGAACGCTGCTGGACCGGGTGGCGCGGGCGCTGCTTGACGCCGGTGGGAAAGACAACGCTACGCGGGCGCTGGATTATGCGAAGCGGTTTGAGGGGTATGTGAGTCGCGTGCCGGTTGTGTCCGGGTTCGATCCGGTGAGGAATCAGGAGGAACACGACCGGTCGCTGGCGCGGGCGTTGTTGTATCAGGTCGAAAGCATACCGGATCTTGGAAAATGCGGACGAGGCGCGGCGTCAGGGCGGCGCTGGCTTACATTGCTTATCCTGACGAGGCTTCGGCGCGGGCTTGGTCGGAGGCGCTGGAGTTGCAGGGAAAGCATGACGAGGCGATTGCGCGGCTGGCGGATGCGCTGATGATCGAAGACGCGCGGGCTAGCGACGAGCAGCGGCGGGCGGATCGTAAGGCGCTGGGCGAGATGTACCGGAAGCTGCATGACGGGTCCGAAAAAGGGCTGGGCGATGAGATTCTGGCGGCTTACGATCGCACTGCCGAGGTTGTGAGCAAGCGTGAGAGCGAACTACGTAAGCTGGACCCGAACTTCGGCGTTACGGACCCGATGAAATTTACTCTAGGGGCGCTCAGCGGCGGCAAATTGGATCTGAAGACCATGCGGGGGAAAGTGCTGATCTTCGATTTCTGGGCTACTTGGTGCGTGCCTTGCCGGGCGCAGCATCCGCTGTACGAAGAAGTGAAGCAGCGGTTCCGGGAGCGCGACGACGTGGTGTTTTTGTCGGTGGATACAGACGAGGACCGCGGATTGGTTGCGCCTTTCATCGAGGCGCAGCATTGGAGCGGCAATGTGTTTTTCGACGATGGGCTGGTGCGGCTGCTGGCGATCAATTCGATTCCGTCGACCATGATTGCGGATAAACAGGGGCGGCTGGTGAGCCGGATGAATGGCTTCACTCGCGACACTTTTGTGGATCAACTGACGGCTCGGATTCAGGCGGCGCTTATGGACGGGGAAAAATAATTGGGCTTCGGACGGGTTATCTGGATCGTACTCGATAGCGTTGGGATTGGCGAGATGCCGGATGCGGAGGCTTACGGCGATAAGGGCAGCGATACGCTGGGCAACATCGCGCGGCAGCGGGCTTTGAAGCTGCCGAATTTGTGCCGGCTGGGGCTGGCGAATATTCGTCCGCTGACGGGGCTGCAGGCGGTGGCTGCTCCGGCGGGTGCGTACGGGCGCTGCACGCTGGCATCGCCGGGAAAAGACACCACCACCGGGCATTGGGAGATGGCGGGGATTCATCTGGAGAAACCGTTTCCGCTGTTCCCCAAGGGGTTTCCGCGTGAGGTGATGGAGCCGTTTGAGACGCGCATCGGGCGGCGGGCGATCGGCAACAAAGCGGCGTCGGGGACGGAAATCATCAAGGAGCTGGGCGAGGAACACGTACGAACCGGGTCGCCGATTGTGTACACCTCGGCGGACAGCGTGTTTCAGATCGCGGCGCATGAGGAAGTGATCCCGCTGTTCGAGTTGTACAAAATGTGCGAGACGGCGCGGGATATTTTGCGGGGTCCTTATGAGGTGGGGCGGGTGATTGCGCGGCCGTTTGTGGGGGAGCCGGGGGCGTTCACGCGCACTTCGAACCGGCATGATTATGCGGTGCCTCCGCCGAAGGGGATGCTGCTCGATCAGTTAAAGGCCCGCGGGGTGGAGGTCTATAGCGTCGGCAAGATCTTCGATGTGTTTCTGGGGCGGGGGATCGGGGAGCAGGTCAAGACCAAGACCAATGCGGACGGGATGGCGAAGACTCTGGCGGCGATGGACGAGCTTGAACGCGGGCTGATCTTCGTCAATCTCGTGGATTTCGATATGTTGTATGGGCATCGCAACGATGTCGAGGGTTATGCGCGGGCGCTCGAAGAAGTGGACAGATGGCTGCCGGAGCTGGACGCTAAGCTGGGCGCTGACGATCTGGTGATTTTGACCGCGGATCACGGGTGCGATCCGACGACGCCGTCGACGGATCATAGCCGCGAGTATGTGCCGCTGCTGGCTTACGGGCGCCAGGCGCGCGCCGGTGTAAATCTGGGCGTGCGCGGGTCACTGGCGGATATCGGGCAGACGGTGGCGGAGAACTTCGGGACCAGCATTGTTACGGGCGCGAGCTTCCTGCGGGAGATTGCTTAGGGCTGCAAGGGGCCGGCGCATTTGCCCTTGCACACTAGCTCGGAGACGGGCGAGGCCGGGCCCAGACGGTCGGGGTTCTGCAGCGTGGGGCGGCTCACGGTGGTCTTTTCCGTAACCACGCCGTTGTTTTCGCGTCTTACGATCACTTCCTGCTCTTGCAGCTTGGGGCCTCCGTCGCCGCTGCGGGCTATGCCGTAGGCGGACGGGGCGAAGGTGTTGCGCTCGGTGACGATGGAGCCGTCGGGAGACTTGGCGGTCGTTTCCACCTGCTGGCGGATCAAGCTCATTTTGCCGGTGTAGTCGGGTTCGTAGCGGGCGGTGTTGGAGGTCACTTTGTCGCCGGCCGTTGTCTGTTCGCGGGTTTCGCGAGTGGCTTCGGCTAGCTGGCCGTTCTGATCCGGCCGCTGGACTACCTCGGTTTCTTGAACCGAGCCGGCGTCCTTGTTGGTAACTGTGACGATGTTGCGTTTTTCGGCGAGCTGGAACGATCCACTCAAGCCGGCGCGCGAAATGGCGACGTCCGCGGTGGTGGTCGACCCCTGGGTTTGCGATTGGATAGTGCGGCGTTCGGCTTCCTGCAGGCTGCCGTTGAGGTCGCTGCGGTAAATGGTGGCGTTGATCACGGAGCCGGTGGGTGTCTTTTGCTCCACACTGACGGTACGTTCGGTGGAGGCGAGCTGGCCGGTGGCGTCGTATTTCCGCACGATGGTTTCGGTGGTCTTGCCGTTGGGGCTTTCGCTCAGAACGTGGGTATCGGTTTTCTGAAGTGGGACGGCGCGCCCATTGATGGACTGGGTGAGCTCAGTGCGGTCTCCGTCTTTGGCTACATAGGAGGCCGATTCCACGTTACGGCCGTTGAGATCGGGAGTGAGCAGGGCGCTGGTGGATTGGGCGGCGGCGAAACCGGTGCAGAGCGAGAAATAGAGACAGTACTTCACGATTTCAGGCTAGGCTGAATCCCGCGCCATTTCAATACGCGAAACACCTTAGATTGCCGGTCACGTTACAATGACTGCAGGTGAAGACCTTTTATATCGAGACTTTCGGCTGCCAGATGAATGCGCACGACTCGGAAAAAGTCGTGGGGACGCTGGTTAACCAGGGTTACACGCAGGTACCCACTCCGGATGACGCGGAGCTGGTGTTTTACAACACTTGCAGTATTCGCGATAAGGCCGAGCAGAAGGTATTTCACCGCCTGGACCAGTTCAAGCGCGACGGCAAGGGTAAGACCTTTGCGGTGCTGGGGTGCGTGGCGCAGCAGGAGGGCGAGAAGATTTTCGAGAAGGCGCCGCATGTGAGCATGGTGTGCGGGTCGGCCAGCTACAATCAACTGCCGCAGATGCTGGTGCAATTGGAGGCGGGGAACCGGCGGGTCACTGGGTTGAGTCTGGATACGGACGAGACCTTCGATACGCCGATGACGCGGCGGGATAATCCGCATCGGGCTTACATCACGATTATTGAGGGCTGCGATAAGAAGTGTTCTTATTGCGTGGTGCCGTTTACGCGAGGGCCAGAGCGGAGCAGGACGAGTGCTTCGGTGATCGCTGAGGCGGCGCAGTTGTCGGCGATGGGGTACAGCGAGATTCAATTGCTGGGGCAGAATGTGAACAGCTATCGGGACCCTTCTCCGGCAGGTTGGGATTTCGCGAAGTTATTGGACGAGGTCGGACGTGTGGTGGGGATCCGGCGGGTGCGGTTCACTACTTCGCATCCGCGGGACTTCGTCAAGCCGATTGTGGATGCGATTGAGTCCAATTTGGCGTTGTGCAATCACGTCCATCTGCCAGTTCAGTCCGGATCGACTAAGATATGCTGGACGCGATGCAGCGGCTGTACACGCGCGACGAGTACATGCAGCGGATTGCTTGGATGAAAAACTCGCGGCGGCCGATTGCGATTACGAGCGACATTATTGTCGGCTTTCCGGGGGAGACGGAAGAGGATCTTGAGGCGACGCTGGAGTTGCTGACGGAAGTGGAGTACGACGCGATATTCAGCTTTAAGTATTCGCGGCGGCCGAACACTTCGGCGCTGGCGCTGGGGGATCATATTTCGGAAGACGAGAAGACGCGGCGGCTGGGGATCGTACAGGAACATCAGCGGCAGATTCAGATCCGGCGCAATGTGGCTTATGTGGGGACGGTCGAGGAGTGTCTGGTCGAGGGTTTCAACAAAGCTACGGGCCAGTGGATCGGGCGGACTTCGCAGCACAAGACTGTGAATTTTCTACATCCGACTGCCGATGACAAGTTGGTGGGCAAGTACGTGGATGTGCGGGTCACGCGGGCAGGGGCCAATTCGCTGGTTGGCGAGTACGTCAGTTAGGGAGGCGCTATGGAAGTCGAGATGAAGATCAGGGGATTGATGGTGGATCCGGTCACGAACATGCCGATTGTGGTGTTGAAGGACGTCAATGGCGTGGCGATCCTGCCGATTTGGGTGGGCGTGTACGAGGCTAACGCCATCGCGCTGGAAATCGAAAAAGTGGCGACGCCGCGGCCCATGACGCATGACCTGATTCGCAACTTGCTCTTTGGGCTGGAGGCCGGCGTCAAGAAAGTGGTGGTCAGCGATTTGAAGGAAGACACTTTCTACGCGGTGATCTGGCTGGAGCGCAACGGGGAAATGATCTCGATCGATTCGCGGCCGAGCGATGCGCTGGCGATTGCGCTGCGCCTGGATTGCCCGATTTACGTGGAAGAGACGGTGCTGAGCACGTCGAAGACGGTGGCGGCGGTGGCGGAAGTGGGCAGCAATGAAGAGTTGCGGCGGTGGCTCGAAAATCTGAACGATGAGGATATGGGGCGCTATAAAATGTAACGCGCTCCGGGAGGGTTTCCTCCAGGAGCGCGTCGTTTTCAGCGTCGTCTTTTCAGAGCCGGCTACTGCTTCTTAGCAGCGGGGGCGGCTTTCTTGGCGGTGCCGGGTGCGCGCGGGGCGCCGGCAGGACCTTTACCGGTCCAACCTTCGATGTCGTCCTTTGAAACTTCGAAGGTCACCATGAAGGGGGCCTTCGAGAACTCTTTGGCGACGCCGGAGAAGGCGATCTCGCCGCCCGGATCCATCTTGCCCGGCAGCGGCTCTTCGAGTTTCAGAGTCACGTCCGGCATATCGCCGGCGATGGCGATGGTGAGTTCTTTGGGCCGCGTTTCGGGAGTAGCTGAGACCAGCTTGCCCTTGAACTTAGTGACTTCGGGCTTTCCGCTGGGCAGGGCGGCGCCATTCATAGCTTCCCAGTACATGGCAGATCCGTCGCCCGTCAGACCTTCTTTGATTTCATTCCAGAAGGCCAGCATTGGGTTTTCTTTGGCCGCTGCGTCGCGCTTTGCTTGCTCGTCCTGGGCGATTTCAACGGTGCTCTTAATGTGGAAATCGGCGGGCGGCAGCGCTGCCGTCTTGGCCTGAGTCTTCACTTGATCCAAGCCTTGGGCGGAGCCGTGATAGGTGCTGTAGGCCTTGCCGAGGAAGCCGTCGATGGACTTGCGGGTGTTGGCGTCCAGAGCTCCGGGGCCTTCGTAGCCCGCGGCGCGGCCATATTCATAGAGCGCCAGCGACATCTTCTCGATGTGCTCCTTTTGCTGGGCCAGTAAAACGCCCGCGAGCATATAGGACGCCTGTGCGTTGCCGGGATCGGCCTGCAGGGTCTTCATCAATTCCGCCTCTGCCTTGGCCGTGTCCTTTTCGAGTGAGGGCAATATAGCCCAAAGTGAATTGGGCGAAGTTGACCATCGTCGGCTTGGTCTTGGCCCAGGCGTCGTCGGCTACGCCTTGCGGTTTCTTGTCGGGGCCGTAGATGGCGTCGGGATTGGCCAGCAATCCGCGGGCAACCTTTTCTGCGGTGTCCAGGTCAGCCTTATTCTGGGCGGACAGCGTGGCGTTCGCCTGTTGCGGCATTAGGGCGCGAACGAATCCCAAGATCTCTTGAATGGAGGCGGCGTCGTTGGGATCGGTCTTCAGAATTTCGGTGGCGGTGTCGAACGCCGCGCGGTGATTGTTCAACTGCTGGTAGGTGATCAGATAGATCTTGAGGCGATTATCCGCATACTCGCTCTGCGGGTAGCCGCCTTCCATTTATCCAGGTTCTGGAGGCGCGCCGCGGGGGTCGCGTCGGGCTTGATGATCTCGCTATAGAGATCGTACTCGGCGCGATCTTTCCAATTCTTCTCACCCGGTTTGGCAGGCGCTTGTGCCTGAAGACCCACCGCTAAGGTGGCTATTGCGACTAAGGAAATGATTGTTTTTTTCATCGTGACTGCGCTCCGCCCGCGATCCTGCAAGTGAACTCGCCCTTTCATTTCTTGGATTCGCACTCTGCGAAGTATACCCGAACCTGCGTTCGACCCGCAAGCACCCCGCTTGCTGCCGGGTTCGGGAATCCCCAGATGAAATCCCATACAGTCCAGCCTACACCTAAACTGGCCGGAGTTCCTCACTTCTTTAGACGCCGGGGTGGCGGGAACAGTTTCGATGCAGCTTTCCTTAAGGCCGCCCGGACCGTTATGCTGTCCCTTACATGATGGCCCCCGTGCGATGGATCGATCTGGCCGTGATCGTCGCCTACTTGGCCGGTATCACTTGGTTCGGCGCGCATTTTCGCTCTTCGCAGCATACCTTGCGGGATTATTTTCTGGGGGGAAAAACGGCGCCGTGGTGGGCCATCGCGCTGTCGATTGTTTCGGCTGAGACTAGTACTTTGACGGTGATCGGTACGCCTCCGTTAGCTTTTGGGGGAAACTTTGCGTTCCTGCAACTGGTCCTGGGATATCTGCTGGCGCGCCTGGTGATTGCCACGTTTTTTCTTCCGGCTTACTTTCGGGGTGAGATGTTCACCGCTTATGAATTGATGCGAGTGCGCTTCGGCGAACGGATCCGGCGGTTGACGGCGGCGGCGTTCCTGGTGCTGCGGGCGCTGGCGGAGGGCGTGCGGGTGTTTGCGGTTTCGATCGTGATCTCGATCATTCTGGGATCGGGGGAGACGGCGTCTATCGTGGTCATCTTGTGCTTGACGCTGTTCTACACGTATGAGGGCGGGTTGACGGCGGTGATCTGGACGGACGTGGTGCAGATGGTGTTGTATGTCGCGGGAGCGGTGGTGAGCCTGGTGTTATTGCTGCAGCAGATTCCCGGCGGGTGGGCTCATGTGGCGGCGGTGGCGGGGCCGCTGGGGAAGCTGCAGGTGTTCGATTTTCGACTGGCGGCTCCGGCGGTGTTTTTCACGAGGACTTATAGTTTTTGGGCGGGGGTGTTGGGCGGGTGTTTCCTGACTACGGCCAGTCACGGGACGGATCAATTGATGGTGCAGCGGCTGCTGGCGGCGCGCAATCTGGGGCAAAGCCGGGCCGCGCTGCTGGCTAGCTGGGTGGTGATCTTTGTGCAGTTCACTCTGTTTCTGGTGATCGGCACGTGTTTGTTTGTGTTGTATCGCGAGCAGGGGCAGGCGGCTCCGGCGGTTTTGGACCGCTTGTATCCGCTGTATATCTGGCAACGGCTTCCGGCGGGAGTGGCGGGGCTGGTGATGGCGGCGATTCTGGCGGCGGCGATGTCGAACTTGAGCGCGGCGCTGAATTCGCTAGCGTCGACTACGGTGCTGGACCTGTGGAAGCCGCTGCTCGGTGGCGCGGCCGATGAGGCTACCTGGCTGCGGCGCTCGCGGTACACGACGGTCTTCTGGGGCGTGGTGTTGACGGGCGTGGCGCTGATTGCGCGGCAGTGGGGTAGCGTGCTGCAAGCGGGGCTGTCGATTGCGTCCATCGTTTACGGAGCGCTGCTGGGCGTGTTTCTGCTGGGGCTGTTCACGCGGCGCGTGGGCGAGATGGCGGCGATGTGCGGGATGTCGGTGGGGTTGGCGCTGCTGTTGTATGTGCGCTTCGCCACGCCCATCGCGTTTACCTGGTACGTGATGATCGGAGCTAGCGCGACCTTCGTTACGGCGGTCGTGGTCTCGCGGTGTATCAAGGAGCCTGCCCATGGAGCATGAGCCGCGGCGCACGCTGGGATTGCCGGCGGCGGTTTCGATGGTAATCGGCACGGTGATCGGCAGCGGTATTTTTCTGGTGACGTCGCAGATGATGCGCGCGGTGGGATCGCCGTCGTTGGTGCTGACGGTGTGGGTTTTCGGCGGCGTGCTGACGTTGTTCGGGGCGTTGAGCTACGCGGAATTGTCGGCGGCCATGCCGCAATCGGGCGCCGATTACGTGTACTTGAAGGCCGCCTACGGGCCGCTGTGGGGATTCATTTACGGATGGATGATCACTTGGGTGGCGAAACCGGGAACGATTGCGGCGCTGGCGAGTGCCGCTTACCGTTATTTGGCGGAGTTCTTTCCGGGATTAAATAGCGTGGTGTTTTCGATCGCGCTGCCGATTGGGCCGGGCGGCGGGCCGCTGGATATTCACCGCGGGCAAGTGCTGGGCGCGGGACTAATTTTTCTATTCACCCTGGTAAACATTTTGGGAACTCGCCTGGGCGGAGGCTTGCAGGTGATGGGGTCGGGCCTTAAAGTGGCGCTGATCGCGGGGATCGTGTTGGGCGGTCTGGCTTCGAGTCACGGGCGAGTGGCGAATTTTCAGACGTCATTACCGGCACATAGCGGCGGGACTGTGGGATTCTTCGTGGCGCTGGTGGCGGCGCTGTGGGCCTATGACGGATGGACGAATGCCAGCATGATCGGGTCGGACATTCGAAATCCGGAAAAGAATTTGCCGCGCGCGCTGATTTGGGGAACGGCGGGGGTGATTGCAATTTATGTGTTGACCAATGTGGCCTATCTTTATATCTTGAGCGCGCCGGAAGTGGGCGGCAGCCAGCGGGTGGCGGCGGATATGATGCGGCGGGTGGCGGGTCCCGCGGGCGCCGCGGTGGTTAGCATTGCGGCGATTGTTTCCATTCTGGCGGGATTGAACGGCGTTATTCTTTCCGGTTCGCGCGTGCCGTTTGCGATGGCGCGGGACCAGTATTTCTTTGCTTGGGTGGGGCGGATTTCACGCTTTGACACGCCGGCGGCGAGTCTGACATTGCAGGCGGTGTGGTCGGTGTTGTTGCTGGCAAGCGGGAGGTTTGAGGACTTAATCAGCATGGTGATTTTCACGGAATGGATTTTGTACGGCATGACCACCGCGGGGGTGCTGGTGCTGCGGCGGACGCGGCCAGAGATGGTGCGGCCCTACCGGGTATGGGGATACCCCATGGTACCGGTCGCATTTGTCTTGGTGGCGGTGGCCTTATTGTATGCGACGCTGCGTGAGTCACCGCGCGAATCGGGGATGGGATTGGGGTTGATTGTAATAGGATTACCCTTCTATTATTATTGGAACGGCCGCCCTAGACGCGCCGGGAAGAGCGGTTAAGTTCTGGCGGGCCGGAGCAGGAACCTGGTTCTTAAAAAGGGGAGCAGCGAGGCTCGATTGTTCTGTAAACAGAACAAATTCCTTGAATTGCCTGTAAATACGCGCTAGACTCATGGAGGATGTTAGGGAGCGATCTGGGCGCTCTGTTCTGATTTCAGAACGAAGATGTAGCGTTGGCTCCTGACTGAATAGGAGAGAATCAATGGATGTCATGAAAATGCTGGCGGATTTACGCCAGGAACGCGAGCAAATAGAGGAAGCCATTGTTACCTTGGAACGGTTGGCGCGCGGGCGCAGTAAACGCCGCGGCCGGCCGCCCGCCTGGATGGCGGCAATCAAGCGGCGGGGCCGTCCGCCGGGCAGCAAGAACAAAGCTAGAGAATCCGCAGCGGCTTAGTTTACCTGCTCTTTAAAACTGGTTGGAAGCGGCCACTGAGGATGTGACCGCTTTCGGCTTCCCCTTCGCGGAGGCCTGAAACTAAGGCGTCAAGATAAAAATATACGCGTCCGCGTTGCCCGGCGGCGAAGTGTGAGTCTGCCCGCCGGCGGGAAAGATATCGCTGGTGGCGTAGCCGGTCAAATAAATAGTGCCGGATGCGTCGATATCGACGCCGTTCACGGTTTGCGAGCCGGGGCCGGTGACATAGCTCGCATAGACCAGAGAATTCAGGGCCGGGGCGGTGGTATCGATCACGGCGACGAAGCCGTTTAAGCCGCCTTGTGCCGGAGTCGCATTCAAAGCGTTCTGCGAGACTGGCATGTCGCGCGAATAAGAGTAGCCGCCTAAGATGTACTTGCCTTTGGAATCGGTGGCGAGGTCCTGCGCCACCTCCGCCAGGGTGCCGCCGAAGTAGGTGGAATACACCAGGGCTTGGGCCGGGGGCTGGGTTAAATCCAGAACAGTGAGAAAGGCGTTGGTGGGAGACAGTCCAGCGCCGATCAAGGACTGCTCAGCGTTCTGCGTGACCGGAAAATCAGGGGATAAAGTGTAGCCCGCGATGGCGACTTTTCCGCTAGGATCGAGCACTATGTTTCTGGCGTCGTCGGTCTTAGATCCGCCCAAGTAAGTGGAATAAAGGATGAGCGGCAGCGAGGTGTTTAACTGCAACAGGAACCCGTCGCCGCCGCCCGCATACGCGGGCTGATAGGCGACTGGGGTGGTGATGGGAAGGTCCGCCGAGTAGGTGAAGCCGGCAACGTACACGGTGCCCGCGGCATCGACGGCAATGGAGCGGCCGTAATCGGTGCCTTTGCCTCCGTAGTAGGTGCTAAAGATCAGCGACGAGGTGCCGCTTAGAGTGGGATCGATCTCGGAGACAAAGATCTCGCGGCCCCCTTGCCGTCCGGGGAAAACGCTGTTGGCGATCGGAAAATTGTCGGACAGCGTGGAGCCGGTGACGTAGATCTTGCCGTTGACGGCTGCAATGCCTGCAGGCTCATCTGCGGCTGCGCCGCCCAAATAGGTGGCATAAAGGAGGCTCGCAGCGCCGCTTTGAGTGGGATCGAATTCGGCGACAAATCCATCGGTAGCACCGGCGTTTTTGGTCAGCAGCGCGGTGGCGGTGGTGGCCAAGTCGGTCGAGGTGGTGGTGCCGGTGATGGAAATCAGACCGTTGGCTGAGACCGCCAGGCCCTTGAGGCTGTCGACGGCGGTGCCGCCATAATACGTGCAGTAAACGATGGGATTGGCGGGTGTCGCGAGATTCAGCTTCATGACCCAGACATTTTGGGTGGCGGCGGTGGCTACGGAGAATCCGTTTGCGGTGACGGGGAAATCAGTGGATGAAGTGTTGCCGGCCACGTAGACGAAGCCTTGGGCATCGTGCGTGATGGCGACGCCGGTGTCGCTCTTGGAGCCATTCAAGTATGCGGCTAGAGAAATCACGGGGTCGATCACCAGCGGGGCGGAGCGGTCGTAGCGATCCAGGCTGATGCTGACGTCATGATTGGCTTCGAGATGATACTCGGCGTGAACGGCTGTGCGGTCTCCGGATGCCGTTGTCTGATACACGGCGGGGAGGCGCTGCGTGATGGTTTGTCCGGCCGAGTTCCACTTGCAGATCGCCGTTGAGATCGACGTGAAGACGGTCGGCGCCACCGAAGCGCAGGCGAATGCGGGAGGGATCCGCGTCGGCCGCGATTTCAAAATCGTATTCGAGGTTGCGGCCGGTGCCGTAGAAGACTACATCGACGCCGGGATAGACTTGGTGACGCCGCAGACGTTGAAACGCCTGCACGGAGCCGCGATAGGCGGGCGTGAAATATTCGGTGGGTACGGAATAGGGCGCGACGGCTTCGAAGGTGGCGTTGCGGTCGGCTCCCAGGAGGCGCATCGACAGGGTTTTATCGCCCAGTTGGAACAGGGTCGCGTCCGCGGTGAAGGCTAGCGAATAGCCTAAGCCTCGCGCGGACCATTGAGATGTTCCGGGGTTCTGCTCAAAGCGGACGGGCGGCTGGGGCAGGACCTGCATCGACGGAGATGCGAAGGCGCAGACTGCAGCAAAGAAAAGGCTCGCGAAGCGCATAATCGGTTTAGACGTCCTTGGGGCGGGCGATGGTTTCATGGCCGCCGCTGTTAGTTTAGATAATACGTACGGTACAGCGTATCGCGCTGCTTGGGGATGAATCCGGCGTCGCGGATCAGGCGGCGCAATTCTTCTTCAGACGCGCGATGGTGGGCGCCGGCGGCGCTGACTACGTTCTCTTCGATCATGATGCTGCCGACATCGTTGCCGCCGAAGCGGAGTCCGATCTGACAAGTCTTGAGGCCAGGGGTGACCCACGAAGACTGGATGTTGAGGATGTTCTCCAAGTAGAGGCGGGAGAGGGCTAGCATCTTCAGATATTCAACCGCGGTCGCGTCTTCCTTGACGAAGTTGCCGAGCGAGGTGTTTTCGCGCTGGTAGGCCCAGGGGATAAAGGCGGTGAAGCCGCCGGTGTCTTCTTGAATCTGGCGCACGAGGTCGAAGTGGTTCATGCGCTGCTCGATGGTCTCGCCGGTGCCGAACATCATGGTGGCTGTGGTGCGGATGCCTAGTTCGTGGCAGGTGCGGTGGACGTCGACCCACTCTTGGGTAGAACACTTCAGGCGGCTGATGCGGTGGCGGACGTCATCGTCAAGAATTTCGGCGCCGCCGCCGGGGACGGAATCGAGTCCGGCATCGCGCAAGCGGGAGAGCGTGTCACGCAGGGTCAGGCCGCTGACCTCGGCGATGTTGACGATTTCGGGGGCGGAGAAGCAGTGGTTCCAGATGTCGAACCGCTGCTTGATGCCGCGCAGGAGGTCTTCGTACCACTCGATTTTCAAGTCCGGGTGGAGGCCGCCTTGCATGAGGACGCCGGTGCCGCCGAGGTCGATGGTTTCGCGGATTTTATCGAAGATGGCTTCCTGCGGGTGCACGTAGCTTTCGTCGTGGCCGAGCGGGCGGTAGAAGGCGCAGAAGCTGCAGTATTCAGTGCAGACATTGGTGTAGTTGATATTGCGATCAATGATGTAGCTGACCACACCTTCGGGGTGCAGCTTGCGGCGCGACTTGATCGGCGGCCATGCCGAGGCCGACCAGGTCGTCGCTGCGGAACAGATCGATGGCTTCAGCGCGGGTCATCATGCGGAAACGCCTCCGGGGACCACCGTGCGTTCTAGCGCGGCGGCGTGTTTGAGATAAGTCTGAATTGCGGTTTGGTGCGGTTCTGAGAATTGAAAGCGGATGTAGCGGGTTAGGTATTCGCGGACTAATGGTTCGGGGAATCCACGACTGGCGGTTTCTTGGCGCACGATGTCGTCGATGTGTTCGAGGCCATAGCTGCAGGAAGCGGCGAGGGCTGCGCCGTAGGGTTCGACGATGACTTCCTTGCGGCCGGCCCACACGGCGAAGACCATGGGGAGGCCGGTTAGGGCGGTCCACTCTTCGCCGAGGTCCAGCGTTTCGAAAGGCAGCGTGGAGGGGTCGACGCGCAGGGCGGCATCGCCGATTAAGAGAGCGGCGTCGGCTTGGCCGAGCATCGTGGGCAGGTCAGGAGCGAGCGAGATCAACTGAGGTTCGACGCCGTACTTTTCGGCTAGGATGATGCGCGACAGCATCACCGAGGTGCGGGAGCCGGAGTCGGTGGCGAGCTTCTTGATCTCGCGGAAGGGGACTTTGGAGATTAGCAGAATGCTGCGCACTGCGCCGTAGGAGGCGATTCCGGTTTCTGGAAAATACGACAGCTTTTGGCGCGCCATTTCGATCACGGGGACGATGCCGATGTCGGCTTCGCCGGAGGCTAGTTGGTCGGCGCAGATGGAGGGGACGGCGAAGCGGAGGTCGAACGTCTGGCTTTGAGCGGGATCTTTTAGGAGACCCCAAACCAGCGGCACTGTGTTGAGATAACTCACCGCGCACACACGGGGACGGCTAGGTTTGATTTCCGTGGGAGTCAAGCTGTTATTTTATCAGGTCGCCGTGCTATTCACCGAATACGAGGACGCCAAAGGTGCCGGGGAGCATGGGGGCTCGCGGGCGGGGCACTTCCTTGGTGGCGGGGGGCACGGGGCCCAATTTCGCAACTGACAGATATACCCGGCCGGTCTTGCGATCGAGGGCCATGGTGCGGGCTCCGGGTTGGGTCTTTACGGTTTCTACTAGCGTGTATTTATCGGGGGTGTCTTCGTGGAAGATGGACAGGGCGCCGTCGCCGCCGCCGGTGGAGAAGTAGACTAGACCCTTCGCGGGATCGAATTCGGCGGCGTCGACGCCGCGGCCGATGGGCTGCATGTCGACGATTTTGCCGGTGAGGCTGTCGACTACTGTCATGACGCCGCTGCGGCAGCCGATGAAGATGCGGTGGTGGGTTCTGTCCATATCCATGCTGCTGGGTTGTTCGCAGGGGGCTAGCGGCCAGGTATCCGTGACCTTCAGAGTCTGGGCGTCGATTCTGAGCAGGGTTCCGAGGTCTTGCATGTTCAGAAAGACGTGGCCGGCTTCGTCGGATACGGCGTGTTCGGTGCGGCCTCCGAGGTTTTCTACGGTGCCGACGACTTTCGCGGTCTTGGGGTCAAGCGCGCTCACGCGTTTGCTGCCGCGATCGACGGTAAACACTCGCTTGGTTTTGGCGTCATAGAAGATGGCGTTGGGATCTTCGCCTACGGGCACTTTGGCGATCACGGCCAGCGTTTTCAGATCGAAGACGGTTACGGAGCCGGGGTCGGTGGCGCTGATGAAGCCGCGTCCCAATTCCTTGACGACGGCGATGCCGTGGACGTCGCTGCCGGGGATTTTTCCGACGATGGCACCGGAATCTAGATCGAGGACGACCACTTCTTTGTCGTGGGAAACGTAGAGGCGGCGGGATTCGCTATCGGCGGTGAGGTAATCCCAGCCGTAATCGCCGGGGATGGGAATGGTCTTGAGAAGGTGATAGCCGCCAGCGGCTCCCAGGGTGGCCGCGAGCAGTGAGGAACAGTGCCGTCAATTGTTTGGTCATAGATTTACGGTGTCGCCGCGTGAGGCTTGGACGGTTTCGATTTTATAGGTTTTCTGGATCACTTGCGCGAGGGCTGCGCCTTGGCTGGGTTCGCCGTGGACCAGGAAAACTTTTTTCAAGCCTGGGGCGATGGGGCGCATCCAGTCGATCAGTTCTTTCTGATCGGCGTGGCCGCTCAATTCGTTGAGCGAGCAGACTTCGGCGCGGAGGCGCATGGGTTCGCCGAAGATGGGGACTTCGGGCTGCTCCTCGACAATTTTCCGGCCCAGCGTGTATTCGGCCTGGAATCCAGTGATGAGGACGGTGTTACGCGGGTCCTCGATATTATTGCGCAGGTGGTGCAGGATGCGGCCGCCCTCGCACATTCCCGATGCGGAAACGATCACGCAGGGGCCGCGCAGATCGTTGAGCTTTTTGGATTCCGCCACATCGTGAATATAGGTCAGACGGTGAAAGCCGAAGGGATCGTCGCCCTCGGTGAGGAATTTGCGGATCTCCTTGTCATAGCACTCGGGGTGTTTACGAAATACTTCGGTGACGTTTACGGCGAGGGGGCTGTCGACGAACATGGGGATGGAGGGAATGCGTTTGGCGTCGATCAATTGGTGCAGCATCAAAACTAGTTGCTGGGTGCGGCCGACGGCGAAGGCGGGGACGATGATTTTGCCGCCCCTGGCTGCGGTGCGGGAGACGACATCGGCTAGGGTGTCGGCGGCGAGGGCTAGCGGCTTGTGGATGCGGTCGCCGTAGGTGCTTTCCAGGATCAGGTAATCGACGGGGTCGAGGGGCTGGGGGTCGCGGATGATGGGCAGGCCGGGGCGGCCGACGTCGCCGGAGAAGCCCAGGCGCACGCCGTCGGCTTCGACGATCATCGAGCTGGAACCGAGCATGTGGCCGGCGTCGTAGGTTTTGTAGAAGAGTCCAGGGGCGATTTCCTTTCGCTCGCCTAGGGGGACGGCGCGGAATTGCGCAAAAGATCGCTGGGCGTCTTCGCGGGTGTAGAGCGGCGTCACTGGGCGGTCGTCACGGCCGATGGCTTTGCGATGTTCGCGGCGGCGGTTTACGAATTCGGCGTCCTTTTCTTGCAGGAAGGCGGAGTCGGCCAGCATGGCTACGCAGAGATCCACGGTCGCGGGAGTGGTGTAGATCGGGCCTTGAAAGCCGTTCTTGACCAAGCCGGGCAAGTTGCCGCTGTGATCGATGTGAGCGTGGGAGAGGAGCACGGCGGCGATGCCCGACGCGGGAAACGGAAACTGGCTGTTCTTCGCGAAGGCTTCCTGGCGGCGGCCTTGGTAGAGTCCGCAATCGAGTAGATAGTTTTTGCCGCCGGTTTCGATGTGATGCATCGAGCCGGTGACGACTTTGTCGGCACCCCAAAAAGTGAGTTTCATGAATTTGAGTAGAATTGCAAGTATACGATGCGAAAGGTAGCGCTTTGCTGGTTCTTCGTGTGCGTGGCGTTTGGGCAGAAGAAGCCGGTCACGCTGGAGGCCCTGCAAGATTTCCGGAGTACGGCGGCGCGCGATGTGCCGGGGGAACCGGTGTGGGCTCCTGACGGCAAGACGTTCGTTTACCGGCAGGGCAGGCGGTTGCGCCTTTACGATGTGGCGGCGCGGCGGTCGCGCGAGGTGGTGGATCTTTCGGCTCTGGATGCCTCGGCTTTGAATCCAGCCTCGCCGGAGCGGTTTGAGTGGGAGAACCGGCGTGTGGATGAAGCTACGCTGCAATGGGCGCCGCAGGGCGGGGAGGTACTGTATGCGAGCGGCGGGGATTTGTTCCTGATCGGGATCGACGGGAAATGGAAGCAGCTGGTTAAGACGGCGGTGGCCGAGCGCGATCCTAAATTCTCGCCCGATGGGAAGCGGATTGCTTTTCGGCGTGACTGGGATCTTTACGTTCTGGAGGTGGCGGGGGGGCAGGAGACTCGCCTGACTTCCAATGGGTCGGATACGCTGCGCAATGGGGATCTGGATTGGGTTTATCCGGAAGAGCTCAACTTGGGGACGGCGTATTGGTGGGCGCCGGATTCGAGCGCTATCGCTTATTTGCAATTCAATGTGAGTGGCGAGCCATTGTATCCGCATGTTGACCTGCAAAAGTCGCGCGCGGTTTTGGAGCAGCAGCACTATCCGCAGGCGGGGGAGAACAATCCGGACGTGCGCTTGGGAGTGGTTTCCGCTGGCGGCGGAATGACCAGGTGGCTGGATGTGGGCGATACCGTCAACAACTTTCTGATTGCGCGGGTGGGCTGGGCGGCGGATTCAAAGAACGTGTACGTGGTGCGGACCAATCGGATTCAGAACCAGTTGGATTTTCTGCTTTACGACGTGGGATCTGGGAAGTCCCGGACAGTTTACCGGGAGTCTGACAATTATTGGGTTAATGTCGAGGGCGATCCGAGGTTTCTAAAAGATGGGAAACACTTTTTATGGACTAGCGAGCGCGATGGGTTCCGTCATTTGTATCTGTACTCCATCGACGGCGGTGCGCCGAAGCAGTTGACGATGGGCGCGTGGGAGGTGACCGAGGTCCTGGCGTTCGATGAGAATGCGGGGCGGATCTGGTACCGGTCGACTGAGGTTAGCGCGTTGGAACGGCAGTTGTACAGCGTGCAAGTGGACGGCACGGGAAAACGGCGCGTGACGAAGGAAGGGGGGAATCATCGGGTGTGGATGGCTCCGGTGGGTGGGGCGTTTGTGGACAGTTATTCGAACTTGAGTTCGCCTCCGGAGTGGACGCTGCGGGACGCGAATGGTGAATCGATCGCGGTTTACCGGGCGGCGGATCATAGGGCGATTGAGGAGTTCGATCTGCGGCCCACGGAAGTAGTGAATTTCAAGGGCAAGGATGGGACCACGTTTTACGGGCGGTTGATCAAGCCGGCGGGGTTTGATCCTGCGAAGAAATATCCGGTGGTGGTGGATGTCTACGGGGGGCCGCATGTGCAGTCGGTGCGTAATGCTTGGCCGGGGCTGGGGATGGACCAGGTATTTGCGCATGATGGGTACGTGGTTTGGGAAATGGATAATCGGGGCACTGCGGGGCGCGGGCATGCGTTCGAGTCCGCGGTGTTTCGCAACCTGGGCGTGCAGGAACTGGCGGATCAGCGCGAAGGCATTCGGTATTTGATTTCGTTGGGGTTTGTCGATGTGCGGCGCATTGGAGTGACGGGGTGGAGCTACGGGGGGTTCATGACTTTGAATTTAATGTTGAACGCTCCGGATTTGTTTCACGCGGGGTTCGCGGGGGCGCCGGTGACCAACTGGCTCAATTACGACACGATTTACACCGAACGCTATATGGGCCTGCCGAAGGATGGAGGCGAAGCGTATGCGCGAACGTCGATGCCGCCCAAGGCGGGCAATCTGGCGGGGAAGCTGATGATCGCGCACAACCTCGAAGACGATAACGTGCTGTTTCAGAATACGGCGCAGATGATTACGGCGCTGGAGGGTGCTGGCAAACGCTTTGAACTGGCGTTGTATCCGCAGAAGACTCACGGGGTGGGCGGAGCCGCCGCCCGGCAGATGGAATCCACCATGCTGGACTTCTTTGAGCGAAGCCTCGCTTCTGCGCGGTAGAATGAAAATCGCCCTCCGTATGAATCCAATTTTACGCCCGCTTACCGGGGTTCTCATCCTGCTGGCACTGCTGGCGGGATGTAACCGCGCGGCTCCTGCGAATGTCGCAGCCACCGTGAACGGCCGCGCCATAACTTACGCCGAGCTCGATAAACAATACGAATCGCAATTCGGCGGCGCCGCGGGCGAGCGCTCGAGCGGCGATCAGGCGCTGATCCAGAAGGTGGAAGTTCTGCGCACGCTGGTGGACAACGAAATCATGCTGCAGCGCGCGGAGAAGCTCAGTCTGATGGCGGTGGATGCCGATGTCGAGGCCAAGTTCAACGAGTTGAAGGCGCCTTACACACAGGAAGAATTTCAGAAGCAACTGGACGCGCGCAAGATGTCGGTTGAGGAATTGAAGGCGCAGCTGAGACGCGATCTGAGCGTGCAGAAACTGTTCAACAAGGAAATCACGTCGCAGATCAGCATCAGCGATAAAGATATTACCGATTTCTACAACGCCAACAAGGCTAGCTTTAATTTGGCGGAGCCGCAGATTCATATGGCGCAGATTCTGGTGACGCCGACGCCGGATCCTAACGTGCGCAATCTGAAGAATGACAAGGCGCGGGATGAGGAGCAGGCTCGCAAGAAGATTCAGAGCATCAACGCCCGGCTGCGGCAAGGCGAGGATTTTGCGATGCTGGCGCAGAATTATTCGGAGGACCCGAACTCTTCGCAGAACGGTGGGGATTTGGGATTCATTCCGGAGTCGGCTCTCGAAAAAGCCAATGCGGATCTGCGGCGGACTCTGATGGCGCTGCGGCCGGGGGAGACTACGGCGCCGATTCATACGCCGGAGGGGTATCGCATTCTGAAGCTGGTCACGCGCGAGCCGGCGGGGCAGCGGGAGTTGTCGGATCCCAAGGTGCAGCAGACCATTCGCGAACAATTGATCAATCGCAAGGATCAGTTGTTGAAGGCGGCGTATTATGAGATGGCTCGCAACGACGCGAAAGTCGTCAATTATTACGTGAACGGGATTGTAGGAGCTAGCGGCAAGAAATAGTATGGCGCTGCGGTTTACCACTTCGTATGTGGCGGATTCGCTTACGCTCTTCCGTTACTACAAAGGTCTGGTGGAACGAGCGCTGGCGCAGTTGACGGATGAACAACTGCTGACCGTGTTAGACGGCGAAGCGAATTCCATTGCGGTCATCGTGAAGCACATGACCGGGAACATGCGGTCGCGATTCACGGATTTTCTGACTAGCGATGGCGAGAAGCCTAGCCGGGACAGGGATGCGGAGTTTGAAGATCCTCCTCCGACTCGCGAAGAACTGCTGGCGTTGTGGGAAGAGGGCTGGCGCTGCGTGTTTACTGCGCTGGAACCGCTTTCCGAGCAAGATTTAGGGCGCACCATTACCATTCGCGGCGAGGCGCATTCGGTGATGCAGGCTATCAATCGCCAAGTCGCGCATTATTCTTACCATTGCGGGCAGATTGTGCTGCTGGCTAAGCACTTCAAGAACGATCAGTGGCAATCGCTAAGCATACCTCGGCGGAAATCGGCGGAGTTCAACCGGCGCGTCGAGGCTGGGGAAGCTAGCCAGCGTTAGCTAACGGGCGAGCCGATCCACCAAGTGACGCCGCAATTATCGAGTACGCCGGCGTTGCGGTGCCCGTAGGGTTTATCTTCGGGCGCGCTGAGCGACTTCGCGCCGGCGGCCAGTGCCTTGGCGTAGACTTCGTCCACTTTGGGGACCCACAGGTAGAGCGCGGCGGTGAGGGCCTTCATTTGGCCGCCGGCTTGGCCCAGCATCATGAGCGTATCGCCAATTTTGATCTCGGCGTGCATTACGGCGTTCTGCTCGTTGCGGTGGCACAGTACTTCGGTGGCGCCGAAGGCGGCCGTGACAAACTTGAGCTCGGCGTCGGCATCAGCGACTACCAGGTAGGGGGTGACAGTGCGGTAGGTTTCGAGAGTGTCGGCCATGCAGGCATTGTCTCACTGCGTGGGTGTCTTTTCTAGCTGCTGCTTGGCCCAGATCCGCGCCGGGTTGAGCTTCGCGGCGCGCTCGAATTCTTTGTGCGCTTCCGCGTTGCGGTTGAGTTTGCGCAGCGCGATGCCGAGCCACAGGTGGGCGTCCGCGGAATTGGCATCGAGTGCAATGGCCTTCGCAAAATCTTTGATCGCCAACTCTACGCCGCCTCCGAAGGCCGCGGGTAGATAGTAATTGCCGATGCCGCGGCTTAGGTAGTTCATGGGCTCGCGGGGATCGAGTTCCATGGCTTTGTTCACCTCATCCAGCGCGCAGCGGCCGTACTTCAGGGCGCCGAGCGCTCCTACGGCGGCGGCTTCTTGTCCGCAAAGAGTGCCTAAAATCCGGTGATATTCGGCTTCGGAGGGTTTGAGCGCTAGGGCGCGTTCCGCGGCCTTCATGCCGGCTTCCGAAGCGCCGCGGGCACGGCCTTTGTCGTGCAATTCGGTGGCGACTTCGGCTACGGTCGATTGCGCCAGGGCGGTTTGGTACTGTGCGCGTGCATCGCCCGGCTGGCGGTCGGCCGCGGAGGAAAGCTGGGCCGCGATCTGCTCCAGTTGCGGCAGACTCTGGGCGTCGCGGGCTTTCAGCAGCTCCGGACTGGCCGCGGGCGTGGCCGCGAGGAACAAGACTAGGAACACTTCAAGCATGTGTATGTGATTGGATTGCTGCGGGCTCCAAAAGGTTACGCTGCACGATAGCTTCCTAAAACTCTGAGGAAATCCGCTAGTTCCTGGAGGTGGCTGAGGGCGTTGCGGACTACCTGGTCGTCGCGGTGGCCCCACAGGTCCAGATAAAAAAGATATTCCCACGGTTTGCCGCGCAGCGGGCGCGACTCGATCTTCACTAGATTGATGTCGCGCAGGGCGAGTGCGCCTAGGGAGCGGAAGAGAGCTCCGGGAACGTTACGAATGGAAAACACTAGTGACGTTTTCCAGGGATGTTTGGCGGCGCCGCGGATGGTGCGGGGCTTGGCGCCGGCTGGTTCGAGGAGAAAGAAGCGGGTGAAATTTTGGCGGTCGTCTTCGATGCCACGCTTCAGGATGTGGGCGCCGTAGGTTTGGGCGGCTAGCTCGGAGGCGATGGCAGCACCGTCTTTGGGGCGCTGCTCCATGATCATCTTGACGCTGCCGGCGGTGTCGTAAAACGGGGTGCGCTCGATGCGCGGATGGCTGGCGAAGAAGTCCAAACACTGATTGAGCGCCACGGGGTGCGAATACACTTTGCGGATGGCGCGGAAGGAGACTCCGGGGGGAGCGATCAGATTATGGATCACGCGCACGCTGGTTTCGGCGGTGATTTCACAGGAGTGCTTGAGCAGTAGATCGTAGTTCTCGTGCACCGATCCGGCTAGCGTGTTCTCGAGCGGGATTACGGCGGCGTCTATTTTGCCGGCGTCTAGCGCGGCGAATACTTCGTCGAAGCGCTGGTGAGGGATGGGCTCGGCTTTCAGGCCTAGTAACTGGCGGATGGCTTGCTGACTGAAGGCTCCGAGTTCTCCTTGGAATCCTATTCTTTTGGGCGTGCTGCGCTTCATCGTTTTCCTTCCCACTCGGGCGCGTCAGCGGCTGGGGCTCCGGCTAGCGCCATCACACGCTCCACACTATGTTCCACTATGTCGGATACGGTCTGTGGGTTCAGGTAAAAGGCGGGCATGGGAGGCGCTAGAATCGCGCCCATTTCCGCTAGCGCGGCCATGGAACGCAGGTGGCCCAGATGCAAGGGCGACTCGCGAACCATCAGCACCAGGCGGCGGTGCTCTTTGAGCGTGACGTCGGCGGCGCGCACGATCAGGTTGGAACTGATGCCGTGGGCAATGGCCGACATAGTGTGAATGGAGCAGGGCGCCACCACCATCGCGTCCATCGCGGCCGAGCCGCTGGCCAGACGGCAGCCGATGTCTTCGACCGGGTAGTGGAAGTGAGCCAAGGCTTTAAAATCGCTGGCGGATTTTCCCATTTCCAGGAACGCGGTGCGCTCGCCGGAGCGCGACATGATGAGGTGCGTCTCCACGGCGGGCTGCGCGCGCAATTTTTCGAGCAAGCGCCAGCCGTAGATGGAACCACTGGCTCCGGTAACCCCTACAATGATGCGCAAGTGACCTGACACCGTTGGCTTTTCATCGAAATTCTTTCAAATCGCACACCAGGGAAAAATTCTGTTCCGAATTCAGAACAAGCTCCTTGCTGAAGTCCTTCATCGAACGCTATAATCCTAGCCAAACCCAAAGTGATATATCTTGATATATATCTTGCGGATGCCGCCGGGGTATCATACCGCTCCGTTGTCAAGCCTCTATGATGGAGGAACCAGGGCAGAAACTCAAGCGCGCGCGCGAACGGTTGAACCTCCGCTTCCGGGAAGTGGAGGAAGCGAGCACGAAAATCGCCCGGCGGCGCAACAACGACGAGTTCATCGTGGCGTTGAGCCGGCTCGCGGATATTGAAAACAAAGGTACGATTCCCTCTATTTACCGGTTGTATTCGTTGTGCGCCATTTACCGGCTGGACTTGCCGGAGGTGCTTTCCTGGTACGGGATTCCTGCTCGATGGAGTCCCGGGCGACGCCGATGTGATCGATCAAGAGCGCACCCATCTGATCGGGTTTCGTCCCGAAGGACGGCGAAGTACAACTGCCGATTGCGCTTGACCCCGGGCTGGACCTGAGCCGCACCGCTTTTTTGAGCCGACTGATTCAACAGTGGGGGACGGTTCCGCTCACGCTGCTCAGCAACGTCGACTTGCGGACCTATCGCTATGGATACATTGGCACGGAAGACTGGTCTATGTTCCCGTTGATTCCGCCGGGATCGCTGGTGGTGATTGACGATTCCAAGCGGAAGATTGCCGCGTCGGGGTGGACCAGCGAATTCGACCGCCCTATTTACTTCCTGGAGCACCGCGAAGGCTATGTTTGCGGATGGTGTTCCATGAGCGACGGGCGGCTCATTGTGCAACCACATCCGGCTTCGAATTGTGACGTCGAATCTTATGCATACCCGAACGAAATTGAAGTAGTCGGCCAGGTTACGCGGGTTGCAATGAGCCTGGAAACCGGACATCGCCGGAATCGTTCTTGAGCAACTCCAGCAGAATTTCCACTTCCAACTGAAATTGCTGGCGCTGGGCCGGGCCGGCGGCATCCGGAGCCTGCGTCGCGTAACGGGCGCCGCGAGCCAGATAAGTCACCACTGCCTGCGGGCTCTCGTCATTGCTCACACCCTCGAAGTACATCCGGAAATCCGCATTCTTAGCGTTGAGGGGCATGGTGAGCCACTCCAGAAAGGTTTGCTCGTGGCTCCTGCGTAAGGCGTAGGTACTTTGTTCGCGACCAAATGCCGCGCTTAACCCATGATGGCGATAGGAGCCGGAGTTCGGGTCGCGTAGCGACGCCAGATACACCAGCCTCCCGTAGACACTGGGGATCTGCGAAAGCGTATGCTTCCAAAGGTCCGCCAAGGCGTCCCGTTCGAGCATGCCCTTGGGTTTGAAGCGCGGCATTTTCCCCGTACCTGATGCCAACTATTGTACGCCGAGCAAAGACCGACGTTCCAAATCCCGAAAAGGTGAGCCGTTCCGCGAAGGGCGGGGAGTAGTCCGCCCTAGTCTAGTCCGGGTAGGGAATTACTCTACCTGCTTCGAAAGGATCTCACCATGTTCAAGAAAATCGCACTGCTGCTGGCCTTGGCGTTCTCTGTCGTGTCGACTGTGGGGGCAATGCCCACGAGTCAACAGGTTCCGGTTCCGGGACCCCCGACGGGTAGCGGGAATTAAGGGAACAACTCCTATCAAAGTATTCGGGAGCTTACGCGGGGACTTGGGTCATTTGATCGTCACAAGCCCCGCGTGAAGGATCACTCCGGGCACCGTAGCCGCCGTTCGGGTGTTAGACTCGACAAATTGGCTATGTCGTTGACAGAGCGGGTTCTCTTTTATCTCAATTTCTTCGCGGAACTCCTGTTGCTCTGGAGGTTCATCCGTTGCCAATTACACCGAACCTACCGGTCGCTGTTCTGGTATTGGGTGGTGCAGGCTGTCGTGGCCTTGGTGCTCATGTCAGTTCCCATGTTTACCTACCGTTATTTGTACACCTACTATGGAGCTCAGACAATCGTCCTTTTTATGGCAGTCTTCGTGGTTCAGGACTTGTACCGAATCGCACTTCTGGAATACCCCGCGGTAGTTTCCCTCGAGAGACGCATTATGATCGGAGCGATGGTAATCGCAGCCATGGTGGCATTGTTGGGGATCCCACTCGATTCCACCATCCTTCCGGGACACTATCCGGCGATCCAGCGGTTCTTGACCTTCGAACGCATTATGAATTTTGTGATTCTAATGCTCCTGCTTCTGATCAGCGGCTTTTTGTTATGGTTCCCCATAAAAGTGCGGCGAAATATCGTGGTCTATATTTTCGGTTTCGTATTGTTTCACGCCTCCCGCTCTTTTGGATTTCTATTGATTAACTTGCAGCCGCAGGAAGCCACTCGCGTGATCAGTACCGTGCTTCTCGGTGTTACGCTGCTATGCCTGCTGATCTGGATCGTGGGAATCCGCCCGGAGGGGGAGCGCGCAACCGCGACGCCCGGTTACCGGCGCGATCCGGAGGCCATGCGGCGCCTTAGCCGCCAGTTAGAAGCCATCAATCAAACACTCGCCCGCTTTGTCCGCAACTAAACCAGGGAAAAAGCCCCCGGCTTGGGATTGCATTCACCATAAATAAAGAGTATTCTAATCAAGAATTGCCACGGAATTTAAAATGACCTTTGGTTTGGTCTTAGCTTGGGTAATCACCGTCGGCTCACTAGTTGGATTACTCTGGTGGCTGGCTCGCCTCGCGTTAGGCAGGCGGCAGGTAACGGCATGGCTTGACGACGACGCTTGCGCAACTTTTTCGTTGGATCGATATCAGTCAATGGCTGGCCTTTTGGCGGATGACGATCTGGTGTTTCTACAAGCGCAGCTTGGCTATCGCCCCGCAATGGGCGCGCGCTGGAAGCGCGAGCGGCGGCGGATCTTCCGCTTGTATCTCCACGAATTGAAGAACGATTTCCGGCGGCTGCATGCGCAGGCGCGGGAGATGGTGGCGCAATCCGGGGCCGATTCGGCGGATCTGGTGGCGGTCCTGATGAAGCAACAGACGACATTCTGGCGCGCTACCACGGCGCTGGAATGCCGCTTGGCGCTGCAGGCGATGGGAATCGGAAAGGTGGATATCGCGCCTTTCATGCAGCTCATCGAGGCGATGCGTGTGGATTTAGCGCAGCGCACGGCTCCGTTGACGGCTGCTTAAAGATTCTTGAGCAGGATTTTCGCTTCCGCGAAGCCTTCAAATTGCCGTTCCGCATCTTTGAAGTCGCGCGTGTGGACGCAGCGGCGCGCCCCTTTGTGCTCTGCGGGATAACGTAGATGCAGCATCTCGTGAAAGAGCACGTATTCGACGGCCAGCTTGGGGGTATCGCTGCGGTCGAGAACTCTGCTGAGCACGATGGCGTTGTGGGACGGATCGTAATGGCCTAACAGCGTACGGGAGGCGTATGGGCTCCAACCGAGAATGGGCCGGGCCATCAGGCCGTTGAAGTAGCGGAAGTTCAGTTCTTCAAAGAGTTGATTCAGGTCATAGCGCGTGCCGCGGGGGCCTTCGACGCGTTTGCGGCCGCGGATCTGGCGCACCAGGTCCAGACTGCGGCGGATGTCGCGGCGGTTGAGGTAGCGGCGGTAGCGGTCGTTACTTTCGGGCGGGACGGGACGGCGGAACAATTTGGCCAGCAGGATCTCGGCCAGGGCTTCCATGACGCTCGCAGGCGCGCTTTCGAGGGTATCCGCTAAACGCAGGCGCAGGGTGCCGGATTCCAGGCGAATTTGCGCATTGGCGTTGGCGTAGCGGCGGAATTCGATGCGAATGGCGGGAAGCGGCGTGCGCGGGCGAAGCTGGCGGAAGACGCGCTGATAGATTTCTTCCAGGGTCTCAATGGTGGCGGCCGCCTCGGGCTCGACGGTCAGGAATCCAGCGGCCTCGACTTGCATTTCCTCCCGAATGTAACATAGCTTAAGTGGGCGGACTTCCCATCCCATCCAATCACAAGGAGATTTTTTTTTGCCTGGAGCTAAAATCAGTGCCCTCGGCTGCTATGTGCCGCCAGGAGTACTGACCAATCAAGATTTGGAAAAGATGGTCGACACCACCGACCAATGGATTTTGGAGCGCACCGGGATTAGTGAGCGCCACATTGCGGCTCCTGACATGGCGACTTCCGATATGGCGGTTGAGGCGGCGAATTGTGTGCTGCGGCTGCGCGGAATCGAGGCGACGGAAATCGAGGCCATCATTGTGTGCACGGTGACGCCCGACATGATGTTCCCTTCGACCGCGTGCCTGGTGCAGGATCGCATCGGCGCCAAGGGAGCGTGGGGGTTCGATCTGGTGGCGGCGTGCTCCGGCTTCCTTTATGGATTGACGACGGCGGCACACTTGGTGATGGCGGGGGCGCACAAGAAGGTGATGGTGATCGGGGCCGACACCATGTCGCGCATCATCGATTACACCGATCGCAGCACCTGCATCCTCTTCGGCGATGGGGCGGGGGCGATGCTGATCGAGCCGGCCGAGCCGGGGCACGGCTTCATCGGTTTCATCAACGAAGTGGATGGGTCAGGCGGCGATCACCTGAAGATGCCGGCAGGGGGCAGCCGTCTGCCCGCGAGTGCCGAGACGGTTGAAAAACGCCTGCACTACGTCAAGCAGGAAGGGCAGCAGGTGTTCAAGTTTGCGGTGCGGAAAATGTACGAGACGTGCCAGGCGCTGCTCGATCGTCACGGACTGACCGCTAAAGACATCAAGGTTCTGGTAGCGCATCAAGCCAACCGCCGCATCATCACTGCTACTGCCGAGCGGTTGGGGATGTCGGAAGATCAGGTGATTATCAATATCGGGCGCTACGGTAATACCACCGGAGCCACTATTCCGCTGGCGACACGCGATGCGATCGAGTCGGGAAAGTTGAAGAAGGGCGACGTGGTGCTTTTCGCGGCGGTAGGCGCGGGGTTCACGGTGGGAGCGAGTTTGTGGCGCTGGGAATATTAGCGGGGCCACACCTGCTACCCTGGAAGTGAAATTGAGCCGATATGACTGTCACTGTCAGCGCCAAGACGGAACTTGTAGTGCCGCGTAGCGTGCGCCGGCGCGCAGGGATTAAAGCGGGCGACAAACTCGAATTCAAAGTCTCCGGTGGTGTCATTCACATCGTTCCGAAGTTGCCGCCTGCCGATAATGAGTACACTCCACGGCAACGACGTGCGATTGATCGCGCCCTCGCGGTCGGCCTCGACGAAATCAAAAAAGGTCGTCTGCATGGTCCTTTTGAGACCCATGAGGAGATGATCGAATTTCTCCACCGCCAGACGAACAGCGGAGAGGGGAAGTCGAAAAAACCATCTAACGGTTGATGAGGCGCCTGCTCACGCCCGCAGTGATTCGAGATTACGCGGGTGCGCCACCGGACGTGAGGAAAGCCTTCGACAAGCAGTCAGGCTTACTGATGGAGAACCTTCACCACCCATCGCTGCGGGCTAAGAAGTACGACGAGAGTAACGATATCTGGCAGGCAAGAGTGAATCGCTCGTGGAGATTTTACTTTACGATTCGGGACGATACCTATATCATTACCAGGCTTATTCCGCACCCCAAATAATGGTGGGCAACTACTGAGGCGGCAGCGGGATGTCGCGCGGGCCGTCGTCGAGGCCCACGATGTGCACGGTGCGTGGCTTGGCGAGAGGCGGCGGCGCTTCCACCGTCTCGGTTTTCGGGGGCGTGGGGGGACGTAATTGGTCGGCCAGTTCCTGAGCAGATACCTGAAGTTTGAGGCGCACCAATTCGCCGTCTTCGATTACGTTCATTCCGTGCAGGAGCGGGTGGAAGTCCGGGATAGCCTGGCGAAAAAAGTCGGCGCTTTGCGCGGCGCCCTGGGGCGTTCCCATGCTGTAGTGCGCGTCCAGCACTAAACCGTTACGGACGCTCAGGCCGCCGTCAAAATCGGCCGTTTCTAGCTCGACGGGAACAAAGACGCTCACCAATGGATCCGGCAGGGCGGTCGCGCTGATCCACATGTCGAAGTTGGTGGCTAAGCGCGTTCCACGTGCCAACAATGGTGACATCTGACGCCCGGTGGTCAGCAGGCTGCGATCGACTGCGGCTTCGAGCGTCTCTTTCAAGCCAATGAGAAGCAGGTTGTCATTCACTTGCGCGAGGCTTCGCCGGTCCTTCCCCCGGGCGATCCATAAACGCACGCCATCGTAATCCAGAGGTTGCATTCCCAAACTGGCGGCTTGCTCGGCGACGGTAGCTGCGGGAAATGACCCACTGGCTATGCCCAATAGATCCGGCCCTGCGAGCAGAATCTCCCGGGAATTCCACAGGCACGGGAGGTCGGGAAAGCCCAAACGGCCGCCGCTGGAGAGCTCGGAACTCACGGCGTCGGCGAGAAACGAGTCGCGCAGATGCTGCCACTCGATGCCTACCAATGCGGTCGAGTCGGGCGCCACGTAGTTCCAGGAGCGTGGGAATGACTGGCCCAGCGCCAAAGAGGCCGCCATCACCAACAGGAGAAAGATGCTCACGGTAAAATCATCGGACGAACTTGCCGGCGCAATTAGCATCAGGCAAAATTTACCGTGTCTAAGGTTACCTTATGCGGGAACTCATTGATATTACGTATTGCTGGCGCTGGCCCGCGAATTGCTCCGCTGAAGGTGATGCACGGAAATGCGTACGCTGAGGCATTCAAGAACGGATTTGGCGGCACCCGCCGTTTTCTGATTTCGCGGGGGGCCGCGCTCGAAGAGGCCGAGGAGATTGCGCAGGCGGCTTGGGCTCGCGGGTGGGAATACCGTGAGCAGCTTCGCGACCCCGGTCTGGTGAGTTACTGGGTAAATTCGATCGCTCGGAATCTGTACCGGGCGCGGTTCCGTTCCGCGGTTCCGGTGCCGCTCGAAAATATCCAGGAACCCTCTTACGCTTTCGACACCAGTTCCATCGACCTGCGCAGAATGATGGAGGCATGTTCGCATCGTGACCGGGCGCTGCTGGAGCGGACGCTGCAGGGCTACACGGCGGAAGAGCTTTCGGTTACGGCGGGGATTAGCTCCACTGGCATCCGCGTGCGGCTGTTGCGGGCACGGCAGGCGTTGCGGGAGAAGTTGACTCCGGCGATTGCTTAGAGTCCGCTCCTTGCAGTCGCGGTTCTGTGCGACCGTTGCGCTGCGCAAGACGCGGTGGGCAATGCGGGGATGCACGGAAAACCGGCGGGCGCTGTGGCGGGCACAGAGACGCGAGCGCGGGCGAGTGGATTTTAATTTATCATGTGACGGATGGAAGTGATCCTGGAACTCCGCGGTGTGTCCAAGGAGTTTCCGGGGCATCGCGCGGTTGACCAGGTCTCACTTGCCATTGAACGCGGGTCGTTCTTTTCTCTGCTGGGGCCTTCGGGCTGCGGCAAAACCACTACTCTTCGCCTGATTGCTGGGTTTGAAACGCCCACCGCCGGCGAGATCTGGCTGAATGGCGCGCGCATCGATGCGCTGCCGCCTTACCGGCGAAACGTCAATACCGTTTTTCAGAATTACGCGCTGTTTCCGCATTTGACCGTACGCGGGAATGTCGAGTTTGGTTTGCGGCGCGCGGGCGACGCGGAGGAGCGGGTTCGCCGCGTATTGGAACAGCTTCAGCTTGTGGAAAAACAAGCGCGGAAGCCTGCGCAGCTTTCGGGGGGAGAGCGGCAGCGCGTGGCTTTGGCGCGGGCGCTGGTGCTGGCGCCGGATGTTTTGTTGCTGGATGAGCCGCTGTCCGCGCTCGATCCGCAGCTCCGCAAGCAGGTGCGGGCGGAGTTGAAGGAACTGCAGCGGCGGACGGGTGTTACGTTTCTTTTCGTCACGCACGACCAAGAGGAAGCGTTGGCGTTGTCGGATCGCATCGCCATCATGAACGCAGGGGAGGTGGAGCAGACCGGCACGCCGCAGGAGCTCTATCAAAAGCCGCAGTCGCGTTTTGTGGCTTCTTTTCTGGGCGAGATGAATTGGATCGACGGGGCGGGGATTCGTCCGGAGTGCGTGCGGTTGTCGTGCGATGCGGGACGCCCGGGAACGATTACGCACACGACGTTTCTGGGTGCGCACCGGCATTGCACGATTCGCCTGGAGGGCGGGGAAGTGGTCACGGCGCAGACGGCGGCTGGCGCCGAACATCGTCCGGGACAGGCCGTGTGCGTCTCCTGGGATGCAGACGACGAATTACGGTTTCCCTCATGACGCGGCTACGCGGCATGTTTCTCGCGCCGCCAGCCGTGTTGATGCTGGTGACGATCGCGGTGCCGCTGGCAATCATCTGCGTGTACAGCGTCCTCAGCCGGGGCGCTTACGGCGGGGTTGAACTGCCGTGGACTCTGGAGAACTACGCCCGGCTGATCGATCCTCTGTACGGCGGGATTTTTGTGCGGTCCTTCGTACTCGCGGGCGTCGCTACGTTGTTGTGCATCGTGCTGGGATTTCCGCTGGCCTTGTTCATCGTGCGATCCGGCGCGCGCAAGAATCTGTATTTGAGTCTGGTGATTTTGCCGTTCTGGACTAGCTTTCTTATTCGGCTGTACGCCTGGATGTTTTTGTTGCGCGATAGCGGATTGATCAACACCGTTTTGCAGGCGGTGGGCGTGATTCGCGAGCCGCTGCCGATGCTGTATAACAACGGAGCCGTCGTGCTGGGGCTGGTTTACGGCTTTTTGCCGTTCGCGGTGCTGCCGCTGTACGCGACGCTGGAGCGGCTGGATCAGAATCTGCTGGATGCCGCCGCGGATCTGGGGGCGCGGCCGGCTGCCGTATTGTTGCGGGTCACGCTGCCGCTCTGCGCTCCGGGCATTGGCGCGGCGGCGATTCTGGTGTTTGTGCCGTGCTTGGGCACTTACATTACTTCGGATCTGCTGGGAGGCAGCAAGACCATTCTTATCGGCAACCTGGTGCAGAACCAATTCACTACGGCGCGCGACTGGCCGTTTGGGGCGGCGGTGTCGATTGTGCTGATGATCGTCGCGGTCCTGCTGTTGTTCGCGGCGCGGCGGCGGGGCGAGGAACTTGTATGAGGCGCGGGCTGGCGGTTTACGCTGCGGCCGTCTATGCATTTCTGCATGTGCCGTTGTTGATCCTGGCGATCTTCAGCGTTAATTCCTCGCGATTTACGGCATGGCAAGGATTTTCACTGCACTGGTATGGAGCGATGTTCGCCGACCGCGATCTCCTGGAATCGGCGGGGAACAGTCTGGTGATTGCTGTCGTCTCGACGGCGCTCTCAACCGTTATGGGCACACTGGCCGCTTATGCGTTGTGGAAACGCGCTTCGGCCTGGCTGGGGGGCGGACTCTATCTTTCGCTGGTGACGCCCGAGATCGTTACTGGCGTTTCCTTGCTGGCGTTGTTTCAGTGGGCTTTCCGCTATTTGAACTTGCGGCTGGGGATGCATACGGTGATTCTGGCGCATCTGTCGTTCTCGATGGCCTACGTTGTGGTGGTGGTGCTGGCGCGGCTGCGCGGGTTCGATCCTGCGCTTGAAGAAGCGGCTTTGGATCTGGGCGCTACGGAGTTCGGGGCATTCCGGCGGGTCACGCTGCCGTTTTTGGCGCCGGCGATTGCGGCGGCTGCGATGCTCGCGTTCACCATTTCGATTGACGATTATGTGATCACCAGTCTGGTGGCGGGCGTGGATTCGCAAACCTTGCCGATGGTGATTTACGCGATGGCGCGCCGCGGCGTGAGTCCGGTGCTCAACGCGGTTTCGACCACTGTGGTTCTGCTGCTAGGCGTCCTGGTGCTGCTTTCGGAAAGGCTGCGGAGGGCATGAAGCGGCGGGCATTTCTGCTGGGTGGGGTGGTTACGGCTGCGTGCTCGCGCGGGGCGCGGCTGAATGTTTACAACTGGTCGGATTACATTGCGCCGGAAACTGTCGCGCGATTCGAGCGCGAATTCGGCATGCGGATTCACTACGGAACTTACGAAAGCAATCAGGAAATGCTGGCGCAGGTGATGAGCGGCAATTCGGGCTGGGACGTGGTGTTTCCCTCCGGTGATTTCATCGCGCCGATGCGCGCGCTGGGGTTGCTGGAGCCGCTGGATCGTGCGCTGCTTCCGAACGTGAGCGCACTGGGACCGGAATTCCAGCGTCCTCCGTGGGACCCGGAGTTGCGCTGGAGCATTCCTTACATGCACGGGGTGACGGGCATTCTGTATCAGCGCAGCTTGCAGCCGGCTCCTGCGTCGTGGGCGGATTTGTGGCAGCCGCGCTTGCGTGGACGGCTCACGATGCTCGACGACGAACCGGAAGTACTGGGAGTGTGTCTCAAAAAGCTGGGGCACTCTCTGAACTCCGGCGATCCCGCCGAGTTGCTGGCCGCCAAGAACGAAGCGCTCGCGCAGAAAGCGCTGCTGCGCGCGTATCTCAACGCTGAGGTGCGGGATCAAGCGGTGGCGGGCGATGTTCTGGCGGCACAGGCCTGGAACGTGACTGCCGCGCAGGCGATCGCCGCCGCGCCGGGCAGGCTGGCGTTCGCTTTTCCCAAGGAAGGTTTTCCGCGCTACGCCGATAACGTCGTGATTTTGCGCGAGAGCCGACGCGCTGAGGCTGCGCATCGCTGGATCAACTACCTGCTGCGGCCGGAAGTCGCAGCCGGGATCGTGAGGGCGACGCACACCGCTAGCGCGAATGGCCAGTTGCCGGCGGAAATCCGCCAGGATCCGGTACTGTATCCACCCGCCGAGGTGCTGGCGGGTGGAGAATGGTTCGAAGCCCAGCCGGCGCCGTCGCAAAAATTGCGGGATCGACTGTGGACGGAGATTAAGAACTCCTAATAGACTAGGGAGAGGCGGCCGGTGTAGGCTTGCCGTAGATCATGCAGCCATTACTGCTTCCTATCATTTCGAAGCTGACGGTCAGATCGGTCATCGACATTTTGGCGCTGGCGATTTTGATCTATCAATTCGTGGTGATCATTCGCGGACGACATGCGGCTCACATCCTGACGGGGCTGGGCGTGCTGCTGGCGGTCTACCTGATCGCGGTGTGGGCGCATCTGGATTTGCTGCGCACGGTGCTGGCGGGGATTGCGCCGTATACGGCATTTGCGCTAATCGTGATGTTTCAGTCCGAAATCCGGCGCTTATTGTCGCGCATTGGACGTTTCCGCTGGCTGGGACTCGAAGGGCAACTGGAACGCCGGGAAATTGCGGATGAAATTATTCTGGCCGTGCAGTACATGTTCGATTCCAAAATAGGGGCGCTGATTGTAATTGAGCGCGATATCGGATTGCGCACGTTCATCGAAAGCGGAGTGGCGCTGGATGCCGTAGTGTCGCGCGACCTGCTGTGCTCGATCTTCGAGCGCGGCGGGGCATTGCATGACGGGGCGGTGATCATCCAGGGCGATCGTGTGGCGGCGGCGGCTTGCTTCCTGCCCTTGACCACCAACCCGGTCATGTTGCGCCGCATGGGTACGCGGCATCGCGCGGCCATCGGTATCACCGAAGAGAGCGACGCCCTGGCGGTGGTGGTGTCGGAGGAGACGGGTCAGATCGCGATCGCGGCTCGCGGCGATTTGGAGCCCGACGTTTCGATGGAGCGTTTGCAGGAGCGTCTGACGCGCCACACCACTGGAAAAGCCGATATCGCCAATCCGCAGGCGGAGCCGCGCTGGAAGCAGGCGGAGCCCTAAGCGCATGCGGATGCCCAAGAATCTCGGCTGGAAGCTGGCCTCGCTGCTATTGGCGGTGCTTGGTGTGGCTGGCGTTTTCGTCGACGCCCGACGTGGTCACCACTTATACGGCGCCGATTGTTTACCGAAACCTGACGACGGGCTGGATGGTCACTGGCAATTCTCCCGAAAACGTGCATCTCGAATTGCGGGGGACGGCGGGGCGTTTGACGGCGGCCAGCCTGGCGGAAACCGTGGTGCTGTTCGATTTGGCGAACGTCAAGACTACGGAAGACCGGACGTTCACCATCTCGAACAGCAATCTCAACTTGCCTCCGGGAGTGACGTTTTTGCGCGCGGTGCCGTCGCAACTGCGGCTACGTCTGACGCGGCTGGCTGCTAAGAACGTTCCGGTGGAAGTGCAATTCTCCGGGAGCCTGCCGGCGGGATACCGCCTGGCGGGGAAGAGTGTGTCTCCGGAAAATTTGAGCATTGCCGGTTCGGAGGCGCGCGTGGCGGCAGTGACGCAGGTGCAGACCGACCCCATCGATCTGCGCACGCTCACGCAATCCGGCGAACACCGGGTGGACGCGTTCGTCGACGATCCGCAAGTACGATTCGAATCGCCGCCCGTGGTGACGGTGACGCTCACCATCGAGCGGAGAGGAAGATAATCCAACTTTGAGACAACTTTTTGGCACCGATGGCATGCGCGGCGTCGCGGGAGAGTACCCGCTGGATGCGGCTACGACGTTCGCGGTGGGCGTGGCGCTGGCGCAGTGGGTGAAGGATCATCCCGCGGCGGGGCCCGCCGCAAATGTTCCCGAGGTGGTGATTGGGATGGACACGCGCGAGTCCGGGCCGTCGATCGCGGAAGCGGTGGCGGGGGGGCTCGCGAGCCGCGGCGTCGAGACGCGTTTTGCGGGGTTGATTACAACTCCCGGCATTGCACACGTTACGCGCACCGGACCGTTCGCGGCGGGCGTGATGATTTCGGCGTCGCACAATCCTTATCGCGACAACGGCATCAAGATCATCGATCATTCGGGATTCAAGCTGCCCGATGAACAGGAGGACATTCTCGAACAGGACCTCTTTGCGTTCCTGAAGTCGGGCGCGCCGGCGGTTCCTAAGCGTTTGACGGTGGATGAAGGTCTGGATAGCGAGTACATCGAGCACCTGGCAGCCACGCTGCCCGCGGGGCTCGAGGGGATGCGCATGGTGGTGGACGCGGCTCACGGGGCGGCTAGCTACCTGGCTCCGGCGTTGTTCGAGCGGTTAGGGGCGGAGGTGGATTGCATCGGCTGTGCGCCGGACGGGCGCAACATTAATTTGAACTGCGGCTCGCTGCATTTGGAAGGCTTGCAGCGGCGGGTGATCGAAACGGGCGCCGACGTGGGCGTGGCGTTCGATGGCGATGCGGACCGTGCGCTCTTCGTCTCGCATTCGGGCAAGATCGTCGATGGCGATGCGGTGATGCTGGTGACGGCTCTGCGTATGCATGCTACCGGGCAACTGACGGAAGTGATCGCGACCGTGATGTCGAACCTGGGGCTGGAGCGCGCGCTGAAACTCCACGGTATCGGACTGGTGCGCACTCCCGTCGGCGATAAATATGTCCTGCAGGAGATGGAGCGGCGGCACGCGCCTTTAGGCGGCGAGCAGAGCGGGCACATTATCTTTCGGAATTTTGCTACTACGGGCGACGGGCTGTTGACGGCGCTGCGGGTGTTTGAAGCGATTCGTGAATCCGGGAAAGATTTGGACGCGCTCACCGAGGAGCTGGTCACCTATCCGCAGTTGCTGGTGAATGTGCGGGTGAAGAATAAGCGTCCGCTCGAAGAGCTGGCGCTGGCTAATCGCGAAATCCGCACAGCGGAAGCGGAGTTTGGGGACGCCGGACGCATCCTAGTGCGTTTTTCCGGGACCGAGCCGCTGGCGCGCGTGATGGTGGAGGGGCCGGAACTCAAGCGCGTGGAACACTTCGCCCATAGCATCGCCGCGGCGATTCAGGCCGAACTTGGCGAGTGACGTTATAATAAAAATTCTATGTTTTTTCGTAATGTAAAGCCTAAGGTTGAGTCTTTCGAAGAGCGGATCGCGGGCTTGAAGGCGCTTGGCTTCGCGGCTAAAATGCAGGCCCCGGGGCGCTGTTTGGTTACGCGCGATGGCTGCGGCGCGATCGCGGAAGATCTGGGCGACGGCAAAATGGGCATTGCCGTTGGCAAAGCCGGAGTGCTGGTGGGAGGCGAGATCGCGCTGCTGATTCACGGCGGCTACCAGATGTTTCTGCGCACGCCTTCGGGCAAGGAAATTCCCGCGCTGGCCACGCATTTAAAAACGCTCCACGCTTTCGACGAAGACTTGCGCGAGGGTCTGGGCATGACCACGCTTTACAATCAGGCGCTGGGCACGGTTTGCGACGATCACCTGTATGACCGCGTCGAAGATCGCGATGCCGGTCCGCAGCACCACGCTTGGGACAAGTGAATCCGCCGGTGCGGCTCAAGATCGTACAAACCGGAGAACCGGTTTTGCGGCAAATTGGCCGCCGGCTCACGCCTGAGGAAATCGCTCTCCCCGCCATCCAGGAATTGATCGGACACATGCGCGACACCATGCGCGATGCGCCGGGCGTGGGCTTGGCGGCGCCGCAGGTGGGGCTGCCGATCCAGTTAGCCGTCATCGAAGATCGCGCGGAATACTTGAGCGGCATCGCGCCGAAGCTGCTGGCGGAGCGTGAACGGCAGCCGGTGCCGTTCCTGGTGCTGATCAATCCTGACATTGTCGATTATTCCGAAGAGACCGTCGAGTTCTTTGAAGGCTGCCTGAGCGTCGCCGGCTTCAGTGCACTGGTGAAACGCTCGCGGCGCGTGAGGGTCGAATATCTGGATGAGAATGGACAGCGGCAGCGGATCGAGGCGTCGGGATGGTTCGCTCGTATCCTGCAGCATGAGATCGATCATCTACAGGGGCGGTTGTATATAGACCGCATGGAGACGCGCTCGTTTAGCAGCCTGGATAACATGGGGCGCCACTGGAAAGATCTGCCGGTCGAGAGCGTGCGCACGGCCCTCGGTCTTCCCTAGTGGGCTGTCCCCTCTGAATCGCTAGCGGCTGTGGCCGCATGCTCACGCATGGCGGTTCCGTGCCGGCACCAAACCGCGACGGTTACGGAGTGGCCACGCTTGCGATGGCTCAGGGACAGCCCGCTAGAGCCTTTTTGGGGGTATGCCCCCAATATGAGCAGAATCACGCACGCGCGCAGCCTTCAGTAATAGGTAATCTCCAATGTCTACAGCGATTTAGCGTGGATTGAAAGTTGCACTCTCTGGTTTCGTAGGAAGTTAAGGATTGAGATAGGAGGGTGACATGACCAAGAAACTGTTAACTATTCTCTGCGCTGCGCTCTTTGCGGTTACCGCCGCGATTGCGGGCGAGTGGGACAAGATGACGACCGTGACTTTCAGCCAACCGGTGGAGTTACCGGGCGTGGTTTTGCCCGCGGGAACATATGTATTTGTGTTGGCGGATAGCCCTACTAGCCGCCATGTGGTGCGCGTGTTCAACAAGGAACAAAACCATTTGTTCGGCACGTTTTTGGCGCTTCCGAATGTACGGCTGATGCCCACCAGCGATACCGTGCTGCGCTTCCATGAGCGGCCGCGGAATGCTCCAGAGGCTTTACGGGCGTGGTTCTATCCGGGCGATAGCTGGGGGCACGAGTTTGTGTATCCCAAAGCCAAAGCCGCGGAGTTAGCAAAAGCGGAGAACATCCCGGTGCTGTCCGCTGACGTGCGACCCGCCGAGAAGCCGGAGGAGCTGATGCAAGCTCCGGTGGTGGCGGTGACGCCGGAAAACAAGGAAGTCGAAGTTGCGCAAGTAGTTCAAGCCCCACCGCAGCGGCCCGCGCCGGTGGCGGCGGCTGCTCCCGTCGTGACTCCGGCTGCCGAGCCGGTCGCCACGGAGTTGCCAAAGACCGGAAGTTCGCTCCCGTTAGTGGCGCTGATGGGGTTGTTCTCCCTAGCGCTGGCTGGCGCATTTCGCTGGCTAGCACAGCGCATTTCGTAAGGGAGCGATCGATGCGTAAGCTGGCTTAGACCAGTGCAATAGCGGAGGACGGAACCAGATGAATGTCTGGTTCCGTTCTTTTTTTGAGGCGGCTGACCATAAATGCGCCCCGCACAGCGACTGAGATAAACTCCAGTTACATCGACTAAGGAGGGCGCGATGCGAAGGTGGGTTTTACTGGTGTGCTTAACTGCGTCGGCCGCGTTGGGGCAGAGCAAGAGCGTGGGGCCGGCGGCGCCTGCGCCCACGGCTGAAGAAAACCGAGCCAACCTGCTGCTGGGCGCGGGACTGGGGGACAAGAACCCGGATGTCCGCAAGCAGGCGGTGGCGGCGCTGGGGCTGATCGGTCCACGCGAGCCGTACATTTCGCAGATCGACAATGCGATTTCCGACAAAGACATTTATGTCCGTCTGGCGGCGGTCGCGAGCCTGGTGGATTTGAAAGACAAAGGCACCGCGGACATCCTCGACAAAGCCCTGCACGATGTCGCTCCGGAAGTGAGTTTCGCCGCCGCCAAGGCGCTGTTCGGCTTGGACGACCCGCGCGGACGCACCGCCTTGCTGGCCATCCTGGGTCGCGAGGTGAAGACCCAATCGAATTTTCTGACGGCGGAGAAGCGCGACACTCTACGGTTGGTGCATATACCCAAGGGCATGATGATGTTCGCGATCAAGAACGGCATCGGTTTCGCGCCGGTTCCGGGGCTGGGCGCGGGGGTGTCTTCGATGCAGGAGATCATGGCCGACAACGGGGTGTCGGGACGCGCCGCCACCGCGGTGCTGCTGGCGAACGACCCCAGTCCGCAGGTGCTGGACGCGTTGAAGGAGGCGCTCACGGACAAAGATCCATCCGTGCGGGCCGCCGTGGCGCACGCCATCGCGGCGCGCAACGATCCTTCGCTGATGCCGCTGCTGTTGCCGCTGTTTGACGATGCCAAGGAAGCCGTCCGCTTGCGTGCGGCTGCGGGTTATTTGCGGCTGTCCTGGCTGGTGAAGCCTCCGCCGTACGCCTGCTAAGCCTGCCGCCAAAGCGAAGAAGACGGTGTCTCCAGCGCCTGCTAAAAAGCAGTAAAAACTCGCTTATTGAAGAGGCAGGCGGATTCGTGGAGCGCCGGATGCACATACAATCCGGCGTGTCTTTTCGCCATCTCTGGGGCAATCTTTAGCGACGCCAAAGGCCTGCAGGCTTGGCCTGCCATACCGTTGCATCGGCCCCAAAAATGCTTAATCTGGGAATGGAGGTACGAAATGAAGCCGATCTTTAAAGCTTTGCTGCCTGCGGCGATGGTGGTCGTGGGCATGGCCGGCGGATTGTGGGCCCAAGGCCAACGGGAGTCAAACAAGAGCCAAATTCGCCTGCAAAAAGAGGTTCGTCACGAGTTGGTAACGCTGCCGTTTTATAACGTTTTTGACAACTTCGAGTATAAAGTGGACGGCGGCACGGTGACGCTGATGGGGCAGGTGACGCTTCCCAATCTGAAGTCGGACGCGGAAAAGGCGGTGAAACAAATTGAAGGCGTCGAGCGCGTGGTGAACCGCATCGAAGTTCTTCCGTTATCGCCCATGGACGACCAAATCCGGCGCGCGGTTTATCGTGCCATCTACAGTGATCCGGGGATGACCCGCTACTCGATACAGGCGGTGCCCAGCATTCACATCATCGTGAGAAACGGGCATGTGTTTCTGGAAGGCGCGACGGGTACCGAGATGGACAAGAACCTGGCTTACTTGCGAGCCAATGGCGTTCCGGGGGTGTTTTCGGTGACTAACAATCTGCACGTGGACCGGAGTTAAGAACGGGCACCAAAAGGAATCGCCCTGCCGGCATCACTGCTGGCAGGGCGATTCAGTGATCCGTACCCGGAACTAAAACAGTAGCTTCAGCGCCAACTGGAGATTGCGGTTTTCCGTCGACACGACGGAGTAAGCGTTGTTATCCGCGCGGACGCCTCTAGTCGCCGTGACGAATTTAGTGGCTGAAATGTCCGTGTTGGTATAGACAATGTAGAGATTGGAGTGGTTGAACACATTGAACGCCTCTGCTCGAAATTGCAAATTAAAGCGTTCGTTGAGCCTGAAGGTTTTGTGAACCGCCAAGTCCACGTTCCAGATGCCGGGAGTGACAAACGAGTTGCGTCCGGTCATCGACGAGGGGAACGGCCCAAAGTCGGAAACACCGGTTAACGCATTCACGTAGCTGCTGTTGGGCGTCCCAACACTCATGTAGTTGAACTGGTTGGGATTGCCGTTGGGCACGACCGAGTAGGTGGGCGTAAACGCCTGGTCATACATCGCTCGCGGGCAAAATACATAGCCGGCGTTAGTACAGTCATATAGCGTGAACGGAGTGCCTGTGCGAGCCGAGAAGTTGGGGATGATGTTCCAACCGCCGATGATCGCATTGGTGACCTTGTTCGACGACTTAAACGGAGTCTCCCAGATCGCGGCTAATGTGACACGGTGCCGGGCGTCGAAATCGGCACTGCCTTTGTCCAGACCCGGGTTTAATGGATCGAGAACACCCAGGTTGCCCGCGCCGTTATTCGTCTCGCTGAAAGTTGTGCTGAGATTATCCAGGGCGTGGGACCAAGTATAGTTGAATCGCAGCGTCAGTCCTTGTCGGCGGAAATTCTTTAAATCCGCCCGCACGTTCAGCCCATTATAGTCCGAGAGCCCGCCGTTTGTACGGAAATTGATATAGGAATATTGGTCGTTAATGCGCGTGGTAGAGGTGCCCGTGCCAGCATACACCAGCTTCGATCCCGGTATGTTCAGCCGGTTGATCGTGTACAGATCCGAACCCTTGCTCCCGTCGTATTCTACGGCCACCAATAAATCGTCGGTGAACCCGTGCTCGATGGATCCGCTCCAGGTTTGTGCGTAAGCGGTTTTGATGTAGGGGTCGACTGCGCGCAACGTCGCGCGGCCAAATGCCTTGGTGCCGCTCGACCCGGCCAGCGGTCCGGCGTTGCTGTTGGTAATGGGGATCGTCGGTACGTCGCTTCCCGCAGTCAACGCAACGACGGCGTAGTTTGGCGGGTTCTGAATCACGTTAAAGGTGACATTGCCAAAGTTCGGAACGTAACCCAGCCCATAGCCTGCGCGGAGCGCCGTTTTGCCGTCGCCGAACAAGTCATACGCGACCCCTAGGCGCGGCTCGAAATCCTTCCAGTCCTTCTGCCATAGCCCCCCCAACGGGTTCTTGGGATCCGTGGAAAGCAACACTTGACCAGTCCCGGATGCGGTCTCGACATTGGAACCGGCACCGAGGAAAAAGTCGGAGTCCAGGTTCGGGTTGCGGTTGGCCTGCGGCCCGAAATATTCCCAGCGCAGACCCAAATTCAAAGTCAAACGCGGCTTTACTTTCCAGCTATCCTGCACATATACTGCCGCTTCATGCACCAGGTTGCTGCGGCTGAAGTTCGGCGCGCCGACCGGGAGATTCAAAGTGCAATCCGGCGTTTGTATAACTGCACCAGCATCGGTGAAGTGGCAGGGAAATTTGCCTTGGGGGTAGATGGCGGCCTGGAAATCGTGTAGCGTTCCGCTGACCAAGCCATTGACGGCATTCGCGGCATTAGTTCCCAAGGCGGCCACCGCTTCCGCATAAGCGCCAAACGTCCGGTTATCATTGAGCACGGTATAAAGGCCGCCAAATCGGAAATTGTGCGTACCTTTTTGCTTGGTGAAGTCCTGGTTCACCTGATAGTAGTTTTGCGGTCCGCCAAAGGGAATCGAGTTGCCAGGCGTGAACGGAGAATAGCCTGGGTAAACAAAATCGGCGTTGCCTAAACTCTTGGTGGCACCCAAGGTGGTGTACAGAGTCGGACCAATCGGAGCCGTGCTCAGTGGTTGGGTGTCACCGAAGCGATTAAAACTGAGTTTGGTTTGGCTGATTAGAGTCGGCGAAAAGATGTGGGTTACGGAGAAGGCGAGGCTGTTTTTCGCCAAAAAGTCCGCCGTGTCATAGCCCACATACGGACTGTTGGTCTGCGTTCCGGCAGCGTAATTCGTGTCCACTCGGGCGTAACGGAAGTACAATTGAGTGTTGTTGGTTAAGTTATAGTCGATGCGGCCCGCAAACCATAGCGTGTTCTGTGGGCTTCCGCCACCGGAATCCGCTGGGACATTATAGGCCACTTTTTGGTAGATGGGTGTGTTCGCTGGAATCGCTGTGCAAGCTCCGGTGGTGCACACCGCATCGCGTGTGAACGTTTGTAGTGGGAAGATATTCGATTTTAGTTTGCCGAACGTGTTAAAAAACGCTTGCGTGGCTGGCGCCGAGGCCGCAATCAACTGCGGCGTAGCGATGACAGCCGTTTGCGTGGCGACGCTGCGCACGCGAATCCATTCGGGGTTGCCAAACACGAACAGCTTGTCTTTCTTGATTGGACCGCCCACTGAAAAACCAAACTGATTGCGCGTAAAGGGGGAAATCGGAATGCCGTTCGCGTTATTGTCGAAGGTGTTGGATGTCAGCGCGGACACGCGGTTGAATTCATACGCTGAGCCATGAAACGAATTCGTTCCTTTTTTTGTTTCAACATTGACGAAACCCGCCAGTGCACGGCCATACTCCGCCGTGGGGCTATTCGTGATCACATTGATTTCGCCTACGGAATCCAGGGGGGTCTGAATGCCGACCCTGGTATCAAAATTGTTTGAATTGGGTACTCCATCGAGGAGAATACCGACATCGCTGGAGCGCAGACCGTTGATCGAAACGCCCACGCCGCGGTCCGCACCACCCGGGTCGGCATCGGTAGTGTTGCCGACGGTCTTTACTAGATCGTAAGGGTTACGAGTGATGGTGGGCAGGTTCACGATTTCATTGCCCGAGATGCTGGCACCCACGGTTTGGGTTTCTGTGTTGACCCGCGTTGCCTGTTCGCTCACTTCCACAATAGTCTGCACGCTACCTACGGTGAGATGGAAATCCAAGCCGACTTTTGACCCCACGCCCACGGTTACCGTTTGCTTGGTGGTTTCAAATCCAGGAGCCGTCGCGGTGACCTCATAACTGCCGGTAGGTAAGCTCGGTAACACATAAACGCCGGAAGTGGTCATACTGGTGCGAGTCGTCTTGGTCTGGTTGTCCACGGCCGTGACGGTTGCGCTCATTACGACGCCGCCCGCGGCATCTAGTACCGTTCCAGTGATCTGGCCGGTTTCGGTTTGGGCGTTTAGTTTTGGCACGCCGGTAAGCGCCAGAAGAATAATGGCCGCTGAGAGCAACGTGAGTCTCGCGGCTTTCGATAATGTATTCATCTTGTGGCCTCCATGGGTTTTATACACGAGTCGTTATCCGGCCGGTGGGCCGAAATTCTTTCTCGCATGTTGTCGATCTGGTGAATAAAGGGTTGTGGAGAAGAAGACCCGCATGGAGGTTGCCCAGCGGGGCGAATCGACTGCACTACCACCAAAGGTTGCGTAACTAACATAGTACTTTCTGCGTCTAAATGGGCTAACCTTCCCATTACAGAGAGATTACCGTTAGTATACCCTCGCCTAGGTCACTCTACAACAGTCTGGTTACAATGCAGCGAAAAAAGAATTTGTCATGAACCTGGCTGCTTGGCAGAGAAAAGCCACTATTTTACAATCGTTTACGAGCCGCCGGGCGGATTTCGTGAAGGTTTTGTAATTTTAAGCGAGCCACGTCCGCTTGCTTCGCGCGCGGTTCTGTGCCGGTTGGGCGGGGGCAACGGAACCGCGAATGGAGGGAGCGGACGGTCTAAAACTGGAATCTGGCGGTCAACTGGATGAAGCGGGGGTTGCTGCTAAAGGCCAGGTCGGGCCGGTCGAACAAGGGGTTGCCGGGAATCACAAGGTTCTGCTGGGAGGCTCCCAGGGTCTGAGTCTGCAGCACATTGTTGGTATATCCGGCAGTATATTGCGGGTGATTGAAGGCGTTAAAGAGCTGCGCGCCGAATTCCAGGCGTTTGACTTCGCCAATGAGGGAATACTTTCTTGATTTGCAGGTCGAAGTTGTTGATGGGGCGCAGCGCCAGGGTGTTGCGGCCGCCGGTGGCGAGGGCGCCATAGCCGGCGGTGATGTACTGCGCGTTGGGATTATTGGCGATATAGGCGACGGTTGAGGAATCACCCATGTCGACGGTGGCTCCGCTGGCGTCGACGGCGCGCACGCCGCTGCCGGTGTTGGCGACGCCGTTGGGATTCACGATGGCGCGGTCACCGGCGGAATCGCCGTTGAGGTTCGCGTCGAGGCCGCTCTGTACGGTGGCGTATTGCGGAGATTCAAACGTGTAGGTTCCGCTCAACACGTAACCGCCCAGCGCATAGCGGGCTAGTCTATTGGAACTGTTATTAAACCACGGCGTGTCCCAGATCAGGGTTTGGGTGAAACGGTGGCGGCGGTCAAGGAAGGACGTGCCCCACTCGGAGCGCATGTCGGTGAAGTCCTGCGGGCGGCGCGGGGCGAGCAGCGTGCTCTTGACGTCGGCGGTGCTGTCGTCGAGGGCATGGCTCCAGGTATAGGCGGTTTTGAAGAACAAGCCTTTGGAGAAGCGGCGGGAGAACTCGGTGGCCAGGCCGTGATAGATGGAATTGCCGCGGAATAGATAAGAAGTGATCGGCAAACCATCGAAATTCGCGCGCCAGGGCGGCAGCACGGAATCGATGTTGTAAAGATCGTTGGTGGTGTGGGGCAGAGCGGCGAGTGTTTGCGCGCTGGGCATCGTCAAGAAGGTTGGGATGTTCAATGCGGGCGTGGCCACCGGGCCGTAGTTGAGCCAGCTTTGCGCGGGAAGATGCACGCCTTTGGTGCCTAGATAGCGCACTTCGAGCGTGTAGTCATTGTGAAACACATGTTGCACGCCGACGTTCCAGTTGAGCGCGTAGGGCATCAGGTATTGATCCTGTTTGTAGTTCGCGGTCGCGGCCTGGGCGGCGGCGGCCGAGGTGTAGGTGGTGAGGCCGGTGGTGGGCTGGATGCCGCCGTTGGCCAGGAAATTCGGGACCAATGTTTTTAAAGATCTGGTAATGACGTTGGACAGTTCGGGAGGCGGCAGGTTCACGCTCAAATTGTCAAACGACTTGTCGTAGCTCAGACCGAAGCCGGCGCGGATGGAGGTGCGGCCGCTGGTGCCTGGAGAATATGCCAGTCCGACGCGGGGAGCGAAGCCATCCAACTGCGGCGTGGGGGCCTGGAAGGAGATCAGGCCGGGAACGCTGGCGATGGCGTTCAGAGCTTGCAGTTTGTCGCCCGCGGAGACTCCCTGGTAGTCGTAGCGCAAGCCGACGTTGACGGTGAAGTTCGGGCGCATACGGTATTGATCGTTGATGAAGAAGGAGGAACTGATGGAATTTCCGGAGAAAGGTCCGGCATCGCCGGCGCGCTGGTCGAATAAATCGGGGCTCTGGTCGAGCAGGAAGCGCTGGAGGTTAGAGTATTCGTAGTCTCCGCGGACATTCCCGGTAAGGCGGATGGAACTGATGTATTTGCGGCCTTCGGCGCCGAACTTCAGGGTGTGGCGGCCTTTGGTCCAGGTCACGTTGTCGATCAGTTGGTAGGTGTTGAGCACCGTCGATTGCGGGGACACTGGAGCTGGGCCGATCTGCACGCCCAAATCGTTTTGGATCACGATATTCGGGAACGCGGTTAGGCCAGGGTAGGTGTAGTTGCCGGAAGGAATGTTGTCGTTGGAGCGGGTGTAGCCCAGACGGAATTCGTTGAGCAGGGTGGGCGTGAAGGTGTGCAATTCTTCCAGCATGAATAGGTGGCGCTGGATGTTGCGGCCTTGGAAAAACGCCAGCAGCTCGGGCAAAGTGTTGGAACTGAAGCCGCTGGTGGATTCGTTCACGTCGCGCCCGCGCAATTGGTCTTTGTCAGAGATGTTGTAGTCGATATTCACCAGCCAGATGCTTTCGTTGGTGTAGCTGGGGGCGACGATGGGCAGGATTCCCAGGGGAATGGACACGCCGTTCACAACGGTCGACCGATCCGACGTGGGCGCGGCTGGCAGGTACTTTTGCAGGACTCCGAGATTCGTCTGTGAGAGGCCGGGGATCGCGCTGAGAGCGCTATATCCGGCTGCGGTGGGCGACTCGACGGGAGAGGGAGTGGTGGCCTGGCCGGTGGGATTGTACTGGTAGAGGCCGTAGAAAAAGAGTTTGTTCTTAACGATCGGTCCGCCGATGGAACCGCCGAACAGATTTGAATCGAAGCGGGGGTTGGAGCGGACACCGATGCGCGCAAAGGCCTGGTCTACCGCGTTCAGATTGCGGTTGTCCAGATACTCGAAGGCGGCTCCATGGAACTGGTTGCCGCCGTTGCGCAATACCTGATTGAACTGGCCGCCGCCGCCGTTGCCGAATTCGGCTGAGAAGGTGTTCTGCAGCGCGCTGAATTCTTGCACCGCTTCGTTAGGGATATCGATGATGTGGCCGGTGACGTATTTGCTGTTGTTATCTACGCCTTCGACTGTGAAGTTGTTGGAGCGCGGGCGCTGGCCGCCGACTGAGGGACCCTCGCCGGAGCCGACGCCTCCCGAACTGGCCACGCCGGCGTTCAGGAGCGAAAGATTCAGGGCTCCCAGCGCGAGCGATGCAGCGGGCACGTCAATGGCTTGGCGCGGTCCGAAGGTGGAACCTACCTGCGCGGTGGTGGTGTCGATGAGCGTGGCTGCATCGGTGACATCGACGACTGTGGCTACGTCGCCTACTGCGAGGGTGGCGTTGGCTGTGGACGTTGTGTTCAGGGTGATCGCGGTATTGCGAAGAATGGCCGAGGCAAAGCCGGTGCGTGAGACCTTGATGTCGTAAGCGCCGACCAACGCATTGTTAAAACGATAAGAGCCGTCTATGCCCGTGCTGGTGGTGGCCTTCACACCGGTGGCGGTGTGGGTGATCTCGACATCCGCGCCGGGGATGGAGGCTCCGGTCTGATCGATGACTCTGCCGACGAGGTTTCCGTCCGCCGCTTGGGCGTTCAGTTTGTTTGCGCTGGCAAAAGCCAAAAGGACAAGGAGCGGTAATAGCAATGTGGATCGGATCATAAGCCTCCCAAAGGCGGATGACTACCTATCGGCCGCGGGCGCGGAGATCTCCGCAGTAAAATCCTACGGCTTTGAAAGTAAGGACCTTACGGGACGGAAGGTCGGCCCTATTTGGCTACCGATGGGGACGCGGAAGCAGGGCTTTGTGGGGTTTTTCTGATCTTTTCGTAGTACTGCTGTACGAATTGCTCGTAGATGGGCGGGACTTCGTCGCGATGGATCTCGCTGCCCGCTTCCGCGTGGGTGGACTGGCCTTGGCCCACGGGAGTCTTTAGCTGCTGCTTGGTGGAACCGACCTCTACCATGACGGCGCCCTTGACGTTTTCGGCGCGCTTACCTAGGAGTTCGGTGATTTTGCCCATGGCCTTCAGGGCTTCGGCTTGTTTCGCGGCTTTGTCGCCTTCCTGGCTGCCGATGCCGTTTTGCGGTTCCTGCGACTTTTGATTTTGCGCGCTGTTGCTGCCGTCCTGGGCATCGCTCGATTGCTTGCCGTTCTGCGCTTGCTGGCTGTCGCCTTTTTCCTGGGACTGGCCGTCCTGGCCGGGCTGCTGTTCGCTGTCGCTGGGATCGCTCTTTTGATTCTTGCCTTGATCGTTGGGCGAGGACTTCATCTTGTTCAACATGTCGTTGAGGGCTTCGCGGACTTTGTTGAGGAGTGACGGCTCGGTGTTGGATTTGGCGTTTTGATTTCCGTCGGCTTGTTGTTTGTCGCCTTGCTTCTGTTCGTCGGAGGAAGAGTCTTTGCCGGGCGAGTCTTCTTTCTTGCTGCCGTCGGCGCCTTGATCCTTGTTGGACGCTTCCTGCTTGTTTTGATCCTGTTGGTTTTCGGGGGTGGCGGGGTCGAAGTTTGTGGAGGGGTCGCCGGCGAAGTCGCTGTTCTTGGCGTTCTCTTTGCCTTCTTCACGGCCGTCGTTGGGCTGATCGCCACCTTCAGGGGAACCTGGAAGTTTGGCTTGCTGTTTGGCGGAGCCGAAGACGTTATCGTAGGCGCTGGCTACTAGAGACGTGTGCGGGTCGAAGGAGCCTAGCACGGCGTAGCGCAGGAACAGGACGGCGGCTAATGCCAGCGCCAGTCCTATCGCTGGATACAGGGCACGGGGACGAGAAAGTGGCAACGCCTGCTTCAGATCGACTGACTGGGCGGCGCGTTCGGCTTGTACCCGCTGGCTCTCGCGGATGGCGGCGTCGGCGGTGCCGGGGGTTTCCAGGAAATGCGCGGCGGTGGAGAGAGTGTCGTGCAGTTGTAGTTTTGCGTCGATTCTTTGAGCTACTCGATAGGTTGACGGGCGCTTGCGCAGGGCGATGTAGACCGCTGCGCCGACGGCTAGCGTCACTAACAGCACCAGCCAGAAGGCGCTCAGGTACTCGGTGCCGGCGAGAAGGATGACTACGCCGCCGCCGAAGATCACTGCCGCGGCTCGGGTCAACTGGTGGACAAGCAGGTGTTGGAACGAGCGGGTGCGGGCTTTGGCGAGCAGATCGGAAAGTGAGCGGCGCAACTCCAACGACACGATTATCCCACGATCAGCATGCAGTCGCCGTAGGAAAAGAAACGGTAGCGGGCTTCTACGGCGTGGCGGTAGGCGGCTAGCGCTAGCTCGGTTCCGGCGAAGGCGCAGACTAGCACTAGGAGGCTCGATTTCGGCAGATGGAAGTTGGTGAGCATGGCGCCGGTTCGGCGGAAGTGGAAACCGGGGGAGATGAATAATTCGGTGCGCGGACGAGCGGGGTCGCTCTCGATGGCGCGGACGCTGGTGGTGCCTACGGCTACCACTCTCGAAGCGGCGTTCATGGCGGCGATGGTTTCTGGGGGAACCTGGAAGCTTTCGGAGTGCAGCTTCACTTCTTCGATGACGTCGGTGTGCAGGGGCTGGAAAGTGCCTAGGCCGACGTGCAGGGTTACTTGTGCCGTAGTGGCGCCGGCGGCTCGGCAGGAGTCGAGAATTTCTGGCGTGAAATGGAGTCCGGCGGTGGGGGCGGCTACGGAGCCGCGCTCGCGCGCGAAGACGGTTTGGTAACGTTCGCGATCGGCGATCGTGTCGGGGCGGTGGATGTAGGGGGGGAGTGGGACGTGGCCTGCACGTTCGAGGACATCGAAGACGTCACCTTTGGGGGAAAGCTTGACGGTGCGTTCGCCGAAGCTGCCGCGGCCTAGGATCTCGACTGTGAGTTCATCAGAAATGACGATGCGTTCTCCGCTGCGCATTTTGCGGCCGGGGCGGACTAGGGCGGTCCAGCGCAGGGCGTCGGGGGATTCTTGCTGCGTGAGGAAGACTTCGACTTTTCCGGTGTGGCCTTCGCGATGGCCGTAGAGGCGGGAGGGGAAGACGCGGGAGTCGTTGAGCACCAGGCAGTCGCCGGGATGGAGGAAGGAGGGGAGGTCGCGGAAAGAGCGGTCTTGCCAGGTGCCTGAGCTGCGGTCGACTACCAGCATGCGTGAGGCGGCGCGATCGGCTAGGGGCTCTTGAGCGATCAGGTCTTCGGGGAGGTGGTAGTCGAAATCGGAAAGCAGCACGATGCCTCAGGACTGGGTGGGGTAACTACCTAGAGTTTGCAGGATTGCGCGCTCGGCTCGTCTTTCGGGGACGTTGAAGTACAGGAGTTTCGAGGTGGCGGCGCCTACTTCGGTGAGCGCGCGAATGGAACTGCCGTCGATTTGAAAGTGATCCTTCCAGAGATCTTGGCGGGGATGAAACAGGCGGACGAGCTGACCGCTGTTGCTGTCGATGGATGCGACATCGCCGCTCTTTCTCCGGTTGCAGAGAACGCAGGCGTAGGCGAGGTTTTCGGGAAGCGAATTGCCGCCGTGTTTGCGGCTCACTATGTGGTCTACCTGGGGGCGGAAGGCGGTGTCTTCTTCGCGAATCAGGCAGTATTCGCAGCGGCGGTGCGCGCGCAGGGCGACGCCGGTGCGCAGCGCCTCGTTAATGTCATTGGCCACTGGCGAGAATTTGGCGAGCGCGGGCTTTGGCCATTCTTAGAATGTGTTCCAGCTCCATGAAGTGGTCGAGTTCGGCCTGTTCTTCGGGAGTGAGGGGCTGGTCTTTTTCGCGCCCAATGAGCTCGGCGACGCGGCGCTGGGCTTCGGCGGAGGGCTGAAAGTTGGTGACGGCTTCAGGCGTTGTGCCGGAGGCTATGAAGTCGATGATTTCCAGGTATACCGGGCTGGCGGCGCTCATCTGGTATTCAGCATACAACGTAAAATGAGAATAGTGCGGATTTTAGGGATTGAATCTTCTTGCGACGAAACTGCGGCGGCGGTGGTGGAGGACGGGTCGCGCATTCTGTCTTCGGTGGTGGCGTCGCAGATTTCTACGCATGCGCGCTATGGCGGCGTGGTTCCGGAACTGGCTTCGCGCGAGCATTTGCGCGCGATTGTGCCAGTGGTGCGGTTGGCGCTGGAACAAGCTGAGACGCGGCTGGAAGATTTGGGGGCGATCGCGGTCACGCAAGGTCCGGGATTGGTCGGATCGTTGTTGGTGGGGCTCACTTATGCTAAGGCGTTGGCGTTGGTGCGTCGGGTGCCGTTGATTGCGGTCAATCACATTGAAGGGCATATTCACGCTGTCGTGAGTCAGAATCCGGTGGAGTTGCCGGCGCTGGCTTTGGTGGTTAGCGGGGGACACACGCACCTTTATGAAGTCGGCGAGGGGTTTCACTACCGGCTGTTAGGGAAGACGCGTGATGACGCTGCGGGAGAAGCGTTCGACAAAGTTGCTAAGCTGCTAGGGTTCAGTTATCCGGGCGGGCCGGTGATCGACATGCTGGCGCCGCATGGAAATCCGCAAGCTGTTCCGTTCACGCTGGCGAAGATGAAGGGGAACACGCTTGACTTCAGTTTTAGTGGGCTGAAGACTGCGGTGCTGCGCTGGACTGAGGCGCGCGAGCTCGCGGCTGAAGTGGATGCGCGTCGTGAACTGCTGCGGCGGACCTCGGAGCCTGGCGTCGATGAATGGCTGGCGGTCACTTCGCTGGAGACGCTGGATATGCTGGCGTCGTTCCAGCACACTGTGATCCGGGAACTGCTGCGGCGCGCGGTGAGGGCTGCTGAGGGGATGGGGGCGCGCAGTTTAGTGATCTCTGGCGGGGTTGCTTGTAACAGCGGGCTGCGGCTGGCTGCGGCGGCTACCCGGCTGCCATATCCGGTATTTTTCCCGACGCCGGGACTTTCGACGGACAACGCCGCTATGATCGCGGCGGCGGCTTTCCCGAAATTCGCGCGCGGGGAATTCGCGGACTCCACGCTGCGGGCGCAGGCAAATCTGGCGCTGGCTTGAGGGCGGTTGCTACCATCTAGTGAGATGGGTCCCCAACAGCCTCCCGCAGCACCACCGAAGATGCCGATTCCCGGCGTTCGCCACCTTGTCGCCGTCGGTTCCGGCAAAGGAGGGGTGGGGAAAACTACTGTCTCCGTGAATCTGGCGATTGCGCTGGCGAAACTGGGGCGCAAGGTCGGGCTGCTTGACGCCGATGTTTACGGGCCTAACGTTCCACTGATGATGGGAGCGCAGGAAACGCCGCGAGGGCAGGGCGACCGCATTGGGCCTATCGAGCGTTACGGTGTAAAGCTAATGTCGATGGGATTCCTGAATCCGGGGGACAAACCTTTGGTCTGGCGCGGGCCCATGCTGCATAGCGTGATCCAGCAGTTCCTGCGGCAAGTGGACTGGGGCGAACTCGACTACCTGCTGATCGATTTGCCGCCGGGCACGGGCGATGTGGCGTTGTCGTTGATCCAGACGGCTCCGCTTTCGGGGGCGGTGGTGGTGACTACGCCATCGGATGTTTCGCTTGAAGACGCGCGCAAGGCCGTCAACATGTTCGCGCAGGTGAGGGTGCCGATTCTGGGCATGGTGGAGAACATGAGTTATCTGATCGCGCCGGGCTCTGGTGAACGCATCGACGTGTTCGGGCAGGGCGGCGGCAAGCGCACGGCGGAAGCGATGAAGATAGCTTACTTGGGCGAGTTGGCATTGCAGCCCGAGGTGCGCATTGGCGGGGACACGGGGCGTCCGGTGGCTACGCGCGCGGCTGGCGATGCTCTGGCCGAACCGTTTATGGAACTGGCGCGCAGAATTGAAACGCGCTGCCAGGAAGAACAATCCAGCGGACCTAATATTACGGTGGAAGACTAGCTAGAGTTCCTGCTTGGGCGCAGGCGGCGGAACGATTTGGAAATCTTCTGGCGTGATGCGGATGGTGAGCACTTGCCCGCGCGTGCCTAGCGGCGAGATCACCTTGCCGTTCCAAAGGACTTCGATGCCTCCGGCGTTGCCGACTCGCATGGTGGCGCGGTCGAGGCCGGTAAGCGTCTTCGACTCGCTCGGCTGCAGGAAGCCGGCGAAGATTTCTTTGCCGTCGCTGCTGATCGACAACCAAGTTCGCTCGGTGGCCGATAGTTTCAAGACCACGCCGCTGGTTTCGACGGCTGGCTGCCCGGCCTGAATCACCTGGGCGGCTGCTTTGACCGTCACCACCGGTGACGATGTGGGCGCTGCTGCCTTCACCGGCTCCGGAGAACGTTTCCACCAGGCATAGAAACCGGAGCACCCGAGCAGTACGATCACTAATCCGACCACCGACCAACCTAGCGGCACATCCGGGATATGGCGGCGGTTGGTGTCTTGTACTAGCCGGTTCGGTACGCGAATTTCGGGGCGCGGCTGCGGGTCTTCGGGGTCGGAGAGCGCATCGAGCGCCGGTCGGATACGGGCTGGATCGACGCCCAATACCTTGGCATATTGGCGGGCAAAGCTCTTGAAAAAGAAGAGGCCGGGCACGCCGCTAAGGTCATCCGCTTCTATGGCGCGCAGGTAATGTTGAGTGATGCAGAGTTCCTCCGCGATCTCTGCCATCGCCCGCCCCTGGCTCTCCCGCTGCTCGCGAAGAATGCTACCGACGGAGGTCATGGATCAGCGTCCTTTTTCCAATCCTACCGGGGGCTTGCCGCCCGGAGGTACTATCATACATAGCTTACGCGTTTTTGAGCAAGTTTCGATCACCTGATCCGGTAAATCGGATGCCAGCGGCGAAAACTTTAAGCTACCTTTAAGGAAGAAATGTCTTTTTCGAAGAAGTTGTGGATGGCGGGTCTGGTACTAGGATGGGCTGCGACGGCGGTTGCGGCGGGTGTCTCGGGCGCGTCGGCGCTGGAATTCACGCGGCGGGCGGTGGCATTCGGGCCGCGGCCGCCGGGCTCCGCGGCGGATATTGCGCTGCAGAATTACATCATTGCGGAACTGCGCAAGGACGGCTGCGAGATTATTGAGGACGCCTTTACGGCCAAGACCCCGCAGGGGACCATCGCGATGAAGAACATTATTGCGAAGTTTCCGGGCAAGGGTCCAGCGCATCGAGCTATCGCTATCACTGGGCATTTCGACACTAAATACTTTCCGGGGCGAAAGTTCGTGGGGGCAAGCGATGGCGGGTCGTCCACCGGACTGCTACTGGAACTGGCCCGGGTACTGGCGCATCAGCCGCGCATTGACGACGTCTACCTGGCGTTCTTCGACGGCGAAGAAGCGTTCGGCGAATGGTCCGATACGGACAGTCTTTATGGAAGCCGCCATCTGGCTGCGCGCTGGAGTCAGGACGGAACCTTACAGCGCCTGAAAGCCTTGATCAATGTCGACATGATCGGGGATAAGAACCTGGACATTCCGCGGGAGACCAACGGCAATGCGGCGCTGAACAAGCTGGTGTGGAGCACTGCGGCCGATCTGGGCTACAAAGCCTTCTTCACCGATCAGCAGATCGGCGAGGACGACGACCACATGCCTTTCGTGCGCGCCGGGGTGCCTGCCATCGATCTGATCGACATCGATTATCCGCCGTGGCACAACGACACCGACACCATGGACAAACTGAGTGCGCGGAGTATGGAAATTGTCGGCACAGTGGTGTACGAAGTGATTCAGCGGCTGGAGCACCAGTAGGTTGTGACGCGACTGCGGCGCGCGCTTCTGGTTACGGGCGCCGCCCTGTGCCTGCTGACTGTAGCCGCGTTGGCGCAGCGCGGACGCAACCGTGTGTACAACAGCGACGACGACGAGCCCGCTATTGCCGCGCGCGAGGCGGAGTTCCACTTCATCCGCGTGCAGTACACCGATCTGCCCGAGTATCACCGCGGCTTCGGCTTTGCTTCGCGCGACGGGCAGGGTACAGGCTGGTGGATTGTCGATTGGCCGGACGCCGACAATCATTTCACTCGCGGGATTCAGCGGCTGACGAAAATCGATGTGGGCGATCCGCGGCACTTGCGGTTAACCGACGAGCGGATTTTCGATTATCCCTGGATCTACGCGACGCAGACGGGGTGGTGGGGATTGAGCGATGCGGAGATCGTGCGCTTGCGCGAATACTTAATGCGCGGAGGTTTTCTGGTCACTGACGACATGTGGGGCGCGGACGCCTGGGAAGTTTTTCGCGACACTATGCAGCGCGTGCTGCCTGGACGGGCGATCCCGGACCTGGACGAATCCGATCCCGTCATGCATGTGCTTTACGATATTCGCGAGAAGGACCGCACGTTTATTCCGGGCTCGCGGCATCTGTGGCGGCGCGGCGATTCCGTGCAAGTGGTGCAGCCTCCCGGTTCGAATCCCGCTTGGCGCGGCATCTATGACGACCGCAACCACATGGTGGTGTCGGTCAACTATGACACGGACATCGGCGACGCTTGGGAATTTGCCGACGTGCCTTATTATCCCGAGGCCATGACGGCGCTGGCGTATCGCTACGGCATCAACTACATCATCTATGCGATGACGCACTGACGCTCTTCACTGACGCTACTTCAATTTGTCGGCTACCTTGGCGATGCCGGCTTTGGCGCAGGCGTCATCGCTTTCGAGACTTGAGCCGGAACTGCCCACGGCGCCGATGGTTTCCTCGCCCACTTTGATGGGCACGCCTCCACTCAATGCCAGCATATCCGTGATGTCGCGTTGCGCGGACATGGGCTGATCGCCTGCGGTGCGTTTTTGAAACTCCGCTGTAGTGACGCGGAACATGCGTGCGGTGTAGGCTTTGCGCCGGGCCATTTCGGTGGTGTGGGGCGCAGCCTGCTCATCGCGCAGCAGCACCAGCATCTGGCCGGCGCGGTCGACCACCGCCACCGAGGTATGGTAGCCCTTGGATTGGCATTCCGCGAGCGCCGCTTCCGCGATGCTCTTCGCCAATCCCAGCGACAAGTTGCGCTGCATGACCACTCCTTGCGCGTGCGCCGGTGCAGACGCCATCAGCGCCGTGCCAATCACCAGCAGAGCTTTCAGCGTGTACGACATGACACCTCCTGTCAGCCGTCAATTATACTCATTCACTCACGCTGAAGCTCTGTGGCGGGGTCAGCTGTCAATCAGCCGTGATGCGGGTTCCGGTGATGGTGCCTGCGACGTGGTCGACAGCGACGGTTCCGCCGGGAGGGTAGACGTCAATGGTAAACGTGCCGGTGTAGCTGTTTCCACTGTGGTCCAACGTGACATATTCACGGATGTTGACCATGGCGTTCATAAGGCCGGTGGCGGCATCGTAACTCAACGCAAAATGGTTGAGTTTATAGGCGTTGTGTCCGGTTCTCGCCCAGACGCCCAAGCAGAAATTCTCAGTGGCCGGCGCACGGGAGCCCGAGTTCAGGATTTCCGTTCCATCGCCGTGCCATTGGCTGTAGCCGAAATCGAAGACGTCCTGCCGACTAGAAATTGCACTTTCCACATGCCGACGATCTTGTCCTGGTCGTTGTCCACCAGCTTGAACGCCGCCGTTTTGAACACGGCCTTCTTTTCGTGGCCGGGTTCAAATCCGCAGCCGGCGTTGGCGCTGCCTGTGAACGCCGTTACCAACACCAATCCCCCTAAAGCAGTCATCACTGTTTTCCGATTCATAGCGATGAAATCTCCTTTGCCGGTTCCCGCCCGGCAGAGTCGAAGCTAACATCAAGGTGGTGAGACCGGGCATGAGTCATGTGAGGAACTCCTCATCTCATCTGAGGGTGTAAACTGCTTAGAACAGGGCAATTCCGATGAGTGTCGAGAGCAACGGACGACTTCGGTTCGGCGATTACGAATTGGATTCCCGGGCTGGAAAACTCCTGCGCGAGGGCAGGCCGGTCAAAATTCAGCCGCAGCCATTGCGGGTCCTGGTTATTCTTCTGGAGCATCCCGGTGAGATCGTTACCCGGGAACAATTACGCGCTCGCATCTGGGGCGACGCCACCTTCGTTGAATTCGATCAGGGACTCAATTACTGTATCCGGCAAATCCGGCTCGCGCTGCGTGAGCAAGCGGCGGAGCCGGTCTATATTGAGACGCTGCCCAAACAGGGCTACCGGTTTATCGCCGGTACCCGGCCGTCCCCGCCCGCGGTGTTGGCGGCTCCGCCCGCGCAGGGGCGCAATTGGAAAATCCTGGGAGCCGCGATTTTTTTGTTGATTCTTGCCGGAGCGGGTGTTCTCTTTAGCATCACGCGTCGAGCCGCCAGTAGTGAACCGGCCCCCTATACCCAGATCACTAGTTTCACGGATGCGGCGATGGCTCCTGCGCTTTCCCCCGACGGACGGATGGTCGCGTTTTACAGAAGCGACCGCACCTTCTTCATCGGCGGTGAGATTTACGCCAAGATGCTTCCGGACGGCGAGCCGGTACAGTTGACTCACGACCCGCGCCTGAAGTACAACCTGGCGTTTTCGCCCGACAGCTCGCGAATCGCGTACACGGTGTTTGAAAAAGGATGGCACACTTACACCGTGCCTTCTTTGGGAGGCGATTCGACATTATTGCTGCCCAATGCCGCTGGGTTGAGTTGGCTCGACCCACACCACTTGTTGTTCTCAGAAGTCGGGTCGGGAGTGCACATGGGTATCGTGACCGCGGCCGAAGATCGATCCGGCCATCGCGAAGTTTATTTTCCAAAGCACGAGCGGGGCATGGCGCACTATTCCTATCCTTCGCCGGACCGTAAGTGGGCTCTGGTGGTGGAGATGGATCCGCAATGGCAGCCGTGCCGCTTGGTTCCGTTTTCGGGCGCCTCCACGGGCAGGCAAGTGGGGCCTCCTGGCGCGTGCACATCGGCGGCTTGGTCGGCGGACGGAACGTGGATGTATTTTGGAGTCGAAGTGGCGGGGAAGCAGCATCTATGGCGCCAGCGTTTTCCCGACGGCCAGCCGGAACGGATCACGTCCGGCTCGACAGAAGAAAGCGGTTTGGCACTGGATCCCGACGGCCGCTCCTTGATCACTTCGATCTTCAGTAAGCAAAATGCGGTGTGGATTCACGATTCCGCGGGAGAACATGCTCTGTCGACGGAAGGTTACGCGGATGCCGCACCGCCGCGGTTCTCCGCCGATGGCAAGCGCCTTTACTATCTGCTGCGGCGCGACTCGCCCGAGTCACCGAGCGAACTGTGGCGCGCCGAGGTCGATTCCGGCAAGAGCGAAGTGATGGTGCCGGGGCTTTCGATGCGCGAATTTGATATCTCGAAAGATGAAAAGGAAGTGGTGTTCTCAAGCGGGGCGGCCGGTCAAGCCTCCGAGCTCTGGTTGGCGCCCTTGGACCGCAGCACTCCGCCGAGAATGATTTCAAGCAAGGGGGATGCCTCTCCGCATTTTGGTCCCGATGGCGATGTGTTGTTCCGCATGACGGATGGAAAAGACTACTTCCTCGCTAAGATGAGACTGGACGGTTCCGGCCGGACTAAGATTCTGCCATCGCCCGTGCTCGACATCTTCGGCGTTTCTCCGGACCGGCGGTTCGTGGTCCTGGGAGCGCCTTTGCCTGGGTCGAAGACTCCGGGCTTAGGTTATGTTATCGCTGTCCCGGTGGAGGGAGGTTCCCTCCGGCGTATCGTGGACGATTTCGCTGCGGTCTCTTGGTCGCCTGACGGGAAGTATTTCTATGTGGGGATGATGCTGCCGTCCCAGTCCAATGCGGCCGGCACGACTTTGGTAATCCCGGTGCCGGCAGGACAGAGCCTTCCGCTTTTACCCGCGCTGGGAATCGACCGCAGGTCCAAAGGATTCGCCGTTCCGGGGAGCAAGATGGTGGCGCAGGCCGGGATCACGCCTGGGCTGGGGTCCACTTACGCATACGTGAAGCCCACTATGCACGCCAACCTGTTTCGCATTCCGCTCCGCTAGAGCTTCTGAAGCTCGGCCAGCGTTTCGGCGGCGAGTCGTCTGGTGAGCTCGCCTGCTGGAAGTTCGCGGCATAGACCGCCGGCTTGGCCTGACCACATTTGGGCGAAATCTTCCGATCCCGCGGCTTCCGACTGTTTTCGCAGAGGCGCAATGGCGCTGCTGGCGAGCGGAAAGGGCGGGGCGAGCGGTGACATGGGACCGACTTCGCGGATGAGGCGGTTGACGATTCCGCGCGCGGGGCGGCCGCTGAATACGTTGGTGATCGCAGTCCCGTTGTCTTTCAGGTTCTTTAGCGCCTGCCGGTGGACTGCGCTGAGTGTCGCTTCCGGGCACAACAAATAAGCCGTGCCGAGTTGCACGGCGGCGGAGCCCAGCGCGAATGCCGCCACGATTCCGCGTGCGTTGGCGATGGCGCCGGATGCGATCACCGGCACTTTCACGGCGTCAACCACTTGCGGCACCAGCGCCATGATGCCGGCTTGCGTGGCGATATTGTCGCTCAGAAACATTCCGCGATGGCCGCCGGCTTCGTAACCTTGGGCGATGATGGCGTCGCAGCCACGTTGTTCCAGCCAGAGCGCTTCATCCACGGTGGTTGCCGACGATAAAATCTTCGCACCAGACGCTTTTACGCGAGCGAGTAGTGTTTGATCGGGCAGACCGAAGTGGAAGCTCACGACTTCTGGTTTGAGTTCCGCCACCAGATCGCACGCCCCGGCATCGAACGGCCGGCGGCTGGCGCTCGGTAGAGGAGCTTGCGGGTCGAGTCCTAACTCCAAGTAATATTTCGCGAGGTGTTGCTTCCAGGCTTGCTCGCGCTCCGGATCGGCTGCGGGAGGTTGGTGGCAGAAAAAGTTGACGTTGATGGGACGCGATGTGTGCCGCCGAATGGTTGCGAACTCGCTCCGGAACCGATCTGCGCTCAGCATCGCGCAGGGGAGGGAACCGAGGCCTCCGGCTTCCGCGACCGCAATCGCCATGGCGGACAAGTTCGCTCCCGCCATGGGCGCCTGGATGATCGGCAGCTCAATTCCCAGCAATTCTTGAATGCGACGATCCGGCCAGCGAGCCACGATTCCATCCCATCATAACGCCAGCCGCACCGGCGCTACCGGACTTCGATCTGGAAGCCGTGCTCGTGACGGTAGCGAAAGTATTCCTGGCGCTCGCGTACTCGCATCTTCACGAAAGGAACGTAGGCGCGGTGACGCTCCAGCAGATAGGCGCGGTAGTTGCGATCTTCGTCGCGGTTCCAGTTATGATAGTCGCGTCCGTCGCGATCGTAATAGCGGGCCTCACCACGATGATCTTCCGCCGCCATGGCTAGCGGGGCGATTAACAAGGTAGCCAACATTAGTCCGCCGGGAATTGAAAAGTGTCTCATGTCGGTGGATCTCCTGACCGAGAACCACGCACGCCACGAGCCAATCGCGGTGGTTATGCGGACGGGAGACCCGTGCAAGCTATTGGCGGTATTTCGTCAGGTGACCCCGCGCGGTCACCACAAATGCCATTTGTGGAACAACAAAACGTACGCCGCCAGGAGGGCGTTGGTGGTTGCATGGGCGACGATCGCTTCGCCGATTCTGCCGCGTCGAAGCAGCGCCCAGGCATAGAGGAGTCCCGCTAAAATACCTGCGAACCAAAGGTTGCCATGCAAAATGCCAAAGGCAATCGAAGTGATTCCCAGTCCCAGCCAAGTGAAGCTCCGCGGTGACAAGGCTTCGATGTCGACTGAAAGGAAGCGGCGGATGAGGAAGCCGCGAAACGCCAGCTCTTCGGCGATGGGAACCGTAATCACAGCGGCCAAAACTCGAAAGACGATCCAAGCGGTGCGGATGGCCGGCGTCGTGCCTGCCAAGGCATCCGGCAGGGCGTCGTGGGTCTTAGTGTTCAAGAATGCATCCATGCCGATCCAAATAGCGAATGCGACTGCGCCCATCGCCGGACCAAACCAGCCGAAGGACCAATCGACAGCGGAGTAGCGCTTCCGCAAGAACCACAAGGCTCCCGCCGCCGCGAGGAAGCGCAGCGGATAGAGCCATTGGAAATCGCCGCTGGCGGCGGCGGTCACCATGCCGACGGCTAGGATGCTCAAGAATGGGAGCAGGTACGTTGCCGCTGGATTGTCGGCGGAGTCTTTGGATGGCTCCGCTACCGTCGTCCCAGTGTGGCCTGTCGTTGTCAGCCAGGGCAAGCGGCGTGCGGCTAGCGAGAAGCCGAGCGCCACTGCGTTGAATGCGATCCAGCCTGCCTGCGAATGGAATCCGCCTAACGCAACGCGGGTGGCTCCGGCGTCGCCGATCAGGATCAGCCCGGTGATGCGCACGGCGTTCAGCAAGTACATGATCACCACGCCGGCGGGAATCAGAATCAGCGCGCGCGGGAAACGGCACTCGTCGCGAAAAAACCACAGCCAGACGGCGCCAAAAGCCAGAATCAGTCCGGCGCCTTCGTAGCCGGAACACTCGGGAGCAATCTCGACGGCGAACCTGGCGGTGCCGAGGTGCATGGTCACCGGGTTGGCGATGATGCCGCTCACGAAGAGACTGAGTAAGGACTTCACTAACGCGTAAGTCAGGCGGCTGGATGGTAGCCAGAGAACCCGGCTGTATCCTCCGGCCACACACGCGAAGACTACGGCCAACAACGTATAAGCCCACAGATGGCCGGTGTCGTGAACGATCCGTGCCCACAGCACGCGCGGCATGAAAGCGAACGCGCCGAGGACGATGCCACAGATTCCCCCTAACAACCAGAGGAGCGTGACCAGACTCGTGGAAGATCCTCCCACGTGATTTCCGTACAAAACCCAGGAGGCCGATCCGAAGACCGCCATCGCCACCGCATGTCCGGCCAGGAGGCGCAGATTCACGGGAACCGGTTTCACTTGATTCGAAATTTCGTTGAGCGCCGTCTTGCTTTTCAAGTAAGCGAAGGTAAAGAAGATGGCTGCGAAACCGACGATCCCGCGCACGGTCCACGCGCCCCAATGGCCGGCGAAGCCCAGGAAGCCGCCTCGCGAAATCAGCGCGGCGTCGTCCAACCAGACGGAAATGAGGAGCAACTCAATGGCGAAGAGAATGGTTAGGACGAGGAGGCGTGGAAAGAGGCCGAACGAAGAATCGTTCGCGGCGGACTCGCGAATCGAAAGTTGAGGAAGCACAGAGAAGAAATGAGCACCCCGAAGCGCGTGGGGTGCTCTGGAAGGTATGGATTTTGAATCCGTATTACTTGCGGCGTCCGCGGATCACCAGTATCGCGCCTGAAATCAACGCGATGGCACTTCCCGCGGAGTCCACGCCGATCTCCGGCACGGTCAACATAGCCATGGCAACTTGCGATGCACCCACGATCAAGAGCATCATTCCGAACACTTTCTGCATCAATTCCTCCAAGTGAACCGTTTCAAATAACGGTTTTGATCACAGCGTACAGGTTGAACCTTAAGACTGTCAAGATGGAGGAACACGCGCTGGTACTGAATCAGGGGCCTGTTGGTTCTGCCCCATCGGTACCTTCCGGCCATTGTGAGTCTAGTATCCGCATTCCACAATGAAAACAGACAGGAGGGTGCACCATGCCCCGTTTATTCGAAATCGAACAGTGCCCGGCAGAGAACGTTCGTATCTATCGCGTTCAGGGATTGCGGCTTTACGACGAGTTGGAGGAAAGAAATCGCGGGCCCGTGATCGACCTGGTGAGATCGCTGCCCGGGGTCGCGCAGGCTAGCTTCAAAGATTGTCATACCTTTGTTGTCAGGCGATCCCTACGCGCAACTTGGCAGGATGCCGAGCCCCACATTGTCGACTTGCTGCAGGGCGTGGCCGCGTGCTCCGATGGTTTGCCGGACGAACAGCTTGCCGAGGTTGCGGTTGCCATCCTCCGATCCGCCGAACGCAAGGTGTTGTAAAGCCTTTGCTCCATGCCTTAAGGCCCGCGCATTGGCAACTAAGTAAGTAACCTTAATAAAATACGTACTTCTGGCACCCCACAAATGAACCCAGTTTCCTATCGATCCAAAAACAAGCGCATGATTCACTGGAAGCATGGAATTCCAGCGCGCGAATCGTTTGCCTGCGGAAGTCAGCATCCCCGATGCCGACGTCCGGCTCGCACTGGATAACGAAGCGAGCGCGCGTCTCCAGAAGGTACTACCGGCATTAGCTGCTATTTATCTGGTGATGGCATCGGTGCGTCTGTTTCTGGAGAATAACCATGGCGGCGCTGGACAAGACTGGTTAGCCTACGGCATCGCCTTGACGATGGTGGTGGCGTGGACGCTGTTGCGGCGTGGGCGGATACCGGCGGATCGAGTTCACCTGAGCGCCCTGGTGATCGGCGGGTTGATCCTGCTCCGCAGCCTACTCACCTACGCTTTTACTACGAACATCACGCAGGTGTTTTTCATTGTGGCTTTGCTGTTGGGCAGCGCCGCTACGCTGTTGGCCTGGCGCGGAGTTGCCTTCATAGGGACGGTTGGCGTGGCGGCGTGGATCATGCTGGCTGCCGACAAGTTGCCTTCGGCAACCCTGATGGCTTGGTCCGTGACCCTGGTTGTCGCCCTGGCGGGTTCCATCGCTGGAATCCGCTGGCGCATGGGGAAGCAGGCGCAGATCGAAAGAACCCGTTTAGGGAAAGCGGCCGAAAGGCTGGAAGAGAAACTGACGGAGGAGAGCAACCGCCAGCGCTTTCATCTGGCGGTTCAGGGAACCGAGGACGGCCTGTGGTACTGGGATCTTAAATCCGAAATTTTTGAGTATTCGTCCGCCTGGGCGGAAATGCTGGGCTATGAACCGGGAGAACTCGAGACCAATGTAGACGAGTGGTTCAGCCGGGTCCATCCCGGGTATCTGGCGGAGATGAGCAACCAGGTCTCGGCCCACTTGCATGGCGAGTCGACGCAGTTCCGGAATGAGCATCGCCTGCTGCGCAAGGACGGATCCTATATCTGGGTGCTGGCGCGCGGCACGGCGGTGCGAAATCAAATGGGCGAGGCCGTGGCCTTGGCCGGTTCTCACGCCAACATTACGTCCCTTATTGAAGCTGAAAATCGCTTATTGAAGGATTCTTTCCAGGACAAGCTCACCAACTTGGCGAATCGCGATTACCTGATGGGGTGCCTGGAGAAGAAGATGGAACGGCAAAGAGCCAGCGGAAACAACGACCAAGGCTTCGCTGTCATTTTCCTGGACCTGGATGGTTTCAAGGTGATTAACGACAGTCTGGGGCACCCGGTTGGCGACGAACTGTTGGCGGCGGTGGCGGGCAGACTGCGGAATTGCGCGCGCCCGGCGGATGTGGTGGCGCGCTTCGGGGGCGATGAATTTGTCATTCTGCTGGATCACATTCGGGACGCCGATGAAGCTCTGACGCTGGGCAACCGAATGCGAAGCGCTCTGGCAACGCCATTCCAGATCGCTTCCCGTGAAGTGGTCAGCGGCGCCAGCATCGGTATCGTTCTGAGCAGCCCGGAAATCGACAACACCGACGATCTGCTGCGTTACGCCGATATCGCCATGTACCGTGCCAAGAGCGGAGGAAAAGGGCAGGTGCAGCTTTTCAACGAAGGCATGCGTTCCTATGCCACCAAACTCTGCGACCTGCAAAACGACCTGCGCCAGGCCATGGCGCGCAAACAGTTTGTGTTGCACTATCAGCCCACTTTCTCTATCCATTCCGGGAGAATTCTGGGCGTGGAAGCGCTGATTCGCTGGCAGAGGTCGGAGCGCGAATTCGTTCTGCCCACCGATTTCATTCCTCTGGCGGAGGAGACCGGATTGATTTCGGAAATTGGAGAGTGGGTACTGCGCTCCGCCTGCGCTCAGAACGTGGCCTGGCAACGGGCGGGCATTCCGCCGGTACGCATGGCCGTCAATCTCTCCCCGCGTCAGCTTCAGGAAAGAGATTTTCCCGAGAGAGTGCTGCGCATCCTGGACGAGACTTCGCTGCGGCCCAATCTGCTGGAATTGGAGTTGACGGAAACCGCCTTGATGGACAATCTCGATCGGGTGTCGCCGTCGCTCCAGCGCTTGGGCGCCAAAGGCGTACGAATCGCCATTGACGATTTCGGGGTGGGTTATTCGTCGCTGAACTATCTGCGCCAGTTTGATTTTCACACCTTGAAGATGGACCGTTGTTTCCTGTCCGATGTCGCCACCAACGGCAAAGCCGCGGCGGTAGCAAAGGGAGTGATTTCACTGGCCCACAACCTGGAACTTTCGGTGACCGCCGAAGGCGTAGAGCATAACTCCCAGCTCGCTTTCCTGGCGGCCCACAGTTGCGATCAGGCGCAAGGATTCCTGGCCGGCCAACCTATGTGCGCCGAACAGTTCGTCGACCAGCTGCGCTTGGGGGATGTGCGGCGCGCCTTCGATTATCCCGGCTTCGGACCGTCTGGCGACCTGCAGCGGTTGTCGCGCCACACCCGCGACCAGAGTCTGGCGCCCAGTCCAGAACCCATGATCGTTCTGAAGTAATCCGTTTCATCAAGCCCCGAAAAAGTTAGAAAACGCTGGTTTTTCTGCGATACGGTGAGTGGGGAGAATGCTGTCCCCGAAACCATGCCCGCACTGAACAGCATCGACCGCCGGCTCCTGACGCGGCTTCCTCCGTTTTCGCCCGTCGCCGTGCGGCTGATGTCGATGCTTAGCGATGAGCGCGCCTCCTTCAAGGAAATCGCCCGGCTGATCGCGCTCGATCCGGTGCTCGCGGGCGAAGTGTTGAGACTGGCGAACTCCGGACTCTATGGGCGATGGCTGCGGATCGGTTCGCTTCTCGAAGCCATCGCGCGGCTGGGCACGGGGCGCCTCAGTCAAGTCGCGATCACGGCGGCGTTGTGGCGTGGATTGCCCCGCCGCACCGCTCCCTTCGTGCGCGAATGGTGGAGGCATAGCATTGCTGCCGCGCTTCTCGCGCAACAATGCACCCAGGACCTTCCCACGGACCACGCTTATACGGCGGCTCTACTGCATGGAATCGGACAGCTTGCGCTGTTCGAAGATGCTCCCAATGACTATCCGAATCTGGTCGAGCGGGCGTATGCGAGCGGGCTCGATCTCCTCGAATGTGAGAGCGAGGTATTCCACGTCGATCACGCCTCACTGGCGGGTTTGATTCTGGAGTCTTGGGGACTGCCGGAGAAACTCTGCGAAGCCGTGGCAGAACATCACGGCGCGGACTACGATAGGGGACTCGCGCTGGCGGTGCAAACAGGGTGCGTTACGGCGGAGCATGTCGGATTTGGCCGCTGCGGATGCCCCGAGCATCCTGGCGCGGAGGTCACCGCTCCCACCGCGGCGTTGCTCGCGGACCCTACGTTACTCGAATCACTGGTTGTGCAGATCAACCAGATTGAATGCTCGCTGGGATAGAACGGCTTCCCTACTTTGCCGGGGCGGGGCTGGCGGCGGCCGGTGGACTCTGCGCCTGCGTCTCTTCCTGCTGATCGAGGCCGGTGTTGCGAACGATAATCGAGATTCGCCGGTTGGATGGATGGGTGGGATCGTCCTTCTTCAGCAATCTTTGGTCGGCGAATCCGCGCACCTGGCTGATGCGGCTTTCGTCGATCCCGAACTCGGCCAAGGTCCGGCGGGCGGCGTTGGCGCGATCGGCGGATAACTCCCAATTGGAATAATCCGCACGCCCGTAGGGCCGCGCGTCGGTGTGGCCTTCGATGGCGATTTTATTCGGAATCTTCACCAATTCGCCGCTGAGCACCTTGAGGAGCTCGATCCCTGCATCCGTGGGTTTGGGATCGCCAGTTTCAAAGAAGAGACCCTTTTCCGTCTCGATCAGATCCACGCGCAGGCCCTCCGCCGTCAACGTGATGCGGATTTGGTTCTGCATGTGCTGGAACGCCGGGATCTGTTTGAGGACTTGTTCCAATTTTTCCTTCAGGCGCTGCAGATCTTCGCGATTCAAGAGCAGCGTTTCCCCGGACCCGGAGTTCGTGCTTCCGGTTTGCCGGCCCTTTCCCGAGGGATCGAGGAAATATCCACCCACCGCCTTTTGCACTTTCTCACTCGCGCTCAGCAGCCATAGCACGATGAAAAGGGCCATCATGGCGGTGACGAAGTCAGCGTAAGCCACCTTCCAGGCGCCGCCGTGGGCGTCATCGTGATCCGCGGCGTGCTTGCGCACGATAATGATGGGCGGACCGTTCTTCGCGCTCAAGCCGCCACCTCAGTCGCAGGGGCGTCGGCGGTCTTGCGGCAGGCTTTGTCCATCTCTTGAAATGTGGGGCGCAAGTGATGTGGAATCGCGCGCCGCGCTGCTTCGAGGGCGAGCATGGGAGAGAGACCCTTGATATTAGCCAGCAGACCCATGCGCAGGCAGGTCAGATACTCGCCTTCCGCGTCGGAGTGTTTCTTGATGTGCGCCGCGACGGGCCCCAGGAAGCCGTAACACAAGAGAATGCCGAGAAACGTGCCTACCAGGGCGGCGGCCACTTTATGTCCGATTTCCTCCGGCGGCCCGCCTAACGATCCCATGGTGATGACCACGCCTAATACGGCGGCGACGATGCCCAAGCCAGGGAGGCTGTCGGCGACGGTGGTCAGCGCGTTCGCGGAGAGACGCCCTTGGCGGTGCAGTATCTCCAAGTCGGTTTCCATGATCTGGTCGAGATCATGCGTATCCACGCCTCCGGTGACTTGGGTGCGCATGGTGTCGCAAAAGAAATGCATGGCCTCTTTGTCTTTGACAAAGGTGGGATGGCGTTTGAAGAGCTCGCTCTTTTCGGGCTCGTCCAAGTCCTGTTCGAGCGTAGACAAGCCGCTCTTGCGGGCGGTGTTGAAGAAGTCGTTCAAGAACTTCAGGGTGTCCAGATAGACGCTCGCGGTGTAGCGGCTTCCCTTGAAAACCTGGAGAACCCCGCCCATGATCGCCTTCAAAACGTAAAGCGGATTTCCGATCAAAACCGTCCCTATCGCGGCGCCACCGATGATCAGCAGCTCAGCCGGCTGCATCAGCACCAGCATGTTGCCTTTTTCAATCAAGTAGCCTCCAGCAATGCAGCCAAAGACTACGAGAATACCGATCACGGGAATCATGTTTCTGCGAGCTCTCCTATTGGTTTAGCCGACTTAGGGTTACACAAGACATCGGCAGTAAGGAGATTGACCTATATAGCTTAAGCTGAGCGCCCGACACGTACCCAGTGCACGATCGATAGAATGCTTCCGATCAAGCAAAAGGTAATGAAAACACCCATAAACCAAAGAAATTCAGTAGAGTTAGCGATGCGCAAAATGTGGCGTCCGAAGTAAATTGCGGACCATCCCACCAGTGCGAATCGAACCCATCGCGCGAAGAAGACCACAGTTATTAGGCGCGGCCGGGGATATTGGAGCGCGCTCGCAGCAGCGATAGCGGCGCCAAACGGAAAAGGAGGCGGCGCCAGACAGGAGACGATCAGCACCGCCGCCGCGCGCCGTTGCATCTGGCGCTTTAAGGAATCGAGGAGCTTGGGTTTCACTATCCGCTTGAGACCCGCTTCGCCCAGGTTGCGGGAAACCAAGTCCAGGAGGAATACGCCGATGGTAGATCCGGTAGCCGCGGCCAGCGCATAGAACGGGAGTCCGCCGTGATTGCGTGCGACCAGGAGAACAGTGAGCAAATCGCTGCCAATGGGAAGGAACAGAAAAGAATCGTCCGCGATGGCGAGGAGGACCAGTCCGAACACGCCATACTGCAGGAAAAAAGCGAGGAGGTGGCGGATCGTCAGACTCACGCGCGCAGCCGCTTATTTGACGGACGGCTGAGCGACGTTCGGCGTATTCTTGGGATCAGCCAGCGCGGTGGAGCGAAGGGCGCCGGGCGTGGGCAGAGTCGAGGCATCCCAACCGCCGCCGAGGGCCTTGATGAGATCCACGGCCGCACCCATGCGCCGCTGCAGGATGGTGACGGCAATCTGTTGATCGCTCAAGGCGATGGTTTGCGTGGTGATGACGCTGAGATAAGAATCCGTTCCCGCCTTATAACGGTCGATTTCGAGATTCAACGCCTGCTGCGAGGCGACCACGGCTTCCTGCTGCTGCACGGCCTCTTCCGCCAGATAGCGCAGGCTGGAAAGGTCGTCCTCGACTTCCTGAAAAGCGGAGAGCACGGTTTGCCGGTAGGAGGCGACGGTGCCGTCATAGGCAGCGCGCGCAACTTCTAACTCGGCGCCGCGGCGGCCGAAATCGAACAACGTCTGCGACACGCCGGGACCCGCCGACCAACTGCGGCTGGCGTAGGTGAACAAATTCGCCAGATTGGTGGAGAGCAGGCCGACGCTGGCCGAGAGCGTCAACGTCGGATAATAAGCGGTCTCGGCGATGCCGACGTTGGCGTTGGCGGCGGCCACCAGGCGCTCATTGGCGGCAATGTCGGGACGCCGCTCCAGCAACACTGAGGGAACCGCCAGGGGAATTGGCGGCGGCGGACCGTCGATCTTGCTGGCGCCAATGTCGAGGGTGGAAGGCGGTTGTCCGGTGAGCACGGCGATGGCATGTTCGAATTGCGCACGGGTGACGCGCGTCTCCGTGCTCTGGGCTCTGCGCGCCCGCAAGCTGGGTTTGGGCCAGTGTGATATCGCTGCGCGACGCCACGCCTCCGTTGAAGCGGTTGATGGTGAGTTGTAGATTCTTCTCGTAGGCGTCGATGGTGTCACGCAAGATGGCTAGCTGCATGTCCTGCGCGGCCAGCAAAAAATAATCCGAGGCCAGCAGCGCCTGCGCGCTGAGGCGGACGTTCTCGAGATCGGCCGCGCTCACCTGGGCATTGTTGACGGCATTTTCGACCGACAGACGAACGCGCCCCCACAGATCCGGCTCCCAGGTGGCGACAGCAGGTAACGAAAAGGTCTGGCTGGTGCCACCGGCTCGGCCGCCGTTGGAACCGGTGTCGCTTTGCGTGATAGAAGGGTTCGCCCCGATGATGGGGAAGTAGTTCGCGCGATTCCCGGCGATCACCGCCCGCGCCTGGCGGAAATTCGCTTCGGCTTGCTTTACGTTCTGGTTATTGACGTTGACCAATTCTTCCAGCCGGTTCAACTCGGGATCGCCAAAAATCTCCCACCACTTGCCCTTGATCAGGGCATCGCTGGGGGTAGCCATCTTCCATTGATCGTTGCCGGCGATTTCCTTAAGGGCCAGCGGAGTCGGGGCCACGGGCCGTTGATATTTCGGGCCCACCATGCAGGAAGAACAGAGCAGCGACGCGAGAAGCGCGCTAGTCCACAGTCGAGTCATCAATCGCCACTCTCCATGAGTCCGCCCGGAACCAGAAAACCGGGACGGTTTTGGTAACTCGGCTGCCGCCGCGCGAAACGCTTACTGAGACGATCGAGATAGAGATAAATCACAGGTGTCGTAAATAACGTGAGCATTTGACTGACTACCAAGCCGCCCACGATGGCAATTCCCAGAGGTTTGCGCAGTTCCGCTCCCGCGCCCCAGCCGAGCGCCATGGGCATTCCGCCCAGCAGCGCGCACATGGTGGTCATCATGATGGGCCGGAAGCGCAGCAGACAGGCTTTATAGATGGCGTCGCGCGTACTCAACCCTTCGTTGCGTTCGGCCGCTAGCGCGAAGTCGATCATCATGATCGCGTTCTTCTTGACGATGCCGATCAGTAAAATGATTCCGATCATGCCGATGATGTCCAGGTTGCTCTTGAACAGGACCATGGCGACTAAGGCCCCCACGCCGGCCGAGGGCAGCGTGGAGATGATGGTGAGCGGATGGATCAAGCTCTCGTAGAGCATTCCAAGCACGATGTATACGGCCAGAAGGGCGGTACCGATTAGGATGGGCTGATTCCGTAGCGAATCCTGATAGGCTTGGGCGGTGCCGGCGAATTTGCCGGTGATATTCGCAGGCAGCCCCATCTCCACTTCGGCGCGGTTGATGGCGGTCACGGCGTCGCTCAGCGCGGTACCTTCGGTTAGATTGAAGGAAAATGTGGTGGCCGGAAATTGACCTTGGTGAGGCAGGGAAATGGGCGTGATGCCTTGCGTGAAATGCGTGAAGGTGGACAGAGGAACGTCGGTGCCGCGGGGCGTTTGCACGTAGATGGTCTTGAGGAAATCGGGACTTTCCCACCATTGCTGCTGCAGCGCCAGCACCACGTGATATTGATTGATGGACTTGTACATCACCGAGACTTGGCGCTGGCCAAAAGCGTCGTAGAGCGCGGAATCCACCGCTTGCGCCGTCAAACCAAGACGCGATGCGGTATCGCGGTCAATAATCACGTTGGAGGATAACCCGGAATTCTGCTGGTCTGAGCTGACGTCGGCGATCTCGGGAAGCGCCGAAAGCTGGTCGAGTACCTTCGGGCCCCACAAGGCGAGTGTCGCGAAGTCCGGGGCTTGCAGTGTGTATTGATATTGCGCGTTGCCTTGGCGGCCGCCGATGCGCACGTCCTGGGAGTTTTGCAGGAACATGTTCGCACCGGGCACGCCGGAGGTCTTACGGCGCAGGCGGGCGATCACTTGATCGGAAGTCGACTTGCGCACGCCAACCGGCTTCAATTGGACGTTGATGTTCGCGTTGTTGCCACCGAAGCCGCCGCCGCTGGTGCCGGCCACCATGGTGACGGTTTCGACATCGGGGTCGACGCGAACCTGCTCCTCAAACCATTTCGCTTTCTCCACCAGGGCCTGATAAGAAATGTGCTGCTGGCCGACGATGGCGCCGTTCAGGCGTCCGGTATCCTGTTGCGGGAAGAACCCTTTGGGGACTTTGATGTAGAGATAAACGTTCACGCCCAGGGTCAGGAATACCAGGAGCAGGATGGGAGCGGGACGAGTCAGCACCACGTCGAGCGCCGACGCGTAGGTGGAGATGATCCATCGGTAAAAGCGTTCCGTCAGGTTATAGAGATAGCCGTGATCGCGATTTTCCTTAAGTAGCCACGCGCACATCATCGGCGTGACCGTGAGCGAAATGACCATCGAGATGGCGATGGCTACAGACAGAATCACTGCGAACTCGCGGAACAAGCGGCCGACGATTCCGCCCATCATCAGAATGGGAATAAACACGGCAATCAGCGAGATGCTCATCGATAAAACCGTGAAGCCGATTTCTTCGGCGCCTTTGAGGGCGGCCTGCATGGGCTTCATGCCGCTTTCGAGGTGCCGCGTAATGTTTTCGATGACGACAATGGCATCGTCCACCACGAATCCGGTGGCGATGGTGAGCGCCATCAAGGAAAGATTGTCCAACGTGTAACCGATCAGATACATGGCGCCGAAGGTGGCGATGATCGATGCCGGGACAGATATGCTGGGAATAAACGTCGACCAGCCACTGCGCAGGAACACGAAAACCACGAAAATCACCAGCCCGATGGAGATCACCATATTGCGCTGGGCGTCGTGTATGGAATCCCGAGTGGTAACGGTGCGGTCCTGGGCGATCTTGAAGCGCACCGTCGGGGGAAGCTGGGCCTGAAACTGCGGCATCAAAGCCTTAATGCGCGCGACGGTTTCGACCACATTGGCGTTGGGCTGGCGGTTGATTTGGATCTGCACCATGGGGTTCCCGTTTACCAGACCAAGGTTTCGCACGTCTTCATTCGCATCGATCACGCGGCCCAGGTCGGACAGGCGAACCGGCGCGCCTTTGCGGTAGACCACTACTAGATCTTTGTAATCCTTCGCCAGGAACAACTGATCGGTGGCATAGATGGGAAGCTGGATCTTGTCATTCGCCAGCGCGCCTTTCGGCCGATTGGCGTTGGCGCCTTGCAGGAATGTGCCGATCTGGTCGAGACCCACATTGTAGCGGGAGAGCGGCTGCGGATTCACTTCGACACGCACCGCCGGAAGCGAGCTTCCGCCTACCTGAACCTGGCCCACGCCGTTGACTTGCGAAAGTTTTTGCGCGAATACAGAGGAGGCAATGTCGTAGAGTTGCGGCCTGGGCACGACATCCGATTCGAGTGTCATCAGCAGGATCGGCGAATCGGCCGGATTGATTTTCCGGTAGCGGGGAAGCGAAGGAAGATTCGAAGGGAGAAACCCCGCCGCAGAGTTGATAGCCGCCTGCACTTCGCGCGCCGCCGCATTGATGTCGCGGTTCAGATCGAACTGGAGAATGACCTGCGCCGATCCAACAGAACTTCGCGAGGTCATTTCCGTGATGCCCGCAATGCGCGTGAACTGCTTTTCGAGTGGCGTTGCCACTGCCGCCGCCATCACATCGGGACTCGCTCCCGGCAGATTGGCGAACACCGCGATGGTAGGGAAGTCCACTTCGGGCAACGCGGAGACTGGCAAGAGCGTATAGGCGATGCTGCCGCCTAATGTGAGCGCCACCAGCAGTAGCGTGGTGGCAACCGGTCTATGAATGAACGGTTTGGAAATGCTCATGTCAGATCCGGCACCGAAACCAGTCGCTGGTCTTTTTGGGAACTACGGGACCCGACCCAAGCTGCGATCCGCCCGAAGAACAAGTAAATCACCGGGGTCGTGAACAGCGTCAGCACCTGGCTGACCAGCAGTCCGCCGATGATACAGATACCGAGCGGCCTGCGTAATTCGGAACCCACGCCGGTACCGAACGCCAACGGCACCGCGCCCAAAAGCGCGGCCATGGTGGTCATCATGATGGGACGGAAGCGCAACAGGCAGGCCTGATAGATGGCCTCCTCTGGCGGTTTCCCTTCCACGCGCTCGGCCTCGAGCGCGAAGTCGATCATCATGATGGCGTTCTTCTTCACAATGCCGATCAGCAGGATGATGCCGATCAACGCGATGACATCCAGATCCTGTTTGAACAGCACCAGCGCCAGGATCGCGCCGACTCCCGCCGACGGCAGCGTGGAGAGAATCGTGATGGGGTGGATAAAGCTCTCGTACAACACGCCCAAGACGATGTACACCGTGACGATGGCCGCCAGGATGAGGAGCGATTCGTTAGCCAGCGAAGATTCGAACGCGTGGGCGGTTCCCTGGAAGCTAGGCTCGATGCTGGCCGGCATGTTGAGCTCGCGGGTGACCTGCTTGATATGCTCGACCGCGGAACCGAGCGACGCGCCCGGAGCCAGATTAAAGGAGAGCGTAACCACCGGGAACTGGCTCTGGTGGTTGATCGTGATAGGAGAGGGAACCAGGGTGCCGGTCACAAAACTGCGGAGCGGAGCCGGAGGCAGCGCAGCCGCGCCCGTAAGCGCGGTGTTAGTCCCGGCGAGTGCGATGGTGGATGCCAGATTCGCTGATGCCGAGCCGATCGGCACATACATGTCTTTCAGCGCGGACGCATCCTGGCGGTATTGGGGCGCCACTTCCAGGATTACGTGGAACTGATTGGTCTGTGTATAAATCGTCGAGACCTGCCGCTGGCCAAAAGAATCGTAGAGTGCGTCATCGATGTTTTGCGGCGTGATGCCTAGCCTGCCTGCCGTGTCGCGATCGATATTGACCAACAGTCCCAGACCGTTATTCTGCTGATCGCTCGCGACATCGCGCAGCTCCGGCAGTTGTTTCATACGGTCGACCAGACGCGGCGCCCACTGATCCAGCAGCGCCTTGTCGGGCGCATCGAGCGCGTATTGGTATTGCGTCTTGCTGATGCGGTCTTCGACCGTCAGGTCCTGCACCGGCTGCATATAGAGCTCGATGCCCGCCACTTGCTGAACCTTGGGCTCCAGCCGCCGGATCACATCCACGGCAGAAACGCCGGCGCGCTGGTCTAGCGGCTTCAGCGTGATCTGAATGCGGCCGCTGTTCATGGTGGTGTTCACTCCATCGGCTCCGATGAAGGAAGTAAGGTTCTCTACTGCAGGATCCTGGCGGATCACCTGCACCAAATCCTGCTGTAATTTAGACATGGCCGGAAACGATACCGTTTCAGGCGCCTGCGAAATCGCTAGGATGGCTCCGGTATCCTGCACCGGAAAAAACCCTTTTGGGACGATGATATAGAGATAAACCGTCAGGCCCAGCGTGGCGAGTGCCACCAAGAGGGTCAGGGGCTGATGGCGCAAAACCACGCGCACCATCTTGCCGTACCATTTCGATGGTTTTGACAAAGCACCATTCGGACCAACGGTAGAGCTTGCCTTGTTCCGATTCCGGCTTGTGCTTCAAAATGCGCGCCGCCATCATGGGCGTGAGCGTCAGTGAGACGAACGCCGAGAACATGATGGTGACCGCCAGCGTCACCGCGAATTCGCGGAACAGGCGGCCTACGATGTCCGCCATGAATAACAACGGAATCAGCACGGCGATCAGCGAGACGGTCAGCGACACAATAGTGAAGCCGATTTCCGCCGAGCCTTTGAGCGCGGCCTCCATTGCGGAATCGCCCATCTCCATGTAGCGTGAAATGTTTTCGATCATCACGATCGCGTCATCGACGACAAAGCCGGTGGAAATGGTGAGCGCCATCAGCGACAGGTTGTCCAGACTGTAGCCCAGCAGATACATGACGGCGAACGTGCCCACCAGTGAGAGCGGCACGGCGATGCCCGGAATGATGGTTGCCGACGCGCTGCGCAGGAACAGAAAGATGACCATGACCACGAGGGCCGTGGTGAGCAGCAACTCGAATTCGACGTCCTCGACCGATGCGCGGATGGTGGTGGTACGGTCGCTGATGATCTGCACGTCGATCCCCTGCGGCAGCGACGCTTTGATCTGCGGAAGGAGCGCCTGCACGGTATCGACAACACTAATGATGTTGGTGCCGGGCTGGCGCTGAATGTTCAAAACGATGGCGCGGTCGGCGTTCACCCAGGCGGCGAGCTTGGTGTTTTCGGCGCCGTCGATGACTTTAGCGACATCGGAAATGCGCACCGGCGCGCCGTTGCGGTAAGCAATGATGATCGGCCCGTACTGCGCTCCCGCCTGCAATTGGTCGTTGTCGTTGATGGTCCATGCCTGGTCGGGACCGTCGAAGTTGCCCTTGGCCTGATTCACGTTGGCGCTAGCCAGCGCCGCGCGCAGGGTTTCGAGACTCAGTCCGTAAGACGCCAGCGCGGTGGGATTGGCTTGCACTCGCACGGCCGGGCGCTGTCCGCCGCTGATACTCACCAGGCCGACGCCTTTGAGCTGTGAAATTCTTTGCGCCATCCGCGTTTCGGCCAGTTCTTCGACTTTGGGTAAGGGGACGGTTGAAGACGTAAGGGCCAGCGTCAGAATCGGGGCGTCGGCAGGATTGGTTTTACTATAGACCGGAGGAACGGGTAGGTCTTTGGGAAGAAAGGTGGTGGCTGCATTGATCGCCGCCTGCACCTCCTGCTCCGCTACGTCGATGCTCAAGTCGAGCGAAAACTGCAGCGTGATCAGCGAACTACCGAAGGAACTGATCGACGTCATTTGCGTCAACCCGGGCACCTGCCCGAACTGTTTTTCCAGAGGCGCGGTAATGGAAGATGTGACCACTTCCGGACTAGCGCCCGGATAGAACGTTTGAATTTGGATGGTGGGGTAATCCACCTGCGGCAGCGCCGACACCGGCAGTTGCCGGAAGGCAACGAATCCGACGAGCACCACGCCCGCCATCATCAGTGAAGTCGCCACCGGCCGCAGGATGAAAATCCGCGAAGGACTCACTGGGAATCGCCCCCGCTCTGGCCCTTTTTGAAATTCCCGCCGTCGCCGCGTTTGCCGCCGCGTCCGCCTTTGCCGCGTCCTCCGCGTCCACCACCACCCCCGCCGCCCGCGGTGGGATCGAAGCCTGGCGGATTTTCGAGCTCCCCGGCTTTGCGCACCCTCACTACGGCGCCCTCGACTAAACGGTCGGTGCCATCCACCACCACCCGGTCCGTTTCCGTGAGGCCGCCGAGAATCTGCGAAACAGTCTCCGTCGTGACGCCCACTTGGACCGGCTTCAGATGCACTCGCGAATTGTCATCCACCACGTAAACGAACGTGCCCTGCTGGCCATTCTGAATCGCCACATTAGGCACTACCAATTGATTGTTCAGCGTATCCACCAACAGGCGTACGTTGACGAACTGCTGGGGGAAGAGCGCGTTGTCCTGGTTGTCGAAAACCGCTTTCAACTTTGAAGTCCCGGTGGTGCTGTCGATCTGATTATCCAGAGTGATCAGTCTGCCCGACGCAATCTTTTTCGAATTGTCGCGGTTATAGGCATCGGTCAACAGATGCGCGCCCGCTCGCAGCTTTTGTACCACTTGCGGCAGGGCGTCCTCGGGGATCGTAAACAGGACCGCTATCGGTTGCAACTGAGTGAGTACGACCATGCCGTTTTGATCGGAGGCGTGAACAATGTTTCCAGGGTCCACCAGACGCAAACCGGCGACGCCCGTGATCGGCGCCGTGACCTTGGCGTAAATCAGTTGCAGCTTGGCGTTGTCAATGTTGGCAGTATCCTGCTTGATGGTCCCTTCGTATTGCGCCACCAAGGCCGTCTGCGTGTCCAATTGCTGTTTTGGAATCGCGTCGGTCGCCAGCAACATTTTGTAACGCTCCAGATCCAGCTTCGCGTTATTCAGCAGCGCCTCATCGCGCGCGAGTGTCCCTTGCGCCAATTCGAGTTGAACTTGATAGGGACGTGGATCTATTTCAATGAGGAGCTGGCCTTCCTTCACCAGGTCGCCCTCGTTGAAATCCACTTTCATGATCTGGCCGTCGACGCGCGACTTGACGGTAACCGTGTAATAGGCAGTCACGTTGCCGAGCCCGTTCAGATAAACCGGAATGCTGGACCGCCCCACTTTGGATAGAACCACCGGCACAGGGCCCAGCGGACCGCGCCCGCCGCCGCCGCGTCCCCCACCTCCGCCGCCTTGGCCCCGCACCGGCGCGATCGGATGACCGGCGCGCCACACCGCGTAGCCCGCCACGCCCGCGATAATCAGGAGGAAAACTACCCAAATGAGGCCGCGTTTCTTGGGCTTTCGCGAGCTGGGCGGCGCCGCGCCGGGTTGGCCCGGAGAATTCGTGCGGTCTCCTTCCGGCAGCGTTGTCAACTCAGATGGGTTCGTTTTCGTCGTCATTAAAGGCCTAATCTAAATGACTGATTCGAAGGCCTCCAGGTAACGCTTTCCCGTTAAGAGAGGATCGGATCATCATTGCCGACGCCGGCGCAAGTACGCGCGGAACATCGGGCTTACTAGAAGTCGCGGAAGTATCACATAGTAACAGACCGCATCGACTTATTGTACTTCCGAACGGCTTATACCGGACACCGTCTTAACTCAATTTATATGAGGCGATTAGGTTCTGTTAACCCGCGCGCTTAGCTTCCCATATGCCGTTCGGCTAGAACGGCCGCGTTGTAAGATTGGACCATGAAGGCGCATTCTGTTTTTCGCTCTCTTATCCTCATAATAATATTGGTTGCGGCCGCGCCTGCCCTGTTCGGAGCCACTGCCGAACGGCACATGGCGCAAGCGCAGGTGCTGGATCACGCGGAAGCGCTGTGTGACAATTGCTTCTTCGGGCCGAGCTACTACTACTATTGTTTCGCGGCGGACAACCAGCTTCTGATCGGCTATCAAAGAACCCAGGTTTTGAATTGGGAAGACAAATCTAAAAACTATTTGACGCGCGTGCATCCCGCCTGGAAAGTGTGGGACGCGCAGGGCGAGATGGTGCCGCTCAGCTACGACGACAAGCACATCTGGGTGGCTCGGCCGGACGGCAAGAAACAAGTGAAGCTGCACCGGATTTCGTCCGGAGACGTCTTTATCAACAACAATCAGTGCCGCGACGCGGGTAAGCCTTCAGGTTCTCCAAAGAACTAAGATCGCGCTCGACAGGAAGTTGAAGCCGGTGCTCGGCGCGTGGCGTCGCGCGGCCGGCCACTAACATCCGTCAGTCTATCCGAATCGGCTAGTGTCCACCGCCGGAGAGTTTGCGGTAGTACTCGGCGACTGAGTCCTGATAGCCGGCCGGGATCTTGGTGGGGTCCGTGTTGCGGATGGTGCCGCCGCGGTTTTCGTCGAGTTGGTGGCGCAGTTGCAGTTCCAGCATGTCCACTTCGCTGATCAGTTGCTGATGCATCTGCTCGACCAGCGCGGGGTTCCCGGGGAAACGGCTGGGATCGAGATTGCGCATCTGCTCGATCAGAGTTTGTAATTGTTGGCGCGTCTCGGGGCTGTCTTGAACAGTGGCGCGAACTTGGTTGAGAAGGTTCAGTCCTTGGTCAATTTGGCGCTGGGTGTCTGCGGGGTTGGGACCCTGTTGAGGCGCCACGGCCCGGCCGGTGATGCGGGTGTTGCCGGTGTCGACGCCGCCGACTACGTTGCCCTCGCGATTGGTCCCGCCACCCGCGTTACCTCCGCCGGCGACACGGTTACCTACTTGGCCGGCTTGGCCTCCGCCAGCTTGACCGCCTTGAGGAGACTGACCTTGTTGTTGCCCGCCCTGCCCAGACTGACCGGGTTGTCCATTGCGCGAGAGTGGGCCGGTTTGGAATTGTTGGCCGCTGGGCTGCCCTGTGGGTTGACCCTGTTTACCTTGAGAGTTGCCGAGTCCAGCGAGTTGATCGCGCAAGCGCGCGAGATCGTCCATGGCGCGGTTCAGCGATGCGTCCTTCGAAGTGGGCTGGCCGTTGCCGAGAGCGCGAGCTGCTTCCCTGACTTGCTGACCAAGTTTTTGCAGATCGTTTGTGAGGGCGGTCTCGGCGGGATCGGAGAAGTTGCCGCTACGCAGCCAATCCGAGCTGCGCTGCATGCGGGTGCCGAGGTCGTTTTCGTCCATGCCGCTGAGAGCGCCGCGCAACTTGGTGGAAGCCGCGGGCTGCGTGGTCGAGAGTTCGCGCGCCGCGCTGCGTATTTGTTGAGTGAGGCGCCCCAGGTCATCGCTGACCTGTTGGCGATCGTTTACCATCTTGTCGATTTCGCGGGCGGAAGGATTGTTGGGCTGTTTGCCGGAGGTGCGTGCGGCGTTCTGCTGCGCTACCAAATCGCGGACGCGATCGGCTTGCTGTTTTTGTTGAGACGCCAATTGATCGGCGGTTTGCGCCATCGAGTTGAGGCGTCCGGCGGCGTCCTGCTGCTGCGTGCGGCCGAGCAAGTCAGTGGCTTCGCGCAAGCGTTCGGCGGCGCGGCGGGAATCGGCTGCGCTGGCACTCTGCGAGGCGGCGCGGCGCATGTCTTCGTTGGCTTGGCGCAAGCGGTCGAGCGCCTGTTGAGCGGCCTGTTGGCGGTCAGCGGCGGATGAGGCGTTATTCTGACCGCCAGATTGACCGCCGCGGGCAGATGAACCGCTCGCCTGACCGGATTGTCCGCTCTGGCCACTCTGCTGTCCCTGTTGACCTTGCTGGCCTTGTTGTTGCTCCATCTGCCGCTGGAGTTGCTCCGCCTCGCGCTGCAACATTTCTTGTTGCCACTTTTGTTCGGCGGTCTGCGTGCCGTTGCGTTGCTGTTGGGCGAGGTCCTCCTCGCGCCGGGCCAGTTCGTCGAGCTTCTTCAGCGCGTCGTCGATTTCTTGCGCTCTTTGTTCGGCGGTGGACGCCGGAGGCTGGCGGGTTTCGTACTGATTCTTCTCGGTATCGAGCTCGAGATCGAAAAGGCTCGCCAAGTCGCGCGCCGCTCCGCCCCCGCCTCCTCCACCGCCGGCGGCTCCGAACGCAATCTGAATTTGCCGGAATGTCGCTTCGGCGCGTAGCAGAAATTGCAGAGCCTTCTGCTCGTTAGGAATCGCATCCTTCCATTTCTGCTGCTGCAACTGTTGCGCGGCCGGCTCCATGGCGGCGGAAGCGGCGAGCATGTCCTTCTGGAAATCGCTGATGGCCTGCACCTCATTGGTCAGCTCGCGGGCTTCCAGGCGGCCGGAAAGCGTGACGGCTTGATCGTGCAGAGTGGATTGCGATTGGTACAGCAGCTTGGCGATGTCGGTGGCCTGCTGCTGCGTCGCGTGTTTATCGCCCTGCTGTTTGAAGGTGGCCGCGATGATCTCTTTCTCGCGCTGCGAGATCTGCTCGGAGGGATCGCCTCCCCCACCGCCGCCGCCTCCACCCCCACCGCCGGACTGCTGCGATTGTGAAAACTCGCGCTCGAACGGTTCGGCCTGGATGAACACCATGTCAGTGTGGGCTTCGGAGTTGCCGTCCTTGGCGGTGGCGTAGACGCTTACCAGATCGCCGGGGACGAGCTTGAAATTTTCCAGGGCGAGCGTTGTCGAACCGTCGGCTTGTTTGGCGCCCTTTTGGCGGAGCAGATCCACCGTGGTTTCGGGTCCGCCGTTCACCGAATAATGCAGCGCGACGCCGTTGAGTCCGTACTCGCCGACAGCCTTGGCGGCAAGAGTCACCTCTTCAATAGGACTGGCGCGATAATCGCCGCGGTTGGGGCGCGTCAAAGAAATCTGGGGCGGGTCAGCTTTGCGGGCCTCGATGAAAAAATCCTCGCTGACGCGAACCGGCTGGCCTTTGTCGACGCCGGCGACGTGGTAGACGCCGTCGCGATCCATCTTGACGGTGCCGTGGTAGACGTTGTTCTGGCCACCGGTTAGGTGAATTTGCTGTCCGCTATCGAGCTGGAGCTGGCTGCCCGCCAGCGGCCGATCGGTCGAAACGTCGAGTTCCGCCTCGGTGCCGATGACCGCGCGCAGATCGCCGCCGCGCTCTTCGATGTCGGACGGCATCCCGGTCCATGCAGGGTAATGATAGGTGACGCGAATTTGCTTCACGGAAGGCAGATCGGAGACGCGAATGTTGAAATGCTTCGAGGTCATCGCTCCGGCGGTGACGTAATATTCGACGTTCTCCGGCAGCCCGGCAAATAAAAATTGATAGCCGCCCGCAAAACTTCCGGCTGCTTGCGCCTGCATCGCGATCTCTTCCCACTTGGAGGAACTCTGAAAGCGCGCGTACAATTTCACGCTAGGCGAGCTCAGGCCGATGGGTAGCGCCGAAATCAATTGATCGGCATGGCGGCGCACGACGGCGTCGCCCGGAGTCACACGGAGATCGTAAAGCGAAGGCTTGCCGGAGTGCGGACCGGTCCATAACAACGAAGCGCCATAGCCCAGAAAACCGGGTCCGGCGGCGATCAGCCATACCAAGATGAGGACGGCACCGACGGCCGTGCCCAGCGAGAACTGAAGGCGGCGGTCTGTGACCAGAAGCTTGGGCTCGGCGGATTGCGCGACGTTCAGCGTATCCGCGGCTAGAAGCTCAATAAAAGGATCTTGACCGTCGCGCTCCGCGAAAGTGGTGAGGCGCTGCTCGAATTGCGGGAAGACGGCTTCGGCGGTTCCCACCGCGCGGCGGCGCGTGAGGCGGCGCAAGGGCAGCGCCAAGCCGGCGGCCGCGGCAACGGCCAGAATCAAGATCAGTCCGAAGCGCGCGGCGGTCACGCTGCCGTGCGAAAACGCGAGGGCGTTAGCGATGGTGACCAGCACCAGAGTCGCCACCAAAGCGCTGCCGGTGAAAATGGCCAAGCCGCGCAGCCAAGTGTTCCAGCGCAGACGTTCTTCTAGTCGCGCAATGTATGCGTGAAGTTGTTCGCGGAGACTCATGGAACCTCCAACGTCGTGGCCACTTTAACATTTAAAGCATATCGCAATGGCGGGGGAGGCGGACTGGCCAAGCGGCGCGCGAAATCAAGGCCAAGGCACCTCCTTCAGCAGTCATGGTACACGTGGTGTGTCACGAGGCAGGCGCACGACGATCTGATCTCACGATGAAGCAATAACGGAAGCTGCCGGCCTGACGGGAAAGTGCTTAAGATCGAGATCCCAGCAGCTAAGCGGCTTGATGCGCTGAAAGACTAGACCTAATGAACGTGAACGCCAGCCATCGCGGGCCGCTCACTCAAATATCGGCGATACCCTCGCCAGCACCTCATCCATGACCGCGTCTGGAATGCTTTCAAGCTTCCTGCCGCCGCGCGCAGCTAGATCGAGAGTGCGGGGCTGGTCGCAACGGACAACTCCCGTCGTTTTGGTTCCTGCACCGGTCAGTGGCACGGCGAAACCTGCCGTTCGCGCGAAAGCGCCGCCGCTCGTGATTGGCAGAATGACAGGGAGTTTTGTTATCCGGTTGAAGGCTTCCGGCGACACGACCAGCACTGGACGGCGGCCCTTTTGCTCGTGTCCCGACGCAGGATCGAGACTGACGAGCCAGATTTCGCCGCGCTTCTCGGTCAGTTTCATTAAATGAGCTCGCCACCCACAGGCCTGCTTTCGAGCCATTCCTGCTCTTGCTTTCGGCTTCCTCGGGCTCGTGGAGCCTTGGGGTCGCATTGGGCGAGCAGCTGGCTGAGCGTGTAGCGGCGTCGTTGCTGCGGTTTGACGACGAGACGGCCGCTTTCAACCGCGATGCCAACCGTGGCACCCGGCTGCAAACGCAGGATGTCGAGCAGGGCAGGTGGGACGGCCAGCATGACCGAGCCTCCGACTTTTCGCAGATTAGTGATGTGCATGGCGTCCTTTGTGGTTATATTTCAATATAACATCTCAAGTATCTTCGCGCTGTGTCCCGAGGTAGCGGCTGGCTAGCACTGATTCAGCGACGGCGGCGGCTAGAACGAAAAGCATGACGTACCACCACAGCGTTTGCGGTGTCTTATTAAGTGCCGCCGCGACCGGCGCCGATGCGTCCGTTGAAGGCTGGCCGCCGCTGCCTTGCCACAGGGCCAACACATCGCCGGGGATCACGTCGAGGTTCGATTCCTTGGGATCGGGGTTGACGCCGACTTCGTTCTGCCGTCCGTTGGCGAGGCGGAGTTGGTAATAGCCAGCCTCCGTTAGTTGAAACGACTGCGCTGAGGCGGCCTCGCCCAGTGTGAGCGGGCGCTTGCCCTCGGGGTCGGTCACTTCGACGCCTTGGGCTTGCTCCTTGGCGTTGCGCAGTTCGAGAAAGGCGTCCACCGGACGCGCGCCGCCCTGGCGTTCGCTGCCCGCGAGGTAGCGCGCGGTCTGCTCGATGAAGGGAACGAAGGCGGGGGCTAGCGGAAAATCGTTGGTGAGGTTGTCGAGGCCGGAGGTCAACAGCATTACGCGGCCTTCGCCGATGCGTTTTTCGAGCAGGAGCGGCGTTTGGTCGCCTAAGCGAACGATCACGCGGGAGTCTCCGGGCTCAACATCGAGAGCGTAGAAAAACTTCACGCCGGGCCAGCCGTTGGCTTTGGCACACGGCGGGATAGGAGGAGTCGCTCGAACCGACTGCCATGTAGCGATCGGGAACGCGGCTGTAGTCGCGGGTCTGATTAATGTGCGCGCCGAAAATCGGAATCTGCGAGCGGGCTCCGGCCGCCGTGCCCGCGGCGATGAACAGACTGCCGCCGGAGCGTACGTATTGGGTGAGCGAATTTTCCAGCAGCGAGGGCAGGGAATTGAGATCGGATAGAACGATGAAGGCGTAGTTGGACGGTAGACGGTCGGCCGCCTCGTTGACGTTGATCGATTCGAGAAGGAACGCCGATTGCGCGGCGGCGGAGAGCGCGGCGCCGACGTAGAGAGGCGAGCGGTTATCGCCGTAACTGTGAATCAGTAGGACTTTTTGTGGATCGGAGCGCTCCACGGCAAAACGGCGCAGATCGTCGGCCGGGAAGCCGTCGGCTGAATCGATCTTAACTTCGCAGCGGCTGAAGCCGTAGGGCACTTCGAGGGCGGGGAAGTCAACGGTGGCGCGCCCGTTGGCGGGGACTGCAACAACTTTGGTAGCGGTGGTTTTGCCGTTCACGAGCAATGATACGTTGCGTTGCACTGCGGTAGTGCCGTAGCCGGCGATCACGGCTTGTACGTGAACGGGCTTGGCGTCCTTGCCCCACACTTGCCCGGGAGCGTCCACCGATTCGACGGTCCAGTTGGGTTGGGCCTTGGTGACCACGGCATGCGTCACCACTTTTACGTTGCCGGGCAGTGCCATGTCAGAGAAGGTGGCGGCTAAATCACTGCGCTGCATGTCGCTGAACACGTGAAGCTCGATGGGAGTATGGACGGCCTCGGCCGTGGCTCGCACGGCGCGCGCGAGTTCGCCGAAGGTTCCGTGTCCATCGCCGGGTTGGATGGACTGCACGGCGGCGCGCAAGGCCGATTGATCTTCGATGGGTTGGGTCATCAGCCGTAGTTGCGAGCCGAACGTCGCCACTTGCGCGCGGGCGGCCCCTTTTCCGGCCAAGACGCCCATGGCGGAGTCTTTGGCGTCGGCTAACCGAGTACCGGCGCGCATGCTGAAAGAGTTGTCGATTACCAGGAGCACCAGACGGTTGCTTGCCAGCGCGGCCGCGTCGCGATTGATGAAGGGATTGGCAAAGGCGAGAATCAAGAACAGCAGTAATAGGAGGCGCAGGGAGAGTAACAATAGATGATCGAGCCGTCGATGCTTGGTCGAACTCACCACCCGCGATTCGTATAGCATCAAAGACGGCACCGGCTTCGGTGGCCGGTTGTGCTTTTTCAGCAAATGCAGGTAGAGCGGAAGCGCGACTCCGGCTAACGCGGCCAGGAACCAGGGGGCGAAGAGTCCCATCTAGACGATCCCCCACTTCCGCCGCAGCCACCATTCGGAAAAACGCAGCAGAAGCAACACGAGGAAGACCAGCGGCAGGTTCCACAAATCCTTGGTTTCGCGCATGGTCACGCCGGCCTCCGAAAAAGGAATGCTGCTGGCGAGTTTATTGAGGTCGGCGGGCTTCCAGTACTGTCCGCCGGTTTGGGTGGCGAGACGTTCCAGCAAGTCGCGGTTCTGTTCGGTGTGGAAATTCTCTGCGACGCCGTCCATGCGCTGAAAGGTGATGACATCGCGGCCTAATTCCTTGACTGTTCCGGTGCTGGCATCGGCGCGCTGCGCGGTGACCTCCGTCAAGTAAGCACCGGTCTGGGGAGCGGACCACGCGGCTTGGAATTGGCCGGGATTATCGGGCACCGGCGTCATTTCGACCAGCGCGCTGACGCCGCTCGGGCCTAGGATATGAGCTTCGACCTTGGCATCGGCGGCGGGGTTGTACTGGGGATCGCGGACGTCGGCGGTGATGGTTACTGCTCCGTTATCGAGCAGCATTTGCGCGGGGACGGACGCGGCCACATGACCCGGGGTATCGGAAGCCACCCAACGCAGAAGCTGTTGCCAGAACAAATCGTGAGCCGTGTCGCCGAGGGGCGAACTCATCTGCCAGCGCCAACTGCCTCCGGTAGCCATGATCGCGGTGCGGCCTCGGCCGAAGTTCTCGGTAATTAGCAACGGCAGCTTGCGCCCTTCGGGTGTAATCATGTTGGCGAGAACCGCGGCGCCCGGTTTGGGAGTGCCGGGATCTTCGTAGTCCATCAGGTAGGGGAGCTGCTTCCACTTGGCGGCGTTGGCGGCGGGATCGTCGACCAAGCGCGTGATAATGTTATCGACGCCAGCGGGCGCTAGCTCGGCGGTGGTGTGGGTGATGCCGTTCTTTGGATCGGCTTCGCGATGAAAAGCGCCTGCCTGAGTTGGTAGCGTTGTCGGGAAAAGGTCGGTAAGCTTGGAGGCGTTCCAGCCGCCATCCGCCATTGCGAACTGACCGCCCAGCAGCAGCAGGCCGCCGCCGCGGCGATCGACGAATTCGCGAATTAATTCCTGCTGTGCGGGATTGAAATAACCGGCTTCGACTGATCCGATGATCAAACCCTGATAGGCGAATAGATCTTCGGGTCGGGAAGGGAAGCCGGCGGCTAACTCTTTGGGATCGGCGATTCCCTGGCGGTAGATTTTGTTTTCGCTGGTGCGAACCATGGAGACGATCTGCACCATGCGGTCGTCTTCTTCGGCTTGGCGGATGAATTTATACTCCCAGCGCGGTTCACCCTCTATATACAGGATGCGGCGCGGTTCGGAGCTGACATTCACCACGAGGGTCAGAGCGTTGTTGGAGGTGTTCTCTTCGCCCGTTAAAGGCGCCGCCGCGATTTGCAGGGTGCGTGCACCGGCGCCGCCGATATCGAACATGAGAGTCTCGGTCTGCAGGTTACCGTCCGCACCTAAGTTGAACGTGCGAGCGGCCAAAACTTTCGCTTGACCGGCGCTGACATCGCGAACGGTCAGGTTGATCTTGGCGCCGGCGTATCCACGTTGATGAAACGTGATCTTGGCGGCGAGGCGCGAACCGGCTAAGGCGCGCGGCGCAAGCGTGACGTCATCCAGTTCCACGTCGTGCCCGGCGCGTTCGCGTCCGAAGCCCACGGTGTGCACGGGGATGTGACGGGCGCGCAGTGCGTTAATGGTGTCGGTGCCGATGCCCCCGGCGTTGTCGTCGCCGTCGCTGAGTAAAACCACGGCGCCGATCGGCAGGTCGGAAGTTTCCTCGCTCAACTGCTTGAGACTATCGCCGATACGCGTCGAAGGCGCGTTGGGCTGCAGGGCGTTTAAGCTGTCGATGCGGGCGGGCACATCGTCGACGCGATAGAGTCGCGTTTGGAAGGAACGGTTGAGACCGGCCAACACGCCGTTCTGCAGCGCCTTGACGGCTTGTGCCTGGCGCGTCGATCCGTCTTCGGATATGCCCATGCTGCGCGAGTCGTCCACCAGGACGGCGATAATGTTTTGTTGCGGTTTCAACTCGGCGACCGTGATCGCCGGCTGCCACAACAGCACCAGCACCAGCGCGGCCAGCAGCGTCTCTAATCCCCAGATCACCCAGGCTCGCCAACTCCGCATGACCGGAGCAGCTTCCGCCAAGCGCGAGCGGATCAGCCATCCCAGACCTGCGGCTGCGGCCAGAATCAGCAGCACCAGCACCCACGTCGGCCACGCCCCCAGCAGGGCAAATTGGCCACGTGCGTATACGGAGCGCGGATATTTAAAGAAGAACTCGAACATGCGACCGTGGGCTGCTCGCGGACTGTAGGAAGAGGGGCGCGCGGTTCATGTTTAATGAGTCATCGAGTAGGTGATGTAGTTGAGCACGATGCGAAACGCCAAACCGGAAAACTTCTCCGGGTACTCCGGGCTGTCGGCCCACTCCCAGGCGTCGCCCAGATGCATGTTGTGGCAGATGGCCACCATGATGCGCCCGTGTTCGTTGCGGATGGCGCGCCACTTGGGCACGTAGCCGTCCTTCTCATAAGTGCGGCCGGTGTTGACGTAAACCTCGCTGGGGATCTGAAACTTTTCGTCGATATCGTAAAGGACGTGATAGATCTCGTCGTTATCTTTCAGATCTTCGACCACCGCATCGGGCAACACCATGCGCATGCCGGCCATGAAATGCTCCCAGTCGTCGGTGCCGTGAAAGTCGTCCACCATCAGGAAGCCGCCCTTCATCAGAAAATCGTGCAGGCGCTTGGCCTCTTCGTTGGTGAAGGTCCAGTTGTTTACCGAGACGGCGTAGATCCAGGGATAGTCGTAGACATGATCGCTATCGAGATCGACCACGTTCAGCGGCGACGGCGAGTTGATGTGAGTCAGACGGCGCAGAGCAATCAGGCAATCGTTATCGGCTTTGGGAAAATCACGCGACCAACCGCCATAGAAGCGGCGGTACCCGAAGCTGCTGCCGTTGGCGTAGCCGGTATTGTATTGCAAGCGGCTCCAATAAAACTCCGAGGGCACATTCGGTCCGCCGAAAGAGTATCGCTGACGGCCGAACCCTCCACCCTGCAGCGCGAACAGTCCGACGCTGAGCGAGAGCAGGAGGAAAATGGCCCAGACGAACCGCACCAGCTTCATAGATGATTACCTCGAATGATGTTTGCAGCATATCAGAAGTCCGCGAGCATCTCTAGCAGAGGGCGCTGCGCAGGGCGTGCGTGTCGGCGGGTCGTCGTTCGCCGGGGAGACGCGGGCGGTACCATGTTCGAAGGATAGCTTTTTCCTTCTCATGCAACGACGCGACTTTCTCAAAACTGTCGGGCTGGCGGCGGCAAGCGGCCGGCTGGTGGCGCAGCAACCGCAATCTTTTCTCGCGCCGGTCGGCTCCGAGGACGTCGCCAAGACGGATTTCACGCTGGAAATCGCGCCGGTCACGGTGGAACTCGCGCCCAATCGCATCGTCAGTACCGTCGGCTACAACGGCATTTCGCCGGGGCCGCGGCTGCGGATGAAGGAGGGCGTGCCGGTCACGGTGAACGTAATCAATAAAACCGACGTGCCGGAGTTTGTGCATTTTCACGGGCTGCTGATTCCCTCCGATGTGGACGGGTCCGAGGAAGAAGGGACGCCCGAAGTGCCGCCTCATGGAAACCGCCGCTATCAGTTCACGCCTACGCCGGCCGGCACGCGCTGGTATCACACCCACACCATGTCGATGGATGACCTGCACCGCGGCAGCTTTACCGGGATGTTCGGTTTTCTGATCGTCGAAGGAGCGAACGATCCCGGACGCTACGATCAGGAACATTATCTGGCGCTGCGCGATTGGGAGCCGTATTTCACCAATCAAGCCATGGACAACGACGATCTCGATGCCACCGGTCCGCAGCCGGAAAAGCCTGCCGTGCTCGATACGCGGCAACCGGGCCTGGAGGTCATGGCCGATATTTTTTCCATCAACGACAAAGCCCTCGGTGCGGGCGCGCCGATCCGCGTAAAGCCGGGCGAACGCGTGATGTTTCATTTTCTAAACGCGAGTGCGATCGAGATCCGCCACATCGCGCTGCCGGGCCACAAATTCAACGTGACCGCGCTCGATGGAAATCCCGTGCCGACGCCGGCGGCGATGGATGTGTTGATGCTGGGTCCAGGCGAGCGCATCGATGCGTGGGTGGAGATGAACCAGCCCGGTGTTTGGATCCTGGGCGCGCCGGAGGACCCGGTGCGCGAAGGCGGCCTGGGCATCGTCATAGAATATGCGAACCGGCGCGGCACTCCGCAGTGGACGCCGCCGGCCAAACCCAGTTGGGATTACACGATATTCGGCAAGCCGCCGTCGCAGTCGCCGCCCAGCGAGCGCCTGGACATGGTGTTTGAAAAAGTACCGCGCGGCGCCGGTAAATTCAACAGCTTCACAGTGAACGGAAAATCCTATCCTCACGAACAGGAGTTTGTGCTCAAGCAGGGCACGCGCTACCGCTTGACGTTTCACAACCGCACTGACGATGCACATCCGTTACACGTGCATCGCCACCAACTCGAGATCGCCGAAATTTATGGCAAAGCAACTTCAGGAGTGATTAAGGATACGGTGGTGGTGCCTACGTTTGGGCGCGCCAGCGTGGATTTTACCGCCGATCAACCGGGGCTGACTTTGTTTCACTGCCATATCCAGCAACACATGGATTACGGCTTCAAGGCGTTGCTGCGTTACGCGTGAGGGGCCGCCGCGGCCGCCACTCGTTTTCGATGCGCGCTCGCCGCCCAGAAAGTCAAGCCGAGGCCAAACAACCACCCGGTCCCCGGTTCGGGGACGCCTGAAACGGGCGCGTTGGTGAAGGTAAGGACCGTCTCCGTCGCTACGTCGCCTGGCGCAAGGAACACGACGGCGCTTCTGGTGGTAGGGTCGAAGCTGATCAGCCGGTCGTTCGGAAACGTCAAGACGGTAAGCAGAGTTGTACCGGGCTGAGGGAGTTCCGTAATGGTGGCAAATCCGTCGGGTAACTGAATCGCGGGAGAGCACGCGCCCACCAGCACCGCCACCGTGCCGGCTTGCCCGGCGATGGCGAAGGTGGAAAGGCCGCTTAGCGAGCCCAGCGGGCTATCGCCCTTGCAGATCTCGATAGTGCCTGCCCGCGCGTAACCGGAAACGCAAATTAACACGACTAATAATCGATAGCTCATTTTTCTCACCTGCTAACGTTTGTAAAGTAAACTTCCGTGACACCCACGCCGACAGTGGCGGTCACCGTCCGGGAGGTGAGATCGACCGGCCCCTGCCGGTCGGCTGGCAGAACGCTGATCGCGGAAGCCACCGTTGCCGGGGAAAACATTTCGGTAATAGCGACGATCGTCCCCACCGGGTACAAGCCGCTCTGGACGCAGTATCCGGCCGGAACCGCAAGAGTGGCCGCACCGATTGCAAACGAGAAGCTGGCACCTGGCGCGACCCCGGTTCCCGCGATCTTACATATCTTCAGTAGTCCTGACCCTCCGGCCGTGTTGGTGAAATCCACCTCGGTGAGGCCCGTTCCGACGATCACGCCGGCAGTGCCTGCGGACAGATCGACGGCGCCCTGACGTTCGAGGGGGAGCACGCCGATCGCAGAGACGATGGTGCCCATCGAAGGGATTTCGGACACCATGATCGAAGTGCCCACCGGGAAGCTGGCCGCGGCGACGCACGATCCCGCTACAACCGTGACCGGAGTTCCGCCCACGTTAAACGAAAAACTCATGCCGGGAGTAACGCCTGCGCCGCCCAGTTTGCAGACCTCAATGGTGCCCAGGGGAATAGCGGAAACGATGGTGTTTACGAACGTCGCAATGGTCTGGCCCCCGGCATTCACGGTCACCGTCGCTGTGCCCGCGCTCAGATTGTTGCTGACCAGCAACCCGGTAGGCAAGGTGGTCACAGAAGTCATCACCATACCCGGCGAAGCGGTTTCCGCGATGAACGCGGCGCCCGCCGGCATCGTCAGCGACGCGCTACAGGCCCCCCCGGGCGCAGGACCCGCGAGAACCGTTACTGGGTTCCCCGCGACGGTGAAGGTGAAGGGCGTCCCAACCGCCACGCCCGCCCCCGCGACTTTGCAGATTTGCAGAAAGCCGGTGCCCGGAAGAACCGGGATGACGGAGTCGAGGAACGTCGCGATGGTTTGTCCCCCGGCATTGACGGTGACAGTAGCGCTGCCCGCGGCCAGATTACTGCTTACCAGCGACCCGCCTGGCAAGGTGGTGACGGCGGTCAGCGTAGTGCCCGATGGCAGTGTTTCGAGGATGATCACAGGACCGGCCGCTTCGACCAGCGCCGGACTGCACGAGCCCCCCGGCGCGGCACCGGCCGTAACGATCACGGGAGTTCCCGCCACATTGAAGGTAAAGTTGGTTCCCACCGCGACGCCCGCACCGGCGACTTTGCAAATCTGCAGAAATCCCGTGCCGAGGTCGGCCGGAACCGTATCTACGAAAGTGACGATGGTCTGCCCGCCGTTTTGGACAGTTACAGTGGCCGTGCCGGCGGTCAGATCGCTCGCGACCAGCAACCCGCCGGGCAACGTGGTGACGGCGGTCATTACAGTGCGGGATAGCAAGGTCTCCGCGATGGTTATCGAACCGGCTGGTTCGACCAGCGCTGCGCTGCAATAGCCCCCCGGGGCGAGTCCGGCGGGAACCGTCACGGGTGTCCCGGCCACCATGAACACAAAGTTCGTTCCGGTCACGACGCCCGCGCCGGCGACTTTGCAAATCTGCAAAAATCCGGTGGGCGGCACGGGAATTCTGGCGTTTTGGAACGTAGCCACCGTCTGTCCCCCGGCGGTGATCGTGACCGTGGCTCGGCCAGCTGCCAGATCGCTGCTCACCAGCGATCCGGCCGGAGTTGCACTCACGGCCGTCAACTGCAGGCCCATGGGAAGAGTCTCCGTGATGATCACCGGACCGGTCGGCAATGCGAGCAGTCCCCCGCAAGAACCCGCAGGGGCGGGACCGGCAGGGACGGTGACGGGAGTCCCCGCCACGTCGAAGGTGAAGTTGCTTCCTAGAACGATGCCCGTCCCGGCGACTTTACAAATCTGCAGAAATCCCGTGGTGGCCGCCACCGCATCGGTAAAAGTGGCAATCGTCTGTGCCCCGGCAATCACCGTCACGGTGGCCGTCCCCGCTGCCAAATTGCTCGCCACCAGCAATCCCGTACTGGGCAAAGTGGAGACGGCCGTCATCACCGTGCCGGTGGGCAGCGTCTCTGCTATCAGCGCTTGACCGGCGGGCAGCGTCAGCGGCGCACTACAGGACGCGGGGCTCGGCGGACCTGCCGCCACCGTGACCGGCGTTCCCGCCACGTTGAATGTGAAGTTCGCCCCTAACGTGACGCCGCTCCCGGCGATCTTGCAGATTTGCAGAAAGCCGGTAGTGGGAGGCGGTGGAATTGTATCTACGAAAGTAGCGATGGTTTGGCCTCCGGGAGTCACTGTGACGGTGGCGCTGCCCGCGGCCAGATCGCTGCTGATCAATAACCCGGCGCCCGGCAGAGTGCTCACCGACGCCAACACGGTGCCGGTCGGTATGGTTTCCGTGATCGTCGCCGGCAGGGCCGGCACCACCAGCGGGATACTGCAGGTTCCTGCGGGCGCGGGACCTGCCGCAACCGTAACCGGAGTCCCGGCGATACTGAACGCGAAGTTGGTTCCTGCGACGACGCCGCTCCCTGCAACTTTGCAAACTTGCAGCGTGCCCTGGCAGGCGGTGGCTGCGTTGGTATCCAGCGTCACGGCGCCGTTGAGCGCGTAGCTGCCGCCGCTCACGCTAGCGCCGGTGTTCGCTGTAACGGATGTCAGCGCAAAAATGTTTCCGGAAAACTGCGTGCCCGTGCCGAGTGTCGCCGAACTCCCGACTTGAAAATACACGCCGCACGGGGAGCCGCCGCTGACGATCACCGCCGAATTACTGGACGTGGTTAGAGTGCTGGCTATCAGGAAAACAAAGACAGCATTGGGATCTCCCGCAGCGTTAAGGTTCAGAGTTCCGGTCAACTGTGCCGAGGTGTTAAAACAATAGACTCCTGGCGTCAGCGTCAATCCACCCAGGTCCTGGCCTGTCAAATTGGCGGTGCACGTTTCGCCCACTAGAACGTTGTAGGCCGTCGCGGCATCCACCTGAGCCTGCGCCGCTACCGCATCGGCGGCGTGAATTGTTCCCGTCACCGTGCCCGGCGGAAAGCCGACGATGGCAGAACCCGGGCTAACACCCACATCTCCGGTGATGGACGTCGCACCCGTATTGGTCACGGTCGAGGCGCCCAGGACGGCAAAGTTCCGTGCCGTGCCCATGACCGGCGCGGTTTGCGCCCAGGCGCCGTTCAGGCACCCCACCGCAAGTAGCAGGACGGCGGTAATCAAACACGAAAGGGAACTTTTGCTATAGACCATAGTGCTTCATTTCCTTCGATTCACGAGGTCCACGAACTAGACTGAGGCCTGGCAACGGTTGGCATTGCCCTGGCTTCTGTGTGTTCGAAAGACCTAAGTGAATCTTCACTAAGGCAGGTATCGGAAGAATCGCAAAGTGTAAGACCGCTTTGCGCTGAAAGATCAAGCAATTCTGGATCGATACGAATGGGATTATCCCGACAACGCTTTAACGTGGGTAATACCGTAGGCGTCACAGAGTGGAAGGAGCCGCCCCTACGCGGCCGTTCCCAGACCGGCTGTAAGGTTTTCAGAGATCGTCCGTCAGCCTGGTTGAACGCGCGCCAGAGGCGCTCCACTCGGAAGGAAAAAGGAAGACTACAATGTCGAATTTTAGAAGTACCAACGAAGGGATCGCCACCATCGCGATTCGAATGACTCTGCTGGTAACCGCCGCTTGGGCTGCCAGCTCGGGGATCGCTATTGCTGCCAGCGCAGCCGATGGGTCGCTCGACTACCGGGTTCTCGCGACATCGAGGACATCCACCATGGAAAAGGAACTCAATGAGTCGGCTGCCGCTGGATATCGCTTTACCAAGGCGATGGGTGGCAAGTCGGCGAACGGAGGACAGGAAATCATCGTGGCTATGGTGAAGGACTCCACGCTTTCAGGTCAAGCAGTCCGCCGCTATAGACTTCTCGCCACCACCAAGACCTCCAGCATGCAGAGAGAGATGCAGCAATCGGCCGATGAAGGCTATGCCTACCTGGACCAAACGGTCTATGAGTCAGCGTTTGGAGGCAAAGAGGTAGTCGTCATCATGGAACTCGACCCCTCCAGAAAAGAGATACGTTCCTCCTATCGGCTTCTCGCCACCACCAAGACCTCCACCATGCAAAAGGAGTTACAGGAAGCGGGAGCCCAAGGGTACGTCTTACTGGGACTCACCATTGGTAAAACCGAACTAGGTGGCGACGAGGTCGTCACGATCTTGCGGCGGGATGATTGAATTGGCTACCGACCGGACGAGTCTGTTCACGACTCGTCCGGTCGGCAACCCGTGGCCCCTTTAGGTTTGCAGTGACAATCCAAGCAACCGTGCTCGGCACAACTTCCGCAAACGGTGCGCACCTGCTTGCGCAGCGCCTCCCTGGCCCGATGGACTCGAACCGCAGCATTTCCCGATGTAATCCCCGCCTCTTTAGCCAAGTCCTGCAGGCTTCCTTCCTCAAGATCGACGATCCGCAGGGCTGCCTGGTAGTCCGGCTTGAGCGTTTCTAACAAGCCTGATACGCATTGGCAGATCTCCTGCTTCAGTTCGGCTTGCGGCGCCTCCTGCGTGACAAACTCTTTGCCCCAACCTTCCAGCGCGCGCCCGGTGGCAGCGCGGTGCCGATAGTAATCGATGACGGCGTTGCGGAGCACCCTGTAAAACCACGCAACGGCGCTCTCTTCGTCACGCACGTCTGCCCCGCGTTCCAGACCCCGCACAAACGCAGACTGCAGAATGTCTTCCGCGACGGCCCGGGATTCGACACGAGCCTGCAGAAAAGCCAAAAACTGCCGGTGACTATCCACCAGGCGCTGGATGGCCGCAGGAGACAAGGAAGGAGATGGTTCCTGCTCAGTCGTCATGAGGCAAGCCTATCATGTGCACTGTAATGTTTCTGGAGGACGTTCGTCAGCCCCTATGAAAGCGCATGATGCGCAAAAACTGAAAAGAGGAGAAAAATCATGTCCAACATGAACCAGCCAATGATGATGAAGAACACCGCGAAGTCCAGTTGTTGCGGGACCTGCGAATGCGGAACCTGCTCCTGCGGTTGCCAGAAGAACGCGTGCCGCTGCCAGGAAAGCAACTGCCAGTGCGGTTGCAGCAAGCCCGCCGTTGCGCGGTGATGGAGACTGGGTATCGCCCGCCGGTATCACGGCGGGCGTATAATCCGGCTATGTCTGACAAGCTGCCTATCGTTCGCCGAACCTTTTTAGGAATCAGCGGAGCCGCTGTGCTCGCCGCGCAAACTGGCATTACGCCCAACGCGTCCGCCATCAAAGTGGAAAAAGATGTCGTCGTCGGCAAAGGCGGCGATGGCGATCTTCATTGCGACATCTACCGGCCGCCTGCGGGCACCGAAAAGCGCATGGCGCTGGTGCACTTTCACGGCGGAGGGTTCGCGCGCGGGAGCAAGGAAACGCTCGCCAACAAAGTGGCGCCGATCACGGCTCGCGGCTACGTATCGATTGCGGCGCAGTATCGCCTGAGCGGCGCGGCGAAGTGGCCGTCGCAGATCGAAGACGCGAAAACTCACATTCGCTGGGTTCGTGCCAATGCCAGTTCGCTCGGTATCGATCCGCAGCGCATCGCCATCGTTGGCTACTCGGCCGGAGGGCACATTGCGCTCTTTACCGCGGGCCAGGCCGACACCCAGCTTGCCGCTTGCGTCGCGTTTTATCCGCAAACCGACGTGCGGGCCGTGGCAGCAGCGCTGATGCCGGCGGGCAGCGACGACGCCGCGATCAATGACGCCAGCCCGCTTACGCATATCAAGGCAGGGCACCCGCCTACGGTGATTTTTCACGGTCTGGCGGATGTGACCATCCCTCCGGAGAACAGCCAGCGTTTGTTGCAGGCGTTTCGCGACGCCAAGGTTCCGTCGGAGCTGCACACCTTCGCGGGCGTTCCGCACGAGTTTGACATGCATCCCGAATTTGCCGAGTCCTGCGCGGCGCTCACCGATTTCTTTCTGGAGCGCCAGGTTCTGCATCCGCGAACGTATCCTCCGTTTGCACCAGGCGGCGGCCGCGGCCGCGCGTAGCCCGCCGTTCCTCAACAGAGGTATACTGGCCCGTGGCGAAAGGAACTACAAGCATGGGCAGAACAAAGTTGCAGTATTTTGCGATCGCAGTGTTCGGCGTGGGAATCTTCCTCGCTGTGTGGCTAGGCCGTGGCGCCGCTCAACAAGTGTCTGGCGCGCCGAAGAACGATGGCGACGATATCGGCGGCGTGGTCAGCAGCCCTAAAGGACCGGAAGCCGGTGTGTGGGTAATCGCCGAAACCACCGACCTGCCGACCAAATTCGTCAAGATCGTGGTCACCGATGACATGGGGCGCTACTTGGTGCCGGATCTTCCCAAGGCGAACTACAGTGTGTGGGTTCGCGGCTACGGCTTAGTGGATTCGCCCAAGGTCGAAAGCCACACCGGGCGCCACTCTCAACTTGAAGGCAGTTCCGGCGCCGGACAGGAAAGCTGCGGTTGAATACTATCCCGCGCTGTACTGGTTCTCATTGCTGCAGGTGCCGCCCAAGAGCGATTTCCCCGGCACGGGGCCAAGCGGAAACGGCATTGCTCCCGGAGTCAAGAGCCAGGGCGATTGGATTCGCCAGATCGTCAACACGGACGGCTGCACGGGTTGTCATCAGATGGGCGACAAGGCCACGCGCGAGATTCCGCAGAGTATCCTCAGCCAGACGCATGACTCGAGCGCCGCGTGGGACCGCCGCATTAAAGCCGGCCAAGCGGGCGGCGGGATGAGTGCCCGCTTCTCGCAAGTCGGCCGCCAGCGCGCCCTGGCAATGTATGCCGACTGGAGCGATCGCATTGCCCACGGCGAGCTGCCGTCTGCCATGCCATCCCGTCCGCAGGGCAAGGAGCGCAATGTCGTTGTCACTCTGTGGGACTGGGCAGATCCCAAAGTTTATCTGCATGACGCCATCGCGAGTGACAAGCGGAATCCGACCGTGAACTCCAACGGCCCCATCTACGGAGCACTCGAAGAGAGTGGCGATTATCTAACCGTGATCGACCCGGCGCACACCGCCACCAGCAAAATAAAGTTGACCGTTCGCGATCCCCACACGCCGAGTTCCGCGGATACGCCGCCGGCGGCTCCGTCGCCCTACTGGGGCGAAGAAGTGATTTGGAACAGTCAAACCACGGTGCACAGCTTCTCGATGGATAAGCAGGCGCGCGTTTGGGCTGCGGCGCGCGTGCGCAAGCCCGACACACCGGCATGGTGCCAGGCGGGATCGGATCATCCGTCGGCGAAGTTGTTCCCCATCAATCGGGGCGACCGCGGACTGGAACTCTACGATCCGAAAACACAAGAGACGACCACCATCGACACCTGTTTCACCTGGGGCCACGTGAATTTCGACAACAACGACGTGCTGTGGTCCTCCTTCGGGCCCGCCGGTATTGAGGGCTGGTTCGACACCCGGATCTGGGACAAGACGCACGACGAAAAGAAAGCGCAGGGCTGGAGCGCGTTCGTCCTCGATTACAACGGGAACGGTAAGCGCGACGCCTACACGGAACCGAATCAACCGGCGGATCCAACCAAGGACAAGCGGATCAACGTGTCATTCTATGGAGACTCGCCGGCGCCGGACGGCTCGGTGTGGGGCTCGGTGCTGGGAATGCCGGGCGCGCTCGTTCGTTTCGTCCCAGGATCTCATCCGCCCGAGACCGCGCTCGCCGAGTACTACGAGGTCCCGTGGAACAATCCGAAAGCCAAGGCGCAAGGCTTCGCGCCACGCGGCATGGACGTCGACAGCAAGGGCGTCGTCTGGACGGTGCTCTCCAGCGGACAATACGCGAGCTTCGACCGCAGCAAGTGCAAGGGCCCGCTCAACGGGCCCGCCGCGGCGACTGGACAGCATTGTCCCGAAGGCTGGACACTCTACACGTTCCCGGGCCCCAACTACAAAGGCGCGGTGGAGAACGGCAGCGCCGAATCGGCGTACTACAACTTCGTCGACCGCTTCGACATGCTGGGCGTCGGCAAAGACGTGCCGCTGGCAACCGGCAATCTTTCAGAGGGATTGTTGGCGCTGGTGGACGGAAAGTTCATGACGCTGCGCGTGCCGTATCCCATGGGTTACTACGCGAAAGGCCTGGACGGCCGCATCGATAATCCTAATGGCGGCTGGAAGGGGAAGGGCATTTACACGCCCATCTCAACGCGCGCGCCCTTCCACATGGAAGGCGGCAAAGGGACCACTCCGAAGCTCGTGAAGTTCCAGATGCGGCCCAATCCGCTGGCGGACTGACTACTTCGCCAGCGCCGGTAGAGTCGTAAAAGTGCGTAAACGCCAAGTGTCCATTGGCAGCCAAGTTCAGGGTGCCGGTGGCGATCTGCACGCTGGCATCGTTGCGAACCACCACCGGCACATTCACAGCCGCGCTCGGCAGGCGGCGCCGTATTCGCGGTAGCCGCGCGGATCGTGCACAACTGGTCGTTCTCCGGATTAGTTCGCTCGATTCATGATGCGGCGCCCTGAGTGCTTTGACGCAGTCCTTAGTCCGGACCGCGTCCATAACGGCGCACAATCGACTGATTCCATAACTCTCAATTGATGGAACTTGACGTGCCTTCTCTGAGCCAGGGCAAGCCGGAGTTCTTAGAGGGAGGAAGCTATGAAGACGAGTCTGTGGATTGTGTCAGGTTTTCTCGCGGGCACGGCTTTCGGCTGGGCGGCCGACGCGCAACACGGCGCTGCGGTGCTGCGCGCAGAAAGGTGCCTGGACTGTCACAATATCCTTGGCGAAGGCCCGAGCGAGTCTCGCACTGCACCGGATTTGGGACAGCGCTTGGTTTCAGCCTATACCGTCCCAGCGCTGGCGGCCGAGCTCTGGAATCACACGCCTTCTATGCTGGCGCAAATGCCATCGCGCGCCATAACGCAGCCCATCCCCAGTGAGGCGGACTGGGACGACGTATTTGTGTACCTTTATTCGCTCCAGTTTTTCGATCGCCGGGCCTCGGCACTGCGGGGAGCGCGCTTGTTTAAGAGTAAACATTGCGCGGAATGCCACTCCATGAAAAATAGATCTCCAGGAAAAGCAGTTGCAGCATGGGCTCCCGTAGACGACCCTGTGATGCTGGTGTCTCAGATGTGGAATCACGCTTCCACCATGAAAAGAGAGATCGCCGCTCGCAAAGGATGGAGTAAGTTGAGTGGCCGGGATCTGCAAGATCTCACGCTGTACTTTCAAAGTATTCAAAAGCTGCCGCAGGTGCCGCGCAAAACCCGGATCTCTCTTCCCGATCCTGCCGAGGGCCGGATCATGGTTGGTCTTCAGTGCGGTAAGTGCCATGCTGGTACTGACTCTCTGGCGGTCCTGGTTCGTAATAAGACCTTGATGGACATCGGCGCCGCGATGTGGAATCACGTGCCGCGAGTGCAGGCCGTACCTGTAATCTCCCCCGATGACATGAGGAAGGTTGTGGCCTATGTCTGGGAACTTCAATATCGCGGGCCGGCCGGCATCGCAAGCCGCGGTGAGGTTGCGTTTACCGATAAGGGCTGCATCTCCTGCCACAGAACTCCTACACCTAAACAGACGCCACAGAGTCCCAGGCCCGGCAAGACGTTCACGGCCACTTCCATGGTTGCTCTGGGGTGGGGATCGGGGCGCGAGATGCACCGCCAAATGCTAGAGAAGGGAATTACATGGCCTCAGCTATCGCCGGAAGACATCTCGAATCTTGTGGCATTCATGAACACTCTAAACCGCTAGTCGACATTTCTCACCTGAGCCTGTCGAAGGCATCGCCGGTGTACACGTGCTTATGTCAGTATTATCGGAACCTGTCGCGAGGAGAGGCGAGGCTCCGAGTTGCCGGCCAGTTTCTTACCCCGATCCAGCAGGGGACGGCAGCCCCAAACTCTCGTTTGGCGCTGCCGTCCTCCAACCCAGGGCGCTTTGTGCGATCACTGCTTGGTTCGAAGCGCCACGCTGGCCGTACCAGCCAGACCGATGTGACTGGCTAACTCCTTTTCGCGGGCGGTCTTCAGCGGGGCCCGCGCATTGTCCGAATCCGGCGTCCACACCTTGGACAGATAGTAGGAATCGCCGTAGCGGTTGAACTGAAGGGTGCCTTTTTCGGTCGCCGCATTTGGAAGATCCGTCCCGACGGTGAAAACTACACTGCTTTTACGAGCCCCGCCGGTTTGTGAGACGAACAGCATCCCGTTGGTGTGGTGAATGGAATATTCTCCGGACGGAAGCACGGTGTTGCCAATCCGGAAATCGAAAGGGATGTTCGCTTGCATGTCCATAGTCTGGGCATACAGAGACGTGGATACCGTCGCAACAAACAGTCCCGCTGCAAGAATGAGTCGTTTCATATACTGCTCCTTTTTGGTGTTGGGCGTTTACTGGTTATCGCTTGAACCAGGCTATTGAACCTCGCCCCAGATAGCGCACGCCGCGTAAAAAGTCCGCCAGAATTTTTACGAATCAGGCCACCCCTCTCATTTCTGGCTTAAATGAGGTATACTTCCCAAACCGCAACGGGTGGCGCATGTCGGAGAGCATGGGCGACATCACGAGGCTTTTGCACGAGTGGCGTGAAGGCAGTCCTGGCGCTGAAAACCAGCTTTTCGATCTGGTAGTCCCGGATCTTCGGCGCTTGGCCCACTACCTGATGCAGCGCGAGCGCAAGGGCCATAGCCTACAGCCGACCGAGCTCGTCGACCAAATCTACTTTCGCCTGGTCGCCGCCAAAAACCAGGATTGGCAGAATAGGCGCCATTTTTTCGCTATAGCTGCTAGAGCCATGCGTAGATACTTGATCGACCATGCGCGCGGGCGGCCGGACGCGGAGTTCGTAGCCATTAATGGGATGGAAAATCTCCTTCCGGCTGAAAGCCCCAAGGTCGACTTGGCGATTACGGTGGACCGGCTGCTGGACGAGCTGGCCCATACCAAGCCCGAATGGTGCGATCTGGTGGAAGTGAAATACTTCCTGGGGCTCACCGACGAAGAAGCGGCCGAGGTTCTGGGAATGAAACTGCGCAGCATGCAACGCATGTGGCGCGATGCCCGCCGCTGGTTGTTTGAACAGACAGAGTCCGGCTATGGAACACAAAGCGCAGGACGATGATCTGGTCATGAATCTGGTCGAGCTTGCGCTCGATCTGCCGGAGCAGGAGCGGCGCGCCTACTTGCAGCGCGCCTGCGACGGCGATTCCCAATTATTTGATCAGGCCTGGGAGTACGTCCAATGGGAAGCCCGCATGCAAGGGTTCCTTCTGGACCCACTGTATCCGCCCGCCTCTGAACGAACACCCCTTTGAGCCGGGACAGCTTCTGGAGGGCCGATTCCGCATCTTGCGTGAAGTCGCGCAAGGCGGAATGGGAGTGGTCTATGAGGCCATGGACGAAAGACTGGAGCGGCGTATCGCCATCAAATGCGCCAAGACCGGTTTCCGCAAACGGCTGCCTCCGGAAGTACGCAACGCGCGCGAGATCAGCCATCCCAACGTATGCAAGATCTTCGAAATTCACACCGCTTCCACGCGGCAGGGGGATCTCGATTTTCTGTCCATGGAATTTATTGACGGCCAGACGCTCGCCGAGCGGCTTCGCCGCGGCGCCTTACCGGAAACCGAAGCGCGGCTTATCGCGCGGCAGCTCTGCGAGGGCCTGGCGGAAGCGCATCGCAACCAGGTGATTCACGGCGACCTCAAGAGCAACAACATTATTTTGACCGCCAACGTAGACGGCTCTACACGGGCCGTGATCACCGATTTTGGCTTGGCGAGAAAGCCGGAGTCTTCCCAGCGCACCATGCAAACCGGTCCGTTGGGCGGGACGCCAGACTATATGGCGCCGGAACTGTGGAGGGGCGAGAAGGCTTCCACCGCGTCGGATATCTACGCGCTGGGCGTCATTTTGTATGAGTTGGTTTCAGGGGGGCGGCCGCCTCAACCGCAAGATTCTTCCCCGGCGCCTTTCCCGCCGCCTGCCGTGCATCCCAAGTGGGATCGCACGCTCGCCCGCTGTCTGGAACCGGACCCATCACGCAGGTTCAGTAGGGCCGATGAGGTGGCGCGGACGTTCGAGCCATCGCTCACCCGCCGCCGGCTCGTCGGCGTGGCAGCGGCACTGGTACTGGCGGTCGCCTCGGCTGTCTTCGCATACCAGCGGGCCACCGCTCCCCAGGAAACGGTCCGCCTCGCGGTGCTGCCTTTCACCTCTGCGCCGGATTCAATGGCCGTCGCAGAAAACGTGGTTCGGGATGCCGCGGCTCAGGTCGCCCGCCTCAAGAGCAGCCGGCACACCCGCTTCTCTTTCATTCCTCTCACCAATACCTTGCGCAATAGAGTCGACGCGCCCGAGAAAGCCCGCACCGTGCTGGGCGCCACACACGTGTTGCGCGGCACTCTGGAGAAGGATCAGGACCGGCTCCGGCTGCACGTTTTCCTGACCGACACGCGTACGCAGGTGAACACCAAGGACTGGACGGTAGTCTACGCGCCCGGACAAGTGCGCTACGCGGGCGTGGCCCTGGCCGGGATGGTAACCGGGACTCTTCGACTGCCTCCGCTTTTGGATACGGCGACCGTAAACGCCGCAGCGCGCCAAGATTATGAGGCGGGGCTGTCCATTCTTTACAGCACACGACCCGACGACGCGATTGTTCCCCTGGAGCGGGCGGTGGCCGCTGACCCGGATTCCACGCTAGCTTATGCAGGACTGGCTCAAGCGTACTGGGCAAAGTATCTGGCTACGAGCCAGCAGTTCTCGAGGGAGCGGGCGGAGCAAGCAGTGAGACAAGCGGAACTCCGAAATCCGGATCTGCCCGAAGTACACCTGATCGCCGGACTCGTGAAGGCAAATGTGGGCTTGTATGAACAGGCTGTGGCGGACTTCCAGCGGGTTATCGAATTGCAGCCCAATAACGGTGACGCGTATCGGCGTCTGGGGATCGTATACGGCAACACCAATCAATTGGAGGAAGCAGTGGCGGCATTCCGGCGCGCTATTGCAGTTCAACCGCAGAACTTCCGGAATTACCGGGAACTTGGGTCCTTTTACATGGATCGCGATGATTATGCGCAGGCTGTTCCGCCATTCAAGAGAATGATCGAACTGGTTCCGCAGATGCCCGACGCGCATTTGGCGCTTGCCGAAGCCCACCTGGAACTCGGGCAGTATCTCGAATCCCTGAGAACGAACTCCGGATTGCAATAGGCTTGCGCCACAGCTCGGCAGGCGAACATACGCTGGGTTATTTGCTGATGCTGCAAGGTAAGGATGACGATGCGATTCCTCATTATCTAAAGGCGCTCGAGATCGGGCCGGAAACCGCTCTATTGTGGCTGAATCTGGGGATCTCCTACGAACGCGCAGGCCTCTCCAACCAAGCGACCGCTGCGTTCCGGCGCGGACTTGCGGTGGCGGAAAGAGACCTAACGGATCCACGCAATGGCCGGGAACGCGCCGATCTCGCCTATTTGGCGGCTAAGTTGGGCGACCGCCAGCGCGCTGCATCCGAAATCGCGCAGGCCTTGCAACTCTGGCCCGATCACACCGAGACGCGGTGGATGGCCGCCTTGACTTATGAAACCTTGGGACGCAGGGAAGACACGCTTGGCATTTTGGCTAAGTCCCCCGCTGGAATGGTGCTTCAGTTAAATCGCTATCCCGATGTGGCGGAGTTGCGGCGCGATCCGCGCTTTCTACAAGTATTGGCTTCAAAACACGTGCAGTAAAGGAAAAGGAGAACTACAATGGCAAGAGTCAACTTAAAATTGGGTACCAATAACGGTACTGTTACAAATCAGATCAGCGGCGTCATTCTGCAACCTGGCGATGTGATTCAATTCGATGTGCCGGTGGGCAGCAGGGTATTGGCGGACGTAACCACCACCGATGCGGTAGAAATTGAAGTCGGCGCCAATCCGATCCCGTCTTCAGAGATTCGAGCTTCCGCCTTGCCGGATGGTTCCGGCTTTCTCGTCACTTTTGCGAATCCTGGCGGAGGTGGTATTCCTCCGACTGGTGGCGGCAACCAGTCCTTAGGAAGTGCCCGGCCGCGGCAACCGGCCAAGGATAAATCATGCATCGCGAGCTTCAGCATTTTTCAATGGAACCCCAGGCGCAATCCAACTGGTGTTGGGACGCCGTGGCGGTGAGCATCGACGACTTTCGGACCGAAGGGGACAGGCCGCAGTGCGCCGTCGCGAAGACCGTGCTCGGCCTTGCGTACGGAGGGCTCGGCGATTGCTGCGCGAACCCCACGCCTTGCAATAAGCCCTGGTATTTGCAAGAGGCTCTCGCCGAACTCGGCCGGCTCAACGATACTCCAGGCTCGGGAACCGGGGCGGGTCCGCTGATCTTCCCCAAGCTGGTAACGGAAATCAACGCGGGCCGCCCGGTGGGTATCCAGATCGAATGGTTTGGCGGGGCATACTTTCATTTCGCCGCCATCGCCGGCTATTCCGCAAATCCCGTGGGTCGGCGCGTGAAGGTGTACGATCCCAACGGCCCTGCGGCGATTGTCAGTTGGATGAACTACGACGATTTCATGTCGCTCTACAACTATCAAAGCCCCACCGGCACGGGCGGCAAATGGATCGATAGTTACCTGGTGACGTAAAGGAGAACGGAATGCCTTGGAAGCCTTTAACACAACCCGTACCTTGGCAGGCATTCGAGCTGGCCCTCCTGAAGTCGGAAGATCCTGACGATTCGGTGCAATTTCCCCCGCCATCGCCGGCGAACTACCAAGCCCAACTTTTCTTCAACATCGGTCTGCGCGAGGTCCTCAACCCTGCCAGCCTCGATAGCCTCCCTTATGGGTGGCGATTCCTGGCCCCCAACCGGCCACAAGTGGGCGATGCGTTCGCAGTCTATCTGAATGACGCCGGGGCCGTGACGGGCCTGTCATACGGTGACGGGATCAATCGAGCCCAAGAAGCATCTGCTCACTTGGAGGAGCGCCCTCCCATCCAAATCGGAACCGACCGGGAAGTAGATGCCTCGGTCTATGAAGTCTGGGTGTTGCGGATCAACGGGCTTTCCGTTGAGGGGTTCTGGCTGCATTCAACGGGACCCAACCCGGACCTGATCGTTCCCTACCTAACGCTGGGCGCGACTTTCCATAATGTTCCCCTTGACGCGAGACTGGCTTATCCCCTGACCGAGTTTCTGGGACAGCTCGCAGCGCAGGCCAAGGATTTGCTCGCCGTCCCTCCCGCTCCGCCTTATCGGCCAAAGGCCCGGTAAGCGATCCCCTCCGCCTTTGCCGTGGCGGGCTTTCCCAGGCTTGCTCGCTTCACTAGCTGTGGGAAGGAAACCAGAATATGAATGCGCAGACAGTCATGCAACGTCTTAGCCCCTTAGGCCCAGCCCGCACTGTTGCCGATCCGATTTTTATCGATATCGAAGTACTGGGGGACGTGTGCCTTCTCCATTGCAAGGGTCGCCTCCACGCAGGCGCGCATTCAGATTATTTGAACGCCAAGATGGATGAGATCAAGGCGGTGGCTTGCACTAAGTTTCTGGCGAATTTCGAGGACGTCACGTGTCTCGGCTCCACCGGCTTAAGTTTCTTGATAGATCTCTACAAAAGTACTGGCGGACGCTTGGTTCTCGTGAAGATCCAACCCCGGATACGCGAGGTGCTCGACATCACACGGCTCAATACGGTGATTCCTCTGGCGGCGGATATTGAGTCGGGCTTGGCAGCTTTGTGCGTGGAGAATCAGCAGTGGGTGGAGCCGGGCAGGAGTGACCGTCCGGATATTTGGCGGCACAACGGCATGGGAATCTAGCCCCACATGCCCACCGTTTTCTAGTGGCGAATCTGGGACGTAATGGACTTCGTCTCGTAGACTTCGCAGTCGCCTCGCTCCCGGACAAGGCCCGAGTCGGGATTCGGGTTCAGCCGGACCGTTCGCGTGGGCAACACCCACGGTTCCGTCAGCACCTCAGGGTCTTCGACGGTGACGTCGTAGAGCAGTGCATCGCCTTGGCGCGTGAAGCGCTCGACGACATGCATCCGGTCGGAGTGGAAGAAACCGCCGCGCCCCAGCCACGTCGCATCCGTGAACGCGACGGCATCGAGCACCAGAGTGTCGCCCTCCCAACGTCCCACCGTATCCCCCAAATACGTGATGTCCAACTCCGACGCTTTTGAGTGCGGGCGGCCGTCGGTCGGGATCACACGATACTCGCCGTATCCACCCCCTGCGTCGCCTCCGAAATAAAGGAACGTAATATCTTTGTCCGTCTGATAGATGCGCCGGGGCGGGCCCTCGCGCGGGACTCCCAGGGGTTGGCAGGTCATCACCGGGTCATATTTATTTGTCCACATGTCGAGCTGTTGCACTTTGTCCCAGTGCTCCGGCTTGTATGTTGGACGACCCATATTGCCGAACCGCGACGGCGAGTAGAGCTCAAAATCTTCCGTCTGATTGGTATCCCGGCTACAGTCTTTAGCCTGCCCGGGGCCGCAGCGTCGTCCGCCTCCCGTCATGTAGTTTCCAATCCAGTCGGTATAGGCCCAGCTGCCCGACAGATCGGGATGGCCGCCCAAACGCGGCGTGGGCGCCGACTTGTTTACCGGAGGTTCCATCTTCGCCATTACGCCACGCGGGATCTGCCCCGTGACCTTCATGGCGGTTTGTACGCTTGCGGGAACGGGCGCGACCACATAAACGTTACCCGTCTCCGTCTGGTTGGTCGTCAGGTCGCGGACCACCGCGCCGTTGCGGCGCTCGACCATCTTTCCGGCATAAAGCACCCCGATCATGTTCAAAGGGTTGTTCCAGTCTCGATAGTCGCTGTAGGTGAACTCCGTGGGCTGATTTGTGCCCTGCGTGACCACCACGCGCTGGGTCATATATTTGGCATCCAGGGTGGCTGTCGCGATGGCCCCGGCAACGCCGGGAATCGGGAACGTCACGACCGGCTTACCGTCCTCCCACGACACCGATGTTTGGCCCACCTTCGCGGCGCCGTCCTTGAAAAGAGTGCCCGGGTTGGCCCCCAACCAGAATGTCTCTGTTGTTCCCGCTACCGCCGCCTTTGCCGCGCCTTGGGGACTTGCCCAAATTCGAACGAGCCGCTCCCGCACGGTTTCCGGCATCGGAGTGACCTTCCCCTTGGTGGGACCGATCTGCGCGCCGGGCGTGTCTTCGTTCCAGGCGTACAGCCCACTGACCACCTCTATGTTCGAGAACGTTTCTCCATTCGGCCGTGTGCAGGCATACTGAATCCGCTGACTGAAGGTTTGGTAGTTCGTGCTCGCACGATATTTCGTGAGCGTGCACGGCTGTCCGTCAACCTGGATGGTGCCCTTCCCCTGATATTCGAGGGAGGCGACCATGTCGCGTTCATCGTGGCCCTTCAGCATACCCATGTTCCACATCCAGTTGAAGAGCACGGCCTTCAGGTCTTTGGCGTCCGCTGCGGGTGTATAGGGTTCGGCAACCCGACCCTGCGCAGCGGCCGTCGACAGCCCGCTGACTGTCAGAGCAATTCCAATCGCGATTCTCGTGAAAATCGTCCTTTGCCAAATAGCCATGATGCTCCCCTGCTGTCGTTTCGTAAAGTTGGGCCTAGTCGTTGGGGTTACCGGCGGAGATCTGGACCACGTGCCCGTCAGGATAGGTCACGGTCTTGAGAAACCCTAAGGGACTTCCATCCCTCGCGCCGAGGATCTTTACCGTGATCTTATCCCCCGGATGAAGGGCATTCGGTCCGGTTTTACCGATCCCCCTTTGCGCGAGCGCGGTGGCGGAGCCGAGTGTCATCACCCACTCAGTAGTTGTACCGTCCGCATTCTTGACCGCGATCGTAAGCGAGCCGTGGGGATTTGAAAACTTGATCGCCTCGACCTCGCCTGACAGCTCCATTTCCTTCTTCACATCGTAGGTGGCCGCCAGGGAATGATGAGCCAGCAACGATCCGCTGGACATCAGCCACCCGCACAACGCCACACATCCTATCGTTCGCTTCATCATTTGCGCACCTCGCAAAACTGTGATCGGCATCGGATGCTATTCACCGCAACCGCAAGCGAGTATATCACCGCGAACCAACGACGCGAAAGGGCCGCCCTCGGTGTCGCCCGGCATGCGCTCGGCGAGTTGACAAGAAGGCAGGCATCAACAATGGTCGACAACCCGACCGGACAAGTTTGAGAGCTTTTGGAGAACTGCTCATCGGAAACTATAAGCGCGACGATGCGCTTGAGACGGGGGCGCGGACGAACGGCAAAAGTAATGGAAGGATGGCCGACCATACGGACGGTATCCCGCCAACCTACCTCAAGAACGGCGCTTTTATTGAAAATTCGCGCGGCGCGGCAGCGCACTCTTAGAGAGTGCCCCACAAACAACATGAAAGCTCGATGTGACATCCGGCGCTACGTTATGCAACATTATCGGCTATTGTTCCACCGCGTTTCTTCAAGGTGACTTCATGGCGGACAACTATCCAGTCGGTGGCGATCGGAATTAGCAATTGCCGGTAATCTTTAACCCGGTTCTCACGCGATCAGTTCAGGAATGTAAAATCAATTATGAAAAGACGTGGAGAGGCATGCGAATTTCCCAGGAGCGCACCGCCATCGAGTTCGAGAGCTTGGCGAATGTCCAGGTCACGGGAGTGGGAATAAGCGTTCCCACTTTGCATATTTTCACAATCCATGAAATCCCAAGTTCCTGAGAGCCGCGCTGTAAAGATGTTGCGGGAGGTGTTCGAGTCGGGGCGGCCACTTACTTATCTACGCTGCTCCGAAGAGCAGCGTGCCGCCAGAGTGCTCGGCGAAGTGAGCCGCCGTTTGTCCACCTCCGTACCTACGTCGCTGTGGACATGGAGCCTCACGGAGGGGATGCATCGCGACGGACAGGCGGCGGACGCGAGCATTCGGGATCCTCGCACGGCTTTGGACTTCATCATCGCTTGCAAAGAAGCCGGCATTTTCCACCTCAAGGACTTCCACGAGCCGCTTCGGGACTCTGCGGAAATCAGACGCCGTCTTCGAGATGTTCATGAGAGCTGTCTCGATCAGCATAAGTTCGTGGTTATCACTTCTCCGGTCCGCTTCATTCCGGAAGAAGTCGAGCGCAGCGTTCTTTTTCTAGAGCTCCGGTCGCCCGATTTTGCCGAATTGGCGGAGTTTCTGCGCGAGGAGACGCAGCGAATGTCGGCCGGCACCGGCAACGATACCAGTGAGGATGTCCTTCACCAGGTCGCGCGGGCCCTGCTGGGTCTGACGCTTGACGAAGCGCGCTATGCGTTGCGGCGTGCCCTGGCCGGCGGCAAAGAGCTCGGGCCCGAGTCGCTGCCGGCTTTACTCGAAGAAAAGCGGCTTCTGGTGAACCGCAGCGGCGTGATCGAGTTCATTGCCGAGGCCAACGATCTCGAAGAGGTTGGAGGGCTGGAGGGTCTAAAGAAATGGCTGTTGGAACGCCGCAAGCTTTTCCAGATGCGCGAAAGCCTGAGCATGGAAATCGTACCCAAGGGCGTCCTCATCATGGGTATCCCTGGTTGCGGCAAGAGCCTTTCCGTGAAGGCCATCGCCAACTATTTTCAGCTCCCCTTGTATCGGGTGGACATGATTGAGATCTTCTCCGGGCGGCATGGTAAACCCGAAGGTGCGTTCGCCGAGGCGTGCAAGATGATGGAAGACATGGCCCCTGCAGTTTTATGGTTCGACGAGATCGAAATGGGAATCACGTCAACCGACTCCGGCGGGGAGCAGGGCAGAATATTCGCATTTTTCCTCACCTGGATGCAAGAGAAGGCGCGCGGTCTTTTCGTCGCCGCCACGGCCAATCGCATCGATCTTCTTCCGGCCGAGATGATTCGCAAAGGGCGGTTCGACGAGGTGTTCTTCGTCGATCTTCCGCAGGAGGACGAACAGATTGAAATTTTCAGAATACATCTCGGCCGCCGCGGGGTGAATGTGAGCGGGTTCAAGCTTGAACAGTTGATTAAGTTTACTAGTGGCTGGACCGGCGCCGAGATCGAGCAGTGCGTCATATCAGCCCTGACCACGGCTCATCTGGCGGACCGTGAGCTAACCGAGCAGGATCTCATCAGCGTCGCTGCGAAGCTGGTCCCTCTATCTCGAACCATGAAGGAACAGATCAATCACATCCGAGGTTGGGCGTTCGAGCGCGCTGTGCGCGCATCGCCCCCGCCCGTCCGGCGCTAATTGATTTCTCGGTCGTCCCGATGATCGAACATTATCGGCAGCTTCCCCGTCTCCAGCTTGGCGCTTACTCGGGTTCTCCCGTTGGGCTAAATTGCTCAGCGAAATTGAGGACGCAGACGCAGGCCGCCTAGCGCTCTTATGAGGTGTATACTTGCTCCGATATAGGCGTAATTCAGTATCGGGAGGGTTCCTATGCACCGTGTAAATTGGAAATCGCCAAGTGTCACGTTCTTTTCATGCGCTCTCTTATTGGCGATGGGCTGCCTAGCGCCGGTAGTGGTCGAGGCGCAGCAGCCGACACCCGTGACGGTGTTCGAAGGGGCACGGCTCATTGCCGGAGACGGCAGCGCACCTGTCGCGGACGCCGCATTCATTGTTGAAAACGGCCGGTTCACGGCGGTCGGCCGAAAAGGACAGCTCAAGGTTCCCGCGGGCGCGGCTCGTGTGGATCTGACTGGCAAGACCGTCATGCCTGCTATCGTTGACATGCACAAGCACCTGGCGGTGACAAGGGACGCTCTTGTCGATCAGCTACAGCACCTGGCGTATTACGGTATCGGCGTCGCGATGAGCCTGGGCCAAGATACAGGCGATGTCGCGTTTCAGGTGCGGGCGGAAACGATCCCTAATGCCTCACGATTCCGCACGGCAGGTCGCGGCCTCACAGGACCGGAGCCGGGGCGCACGGAGGCTCCGTACTGGGTCAGAACCGAGGCCGAGGCGCGCAAGGACGTGCAGGAGCTAGCCGCCAAGAAAGTCGACCTCGTTAAGATCTGGGTGGACGACCGGGATCACACCGTCACCAAGTTGAGTCCAGGACTGTATGGCGCCGCCATCGACGAGGCCCACAAGCACGGCCTAAAGACGATCGCTCATATCTATACGCTGGAGGATGCCAAGGGGGTTCTCCGGGCGGGCATCGACTACTTCGCGCATAGTGTCCGCGACAAGGACATCGACGACGAGTTCGTAAACATGATGAAGGCGCGGCCAAACATGATCGTGGATCCTAACCTTCCCGATAGAGGCGTGAAAGTGGACCGGAGCTGGCTCCGCGAGAGCGTCACTCCGGCGGAGTTTGAGAAACTTCAGGCCGAGAGCAAGGACGATCCGAAGGCCCAGCAATTCTTCGGAATCCAGTCCCGCAATCTGGCAAGGCTCAATGCGGCGGGCATTAAGATCGCCCTGGGCACGGACGGACCCATTCCGTGGGCGGCGCACGAGGAGATGGCTGACATGGTGGCGTCCGGGATGACGCCGGCGCAAGTCATCGTCGCAGCGACCCGCAACGCGGCCGAGCTCCTGAAAGTCACTGACGCCGGCACCGTAGCGGCGCGCAAGAGCGCAGACTTCATTGTGCTCGACGCCAATCCGCTCGACGACATCACAAATACGCGGCGAATCGCGGCCGTCTATCTTCGCGGGTCGCAAATCGATCGCGCCGGCTTGAGGTCCCGATGGACGGGTGGTAAATCCCAGTAATTCTATGGGATCGGGCCCACTGATCCCGGATTCTACTGACATTGGCTATGGATTTAGATTTGCCACTCCGTGGTTTGGCCGCGGGGTTTATCATCGCAGCACCCGTCGGTCCGGTCAACGTGCTCTGCATTCAGCGCACGCTGGAAAAGGGTTGGAAAACGGGTATCGTGGCCGGCTTAGGGGCGGCGCTCGGAGACAGCCTATATGGTGGGATCGCGGGTTTTAGTATCAGCGTCATCATTCAGTTTCTGATTGACGAAGAGTTCTGGTTTCGTCTGATTGGTGGCATCCTCTTAGTGGGGATAGGCGTAGCGTATTACTTCAAGCCGCCTCTGTCGATCGAAGCAAGCAAGAACGAGGCCTCCGCCAATTCGGACTTCGTCTCCGCGTTTTTTCTGACCATTGCCAATCCCACTACGGTTCTTTCTTTTCTGACGGTGCTAGCGACACTCGGACTGGGTAGGCATCGGCCTCTGTGGCAGACCTCACTTCTGATTGCAGGGATATTCTGCGGGTCGATGACCTGGTGGATCATTTTGGCAAACATTGCTAATCTGCTGCGCAGCAAATTTACGGACCGTACCATGGGCTGGATGAACCGCTTGGCAGGCATCGCGATCGGCGGCTTCGGGCTGGTAAACGTCGTGCTCAGTCGCGGACGCAGACATTAGAACGCTGGATGAACCAACGTTGCGCCGCCCCGCGCAGTGTGGTGTGGCGAGTGAGTTGAGGGCTTGCATTATGTCTTTAAAAGCCCGTTAAGAACCATTATCGGTAGCGTCCGTGCAGCGGTGGAGCGCGCCCAGGACGTATACCCAACGATCCGCGAGAAGGAAATTCGCCAGCGAGCAGAGAATAATCGCTCCGATGGCCGTGGGCACGACCGGAGCATTGAGTCGCCTTACTAGACAGTACATGAGGATCGTATTTCCACTTAGCGAGATGAGGCCATTAGTCGCGTGAAACCGCCACAGCCGTACAGCTATTTGCCGGAAGCTTTTAGGACTGCGCTCGCTCCAGGTGAAGCGCTCGTGCCAGATGAAGTTGTGGAAGATGGTGATTTCGACCGCGATCGGGGTCGCCATAATGCTCCCAAAGCCGAAGTACTCGGTGAGCAGAGAAATCAGCAATAATTGCAGGAGCGCGCCCATCAGTCCCACGAGGCCGAATCGGCCGAACCGCGACCCGACGCTCGTCATGGCAACGCTTCCTCTTTGTAAAGGAGCGCTGTCTGGCGAACTGCTGCCGACAAAACCATCACTGCCATTCCGGAAATTGCGACCGCGCCTCCAACGTCAAACGACAAAAAACGCCGGCCCGCGAAGTTTACGTAAGGATGGGTGCCTATAAGGATGTTGCCTACGACGAGCAGTATCCGAATTTCAGTTGGGCCAAAGATGCCGTGCGAAAGATGAAAGCGGCCCGTCGTGTAAGTCGCAAGGTAGCTCTCGATGGCTAGCGCGTAGAAGCCCACAAGCATACCCGCAGCGATCTCCCAGTGCAGGTACCCGGAGTAACCGAGTCCAGCCATCAGCGCTAGCGCGCCGAAGGTGTCGGCCACATGATCTACATAAAAGCCATAGCGCGGGCGCTGCCGGTTGCGCACACGCGCCAGCGTGCCATCCAAGCTGTCGCCAAGCCAGTTCACGAAAAGGAAGCAGTTCACAAGCCACAGAAGTCGTCCGTCCCGCGACGACAGAGCATATGCGACGCCTGCGAAGATCTGGCCACCTAAAGCCAATGCGGTCAGATGATCCGGGCTAATCGCTGCCGGTATCCTTGCAGCCATCCACAGCAGAAGACGCTTCTCAAGTCTGGCCGTGAGCGCGTTGTGCACTCGCACCGCGTTTACGAACCCACTTTGTCCGGGTTCGATGTTCGTTGCGGTCTTGACCTCATCTTCAGGTTGTGCATTCATCGTTTTTCCTCCTGGGAAACACCAGTGGTCAATGCGTTCTTGGTTGCTCTCAAAGTAAACGCCAATTCTTCGCGCGGAAAAACCGCAATGATCGGTGAAATCAACCATCCGATCGCATGTGGGACATCGCGGGTCAGCGATACAGCTTCACACTCTATTTGCAATCCTTGACTTACCCGGGCAAAGCTCCAATACGAATTGAGATGCCAGAGGAATCCGTCGTCCTCACCTGTGGGCCGGCGGCGCTCCTGCGGCGTTCCAGGGCGGTCAACCTGCCAAATATGTGTGCTGCGCGAAACGCTGTAGCCTCGGTCGTTGCCAGAGAGTCTAGCTTCGACCTCGTATTCGGCATCGAGCACAATCGTGACCAGTTTGTGTTCTTTGAATCGAACGGCAAGACTGGCAATCGCTCCGTTGTCTGTCAGAGCCCGGGACGAGACAACCTCGGGTGCGTAGTGCGTTGAAAGATGGTTGAAGTCTTGCAAGAGCGTGAGCATGTCCCTCGGCGTTGCATTGGGCACATAAGCTGTACCACGCCAGTGGTGCAGGAGCGCTCCTCCAACCTGCCACGTCCCGCTGTTTACTGGCTCCAATCGCATATCTGCTGACATCGGGTGCCGCTTGTAACTGTCGGCCGCGCTCGCTTCCGTGACAACCGCGAGGTAGGTTTCGAGCCTGGCGTGCTGCCTGGCAAGTCTCGCCTCGAGATTGGCAACATAGGTCTCGAAGGCCCGATCCGCCTGCGGGCTTAACCGGGAGGCCATACAACTTGAAGCCATGACAAGGTATATTGCCGTCATTCCGTTTCGCATTCGATCACCTCGTGGACGAATGATGCGCCTGTGTTGTCGAAATGGGCAATGCATGGCAAATCAAACGGTCCTAGTTTGAGTCTCATCGCCCAAGTTGCTGATTGGTTAAGCTTTAAATCGTCGTATCTAATGAGTTCGATGGTGAACGTTCACTGGGGATCCGGCTAAAACCAGTGCTGTGCGGAGGTCGAAGTTAAACTGGAAACTAGGCATGCCCGGGGACACCGCATACCGCGTATTCCGTTTCGGAGTGTTCGAACTAAACGAAGCGGTTGGAGAGTTGCGCAAACATGGTACACGCATCAAGCTCCATTCGCAGCCTCTTAAGGTTCTGATCCTGCTTCTCGAACGGCCGGCGGCAATCGTGACACGCGAAGAGATGCGGCAGCATTTGTGGGGCACTGAGACCTTCGTGGATTTCGACCACGGCCTTAATACAGCCATTAACAAGATCCGGGAGGCGCTTGGCGATTCCGCCTCTGTACCGCGATATGTGGAAACCGTCTCAGGCAAAGGCTATCGCTTTCTTGCTCCGGTATCATTACAGGCGCCCTCCTCAGAGTTGTCGGACGGGCAAGTCCCAGCGGCTACAGAAGCTGCACCGGTCTTGCTTTCAGCGGAAACTACAAAATCGGCCGCAGTAACGGAGTCGCCCGAGACCACCAGTTTGTGGAGGGGAGGGTTTCTGACGGCGCCGGATGAACTGCCTGTCGCATCGCGAATGCTGGTGCGGACCTTGCTACTGCTCGTCCAGTTTATGTATCTGGGATTCTACCTAGGAGCGCTTGCGAATCTAAACGAGATACACGAGATTTTCCAGGAGTCGCACCTATCGCGCCCTCCGGAGCTAATGGCTCTTCTGGTTACAACAGCCACGGTACTCATCCCAGTTCGGCTATTCATCCTCGTGGCAGTTGCGCTTGATTTTCAGAATCTGCCATCAAAGTTCAGTCGATTATTTCCGGTCCTGCTGATCCTAGATCTCTTGTGGGCGGTGTCGCCCTTTCTTCTTATCCATCACATCAGCGCTGGTTTCGCGCTAGGATTGAGCGCCCCGCTCGTTTACCTTCCGTTTGCTCAACGCTCTCTCGTTCTAATGTACTCACGTGGACGGTGAAGCCATCTCCAATCACGACTGGGATCTTCCCGACTCTGCGTAGAACCCGGCGCATGCTCTGATCAAGGCACGGCCCGACCAGACAAGCTTTGGCCACACGAGTCAAGTCCGTTATCACGTATTATCGGCATGTGCGCTCATGCGGCCGGCTCGGAAGGGTTTTTCTTTCCTTGCAAGAACTGTGAAAGACTTCCTGCCATGTGAACAAACTCGGCGGGCATCATAATTACAGTAGTGCTGTTGTTCTCCGCGCCCACCTCGGCTACCATCTGCATCCGTCGCAATTCGAGCGCAGCGGGGTTTCCGACCATCAATTGCGCTGCTTCCGCCAGCTTCTTGGAAGCCTCCAGTTCGGCGTCCGCCTTGATGATGCGCGCGCGTTTCTCCCGCATCGCCTCAGCTTCCATCGCCATCACACGCTGCATGTCCTGAGGAATCTCCACGTCCTTCATCTCCAGCAGTTCGACGGCGACACCCCAGGGAGTGATGTTCTCGACCACGTTCTTGCTCAATATCCTATTGATCTGGTCGCGCGCCTTAAGAACTTCGTCCAGATCGTGCTGGCCGATAACGTTTCGGAGGCTCGTGAGCGCGACCTGCTGGACAGCAATGCGGAAATTCTCCACATTTAGAACGGCCTTCTGCGGGTCGCTGACGCGATACCAGAGCACGGCATTCACCTTCACGGTTACGCTGTCGCGCGTGATGGTTTCCTGCTGCTCGATAGGGGCGGTGACCACTCGGAGGTCGATTCGGGTTTCGTTTTCGATACCGAGCGGAATCAGCCAGAATAGGCCGGGTCCGCGCAGCCCGGTGTAGCGTCCCAATCGAAACACAACCGCGCGCTGGTATTCTCTCGCGATCCGCAAACCGGACAGCAGGACCAATAGCACGACGACCGCCGCGATACCGATCAAATTCATATCAGCAAGCGTATCACGCAAGCGTGCAGGAGACGCCCGATATGGAGCATTATCGGTCTGCGGTGGACCATCGCGCTACTCCCGTAACGCAACGTTAGGATCAAGGCCCGAAGCGCGTGCAGCGGGGATCGCACACGCCAAGGCCGATATCGCCAGAAATAAGATGACGATGGCCGCAAACGTCGCGGGATCAGTGGCGCTTACCCCGACTAGCATCGTTGCCATCGCCTGAGTGAGCCCGAAGGCAGCAGCCATCCCAATTGCCACGCCCATAGCGCTGAGCCGAAGACCCTGGCTTACGAAGAACCCAAAGATTTCCGCGGGCGCGGCACCCATGGCCATGCGGACGCCGATCTCCGCCGTACGTTGACGGACCAACGTCGACAGCACGCCGTAGAGACCGACGGCGGCCAGCACCACCGCGATCACCGCTAACAATGCTATCAGCAAAAGCGAAAAACGAGTCTCGTCCTGGGCGCGATCCACCAACGACGACATTGGTTTCATTTCATCGATTAAGAGGCTCGGATCGTATTGCCCAATACTCGCTCGAACAGCAGGAGCGACGCGGGCAGGATCGCCTGACGTACGAAGAATCCAACGATTCACGGTGCCGTAGCCGCCGTATCCGTCAGTAAAGTAGAGTTGTTCGTGCCCGCGCTCGGCAATCGATGTAGCTCTCTGGTGTGCCACTACTCCGATAACCTCTACCCATTCGGGTTCTGGGGTGCGTAGGCGGATTAGGATGCGCCTGCCGATTGCCGATTCGTGGGGAAATGCTTTCGCAGCCAGTAAGTCATCGATGATCACGAATTTGCGGTCCGGGGCATTGTCGGCCTCGGTGAATGTACGGCCGGCGATTAGCGGCGTACGCATGGTTTCGAAGAACCCCGGCAGCACGGTTTGAGCGTCGGCAGCCTGAAACCTACTCGGATCGGAGAGGGCGTCCTCTTTGCCCCAGCGAATCGTGGAGTAACCCCCGCCAAGCGGCACCAGCGCCGATGCAGTAACGCTCTCGACGCCGCCGGCGTTCTGTAGTCTTTCTTGAATTTCGCGGACACGCGCCGCAAGTTCCTGGGGCTTTGCGCCGGCGCGGCCTCCTAGTAATTGCAGGGTCAGTAAATGCTGCGGATCGAAGCCAAGATCGATGCGCTGCAACTCTATAAAACTGCGCAACATCAAGCCAGACCCGATCAACAACACGAACGACAGTGCGATCTCACCCACCACCACAAGATTTCGAAGCCGGCCTCCACCGAGCGCGGCGGTTCGTCCGCTTCCTCGAAGAACTTGCATCAAGTCAGGCCGTGAGGCGCGTAGTGCCGGAACAATTCCAAACACCACGGCCGCCGCCAGGCCGGAACTAATCGAAAACAGAAGGACGACAGGATCAAGGGAGACCTTGTCAACACGCGGAAGATTCGCGGGGCTGATGGAAATCAACTCGCGAATACCGGCGTAAGCGAGAAAGATGCCCAAGATCGTCCCTCCCATCGCCACTAGGAGCGATTCGGCGAACAGTTGGCGGATTAATCGCCCGCGGCTCGCGCCAAGCGCGGCTCGCACAGCCAAATTACGTTCGCGAACAGACAGGCGGACCAACATTAGGCTTGAGACGTTAGCGCAGGTGATCAAAAGGAGAAAAATCACCGCACCCATCAGTGCAAGAATCGTTGGACGCACTTCCGCGACCGATGGGCCTGCGTGGGCTGAGGTGATAGTAGAAACCGCCTCCGCCGTACACTGGGAAATTCTTGCGGACTTCAGCAGCGGCGATTTTGGCTAATTCCTCCGCCCGTTTGATCGAGGCTCCTGCTTTCAGGCGCCCGATTCCGCGCAGGAAATAGGTATTCCGATTGCGGTTATCGTAGTTGAGTCGAAGCGCGGTCCACATATCGGGCAGGCGCTCCACGTTCGAGCTCTCGCGGAATTGAAGTTCGAAGCCGGGTGCGAGCGCGCCGACAATCAACGGGCTGTTGGGCCCCCCATTCTGCATAGGATGACCGAATATCGCCGAGTTACCGCCGAAACGCCGCTGCCAGTATTCATAACTGAGAATCGCGATCGTGGGAGGTGGCGTGGGCAATTTAGCTGAGTCCGCTGCAGGGTCAGGCGGCGGCGTTGCTTGCCCGTCTGCGTCTTCGAAGTCGCGGCCGACCGCGATGCGCGGGCCCATCACACGAAAAAAG
>CAVXEM010000035.1:0-9238 GCA_963760575.1 Bryobacterales bacterium
GTTACGCTACCCAAAAGTTCCCCACAAAACAGGAGAGGTCCACGTGAAGAGTATCGCTAGAGTTGTAGTTTTTCTTTGGATGTGCGTGGGATTGCTGCTCGCGCAATCCGGCAACGGAGGCGCGACGATCGGCGGCACGGTGCTCGATCAAGCCGGAAAGACGGTCCCCAATGCGGCAGTCACATTGAAGAGCGAGTCGAGCGACACGGTTCGCAACATCAAGACCGGCGACGATGGCCGCTTTTCGGCGAGCGGATTGAACGCCGGTAAATATACTGTGGAAGTGTCGGCTCCGGGATTCAACGTGGCGCGCCGCACGGGCGTCGACACGGCGGGCGGCGGCGCGGAAGACCTCTCCATCGCGCTGAGCGTCGGGAGCGTGAATCAGTCCGTGACGGTGGAGGAAGTGGTATCGCTGGCCGCTCAGCTCTCGCCTTCCGGGAATACCTTGGATGCAACTTCCGCAAAAACCGAGATCAGTAAAGAATTTATCCAGAATTTCACGTCGCCGGTTTCAGATTTCTCGGAGGTTCTGAATATGGCTCCTGGCACGGTCAGCGTTAATTCCAACGGCGTCGGACTGGGTCAGGGCAAAACATTTTTCCGTGGATTCAAGGATGGTCTGTATAGCATGACCTATGACGGTATTCCGTTCCAGGACACCAACGATCCCACCCACCACTCCTGGGCGTTCTTCCCCGCCCAGTGGATTGGCGGCACCGATTTCGATCGCAGCCCGGGCCTGGCCTCGACCCCGGGTCCCTCTAATTTCGGCGGTTCCATCAACCTACTGTCCCAGGACTTGCAATCGAGTCCGGACGTCAGGGCGTCCGCCTCTTATGGCTCTTTCAACACTCGCCTGTTCGATCTCAGTTTGGATTCTGGACAGTTTGACCCGGGCAAGAAGTCGAGTTTGTTTATCGACGTCCACCAATTGCTGTCGGATGGATATCAGACCTATAACCTCCAAAAACGCGTGGCCGGGTCGATGAAATACCAATATAAACTTTCCGATAAGACCACGCTGACGGCGTACCTCGGCATTATTGACTTGTGGACCAATACTCCGGACAGCAACGCGCCGACCCGCTCCGACGTAGCGAATTTCGGAGACAACTACCTGTTGAACAACGATCCCACCAGTCCGAACTACTACGGTTACAGTTATTACCATGTCCAGACGGATTTCGTCTACATCGGCACCAAAACCGAACTGGGCGGCGGATGGCGGCTGGACAATAAAGTCAACTCATACCGTTATTGGAACAAGCAAAACCTGGAGAAAAACCTCACCACCCTGTCTTCCACGAGCGCCATCGACAAATTGAACGGCGGGAACCATTTCGGCGATACGGTTTCGTTGAGTCAGGAGTCCCATTGGGGCATCTTCCGTACGGGCGCCTGGTACGATTGGGCGTACACCGACCGCTATCAATATACTTCCTCGCCGTTCACCTGGAAGAATGTTCCATCGCCCCTCTTTCATGAGCATTTCATCACGCAGACCTTCCACCCGTTTGCCGAATATGAGTGGAGGGCGACTTCAAAGCTGGCGATCACAGCCGGGGTTAAAGACGCTTACTACAACATGCATCTTAATCAATACCAGGACATCAAGATCGTCGGTTGCTTGGGTGGCACCAAGGTCGGTAACTCTTGTGTGGGTGGCGCGGCTTTTGTCACCCACGATGTCGGCTACAACACATGGTTACCCTCCATCGCCGCCCGCTACCGGATACAAAGGAACTGGTCGGCGTATGCCCAGTTCGGCGAGGGCAGCCAGATTCCATTTAGCAATGTATTCGACGTCCCCTTTGGCACCGTGTTGACTCCGCCGAAGGAGACGTTGGCGAAAACCTACCAGGCCGGTTCCGTATTAAAATTCAATCGCTGGACTCTGGATCTGGATGCCTATTACATCCATTTCCAGAATGCCTACGCCGCCGTCAACGATCCCAATAACTTCAACGAGCCGGTTTACGTCATCACCGGTCCATCGAACACCAAGGGGGTCGAAGCGGAAAGCAACATCGTTTTCGGTCATGGAGTGAGCCTCTACATGAACGGAACCCTGGGTATAGCTAAGTACCAACAAACGGATTTGTGGGTGGCGAATGCTCCGCATGACACGGAAGCTGTGGGCTTGACCTGGCAGCAGAAAAACTGGGACGTGGGTTTCTTCAATAAGCGCGTGGGCAAGATGTACAACGACTACGGCAATATCAACCAAGGGATTCCGATCGATCCCTTCAACGTTACCAACCTATTCATCAATTACACGATCAAAAACGCCGCACTCTTAAGGGGTAGCAAACTCGGGCTGAGCGTAAATAATCTATCCGACAGCCACAATATTACGGGAATCACACCAGGCTCAACCTCTCCCTCTGCTTACACCCCTTCCGGCGGCGACTTTCTGACGCTGCTGCCCGGGCGGAGCGTCATGGTTTCGCTCACGGTGGGGTACGCTCCAAAAAGGTAGAATCTGATCGGTACAATGCGTTTTCTATCCTTGACCCTGGTGGCCGCCGCATTCGCGAACGGCCAAGCGCTGTCTCCCGCATGGGTCGCGGTGGGGGAAGGCGGCCAGTCGGTCGCGCGCATTGTCGTCAAAGACGCGCAGGAGTGCCCGGCCATTCAAATTGACAGCGCGATGCGGGCGATGTCGCTGCGGCAACCGCTGCCTGACGGACTCCGCCCGGCGTGCGAGTTCGCCATCCCGCGCGGCGCGAAGTCGGCGTCTGTAAATGGGCAGGCACTAGCGCTGCCGCGCGCGAATCCCTCGCGGGTGATTACGATCGGCGATACCGGATGCCGCATCAAGGGCGACGAACTGCAGGCCTGTAACGACCCGCAGCAATGGCCCTTCGCGCAAGTCGCGGGCCGGGCGGCGGAGGAGCGGCCGGACCTGGTGATCCACGTAGGCGACTATCTTTACCGCGAAATGCCGTGTCCCGCGGATAAGCAGGCGATGTGCGGAGGCACGCCGTCGGGTGACACCTGGGATGCTTGGAATGCGGATTTCTTCACGCCTGCCGCGAAGCTATTGGCGGCGGCTCCGTGGGCGTTTTCACGCGGGAATCACGAAGACTGTGGGCGGTCCTGGCGCGGGTGGTTTTACTACTTGGATCCGCGTCCTTGGAGCGGCACTTGCGAACGTTTCTCGCCGCCTTACATGATCCAGTTGGGAACCTTTGAGCTGGTGATGCTGGATTCGGCTTCGGTTTCCGCAAATACATTGAATGAAGAACAGGCGGCGATGTATGCGGCGCAACTCGCCTCGCTGCATCCGGTGAAGGCGTGGCTCGCGGACCATCACCCGTTCTGGGGCATGCGCACGGACGCGGTAGAGGGCAAGCCGACTCCGGTGTCGCCGACTCTGGAAGAAGCTTGGAACCGTGCATCGCCGACGGGCATCGACTTGATTCTTTCGGGTCACGTGCATTTATTTGAGCTGCTGAGTTTCGATCATGGGCGGCCGACACAACTGGTGGCGGGCGATGGCGGGACGAATCTCGCGATGGCGCTCGAAGGATCGGTGAAGGGCGTACCGGTGAAGGGCGCGGCGGTAGTGGCTAGTGAGAGTCAGCGGCAGTTCGGCTACTCATTGCTGACGCGTCACGGAAAAACTTGGGATTTGACCCTGAAGAATCGCGTGAGCCACGTACTGGCGGACTGCACGCTGCCGAGCGGCCACGCGGCTTGCCAGGCGCGCACGGGCGACTAATCGTCGCTGCCGAGAATACCAGTGATGACGTCCAGCCCCTTGTGCTCATCGCCGCCGCTTCTAGTCGGAGCCAACTGGCGGCGCATCTTCTCGAGCGTCATCGATTGCACGATGACTTTGCCGGGCCCCGTCAGCGTGGCCAGAAACAAACCTTCGCCGCCGAACAAGGCGCGCTTGATGCCCCCGACGAATTGGATATCGTAGTCGATGGTTTCCTCGAACGCTACGATGCAGCCGGTTTCGATTTGCAAAGCTTCGCCCGCGGCGAGCGTGAATTCGAGATGATCGCCACCGGCGTGGATGAAGGCGGTGCCGGGGCCGGTGAGTTTTTCGAGAATGAATCCTTCGCCGCCGACCAAGCCGGCGCCGAGGCGCTTGGTGAATGCGATGTTGAGGGTGACACTCGACTGCGCGCAGAGAAAACTATCGCGCTGGACTAGAATCGATTGGCCCGCGGCCAGCGCCAGGGCCTGGATACGTCCGGGATAATCGCCCGCGAAGCCGACTTCGCCGGGCGTGACGGCGCGAAAGTAGGTGAGGAACAGAGACTCGCCCATAAGTGTGCGCTTCAACGCGCCCAGGATTTTGTCGCCGATCGTGTCGCCGCTCATGCGGGTTTCCCACTCGACCGCTGGCTGCTTGTAAACCATCTTGCCGGCTTCGGCATACAGTTCCTGGCCGGGCTGAAGGCGGATGCGCGCCACTTGCAGGTTGTCGCCATGAATGGTGAAGTCGAGCGGCGCGATGGGCGGCGGAGCAGCGGCCGCGGACCCAAACGGCGTTCCGCAGCTAATGCAAAAACGGGCAGCGTCGGGAGCTTGCGCTCCGCAAGAAGTGCAAAATGGCATGGCGATGGGATCTCTGCTCTTGATATTAGAACAGGCGGCGAAGGGGTGCGGGTCCGTTTGCTGGCGCGCGCGGTTCTGTGTGGGGGCTTGTGCCGCGGCTGGGTAGAGTGCACAGAACCGCGACTGGAAGGAGCGGAGCCGGCCGCACAACTCAAACGCTAACGCGCGCTGGCTGCGGCTTTTTCGTCGTACCTTTTTGCAGCCACATCCGCACGCGGAACAGCATCAGCAGAGTCAGGATGCCGAAGTACATCAGCGGCTCGCGCACGTCAGACTTCACCAGCCAATAATAATGGATCACGCCCGCGAGGGTACAGAAGTACACCAGCCGGTGCAGCAATTGCCAGCGCTTGGGGCCCAGACGGCGCACCATCGCGGCGGTCGACGTGACCGCTAGAGGGACTAACATCAAGAACCCGGCGGTACCCACCGTGATGTAGGGTCGTTTCAGCACGTCCGCGTAGATGCCGGAAGGGCTGAACATCTGATCGAAGATGAGGTACATCGACAGATGCGCGCAGACATAGAAGAACGCGAACAATCCCAGCATGCGGCGGAAACGCGTGAGCAGCGGCTGTTCGAAAATCTTGCGCAGTGGGGTGACGGCCAGCGTGATCAGCAGAAAACGCAGCGCCCAGTCGCCGGTTTTGTGTTCGATGAATTCGATGGGATTGGCACTGAGGTCTCCCATGAATCCGCGCCATACCAACAGCAGCGCGGGGATCAGGCAGAGAACAAAGAGCGCGCGCTTGGTCCAGGGGCTGAACAGGATTTTCTTCATCCGCTTTCGGCCCCCGGCCCCTTAGTAATTCTTGCGCAGATCCATCCCGGCGTAAAGGCTCGAAACTTCGGGATAGCCGTTGAACATCAGCGTCTTCTTCTTGAACAATTCACCCAGGCGGCGCTCGGAGGCCTGGCTCCAGCGCGGGTGATCGACGGTCGGGTTCACGTTGGAGTAGAAACCGTATTCGCCGCGGTTGGTGAGATTCCAGGTGGTGGGCGGCTGCTTGTCGGTGAGCGTGATCTTCACGATGGACTTGATGCTCTTGAAGCCATACTTCCACGGCACCACTAAACGGATCGGCGCGCCGTTCTGATTGGGCAGAGTCTCGCCATAGAGTCCCACGGCCAACAGGGCCAGCGGATGCATGGCTTCGTCAAGACGTAAGCCTTCCACGTAGGGCAGCTCGATTCCGGCGCGGTTGCCGAGCGGCATCTGCTTGGGATCGTAGAGCGTTTGGAACGCGACGTACTTGGCCTTGGCATTGGGCTCGACGTCTTTGAGCAGCGCGGCCAGCGGGAAGCCGATCCAGGGAACCACGATGGACCAAGCTTCGACACAGCGATGGCGGTATATGCGCTCCTCGAGGGGAGCGATTTTCATGACCGAATCCAGATCGTAGGTTTTCGGCTTGTCGACCAGACCGCCCACCTGCACCTGCCACGGCGACGGCCGCAAGGTGTTGGCGTAGCGCGAGGGTTCGTCCTTGCCGGTGCCGAATTCGTAGTAGTTGTTGTAGCTGGTGATGTCTTCCTTAGGCGTGATTTTTTCGTCAACCTTGTAAGTGCTCTTCACCACGTTGTTGAGTCTCATGGTGGCGTCGGCTGGGGTCGGCAGCGCCCAGGCGCCCACGATGGCCGAGCCCGCGGCCAGGAACCGGCGGCGGTTCACGTACACATTCTTCGGCGTTACGTCGGAGTAACGAAGATCTGCGGGTTTACGGATCAGCATAAGGCCTCTAATCAAATCTTACTCCAATGGGCAGGAGGCTGGAGCCAATCGCTCTCCAGCCCCCTGCCCGGTATACGGATGCCGGGCGCCGGTGGATTTAGCGCCGGCCTCTTTCCCGGCCGCCGCCCTCGCGCCGCTCATGCATTTCGCGGCGATCGAAACCACCCCGCTCATAGCGCGGCAAGTTATACGGATGAACGTAGCCTCGGCGAACGCCTTCCCAGGCCCGGTTATTGAGGAAAAAGGCGTGGCCTCCCCACCCGAAACGGACGCCTCCGCCGAACCATCCCCAGGGTGCGAAAGCGGCGCCGAGCGTGATTCCAGGACCGAAGCGAATGCCCAGTCCAACGCGGAAACCCGGCCGTGGCGGAAAGAACACCACGGCGGGGTCGTAATACGGCACGTAATAGAAATTAGGGTCCACCGGGACAATGTCGATATACGGCCCGTTATTGACCATGATCTGCGGCGTGCTGCGCAGATAGCCGTAATCCCAGGCGCGATGGCGCAGGCGCTGTACGGCGTCCATCACCCCGGCGCGGTTCGCCAGAAAGGCATCACCCAGGCGCCGCGTCCAGTCGATATCGTGGGCCATCATCTCGAGCACATCCGGGAACGGCAGCAGAGATTGCACGCTGGGGTCGAACCACAGATGGTCGTCGGCAATGGCGCGGGCTAATTCTGGGCCGTGCAGGTAGGTATGGCGGTGTGCCCAGGCTTCTGCGTCGAAGATCTGATCGGAGTTGGTGGACGCCGCCAGAATATTGCCCAACAGCGGGTCCGGGTAGAGTGCGATGCGGTCCACCAGCCGTTCCATGTCATCTTGCGGCGGGGGCGGCTGCGCGGCGGCGGTGAAGGCGAATAGGCCGAGAAATACTCCGGCAAAAGCTACAGGTTTCATGCTACAAATCTCCTGCCTTTTTTGACGATGCGGCGGGGCCTGAGATTACCTACGAGATCTTAATAACTACGCGCCCGCGGACCGCTCCGGCGATGATTTTTTCGCCTAGGTCGAACACCGCTTCGAGCGGCGCTTCCTGCGTCATGCTGTCGAGCAGCGGGAGCGGCAGGTCGCGGGTAAGACGCTCCCACATGAGCTGCCGGTCGCTGCGCGAGACGTACACCGAGTTGACGCCCAGCAGGTTCACGCCGCGCAGGATGAAGGGGAAGACGGTGGTGTTCAGAGCCGCTCCGCCCGCCACGCCGCAAGCCGCCACGCTGCCGTTGGCGACCAGCCCTCGCACGATGGCCGCCAGCGTATCGCCTCCAACGCTATCGACGGCGCCTGCCCAACGCTCAGAGTCCAGCGGCCGCTTGGCCGGTGTGATCAACGTGGCACGGTCCAGAATTTCGCTGGCGCCGAGCGATCGCAGGTAGTCGCTCAATTCGGCACGCCCCGTCGACGCCACCACGCGATAACCCAGCTTGGCGAGCACCGCCACGGCAATGCTGCCCACGCCTCCCGCTGCCCCCGTGACTAATACTTCTCGCTCCCCCGGCAACACGCCGTGCCGCTCCAGCGCGACCACGCATTGCATCGCCGTGAACCCTGCGGTGCCGATCGCCATCGCCTGCTTTAGCGTCAGCCCCTGCGGCAAGCGCACCAGCCAATTCGCGTCCACCCGCGCGAACTCCGCATACCCGCCCCACGCGGTTTCCGACAGCCCGAAGCCTGTGATCACGACTTCGTCGCCGGGCTTCCAAGCGGGCGATGACGATTCCTCCACCACGCCAGCCAGGTCAATGCCGGGGATCATGGGAAATTTGCGGATCACCCCCGGACGCCCGGTAACGGCGAGGCCGTCCTTATAGTTCAGGTCTGAATACTGCACCCGCACCAGCACATCGCCCGCGGGGAGGCTCGCGCGGTCGAGCTGTTCGAGTGAGACACGGGTTTTCCCGTCCTGCTGCGTAGCGTATACGGCTTTGAAAGTGGACATGGCTGACTCTTCAGGATATTGGAAAACAGGACGATAGATGGGCGCGGAGGAATGCGAACATGATGTGTCCCGGCTGCGGCGCTCCCATGAGTCTGGACGCCGGCAAGGATTTCCTGGCCTGCGAATACTGCGGCACCACCCACTTCCCGGACCCTAATCCGGACGGCGTGCGCGTGCTCGATGAGCCGTCCGACGAACAATGCCCGCGCTGCAGCGTCGCGCTTGTGCAGGCGTCGATCGCCGGCGAACGCGTGCTCTACTGCCAGCGCTGCCACGGCCTGCTGATCGATATGGGTGCGTTCCTGACGGTGGTCGAAGACCTGCGCTCCCGCCACGCGACCTCGGAATACGCCGGCGTCCAGCCCGACTGGGACGCCCTCGACCGCCGCACCAAATGTCCCAAATGCACTCAGGAAATGGACACCCACCCCTACGGCGGCCCCGGCAACGTAATCATCGATACCTGCGAAAATTGCTCCCTCAACTGGCTAGATTACGGTGAACTCCAACACATCGTCCGCGCCCCGGACGAGAAGTACGTGATCGCTATCGATGAAGATGAGCGGCTGAACGCGAGCAAAGGAAACTAGGAGCAAGCGTTAGGCGGCACAACCGACCAGTTCTAATAGTCTGCTTGTAGATCAGCGATTCGTTGCTTTGTGATCCTAATTAAACAGCTAATCTGAATCGATGGACTGGCAGTCCCTCCGCCGACCAGACCGTACTCGGCCTTGCAAATCGCATCCCGGTATGCGATCCATTTACGCTCAGCGTCTTTCAGGTTTTGAACATCGGTTGAGCGATGGTATTGGTCACTTGCGATTTTGAGTGCCTTTCGATACTCCGCGTTCAGTTCCGCGTCAGTAGCTTTCAACGATTTCGCTAAACAAGCGACCATCTCAGGCGTGTTTCCGTCGCACCCTTCGCTCTGGGCGTGCAACGGAATTGCCAAAAAGCCAGCGCTAAGAATCAAGGTGCCGAATTTCATGCG
>CAVXEM010000036.1:0-188936 GCA_963760575.1 Bryobacterales bacterium
CTCGGAATCCACTTGGACATGCAGTCGGCATCTCCGATAAGTGACAGCTTAAGCGCCCGATAATTGCCATTATCGGTAACCACTTTAGGCCGCATTCTGGCGAGCGCTTCGCCGTCGGACATCTGACCGCCAATGGGTAGTCCGAACTTCGGGAAGGTTAGCTGCTTGCGCCGAGTCGTCGCCCTTTAAGCGCTGCGGCACTAGCATCCTCCTGTTCGAATTGATAAACGAACAGTTGATAACTGTTGTTCTTTGCTAGTTCGATGAAGTGTTTTTTGTCTGACCGCCACATTGACCGACACAGTTCTTCCAGACTGATGGATGTGTTTCCATCGGATCGTGGGCATATCAAATTCTCAAGCTTCGCAACGCGCTTTAGGATCTGTCGTGTGCTCATCGTTAGACCTTACTCATCGTCTTTGGCCTTTCGTTGCCTCGGCGGTGCGCTCTAAGTCCGTTAACCGTGCTTCGATGTCTTCAATCTCGATCGCCTTAGCCGCATGATCCAAGACGCTATCCACGGCCTTCACCTTCGTCGCGGGTGGCGTAGCGGGATCCACCATGACTTTCAAAAGAGTAGAAACCGCCGCACTAGCCGCCTGTTGGAGACGCGCGACTGACTGCCCAAACGCTATGCGCCTAGCCTCGCGGTAGGCTGCCTTGAACTCTGGCTCTTTCATCCACCGAAGGAGCGTGCTGACACTAATGCCCACTGCGCGAGCGGCGTCTTCCGTGTTGCGTTGGGTGAGCAAAGCGGCAATGGCCTCCTCCCATTTCCGTCCAAATTTGGCGCCGTGGCCTTTCATCTGCAATCACCTGCGATTATCTGCGCCCGCCACAGAGCTTTCTCAGATTTCACTTGCTTTACGACGTGATCAGAGTGATTGATGTCGTGATCGCGGTAGTCACCGCCCAAGGAGACCAAATGATATCGACCACGGTAGAAATCGGCGCCGCCCAGGCCGCCGGCACAGAGAAGCCGAAACCCGGCAAGAAGGCCCGCGTTGCCCCAACACGCGCCCACGTTGCGGCCAAGAAGGCGAAGACGGCCAAGAAGGCCAGCCCAGGGAAGCAGGCGGCCAAAGCTGCCAAAAAGGATGGTGCGGCGCGGGACGGAAGCAAGACTGCCAAGGTCCTCGATTTGCTGAAACGGCCGGACGGCGCCACTCTTGCGGAACTGATGAAGGCCACTGGCTGGCAGGCACATTCGGTCCGCGGCTTCCTGTCCGGGACCGTGGGAAAGAAGCTGGGTCTGACGGTCACGTCTTCCAAAGGCGAAGATGCGCAGCGCACCTATTCGGTTAGGACCTGACTCCCCCCCAACCTGTTCGTTTGGCGCCGCCGGATTCCCACCTGGCGGCGTACCTCGTTCTGGAGTATACGTAATTCCGCACACCAGTCCGACAGCGCCAAACACAGTCCAGGGAGATCCGGATTGCCGGCCAGAATCTCCGCTTCGATAGCCTCGATCTCCCGCCGGCAGCGTTCCATTCATGCCGGTGCTCCTGCGCGTGCCAGTGCGACCTCATCGAATGTTCGGCCTTCGCTGTCGAGTAAGGCCTGCTTGCCGGTGTATTCCTGATATCGCCGAACGATACAGTCGGCGTATTTCGGGTCGATCTCCATCAGTCGAGCGTGACGCCGGCGCCGCTCGCAGCCAATCAGCGTTGAACCCGAGCCACCGAACAGGTCGGCTACAACATCGCCCGCCTTGCTGCTATTCAAGAGCGCGCGCTCCACTAGCTCGACCGGCTTAGCGGTTGGGTGAATTCGATTCGCCGCGGGCTTCTTTTCTTGCCACAGCGTCGATTGGGACTTGTCGCCATACCAGGGATCCTTCTGAGCGGCCACATGCGCGTAGAAGATCGGCTCGTGCTGGAACTTGTAGCGGCCGAAGCCCCAGGCGAAGGTGTTCTTCGCCCAGATGATCTGGCAGCGAACCTCGAAGCCGGCCGACTCCAGCGCGTTCTGAAACTCCCGTTGCCAGGATGAGGAGTGGCAGACGTACATCGAGGCGCCGGGTTTGACGAGCGTTCCGATATGAGCGGAATGCGCGCTCCAGGAACTTCTTGAAGTCGGCATCGGACATTCGGTCGCCCTTGATCTTCAGCCGCTCCTCGGTGTAGCCTTCATAGTCGACGTTGTAGGGCGGATCGGTGAAAACAAGATCGGCTGGGTCCGCCGGCCATCAGCTTCGCGACAGCGTCGGCATCGGTTGCGTCGCCCACGAGAAGCCGGTGGTCGCCGAGAATCCAGAGATCGCCGAGCCGCCGAGATTGGCGTTTCCGGAAGTTCGGGAACCGCGTCCTCATCCGTCAGCCCTTCTGCGGCGTCTTGTGCCGCGAGCAACCGCGCCAGTTCTTCGTCCTCGAAGCCGATGAGGCCGACATTGAAGTTTTCCTCCTGCAGCGCAGCAAGTTCGACGCGCAAGTAGAGTCATCATCCCAGCCCGCGTTCAGCGCGAGCTGGTTGTCCGCGATGATGTAAGCGCGCTTCTGCGCTTCTGTGAGGTGATCGAAAACAATCACCGGCACTTCGGCAAGCTGCAGCTTTCGCGCTGCCAGAAGCCGGCCGTGGCCGGCGATGATACCCGCCTTGGTGTCCACCAGGATCGGGTTGTTGAATCCGAACTCAGCGATGCTGGCAGCGATCTGGGCAATTTGGGCGTCGGAGTGCGTTCGTGGGTTCCGGGCAAAGGGGACTAGCTTATCGATAGACCACTGTTCGATGAGCCGCGCTCCCGGATAAGCGTTTCGGTTCTAGCGAAGGTTGAGTTGGTTTCTTCTTGCGACGCTTGTCTTTGCCGCTCGGAAATCTGCGTTGGCATGCCCGATTATATGCGCCTTCTGAATGATTGTAAAATGCTGTAATATATAGAGTTATCTCTTACTCTCAGGCGCTAAATATGACCAGCGATCATCCTCTGCACACGAAAATCCCCGGTACGGGGCCAGCGGCCATCGACGGCTTGCGCGTCATCCGGACGACTGTGAGTTGGGCAGTGAATTGGGGGCAGCAATGAAGAAAGAACTGCCTATCGAACTGCCTGAACTTTTACGGCTGAAAATTCGTGCGGGGCTGCTCCAGATTGAGCATTCGGGGCAGAAAGACACAAAACCCAGACTGGACGCGGCTTACAACGTGTTCGCTCGCACATTGTCCCAGGGCGGTGAAACGTTGTCTTCACTCCTTCTAAAGAAAAGATACCCGGGTGGGTACTTAAATGGGCGATCGAGCGAAAGTGGGTGGAATATCCACCGCAACGCCCCCGGCGCCAAATGCCCGAGTTCGTCGTCGGTAAATACACCTCCGCGTTCGAATCCATTCCGGTAGAAGAATTAACCATCAAATTCGGCGAGTACCTGGTCACCGAAGCATACAAGTCCGGAATTATGAACAGCCTCGAGGCCGCCATCGCGCATTGGGAGGCGAAAGCGGCCTGCGCCGAATCATCCGGGCATGCAGGGTTTGCGTCAACGCGAACGTCGGTCCTCACGGCACAGAATTTCACCAACCTTTCGGCGGAAACGTCTAGGGAGGATGAACCGTTGAACGGCGGCCTTGTATCAATAGTTCAGCCCGGCGACAAACAGAAACGCGGGCGGCCTCAAGTTATAACGGACGAAAAGAAGGCCAAGGCGTGCAACTTAAAAGAGTCCGGCGGTACCAATAAGGAAGCAGCCGCAGTACTGTACGATACCAAACATCCATCGGACCAACAGAAGAAGAACGTCTCGACCATTCTTCGGCACTACCGGCAAAAATTGAAACAATCGGATTCTGCAGCCAAGCGCACGGAAGCCTCTCCGCGACCTAATAAAACTAAGGGTTGAAAAAACCGATTTATTCGGTACCGACAACTGGTTTCTTCGGTAGCAGTTATTCATCCATTACCGGTGTAGGCTCGCCTTGGATGGCAACGTAGCCAGCCACGAGGAGACTGCATGGCAACACCAAACAAACTTGATGAATTGTTAACCGAATACGATATAGCCCGCATCACTGGCATGTCCGTCGCTTCCGTTCGGCGATGGCGCCTGCTGCGGCAAGGCCCTAAGTATCTGAAGATCGGTTCGGCAGTCCGTTATAGGTCGGAGGACATCGCCGCATGGCTCGCATCGCGGCCGACGGGTGGTGAAGAGCGTTCACTGGAGTCGCGCTAGGTGCATATCGATTTCTCACCTGATGAGGTTAGGGCATACTACGCGACCCGCGTCCCAGCCCTCAAACGGTCAGGCTTGGAGCTGCGTGGCCCTTGTCCAGTTCACAACGGCAAGCGGGAGTCGTTCGCGGTGGATCCGAAAACAGGCCAGGCGTATTGTCATTCGCAGTGCGCGCGCGGTTGGGACATGATCGGACTGGAGCGGGCACTGGGTGGGGTTTCGTTTGCGGCGGCAAAGGAGGCCATATTCCGCACCATTGGCCGGCCCGAAGCCCAGAAGGGAAATAACACCCTCCGACATTCGCAGCGTCCTCGGACGGTGGCAGCAGTTTACGATTACACAGATGAAAAAGGAGGCGCTGCTCTACCAGACGGTCCGGTTCGATCCTAAGGACTTCAAACAGCGACGACCCGATGGCAACGACGGATGGGTCTGGAACTTGAAGGGCGTACGTCTCGTGCTCTACCGATCTGCCGGAGTTGCTGAAGCGCAACAGCGAGGCGGTCTTCATCTGCGAGGGAGAGAAGGATGTTCACGCCATCGAAGGATTGGGCTTGCTCGCGACGTGCAATCCGATGGGTGCCGGCAAATGGCGTGACGAATACTCTCAGGCGCTACGCAGGCGGAGCGTGGTCGTTATCACCGACAACGACCCACCCATGGATGACCACGGGCAGCCTCACTTCAAAGGGCAGAAACACGCCGGCTCGGTGGCCGAAAGTCTGTTGCAGCACGGATGCGAAGTCCGCATTCTCGAACTGCCGCATGGCAAAGATACCTCGGAATGGTTGGCTGACGGAGGAACCGCAGCGGAACTGCGCGCACTCATAAACGTTTGCCCAGTCCTCACGCCTGAAAACCTGGCGGCATGGCGAGCGCGCTGGCAGCCACAAAAAGCGCCGGCTCGCGTCGCTTCAGACGAGTGGCCAGAGCCGTTGCCGATCCAAAGCGAATTGCCCCCGGTGGACACGCTTTTTCAGAAGATTTGCTTCCCGTTTCCTTTCGTTCGCTAGTAACGGATGTTTCCGAGCGGATGCAGGTTCCGATAGACTATCCCGCGGTCGTTGCAGTTCTTTCGCTCGCTGGAGCCGTGAACCGAAGGGCGGTGATTCAGCCGAAGGCCAATGATCCCTCGTGGGTTGTCGTGCCCAATCTCTGGGGCGGGCTGATTGCTCCGCCAGGCTTCATGAAAAGCCCGGTGATTCAGGCCGCCACGCATCCGCTGAATCAGATTCAAGCTGATTGGCGGCGTGAGCACGAAGCGAATCTGGAAGACTACGACACGCGCGACGAGGAATAGGAATTCGCACGGTCGGCCTGGAGAGAGGAGTCAAGAGGCACGCGAAGAAAGGGAATGCGGCACCCGACAGGCCGGAGGACGAAGCGGCAGCGCCAACACTGCGTCGGCTAATCGTAAACGACGCGACGTTCGAGGCGATCCACCAGACCATGAGCGAGAATCCTGCAGGGATTCTGGTCATCCGAGACGAGCTCACCGGTTGGTGGAGCCAGTTGGATCGTGCGGGCCGGGAGGGTGAGCGAGCATTCTGCCTGCAGGCTTGGAACGGTGATACCGGCCACACGATCGACCGGATCGGCCGAGGCACAATCCACGTAGAGGCGTGTTGCATGTCGATGCTGGGTGGCATTCAACCGGGCCGGCTTCGATCATACTTGGCCGAGGCGCTCGCGGACGGACCGAGCAACGACGGTTTGATTCAGCGCTTTCAGGTCTTGGTGTGGCCGGACACGGAAATCGATTGGCAGTATATCGACCGTAAGCCGGATGCTGAAGCCGAAAGACGCGTGGCCAAGATCTTCCACGGGTTGGTGGAGCTCGACGCCTGTGAATCCCTTGCGCTTCCGATTCTGCTCGAAGGCGCAGGCGCTCTTCATCGAGTGGTTGGCCGAGTTAGAAGCGAAAGTGCGCGGTGACGAAGTCCATCCTGCGCTGGTTTCGCATCTGAGCAAATACCGAAAATTGATGCCGGCGCTTGCCCTCTTGTTCGAGTTGGCTGACAGCGTGGCTGCAGATACGCCGCGAATGTCAGACTCTGTGCGTTTCGCTGCGAACACACCGCTCAGGCTGCAGAATTCTGTGGCTACTTGGAGACCCACGCCAACCGAATCTACTCGTGCGTCACAACTCCTCAAATGCGGGCCGCGCAGGTGCTCGCGGAAAAGATTAAGAAGCGCAAGGTCGGCGCGAACGGTTTCTTCACCGGGCGCGATGTCTACGTGAAGGGTTGGAGCGGTCTGGATAGTCCCGAAGCAGCAAGGCTCGCCGCACATATTTTGCTGGACGCCGGACTGGATTCGAGAACAGACCGGCGAAGCTGGTCCGCTCGGCGGGCGCCCTTCGACGCGCTACCAAGTGAATCCCGCGGGTCTGGGAATGATCGACTCGATCACGGAATCCGGCTCCTCGTCGTCGCTGGTTAGACTGGCGACTCCGGGCCCCGATAACGGCGGATTCAGCCGGGACTGAACCGACAAAACCATCAGAACCTGGTTTTGATGGTTTTGATGGTTCCGCTCCGGCTCAATTGCGCGGAAATTGAAGCCCTGGCCAGCGAGCCCCAGGCTCTTTGCGCCCCACTCCTCCTGAAATCCATCACCTCCGCGGTTGACTCCTCTACCCCGACAGAGCGAGTAATGTCGTGGGCCGAGTGGAAAGCGGGCGCCCTCAACCAACTCTTCTTGGAGCTGGGGAACTCCGGTCAACCCGGCCGGATTAGGGCTGACACCATTCAGCGCGGCGAGCAAGCGTGGATGACGAACCTGAAGAATCGGGACGTTACGTCCCAGAAATCACCGAGGGCGGAATAGCGTGGCAGTCTATAAACGCGGCCGCGTCTGGTGGTATCGATTCGTCTGGAACGGCGAGTCCATCCGGGAAAGCACCAAGCAGAGCAACAAGCGGACCGCCGAACAGATGGAGGCCGCCCACAAAACGTCGCTTGCCAAGGGCGAAGTCGGGATTCGAGATAAGAAGCCGGTTCCGACACTGCGAGAGTTTGCGGAACGGGAGTTCTTGCCCTTCACGGAATCCCGATTTCAAAACAAGCCGAAAACGCTGGAGTACTACAAAAACGGGGTGAAGAATATCTTGGCATTCGCCACTCTTGCAGCAAGTCCGTTGGATGCCGTTACACAAGGCATGATCGCCGCATTCGTTGCCAAAAAGCGGGAGACCAAGCTTCAAGTGACGAGTATCAATCGACAGCTGGAAGTTTTGCGCCGGATGCTGAAGCTGGCAGGAGAGTGGGGCAAAGTCGAGAAGGCCTTGCCTAAAGTCGAGAGGCTTCCGGGCGAAAACCATCGTGACAGGGTGCTGAGCCTTGACGAAGAGAAACGTTACCTTGATGCGACGGTCCAGATCGGCGACAGCATCCAGGCTGCGTATCGCGCTGCTCTTCAAGGCATTCGGGCTGTCCGAAGGTCTGAACAACCCATTGAACCCGAGGATCCGTTTTTATTGAGAGACGTGGCGACTATCCTTATTGATTGTGGAGTCAGGCCAGAAGAGTGTTTTAGGCTGCGATGGGAGAATGTCCGGGACGAATCTCTGCACGTTCCATTCGGTAAGACCGTGAGCGCCCGGCGCACGATTCCGCTCACGCCGCGCGCGACAGCCCTAATCGAGATGCGCCGAGCAAGCCGCAAGGGTGACTGGGTATTCCCCGCGGCGACTGCGAGCGGGCATATCGAAAAATCGACATTGAAGAAACAGCATCCCAAAGCGTACGCGCTGGCCAAGCTGGAAGCCTTCCCCCTCTATACATTCCGGCACACTTGCTTGACGCGGTGGGCCGAGTACATGGACCCATATACTCTTGCCTACCTCGCCGGGCACAGCGATTTCGGCACGACCCGCCGCTACGTTCATCCGCAAGCCCAGACCATTCGCGACGCGATGGCCCGCGCACGAAAGGACGAGGGTGGGCACAAAAATGGGCACAATGCGCAAACGCTGGCTGACGCTCGAATCGCATCAAGTCGCTGTAGTTGTTTGAAAACGGGAGGGAAAATGGTCGGGGCGCAGAGATTTGAACTCTGGACCTCCTGGTCCCGAACCAGGCGCTCTACCAGGCTGAGCCACGCCCCGAAAGACCCATTATAGCATTGTGCTTCCGCATGTTCTCATAGAAGCTTATGGAACAAGGCATGCAAGCTCCATTCACGCTTGAGGGTAAAGCGGCGTTGGTCACAGGATCGGGACGCGGCATAGGACGCGCTGTCGCCCAAAAACTCGCTGCCTGCGGTGCGTCGGTCATGCTCAGCGACATCGACGAAGCGCCGCTGCGGGAGGCTACCGCGGCAACGGGCGTGCGCGCACGCTCACTCGCGGGGGATCTCACCGCGCCAGATTTTCCGCAGAAACTGGTCGACGCCACCATCGCCGCCTTCGGCTCTCTCGACATCATCGTCAACAACGCGGGCTACGTCTGGGACAACGTTATCCAGAAGATGACCGACGAGCAGTTCCAGGCCATGCTGAATATTCACTTGGTGGCGCCCTTCCGCATTCTCCGCGCCGCGTCTGGTTTCCTGCGCGAAGCGGCCAAGCGGGAAGCCGCCGAAGGCCGTCGCGTTATGCGCAAGGTGGTCAACATCACGTCGATCTCAGGCGTCGATGGCATCGCTGGGCAGGCCGGGTACGGAGCAGGGAAGTCCGGCATCAATGGACTCACCAAAGTGCTCGCCAAAGAGTGGGGACGCTACCAGGTGAACGTGAACTCGGTGGGCTTCGGGTTGATTGACACGCGCTTGATCCAGCCTATCGACAAAAATGCGCCGCCAACTATCGAGATGGCCGGCCGGCAAATTCCCGTGGGAGCGCCGCCCGCGTTTCTCGAAGCGGCCAAGGCTGCTTGTCCGTTAGGACGGCTTGGCACCACCGAGGAAGCCGCGGGCGCCGTTCTGTTCTTTTGCTCGCCGCTATCGGATTACGTGTCCGGTGAGATCCTGATCGTCAGCGGCGGGGCTCGCGGCTGACAAAGCTGTTGCCACGAATAAAGAACCGTAAGGGGAGGTCCGCCGATTTAGTGATCCCGATGCGCGGCGACGTGGCGATGTCGAATTTCTCATCGCTAGCTGGAGCGTGTATCGTAAGCGGCCCCCGCGTCAGGTCCGCTCCATAATGTTGCAGCGTGATCCCCAAAGCGCGTGTGAGCTTGCCTGGGCCGTTGGAGAGATGGATTACGCCCGCTATGGGCTCGACTGCGCGAATCAACACGCAGCCCGCGACGCCATTGCGTTCCGCCACAACGTTGAGGCAATAGTGCATGCCGTAGATCAGATAGACGTAAGCCCTGCCCGGCGGACCGAAGATGACGCTGGTGCGTGGAGTCCGGCCGCGCGCAGAGTGTGCCGCGGCATCGTCTGTCGCCAGGTACGCTTCGGTCTCGACGATCCGCGCCGACGCGGCACCGTGCCGGATGACTTTGCCCAGCAGATCGCGGGCGACTTCGACGGCGGGACGTGCGTAGAAAGATCGCGGAAGCCGCACTAGAGTTCGAGCTTCCCCCGCACCACCATGTCTTTCAACTTGAATTTGTAGCGCACGGTGGCGCGTCCAATTTCGCTCGCCAGTTCGACTTCTTGATCCTCCAGCGTGATGCGCGTGGAGCGTGGGAACCCGATCAAGACATCCACTGTGGAACCGACAGGCAGGAAGTCCACGGCAATCGGGCGCAGCGGTTGCTTGCCCCTCACAGTTAACGTGGTCTTCTCAGCGATACTCTGCTTCGCCTGGTCGCCACCGCCCGCGCTCACGATGGAGCCCGCCAATCCTGAGATCGCGACTACATAGATCGAAGGCTCATCCATTAGAAACTTCTGCGCCTCCGGTGAAATCGCCGCTGACTCGCCATACTTCCCTAGCATCTGGGCCTGCCGCAGCGGCAGCGCACTCTGCCAGCGGACGATCACCGGGACTCCCACCTGGCTCTGCGGACCCTGATCGAAATCGCTGGGAGCGCTGCCCATGCGTCCGGCTCCTCCTGGCTCGCGTCCCTTGGGCACGCCCGAGTCGTTCGACGATGCATCGCCGACCGCTGGTTGTCCGCTTCGTCCTGCCGCTGCGGGCGGTGCGCTTCCAATCACTGCCCTAGCCTGCCGCGCCCACGGCGAGTTGTTGAATATCTTTTGTACATCCTTCTTTGTCCAATCCTGAAAAGGCTTGGATTCCCACACGTCGGCGGCCCACACCACGGCCGGCGCGAGAACAGCGAAAAGAACGAGTTTATTTACCAGGGCAGCGCGCATACTACACTAGTTAGTTTCGCATGCGATTGTTCACCGCGATCGATATCCCCAGCGATTTGACCGAGGCCCTGCGCTCCTTTGTGAGCCGGTTGCGGCCGACAGCCAAGATTTCGTGGAGTCCGGTTGAGAACTTGCACGTCACGACGAAATTCATCGGCGAGTGGCCAGAACAGCGGCTGGAGGAAATGAAGCGCGCCCTGGCTTCGGTGCCCGTGGCCGGCGCGATCAAGGTCACCGTGAAGGGTATAGGCTGGTTTCCGAACGAGCGCCGGCCGCGCATTTTCTGGGCGGGTGTGGACGGCGGCGAAGCTCTGCGCACATTGGCGCGGGCTACGGAAGAAGCCGTCGCAGAGCTTGGCGTCCCCGTCGAGAAACGCGATTATTCCCCGCACCTGACACTGGCAAGAATCCGTGAAACGGTGGCACTCGACCGCCTTCAGCAAACGCTCCAATCCTTCCCGTCGGGTTGCGGCTTCGATTTCGGTTCCTTCGGCGCGACGCAATTTTTCTTGTATCTTTCCGCCGGCGGCAGATACACGCGACTCGCGGGGTTTCCTTTGGCATAGGTTATGTCCGGACTCCTTGCGATTGTCATTGCTTACCTGCTGGGTGGAATCCCCTTCGGATTTCTGTTGGTGAAGCTCACCCGCGGAACCGACGTACGCGAATCCGGCAGCGGCAACATCGGAGCGACCAACGTCTTGCGCACCGCCGGCCGCGGCGTCGGGGTAGCCACTCTGGCGCTCGACATCGCCAAAGGTTTTGCGGCCGTTTGGCTCACGGCAAAGCTGACTGGCGATGCTGCTGAATGGACCAGCCTCGCGGCGCTGGCCGTGATGGCCGGACACGCCTTCCCAGTGTTCCTCAAGTTCCAAGGCGGCAAAGCCGTGGCGACTTTCATTGGAGCCTTCGCCTATCTGACGCCGCTTCCGTTAGCGGCCGTACTGTTGTTGTTCGTGGTCACAGTCACGGTCACGCGTTATATTTCCGCCGCTTCGATCCTGGCCGCCGCGACGTTCCCGTTCGGAGTGTGGATGATCCTGCATCCCCCCATACAAGTGACCGTCGCAGCGTTCATTGCGGGTGCGTTCATCGTGTACCGCCATAAATCCAATTGGTCACGCCTTCGCGCCGGTACGGAAAACGTGTTTTCATGGGGACGAAAGTGACTCTATCGATTCTGGGCGGCGGCAGTTGGGGGACGGCTCTCGCGATTGTGCTGGCGCCGCGCTTCGAACGGCTGCGTCTATGGGTGTTCGAGGCGGACCTCGCTGCGCGCATGCTCACTTCGCGTGAAAACGACGTATTTCTTCCGGGCTTGCGTCTTCCGGACAACGTCGATATCGTGTGCGATCTGCCCGCGGTGATCGACGGCGCTGGTATCCTGCTGGGCGTCGTGCCCTCGCACTACGCGCGCTCCTTGTATGAACGAGTTCTTCCGTCCTTGGACCCCGCGACGATCTTCGTGAGCGCGACGAAGGGTTTGGAAACCGGTACTTTATTGCGCATGTCTCAAGTGCTCTGCGAGGTGGTGCAACCGAAATTCGAACCGCGAATCGCAGTGCTCTCCGGGCCCACCTTCGCCCGCGAAGTTGCTAGCGGTGAGCCGACCACGGTGGTGGTCGCGTCGGCGCATGCCGCTACCGCCGGGGCGGTTCAAACTGCTTTCTCAGGGCCTACTTTTCGCCTTTACACCAACGGCGATCTGATTGGTGTCGAGATCGGAGGAGCGCTCAAGAACGTAATCGCCATCGCTGCCGGCGTAGTGCAAGGCTTGGGCCTGGGCAACAACACGCAAGCCGCCTTGATCACGCGCGGTCTGGCCGAGATCACACGTCTGGCCGTCGCCATGGGCGGGCAGGCGACCACGCTGGCGGGGCTCGCCGGTCTCGGAGACCTGGTGCTTACCTGCGGCGGGGAACTGAGCCGCAACCGGCGCGTCGGAATCCAACTCGCGCGCGGCAGGGGCCTCGCCGAGATTACCGCATCCACGCCGATGATCGCCGAAGGTGTCGAGACTTGTGGCGCGGCGGTTGCGTTGGGCGCGAAATATGGAGTGGACTTGCCGATTATCTGCCAGATGGACGCCGTGCTTCATCGCGGCAAAGATCCTCGCGCCGCCATTCGGGACTTGATGGAGCGGGCGCTTAAGGGCGAGTAACTACGCTGCCCTTCACTCTGCGCACTTCCGCTGCCAGCGCCGGTGCGATTTCGAATAAATCTCCGACGATTCCGTAATCGGCGACCTCAAAAATCGGCGCATTGGGATCTTTGTTGATGGCGACGATGGTCTTCGCGCCTTTCATGCCTACCAGGTGCTGGATCGCACCGGAGATGCCCACGGCGATGTACACCTTGGGCGCCACCGTTTGCCCCGAACTGCCCACTTGCCGTTCCATTGGAAGCCAACCCGCATCGCAGATAGGCCGCGACGCCGCGAGTTCGGCACCGAACGCGCGCGCTAGATCCTCCACTACCGGAAGGTTGGATTGTTCCTTGATCCCCCGTCCCACCGAAACGATGATTTCCGCCGCGGTCAGGTCCACTGCGCGCGCTGCCTCGCGGAACGGGGCCCCTGGCTTCTGGCGGATCTTGCCGGCGCTGAGTGCGGGTGCGAACGCCTCTACCGGCGCCGAGCCACTTTCCAACGTATCCGCGCGCCACGCGCCTGCCTGCAAGGAAGCGAACACTGGACCCGCGCCGCTTACCCGCACATCCCCACTCAGCTTGCCTTGGAAGAACTGGCGTACCAGCGTTAGCGCTCCGGCGTCAACGCGCGCCGCGATCACATCGCTGACCAATACCTGTGAAAACCGCGTCGCCAGTTTGGGCGCGAAATCGCGCACCTGATAGGTGTGGGGGAACAGCACCACGCTGGGCTGCGTTTTTCGGATCAGATCTTCGACCGCAGCCGTGTAACCGTCCGCTGTGTAGGAATCCAGCAGATCATGCTCTACCGCCCAGACTTTCGCGAGTTTCTTGGTGGCCGCTTCACTCGCTAACGTGCCGATGCCTTTGCCTGCCACCGCCGCTTCCACCGGCACGCCGAGCGCCGCGCCCAACTGCTGGCCCGCGGCCAAGGTTTCCCACGACATGCGATGCCACTGGCCGGCCTGCTGTTCGAGAACCACCAAAATACTCATAACACCCGCACTTCGAATTTCAGTTTTTCGACGAGTTGCGCGGCCGCCGTCTTCGCGTCGCCTTCGAATATCTGCGTCTGCTTGCTTTTTTGCGGCAAGTAGACTTTTTCGATACTCGCGACTGCCTGACCCGCGCCCCCCAGTTCAGTGGGTGTGACACGCCGAATTTCTTTGCTCTTGGCCTTCTTGATGCCCATCAGTGTCGCGTAGCGCAGCTTGTTCGAGCCGCTTTGCATCGTCAGCACCGCCGGCAGCGGCATCTCGATGTGCTGGAACCACCCGTTTTCGAGCTCGCGTTTGACGCGGATGCTTCCTTCACCCGCCTCTACCTGCATGATGATGGTCGAGTGCGTGATCCCAAGCAGCTCCGCCATCACGACGCCGGTCTGCCCGGAACCCAAGTCGTCCGATTGCAGGCCCGTCAGAATCAAATCCGGCTTTTCCGGCGCGACTGCAGCGGCCAAAAGTTTAGCCACTCCCAGCGTGTCGAGTGATCCCAAGTCGTCTGCCGCAATGTGAATCGCCCGGTCGGCGCCCTTGGCCAGCGCTTCGCGGATAGTCTGCGCCGCGCGTTCTGGCCCCGCGCACAGAACCACTACTTCGCCGCCATGCTTTTCTTTCAACTGCAAGGCTTCTTCGAGCGCATAGGCATCCGGCTCGTTAATTTCAAAACTCAGGTCCGCCTCGTCAATCCATTTCCCCGATGAATCGGGACGCAAGGGCGAGTCGCGCAAAGGAACCTGCTTGATCGCGACAACAATTTTCATGATTTCGTTACGACTCAGGCCTCTTGAAAATCAAGCAACCGTTCGTCCCCCCGAACCCGAAGGAGTTCGACAGAGCATAGTCAATCTTCATCGGCCGGGCTTTCCCGGGAACGTAATCCAGATCGCATTCCGGATCGGGATGATCCAGGTTGATAGTGGGCGGTGCGATCTGATCACGAATCGCCAGCACCGTGATGCCAGCTTCGAGTCCGCCGGCGCCGCCCAGCAGGTGGCCCGTCATGGACTTCGTCGAACTCACTGCAACCTTGCAAGCATGTTCTCCGAAGACCCGCTTGATGGCGAGCGTTTCAATGCGATCGCCCACTGGCGTCGAAGTGCCGTGCGCGTTGATGTAATCGATCTGCTGCGGTTCGATGCCGGCGTCCCGCAGACAGTTTCTCATCACGCGATAGGCTCCGTCACCGTCTTCCGAAGGCGAAGTGATGTGATGCGCATCGCCGGACATCCCATAACCAGCCACTTCCGCCAGGATATTCGCGCCGCGCCGTTTGGCATGTTCGTATTCTTCGAGCACCAGGATCCCCGCGCCTTCGCCCACGACGAAGCCGTCGCGATCTTTGTCCCACGGCCGGCAAGCGTGCGCCGGATCGTCGTTGCGCTGCGACAGCGCGCGCATCGCCGCGAACCCGCCGATCCCCATCGGTGTCACGGCGGCTTCCGTGCCTCCGCAGATCATCACATCGGCATCGCCGTATTGAATGATGCGGAAAGAATCGCCGATCGAATGCGCACTGGTGGTGCAGGCCGTGGCTGTAGCCGAATTCGGACCCTTCGCACCGGTGCGGATCGAAACATAGCCTGACGCGAGATTGATAATCGTCGCCGGAATAAAAAACGGGGAGATGCGCGACGGTCCTTTTTCGAGCAGGATCTTGTGTTCCCGCTCAATCACTTCGAATCCGCCGATGCCGCTGCCGATATACACGCCGGTGCGCTCGGCCTCTTCGCCATTGGTGACTTTGAAGCCCGAAGCCTGGTATGCGAATTCACTCGCCGCAATGGCGAATTGAATGAAGCGCCCCATTTTTTTGATTTCTTTTTTCTCGATGTAGAGCGCCGGGTCGAAGTTCTTCACTTCGCCCGCGATGCGGCAATTGAAATCGGTGGGATCAAAGGCGGTGATCGGCGCGATTCCGTTCTCGCCGCGCTTGATGGCTTCCCAGACTGGCTCCGTGCCAATGCCAACCGAAGTCAGCATGCCGACTCCGGTGACTACAACTCTGCGTGACAAATTGGGACTCCCCAAAAACGGCCGCTATTTCTTTTTCGACTCGATATAGTCGACGGCGTTCTTGACGGTGGCGATCTTCTCCGCGTCCTCGTCGGGAATGTCTAGGTCGAATGCTTCCTCAAACGCCATCACCAGCTCGACGATGTCGAGCGAATCGGCGCCCAGGTCATCGACGAAACTCGCGGTGGGATCGACTTGCGCTTCATCCACGCCGAGCTGCTCGACGATGATTTGCTTGACCTTCTGCTCTACGGACATGAAACCTCCACGTGTCTTTCGCCGGTTGGCGACGAGCGTCACTCCGCCAAGAACCTGCGGGACGCTCAAACTCATTGATTCTACCGAGCCGGAGGTGGAAATCGCAAGCGCACCTGGCAGTTGCCGGTAACTAATTGAGTCTAGGAAGGGAGTTTAGCCAAGCAGCCCGCCGTGTCCCAGGCACGCAACCTCCCAGCCGGAAACGCGGTAGCGTGCCAGCATGGGAGGCAAAACCAGATCCACAACGTTCGGCTTGGCAGAACGGAAGCAGCCCGGCGCGGAGACCACCGGAACTTCATCCTTATAGCCCAGCAGGAACAAATTGCCCGGCTCCACCGGCGCCAGAAAACGTTCCAGTTGGCAGCCGATGCGAGTCATGGCGCGGCCAATGACATCTTCCGGGCCGGCTGGAGCCGTGGTCGAGCCCACCAGGATTACCGTCGGCTTCGCACGCAGCAGGTGCTGCAGGTTGCGCGCCGCGGCGTCTTCTTCCTCCGTGCAGGCCAGCACGAAACTGGGTGCGACTCCAAACCGCTCTAACCGCTGCCGCAGGATGCTCTCGAACAATTGCCGCGCGCGATCGCCGTGCACGGGGTCCGAATACAAAACTCCGATAGTTGGATTCCTTACGGGCCGGGCTTGCAAAATGGGGCCACGCTCCTTCACGATTTGAATCACCGCATCGAGTTGCGATTGCGCCACTGCGAAAGGTGCGCTCTTCACCGTCGCGATCCGCTGTCCAGCCCGCGCGAAACTGAAATTCGGCGTGGTGGCGATGACCACGCTCGCCAGGCAGTTGATCTCTCGCAGCAACTCGTCGTCAACCAGCACGCAGCAGTCTTCGGTGGTAAACAGATTGGCCCGCCCACCCGCCGCCAGCCGGATCTCCAGGCACCCGCATCCCATCTCCTGGGCGGCCTGGCTGACGGCCTCGTCCTCACCCACCTCGCCATCTTCGAGTTCCGTCACCCAAACTTGCGCGAGCCCCTCGGTTTCCAGCAAGCGCACGTCTTCCTCGTTCAGGACGTGACCCTTCCCCAATAACTTGCGGCCGCTAGGACGGAAGATTGTGCAACACAGAATTCTGCCGGCAGATTCCCGGATGTCTACAGTTCGCGCTTTCATTTACCCCTCCCCGTACGCCTTCGCTAGCCAATTACGTCCCAAGGCGGGTTGCCTGAACTTCGAGCGAATCCAAATTAGGTGCAAGTCCTAGCTGCACGGCCTGGACTTGCTAGAGCATAGTGGAGGAATGATTAAAAGAATCTCACAAAGAATTCGATTATTCTTCGCGGATATCTAGAATGAGCGCAGCTTATCCAAGCATGAACTTGGTGCCGATGCGGGAGCCCGCCAGCAACTGCTCGAGGATGCCCGGGTGAGCCCCGGGTGCGATCAGCACTTGTCTCACGCCGTTGCGCAAAGCAGTTACAGCTGCCTCGATCTTGGCCTGCATGCCGCCCGTGGCCACACCGGAGGAGATTAGCGTCAGGCCCTGCTCCGCCGTGAGCTGTGCGCAGATTTCGCCGTTCGCATCGCGCACCCCGTCGACGTCGGTGAGGAAAATTAACTGGTCCGCGGCGAATCCTTGCGCACAGGCCACTGCCATTTGGTCACCATTTACGTTAAAGATGGAGCCATTCCGGTCACCCGCGACGCAGGCGACTACCGGAAGATAGCATTCCCTCACCAACAGATCCAACAAGCGTCCGTCCGAAGCCACCGGCTTGCCCACCTGTCCGAGTTCAGGATCGAGTTGTACGGCATCCACCAGCCCGGCGCTCAAGCCGCTCAGGCCCACCGGCCGCGCACCCGCCGCCCGCAGCGCCGTCACTAATTGCGCGTTCACGCTGCCGGCAAAGACTTTGACTACGGCATCGATCACTTCCGCGGTGGTCACACGCAAGCCATTCACGAAACGGCTCTCTACACCGCGTTCCGCGAGGAACCGGGTCATCTGCTTGCCGCCGCCGTGAACCACCACCACTTGTTCGCGTTCGGCGAGCGCGGCGATTTCACGCGCCAGCCGTTCCCGGGACTCAGCGGCATCGAGCAACGTGCCACCCAGCTTGATCAGTAGTTTCACGCGCGAGTCCTCAAAGCAGGCCGGCAGCTTCCGGGAATCCCAGTAGCAGGTTCATGTTTTGCACGGCTTGCCCCGCCGCCCCCTTCACCAGATTGTCGATAGCGGTAATCACCACTCCGCGCCCGGTTTTCGCGTCATAATGAACCCCAATATCGCAGAAATTCGTGCGCGATACCGCACGTAAATCCGGCGCTTGCCCCGCCGCATAGAGACGGACGAAAGGTTCGTCCGCATAAGCTTTCTGATAGACCCCCAGCAAATCGGCCGCCGAACTCACGTCTTTGGCCCGAAAATAAATGGTTTCGAGGATTCCACGGTCGATCGGCAGTAACTGCGCCGTGAAGCTCAGTTCGCTCTCTTCCAAACCCGACGTGCGTAGTACCTCTGGTACGTGCCGGTGATTTAGCACCGAATAAACCGAGAAATTCTCGGTGACTTCGCAGAAACTTGTCTTCAGCGACGGCTTGCGCCCCGCTCCACTCACGCCGGACTTGGCGTCGCACACGATCCCTGCGTCCCGCACCACCACTCCCGCGTCCACCAGTGGCTTGATCGCCAGGTTGGCAGCCGTAGGATAACAACCCGGATTCGACACCAAACGCGCCCCCGGAATCCGTGACCGGTAAAACTCCGGCAGCCCGTAAGCCGCCTCCGCCAGTAGTTCCGGATGATTGTGCGGTTCCTTGTACCAGCGCTTATAGTTTTCCACCGTGCCCAGCCGGAACGCCCCGCTCAGATCGATGACCTTGGTTCCAGTCTCCAGCAGCGGTAGCGTGAGCTCCAGCGACACCTCGGCCGGCGTAGCCAGAAACACCACTGCCAGACCCTCGGCATGCACTGTTTGCGCGGAAAAAAGAGCGCGCCGCGGCCCAGGATGTCCCAGCGGACGCGGCTGATCATCCGCGTCGCGATGCTCCAGCAGCACCGGCTCCACTTGCGGATGCCTTTGAAGGATGCCGGCCAGCTCCGCCCCGCTGTATCCGCGGAAGCCCACAATGCCTACAGGAATTTGCATGATTAATTATTCATCCCGGTGAATAATTATACCATTTGAGCGTTCGCGCTATACTGAAAGAGACCGCTCCGCTTGCGGCCGACTCTGTAGATCCCAAGCATGCTATCCGTCAACAACATTTCCATGCGCTACGGCGCTCGCATCCTGTTTGAGGATGTCACCACCACTTTTCTGTCCGGCCGCCGCTACGCCATCACCGGGCCGAACGGCGCCGGTAAATCCACCTTCATGAAGATCCTCACCGGCGAGATCGAGCCTACCAAGGGCTCCATCACCCGGCCCAAGAAGATGGGCGTGTTGAGCCAGGATCAGTTTGCTTTCGACGCGTTTCGCGTGGTCGATGCCGTGATCATGGGCAACAAGTTTTTGTGGGCCGCGCTGCAGGAGCGCGAGGCTCTCTACGAGAAAGACCCCGAAACCCTTACCGACGAAGATGGCATGCGGCTGGGTGAGCTCGAAGGCATTGTCGGCGACGAGGGCGGCTACACCGCCGAGACCGACGCCGCGGTTTTGCTCGACGGTCTGGACATCCCCGAATCCCTGCACGAGCGCAAAATGGGCGAATTGCAGGGCGGCCAGAAGGTGCGCGTGCTACTGGCCCAGGCGCTGTTTGGCACTCCGGGCGTGCTACTGCTCGACGAGCCCACCAACAACCTGGATCTCGATTCCGTCCATTGGCTGCAGGATTACCTGATCCGCTACGATGGCTGCCTGATCGTCATCTCGCATGACCGCCACTTCCTCAACGAAGTCTGCACGCACATCGCCGACATCGACTACGAGACCATCATCACCTACACCGGCGGCTATGACGACATGGTGCTGCAGAAGACGCAGATCCGTTCGCGCATCGAGTCGCAAAACGCCCAGCGCGAAAAGAAGATCGAGCAGTTGAACGAATTCATCCAGCGTTTCGCCGCGGGCACCAGGTCTTCGCAGGTGACCTCGCGCCGCAAGGAAGTCGAGCGCTTGCAGACATCCGACCTGGCCCGCTCCAACATCGCGCGCCCCTTCATCCGCTTTGAAATGAAGCGCCCGTCGGGACGCCATCCGCTCGAGATCAAAGGGCTGTCGAAAGCCTATGACGATACCAAGGTCATCACCAACTTCACCGCCAGCATCAGCCGCGGGGAAAAAATCGCACTAATGGGCCGCAACGGAGCGGGGAAGACAACCATGCTGCGCTCCATCGTGGAGCCTGGCTTCGCGGACTCCGGCACTGCCGAGTGGGGTCATGAAGTGTCAGTCGGCTACTTCGCGCAGGACCATCGTGAGTCCATCCCCAAGGGTTTCACGCTGCTCGAATTTCTGCATAGCTTCGATGAACAGGCGGCGCAGGAGGAGTTGCGCGGATTGCTGGGTCAGATGCTGTTCTCTGGCGACGACGCGCTGAAGAAGACCGACGCGCTCTCCGGCGGCGAGGCCGCGCGCATCATTTTCTGCAAGCTGATGCTCGAAAAACCCAACTTCCTGGTGCTGGACGAACCCACCAATCACCTGGATCTCGAGTCGATCAACGCGCTCAATATCGCGTTGCAGAAGTACGACGGCACAGTGCTCTTGGTCACGCACGATCACGACGTGATCGACGAAGTCGCCACCCGCATCTGGCACTTCGACCACGGCAAAATCGAAGACTTCAAAGGCCCCTACGAAGAGTACATGACGCAGTTGAAGCAGGCCGTTACTCGCTAGTCTTATCCAGCTTCAGCAACTTGCGGAATTTTTCCACTTCCTTGGGCGTGAGCGAACGATAGCGAGCCGGCGCGACGTCCAGTTCCAGGAACCCGATCTTCACGCGGCGCAGCTTCTCCACCAGCTTGCCGAAATGTTTGAACATGATACGGATCTGGTTCTGGCGCCCCTCGGTGATCTTCACTTCGTACCAGGGGTTCGTGCCTTGCTTGATGCGCTTTAACTCTGACGGCGCCGTTTTCCGGCCGTGCATCGGGATGCCTTCGCGGAATTGTTTCTCCTGCGCCTCCGTCAGCGCGCCGTTCACTTTCACCACATAGGTCTTGGTGACATGGTTGGCGGGCGCCGTGAGGCGGTGCGCGAATTCACCGTCGTTGGTCAGCAGCAGCAGGCCTTCGCTGTGATAATCCAGACGCCCCACCGGGAACACGCGCTCGCGGATGCCGCGCATCAGGTGCATGACGGTCTGGCGTCCCTCGGGATCGGAAACCGTGGTCATGCATTCCTTGGGTTTGTTGAGCGCGATATAGGTCAGGTGCTTGGGCGCGCGCAGCAGGCGGCCGTCCACCTTAATGTGGTCGTTGTCGATGTCGGCCTTGGACCCAAGTTCGGTAATGGTCTTCCCGTTCACCGTCACGCGGCCTTCGACGATCAGTTCTTCGGCTTTGCGGCGGCTGGTCACGCCCGCCTGCGAGAGGATTTTTTGCAGACGTTCTTCAGGCATTTTCCGCCGGCGGCGCTTCTGGGATCTCGACCGGTTCCGCTTCGCTCACCGAGAGCCGTCCCAACTCTTCGAATTCCTTCAGCGTGGGCAGCTCCGTTAAATCTTTCAATCCAAACTGCACCAGAAACTCTTTGGTGGTTTTGTAGAGAATCGGTTTGCCGACCACATTTTTGCGCCCCGCCTCGGCGATCAACTTGCGATCCAGCAGCGTCTGCAGCACGCTTGCGCCTTGCACGCCGCGGATTTCCATGATCTCCGGCGTCGTCACCGGCTGTTTATAAGCGATCACCGCCAGCGTTTCGAGCGCCGCCAGCGACAGCTTCAACGGCGGCGTCAGCTTCTTTACAAACGCACGCACTGCCTCGTGGTGCTCGGCCTTGGTGGCCATCTTGTAGCCACCCGCGACTTCGCGAATGCTCAGTCCGTGGCCGGGCGCGGCGAATTCCGCCACCAATTCATCCAGCAGCCGCTTGACTACGTCGATGGGCCGTTCCAGCGCTGCCGCCATCTGCTGCGCGGAAAGCGGCTCGTCGGTGATGTAAACGATAGCCTCCAGGATCGCCCTCAGTTGGGCGTCCGAGTTCTCTACCGGCCGTTCCTCCGTCAATTGTGAAGCGTCGATTTCGTCCATAAGTTCGTTCTACAGATATCCTTCTTCGATCGCAGCCATGTTGGTCTCCGACGAAAAAACCGTTTCGAATCCCTTCAGCCGCTTCAGCCCGATCTCGCCGAAGGCATCGGCCTGCGTCAGCCCGACCGCCTGCAGCTTCACCAGTTCCAGCAGCGCCAGAAACAGGCAGATCATCGCGCGCCGGCTGCGTTGCCTCTCGAACAAATCGCGCGCCGATACCACCTTGTGCCCGCCCTCATTCTCGAAGATCGCGCGTACGTAGCGAATCATATCCGGCACTGAAACGTCTTCGTTAGTGATTTCATACACCGGCCGGTTCTTGGCGCGCTCCAGCACGCTCTGAAAAGTTTTCACCAGATCGTGCAGCGTCACTGCCAGGCCGGGCGTGCCGTCGTCCTCGGCGCGGAACTGTTCGATTTGCGGATTCGACCACACCGCCTCTTCGACGACGCGCTTCTGGTGCAGCATTTCCGCGGCGCTCTTGAAGCGTTCGTGCTCCAGCAGCCGGTCGACCAGCTCTTTGCGCGGATCTTCCTCAGGCGATATTTCCTGCAGCGCCGGATCGCGCGGCAGGAGCATCTTCGATTTGATCTGGATCAGCGTCGCCGCCATGTAGATGAACTCGGCACTCAGCTCCACGTCCATCTCCAGCGCCTTCTGCATATATTCCAGATACTGCGAAGTAATCTGCGCGATGGGGATGTCGTAGATGTTGATCTCCTGCTTGCGGATCAAGTCCAGCAGCAGGTCGAGGGGCCCGTCGTAATGCTCCAGATGAAAATTCAGCGGTGACGACACTGCAAACTAGGATAGCAAGGGGAGCCAAACTGAGCGGCTTCAGGGCTGCTGGCCCAAACGCTTCCGGCCCGCGTCCGGGTTCTTAGTACCCAGGAAAAGCAGAGTCACGTCCACGGTTTTCGCGTCTTCGTTGACCTTGGTCTGCGAACTAGTCTCACCCAGGTTGTCGAAAATCCCCTGATCTTTGACTTCCTTTAGAAACGCGTCGGGATAGCCAGCGTCGAAGGGTTTGCCATCGCGCGCGCCCCACATTTTGCGGATCGCCGGTTCGCTGATCACATCCAGGCCACGGATCTCCAGCTTTCCGTAATTGAATAGCGCGCCCGCGTCGACGTTTACCGCTAGATCAACGGTGTGCTCTTTGTCGTCGTAGGTGCGGTCGGCGCGCGCGATAGCGTGTATATATCCAGTGCTTTTATACCGTTTCGCGATGCGATCGAGCCCCGTCTTGACCTCGTCGAAGTTCACGGTCTCGTCTTTGCGCCACTTGACCAGATCCTCGAGTTCCTTAGCCTGCCGCGCCGCGGCCCCCGTGAAGCGCACGGCGCCCAACTTATACGCGGGACCCTCTTCCACGGTCACTGTCACCGAAACGCCGATCACCTCACTCTGCTTCGCAGGCTCAGCGATGATCTTCGGAAAAGCCACGCGAACCTTGCCGTGCGCCTCATACATTGGACGAATACTGGCATCGAGCAGACGCCGGACTGCAGGCTCCGTGAACTCCGTGCCGACGGCGACGTCCGCGAACTTATTGAGCAACTGCATCGCAGGAACGGACTCGTTGCCCGTGACGTGAACCTCGGAAATACGCGGCCGATCCCCCGCTGGACGGAACAGAACCGTTGGCTCGCCCGGCAAATCGTAGTTGAGCTTGCCCTCCACGGTGACCTTGCCGTCCAACGCTTTGGTGAGCGCTCGTTCATAGCGGTCGAGAACCTCGCGCGTGCCGGGAATCAGCTGGCCCATCAGAATCTCCTGCTTGGTGAGCGCCGCGCGCAGAGCCGCGTCCGCAGCTGGGAGATCCTCAAAGCGGTACGAGTACAGCAACGCCACCTCTGCCAATTCGAACGTCGCCTCGTACCCGGTTTTCGCCGCGTCGGGTTTGAACTCGTAACCGACGCTTTCAAAGGCCCCGGTATCGAGCAGCCGCGCCCGGGCCGCGTCGAAGTTGTCTTTGTTGACCGACTGTCCTACCTTGAGCCCCGACGCTCCGATGATCTGCGCCGGAGTGTAGTGTTTATTGCCCTTGATGGTCAGATTAGTAAGCGGATAGGGGAGGGAAGGGGATTGCGCAGGCGCCAGCAAGCGGAAGCAAAACCAAGCCGGGGAGCCACGCACGCATATGTACATTCTACGCGGCTCCCGGCGTTGGGGTTTCGCTTACTGCGGGGGTGGAAGAGCCTTTTGGAACGTTGGCGCGTCCTTCACCGTATAATCCGCCGGTACCTGGAACAGCGCCGGCGAGGGATCGCTGCGCGAAATATTCTGCAGTGAGTATACCGTGCTGCCCATGCGCGGATCGCTGTGTTCGGAGCGCACGATCACCTGCAGTTCCGGCGAGCGCCACACTTCATCCACGATCTGAATCGGCTTGTCGTTGCCGATCTGTCCGGCGGGGATCGTAATGGTGGTGCGCGTGCCTTCAGCTTGAACGCCTTCCACTACCTTGGTGCCAAGCTGTTCCACGGCAGGCGGCGCAGGAGCCGCGCCCGTGGCCGATTTGCTGATAGACCATCATTTGCGGGCCGTTCCCAGCGGCCATGCCCGCCATCGGTCCCGCCACGCCAACTCGCTGCACCATGATATGAGCCTCCCCGCGCGCTCCCGGCGGCATCGGCGGCATCGTCCCGAGTTGGGGAATCGGCAGTTTGATGGCGGTCTTGTCGTCGGGATTCAGCGAGTAATTCGCTCCCGCAACCGGATCTGAAATGAAAACCGTGGTGGCGGGAGCGCCCTGCGGAGCGAACCCCCCGATGTTGGGCAGCGATTGCTCGCGCCGCTCGCGTCCCTCGCCGTCACGGTATACGGTGGCCGTCGTGCGATTCACGATGTGGTTGCCGTCCGCCAAGGTCTGCGTGTTCTCGGTCACCGCATTGCCCGAGTACGGCGCGCCCTTCACCGGATTGCCGCCCACCAGTTCGCCCGAAACGAAAGCGAAGGTGTTGGACATCATCCCCCCTGGCATCCCTGGGGCCACGCCAGTGGTAAAGACCACGTCGTGCTGTTGCGCGAGTAGCGCACTTCCGCAAGCGACTAGCAGAGCCGCATATTTTACGGTCGTCATGTTCTTTCTCCTTCTCTATTGCACATCAAATCTCACAAACCGAATGGCCCGAGGCATTCCCTCTTCGCCCACCAGAACATCAGCCTGGACAGGATCGGCTAAATGATCTTCCCGGACCGGCAGTCCCACCGTACGCATCGCCGCCGCCGGAAGTTGCACCCGCAGCATCTGCCCGCGCTCAAACGGGGGCGCCGGGTCCATTAGCGGGAAGAAATCCGTGACAACTTCGCGTGCCTGCGGCCGGGCGATTTTGCGAGCTGCCTTGCGAGGAGCCTGTGCCACTACCGCCGCCACCACGGGCGCCGGTTCCTGCCGCGGAACTTGGATCAGCGGAGGTGCTGCGATCACGACAGGCTTCGACCCGCGATTGGTCGAAAGCAACACAGCCAGCACAACGCCAGCAGCGATTGACGCGGTCACAACCCAGCGCCACCGATGAATGACGCGGCGCGAATGAAATTCGCGGAGCAACCGCGCCTCCACCTCGAGCGGCGCTTCCTTGTCACGATCGTTCTCCGCCAATGCCTGTAATGCCTGGAGAACCCTGTCTTCACTCATGACATACTCCTTACCGCCTTGGCCGCCAGCTTTTGCGCGAGCATCGCGCGCCCACGGCTCAGCCGCGATCGCACCGTCCCTAGCGGACAATCGAGCGCCGCCGCTGCATCCTCATAGCTCGCGTTTTCGAGATCGCACAACACTACTGCTTCGCGATACTGCGCAGGTAGACTCAGCACCGCGCTGCGCACCGCTTCGATGGTCTCGCGCCGCGTCAAATCGTCCAGCACATCTTCATCCGTGGCCACTTCTTCTGTGTCCTCGACTGGGTTATTTCCCACGCGCCGCAACACCAGATTGCGCGCGATGCCATACAGAAATGAAAGCAGCGACCCGCGCGACGGATCGAATCGCCCGCCACCCTCCAGCAGCGCCAGGAAAACTTCCTGCGTCACGTCTTCGGAAACCGCCGCATCGCCCGACATATGCAGCGCGAAGCGATACACCGCTCCTTGCCGCCGCCGGTATAGCGCAGTAAACGCAGCTTCGTCGCCGCCGCGCGCCGCTCCCAGCAGTTCCTCGTCGCTTAGCATGTCGTCTGTTAGGAATTGCTTTTCGGGCCCGATAAGTTCCCGAAAGTTATTCCAGTTCGGTGTCTTATTCCAGTTCGAGCGTTACGTACATGAGGCCGCCGTCGCGCTCCACCTGAATCGCCACTGGATCGCCGGATTTGAGTGCCGCCAGCGTGGACGTCACCGCGCGGATGGTGACAGCCGGCACCTGGTTCACCTGGTAAATGACATCGCCGACGCGTAGACTCTCACCCGAATACGGCGCATCGGAGGTCTCCGCCGCGATCACCAACCCGTAGCTATGGCGTAACCCCGGCAGCATCGCTTGGACCTTCTCGTCCACTTCGATCACCAGCACGCCCAGTTGCGGGATGATGTTTTTCTCCGGATCCACCATGTCCGCGAAACGCTGCGGGTCATTAGGATGCTCGATCACCTTCATCGTCAAAGACAGAGTCTGATCCCCGCGCCTGACAGTCATCGCCACTTGGCTATCGATCGGCTGGCTGTAGATAAAACTCTGCAGATCCCGAGCTCCCTTTATCTCGCGGCCATTCACCGCGACGATGATGTCGTCGATCTTCAGTCCGGACCGATCCGCCGGACCTCCCGGCAGAACGTCGGCGGTGATCGCGCCTGAATCCTGCGGCAGCTTCAGCGCTTTGGCCATCTCGGGCGTAATCGGTTGCGCCACGATTCCCAGTTGGCCCCGATGCACGTGCCCGTCCTTGCGAATCTGGTTGAACACGCTACGCACCACATCGCTCGGAATCGCGAACCCCAACCCCTCGCTGCCACCGGACTGCGTGATGATGAAGGTGTTGATGCCAATCACCCGTCCCTCGGTGTCCACCAACGGCCCGCCGCTATTGCCAGGATTGATGGGCGCGTCGGTCTGCAGATAAGTGACGGAATCATCCTCGCGCACCTGCCGCGACGTGGAACTGATCACTCCCATACTCACCGAACCAGCCAACCCAAACGGACTGCCAAACGCCATCACCACTTGTCCCACGCGGACATCCTTCAGGTCGCCGAAACTCAGTTGCGGCAATCCGCTGCGATCGATCTTGATCACTGCCAGATCGGTTTGACGATCCGCGCCCACTAGCTTCGCCGGAACCACCACTTCCTTGGTGTTGCCCGGCCCCGCCGCCAATCTGACTTCGATCTTGCGCGCCCCCTGGATGACATGATTGTTGGTAACGATGTAACCGTCCGCCGAAAGAATCACCCCGGAACCGGTACTGCGCTGCCGCGTCAGCAGACTGGCCGACCCGCGCTGGCTCTCATCGCCCCGGCCGTAACCGGTGGAAACAATTTGCACCACAGCGGGATCGACACGCGCCGCCAGAGCTTCGAGTGACTGGCTGAAAGCCGTAAGTGGGATCGCGGACTGTCCCAGCAGCGATTGCGCTGCCAGCGCAACCGCCAGTGAAGAGAGCACATACAGGCGCATATACTTAAAGACGCCCTTTCTCGCCTCTAGAGTTTCACATTCCAGCCCGGAATGCGCAATCCGTCCTGCTACACTAAAAGAAAAACCATGACATATGATGTGATTGTCCTTGGGAGCGGACCCGGGGGATACTCAGCGGCTATTCGTGCGGGGCAGTACGGCCTAAAGGTAGCCGTCGTTGAAAAAGACGGAAAACTAGGCGGCTGCTGCCTTCACGTGGGTTGCATTCCCACCAAGTCTTTCCTGCATACGGCCGACGTTTGGGAGCATTTTCAGAACTCCGTCGAAGACGGCATCCGCTGCGAAAATCCGCGCCTGGATTTCCCGCTGGTCCTCGACCGTAAGAACAAGATCGTCGCCAAGCATGCCAAAGGCGTCGAGTTCCTGATGAAGAAGAACAAGGTCGACGTCATCAAGGGTTTCGGGCGCCTGGCCGGTCCCGGAAAACTTGAAGTCACCTCCGACGCGGGTAAACAGATCGTCGAATTCAAGAACATCATCCTGGCTACGGGGTCTGAAGCGCGCATGCTCCCCGGACTCCAGCCCGACGCCAAACGCATCCTCACCAACATCGAAATTCTGAACTTGAATTACGTCCCGAAGTCGCTGGCGATCTTGGGCGCGGGCGCCGTCGGCGTCGAATTCGCGTCTTGCTTCCATCGCTTCGGATCGAAGGTCAGCGTCTTCGAAATGCTGCCGCGCATCGTGCCTGTGGAAGATGAGGACGTCTCCAAGGATCTCGAGCGCTACTTCAAGAAGAGCGGCATTCGCGTTGAGACGGGCGCCAAGGTCAGCAACGTCCAGACCACTGACACCGGCGTGCGCTTCACGGCGACTCTGGCGAACGGGAAAGATGAAACGGTGGAAGCCGAAGCGCTGCTGGTGGCCATCGGCCGCAAGCCCAACACCGAGAACATCGGCCTCGAAGGCACTCGTGTCCAACTAGACCGGGGCTTTATCAAGGTGGACCCTTTCCAGCGCACTGGCGAACCGGGCGTCTACGCGATCGGCGATATCGTCGCCGGAACCCCGCAGTTGGCGCACGTGGCCACCGCCGAGGGCATGGTCGCGATCGCGCATATCGCTGGCAAGCCGGTGACGCCCGTCAACAAGAACCGCATCCCCGGGGCGACCTATACTGAGCCCGGTATCGGCAGCGTGGGCCTCACCGAAGCGCAGGCGCGAGCCGCGGGCTACGACCTCAGAGTCGGCAAGTTCCCGTTCGCGGCCAACAGCAAGGCCAGCATCCTGGGTCAGCACGACGGCTTTGTGAAGATCGTCGCCGACGCCAAATACGGTGAGATTCTGGGCGTCCATATCATCGGCCCCGAAGCATTTGAGTTAATCGGCGAAGGTGTATTGGCCATGGAAGCCGAAGCCACAGTGGAAACCTTGCGGCACACCATTCACGCGCACCCCACCATCTACGAAGCTGTGGGCGAGGCGTTCAACGCAGTTTACGGGCAAGCCCTCAATGCCTGAAGTAGTATCAGCCGCGGCCGAGGGACAGTACACTCAATCCCCGCGAGACCATGTCGATGTGACCGGACTTCGCGGGCGGGGATTGAGTGTACTGTCCCTCGGCTTAGCCGTTTGCGAGCGGCGCGATCTCGGCCGTATGCGCTACGCCGACGCCTTCGCGTTGCAGCAGCAGTTGCGTAGAGCGCCGCAAACGCGGCGAGATTCCCGATCAACTGCTGATCGTCGAGCATCCCCACGTTGTCACCATGGGACGCAACGGCCATGACGAAAATTTGCTCGCTCAGCCCGAGTTGCTCGAACGCTCGGGAGTGGAGTTTCATCGCACCGACCGCGGCGGCGACGTCACCTACCACGGGCCGGGCCAGATCGTCGGCTATCCCATCGTCGATTTGCGAGAATGGAAGCGCGACGTGATGGCGTACGTGCGGGCGCTCGAACAAGTATTGATAGACGCGCTGGCCGAGTTTGGAATTGCCGCCAGGCGCGAAGCCGGCGCCACCGGCGTGTGGACCGAGCAGGGCAAAATCGCGGCGATTGGCGTACACATCAGCCGCTGGGTCACCTCGCACGGTTTCGCGCTGAACCAAGATACGGATTTGAGTTATTTCCGGTACATCGTACCGTGTGGTTTAACAAAACCGGTGACCTCGATGCAGGCACTCGGGTGCCAGGCTGATCGCGACCAGGTTGTCGCCGCCCTCGCCCGCAGTTTCGCGCGAGTGTTCGACCGCGAGATGGAGACTTACCGGGAAGTGGAGAATATATGATTGACGTCATCATGCCCCAAATGGGCGAGAGCATTGTCGAAGGAACTTTGACGAAATGGTTGAAAAAACCCGGCGAGAGCGTGGAGCGCGATGAACCGCTTTTCGAAATCTCGACAGACAAAGTAGACACTGAGATTCCATCGCCCGTCGCCGGGACCTTGGGCGAGATTCTGGTACAGGAAGGAACCACGGTCGGGATCAACACCGTGGTAGGAAGGATCAGCGATGGCGCGGGCGCTCCCGCGGCCGCAGCGGCACCGGCCGCCGCAGCGCCACCGGCTCCCGTTCCCGCGGCAGCGGCCCCCGCAGCACCGCCGAAGCCCGCCCCCGTAGCCGTCGAGTCCAGCCCGGCCCCCGAAGAAACCGCCGGACCGTTATCCCCGCTGGTACGCAAGATGGCCCGCGAGAACAACATCGATTTGAGCCAGGTGCGAGGCACCGGTGCAGGCGCGCGCATCACCAAACAGGACCTCGAAGCGTATCTCGAAGCACGCACCGCCGCCCCGGCCCCAGTTGCCGCCGCGCCAGTGCAAGCTGCGCCTCCACCGCCGCCGCCTCCTCCTCCCTCGCCAGCGACAGTGGTGCAGCAGCAAGCTCCGCCCCCTCCGCCGCCGCCCCGCACACAAGCCGTCGCGCCGGTCCAGGAGCAAGCCCATTTCCGTGGCGAAGCCCCCGCGGCCCGCGTCGAGCCCATGAGCGTCATGCGCCAGAAGATCGCCGAACATATGGTCTTCAGCAAGCGCACCTCGGTCCACGTCACCACGGTCCACAAGGTCGATATGACTCGCATCGCCAAAATGCGCGACCGCGTGAAGGGCGAGTTCCAGGCCCGCCACGGCTTCAGCCTGACCTTCCTGCCGTTCGTAATGCGCGCCACCACGGCCGCTCTCCAAGCGTTCCCGCTGCTCAACAGTTCGATCGACGGCACCAACATCATCTACCACCGCGACATCAATCTCGGCATGGCAGTGGCTCTTGAGAACGGTCTGATCGTGCCGGTGATCCGCAATGCCGACGAAAAGAACGTAGTGGGATTGCAGCGCTCGATAGCTGACCTGGCATCGCGCGCCCGCTCCCGCCAATTACGCCCCGATGAGGTGCAGGCCGGAACGTTCTCGATCACCAACTTCGGCAGCTTCGGCAGCGTCTTCGCGACGCCGGTGATCAATCAACCGCAAGTAGCGATTCTAGGCGTCGGCACGGTCGAGAAAGTTCCGGTGGTGCTCGACGACGCGATCGCGATACGCTCGGTGTGTTATCTTGCGCTGACCTTCGACCATCGCCTGATCGATGGCGCGCTCGGCGATCAATTCACGCAGAAGGTGAAGACCATTCTCGAAAACTGGAGCGAAGAAGTCCTCTAGTCCGCTTGCTATCGCGCGCGGTTCTGTTACCTTGCGGCACGGCTTGGCCTGCTTGCTACCGCAACACTCTTGCACAGAACCGCGACCGCAGGGAGCGGACCTACTGCTTCTTAGCCGGAGCCGCAGCCGGTGGTGCAGCAGCCGGTTTCGGCGCTGCCGGCGCTGGAGCTGCCGCCGGCTTTGACGCCGCGGGCGCCGCCGGACGAGCCGCCGCCGGCGTCGCCGTGAACACCGTCTTGTCGTACAGGTCGATCACTTCCTTGGTGATGTCCACCGTGTTCGACGCGTACAGCACCGGCGTGTTCTGGTTGCTCACGTCGAGTACAATCGCGAAGCCATTCTGCTGCGCGTATTTATCGATCACCGCCATCATCTTCTGTCCCAGCACGTTCACCAGCTTCTGCTGTTCCTGCTCGAGCTCCGCCTGCGCGTCTTCGAGCTGCCGGTTGTAGCTCTTGGTCTTGGCGTCGATATTGCGCGTTAGATCTTCCTTGGCGCTGTCGGAGAGCGTGTTGCCGCCCTTTTGTAGGCGATCCTGCAGATCCTTGATCTCGGACTGCTTGCCTTCCAGTTCCTTCTTGCGCGGCGCCAGCTTGACTTCAAGCTCTGCCGCCGCCTTCTGGCCTTCCTTGGTGGCTGCCAGTGCTGCTTGGATCTGAATCACGCCCACTTTCGTAGGCGGACCCGCCATTGTCGCAGGAGCCGCCGCGGGAGGAGCCGCTGCTGGCGCCGCCGCTTGGGCCATTGCGATTCCCGCCATCCCGGCGCCTAACGCGATCATTGCAAACAGATTCTTAGTCACAGCGAAACTCCTCAAACAATTTTCTCTCATGCTAACACGTGATTCGGTTGCCCGCTCAGAATGTCCGGCCTACCGAGAAACGGAATACGGTACGCCTCTCGACATAGGGATATACGCTGCCGACCTGCGACAACGCGTTCAGGAACGACGCCTCATTCGGGAAGTCGCTGCGAGGCGCCAATATTGGCGCCTGAATATTTTGGACCGCGGTCCACGGGTTATAGGCGAAGTACACCCGGAACGGAGCGTTCACTACCGGCATCAATACCTGTAACTCAAGTCCCGTGGAGCCCCGAAGCCCCTGCGTACCGGGAGCGATGATCGCCTTGCTGGGAAAGCTGGCTTCCGGGAACTCGGTATTTAACTGCGCAATTCGTTCCGGGTTGATCTTCAACCCGGCGGAGTTGACCAGGCGGTTCATGCCTACGTCGAAAAACGCAGCCAAGACGACTGGACCAAAGATCGGTATGCGGTATTCGAAATTCCCGACTAAGGACGTGTCCCCTCCAGGGGTCACCAACTGGTAAGAGGGAACAGGCTGAGTGACGGCCACGCCACGCTGCATCCTTTGCGTGCCATCCGCGTTCAGCAAGTTCACGGTCCCTTCGATCGGGATGAACGCAATCGGCGAGATGGAATAGAAGTCGAACCCGCGGATATCGTTTTCGCCGCCCATGAAAAAGCGGTTGAAAGGCGCCGCTGTTTTGCCGCCAAAACCCGTCAGATAGCGGCCCGAGAAATGCATACCAACCACATGCTTCGGGCTTAAACCTTTGTGGAAGTACTTGGCGTCGATGATGGGCTCGATCTGGTTCACATTCCCGCCCAGAATGCTGCCGGAAAACTGCACGGACGCCGAGAGAGCCTTGCCGGCGGTCGGCGTGATGGGGTGGTTCACCGTGTTGTAGGTAAAGCTGGGAGTGATGGTCGAAGACTTGATACCGTCCAATTGATTCGGCCCGTTGATGTTCAGAAAGTTGAGATACGTGTAGTACGAGGTCGCCGCCGAAGTCAATGTACTTACGCTTTGGATGGTGTAGCCATAGCTGATGCCCACGCGGGCGAAGCTGCGCTTCAGGGGATAGCTCATGAAGGTGGTGAAGCCCCGCGAATTGCTCACGTAGTTCAGCAAGTTCTGTTGGCCCAATTGATTGTACAGGGCGGTCAGATCGGTTCCGGCAAGAATGGACGCCTGCCGTGCCTGGTTGTAGTCGAAACGCGACACGAACACGGTGAAGCCCGCTTGCAACGGCTTATCGAACAAGTATGGTTCGGTGAATCCCAGCGTTACATTGGTCTGGATGGTGCCCAGCGTGGCCTGCAGGCTGAGGGTCTCTCCCAATCCCACCAGGTTGTTCGTCGAATAGCCGAGGCCCAGGAAGCTGCCGGAGATGCCCGACACGCCGCCATTGAGCTGAATCGAATTCTTGCCCTTTTCCTTGACCTTGAGCGTCAGGTCGACGGTATTGGTTTTGGTATCGCGCTTGACGTCGGCCGCGTCCTCGGCCTTGAGGGCGTCAAAGTATCCCAGTTGGTTCAGCCGCAGAATACTCAATTCCCACAGGCGGGTGTTGTACACGTCGCCTTCGTCGATCAGCAACTCGCGGCGGATCACCTTGTCGCGCGTCGTGGTGTTGCCGGAAAAATCGATGCGGCGCACGAAGAACTGCTTGCCTTCGTCGAAGTTCAAGGTCAGATCGATCTTGTCGGTGCCCGGCACCGGCTCAATGTTGGGTTCAGAAACGAAATCGATATAGCCGAACGAGCCGTACAATTTACGCAGTTCCTCGAAGCCCTTGCGCAGCTTGGCGGTCGAGAACACATCCCCCTGCTGCATCTGGAAGATCGGACGCATCAGGGTTTCTGGCGTTCGAAACAGCTTGACGCCCACGAAGTTAATGCTGTTCAGCCGGTACAACCGGCCTTCTTCGATGGTCAGCCCGATGTTCGCGTTCTTACCAACCTTGTTGGGGTGGATCAGGGGCAGTTTAAACTTGCCGCCGCCGACGTCGACGATATCCACGGTGTGATCGGTCACGCGCGCCTGGAAGTAACCGTTGTCGCGGTAGAACATCTCGATGCGCTCTTGATCTTCCTCGAGTTTCGTCGAATCGTAAGTCTTCGCGAATAGATTCTCGAAGAAGATGGAATTGGGAATACCGATCGGCCGCAGGTTCTTCATGGCCCGCCGGATGGTCAAAGCGTTGAACACTTCATTGCCTTTAAAGGTGAGTACCCCTACCTTTACCTTGGGCCCTTCGTTCACTTTGAAGATCACTTCGAGCGACGACGGTGGCACCTGGCGCAGTTCCGGCTCCACTGTGGCGAACTGCCGCCCGCGCTCCGCCAGATATTCCTGCAACACGTTGCGGGCGCGCTGGATTTTATTGGGATCGTATTGCGATTCCACCGACAAGCCCACTTTGCGTTCCTTGAAGCGATCCAGAATTTCCGAATTGGTGATCGACTTGTTGCCGTCGTATTTAATGGAACGGATCACCCGCCGCTCCGCCATGGTAAATCGCAAAATCCAGCCCGTCTTCCCCATTTCGCGCTCGACCCGGATGTCGTCGAAGCGTCCGGTGTTCCACAGCGCCATAAAATCGCGGTGGATGGATTCGTCGTCTAGCTTGTCGCCCTTCTTGGTGAAGATCAAGGCCCGCAAGGTGTCCTGCGGCACTCGGCGAACCCCTCGGAACTCGATCGCTTCGATCACATCCTCGAAGGCTTGCGGCTCGGCTTCAGCAGCGGGCTTAGGCGCTTGCAGACCGGGTGCCTGCCCCGCGGGAGCAGCGGGCTGAGCGGCCGGTGCGGCCGGCTCGGCACCTTGCGGGACGGCTTCAAAGGGATTGTTCTTGGCGGGAGGCGGCTGCGGAGGTTGCGGCTTCGCCGGCGCCGCCGCGGGAGCTTGCGTGCCAGCCGGCACAGCTTGTCCCTGCTGGGCCAGCAATAGGGAGTGGGTCAGGGTCGACCACAGCAGGGTTGCCGCGAGCAAACGCAGGCATCCGAGCCTGAACACTGTCATCTAGTCCGGGTTCCTTTCAAAGCTGCGTTCCCCTTCAGACGTTGGCCCGCCGACAGGGGTTTCACCGAACCATAGCCTCACTGCGTACCGTTACAGCTATTGGATTTGCCGTGCAAGGTTGTCCCCGTCGAACCGGTGTGATTGCGAAGATTTTAGTTTAGCGCATTTCCAGAGGACTACCTAGGCAGGTAGCGGACAACGCCGGTGGCAGGGACTATAACGGAGGGGCAACGGCACGGAACCGCGCGCGCAGCAAGCGGATCGGCGGAGGCTACCCGCCCGCCGTCTCTTCCACAGCCGCCTCAGTGCCGGCGTGGCCCTCATCCTTGGGCGTGTAGTAAGAGTGATAGTACGTGTATTTGCTGTAAAGCTCGCCGCGGCGGGCGCCGTTAACCAGGATCCCCAGTACGTTGTTGTTGCACAGGGACTGCATGGCGCGCGTCACCGAATCGATAGTAGTATGGCCGATGCGCACCACCAGCAGCGTACCGTGGCACAGGGTGCCGAGCAGACTGGCGTCGGCCGCGAACAGCAGCGGGGGACTGTCCAGGATTACCCAGTTGAACAACTCCGGCAAGCGGTCCATCATGAACTTCACTTCCGGCAAATTGAGCAACTCCAGAGGATTGATCACCGCCTCGCCGGCCGGCATGACGTACAGATTGGTGCCGGCAATCTTACGGATGGCCTTATGCAGCGGAACCTTGCCCATCAAGTAATCGGTGATGCCCGGGCTGCGATCTATTCCGAAAAGAGTGTGCACGATGGGGCGGCGGAAATCGAAATCCGCCAGTAGGGTTTTGTTGCCGGCCAGATGCGCCTGGGCCAGTGCCAGATTGGCTGCCGAGAGAGACTTGCCCTCTGCCGGCGATGCGCTGGTCACCACGATCGAGTGGATCGGTTGCAGCGTCTTCATGTGATTGAGGCGCGTACGCAGCGTGCGGAACTCTTCCATAGGCGCCTCGTGAGGGCGCGAAACATCGATCAGCAGCGAATCCGTGGCGGCGCGGAACGGAACTTCTTCCACCAGATCCAGCAGCCCTGCGAGATTCGTAGCGCTGCCGTACCCCGGTCGTTCCTGAAGCGGGCTGTTGTTCGCAATTCTGTCGTGAACCGGTGTCTCGTGATCCGATCCGTTACCAGCGGGTTCAAGCACCGGTGTTCCCACGAGAGGTCCTGGCGTGGACGGACGGGACGGCGGCATGACTCCAGTCTGCTCGGCGCGGCGCAATGCATCATGAACTCGACTCATCTTTTATCTCCCCCGCCTCTTCAGACTTTAGAAACGTAGTAATACACCATGGACCCGGACATCACGATGATCGCGGCCAGACAAGCCGTGGTCCATCCGAGCCAAGCCAGCCGGCGGCGGCGGCGCACCACGAAGTCGTTTTCGAGCAGCGGAACACTCCCTAAAATCGCCATCTGCGTGTAAGCTCGTACGTCCTTCAAATTCTTGAGCGAGGTATCTTTCATCTCGCGGGCACCCGCGATCACAATTCCCAGTAGCAATCCTAGGGCCGCGCCTATTGAAATCACGATCGCACGCTTGGGCTCGGTGGGCGTGGTCGGCAGCGACGCCGGATCCAGCAACTCCAAAGTCTCGCCCTGTTTGCGCCCTTCCATTTCCTGGGCGATTTCGGCCTTACTCAGCTTCTCGCTCAAGTCGATGAAGCGTTCTTTGATCAAGTCCCGGTCGCGCAGCAGATCGGCGTATTCTTTCTCGCCTAGCGGGATGGTCTCGATGCGTCCCTGATACCCCTGAATCGCGTCGTTCACGCGCTTCAGTTCCTTGGTGCTGTCCTGAACATCCAAATCGCGGGCCTCAATCGCACTTTGCAGACGGCGGATGTTCGCTTCGAGCTCGCGGGCCTCACGCACGCTTTGCGGGTTAGCCGCCGGACCCTCGGGCGTTTCCGTTTTCCGGTTGGCGGCTTCCTCGGCTTGAATCTCTGCCACGCGCTTGCGGGCTACCGCCAGCCGCGCGATGCCGTTTTGAACGTCCGGAAAGGTGTCCTTGTAGTGTTGCCGCAACACCGCCACCTGGGTCTCCCAATTGGTAACCTCGTGCTCGGCGTCGATCAGCTTGTCGCTCTTGTGCTCCGGCGCGTTCTTTAATTGCGAGGCGTCTTTCGTGAGATTCGTCTGCTGGTCTTTCAAGATACGGATGTTGGCCTCCATCTGCATCTTTTCCTGATTCGCGGTACTGATTTTGGAACTCAGATAAGTCGCCTGCGATTGCAAGGCCCCCATCTGCCGCATATTGGAATCTACTTGATCCGGCAGCTTGCCGTTATTCTGGATGCGGAACGACGCGACTTTATCCTCGGCAGTGCTTAGCTCTTTCTTGGTGTCGTCGAGCTGGTCCTTGATGAACTGTGTGGTCTGGAAAGTGGCGTTCGAGCGGTTGCGAATATTCTCATCGATGAAGCGGCTCACCAGGTCTTGCACCACGCGCTGGGCCAGTAAGCGGTTTTCGTAGGAGTAGGTAACCGCAAAGGCCGGAAGATGATCGGTGCCTCCGGCCGGCGAAGCCACCGGCTGAATCAGAACATTTTTTTTCATCTGCTCGATCACATCTTCAATCGGCATGCGGCTGCGTTCCCGCTGATACAACCCGAAAGAGTTAATGATGCTGGTCAGTACCGAGCGGCTCATAATAGTCTGGGCCATCGAATTAATACGGTCGCTCATCTGCTGGTTGATGGCCGACTGCACCATATTCTGCGGCACCTGCTGCGGCACGATCTTCACCACCGCTTGCGAGGTGTAGCTGTCGGGGTAGAGATACACGCCCACCACGCTCGCCACTAGCGTGAACAGAAACGGACCGAAAATCCAGCCTTTATGCCGGCGCACGATGTCGATGTAATCTTCGACATCTAAAGTTCTTCGGGGAGTGCTATAGTTTTCGGTCGGTTGCATGCAATGTCCTTCGGTTTAGGGAACGACCACGGTGTCGCCGTTTTCAAGGAAGATGTTCTGTTCCAGATTCTTCCCCTTAAGGATGTCCTGATAGTTGAACTTAATTCTCTCAGTGCCGCGAATAATGATGATCTTTTTCTTGTTCGCGAAATCGCGGAAGCCGCCCGCATTAGAGAGCGCGTCGAAGACCTTCGTCGGCGTCGCCAGAGTGTATTCCCCGGCGCGATTCACTTCGCCGGTAATGTAAAATTTCTTGCTGCCGACGGTCTGCAGGCTGACGCTGACATCCGGGCTGTTGATGAAATTCGAAAGGGCCTGCTTCAACTGTTCGCCCAAGCGCTCCGGCGTCAATCCGCTAGCCTGTACATCCCCCACCAGCGGCATACTGATCTTGCCATCCGGGCGGACCGTATAGGGCCCCGTGAAATCCACCTCGCGCCAGACCTTGATCATTAGGACATCCTGGGCCCCGATGACATAAGTTTTGGGATCGACCGCCGGACTAGCGCTGTCGGACTTGACGGGCGCCGTCGCAGAGGCATCGCTACGGCTGGCAGGCGGCGTCTGATTTTGGGCCACTGCCGGGATAGTATCTAGCAGCCCGCATAGCAAGGTCAGTACCGAAACCACGTTTCGCACCACGTTAGCGAACTCCTTCCGCATCCTCGCCTAGCTTGCAGGCGTAGTGCTTAATTACATTGTATCTTGATAGGAGGGCTCTTTTAAGTAGACAATCAGTTATCGGCGTACTAGTTCGCTGGGTCTAGATCACAAAAGTGAAGAAAGGTCGTCTATGAGCTATTTCCTGGCCAAAACCGACCCAGAGACCTATTCGTTAGAGGATCTGGAACGCGAAAAGCGTACAGTCTGGGACGGTGTGACCAACCCGCAAGCGGTCAAAGCCATCCGGGAAATGCGCCCGGGAGACCGGGTTTTCATCTATGCCAGCGGCGGCGGCTCGGCTGTGGTGGGCCTTGCCAACGTTCTGACGGCAGGCCGTCCCGACCCCAAAAACCCGAAATCGGCAGTGGTCGACCTGGGATTCGCCGGGCGTCTGGAGCCACCCACAACATTGGCGGAAATTAAGCAATCTCAGAAGTTTAACGACTGGGCTCTGGTCCGCCAAGGCCGCCTTTCCACCATGTCCGCCCCCGACACGTTCGTGGCCTGGATGCGTACGCGTTACCCCAAACTGAAAATCTAGACTCAGCCCCTGCGGTAGACTGAAGCTTGCCACAACTGGTCCGATCCGTAATTGACTTTGCGGCGTCCACCTCGGGACGAACCTGTCTCGAATGGTTCCGCCGCGAGCGCAATTGGATCAACGAACAGCACCTAAAGTTGTGCCGCATCCCGGCCCCAACGTTCTTCGAAGAAAAACGCGCCGCCTGGATGGCCCAGCAATTTCAGTCTCTAGGTTGGGAAGCCCGCCTAGACCGCGCCGGTAACGTAGTAGCAACCCTCCCCGGTGCCCCGGCCACTCCGTCCGTGGCCGTGACCGCGCATCTAGATACCGTCCTAGCCCCGCGCACTCCCGAAGACATCAAGCTACTAGGCGACGGCCGCATCGCGGGCCCCGGAGTCGCCGATAATGGGCCCGGCCTGACTGCTCTGTTAGCGCTCGCCGCCGCCTGGAAAGCCGCCCCGCCGCTCGATGGGTCGGCCGCCGCTCCCATGCTGGTTGCCAACGTCGGGGAAGAAGGCGAAGGCAACCTCAGCGGCATGCGTTACATCTGCCGCGCTGGAGCCAACCAGCCCGGCGCATTCCTGGTGCTCGACGGCCCCGGCACCGATCACATCACCTCGCGCGCGCTCGCCAGCCAGCGTTTCGAAGTCACCATCACCGGCCCCGGCGGCCACAGTTGGCGCGATTCCCTCTACGGCAATCCAGTACACGCCCTGAGCCGCGCCGTGGCCTCTTTCACCGCCCAGGCGGGATCGCTCGCGCAGCCCGGCCCGCCCGACGCGCCCGGTCCTCGCAGCAGCTTCAATTTTGGAATTTTCGAGGGCGGATCCAGCATCAATTCCATCCCCACCGAAGCGCGCGCCAAGATCGACCTGCGTTCGGAAAGCCTCGAGCGCATCGAAAAGATGGCGGCGCTGCTCACCCAGGCAGTGGATCAAGCCGTCGACGCCGAAAACGCGCGCGGCAGCGGCCCCAGAGTCGCCGCCCGCATCAAGGACATCGGCTCCCGACCCAGCGGGGAACTGGCCGGGGACTCCCCTATGCTCGAAGCCGTGCGTGCTGCCGATACTCATTTAGGAATCCGCAGCCGTCTGGATTGTTCTTCGACCGACGCTAACATCCCCTTGTCACTGGGGCTGCAGGCAGCCTCGATCGGAGCGGGCGGGCAGGGCGGCGGCGCACACACGCCCGCCGAGTGGTATCTGCCCGATGGGCGCGATCTGGCGCTGCGGCGAGTCCTGCTGACGGTATGTGTATTGTTGACCAACGAGTAACCCTTTCGGACTGGTTCCGTCTGATCGATATGTACGTATAATAAAAATTGCAGGCGTTTGCCTGCGGCGAGGTAGGAATCATGAAACTGCTCGACAAGATGCGCCAGCAGAAACTGCTGTCGATGACGCTGCTATTGTTCACGCTTTCGATTGGCATCGTGATCGGTACCCTGGTCAACACCGGCGTCCACGCGCAGCGCAGCGGGGCGGCTGCCCCCGACGCCACCCCCTTGGTCCTGCCGAAAGCCGTGCAGATCGGCAACGAGTTCAGCAAACTCGCCAACATGCTGGAGCCCAGCGTGGTCAATATCACCGCCGATTACACGCCCAAGCTGCAGGAAGGGAAGAATCGCAAGCAGAGCCAGGGCGACGACGACGGCGATGACGATTCGAGCGACCTCTTCAAGCGCTTCTTCGGCGGCCCCGGCAGTGGCGGCGATTCCTCTCCGCAATCGCAGCGCCGCGAACAATCCGGCACCGGCTTTGTGGTCGACAAGAACGGCTACATCATCACCAACAATCACGTGGTGGATGGTGTCGACCGCATCAAGGTGAAGCTGCACGGAGACGAGACCGAGTACAAGGCGCGCCTGATCGGAACAGACCGCGAGACCGATCTCGCCGTGATCAAAATAGATTCCAAGCGTACTCTGGCTCCGGTTACCATTGCCAATTCGGACGGTGTGCAAGTGGGCGATTGGGCAGTGGCCATCGGCTCACCCTTTGGTCTCGAAGCGTCCGTGACCGCTGGCATTGTGAGCGCCACCGACCGTACCAGCATCGGCCAGCAATTCCAACGCTTCATCCAGACCGACGCCGCCATCAACCCCGGCAACAGCGGCGGACCGCTGCTGAACATCAAGGGCGAAGTGATCGGTGTCAACACGATGATCGCCACGCAGAGCGGCGGATCGCAGGGCATCGGTTTCGCGCTGCCCATCAATACGGTGGTGCGTGTCTATAACGACATCATCCGCGACGGCCGCGTGACGCGCGGCTCCATCGGCATTTCCTGGGCGCCGGGCACCAAGCTCGAAACCCTGCGCGCGTTAGGCGAAGATCACGGCGTGATCGTCGGCGAAGTGAAAAAGGGCGGACCCGCGGACAAGGCGGGCGTCAAGGCCGACGACATTATTCTGGCGATCAACGGCCAGCCCGTGAAGAACGGCGACGAACTGGTCGCCCGCGTAGCCGACATTGCGGTGGGCACACCCACCAGCATCACCGTCGATCGTGATGGCAAGAAGATGGATATGAAGCTGACCATCCAGGATCGCGCCAAGGTGTTTTCGGACGACCCGCGGGTGGTGGGTGAAAATGCCGTGCCTGGAAACACTCCCGGCAAAGAAGAATCCACGCAAGTCAAGTTTGGCATCAGCATTCGCAGCGCCAGCGATGAAGAGAAGGACTTGACACCCGACAAGCGCGGCATCACCGTCACCCGCGTCGAAAACGGCTCCTTCGCCGATGACGTGGGGCTGATGGAGCACGACGTCATCATCGCCATCAACCGCCAGCCGATGACTTCGGTGGACGACATCCGCAAGGTACAAGGAACGCTGAAGCCCGGTGACCCAGTGGCGTTCCGGGTAGTTCGCCAGATCCCCGGCGTCCGCGCCAAGGGCGCGCAGCCGCGAACTAATACCATCTTCCTCAGCGGGACGTTGCCGCAGAACTAGAGACGGTCACCAGTTTTGCGTCTTCTGGCAGTAGCGTTCGTGGGGCTGTCGCTCGTCGCGGCGAATGCCGCGCAAACGCCCGCAGCCAAGAAAAAGGCTGCGCCCAAGAGCACGAAGGCAGCGGTGGCTCACGCTGCTCCGGCCAGGTCAAAAGCTGGTGCTACGAAATCCACAGCCAAAGCGGGGACTAAATCCAAGCGAGTTGTGGTAGCCCGCCGGCCTCCGGTACAGATGCAGCCGAGCACGGACCGCTACAAAGAAATCCAGCAAGCCCTCGCCGACAAAGGTTATTTCCGCGGAACACCGGACGGCACCTGGAATGGAGAATCGGTGGATGCCCTCAAGCGCTTCCAGAAAGACCAGAACCTGGATCCCGACGGGAAAATCGGGTCGCTTTCGCTCATGGCTTTGGGATTAGGACCCAAGCGCGGCGTAGCATCGGCGCAATCGGCCCCCACCGGCGCTGAGCCGATAGATCCCCCGCCCATCGCGCAGCCGCAAAATTAACCCTTCGCGAAGTACAACGCCGTCGCGCGTTCGAGTTCGGATTTCGACATCACTGGGCCCCGGCCCTCATACCGTCCGATGGACGTCAGAATAGTGCAGATGTCCGATGGATAGCAGGCGCGCAGTTCCGTGCGTCCCTGCCGCAGGCAAAGTTTGCGCAAATACTCGGCGCTATCCGGCTCGGCCGCGATGTGGCGCGCCTTCACCACGCGCTCGAAGATCTGATCGAAGGAATCCGCATCCACGGCCTCTACCAAAATCTTGTTTTGAATGCGCCGCAGGAAGGCTTCGTCGGCCAGATCGGACGGCTCCAGGTTGGTTGAAAATACCACCATGGTTTCAAACGGAATCTGGAACTTCACACCGTAGCGCAAGGTCAGGTAATCCACGCGGCGGTCGAGCGGCACGATCCAGCGGTTCAGCAAATCGCGCGGCGACATCAACTGGCGTCCAAAGTCGTCGATCAGCAGGATGCCATTGTTGGCCTTCATTTGCAGGGGCGCGGCGTAGATGCTCGAAGATTCGTCCAGGCGCAGTTCCAGCATGCTGGGAACTAACTCGCCGCCCACCAGAATACAAGGCCGCTTGCAAACCACCCAGCGTGGATCCACTTCGGTTTCGTCGTTGTCGAGAGGCTGGTGCACTACCGGATCGAAAAGACTGATGATCTGGTTGTCCACTTCCACCGCGTACGGAATCAAAATCGCGTCTTTATAAACCCGCAGCATGCGCTCGGCCAAACTGGTTTTACCATTACCGGTCGGCCCGTAAACGAAAATTGAGGTCTGCGAGATAATCGCCGGACCCAGTTGGTCCAGCATATGATCGGATACGATCAGGTCCGAAAAAGCGTTGCGTAGCGTCTGCCGGTCCACGTGAACTTTGGCTGCCTGCGCCTTCACCGCGGCGCCGTAATCTTTAATCGAAACCGGGCACGCGCCGGCGTACTGCGAAACCTGAAAGCGCTCGCTAGCCATCTGCTTGCCCGCCGCCGACAGCGTGAAGTTGTAATCGTTGCCCGACATCCCCTTCACTTCCACCAGTTGCTGCTGGCGCATGTGTTTGAAGGTCATGTCGACGATGGGAACCGCCAGGCGCAGCGACTTGCTGAGGCTGGCCAGCGTGCAATTGCCCTCGATCACCATGCGGCGCAGCATCAGATCCATCACCAGGTTTTCGGAAATCCCCAGTTGCGCGAAATTCTGCGGGATGGCGGGGCTGAAGGCGGTTCGAACCGGGGCAAATGTTGCCATAACTAAGGAAATTCCTCTCCAACTGAATATCGGTTGTAGAGGTGGCAGAGTTTAATCACCCTGAATGCACTGCACGTTCCGCTGCCGCTAATCGTCTAAACTGAATAAGGTTCCGCCCCCATGGTGAAGGGTCTCCAAAGGTTCGGTCTGCTGGTAATCGTGGCGGTCGCCTGCCTGGCCTCGGAGTCCGCGGCCTATATGTTTGAGGCGGGGGAAAAGGCCATGAAGGCAGGCGATAGCCTGCAAGCCCTGCTTTTCTATTCCCGGGCCGCGGAACTCGATCCCGGTAATTCGCTGTACGCCCGCAAGCGGGCGGCGCTGCAAGGGGCGCCGGTGCTCTCCCGGCCGGCTCTGGTACAGCCGATGGACCCGGCCATTGAAACCGTCGAGGCCCAGCTTAAGGAGCAGGGCATCGTCGACAGCATGGAGCAGGCGGCCGCACCGCCCCCGGTTCTGGTCCCGGCGCCCGGGCGCCAGAGTTTCGACCTGAAGGGTCCCGCGCAAACCCTGTTTGAGAAGGTCACCGGCGCCTACGGGATCCAGGTGGTGTTCGACGCCGCCTACGTTCTGCCTTCGCCCTCGGTCACGCTGCACATCACCGATGCCACCGCTCAGGAAGCGCTGCGCACCGTCGAAGCCGCAACCGATTCGTTTCTCATCCCCCTGGGAGAGCACCTCGCCATGGTGGCGCGCGACACCGCCCAAAAGCGCACCGAACTTATGCCCGTGATCGCCGTGGCGGCGCCGATTCCGGAGCGTTTATCAGCCCAAGAAGCGCAGGAGATCGCCACCGCCGTGCAGCAGACCCTCGAGATCCGGCGCATCAGCCTGGATGCAGCGAAGCGCGTAGTGTATTTCCGCGATACCGTCCCCAAAGGGCTGGCGGCGCGCCGGATGTTCGCGGATCTCTCGCGCGGGCGGGCGCAGATTGAAGTGGACGTCGAGTTTATTTCCGTGGGCAGGAATTCCAATCTGAGCTATGGCTTGCAGTTGCCTAGCGCGGCTGCCATCGTCGACTTCGGCAAGTCATTTCAGAACATACCTTCGGCCGCGATGAATGGCTTTTTTACGTTCGGCGGCGGATCGACGCTGTTGGGACTGGGCATCGCCAACGCCGCGGCCTTCGCGACGCTGAGTAAGTCCTCGACTCAGACGCTGCTGAACGCGCAGATTGTGGCGCTCGATGGGCAGGCATCGTCGTTGCATGTCGGTGATCACTATCCGGTGACCACTAGCAGCTTTTCCGGGACTACCCCTGGGCAGGCGTTCGACGGCTTCGCGCCCACCATTGATTTCGTGGATCTGGGACTGGTGCTGAAGGTGACGCCCACCATCCATCAAGATATGGAAGTGACGCTGGATGTGGACGCGGAGTTCAAGTCCCTGGGCAGCACCAGCGTCGACGGCATTCCGATCATCAACAGCCAGCAGTTTCAGGGCAAAGTCCGCTTGAAAGACGGCGAGTGGGCGGTGGTCGCGGGTCTAGTGACCACCAACGATTCCGAAACGCCCACGGGAATCGCGGGATTATCCAGTCTGCCCCTCATCGGCGGCTTGTTCACGCATCATGTTCGGGCACAGGATCGCAGCGATACTCTGCTCGTGCTGAAGCCGCACCTGATTTCCTTGCCGCCGTGGGAGTACGTCACGCCGGCACTATGGACCGGGTCGGAAACGCGCCCGGTCACCCCATTTTAGGACGCGGCCCGAACAGCGCGGTGCCCACGCGAATGTGCGTGGCCCCTTCTTCGATCGCAGCTTCGAGGTCGTGTGACATTCCCATCGAGAGTTTCGCCAGACCATGCGTCTTTGCGAGCGCCGCCAGTTTCCGAAAGTAAGGACGTGTCTGCGCCGGGTCGTCGCTCCACGGCGGCATGGTCATCAGCCCACTGAGACGCAGGTTCGCGCACTGGCGTACAGCGTCGATGAGTCCGGGCAGCGCATCCGGAGCCGAACCGGCCTTCGATTCTTCCTCACTCAGCTTCACCTCGATCATCACTTCGAGAGGTTTGCCAACCTGGTCCAGACGCCGCGCCAGTTTTTCGGAATCGATGGTCTCGATCACTTGAAACAATTCCGCCGCGATGCGAGTCTTGTTGCTTTGCAGGTGTCCGATCAAGTGAAACTCGGCGCCGGCAAGACTTGCAAGCGCCGCGTGCTTGCCCTCGAATTCCTGCACGTAGTTCTCGCCGAAGTACCGTAAGCCGAGCCCAAACGCCTCGATCGTCACCGACGCGGGGAATTTTTTGGTGACGGCGATCAGGGTGATGTCGGAACGCCGGCGCCCCGCACGCTCAACCGCGTTCTGGATGCGTTCCTCGACTTGATTCAGGCGTTCGCGAAGCACTCTGCTTCTCGCAGTATAACCGCAGCCGCCGCGGCGCCCAATTCATGACCCGCTTTCTCGATGGCGACTAGCTGGTGCCGCGCCGGAATCGCGGCAAGCGCCGTAGTCATTTCTTCGATCGAACCAAAAGAATCGCGCGTCCCGTGGATAAACAGCGCCGGCGTCCGCAATTGCGGAAAATGCTGGGTGCGCAGCTGCTCCGGTTTACGAGGTGGGTGCAACGGGTAAGAAAGCAATAGCAAGGCATCGGACACCGCCGGAGTCTCCGCCGCTAGTAAAGTAGCTTGCCGCCCGCCGTAAGAATGTCCGCCGAGCATCACGTATTCCGGCGTAATCTCGCGCATAGCGTCGGCTGCTTGCTGTAATCCTTCGCGATCGCGCGCCGCAGCCCCCGGAAACGGTGGCCCAGAGGGACGCAGTTGGCGATAAGGAAGATCGCAGCGCAGAACATGAAATCCGGCCTCTGCAAACGCATCCGCCACGTCACGCAGTAGCGGCGATTCGCAGTTCGATCCCGCCCCGTGCGTGATCACCAGTCCCTTGCCGGACGCCTTCACCGGCTCATATAGCCAACCTCGAATCAAATCCCGCTCAAAGCGTTTCGTAAGCGATTTCTCCTTTACCCCACACCGTCTGGCGGCCGACGCCAGTCCAGCGCGCGATTTCGAGGTACGGCAGAAACTCAGCCAAGTCGCCCTCGTATTCGGCGAACCCCGTGAAGCCGCCCAGCGAATGGCGTTGGCCCGTGCCGCGGCTGGTGCGTTCTGCGGCGACTGGCGCCAACTCGCAACGCGTCATCGACACACGGCTCGCCCGCTCCCCAAAGGCTTTGAAGTCGATGGCCAGCGGCCCATCGCCGTAGAGTTCGCGCAGAGTGCTGACGCGATCCCGGATGCGCGCCAATAAGACCCCGAACTCCGGCTGCTCCGCGCCCTTCAACTCCGTAGGGGTCAAGAACCGCACTCGCACGCAGCGAGTCGCTCCGCAGGGCGCACACAATGGCAAACACATGCGCTCGGTTCCCGAGACCGAGCTCAGCGTCCCCAGTTCCGCCATTACCTGCGTAAATAATTCAATCGCCGGATGTCGCGTCAGAAACAAGTTCAGGCCTGCGTCTAATGGCCCAAACACGCGGAGCACGAATGGTCGCGGCGGGTCAGCGAGTCCGCTAGGTCCTGAGGCAGCACGCGGAGCGAAAAAATGCGAATACGCCTCCGTGTCGACTTTCTTAAGGGCGCTTCCCAACTGCCCCCGTAGAGTATTCGCTGAAAAATCGCGCAATCTCGACGTCGCGAAACGAAAGCGCAACGGATAGAAATCGAAAGTTTCGACATTCACGGCGGCTCGCATTTCCACGCTCTTTTATAATAGAAGGATGCCCTTCCGGCTCGGGATCGACTATCAGCCGCGAGGCGATCAACCCGCGGCGATCGAAGCGTTGCTGCGCGGATTGCGCGACGGCGACCAGCACCAGGTTCTGCTCGGCGTCACCGGCTCCGGCAAAACCTTCACCATGGCCAAGGTGATCGAGGCCAGCAACCGCCCCGCGCTAGTGCTGGCGCACAACAAGACGCTCGCCGCGCAGTTGTATCAGGAATTCAAAAGCTATTTCCCGTCGAACGCCGTCGAGTACTTCGTCAGCTACTACGATTACTACCAGCCCGAAGCCTACATCCCCGCCGGCGACGTCTACATCGAAAAAGAAGCCACCGTCAACGAGGAGCTGGACAAACTGCGATTGTCCGCCACCCGTTCCCTATTTGAGCGCCGCGATTGCATCATCATCGCCAGCGTAAGCTGCATCTACGGCATCGGGTCGCCGGAAGCCTACTACGGCATGCTGATGATGCTCGAAAAGGGCCAGAAGATCGCCCGCGAAGAAATCACCGCGCATCTGGTCAGCATTCTTTACGAACGCAATGAAGGCGACTTCAAGCGCGGGGCATTCCGTGTGCGCGGTGACATCATCGAACTGTTTCCCACCTACGACGACTCAGCCTATCGCATCTCCATGTGGGGCGATGAGATCGAATCGCTGGAGCAGATTGACCCGCTCACCGGGCAAGTGAAGCAGTCCTATCTACGCCTGCCCATCTATCCCAAAACTCACTACGTCATGCAGCCGGAAACGCGCGACCAGGCGCTGCGCAGCATTGAAAACGAGCTGCATTGGTGGAAAGGCGAACTGGAGAAAGAAGGCAAGCGCATCGAAGCCCAGCGCCTGTGGCAGCGCACCAAGTTCGATCTGGAAATGATCAAGCAAATCGGCTACTGCCACGGCATCGAGAATTATTCGCGCCACTTCTCTGGACGCCTCCCGGGCCAGGCACCGCCCACGTTGCTGGATTATCTGCCGCATGACGCCTTGATGTTCCTGGACGAAAGCCACCAGACCATTCCGCAACTCGGCGGCATGTATCACGGCGACCGCTCGCGTAAGGAGCAGTTGGTCAAGTATGGTTTCCGCCTGCCCAGCGCGCTTGACAATCGCCCGCTCACCTTCGAAGAATTTGAAAACCGCGTGCATCAAGCCATCTACGTTTCTGCGACCCCCGGACCCTACGAGTTAACCAAAACCAGCGGCGCCGTGATCGAACAAATCCTACGCCCCACGGGGCTCGTGGACCCAGAAGTAACCATCCGCCCCATCCGCGGCCAGGTAGACGACTTGCTGCACGAGATCCGCCTGCGCACCGAACGCGACCAGCGCGTGCTTGTGACCACACTCACCAAGCGCATGGCGGAAGATCTGTCGGAGCACTACGCGGAAGCCGGCGTGAAATGCGCCTATCTGCATTCGGAAGTCTCCACGCTCGATCGCGTAAAAATATTGCGCGATCTTCGCCGCGGCACCTACGATGCGCTGATCGGCGTCAACCTGCTGCGCGAAGGCCTGGACCTCCCCGAAGTTTCGCTGGTTGCCATCCTCGACGCCGACAAGGAAGGTTTCCTGCGCTCCGCCGGATCGCTCATCCAAACCATGGGCCGCGCCGCGCGCCACCTCGAAGGCCAAGCGCTGCTTTACGCCGACGTAATGACCGATTCCATGCGCCGGGCGATTGAGGAAACCACGCGCCGCCGTACCCTGCAGCGAGCCTTCAACGAAGCCAACGGAATTGTGCCACAATCCATCATTAAGCCAATTGACCTAAATCTAGTGGCCATCGCCGAAGGGGATTATGTGACGGTGCCGCTGGAGGCGGAAGAAGAGGACGTCGCCGCGGTACCGCCCGAACAGATGGACCGCTACCTGGCGGAACTCGAAGAGAAAATGCGTGCAGCTGCTCGCAAGTTCGATTTCAAACAGGCGGCCGCGTATCGCGATCGCATCAAGGAGCTGAAGAGCAAGGTTGTCATTGGTATTACTCCCGATTTGACGATGACATGAAGTTGTTAAAAACGGCGGGACTGGTCGGCGCGGGCGGCGTCAACCAGTCATTTGTAGGCCGAATGCCTACGCTTCTTGAGCAACTGGGCCCCGTCAAAGGTTCTTCTTTAAAAGTGTCCCGCCGCATTGCCAACGGCCTGCGCGCCGGCTTCGGCGTGGACAACTATGGCGCGCTTGAGTCCTGCGATCTCATTTGGATGTGCGTTCCAGAAGACCTCCTGGACGACGTCGCGTCGCAGTTAGCCTCGTCGCTTCCGCTCGCGGGCAAGACGGTTGTTCTGTGCGATGTGCTGCGCGACAGCCTGTGGCCCAGTCCCCTGCGAACCGCGGGCACCCGCCTTGCCACCTTGAATTGCATTCCAGAATCTCTCGAGCGAAAGTTCGTAGCCGAAGGACATCCCCTGGCGCTGGCGGAATTGCGAAAACTGCTAGCGCGCGACCGCCGCCGCCTGATCGAGATCCGCCCCGCCGCCAAGCCCCTATATTTAGCGGGCCTGCATCTGGCGTCTCACCTCTTGTTGCCCTGGATCGCCGGTGCGACGGAGAGCTTGCGCGCCGCCGGCTTCCCGCGCAGCGAGGCGGTCGGTGCGGTCGAAGCACTCGGAGAGCGAACTCTGCGGGCTTACGCGAAAGCCGGCGACAAGGCCTGGAACCGGGCTGCGGCCGAGCGCTTGCAGCGCGCCGTGGCCGGGGATTTCGAGACCCTGCGCCAAACCGATAGCCGCCTCGCCGCGCTCTTCTCCGACGGCGGCGAGCGCATGCTGCGCTACTTCGCCAAGCCACCCCAGAAGCAACGCCTAAAAGTGATGGCCCGCCGTTCCGGATAAACTTGAAAGTTTTCTGAGAGAAAAGCCGCTATTCTGGAACCAGGTAGTATGAACGATACCCAGATGTTGACGGTCGCGCTGGCCTCCGTGCCCACGATGCTCACCGTGCTGATCGGCATCCTGCTCAATAACGCTCGCTTGAGCGACGTGAATTCGCGCCTGGGAGAGTTCCGCTCCCACATGGACGCGCGCTTCAACGACGTCGACCGCCGCTTCGACGGCGTCGATCGCCGCTTCGAGGAAATGAAGGAAATGTGGCGCACCGAACTCCACCGCGTCGAGGAAGTGATCGACGCCCGCCTCCGGCATTTGGAAGACCGCTAAACCCCGGTCACCCCTTCTTGACGTCGCGGTGCGTTTCCTTAACGCGATACCCGGCCGCCGCCAGACGCTTGCGGATTTCACTGGCGATCAGCACGCTGCGGTGGTGCCCGCCGGTACAGCCGAAAGAGATCGTCAGGTAGCTCTTGCCCTCTGCAATATAATGCGGCAGCAAGTAAATCAGCAGATCCGAAATGCGCTCAATGAACTCGATAGTCTGCGGGAAGGATCGAATATAGCGCGCCACGCTGGGGTGCTTGCCGCTGTAATTCTTAAACGCCGGAATGTAATTAGGGTTGGGCAAGAACCGCACATCGAACACCAGATCGCTTTCCGCCGGGACGCCATGACGATACCCGAAACTAGTCACCTGCACCAGAATTTCAGGTGTTCCCTTCGGCCCTCCAAAGGTGCGGTGTATCGTCTCCCGCAGCTCATGCACATTGAATTTCGTGGTGTTGATGATCGGATCCGCCAGCTTGCGGATCGCTTCCAGTTGTTCACGTTCGTGACGGATGCTGGCACTGACGCTCTGCCCGGTGCCCAGCGGATGCGGCCGCCGCGTTTCGCTGAAACGCCGTATCAAAGAAGAGTCGTCGGCTTCGAGAAAAATCAAGCGCGTCGGCACCAGACGGCGAATGCGTTTGAACAGGGCGGGGAAGCGCTCGAGCGCCGCGCCCTCCCGGATGTCCACCACCAGCGCCGCCCGCCGGATGGTAGGCGCATCCTTGGTGAGCTGCGCGAACTTGGGAATCAGATCGATGGGAAGATTGTCCACCGAATAGTAGCCCAAGTCTTCCAGCGCCTTGAGCACGGTCCCTTTGCCGGACCCGCTCAGCCCCGTGATAATCACCAACTCGGTTCTTGCCGGTGCTGCAGCCGCCTGTTTCATTCCCCGTCTTTCGCGCGCACGCTGGGCCTCGTCCGCGCCGGCGGATGCGAAGAGCCCCTGGTTTGATTAAAACATTAGGTTTCGATTAAATCATAATGGCCGTCGCGCCTGCGGATCAGAATGGAGACCACCTGCTTATCCGCATCGCGGTAAGCCACATAATCGCGGCCGTCTTCCATCTCGAGCAGTGCCTCTTCGAGCGTGATGGGCTTGCGGCGCTCATGATGATCGGGACGGAACACGCGCTGCTCGGGACCGTTCGGCACGGCTTTACGCGAGGTTTTTTTATTCGGCGCAGCCGGCGCCTCAGCCTTCGCGGCAGCGGCTTTTATCGGCTCTGACCGCCGCGTGGTGTCACGCCAGCGTGCGCCCTGCTTGGCGGCCTGCTTCTCGATACGGTCCAGCGCGGCGCTCACGGCGCTGAAGATGTCGCTATCGGATGCAATGCCCACCAATTGGTGATTGTGGACATGCAATGTGATCTCCGCTTTATGAAGGTAGCGCTCACTGGTCACAACCACATGGGCCTGTTTTTCCCCGCGCCCGTCTACTAACTTTGATAACTTCGCGAACTTCGCGTCTAACTTCTGTTGCAGCTTTGCTGGGATCTCGTCCTTGATCCCCTTATAACTAACTTTCATGTATTGGCTCTCCGGCTATTTACGGACGCGTCTTTGATGCGTCGAGGGAATGCGCATATCCTCGCGGTACTTCGCGACAGTGCGCCGAGTCACCTGTATGCCTTCGGCTTGCAGGCGCTCCGTGATGTGTTCGTCGGTGAGTGGGTGGGCTGTATCCTCCTCTTCGATCATCTTTTTTACACGCCGCTTCAGGATCAGCAGCGGAGTCCCGCCACCCGAAGGCCCCTGCACCGCCTCCGAGAAGAAGTAGCGCAGCTCGAAGACGCCTTGCGGTGTATGCGCGTACTTGCTCGAAACCGCCCGGCTGACCGTTGAAGGATGCACGCCGATCTCCTCCGCGATTTCCTTGATCATCATGGGCTTCAACTCGTCGATGCCGTGTTCCAGGAAATCCATCTGTCGCCGTACGATGGACTGGCAGACGCGCAGAATGGTCTGCTTGCGCTGCTCGATGTTCTTCATGAGCTGGATCGCGCTGGCGTAGCGTTCCTTCACGTAATTGCGGACTTCCTTATCCGGCTCCTGATTACGGTCGAGCATGCGCCGGTACTGTGGATTCAGCCGCAACTGCGGAACGTCTTCGTCGTTGATCTGGATCAGGTAATCGTCGCCGTCTTTCGAAATATAGACGTCCGGCTCCACCTGCCGCGCCCCCGGACCCGAGTAGCGCAACCCCGGCCGCGGATCCAGATGCCGGATTACATCTATCGCAATGTCGATGTGCTCTTGCGGACGGTGCAGGGCTTTCGCCAGTTCCTTGAACTGCCTCAACTCCACCATCTTTAAATGATCCGCCACGATCTTCCACGCCAGACCGTCTTTTCCATTCCTGCTTTCAATCTGCAGCAGCAGGCACTCGCGCAGATCCGCCGACCCCACTCCCGCCGGGTCCAGAGAATGAACCACCTTCAGCGCCTCTGCCATCACCGCGGGATCGTGACCCTCGGCAGTAGCAATCTCCTCGGAAGTCGAAGTCAGGTACCCGTTCTCATCCAGATTGCCGATGATGCCCTCGGCCGCGTCGCGCACCGCCTCGGGCAGCGCAATCAGCGCCAGTTGCGAGTGCAGATGATCGCTCAGCGTCACCGGCGAGGAGAGGAACGTTTCGAAAGACGGCTTCTCGGAAATTTCAGCCGCTGGACTCTTATACCCAGGGTCCAGATAATCGTCGAAATACGACCCGAAATCGATCTCATCGAACGGATCCGCAGCCTTGGTCTCGGGGACCTCAGCCGTCGAGGCAGCCGCCGGATCGATGTTGACGCTATCTTCGGCTCCCATACCGCTTGCGGCATTCTCTAAAGCGATCGACGCCGCCATGGCTATCGGTTCATATTCCGCGTCGGTGCCTTCGAGCTCCATCGGTCCCGCGGTGACTTCGAGGATGGATTGATCGGCCGGATCTCCTGACCGCTCCCCCTCCGCTTCAAGCAGCGGCTGTAATTCCTCCGGCGTCAATTCCTCGCCGCCCTCAGTAGCTTCCTCGAGAACCGGGTTTTGCGCCACTTCGGCCGAGATCATGTCCTTCAATTCCAGCCGGTTCAATTGCAGCAGGCTCACCATCTGCACCAGCCCGGGCGTGAGGATCTGCTTCTGCGAGATCCGGACTTGTAGCCGCGGCGACAGTGAACCCATAACTACCCCCATCCTAACACCGGACTGTGCAAGTCAAGACCCAAACTTCATGGGTTTAACCGTATGGGCCCATGGGCAAACACGTTATAATAGACCGTTTCCGATGCGCTACCTGCCGGCCCACGCGCAACACATCGGAGCTCGCCACTACCAACAGGATTCCCTGGGTCTGGCGGATCCGGAGGACCACGCCTTCCTGGCTCACGGAGGCTACCTCGCGGTCCTCTGCGATGGCATGGGCGGCATGGAGCACGGCGACATCGCCAGCCAGACCGCGGTCCGCGCTACCCTCGACGCCTACGCCCTCAAAACTCCCGACGAGAGTATTCCCGCCGCCCTCGAGCGCAGCGCCCGCGAGGCCAATGAGCGCGTCATCGAAGCGGCGCTCAACCTGGGATTGAAGGAAGGCGTCGGCACCACGCTGGTGGCCGCCGTACTCCATTCCGGCTTCCTCTACTTCATCTCAGTGGGCGACAGCGCCGTCTTTCACGTTCGCGATGGCCTGGTCCACATGGTGAACCGCCCGCACGTGTTCGCGAATTTGCTGGATCAAGCCGCCGACCGTGGCCAGATTTCGCGATCTGAGGCCGCGCAGCACCCCGAGCGCGAATCGCTCACCAGCTTCATCGGCATCCACCAGCTTGAGGAGATCGATCACAATCTCGAACCCTGGCCAGTATCGGAAGGCGACACGATCTTGCTAGCCAGCGATGGCATGTTCAAAACCCTGGAACCGGAGGAAATTCAGGCGTGCCTCACCGGCCATCCGCAGTCCTGGCCGCAGACGCTGGTGGCGCGCACTCTGGCGCAAGGCAACCCGGGACAGGATAACGTTACCGTGGTTTCGGTGACCTTCGATTCCGGTGCGCTCGGCGAGTGGGATCCGAAATCGCCGCCCAGCATATTTCATATGTCGCCAGAACCGGCGCAGGCCGGCAAATCCTCATCTGAAAAAGCCTGGCTTCTGGCGGCCGGACTGTTGTTGCTGATCGCCGTCGCGTTTGGCGGTCTATGGTATTTTTCAGCTCACTAAGTGGCCCTATTCCTGCAATAAAATAAAGAAGAAAACCAATGCGAAGCCGTCGTGCATCCATTTTCGCGGTCCTTCTGATGGTTGGCGCACCGCTCTGGGCGCAGCAGGAGGACGAGTTAGCCTCCCCGGAGGACTCCACTTCCGCCGCGATCACCGTGCAGCCATCGGTGGAAAGCCCGGCGCCCCAAAGTGTCCAGTGGAAATCGCTATTCAGTCAATCTTTCCGCCTACTGCTAATTGAGCATGCTTTCCGCTATGCCACCGAGCCAGGAACGCGCCACCCCGGCCAGCCCTTCTTCCAGGGATATCTGAATTCCGTTGGCGCGCTGCACGGTTGGGCGGACGGCGATCCCTTTTATGTCAACTATGTCGGCCATCCCATGCAGGGCGCCGTCTCGGGTTATCTGTGGACTTTCAATGACCGCCGCTACCGTTTTGTCGAGTTCGGCAGAAATTCCGACTATTGGAAAAGCCGGATTCGCGCCGGGGCGTTCGCCTGGGCATACAGCGAGCAAATGGAAATCGGTCCAATTAGCGAAGCAACCATCGGGAACGTCCAGGCCTACTATCCGCAGCAAGGCTTTGTCGACCATGTGGTGACTCCCGCCATCGGCTTGGGTTGGATGATCGCCGAAGATGCCCTCGACCGCTACTTGGTTCGCTACGTCGAGCGAAAGACCCAGAATCGTCTGGTTCGAGTATTGGTGCGCGGCGGAGCGAATCCCAGCCGCAGCTTGGCCAACGTCGTCAGCGGCCAGTGGCCCTGGGCGCGTCCTCGCGATCACGCCGATCTGTTGGCTACGGCCCTGCCCAAGCCGGAGCCGCGCAAGACCTCCGAACCGGAACGGCGCCGTGGAGTGGCCCCCTTCGAGTTCGCAGCTAATGCCTACGCGCTCGGCTGATCCCAGCGGCACCTGCGGCGGTGGCGGCGCGACAGCCGCACTGCGCATCGGTTCCCAATGGCAAATGGTAGTGGACGTCAACGGCTGCAAAATGACCGGCCTCGAGAAGAACCTCAGCGGAGATTCCCTAAGCTACATGGCCGGCCCGCGTTGGACTCCGCCGGTAACCGGCCAACTGGTTCCCTACTTCCAGGTGCTGTTCGGCGGAAACAAGCTTACGCAGGAACTCGTGTCTCCCCAGCAGGAAGCGCATCTCACCGGACTCGCTAAGAGTATGGGTTCGGACCCTCCGGAACACAACCAGTACACCCAGGAATTCGAACATGACGGTTTCGCGATTTGCCGCCGGCATGGGGCTCGATTTCAACTTCAACCGGGCGCTAGCGTTCCGCTTACTCGCAGTGGATTACACGCGCTCCTGGGCCAATGACCTGAATGGCTTCACCGCTCCGCAAGGCTTCCAATTCAAGACCGGACTGGTCTTGCACATGGGCACTTGGTAGCGGATCTATTGGCTGCGCACCTCCCCGCGCTTCACCTGCGCCCGCCGCCGCCCCTGCTCCAGGTTTGCCGACGCCGTCTCCTTAGCCGCGTCACTCACTTTGATGTTATTCACGACGCGTTTTGCGCCCGCGGTCTTCGCCATACGCGTCGCCGCGCCTTTATGTTGCACCACATTGGTCGAGCCGTCCCAAAACGCCACGCCGCCCTGCACCCGTACACTGAACCCGTCCTTGCCGATCTTCGATTTCGCCAGTTTCGCGCGAATGACCGCCTCCATTTCTTTGTCCTGCTGAGCGGTTGTGCCTTGACCCGCAATCGGCTTCGCAGGCGGAGCCTTCGTTTGCGCTCCCAAAGTTCCCACCAGCAAAACAACCATCGAAATCCACAGACTCATAACTTGTAGTCCGTGATCCTCGCCGAAATTCTCATTCAGAGTGCCGGCAAACTTGCTAGTCTGGTGGCGGACCCGCTCATGAGCAGCTCCTTGTTTCGACGGCTAGTGGCTGCCGCTATCGCGCTGGTCGTAGTGACGCTCGCGTCCCTCAACTACGCGCTGGCTCCGGTCGACCCCGCCATTCGCGCTCAGGTGCTTGAAATCACCATGGCCGCCGCACTCGCGGCCGCGCTGGTAGCGCTGCTGGTGTCGCGCACACTCACCGCCCGCGTCAGACGCCTCAAACGCGCCGCCGAAGGGCTGTTAGGGCCGGAAGCGCAGCCCGGCGTGCTCACCGATCCTGGCGACGATCTCGGATCTCTCGAGCGCTCCCTCGTCGGCGTAGGCCAGGAACTGCGCGGCCTGGTCAGCAACCTCCGTTTCGAATCCGCCCGCCGCGAAGCCATTCTCACCGGCATGGCCGAAGGCGTCCTGGCCGTCGACCCGGATTTGAAAGTGACCTTCTGCAACCAGGCCTTGCTCAGCGCCACCGGATTCCGCGGACGCTACGAAGGCGTCGGCCTGCTGCAAGTCGTCCGCGATCCGGCTCTATATGAGTTGATCCGTTCCGTGCGCGCGTCGGGCGAGCCCGGCAAACTCCGCTTCCACTTGTTCGCTAACATCCCACGCACCTTCGAGGCCCAAGCCACGCCGTTAGCGATGCCCGCCGGCCGCGGTGTCATCGCCATCTTCCACGACATCACCGACCTCGAACGCCTGGAACAGGTGCGCAAGGATTTCGTCGCCAACGTGTCCCACGAATTGCGCACCCCCTTAGCCGGCATCATCGGCTATTCCGACACGCTGCTGGACGGTGCGCTAGACGACACCGAAAACCGCAGAAAGTTCGTAGAAATCATCCGCGCCAACGCCGTCCGCCTGGGCAGTATCGCAGCCGACCTGCTCGTGCTTTCAGAACTAGAATCCGGAGCTGACCAAGAAACCGAAACCGTCTCCGTGCGCGGCGTTCTAGAAGACGGCTTGCTCACCGTAGAAGCCGAAGCCCGCGAGCGCGGCGTCCGCCTCATCCGCGAAGAAATGCAAGATCTCTACGTAGCCGGCAGCCGCCTGCGTCTGGAGCAAGCCTTCCTCAATCTCCTAGCCAACGCCATCAAGTTCAATCGCCCCGACGGCGAAGTGCGCGTCCGCATCACCCTCACCGAAGACGCCCGCGTGGCCGTAATGGTCGCGGATACCGGCGTAGGCATCCCCTCCCAGGATCTCCCTCGCATCTTCGAACGCTTCTACCGGGTAGACAAAGCCCGCTCCCGCCAGGTAGGCGGCACCGGCCTAGGCCTCTCCATAGTCCGCCACGTAATCGAGAGAATGAACGGCGCCGTAACCGTAGAGAGTCAATTAGGCAAAGGCACCACCTTCCAAGTTCTGTTGCCCTCAGTAGGGCGGGCCTCCGGCCCGCAGCCAACGTCCACGTTGGCCTCCCAGTAACCCAACCGTAACCAGATATTCATGACAACCTCACAAGCCTCTTGCTAAAGTCATAACTTGTGACCCCATCCACCCCCACCTTCAAAGTTGAAACCTCCGACAGTCCTACCGGCGCCAGAATCCTCAAACTCTCCGGCCCTCTCACCATCCAAACCCTCTTCGACTTCCAGCAAATCGTGCGCGAAGAAACCACCAAGCCCATCATTCTGGATATCTCAAGCGTCGCCTACATGGACTCAGCTGGCCTAGGCTGCGTAGTCAGCGCCTACACCTCCTGCCAGCGCAACGGCCGCGCCTTCGGCATCACCGGCCTGACCGATCGCATCAAGACCCTCTTCGCCGTCACACGCGTCGACGGCTTGCTCCCCTGCTTCGACACGATCGAAGCCGCCGAAGCCTCCGTCAAGCCGTAAGTTCCGTCATGAAATTGTAACGACCTATTAATTACAAACTCATCCTTTCCCGCTAATCTCACTATTCAAAGCCAAGTTTTGAAACTGATGCGGAACCCCCGGTCCGCACAATTCCACACCACAGGAGCAAATGGATGAGACGAATCAATGAGCGTACGGGACGGGTGCTTCTAGCCTGTCTTCTGAGCTCGATCATGCCGCTATCGGCGGCCGACAACCCGGCGCCCCCGCCCACTGAGATCGAACAACTCAGACAAATGCTGGCGGAGCAGCAGAAGCAAATCAACGAGCTCCGGCAAGCTCTCGCCCAGCAGAAAGGAGACCCGCCACAAGCAAGTGTCTCCGCGCCAGCCGCCGCGCCGGTCTTCCCCGCGGTCGATCCCACCCCCGTCAGCACCTTCCGAAATTTGGGCGAAGTGGCCAGCACCACTGGGTTGGTTCCCCGCTCTAAGTCGCTGCCCATCGCCCGCGCCCTTCCAGCCCTCCCGGCGATTCCCTTGCCGCAAGCCGCCGCTCCCAATGCCACGGGTTCCTCCAAGAATCCTTGCGAAGCCGACCCCGACAAAACCATCCCCACCTTCCTGCGGATCGGCAATGTCTGTGTCGTCCCCGTCGGTTTTATGGATTTCACGCCTTTTTGGCGCGACAAGAACGCGGGATCGAGCATGGGTTCCAACTTCGGCGGCGTTCCGTTTAACAACGTAGCCAATGGTAACCTCTCGGAATTCCATTTCAGCATGCAAAACTCGCGTCTCGGTTTCCGGGTCGATGGCGATTGGAAGGGTACCCACTTCATCGGCTACAACGAGTTTGACTTCAATGGAACCAGCGGGTCGACAGCGCTTGCCGTTTCCAACGGTGCGATTGTCCCGCGCCTCCGTCTGTATTGGGCGGATGTCCGCAAGAACAAGGTCGAGTTCCTGGCCGGCCAGAGCTGGAGTATGCTAACGCCCAACCGCAACGGCATTTCCGCATTGCCTGGCGATCTCTTCTTCACCCAGGTGATAGACATCAATTACGTGGCGGGCCTTACCTGGACACGCCAGCCCGGCCTGCGCGTCCTCCTTCACCCGAACAAGAAGGTCACTTTCGGCTTCTCCGTGGAGCAGCCGGATCAATACATCGGCGGTTCAGCGGGCGGCTCGGGCATTACACTGCCTAGCGCTTTTGCGGGGCTCGCCGGATCGCAACTCGACGCCGCGGGGAACATCAGCGGCACCGGCTATCTGGCGCAACCCGGCTACACGCCGGACTTCATCGCGAAACTCGCCTTCGACCCCAGCTCACGCTTCCACCTCGAAGTCGGCGGCATCGAGAGCAACTTCAAGACTGTCAATCCTTCAGCGCCGTTCACTGCGCACACCACTCAGGGCGCCGGACTTCTGGCGGGCTTCAACGTCGCGGTCCTGAAGAACCTCCGTCTCATATCGTCCAACTTCTTTAGCGATGGCGAAGGCCGGTATATTTTTGGACAGGCGCCCAATGTCATCGTACGCGCCGACGGCTCCCTTAGCGGCGTCCACGCCAGCAGCACCCTCGACGGTTTTGAGTTGACCGTCAAGAACACCTTGCTGTACGCCTATTACGGCGGGATCTACATCGGACGCAACGCCGCGCTGGACGGAACCACTAAAATCGGCTACGGCTACACCGGTTCGCCCAACAGCCAGAATCGCACCATCAACGAATTTACCTTCGGATTCAACCAGACCATGTGGAGGAGTCCGCGCTATGGCGCTATCAACGTCATGGGTCAGTATGAATATCTGTCCCGCAATCCCTGGTTCGTCGCTGCGGGCGCTCCGAAAGCAACCCACGACAACACCATCTACTTCGATATCCGCTACACCTTGCCAGGTGGTCCATGCCCAACTTCTAAGTCCATGATTAGTTAGGGATTACTCGGGCCATCACGGGGATGGCCCGAGTCGTGTAATCGTTCTGTAATAAACACTTGATTAAATAGAGGAGAGACCTATATGAAGCGATTCGTATTGCAGGTGGCCCTGTTAGCCGCCCTGACGACCGGGGTGGCGTCAGCACAACAGATTCTAATTAACGCGGCCGGTGCCACGTTCCCTTATCCGATGTACTCGAAGTGGTTTGACGAGTACCACAAGAAGTTCCCCAACCTTCAGTTCAACTACCAGTCCATCGGTTCCGGCGGCGGCATCAAGCAGGTGACCGAAGGCACCGTGGAATTCGGAGCCAGCGACGGCCCCATGAACGACAAACAGCTCCAGGAATTCAAAGACAAGCACGGATTTGGAATTCTGCACTTTCCGACGGTAATGGGCGCCGACGTTCCGGTATACAACGTCGCCGGCGTAAACACCGATCTCAACTTCACACCGGAAGCGCTGGCGGGAATCTTCCTGGGCAAGATCACCAAATGGAACGACCCGGAACTGGCGAAAGCCAATCCCGGTGCAAAACTACCAGCGGCCGACATCATCGTTGTTCACCGTTCCGATGGCAGCGGCACCACCTACATCTGGACCGACTATCTTTCCAAAGTCAGCCCCGAATGGGAAATGAAAGTCGGCCGCGGAACTTCCGTCAACTGGCCCGTCGGTCTCGGCGGCAAGGGCAACGAAGGTGTATCGGGCCAAGTACAACAGACCCCCAACTCCATCGGCTATGTCGAATTAATCTACGCCGTGCAGAACAAAATGAAGACCGGCAAGGTCAAGAACGCGGCAGGCAACTGGGTCCAGGCCAGCTTGGCCGGAGTCACCGCCGCAGCCGCGAGTTCGAAAGAGATGCCGGATGATTTCCGCGTCTCGATCACCAACGCTCCCGGCAAAGACGCCTATCCCATCTCCAGCTTCACCTGGCTGCTGATCCCCGAGAAAATCGCCGACCCCACCAAGAAGAAAGCCATCAAGGATTTCCTCACCTGGATGCTGGCCGATGGTCAGAACATGACCGAAGTTCTGGCCTACGCCCGTCTTCCGAAGGCGGTGGTCGCGAAGGAACTGAAAGCGATCGCCAAGATTCAATAGCCGCCTCTCTGCATGGCAGCCTCCTCCACTACCGTTTCGAGCGCCGGTCCTTCGCGGCCGGCGCCGAATTTTTTGGAGCGCTTGCGTGGTGGCGACGAGGCGGCCTACGTAATCACCTTCATAGCCGCAGCCAGCATCCTATTGATCACGGGACTGCTGGTATACGAGTTGTTCATCAACTCCACCGACGCCCGCGCGAAATTCGGCTGGGCGTTCCTGTTCACACAAACCTGGGACCCAGTGGCCGATGAATTCGGCGCGCTACCCTTCATTTACGGAACAGTGGTGACTTCATTCCTGGCGCTGCTCATGGGAATCCCGCTAGGCGTAGGCGCCGCCATCTTTCTCGCGGAATTAGCGCCGCCGAAAATCTCCGATGCCCTCACGTTTTTGATCGAACTGCTGGCTGCCGTCCCCAGCGTGATTTACGGACTGCTCGGAATTTTCGTGTTGGTCCCTATCCTGCGTTTGGTCGAGCCCTCCCTGCGCGCCGCGCTCGGATGGACCCCGTTCTTCAGCGGACCCTTCTATGGGGTCAGCCTGTTTTCAGCCGGCGTAGTGCTGGCCGTGATGATCATCCCCTTCATCATCTCCATCTCCCGCGAAGTGATTCTGTCGGTCCCAGGTGACCAGCGCGAAGCCGCCCTGGCCCTCGGCGCCACCCGTTGGGAAACCACCTGGGATGTTGTCGTCCCCTACGCCAAGAAGGGCATCATGGGTTCCATCTTCCTGGCGCTAGCGCGTGCGCTCGGCGAGACCATGGCCGTCACCATGGTCGTCGGCAACGATCCCAAAATCAAAGCCTCGCTCTTCGCCCCCGGCTATTCCATCGCCGCCGTAATCGCCAACGAGTTCACCGAAGCCACGGGCAAACTCTACACCAGCGCCCTCATCGAACTGGGCCTGGTGCTCTTCGCCCTCACCATCGTCATCAACGGCGTCGCGCGTCTTCTCGTCATGGGAGCCGACAAGTACAAGACATAATATGCGCGACCTGCACACACTCCGGCGCAAAATAGTCAATGCAGTGATGCTGACCATCACGGGATTATGCACCCTGTTTGCCGCCGGAACCCTGGTCTTCATCCTGGGATACCTGTTCGTCCACGGCGGCAGCAGCCTCACCCTGGACTTCTTCACCAAACTCCCCACCCCCGTCGGCGAAGCCGGAGGCGGCATGGCCAACGCCATCGTAGGCAGCGCCAAGCTTCTCGCCTTGGCCATGGTAGTAGGCGTCCCCATCGGATTCTTAGGTGGCGTCTACCTGGCGGAATTCGGCGGCAGCACTTTCTCCTTCGTGATCCGTTATGTAACCGACTTGCTCAACGGCGTCCCCTCGATCGTCATCGGCATCTTCGCCTACACCTTGATCGTCCTGCCGCAAAAGCATTTCTCGACGTTAGCCGGCGGCCTGGCCCTGGGCGTGATGATGATCCCCATCGCCGTACGCAGCTCCGAAGAATTTCTCCGCGCCATTCCCAACTCCCTCCGCGAAGGCGCCGTGGCACTCGGCGCATCCAAGGCCAAGGCCATCCTGACGGTAGTGATTCCCGCTGCGAAAAATGGGATCATGACAGGGGTAATGTTGAATCTGGCGCGAGTGGCGGGCGAAACCGCCCCGCTCTTGTTTACCAGTTTCGGCAACCGTTTCTGGAGCCCTGGATGGGAACAACCCACGTCAGCCTTGCCGGTAATGATCTTTACCTACGCCATCTCGCCCTACGAAGATTGGCATCGGCAAGCCTGGTCGGCCGGCTTTGTGCTACTGACCCTGGTGCTGGGTGTAAACATATTCGCGCGTGCGGTTTTAGCCAAAAAGAAGCACGTAGCCAGGTGACTCCATGCAAGCCTCTACTCGACAACCTTATCCTGAGATGAATACTCCAACAGCGGGAACCAACACGCCGCCCATGGATGCCGCGAGACCGCTTCCCGACACGGCCCACAAGCTGAGCGTCACCGATCTCAATTTCTACTACGGCAATTTTCAAGCCCTGAAGAATATCTCGATGGAGATCTTCGCCAACCAGGTGACGGCTTGCATCGGACCCTCCGGTTGCGGCAAGTCCACCTTCCTGCGCACCTTGAACCGCATGAACGAAACGGTGCGCAACACCCGCGTCGAAGGCCAGATTCTACTCGATGGCGTGAACATCTTTGAACAGGAAGTAGCCTACGTCCGCCGCCGCGTAGGGATGGTGTTCCAGCGCTCCAACCCGTTCCCCAAATCCATTTTCGACAACATCGCCTACGGCCCGCGCATCAACGGCATGGTCGCCAACCGCGCCGCTCTGCACGAAAAGGTAGAACAGAGCCTTCATCGCGCCGCTCTGTGGGACGAGGTCAAGGATAAACTAAACCAATCCGCCTACGGACTCTCCGGCGGCCAGCAGCAGCGCCTGTGTATCGCCCGCGCCCTCGCCGTCGACCCCGAAGTGCTCCTGCTAGACGAGCCCTGCTCCGCCCTCGACCCCATCGCCACCGCCAAAATCGAAGACCTCATCTTCCAGCTCAAGAGCAGTTGCACCATCGTCATCGTCACCCACAACATGCAGCAAGCCGCCCGCGTAGCCGACCACACCGGCTTCTTCCTGCTAGGCCGCCTGATCGAATTCGACAGCACCGCCGTTATCTTTAAGAACCCGGCGAAACAAGAGACAGAAGATTACGTAACCGGCCGTTTCGGTTGATTTTTTTGGGTTGATATGCGCCACTTCATAGAAGAACTAGAACAACTCAAAACCAAGCTGCTCGAAATGAGCGCCATCGTCGAATCCTCGATTCAGCGCAGCATCAGTGCGGTCACGCAAAAGGATCGCAACGCCGCCGAAGAAGTCTTCCGCACCGAAGCCCGCATCAACGCCATAGAAATCGAAATCGACGAATTTGCCATCAACTTCCTGGCCTTGCAGCAGCCCATGGCCGCCGACCTGCGCCTGATCGTAGCCGCCCTCAAGATCAACACCGACCTGGAACGCATGGGCGATCTTAGCCGTGAGCATCGCCGAACGCGCGCTGTCACTAATGGAAGGCCCGATCATCACTCCGATGATCGACATCCCGCACATCTCGGGCTTGGTCCAGTCCATGGTGCGCAAAGCCCTAGACGCCTTCGTCCACCGCGACGCCGACCTGGCCCGCAGCGTTCTGGCCTCCGACGACGCCGTCGATAGCCTCCGCACCGCCTGCTACCACGAGCTAACCAGCTTCATGGAGAAGGACCCGCACAACATCCAGCAAGCGTTGAACCTGATGGTAGTGATCCGCAACCTGGAACGCATAGCCGACCACTCCACCAACATCGCCGAAGACGTCCTGTTCCTGGTAAAAGGCATCGACGTCCGCCACCACGCCGAAACCCGCCCCTCCGCCGTCGGCTAACCCCAAAGAAACTAGTCCAATCAAACTCGCTACCTTAAGAGTTAGCTATGTGGGGCGGGCCTCCGGCCCGCAGCCAACGTCCACGTTGGCTCGGCGCTGCAAGTCACCCCCGCTTGAGCAACCCAGCCAGAGCACGATATAGTCTAAGTGCCAATCTGAGCCCCATCCATGGAGCCGTCGATACCCCGAATCGCACTTCTGGCCGCCACCATCGCCGCTGTTTTCGCGCCGCCCGCAACCCCCCAATCTCCCAACGATTCCGCCGCCCTGCTTGACCGCGCGCGCGAAAAAATCGCCCGCACCACGCAACGCCTGCTCAAGTGCACCTGTCTTGAGACCATCGAACGCACCTACTACGTTCCGCCCGCCAAAAAAGTGAACCCAACGTAATGACGGAATCTCCCGAGACTTCCTGCGACGGAAAGGAATTCGGGGCCTCCGGCCCGCCGCCAACGTCCACGTTGGCGCGCTTCAGTTCCCCGCAGGAGCCGGCGGCGGTGCCGCCACATTCACCGCAAACGCAGCCGTCAACCGAGTCCCCGTCCCCACCATCACCGGCACCGTCGGGTCCGTCACCGCCGGGTCCACCACCAACCCCGCCGGCATCGCAAAGTTAACGTAAGTCAAATCCTGCGGAGGCGCAGTGGAGTTAGGATCCCCAGGCACCGCAATCACCGCCGTCACCGGGTAAGCGTTCCCCGCGATATTGACGTAAACCGCTCCCGCGGACGGCAAAACTCTATTCGCCCCCGTCAGCCCATAAACCATGACAGTCACCAACCCGCCTGCCTGCACCGGCGAAGTCGGGCTAGTCAAAACCGGCACCACCGGAGCCGTCGGATCCGCCGGCGTAGGATAATCGACAGCCCACAGAATCACCGGAGACGGCGGGTCTACTTGCAGCATCACACGCGGCACGACAGCCAGCGGCGGGTTCCCCGGCGCGGTCAATTGCACCGGCTAGCGGCGCCACCCCCAGGTCCAGCGGCAGGTTCACCGTCAACACCCCATTCGCATCCGCCGTGAACGCCACGTTCTCAGGACCCACTGTAAGCGTCCACCCTGTGAGATCCGCCGGCAGTCCGCTAGTCCTAATCAAAGCCGTGCCCCCTGCTGGAATCCCAGCCAGTCCTGTCGCCGCATTTAGAATCGGCACCTTCATACTGATCTGGTTCGGTGCCGCCGCCACCACCGTGAACACGTCCGGCAGCGTAATAATCTCGAGCCCCGTGGCCACCGTAACGTAAGTGATTCCCACTTGCGCCGCGGGATCCACGCTCAGGTTGAGGATCACCATAGTTGGACTCACCACCCACGATCCCCGCACCGAGATGTCGCTCGATCCGAACCCAACCACCGTTTGCCCCTCGGCGAAATGCGTGTTCACCCCGTTGATGACCATCAGCGTATCCGTACCCGCCGTCACCACGGCCGGCGTTGGCACAATCGACGCCGCATTCAGTTGCGGATAAGTAAACTGTGGCCGCGGCGCGCCATCTGCCAACGATTGCAGCGAACTCTGCCCGTCCGGATTAATCGCTTCTACCGTAGCCGCGCTCCCACTCAACCCCGGCGGCTCCGTCACCGCCAGCGAGCCGTCGGCATTCGCGGACAGCACCGTCGCTGGAGACCCTTCAAACAAAATACGCGTGGCCGTCGTCAAATTGGTGCCCGCCACCGTAGTCACTACCTGCAGCGCGTCCACCGCCTGCGACGTCACCGACGTAACCGTGGGCGCCGGGTTCGCCACCACCGTGAACGCCGCCGGCAGCACGTACAGATCCCCGTTCAATGTCACCGCCAGCGCCACCGGCGTATTGACGGAAACCGCGCTGGTATCCAACACCGTCTCTAGGAACCCCTGCTGGTAATACTTCAGACTTCCCGCTTCGATCGTGGCCGCCTTGCCGATCACGCTCACTCCCAGTCCCGGAGCCATGGCCGTCTGGTTGTTGACCGTCAGGCCGTTCGCGTAAAACACCAAAGCGTCGCGCGTCCCCGTCACCAGCGGCGGCGCCGGTATCGCCACGCCATTCGGATAGCCATAGGTCTGCATCGCGTAAACCGCCGGTCCCGCGCTCGCGGCCACCGCGAAATTGATGTTGGTGACGAAAGCTCCCGCCGCGACGCCGACCGCCGTCGCCTGGGTCCAATCCTGCGTGCCTGGGAAAAACTGCGTGACGAATTGCGTGTTGGCCGCGAAACTGTCGTTTGCGGGATCTACCGGAGGTACGATGTTCGCCGGAGACCCCTCGCCCGTCGCCGCCGGCGGCAGCGGATGTACGTACACATAATACTGCCCCGGAGGAAGCCCCACAATTTCATAAGTGCCATCCGGAAAGGTCATGCCGCTCACGGCCACGCCGGTCGTCGGCGACAACGCCACCACACTCGCCAGACTCACGCCTGTTCCGCCAACCGTTACCTGCCCGCCGATGATTCCGGTCGAAGCCAGGAAGCCGCCGCCCAATCCCCTCGCCGGATACAGCAGCGAAATCGCGCTGACATCGTCCGCCGCGAGCGGCGCGCCCCGCGTGGTCGCCCGTGTAATCGCCGTAGACATCACTGCCGAAGTCAAACTGTGCTGCAATCCCAACGAGTGCCCGAATTCGTGCACCAGCGTGGTGAAGAAGCTATCGCTGTAGCTGGCTTGCTGATACCCCGCCGCCGTCAGATCCCGGCGCAACTGCAGCTTCGCCCGCACGATCGGCACGAACGACGTTCCCTTCGCGCTCAGGAAACTCAAATCCGCTGGGAAGGTGAGCGTGGTCTGCGCCACGATCCCCGGTGGCATGTTGTCGTCAAACACCACATCGATGCCCGGTACTGTCTGCGGAGCCGTCATATTGCGCGTCCCGCCGAAGTGCAGGCGCAGCCCCGAACTTCTCACGCCATCCCACACCTCTGCCGCCTGCCGGATCTCGCTATAGATGTCCGTCAGCGTGTCGCCCGCCATCAAGGGTCCGGGCGGCAGATCGGAAATGAAATACTGAACGGTACTGTCCTTGATCGCCTTCAGATCGTAATGCGCGGGTAACGGAATATACGGACTCGATGCGTTCGCGAAGAACACGTAGTAGTAATACGCGGAGGCCATTGGCGAGACTACGCCCAACGCCGCCAGCACCAGTAGCGTGCGTTGAGCCCTCGCCACGGCGCGCATCGCTTATTGTCTCCCCACGGTCAAGGACTTTATCACCCTGCTCTTCAACTCCGCCCACGGCATCGATAACGCTTCGTCACGTATCCCATGTCCCGCGCCGTCGAGCATCTGTTCGCCCGCCGCCGCGCGTGTCGCTAGGACATCACCCTCCGTCGTACGTTCGACAGCGAACAGCCCCTGCGTCATCCCCATCAGTTGCGTGAGTCCGGACCGGCTGGTCCACAGGAACAACACATATTCTTGGCCCGCCCGCAGCACCGGAGCGCCCGCCACCACTTGCCGCAGCCCGCCGGCGACCCCGCCTGGCACCGCCACATCCGCCGCCTTTACGCCGTTCGGCGCCTTCACAGTCTCAAGTGTTGCCAGTTGGTACACCGTGTAGACGTCAGTGCCGCGCAGTACCTCGACCGAGCCCGTCACCTTGGCGCGCACGATCGCGGTGGCTTTCTGCGCCATCTCGCTCAAGCTCAATTGCTGGAGCGTAGTCGCTTCCGCCGGAACCCAGGCACCAGTAAAGCAAACGAAGATGGCGAGCGCGCGCATAAGCAGTTTGGCCAGCGTCCTAAGGAGCACGGCAAGATCCAATTTATGGGGTTGATAAATAAAGCTTTAGAGTGCCAAGAGACCCTTTGCCTGTAGAGCTTCGACACGCCCTGGGACACAACGAAACACGGAACGCCGCTACGCGCCCAAACCAGTCACCAGTAGTTTCAGGATCGAAAACCCTCTCCCAGGGGAAATGTATACCGCGATTGAACGTATTGAAACATAACAAGTTTATGCTGATCGAAGTCCCCCGCCGCCAATCGGCTCCGTTGCGTCCCGTTTAAGAATGTCCGGGACCGTTGTGCTAGGATTCAGGGCGTAAATATATGCAGGTTGACATGAGAATTTTTACCGGCTGCGGAGACCCATTTGGCGGTAGCGCGAAATCGATGCTTGTAACATATTGGTTCTTAAAGTTTTCAAGAAAACGTCGCGGGTCTGCACCCGGTTTGCCCGGAAATCCGCGGATTGGGCTACGGACGTAATGCTTTATGAGAGTCGAGCCGATATCTAAGGGTCGCGCACGTAAGTGGCGGTCTAGAACTCGCGGCTCGCGGCGCAGCGGGCGAATTCAGGCGAAATTTGAAATGGTATTGTAATTGCTTGCAAGACGAGTCAGTCATGTGCTACTCTACTTCAAAGATCCAAACGAGGTACCTGGGCCTAGCCGCACAGGGCACTTCAAGCCTGCACCTTCATGGCAGGCAATCCCCTAGAAGTGGATTGAGTTCAGTGAACCTTTTTGGTAATCTCTGCGTCTAATGCCATGAGACGGACGTAAGAGAAAAGAGACGGGACGTAACGGACGTAAGGACAAAAAAGAGACGAGAGACAGGAGACAAGAAAATGACAAAGAATGAATTAAAAAAATTCAGAGAAATACTGGAGGCGAGGCAGGCGGAGTTGGAATTGTTTGTACGCAACCGTGAAGGCATCGCTATTGAAAAGAGCCCGGACGCTCTCGACGAAGTGCAGCACGCGGCTGAGCGTGAGCTGGCCATCCGCAATCTCGATCGTGAGTCGCAACTGCTTCGCAACGTGAGAGGCGCGCTGCGCCGCTTGGATGAAGGAACCTTCGGAGTGTGTCTGCACTGCGAAGAAGACATCAGCCCCAAGCGCCTGGCAGCCGTGCCGTGGACCCCGTTTTGTATCCAGTGCCAGGAAATCGCCGACCGCAATCAGGCCGACGGTAGCGAAAGCTTCGACGAACTGATGCACGCTGCCTAAACCCTGATCATCTCTCGTTCTCTTTAACGGGCGCGGAGTCGTAACCGGCTACCGCGCCCGATGTGTTTAGTAGGAGCGGCCTCCAGGCCGGTCAACAGCAATCCACGAAACCATCCGCCCCGCACTTTCCTTGTCCCGCCTGAATGAGTGAAACAGATGCGCATCGCACAGCGTGCATCCCCCCAACACCTCAATCCGCTCCGCAGCCACCCCATTTTCCACCAATAGCCGGTGGTTCATTTCAGCCAAATCAATCTTCCCTGCCTGCTCCAATCCGAATTGCCGTGCGACCTCGACACCCACCTCGTAGCAGCACCCGCCAATCCCCGGCCCAATCGCCACCCGCAAATCCGCCGCGTCCGTCCCGAACCGCTCCCGCATCTGCTCGATAGTCCTAACTACAATCCGCGCCGCCGTACCCCGCCACCCCGCATGCACCGCCGCCACCGCGCGATTCCGCTCATCGGCCAGCAGTATCGGGTAACAATCCGCAGTGCGAATCGAAACCGGCACTCGATCCTGTGAAGTCACCAGCGCATCGCCCTCACCCGCCAGTCCCGCCCGCTCCGCCGCCAGCACCACGGCCGAATGAATCTGCTTCAGACTAGCCATGTCGTCCTGCGACACAACGTCCGTCCGCGTGCCGAATCCATGATCGATCCACTTAAGTTCGGAGAGCAGGGAAGAGCGCAGCACTTAATTTGAGGGGTTAAATCACTTCGTCGAGCAGCAGCGACAAGTGGCGAGTCTTCTCATCCACTCGCCCTTTAAGCGAAGCCAATTCGCGCTCGATCGTACGCAGCCGGTCGGCCATGTGCAGACACGCCAGCACCGCAATGCGCTGCGCGTCCATGTTGCCGGCGCGTTGCGCGATCGAAGTCATCAGCTCATCGACCGTGTGCCCCAGCGTTTCCACTTCGCCGTCTTCGTCGGTGGCACCCAGAGTGTAGGTTTGGTTGAAGATGGTGACCCTCACCGTCTTCTTTTCCGAGTCCATTCCGGCGCCTCCAAACGTTTACTGGCCGCTCAGTTGATCCATCTGCCCCAATAGCTTTTCGATGCGTACGCGGACCTGCTTCCGCTCCGCCCGCAGCCCGTCAATCTCTTCCCGCAGCGTTTCCGCCACGGCCGCCGCCTTCTTGACCGAAGCCAATTCCGCCAGCGCCGCGCGAGCTTCCTCGAGTTCGCTCAACGCCTCATCGCGCTCCGCCCGCAGCGCCGATACCAACTCCACTGCCTTTAGAATCCGTTCTTCCAGATTCGCCAGCGAATCTAATTCGGATGCAGGTTGCGGCATCGACATCTTAAGTTACCTCTAAGCCGCGGCCTTTTCGAGCGCCGCCTTGGCTTGGTTCACCAGCGCCCCAAACGCCGGTAGGATCAGTGAGCGCCATGTCGGCGAGCACCTTGCGATTCAGTTCCACGCCGGCCTTCTTCAGCCCGTCCATAAACTTGCTGTAAGAAATTTCCGCCGCGCGGCAGGAAGCCCCGATGCGCACGATCCACAACGAGCGGAAATCGCGCTTCTTAAGCCGTCGGCCCTTGTAGCCATAGCGCAGCGATTTCTCAACGGCTTCTTGCGCCGATCGATAAAGCTTACTCTTAGTGAGGAAAAAACCCTTGGCGAGGGTAAGCGTCTTCTTGCGGCTATTACGCCGCTTGGTACCACGTTTGACTCTAGGCACGTTTCTTCTCCTTGGGTTTTAGTTTGATTATTGCAGGCGGATCAGGCACGTGCGGCGCACTGTCCACCAAAATCAGCCCCGAGGGGCTAGTACGGAATCATGCGGTGAATTTCAGGCGAGTTAGCCGGATCGGCTATCGACGACTGTCCCAACCGCCGCTTCCGCGTGCGCGACTTCGACGTCAGAATATGACGGGCAAACGCATGCCGGCGCTTAATCTTGCCGGTCCCCGTCTTCTTAAACCGTTTGGCCGCACCCTTATGGGTCTTCAACTTTGGCATATAAAAATTTCCTGGGTGTAAGGGCGCCCGCCACTTTTAGGGACGACCTCTGCTAGGATAACACAGCCCAGCCCCCAAAAATCCATCCTTAGATCACTAGATCGCTGCCGAGTAGCGCAGGCCTCCAGGCCTGCGGACTTCTTCGCGTTAATTCGGCGCCTGCACCGGAAACTTAGCATCCGGCCACTTCGCCGCAAACTGCTTAGCGTGCGTATCGCAAACCTGCTCCGGATTCGATCCCCGCGGCTGATTCTCTCCAAAAAACTTGTAATCCGTCTCCCACAACGCCGGCTGCTTGCAGTGGTCGCACTTGTTAAGCGGATTCGCGTGAATGGCCGTAATCCGATGCCCGTAAGATTCTGACATGAAACTCCCTTGATCTCGATTAGGGTCCGCAAGGCCCCACTTGAGAGTAGCACGCGACCCTATTTCGATATAGTCTAAGGTTCATGCGAAACGTCGTCCTACCCGCGCTCCTCGCCGCCACCCTCCTTCCAGCCGCCGACTACGACGTCAAACGCCTGCTCCCCGCCTCCCCCTTCCACGGCGTCCACGGCCTGCGCTTCGACAAGGATGACAACCTCTACGCCGCCAGCGTAATCGGCCAGTCCATCTACAAAATAGACCCCACCACTAAAAAAGTAACTACCTTCATCCCGCCTCCCCAAGGCATGGCCGATGACCTCGCCTTCGCCCCCGACGGCACCCTGGCCTGGACCTCCATCGAAGACGGCATCCTCCACATCAAGTCCCCCAACGGCCCCGTGCGCAATCTCATGGAGCACCAGCGCGGCGTCAACGGCGTCTCCTTCTCGCGCGACGGCAAACGCCTCTTCGTCAGCCTGGTCTTCTACGGCGACGCCCTCTATGAAGTGGATCGCAACGGCGTCAAGCCCCCGCGCCTGATCATCAAGGATATGGGCGGACTCAACGGTTTCGAAGTAGGAGACGACGGCATGATTTACGGCCCCCTCTGGTTCAAAGGCAAAATCGTGCGCATCAATCCCGACACCGCCAAACTAGACGTAATCGCCGAAGGTTTCAAAACCCCCGCCGCCGTGAAGCTGGATTTCAAAGGCTACGCCTACACCCCCGACACCGGCACCCGCGAACTGATCCGCGTAGATCTAAAAACCGGCCAAAAGAAAGTGATCGCGAAACTCCGCTCCGACCTGGACAATCTGGCCTTCAACTCCAAAGGTAAACTCTTCGTGTCGTTGTCGCATCTCAATGCCATCGACGAAGTAGACGTTACCACCGGCCAGGTGACCCAATTCATCCCCGCCGGAAAACTAACCTCCACCGCCGGCCTAGCCGTTTCCACATCAGCCGGCCACGATACCCTCTACGTAGCCGACGTCTTCGGCGGCGTCCGCAAAGTAAACCCCGACACCGCCGCAGTAACCGATACCCCAGTAGAAATGTTCCAGCCCTCCCACATTTCCCTGAGCCCAAAACGCATCATAGTAGTAGGCCAAGTCAACGGCTTCGTCCAGCAATTCGATCGCACAAATTTCAAGAAACTAGCCGAGTGGAACGGCTTCAAATCCCCCGGCGACGCCCTGGAACTTCCCAACGGCGACATCCTAGTAGCCGAAACCGCAACCGGCAATCTGGTCCGCGCAACCGACCACAAAATCATAGCCGCGGGTTTATCCGCCCCCACCGGCCTAGCCGACGCCGGCAACAACGCCATCTACGTAAGCGAAACCCAGAGCCGGCCAAGTGACCAGAATCGACCTGAAGACCGGCGAAAAATCGCTAATAGCCCCGCGCCTATCATCGCCCGAAGGTCTAACCGTAGCCCCAGACGGCGCAATCCTAGTAGTAGAAGTAGGAGCGAAACGCGTAACCCGCCTGGATCTCAAAACAGCGATGCGCTCCATAATCGCCAGCAACCTCCCCATCGGCCTAAGCACCGGCCCCAGCCTCTACCGCGGCATTGCCGTAAGCCCGTCCGCCATCTACATCAACTCCGACATAGAAAACTCCATCTACAAACTCACTCCCAGAAAGTGATTCGCGTTTATTTGCGTTCATTGCGGCCAATCTTTCGGGCCCAGCGCCGTTGTATACTTCCATATCTGGAGGCACGATGTCCATAACCCGCCGCACAGTTCTAGCCAGCGCGACCCTGATTCCCCTAGCCGCCATCACCAAAGCCCAATCCCCAGCCGCAGCCGCCCTGACCGCCGATCAACGCCAAACCCTAGACGCCCTAATAGACCGCCTGATCCCCAAAGATGACTTAGGCCCCGGCGCCGTAGAATGCGGCGTAGGCGACTACATAGACCGCTGCCTGGCAGACTACCTAGCCGCCGAAAAGCCCCTCTTCCTGGAAGGCCTCTCGAACCTTGACGTCTACTCCCTCCGCACCCAAAAAATCGCCTTCGCAACACTCACTCCAGCCCAGCGCGACGCCGTCCTCACCGACATCGACAACAACCAAGCCCCCAACCTCCGCGGCTTCTTCAACCGCGTCCGCCGCCTGACCCTGGAAGGAATGTTCGGCGACCCCGTCTACGGCGGCAACAAAAACTTCGCCGGCTGGGATCTCATCCGCTACCCCGGAGCCAAACTAGCCGCCGGCCCTGAAGACCAAAGCATGAAGACCCCGCCCAAGCCCTACCGCAAAGAACTCTACGGCACGGGCGCACGGGAGAAACCCATGGCCACTAATCTCAAACCTACCGACGTAGTGGTAGTCGGACTAGGAGCCGCCGGCGGCGTAGCCGTCCTCCCCCTTACGCGAGCCGGTCTCAAGGTCACAGCGCTAGAAGCCGGCAGTTGGATGCAGCCCAGCGATTTCAAAGCCGACGAAATCCACAACAACGTCCGCCGCCGCGTAACCACCGGAACGAAGGTCTGGGACGAAATCCCCACCTTCCGCACGTCTCCCGACCAGAAAGCCCGCCAAGGCGCCGCCCCCACAATGATGAACGCCGTAGGCGGCACATCCATCCACTACTACGCCAACAGTTGGCGCTTCCAGCCCTGGGATTTCAAAGTCCGCTCCGAAACCCTCCGCCGCTACGGCGCCAACGCCATCCCCAAAGGCTCAACAGTCGAAGACTGGCCCCTGACCTACGACGACCTGGAACCCTACTACGACACCATCGAGTACGAAATCGGAGTCTCCGGCAAAGCCGGCAACATCAAGGGATTCATAAATCCCAAAGGCAACATATTCGAAGGCCCCCGCACGCCGCGAATATCCCATGCCCCCGCTGCGCGACACCGAGTTCACCGACATGCTGCAGGCGGCAGCGCGCAAAGCCGGCTTCAACCCGCACCGCTCCCCAGCAGCGATCAACTCCCAGCCGCGCGACGGCCGCTCCCCCTGCGCCTATCACGGCTATTGCGATACCGGCGGCTGCCACGTGAAAGCCAAGAACTCCACCGCAGTCACCACCATCCCCGCCGCCCAAAAAACCAAAAACCTAACGATCGTAGAACGCGCCCAAGTAACCCGCATCCTAACCGACGACAACGGCAAAACCACCGGAGCCCTCTACATCAAGGATGGCCAGGAATTCTTCCAGCCCGCCAAAGTAGTCCTGCTAGCTTCATACACCTACGAAAACGTCCGCATGCTGCTGCTCTCGAAATCCAAAGCCTTCCCCAACGGCCTGGCCAACAATCACGGCCAAGTAGGCAAGCACTACATCGGACACTGGGCCAATCGCGAAGTCACCGCCCTCTTCCCCTTCGACCTCAACCTCTGGTATGGAGCCAACGCCCAAGGCGTAGTCGTCAACAACTGGGCCGACGACAGCTTCGATCACACCGGCCTGGGCTTCATCGGCGGCGCCAGCCTGACCATCAACCACGAACTCCATCCCATCGCGGCGTCCTCGATGCCAACTTTTAACCGCGCCCCCCAATGGGGAGCGAAATGGAAAAAGTTCGTAGCCGAAAACGCCAACCGCTGGGTAGGAGCCTACGCCCAGTGCAACTCGCTCCCCTACGAAAACACCTGGCTGGATCTCGACCCCGAAGTGAAGGACAAGCTAGGCGACCCCGTCTGCCGCATCACCAGCGGCCCCAAAGAAAACGAGCCCAGAGCCAGCGCCCACGCCGCCGCCAAAGCCGAAGCCTGGTTCCGCGCCGCCGGAGCCATCGAAGTAGTAACCGTCCCCAACACCGTAGGACCGAATCTCTCCACCCACGCCGTAGGCGGCACTCGTATGGGAGCGAAGCCCGACTCCAGCGTAGTCGACAAATGGGGCTTCACCCACGAATCCCCGAATCTAGGAATCCTAGGCGGATCAGTCCTAGGAACCCACGGCGCCCGCAACCCCACGCTAACCATTCAAGCCCTAGCCTGGCGCACCGCCGAACACCTGATCAAAAACTGGAAGTCGGTCGCTGGATAACGACCACCTCCGCCTCTTACAGCCCCTTTTCCCCACCCAGTGGCACCTAGTGTAGTGGGGCGGGCCTCCGGCCCGCAGCCGACGTCCACGTCGGCTCCGCCCCCATTTTCCCCCGCCCCCAAACCGGAGTACCATTGACGAATGCGTCGAGTGCCTCTGTTTGTAGCGTCCGCTTTCCTTTGCGTAAGCCTGAGCGTAGCCCAGCCGCTCCCCACGCCCGCCCCGCCCGGCGACATCATCGGCGTAGGCAACTTCCTCCACGTAGTAGCCGACGTAGAAAAGTCAGTGGACTTCTACCAGAACGTCCTAGGCATGGACCTCCAAGGCACCCCGCCCACCGGCCCCCGCCCCTACCTCGACACCCCCGCCATCGTGAATTTGTACGATGCCCCCGGAGCCCAATACCGCGTCGGTGTAGCGCTAGTCCAAGCCTCCCCCATGCGCGCCGAATTAGTCGAATGGAAAGGCGTAGACCGAACGCCCATCCATCCCCGCTATCAAGACCCCGGTGCCGCCACGCTCATCCTAACCGTGCGCGACATCGCCCCGATCCTAGCCCGCGTCAAGAAATCGGGAGCCCCCATCGTAACCACCGGCAGTGAACCCGTGCGTCTGAACGACAGCAGCGCGATCATGCTCCGCGACCCCGACGGCTTCTACGTCGAACTCATCCAGCCCGACACCCCGCCCGCGACTCCCGCTGGCAACTTTCTCTCCGTCAGCTTCGCCTTCACCGTCAGCGACACCGAACGCATGATGCACGTCTTCCGCGACGCCCTAGGCTTCCAGCCCCAGCCCAGCACGCTCCAATACGATAAGCCGCGTCTCACACTAATGGGCCTCCCCCGCGCCGAACTGCGCCGCACCACCGCCCTGGTCCCCGGCACCACCTTCCAAATTGAGTTCCTGGAATTCGCCGGCATCGACCGCAAACCCGTCCACAGCCGCCCCCGCGACCCCGGCTCCCCGCTCCTCCGCCTCTCGTCCGCGATCTGGACTCAGCCCTAAAAGCCATAGCCTCCGCCGGCCTAACAGTAGCCTCCCACGAAGGCGTTCCCGTGACCTTGGTAAATCCCAACGGCGGCCTCCGCGCAGCCATAACCGCCGCCCCCGACAATCTCTTCGTCCAGCTATTACAGCAACTCCCCAAACCGTAATCTCCCCCTCACACAGAACCGCCATGCGCAGCATGCGGGCCAATAAAAAAGCCGGCGCCTCGCACCACAGCGAGACACCGGCCCAATTCCCCAACAAGAAGCTTGTTATTTCAGTTCCGTCATAAATCCCGGCACGCTCCACTGCTGCTGCAAACTGTTCGGAGCCCACTGATACTCCGTCTCCATGAACTTAGCAATCTCCGCCTGTCCCTTACCGCTGCGGATCTCCTTGCTCACCCGGTCCCGCATCTTCACGATGTTGTCGCGATAAGCCTGCAGCCCAGCCTTGTTCGTCACCGGACCATGCCCCGGAATCACCGTATCGAAATCCAATTGCAGCGCGCCGTCCAGCGTCTTAGTCCATTCCATCACGCTGCCACCGCCGTTATAATCCACCAGCGGAGTCGTCCCCGCCATCAAATCGCCCGTGTGAATCACCTTCAGCAGCGGAAAATAAATGACGGCATCGCCGTTGGTATGCCCGCGCCCGTAGTAATGTGCGCGCACTTCCTTGCCGCCCAGGAACACGGAAGTCTCATCGGTGAATACGATCCGCGCCGGCGCCACGCCCCCCGGAGGTGCATTGGACTGCTTCTTCTCCACAATGTTCTTCCGCGAATTCGCCGTCGAGATAATCTCCGCCCCGCTCTCATACATCTTGCCGTTCCCGCTGCTATGGTCCGCGTGATAGTGCGTGTTGATGACGTACTTCAAAGGCTGCGTAGTCACCTGCCGCACGATATCCATAATCGCGTCATGATCCGGAGCAAACTTGTCATCGATCAGAATGACCCCGTTCCCCGTGACATACACCGCGACATTCCCGCCGTCCCCTTCAATCTCATACAGGTTGTCCTTGACTTTATTCAAAGTCAGCTTCGGAGGCTGGTTCTGATTCTGCGTATAGGCCACGACAGCCAGCAGCAAAAGCAACACCCCAGCCGAAACGCGCGCAATGATTTTCCGGTTCATGGGGGTTTACTATACCAAATTTTTAAGTAGGGCGGACGTCCCCGTCCGCGTTCGACCTCCGGTCGAACAGTACCTTCCCTCAAACTCCCCACCACCACGCCGATAAGCCCAGCAAGAGATGAGCGCGCTTACCCGAAAGTCAATCCTCCGTCGTCACCCTCTGCACCCTCACGCTTCTCTTCCCACTCCCCGCCCTCCCCGACGACCCCAAGCCCGACCTGACCGCCCTCACCCTGGAACAACTCCTCGACCTCCACGTACAAGCCGCCGCCCTCCACCCCCAAACTCTAGAAGACGCCCCCGCCAGCGTCACCATTCTCACCGCCGAAGACCTCCGTAAGTACGGCTACCGCACTCTCGGCGAAGCCCTGGCCTCCGTCCGCGGCTTCTACGGCAGTTATGACCGCTCCTATCACAGCGTAGGCGTGCGCGGCTTCAATCTCCCCGGAGACTACGCCAGCCGCTTCCTGGTCATGGTCAACGGCCACAATATGTCCGACCACATCTTCGATTCCATGCTCTGGTTCGGCGTCGATTTCCCCATCGAAATGAGCCTGATCAAACAGATTGAAATCATCCGCGGCCCGTCCTCCGCGCTCTATGGCAGCAACGGCATCTTCGCCACCATCAATATCGTGACCAAAACGCCTGAGCAAGCCGGCCCGCCCGCGCTCATCACCGACGCCGGCAGCTACGGCGAAAAGAAAGCCCAGTTCATGATCGCCGAGCCCCTCGGCAAACACGCCAGTTTCCTGTTTTCCGGCTCGGTGTTTAACAACACTGGCGAGAGCCCCTTGTATTTCCCCCAGTTCAACACCCCCGCGAACAATAACGGCCAAGCCCTCGACATGGACTCCGAAAAGGGTTATCACCTCTTCGGCACCCTTCTCTGGCGCAACTGGACCTTCACCGCCGTACTCTCGGACCGCAACAAGATCCAACCCGTTTCCTGGGGCCCGACGATCTTCAATGACCGCGGAACCCAGTTGATGGAAAGCGCCGGCTATATCGAAGCCGCCTACGCTCGCGAACTCGCCCGCGGCACTCTCGAATGGCGGACTTACTTCAACGCCGATCATCTTCGCGGCCGCTTCGACTATCCGCTCGCTACGCCCTCGGGCTCGGTGGTCGAAGACAACCGCACCTTCTCCGAATCCGATTGGATCGGCACGCGCCTCAGCTACCGCTTCGATGTGCAGCACCTAGGCACCTTGACTGCCGGCGTCGAAGGCACCCTCGATCTGCGCGCCTACCAGGGTTCCAAAGATGTCGAGCCCGTCCCCATGGTCTTCGTGAATATCGATAAGCGCGACCGAACTCTGGCGTTCTTCCTGCAAGACGAAAAGCAGCTATCCCCCCATTGGAGCCTGAACCTGGGAGCCCGCTACGATCTTTCCATCTATCGCGAGAATTTCGTGTCTCCGCGCGCCGCCCTGATTTACCAGCCCACCGAAAAGTGGTCCTACAAGTTCCTCTTCGGACGCAGCTTCCGCAACCCCAGCAGCTTCCAGTTGTTCTATGACGATGGCTTCTCCGCGGTAGCCAATCCCGCCTTGCGCCCCGAAAGCGCGAATACCGTCGAAATCGACGTGGAACGAAAATTGGGCCGCCACATGAATCTGGTCGCTACCGCCTACAGCTATTGGCTGAACAACTTCCTCGAAAGTGTACTAACCGATGCCGGCTTATTTCAGGTGCAAAACGCCGGTAAGGTTCACGCCACCGGTTTCGAGATCGAACTCAACGGCCGCCCCTTCCCGTGGCTCGAAGCGGCAGCGAGTTACGCCTTCCAGAAGTCCAACGACTACGATGCCGACCGCACCTTGGAAAACTCCCCTGACCACCTGGCAAAACTCCGCTTCGCCGTGCCCCTGGGGAGAAAATTCGATGCCAGCAGTAGCATGCAGTATTACAGCAACCGCCGCACGCTAGCCGGCAATTACGTGACGCCGGTATATCTGGCCGACTTCACCATCACTTCCAAACACCTGTTCCCCAACTTCGACGTCCAACTGGGCATCCGCAATGCCTTCAACCGCAACTACTCAGACCCCATAGCCCTGACGCCGCTGGTTGACGCCCTGCCCCAACCAGGCCGCACCATTTACCTACAACTAACCGCTCACCTTCCCCGCCATCAGTAAGGTGGGGCGGGCCTCCGGCCCGCAGCCGACCTCCGGTCGGCCCGCGCTACCCGCAACAAACCATCCCCGCTAACTGGTCCCGCGTCTCCCGATAAACCGCCTCAGCAGCCTCAGCCTGCGCGAGCGCCTCATTCTTTTCTCCGTCACCGATCGTCCGCAACCGCCCCACCCGATCCGCCCACTCCCCAAACGCAATCCTATAATCCGACTTCATCCGCCGGAGGTTCTCAGTTCGGTCCATAAAATCTTAGATCCTTCAGCCGCCCTAAACGACTCTTCTTTTCTGCAGCTATCGGCGCCCATCCGTGTCCATCTGCGAGCCACCTTTCGGCCTGTCACGTGCGCACACTAGTTCTCCCGCGCCTCCCGTACTGCAATGGAATCAAAGCCTCCCTAAGGCCTCTTCCCCGCTTCATGGAGCGCAAAACTCTAGCGTTTCCCCCCACCCTTCCCCCCGATAGTCAAGCATGCTAAAACGCTTTCTCTCTGCGCTGGTGGGTGGAGTTATCGGAATGGCCGGGGCCTGGGGTTTTCAGGATTCGCTCGGCTCGTCGCCGTCGTTGGCCTACGTGGCTTGCACGCTCGGCGGTATAGGAGTCGGCTACGTCGCCAGCATGCTGTTCGACGTCTTCGCCGGAACCGCCTCCGGCCCCCCGTCCGAATAGATCCGTCAAGCCGCCTGATGCCCGCTCACTTCGGCCCCCGCCTCCCGCGGCAAAGTGAAGCAATCCAGCACCGCCAGAATTCCCAGCGCCCCCATCATCCAGAACGCCAGGTGGAAATCCATCAGCGATAAGGTGCCCGCCCGCTCCCCGCGCAGCCATCCCGCCCCGCGCAGAGCCACTGCCCCCACCGCCACGCCCAGCCCCATTCCCATTTGCTGCACCACCGCCGCAAAACTAGTGGCAGAACTCATCAGCGATTTGGGGATATCGACAAACGCTAGCGTGTTCAGCGCCGTGAATTGCATCGACCGCGACAACCCATGCAAGAACAGCACCGCGATCATCGCTACCTTCGGGGTCGTCGGCGACAGCACTCCCAGCAACGCGATCAGCACGGCCGAAACCACGCCGTTCACCACCAGCACCGCGCGGAAGCCCCACCGCCGCAGCACCGGCGTCGTCACCGACTTCATCGCCAAATTCCCCGCGAACATCGTCAACACCAGCATTCCGGATTGAAACGCGGTCAAGCCGAAAGCCACCTGGAACATCAGCGGCAGCAAGAACGGCGACGCCATGATACCCGTACGAAACAACGATCCACCCCAGATCGAAACCGCAAACGTCTGCCGCTTCAGGCAAGCAAAATCGATCAGCGGATGCTCCGTCCGCCGCATGTGTAAAGCCGCCAGCGCCCCCGCCAGCAAACTGTACCCCAGCAGCGCCCAAACCGTCAGCCAACGCGACGCCTGCTGCCCCATCAACTCCAGGCTGTACATAAAACCGACGCACGCCGACCCCGCCAGCGCAAACCCCAGCCAATCGAAACTCCGTTTGGAGTTTTCCCGCTCATTGTCGGTCCACAAAATCGCCAGCACCGTTCCCGCCACGCCCAGCGGCACGTTCAAGTAGAAAATCCACCGCCACGACGAATACGTCGTAATGAACCCACCCAGCGGCGGCCCCAGCACCGGAGCCATCAACCCCGGCCATGTAATGTAAGAAATCGAGCGCATCAAATCCTTTTTCTCTGTGATGCGCAACACCACCAGCCGCCCCACCGGAACCATCATGGCCCCGCCCATCCCCTGCAAAACCCGGGCTGCTGTAAATTGCGTGAGCGTGTTGCTCACACCGCAAATCATCGAGGCCGCCGTGAACAACCCGATCGCCGTCGAGAACACCGTGCGCGCGCCCAACCGGTCCGCCACCCATCCGCTCACCGGAATGAAGACCGCCAGCGTGAGCATATAAACCGTCATGCCCAAGTTGAGATCCACCGGATGCGCGCCGAACGACTGCGCCATTTGCGGCAGCGCCGTCGCGATCACGGTGCCGTCCAGATTCTCCATGAAGAACGCGCCTGCCACCAGCAGCGCCACTAAAGTGGATCTGCGGCTCGCGCGCTGTGCATCGACGGGCGTCATCGCAGCCGCTCCACCAGATCATGCGGAATTCGCAGATTGCCGCCGCGTCCCCTGCCCAATTCCAGCCCCGGCTTCACCGTCCCATGAAAGTCGGACCCGCCCGTCACCAGCATTCCATACTGCGCCGCCAGCGCCAGAAAGCTTTCGGTATCTTCCGGCCCATGATCGCTGTGATACGCCTCGATCGCGTTCAACCCAACCTCCCGCATAGCCGGCAGCATCCCCGCGATATCGCCTTTCAACCGCACCGGATGCGCCAGGGACGCGATTCCTCCCGCGTTGCGGATGCGCTCCACGCCTTCGGAGAATTGCGGTTCGCGCCGGTCCACATAACCTTTCGCGGATTCCCCCAGGAATTCGTCGAAGGCTTGTTGCACCGTCTCCACGTACCCTTTCTCAACCAAAATCTGCGCGAAATGCGGCCGCCCCGTTTCGCCGCGCCCGCGCGCCTGCGCCTCTTCAAGCGTGATATCGACGCCCAGTTCGCGCAGCCGCGCCACCAGCCGTAAATTGCGTTCCCGCCGCGACATCTGCATTTCCAGCAGCCACTGGCGCAACTCCGTTAAATCGCCGTCCCCTAAAAAATATCCCAGCAGATGCGCCGTCTGCCCGTTCAACTTCGTCGACAGCTCAATCCCGCACAGCAATTCCACCCCAGCCTCACGCGCATGCGCTCCCGCCATATCGTAGCCCGCGAACGTATCGTGATCCGTAATCGCCAGCGTGCGCACGCCCACCCGGCGAGCCTCCGCGATCAGCTCCGCCGGAGAATACGTGCCGTCGGACTGATTAGTGTGCGAATGCAGATCGATCATTTGAAATCAAGCCCCGCTCCGTCAGCGCGTCCCAGATCTTCTCCACGCTTTCTTCCGGCGTTTCCCGGTCCGAGCGAAGATTGACTTCCGCGCTGTAGGGCGCTTCGTAGGGATCCGAAATCCCCGTGAAGTGTGCAATCTCGCCGGCGAGAGCTTTCCGGTATAAGCCTTTCGTGTCGCGTTCGATCAGCACTTCGAGGGCGCAGTCCATATGCACTTCGATGAATTCCGGAATCCTCTCGCGAGCCTCATCCCGCGCCGCGCGATAGGGCGAGATCACCGCCGCAATCACGATCACCCCGTGGCGCGAAAGCAGTTCGCACACGAAAGCGATGCGCCGGATGTTCTCGTCGCGGTCCTCCCGGCTGAAGCCCAGGCCTTTGGAAAGATGCGTCCGCACCACATCGCCATCCAGCACTTCCACGCGTGCGTTGATCGCGCGCAGCTTCTCTTCGAGGAGACGAGCGACGGTGCTTTTACCGGCGCCGGACATGCCGGTCAGCCAAACGGTGCATCCTTTATGGGGCGAGGTCACAAAATTCATCGTAAGGCAAATCGCAACTCAGCCGCTTTAGCTCCCCCATGAAGTACTGGTCGATATGCCGTTGCTGTTCCGCGCTCAATAGCTCCGCAGACCCTCCCTGTAGGCCTTTGCGGACCATCGTTCCGTTCGAACTCCACGGCGTCATCTTCCACACCGAGAACTTCGCATCGATGCCTTTCATGTAAGCAAACCCGGACTGTGCGCAGACGCTTTCGAGTACCTCGTTCGCGACCCGCACGTCGAGAAACTCCGCCACCCGCCGCACCGTTCCCGCCAAATCCCGCTTCATAGACTTAAACGAGAGCACCAGAACATTGGGACGGTGGCGCTGCGCCCAATACCCGGCAGCGTTCACCGCCCAAGACCCTCCCAGCGGAAAACTCTCCGACATGAACAACCGGTACCAGGTCTCAAGCGGAGGAATCGCCGGCCCCCCAATCGCCTTGGAGAAAAAATAGTTCGAGACAAACACATCCTTGGGATCGCGAATCACCGCAATATAGCGCGCCTTCTCCGAATAAGGAATCAGCTCCCAATTCAAATGCGTCTTGATCACGCGCTTCTTCTCCGGCGAAGCCATCCACACCGACGTATCCTCCACCGGAATCGCGTACTTGCCCAACGGCGGCGGCGAGTCCGGCCACGGCACTACATCGTGGATGTGATTGAACTCGCCCTTGCCGTGAAACAAAAGCTGGTGCGCGATCTGCATCATCCAATTGGTCCCGCTCTTGGCGTAGGTCGCGACAATCACGTCGTGCTCGTCGGGAACGTAGCTTTTAAACGGATTCTTCTTCGCTAACTGTTTCTGATGGCGCGCGTTCGCATTGCGCACCACTCGCTCGGTGACCCCGAGACCTTCGAAAACGTGGACCATGGGCGCCACCACCCCGTGAAGCCACGCGCCCATCAGACAGCGCGCCGGAAGCGGCAAGGGCCGGCGCTGGAACGCTTTCGCCATTACCCGGTCCTCTTCAAAGGCCGCACCAAAAGCGTCAGTACGAAGCCCACCGCCAGCAGTCCCGCCAACACCGCCAGCGGCTGATCGTAAATGTGAACCCGGCTCGCCCCCGCTGCCAGCGCCGCCTTCGCTCGATTCGACAATTGAGTGATAATCACCGGACCCACTACCGCCGCCGCGCTCCACGCCGTTAACACCGCTCCGTGAATCGCCCCCACATAGCGCGGCCCGAACAGATCCGCTAAAAACGCCGGGATTGTCGCGAAGCCTCCGCCATACATAGTGAAGACGATCAGCAAACTGGTCTCGAACCATCCCCAGCTTTGCGCCGCCGCCAAACGCGGAATCAGCAGGAACAACGCAAACTGCACCACAAAAAACAGCGTGTAAGTATTGCGCCGCCCGATGAAGTCCGAAAGCGAAGCCCAGAAAAGCCTCCCGCCCGCGTTAAACAAACTGATCACCGAAACCACCGCCGCCGCCTCCACCGGAGTCTTGCGGAACAAGTCCTGCATCATCGGCGAAGCCTGCGCCAGAATGCCGATGCCCGCCGTGACGTTGATAAACAAAATGCCCCACAGCAAATAAAACTGCACCGTGCGCAATGCTTCGTCGCGCGTCAAGCCTTGTTTTGCAGGGTCTCCAATCACGTCAGCGGGAGGCACCCATCCCGCGGGCTCCCATCCCTCCGGCGGCTTACGCAAGATGCTCGCGCCCACCAGCATAATCACGAAATAAGCCGCGCCTAGCGCGATCATGGTGCGTGCCACGCCCAGTTGCGCCATGAAATAAACATTCAAATAACCGGCCAGGAAAGCGCCGCCGCCAAACCCCATGATGGCCAGTCCGGTAGCCATGCCCCGCCGGTCCGGAAACCAGCGCACCAGCGTGCTGACAGGCGCGATGTATCCCAGCCCGCAGCCGATCCCGCTGATCACGCCCATTCCCAAAAACACCAGTACCGATTGTTTAGTCGCCAGCCCGATCCCGCCAATCACCAGTCCGCTTCCAAAAAATAACGCCGCCGCGGTAGCCGCAATGCGCGGACCTTTCCGTTCCACCCATGGCCCCCCGAACGCCGCGCTCAGCCCCAACAGCATCAGCGCCATCGTGAACGTAATGTAAGGAGGACTAAACCACCACGGGTTGCCCGGAAAGATCGCCTGGATCGGTCGGTTGAAGGTGCTCCACGCGTACACCGATCCAATACAAATATGCACCGCCACCGCTCCCACCGGAATCATCCAGCGGTTCGGCGCAGCGTCGCTCACGCGATTTGGTCCCCCCGCCCGCCGCTCATGCGCGCGAAGTCTACCACTTGATTTACGAGTATCGCAATCTGCCGCGCCGCCGTCTCCTCAATCACCGCACCTTTTTCATCGAACGTCTTGTTCAGCGTGTTGATCGCGACCCCCATCGGCGTCGGCCACCCGCGCAGCGCATGCACGATCGATCGCAGCGCCGACAACGTGATCGCCGTCGATTGCCATCCCGACCCGCACACGATCAGCCCCACCGCCCGCCCGTCGAAATAAGGATGCGGGTCCTGCGCCATGTCTTCGACGTAATCGAGCGCATTCTTCAACAGCCCCGAAGCCGACCCGTGATAGCACGGCGTAGAAATGATCACGCCATGCGCGCGCCGCAGCGCCTCCAGCAGCCGCCGCACGTCCGCCGGCCTCTCCCCCGCCTCCGCCGTGTACATCGGCAGATGAATGCTAGGCCCGTCGAAGAGCTCCGTATCCGCCCCCGCCGCCTCCGCCAGCGACAGCGCATACCGCAAAGCTTTTTCCGCCGACGATTGCGGCTTGGTAGCGCCGCCAATGCCGACGATGTAAGGACGAAAGCGCGAAGTCACTCCTGCTATCCTACATCGCTATTCCTCAGTGGGGCGAGTCTCCGACTCGCACGCGACCTCCAGGTCGCGTCAGCGCCCGTCATCCCGCATGTTACGATGGGTCGGATTAAAACTCATGCAGAGACTCTGTGCCGTTGTGCTTGCTGTGGCGTTAACGTCGGCCTTCGCGACCCTAGCGACCGCTCAACAACCCAAACCAAGCCCCGCCGAAGCCCGCGAAAAGCCGCTCGTCTTCACCGAAGCCATCCCTCTCGAAAACGCCAAAGGCCGCTTCGATCACTTCGCCATGGGCGGAGGCAGGCTGTTCGTAGCCGCGCTCGGCAGCAACGCGGTTGAAGCGATCAACATCGGTGGACGAATCCTGGACCATACCATCACCGGCGTGCCCGACCCGCAGGGCATCGCGTTCTCGCCGGAGACGAACAAGCTTTTCGTCGCGAGCGGCCGCGGCAAGGTCTACGTTTACGACGGCAAATCCTACGAGCAAATCGCGGCCCTCGATTTTCCAGGAGGCGCCGATAACCTGCGCTACGACGCGGCCACCAAGCGTGTCTACGTGGGCTGTGGCGACGATGAAAAGACCGGAGCCATCGCCATGATCGATGCCGTAACCAATCAGCGCCTCGCCGAGGACTACAAACTAGGCGGCGAGCCCGAGTCCTTCCAACTGGAACAATCCGGCTCCCAACATCTACGTCAACGTGCCCGACCTAAAACAGATCGTGGTGATCGATCGCTCGACTGGCAAGATCACGCACTGGCCGTTAAACGGCATGGAAGGCAATTTCCCCATGGCTCTCGATGAAGCCGATCACCGCTTGTTCATCGGCGTCCACGTGCCGCCCCGCGTGGCGGTTGTGGATACGGCGTCAGGCCACGTGGTGGCCGCGCTGCCCAGCCCGCAGGACAGCGACGATCTCTACTTCGACGACGCCCGCAAACGAATTTACGTTCCGGGTGGCGAAGGCTATATCCAGGTTTTGCAGATGATCGATCCTGATCACTACAGAGCGCTCGAGAAAATCCCCACCGCCATCGGTGCAAAAACCGCAGGCTATTACGGGAAACAAGGGAAGGGCTTCGACCGCTTCTATCTGGCGGTCCCGGCGCGCGGGGGCCAGAGTGCCGAAGTGCGCATCTACACGGTGCAGGATTGAAGCGCCTCGATCTATCATGAATCATGGTGGGTCTTCGACTCTGCGCTACCACGCTCCTGCTATTGAGCCCCGCGTTCGCCGCCGCGCCAACCTTTCATAAAGACATCGAGCCGATCTTCCAGGCGCGCTGCCAGAGTTGCCACCGCCCGGGCGAAGTGGCCCCCATGCCGCTGCTCAAATATCAGGACGCGCGCCCCTGGGCCAAAGCCATTCGCGTGGCAGTGCTCAGCGGCAAGATGCCGCCCTGGTCGCCCGATCCGCACTACGGAAAGTTTTTGAACGATCTCTCCCTCGCCCCCGGCGAAAAAGAAAAAATCGTATCTTGGATCGACGCCGGCGCTCCCGAAGGCAAACTATCCGACGCCCCTCCGCCGCGGCAGTTCCCGGAAGGCTGGAACATTCCGCAGCCGGATGTCGTCTTCGAACTGCCCGAGCCTTACGACGTTCCCGCATCCGGCACCATTGATTATCAGTACATCCGCGTGCCCACCAATTTTACAGAAGACAAGTGGGTGCAGATCGCCGAAGTGCGGCCCGGCGCGCCTTCGGTGGTGCATCACGCCATCGTCGTCATGCGCGCTCCCGGTCGCCGCCGCGAAGAATATCTGGCGGGATACGCACCCGGCATGACGCCGCAGATCTGGAAGCCCGGCCAGGCGCGGCTCGTCAAAGCCGGCAGCGTGCTCGAATTTCAAATGCACTATGCCACCAACGGCACCCCGGCGCGCGATCGCACCCGCATCGGATTGATCTTCGCCAAAGAACCTGTCACCGAGCAAGTCATCGGCACGCAACTTACGCCGCAGTCCTTAAACATCCCTCCCGGCGACCCCGATTATCGCGTCGATGCCAGCGGCATGATGGGCCAAGAAGTAAAGCTGGTGGCGATCCGCGCGCACATGCACGTGCGCGGCAAGTCCATGCAGGTGCGTGCGGTTTATCCCACCGGCGAAACCGAAATTCTACTGAACCTGCCGAAATACGATTTCAACTGGCAGCCGTATTACTACCTGGAAACTCCCAAGGTTCTGCCCAAAGGCACGCGCCTCGAAGCCACAGCGTACTTCGACAACTCGCCCAACAATCGCTTCAATCCCGATCCCACAGCCACCGTCACCTGGGGCCCGCAGAGTTGGGACGAGATGATGATCTCCTGGCTCGACATCGCCGTCGATCGAAGCCAAGTATCTACTCCCACCATCGCCACGCCCGCGACCCCCTCCGTTCGGGAACACGAGTAACAGTCTGCTAGACTCTGCTAGTAAGAACGTCCCCGGATTCCGGAGCCATGAATGAATTTATTTGCGACCAAACCATTAGAGTTGCTGCTCAAGGAAGCCCACGCGTCCGGCGAACATAGCCTCAAGAGGACGCTGGGACCGTTTCAGCTCACCGCCCTCGGCGTCGGAGCCGTCATCGGCGCCGGAATTTTTGTGCTTGTCCGGATTGGGTGCGCACTACGCCGGCCCCGGCCTCATGCTTTCATTCGTGCTCTCCGGAATGGGCTGCGCCTTTGCCGGCCTGTGTTACGCCGAATTCGCCGCCATGATCCCGTTGGCCGGCAGCGCCTACACCTACGCCTACGCCACGCTCGGTGAATTATTCGCGTGGATCATCGGCTGGGACCTCACGCTCGAGTACGCCATGGGCGCCAGCACGGTTTCCTCTGGCTGGTCGAACCACTTCATTGAGCTGCTCGATATTCTGCATATCAAAATGCCGCTGTGGCTCGCCTACGATCATTGGACCGGCTTGCGAACCGCCGAAAACATCATCGCCCGGCAAATGGCGCAAGCTTCCGACCCCAACCTGGTCCCCGGTACCGCCGCGTTCTTAGACAAAGTAGGAGCCATCGCCAGCGCCAAGTCTCCGGAGCTTACGCAGCGGGCGACGCGAACTCCTCAACGCCCCGACAATCTTCGGCGTAGAAATCGGCTTCAACCTCCCGGCGTTCTGCATCGCGCTTATCATCACCGCCATCCTGGTCATCGGGATTCGCGAAAGCGCGCGCTTTAATTCCACCATCGTAGTGATCAAGGTTTCGGTAGTGCTATTCGTAATCGCCCTGGGAATCCGTTACATCAATACCGCCAGTTGGGGACACGACTGGGGCTCCTTCGCGCCCTTCGGCTTCTCCGGCATCGGCGCCGGCGCCGCGTATATATTCTTCGCCTATATAGGATTCGACGCCGTCTCCACCACCGCGCAAGAAGCCCGCAATCCGCAGCGGGACTCTACCCATCGGCATCATCGTCTCGCTGCTGGTGTGCACGATTTTATACATCCTGGTAGCCGGCGTTCTAACCGGCATGGTGCCCGTGGCAAGAGGTGAATATCGAAGCGCCCATCGCGCGCGCCTTCAGTGACCGCGGTTTGACCACCGCATCGCACATCATCACCATCGGAGCCCTAGCCGGTTTAACCAGCGTGATGCTAGTAATGCTTCTAGGCCAGTCGCGAGTGCTCTATTCGATGGCCAACGACGGCCTGCTGCCCAAGAAATTCTTCGCCGCCATCCACCCCAAGTTCCGCACGCCCTGGAAAAACACCATCCTGGTTGGCCTGCTAGCGGCCATCGTAGGCAGTATCACCCCCATCGACGACATCGGCAAGATGGTAAACATCGGAACTTTGCTAGCCTTCGTAATCGTATGTTCCGCGGTTTTGGTTTTGCGGCGAACCAACCCGTCCCAACCCCGCCCCTTCCGCACCCCTTGGGTGCCGCTGATTCCTCTTCTAGGGATAGCCTTCAACGGCTACATGATGTACAAGCTAGGCTGGATCAACTGGGCACGCCTGTTAATCTGGCTAGCAATCGGTCTAGTGATCTACTTCACCTACAGCCGCCACCACAGCCGCCTGCAACACGGCGACAGCCAAGTGGGGCGGACCTCCGGTCCGCAGCCGGCCTCCCGGCCGGCTTCCCTGTAAGCGAGAGAAATCCCCCGCTCAACCCACTACTGTAGGTGACCTTCTATCGCCGCCGCCTACCGCATCTGTATAACGGCGACAAACCCGTCTTCCTAACCTGGTGCCTCCACGGCAGCCTACCTCCCAACCGCCATTTCCCCCAATCCACGCTCACCTCCGGCCAAGCCTTCGCCGCACTAGATCGCCTATTAGATGAGGCCCGCACCGGCCCGTTCTACCTAAAGCAGCCGCCAATAGCCACGTTGGTGGTCACCGCCATTCACCATGCCTGCGATGTCCTAGAGCACTACGTCCTACACGCCTACGTAGTAATGCCAAACCACGTACACATGCTAGTCAGCCCGCAAGTCCCACTCCCCAGGCTCACGAAAACGCTAAAGACTTTCACCGCCCGCCGCGCCAATCAGGTGTTAGGGCTCACCGGAAACCCATTTCTGGCAAGAAGAAAACTACGATCGCCTGGTCCGAGACCACCGCGAGTTCGACCGTATCCACAACTACATCGAAAACAATCCAGTGCGCGCGGGTTTGGTCGCAGATGCAAGCGAATATCTTTGGTCAAGCGCCAGAGCCGACCAGGAGGTCGCCCGCGATCCGGAGGTCCGCCCCACTACTTTGTGAAGTAGTAAACCCCCGACAAAGCGCCCAGCAGCCCCGCGAACTGGAAGAACACCACGTTGTCAGGCTGCTCCGGCGCGTCCTTCGTGAAGCAGCGCCACACCGCCACCAGCGCCACGAGGATCAGCATGGTTTCCGAAGTCCACAACCACAACAGCCCCGCCAGCGCCGCGATCAGAATACGATGATGCCGCGTCAACGCGCGGAAGCCGCGGCTGCCGTCCAGTTGCCACACCGGAATCAGGTTGAACACGTTGATCCACGCCCCCACTTTCGCCAGGGCCGTGAATAAGCCGGAGTCCGTAATCACGCCGATCCCCATGCAGGCCAGCGCCGCGCCCAAACCCCACAACGGCCCCGCCAGCCCCACCCGCGCATCTTCCCCCGCCGATGCCGGATACGCCTTCAAGCGCACAAAAGCGCCGAATCCCGGGATGAACATCGGAGCGCTAGCCGGTATCCCATACCGCGCCAGCGCCATCACGTGCCCCATCTCATGCACGTAAATCGAAAGCACAAACCCCAACCCGAATTTCCATCCGTACAGCGCCCAATAGAATCCGATCGACACCAGCATCGACAGCAGCGTGTTGAGTTTGGTCAACCCCAGCAGCACCAGCTTGCCTTTGGTGAGAATCACCAACCCGACCGTCTTGAACTTGAGCAGCAGCGCGCCAATGGTTCCGATCAAACCCAGCTTTTTCTTGCCTTCGCCGGCCGAAGATGTCGGTGGCGGTAGCAATACCGGTGGTGGATTCTCAGGTTGCATGGCCGCTCGGGGACGCGCTCTGCTTCCATAATCGCAGGAAAATCAGGCGCAGCGTCGCAATTAAAGGAATAGAAAAGAAAATCCCCGGAATGCCGCCCAGTTCGCCGCCCGCCAGCACCCCGAAGATAATCAGCAGCGGATGAATGCGCATCCCCGCGCTCAACAGCATGGGTTGCAGCACGTAATCCTGCCCCAACCGGTAGACCACAAAAAACGCGATCAGCAAGATCCAATGCATGTAGCCGCTGAAGAGACCCACACCCGCGATCAGCAGCATGGCGACGAACGGCCCCACCGCCGGGATGAATTCCAAAGTCGCGGCGATGCCCGCCAGCAACACCGCGTATGGTGCGCCGGTCGCGCTTAAGAAAACTGCATAGAAGACAAATGCCACGATCGCCAGAATCACCAGCGCGCGCAAATACTGCGACAGCAAGCGGTGTAGGTCCTGCAAGATCTGATGCATCGGGAGCTGATGTTTGCGCGGCACGCTATGAATGAACCCATCGCGTAGCGCCTTGCCGTCTTTGATGAAAAAGAACGCCAGGATCGGCACCACAATCACGCTGACAGCAGTGCCCAGTCCGGTGGCCAATTGACGCAAAGCCTCGCCCGTGAGTGAGAGCGCATTCTTGCCGAGCTCGTCCAGCCTGTCGTGCAACCACAGCCCCAGCCGCTCGCGCATGGGATCGAGCCAAGCGGGCAGCGGCAGGCCGCCCAGCGGATCGCTCCGCAGCGCATCCGGCAAGGTCCCGGAAAGCGTGCGCGCGTCCGTCGCCACAGCCGACACCACGCCGATCAGCGCCGCGGCGAACGCGGCAATTAGTAAAACATAAACCACCATCAAAGCCACGGTCCGCGGAATGCGCACGGACGTGAAGTGATCGACCAGCGTTACCAGTGGCGACAGCAGCAGCGCCAGAAAGACAGCCAAAGTGAAGGTAACCAGAGCCCCGCGGATCGCATAGATCAGCACGATCGCCAGCGTGAACACAAACACCGTCCACACGGCTTTGAGAACGCGCTGATCGAGCCCTAGCAAACTGACACCCGCATGGCCTATAGAATAAACGAAGTGACTACAGCGGCAGATCACATGCGCGGGCTGGTGGCGGAATTGCAGGATCTCGAAGAGAAACTGCGGTGGGGCGGCGGCGCGGCGAAGATCGAGAAGCAGCACCAGGCGGGCAAGCTGACGGCGCGCGAGCGCGTCGCCAAACTGATCGATCCCGGCGCCATGTTTCTTGAAATCGGGCTCCTCGTCGCCTACGACAAATACGAAGGGCAAGCGCCGGCCGCGGGAGTCATCACGGGCATAGGGTTGGTCGAAGGCCGCCCCACCGTGATCGTCGCCAACGATGCCACCGTGAAGGCCGGAGCGTGGTGGCCCGAAACCATCCCGAAAATTCTGCGCGCGCAGGAAATCGCCATGCGCAACCGCCTGCCCATCGTTTATCTAGTCGACTCAGCCGGCATCAACCTGCCGTATCAGGGCAGCATTTTCCCCGGCCAATACGGCGCGGCGCGGATTTTCTATTACAACTCTCTGATGCGGCGCAAACTGAAAGTCCCGCAAATCGCCGCCGTGATGGGCATGTGCATCGCCGGCGGCGCCTATCTGCCTGCGTTGTCGGACGTCATCATCATGGTCGAAGGCACCAGCTTCATGGGCCTCGGCGGTCCCAACTTGGTAAAGGGAGCCGTAGGGCAAGTGGTCTCCGCGGAAGCCCTCGGCGGAGCCACCCTGCACACGCAGACCAGCGGCGTAGCGCACTACAAAGCCAAAGACGATCGCGGACGCAATCCACCTCATCAAAACCAAATTGCGCGAATTGCCCGCAGCGTCGTCCTCGCCGGAACATAAAGGCACTCCGCCCGCCAAGCCCGCCGAAGGACTCTACGATCTCCTCCCCGCCGATCACCGCCTTCCCTATAACGTCGAAGGAGTCATCGCGTGCATCGTCGACGCCGATGAATACCTGGAATTTCAACCCGAGTACGCGCCCGAGATGTTGTGTGCCCACGCGCGTCTAAATGGCCGCGTGATCGGCGTGATCGCCAACCGGCGCGGATTTCTAAGAACCTCTGCCGGCCCGCGCATCGGCGGCATCGTCTACGCTGAATCCGCGCGTAAAGTGGCGTACTTCGTCGAGAACGCCGAGCGCCGCGGCCTGCCCCTGCTTTATCTACAGGACGTCTCCGGCTTCATGGTGGGCACCGAAGCCGAGTCCGAAGGCATCATTCGCGCCGGCGCCGAAATGGTGGAATCCATGGCCTGCGCCACCGTCCCCAAGATCATCCTCACGCTGAATCACGCCAGCGGCGCGGGCTATTACGCGATGGCCAGCCAGGGCTTCGACCCCCACTTCGCCTTCGCCTGGCCCACCGCCCGCATCGGCGTAATGGAAGGTGACGCAGCCGTCCAAGCCGTCCACGGCCCCGAGCTCGAAAAACTGAAAGCCAGCGGCGCCCCCATCCCCGGCGAACTAGAAAAACGCATGGCGCAAACCCGTGCGGACTACGAGCGTTGGCTCGACTCGCGCCACGCCGCCGCGCGCGGGCAAGTGGACGCACTGATCGATCCCCTGGCCACGCGGCGCGTCTTGGCTTTCGCCTTCGACGCCGCCTGCGCTCACGGCCATCGTGAGCATCTGATCCTGGAGACGCTATGAACCTGCGCATCGAACAAGACGGACGCCTGCGCCGCATCGCCCTGGCCGCGGTAGAGAAACGCAATCTGCTGGACGCGGCCATGTGCCAGGAATTGCTCCACGAGCTGCGCGATGCCGTAGCCGACGATGCCGTGGGCGCGATCCTGCTCGAAGCCGACGGCCCCGTGTTCTGCAGCGGCGTCGATCCCGTAGCCGGAGAAGAACTGTTCACCATCGGCCGCCGCATGGTGAAACCCCTGGTCGCCGCGGTCCAAGGCGTGGCCGTCTCCGGCGGCCTCGCTCTACTAGCGAACGCGCATGTAGTGTTAGCCGCGCAAGGTTCCAGCTTCGGCCTAACCGATATCCGCGAAGGCAAATGGAGTGAAGCCGTTTACTGGGCCGTAGCCTCCGCCATCGGTGAACGCCGCGCGCTTGAACTATGCCTCACCGGCCGCATCTTCTCGACGCCCGATGCGCTGGCCTGGGGTTTGGTGCATCAAGTCGCCCCAGCGTTTGAACTAGACGACCGCGCCAGCGAAGTAGCCAGCGCCTTGGCAAATGCCAATCCCGAAGCCGTGCGGGCAGCGCTGCGGCGCGCCTAGGTAAACAATTCTTCCGCGCTAACCGCGAAGCCGAACCGCGCCAGCTCCAGCCGCGATACCGCAGTCAGAGATCCGCCGTCGTAAACGTGAATGCGCTTCAGTTCGGGCTCAATGAGCCAGATGTGCTGAACTCCCCAGCCACGATACTCCTCCAGCTTCTGAAGCATGGCATCGAGGCGGTCATCCGGGGAACTGATCTCGACGACCAGGAGAGGAGGGGAACTGGGCACGATTTCCGTGGGGCCCGTTCCCTCGAACACCGCAACGTCGGGAATGCGATAGAGATCCTCGGCCAGTCGCATCCGAACTTCAGTGCAGCAATAGCCTACACCGTCAAGATGCACTGCCAGGCGTTGTTGGGTTCTGCCATGGATTAGGTTGGGCAAAGGACGCTCCACCAACTCGCCGTGAACCAGTTCCGGTTCACGTTCAAATGGGGTCGCAAAGTATTGCTGTGGCGTGAGAAAGGTCTTAGTCGCCATCTATCGGAAGAATAGCACGCCGACCGTCTGTTAGACTCGACAAAGAATGCCGCAAATTCTCCACGGCTTGGCCGTGCAAACCGAAATTCTTTCCCGCCTGAAACCCCGTATCGCGAAACTGAGCCGGCCCCCGGGACTGGCAGTGATGCTAGCCGGTAACGATCCCTGCGTCCGAAATCTACGTGCGCACCAAAATCAAGGCCTGCGCGGACCTGAGCATCTTCAGCGCCAAGATCTCGCCGCCCGAAACCGCCACCACCGACGAACTGGTAGCGATGGTGGAAGAACTGAACGCGCGCCCCGACATCGACGGAATTCTAGTGCAGATGCCCCTTCCGAAACACGTCGACTCGCGCCGCGTGCTCGAAGCCGTTGCCGCCGATAAGGACGCCGACGGGTTTCATCCCATCAACGTCGGCTATCTGGTGGCCGGCCGCCCCGCGCCGCGCTCCTGCACCCCCGCCGGCATCATCGAGATGCTGAAGTTTTACCAGATCCCCATGGCCGGCCAGCACGCCGTGGTGCTCGGCCGCAGCGATATCGTCGGCAAGCCCATGGCGCTGATGCTGCTGCACCAGAACGCTACCGTCACCATCTGCCACTCGCGCACCGTCAACCTGCCCGAGATGTGCCGCCAGGCCGACATCCTGGTCGCCGCCATCGGCCGTCCCGCCTTCGTCACCGCCGATTACATCAAGCCCGGCGCGACCGTCGTCGACGTCGGCATCAATCGCATCACAGACGTCGCCGAAGGCCTCCGCCTGGGCCGCACCGAAGAAGCCGTCCGCAAAGGCAAAGCCGTCGTGGGCGACGTCCATCCGCTCGACATGGCGCGCGTGGCCGGTGCCTATACGCCGGTGCCCGGAGGCGTCGGCCCTCTCACCATCGCCATGCTGATGTCCAACACAGTGGAACTCGCGGAGCTGCATCAGAACGCCGGATAAACTATGCTGCGCGTGGGGCTCACCGGCGGTCTGGCCAGCGGCAAGAGTTTTGTCGGTCGCGAGCTGGCGAATCTAGGCTGCCTGCTGATCCGCGCCGACGAGCTCGGTCATCAAGTGCTGGCGCCCGGCGGCGACGCCTACGACGGCGCCATTCGCGAATTTGGCCCCGGAATCTTAAATCCGGATCGCACCATCGACCGCCGCAAGCTGGCAGCCCTGGTGTTTCACGATCCTCCACAGTTGGCTAAATTGAACGCGCTGGTGCATCCGCCGGTGCAGACGCTAGAGCGCCGCCTGATGGACGAATACGCCGCCACCCATCCCCGTGGCATCGCCGTAGTAGAAGCTGCGATACTAGTGGAAACGGGCAGCTATCGCGATTTCGCGAAGCTGATCGTGGCCGTTTGCGGCGAAGAGCAGCAGATTGAGCGTGCCATGGCGCGCGACGGCATGACCCGCGATCAGGCGCTGGAGCGGTTGCGCCGGCAAATGCCGCTGGCCGAGAAGATTAAGTATGCCGACTATGTTATCGATACGTCGGGAGCGAAGGAAAACACGCTGGCGCAGACCCGCGCCGTGCACCAAGCTCTGCTAGCCCTGAAGCCTTGAACTATGAAGACCCCTTGAAACTTATGAAATTACGGACCCTATTCATTGCGTTGGCGCTGGTGGGCGCGTTTGTCTATTTCACCACCGCTCCGAATTCCCCCCTGCGGCGTTTCGACGGCCCCCTTTGGAGCGGCCCCGCCGTTGCGCACTCCGCCGGACTGGGCGGCGATGAAGTCAACAACATCGAGATTTACAAAGCGGCTAAAGACAGCGTCGCCTACATCACCAGCACGGTGTATCAGCAAACGTTCTTTTTCGAAATGGTGCCCACGCGCGCACTGGGATCGGGCTTTTTGATCAGCTCCGATGGACGTATTCTCACCAACAATCACGTCATCAGCGGCAGCTCGAAAATCGAAGTGCGTTTTTCCGATGGCAGCCGCTACACCGCGAAAGTCCTGGTAGCCGACCGCGCCGACGACCTGGCGGTGATTCAGATCGACCCCAAGAAAAAACTTCCGTTCCTCAAGCTGGGCGATTCGGACGCGCTGCAGGTTGGACAAAAGGTGCTGGCGATCGGGAACCCGTTTGGATTCTCGGGTACGCTGACCACCGGCATCGTGAGTTCACTGGCTCGCGAAATTCGCAATGAGAACAGCACGCTCGAAGGATTGATCCAAACCGACGCGGCCATCAACGAAGGCAACAGCGGCGGCCCGCTGCTCGATTCGCAAGGGAACGTGATCGGCATCAACACCGCGATCCTCGCTCCCAGCGGCGGCAACATCGGTATCGGCTTCGCCATGCCCATCAACCGCGCCAAGGCCATGCTCGAAGATTTCCGCGAAGGCAAGAGTTTCGGGCGCCCCCGCTTCGGCGCTTCGACGGTCTATATTGCCGGCGACCTGGCCACGGAATTGAAGCTGCCCGAAAGCGGCGGCCTGCTGATTCAGGAAATCGGACGCGGCTCGGCGGCCGAGATGGCCGGCTTGAAAGGTTATCGCGATGTCGTCCAGGTAGGCAATGAGCGCTTGGGAATCGGCGGCGATTTCATTACCGCGATTGACGGCAAGCCGGTGACGGAATCGGACGCCTTGGCGCGCGCCATCGCCCGCAAGCGCCCCGGCGACACCATTACCGTGAAAGTTTTCCGCGCCGGCAAATCGCTGGACGTCGCAGTGAAATTGGGCGAAGTCCCCGAACAACGTTTCTGACAGGACGAAGCGTGGCTTCAGAATCACCATCGCTAGCAGTCGCCGAAACCGAAGCGCTCTCAGCTGCGGCCCCTCTCAAAGCGCTGGCCGGCTTCTTCGTATCCGGCGTTCTGCTGGCGTATCTAGGAGCGATTCTGCCCTCCTGGGGCCACCATCTGCAGTCGGATTACTGGATGATCGGCCTCTACTTCGTCGCCCTGATCCTGGGCGTGCTGCTGTCGGTGCGAACCGCACCCTGGCTGATGCATAAGCGCGGATTGGCGTGCACGCTCACTTCGGCCTGCGCCCTGGCATCGGTCTCGCTCCTGTACCTGGCGTTTTTCTCGCCGCCCTACGACGCCTGGTTACGCCTGCCCGGCATCTTGCTTCTTGGCGCCGCCGCCGGCATGCTGCACACCGCGATTTTTCACGCCATCTCGCCCATGTACCGCCACGATCCCGCGGCCACGGTAAACCTGGGCGGAATCCTGTTCGGACTGGGCTGTTTCAGCGTGGCCCTGCTGATCTCACGAGCGTTTTATTTTTACACCGCCGCCGCGATTCAGATCTGGATCGCCTTGATCCCCGCGATCTTCGCCGCCATCTATGCGCGCACGCGCTTCGCTCCCCCAGCCGTCTCCACGGGACCCTCGGCGCGAGCCATGCTGGCGGAAATCAAGAGCCCAGGCGCAGTCTTGTTCAGCCTGGTATTGTTTTTCCAGTTCGGCAATGAGTGGGCCATCGCGGGATGGCTGCCGTTATTCTTGAGTCAGCGCCTGGGGATGAGCCCGGCGGATTCCGTGCTGATTCTGGCGCTCTACTGGATGGCGCTCCTGGTGGGCCGCATCCTGGCGCAGTGGATTCTCCCGCGAGTGCGCCATACCCGGCTGCTGCTGCTGAGCGTGCTGCTGGCCATGTTCGCGTGCACCATTCTGCTCGATACCAACAACGGCTTCGGCGCCGTCAGCGGAGTGTTGTTGCTAGGCGGCGCGTTCGCGCCCATCTATCCGCTGGTGGTGGAGAAGATCGGGCACCGTTTCCCGTATTACCACCCGGGTTTCTACAACGGCATTTTTTCCTTCGCGATGGTGGGTGGGCTGCTGGCGCCGTGTGCCTTGGGTTATTTCGCGTGGCTGCTGGATGTGCGCGCGGTGATGGGACTGCCCCTGATCGGCTCGATCATCGTCTTCGTTCTCCTGGGACTAGTCTGGCTAGAAGCGCGCCTTACCGCCCTGTTGCATCCCAGCGATGCATCGTAACCAGGTGCCCCATGCATTCAGTCGCGGTTCCGTCCACCAGCCTAAACTCAGAACCGCGAGCGCCAGCGAGCCGGCATGAAACCCAACGCAACCTACTTCATCGCCCTAGCGTGCTTGGCCGCGTCCTGCCCAGCCGCCGATCTTGAGCAACGCCTCGACGCGCTAACCGCCGAAAGCCCCGCGTTAGGCTTCGCCGGAATCCATGTGGTCGAAGCCGCCACCGGCAAGACACTCTACAGCAAGAACGCCGGCCGCCTATTCCTCCCCGCGTCGAATTTGAAGATCCTCACTTCCGCGCTGGCGCTCGAACGTTTGCGTCCCGATTACCGCTTCACCACGCGCGTGGTGCGCGAGTCCTCGGGCGACGTGGTGCTGGTGGGGTCAGGCGATCCGTCACTATCCGGCCGTGCGTTTCCCTACCGGAAAGATCAGCGCGATGGCCCGCCGCTCCAAGCGATCGAACAACTGGCCGACGCCATCGCCGCCCGCGGCGTGCAACGCATCGACGGCGACATCGTTGGCGACGACCGCCTGTTTCCCTGGGACCCCTATCCGCCCAGTTGGACCGAGGACGACATCTTGCGCGACTACGGCGCCCCCGTGAGCGCGCTGACAGTGAACGATAACACTGTCACCGTTCTGATTTCCGCTGCGGCGAAACCCGGTGAAGCAGCCACGCTGACGCTGTCGCCGGAGCTCGAATATTTGACGATTGAGAATCGCGTAAGTACGGTGGCGCGCGGCGCTGAGTCCGCGGTGCACGCGCGGCGAGTGGCGCGGTCCCGTCAATGGCAGCTCACTGGGACCATTCCGTTGGGCCGCGCAACCGTGCTCGAGATTCTGCCGGTGGATGATCCCGCGCTATTCGCAGCTTCCGCCTTGTACGACGCGCTTACCCGGCGCGGCATCGCGATCCGCGGCGGCCCAGTAGCCCGCCATCGAGCGCTAGGTGAGCCATACGCCGCAGTGGAAGGTGAAGAACTAGCTTCTCGCACATCGCCGCCACTGGCCGATTTGCTCCAGGTGATGGACATCTTCAGCGTGAACCTGCACGCCGAACTCCTGCTGCGCGAGGTGGGCCGCGTAGCGCGAGGCGAGGGCTCGACCGCCGCCGGACTCGCGGAAATGACCGCCTATCTCGCCGGCACCGCCGGCGCGCAGCCCGGCGACTGGCGTTTGGAAGACGGCTCCGGCCTGGCCCGCAACACGCTCGTGACGCCGCGTCTGCTCACCCACATCCTGGCGCGCGAAGCCCAATCGTCGGATAGCGCTCTGTGGATCGCACTGCTCCCCGCCGGTGGCGAAGACGGAACCTTGAGCCACCGCCTGTGCTGCATCTCCGGCGGCCGCGGTGTGCATGCCAAAACCGGTACCCTCAGCCGCGCTCTGGCGCTCTCCGGTTATGCCGATAGCGCGACCCGCGGACAACTGGCGTTCTCCATCCTAGTGAACGATTTTCAAGCGCCCCCCGCCGAAGTCACCGCATGGATTGATAAAATAGCAACAGCCCTATTGGAGTAATGACGCATGCCTATCTTTGAATACCTTTGCAACGATTGCGGAAACAAGTTCGAGAAGCTAGTGCGGTCGAGCGCGCGCGAAACCGCCGCCGAATGCCCGTCCTGCGGCCGCGATCACGTAACCACGCAGGTTTCAAGCTTCGCCGCGCGCACCAACGGCATCGCCAAAGACAGTGCGCCCTCTTGCCCTTCGGGCATGTGCGCCACGCCCGAGTGGTGCGGCCGCAATTAGCCAAGTTACGCTTTCAGAATCCGCTCGACGGCTTGCCCCAGCACCGCCGGCTGAAAGGGTTTTTGCAGGAACTCTATCCCCGCCGCGCGCGGCTCGTAAGGATATCCGCTGGCAATGATGGCGCGCAACTGCGGAGTCCGCTCCCGCGAACGCCGCACCAATTCTTCGCCGTTCATGTCCGGCAGCGTCAGGTCCGTCACCAGCAGCCGGTAGCGCTGCGGATTCTCGTCCAGCAATTTCAGCGCGGCATCCGGATGCGTGCACGCGTCCACCTGGTAGCCCAGCCGCTCCAGATATTTCTTTAACAGGTTCGCCAGCGCCGGCTCGTCGTCTACCAGCAGCAGGCAGGGCGTGTTCATGATGCAGGCGTCACCACAACGCCAGAGGAACCGTCCCCGGGCTGAACATCAAGCCCAGGGTGGCGCGTGTACTCGTCCGGTTATAGTTTCCGAAATCGATTTGCTGTTGGTTGACATCGTAGCGCGCCGACAAGCTAATGCCGCGTCCCAGCGCGTAAGTAAAGCCGGCCTGACCCGGCAAACGTCGAAAATGTCCCCGTATTTTGTCCAATGGACACTAGCGTGTAATGCCCGCCGTTTACGCCGATGTTCAGTTTACGAATCCCGGTATAGCTGAACGACATGTTGGCGTTTTCCTCGCGTGCGGTGGTGGCCACTCCATTCCCCGAATTCAATCCCCGCGAGTAATTGGAACGACGAGGTCAGCGCGGCGGAACTTGCGTTCCAGCGTGGCCGTGCCACTGGGATAGGTGGTGCTGCGTATAGACGTTTTGGCTGACGCCGGCACCCCGAAAAGTGCCGCGAGTTCCGGTGGCAGAGCGAACGTGAGCTGGCTGTTCACTTCACTGATGGTCACGCCCGCTTCCAGCGAAAAGGTCCAGAATTGTCCCGATCGCAGTGGCGAAAGTGCCGTGGTAGCTGTTTGAATCCGAAATACTATGAAATCCCGGGAACTCGTAATGCGCGTGACTATAGCTAACACCCAAAGTGGTGGCCTTGGACATGCGGCGCTTCCCACTTCCTGTCAAGGTGTATCCCCACATATTGGAAAGTCCGGCGGCATTTTGGTGTTCCAGGAAGCCGGACCCGCCGAATGTGAAGGAGGTGCGCGCCGATTCAAAATAAGTCGCCGACGCGGACGATTGCAGGAAAGTGTTTCGCGAATCGAACAAGAGCGTGGCCGGCGTGAAAACGGAACCGGCATTGTTAGACGCCATATTGGCCAACTCGCTGGTGGCCAGCGAAATCGTGCCTGCGGACTCGCGTAAATCCAAGCGACCAATCGCCGGGAGAGTTGTAAGGTGTAACCCAAAGTCAAGTTTTGATCGCTGCCGTTGTAGGCGTCCGAATTTACGTACTTTCGGTAATTGCCGCCGTAGTCCAGGCCCAGTTGGGCACGCTTCCAGTGATGCACGCCGTAGGCGCCTCCGCTCAGCTGCACGCCGTAGAGATTGTGGATGCGGATCAGGTTCCCCTGGGCGTCCAGCGCGAAGGGCTGCAGATTGGTATCCACCACTCCTGAAACGCCCGCGTAATAGCGCAGGTCCACTTGTTCGCCGCTGCGCATGCCAATGTCGCCGGCGCCCGAGGCTCGCCACCCCCGGCCCTAGGTAATTGGGCAAATTACGCTGTCCTGGGCGTTCGCGGTGCAGGCCGCCGCAATCATCAGGGCATCGCCCAGCATCCGCCCCAGGAACTTAATCCCGAAAGCAGGCGTCAAATTTCTATGCAAGGCTGGCATCTCCCATCCGATAGACTGAAATGGACAATAACTCTTCGAGTCTGACGCTTGGCGCTTGCCGCTGTCAAGTCCCCAAGAAACAGGAGGTTATGAAAATGTTTTGGCGTATTTGGCCTGTTTTGCTCCTCGTTCCAGCACTTTCCGCCGCCGATCTTCCCATTACCGAAGTCACGCTGTATAAGCATGGCGTGGCCCATCTGGAGCGCTCCGGCGAGTTGAAACCCGGCGAGACCGCGCGCCTGGATTTCAAGCCCGGCGACATGAATGATGTGCTGAAGTCGCTGACCGTTACAGACCGCAACGGCGGAAAAGTGAACGGCGTCCGTTACGATTCGAGCGATCCCCTGGAAAAGCGTTTGGAAGACTTCCCGTTCCGCCTGGGCGCCGGCGCGTCGCTCGCCGCGTTTTTAGACCAGATGAAGGGTGCCCGCATCGAATTGAAGCTGGGTGCCGGCGATGCCGCGGGCGTCATCATCAGCGCGCGCGTAGTCGAGCAGTCTGACAAGACCGCCGCGCGAAGTACTGGTACTACTCATGGACTCCGGCGACATCCGCAGCTTCGATTTGGGCGCAGCCAGCGCCGTAAAATTGAGCGATCCCAAACAGCAAAGCCAGCTCGCGGCGTATTTGACCGTGCTCAACCAGTCCCACGCCCGCGACCGCCGCAGCGTCTACATCGACGCCGTAAGTTCCGGCGCGCGCCAGTTAATCGCCAGCTACATGACGCCCGTCGCCAGTGTGGAAATCCAGCTACCGCCTGCTGTTCGGCGCCGCAGGCGAGCCCACGCTCGAAGGCTGGGCCATCATCGACAACACCTCCGGCGACGACTGGACCAACGTCCGCCTGGCCGTAGTATCCGGCAAGCCCGTCTCGTTCATCACCAAGCTCTACGAGCCCCGCTATATCCAGCGCCCCTTCGCCGAGCTAGCCGAGAATCAGGCGGCGTCTCCCATCGTGTATCAAGGCGCGATGGGAGCAGTGGCGAAGGATAAAGCGGCGGCAGCTCCAGCGCTCAGGCCGAAGCCCGCGCAGGCTCGGATGTCGATGGCGGAGGCTCGCGCAGGTTGATGCCGTCACACCCTCTTCATTCGCCGCCACCGCCGATACCCGTCAAGCAGGCGAGCTCTTCGAGTACAGCTTTGCCGCGCCTGTCACCGTAAAGCAAGGTGAATCCGCCATGCTGCCGTTCCTCCAACAGAAGATCGGCGCGCGCAAGCTACTCGTCTATGCGGAAAGCTACGGCCTAAACCCGCGCGATGCCGCCGAGCTCACCAACAACACCGGCAAGACCCTCGACGGCGGCCCGATTACAGTTTATGATTCCGGATCGTATGCCGGAGAAGCGCTGGTCGAGACGCTGCCCATGAGCGACAAACGCCTGATCAGCTACGGCGTCGATCTCGGCACCCGCGTCACCACGGCCTTTGACTCCTCGCAAGCCCTAGTCCGCGAAATCCATTTCCAGCGTGGCATCCTGACCACCCGCTCGGCCGTGCAGGAAACCAAAACCTACACCATCAAAAATGTCGACGCGAAAGCCAAGACCCTAGTAATCGAACACGGCCAACGCCAAGGCTACACGCTACTGGAACGCAAGCCCAGCGAAACCACTTCCAACGCCTATCGCTTCGAAGTGAAGCTGGCCGCATCCGGAACTGAGACGTTTCCCGTGCGCGAAGAACATGTCTACGATCAAACCCTCGCCGTGACCAATCTGACGCCGGATGTACTCGCCGTCTACGTGCAAAACAAATCCCTGAACGAAACCGCGCGCCACCAACTCGATCAGATCGCGCAAAAGAAGCGCGAGATCGTCCGCGAACGACGCCGCCATCCGCCAGGCCGACGCCGATGTCACCAGCCTCACCCAGGATCAAAGCCGTCTGCGCAGCAACATCGAAAGCCTGAATCGCGTCAGCGGCCAGCAGGATCAGGTCCAGACCTACGCGCGCCAGTTAGCAGCAGCCGAAACCAAACTGGCAGCGCTGCGCGATACCCAAAGCGACTTACGCAAGAAGAAGACCACGCTTGAAGCCGAGCTCAATTCGCTGCTGGAGCGGATTTCGTTTTAGCGGGAAGCTGAATCCCGTCGCCGTACTGCGCGAAGTTCGGAATGGTGACGGGCAGGTGCCCGGTGATGGGAATCTCCCCCATCAGCGCTTTCACCACCGAAATTTCAGATGGCGTAGCGGTGCTGAACGCCGCCAGATAGCCGTTTACCTTGGGAAATCCGGAGAGCAAGTAAGGATTGCCAAACGACACCAGCGCGACCGGCGTCGAACCCTGTGACAGCTTTTCCAGATAAGCCGGCAGATCGCCGCCCAGTATCGGATTCGTCGTGAAAGTAGCGAACACCAGCGCGGAACACACCGATACATCGCCGATTACTGCGTCCAGCGCCGCCAGCGGCAGCGAATTATCGACGAACGCGACGCGCGCCTGCGGAGCGCGTTTGCGGAATTCCTGCGCCAGACGCTGTCCGAAGGTCGACAGCCGGACTCCCGCTGATACCACCAGGCACGCCTGATTCGGCGCGAACAACGGCACCACGCCGCCGTCATTCTTCACTAGTGTCAGAGCCCGGTCGGCCACGTCCTGCGCCCGATTGGCTTCTTCATCCAGATCCAGCGCGTCGCTGACCGCATCCAGATCCACGATCTTTTTCTTGGTCAGCCCCACGCGAACTTTGGCTTCAAGCACGCGCAGCGCGCTTTGATCGATGCGCTGCCGCGAGATCCGGCCTTGCGCAATCGCTGCCATCACCGCGCGAATGGAGGCGCCAGGATCGGACGGCATCAGCAGCACATCGGCGCCTGCTTCGATGGCGCGTACCGAAGCCTCGCCATTGCTAAATTGCTTGGTAAGACCCGCCATATCCATGGCGTCGGTGACCACCAGTCCCTTGAATCCCAGATCCTCGCGCAACAGTCCCGTGAGGACGCGCGCCGAAACCGTAGCGGGAATCTCGTTCGGTTCAATCGCCGGCACGGTCATGTGCGCGGTCATGATGGAATCCACGCCATGATTGATCGCCGCCTCAAATGGCTTCAATTCCACGTTATACATATGGTCGCGGGTGGCATCGAGGCGTGCCAGGTCCAGATGGCTATCGATGTTGGTATCGCCGTGGCCCGGAAAATGTTTCGCGGAAACCAGCACCATGTTCTTCGAATCGGAATGCGCGCCGTCAATGTAGGCGGCCACGTGCTCGGAAACTTCATCCGGATTCTCGCCGTAAGAGCGAATGTTGATCACCGGATTCAGCGGATTGTTATTGACATCCGCATCGGGTGCGAAGACCCACTGCACTCCCAGCGCGCGCGCTTCCCGCGCCGTCGCCAGGCCCTCCGCGCGCGAAGCATCCACGGCGCGCGCCGCCGCGTAAGCCATATTGAACGGATAGCGCACGGTGTCGCTGACGCGCATCGATGATCCCCGCTCGAAATCCGCCCCGATCAGCAGCGGCGTCTTCGTCAGCTTCTGCATCTGATTGAAGAACAGCGCCATGGTGTGCGGCTCCGCCGTACGGGCCAGCCCGTTTTGCACGCGGTTCACCATGATGAAGCCGCCGATGTGCAGGTCCTTCACCCAGTGACGAAATTTGATGAGTTCCTTAGAACGCGCGCTGGGAGCGTCTCCATAATAAGCGCCCATCACCAGTTGCCCGACGCGGTCTCGCAGGCTGAGCGAGCGTAGCATCGATTGCGCGGCGCGTTGCTCGCCGGTAACCTTGGGCGCGGGCCTGGCAGGCGGCTTCCCCTCGCCCCTCGCCAGCAGGCAGAATAGCGCGAATGTGACGACGGTCCGCATCGCCCTTAGGATATCGTTATTCGGTGGTACTGCGGCGTGCGCTGGCTGCCGCTAGCGGTTCTCCCCCGCCGTGCGCTCACCGCCACCCTCAGCGCTCCGCTGCCACCCCTGCTCACCGCCGGCAGTGCTCCACCGCCAACCCTGCTCACCGCCGCCCTCAGTGCTCTGCCGCCAACCTCGCACCGAACCGCGACTGCAAGGAGCGGACCTCCCGCCTAACGCGATACCGCCGGCGGCGGTAGCGCCGCTGCCGTGATCTGCGCAATATCCAGCAATTTTGGCGGCGCGCCGGCGCTGGTACCCGCCGCCAGTGCATCGCGAAACATCGTATTGCAGAAAGGACAAGCCGTGCCCACCACGTTCGCGCCCGTGGCCACCAGTTCCTGCGCCCGGTTATGGCTGACACGCTCGCCGGTTTCTTCGCCCAGGAAAGCGAGTCCCCCACCAGCCCCGCAACAGAAGCTGCGCTCCCGTGACCGCGGCGGATCGATCACTTCGCCTGACCGCCCCAGCACCGCGCGCGGCTCATCGTAAGTGCCACGATAGCGCCCCAGATAGCAAGGATCGTGGTACACGATCTTGTCGCCAGTGTCCGCCCGTGGAAGCTGCTCCTGATGCCGCGCCATGAATTCGCTGTGATGCTCGATCTCCGGCGCGACCCCAAACTCCCGCCAATCGGTCGAGATCGTCCTCACGCAGTGCGGGCAAATCGAAACGATCTTGGTCACCCTGGCCTGCGTCAGCGTTTCCAGATTCTGTTCCGCGAGCTGCTGGAACACCAGATCGTTCCCCAGCCGGCGCGCCGGATCGCCCGTGCACTTTTCTTTCTTCAGCACGCCGAACGTGGTTCCCAGATGCGCCATCACGCGCGCGAACGAGGCGACGATCTCGCGCCCCTGCGGATCGTAAGCGCCCATGCAACCCAGCCACAAACAATATTCCTGAGTCCCATCGAAAATCGGAAACTGCTGCTTCTGAATAAATTTGTCACGCTCCGTTGCACTGAATCCCAGCGCGTTCCCATTCCGTTCCAGCGCCAAAAACAACTTGGTCCCGTACTCGTCCTCCCACTTGCCCGTGTTCACCGCGCCGCGCCGCAGCCCGATAATGATGGGCAGGTGTTCGATCCCCACCGGACATTGAAATTCGCACGCGCCGCAAGTGGTGCATTGAAACACCGCTTCCTGCGAAAGATGCTTGCCGAGCAGCGGTTCCTCGGAGCCCGCGCCGAAATCGTTCAAGTAATCGCGCACCCCCAGCGCAATTTTCTTGGGATCCAGAACCTTGCCCGTGTTCGCCGCCGGGCAATGCTGCGTGCAGCGCCCGCATTCGACGCACGAGTAGGCCTGCAGCGCGACGATGCGCGTGAGGTCCTTGCCAGTGTCGAGCCCGAAATCTTCATCGCCTGCGAGCGGTGGTATATGCGAGAACTCGCCCCGTGAAAGAAACACCGTGACCGGACTCAGCACCAAATGAAGATGCTTGGTGTGCGGGATCAGCGGCATAAACACCAGCAGCGCCAGCGTGTGCGCCCACCACAGCGGTTTGCTGTCGCCGTACCGGAAGGTCGCCAAATAAGTGACCATCAGCACGAAGATCAGCAACGCAATGACGCCCGACTCCTTTAGAAACTTGCGCTCCCAGCCAGCGCGGCCGCACGAAAAATCGCCGCACGAAGAGTCCCGCGATCGATACCGCGACGGCCACCGCGAACGCCCCCGCGAAAAAAGAAATAGAATCCGTCCAACCCAACTGTCGCGCTCCAGCAACGCCACGTTGAGGCCCATAGCGAAATGATTCAGCGTGATCAGCGCAAACGCGCAAAATCCCCAGAATACGAATGCGTGCGCAACCCCCGGCAGCGGCCGCTCGCGAATCACTTTACTCTGCAGCAGGACTTCAGAAATGAAATCCCATACGCGTTTGCTCACCGAGCCCAGCTTGAAATCCGCATCCGGCTTAGCTTCGCGGATCTTGCGCACCACTCTGCCGAAGCGCAGTCCGAACCCGCCAGCCGACGCAGCCAGCAGAACCAGAAACACAATAATTTCAAGAGGGGAGAAACCCAGCACCTTCTCAAAAGTAGCATGCGCATTCCCGTAGACGTTAAGATCGAAAGGATGGAACATCTGCTTTCGGGGGCCGCCGGTTTCATCGGTTCGCATTTGTGCGACCGCTTACTGGCGGATGGCCACAACGTCGTAGGCCTGGATAATTTGATCACGGGCGCGCGCCGCAATCTGGCGCATCTTGAGAACCACTCGCGATTCCGCTTCGTCGAATTCGACGTGACGCGCCCGATCGACGTCGCGGGTCGCTTCGACCACGTGTGGCATCTGGCATCGCTCGCGAGCCCCAAGGAATATCTGGCTCACCCCATCGAGACTCTCGAATCGGGATCGACCGCGACCCGCAACATGCTCGAAGTCGCGCGGCGCGATGGCGCCCGCTTTCTTGTCACATCGACTTCGGAATGCTACGGTGACCCGTTGCAGCATCCGCAAGTGGAAACCTATTGGGGCAACGTAAATCCCGTCGGCCTGCGCTCCTGCTACGACGAAAGCAAACGCTACGCCGAAGCCATGACCATGGCGTATCACCGCACTCACGGCGTGCGCACCAACATCGCGCGCATCTTCAACACCTACGGCCCGCGCATGGCCCTGCAAGACGGCCGCGTAGTCCCCGCGTTTCTGGACCAAGCCCTGCAGGGCCAGCCGCTCACCATTTTCGGCGACGGCACCCAAACACGCAGCTTCTGTTATGTTTCGGACATGGTGGAGGGCTTGGTGCGCCTCGCGTCGTCTGAAGAACGCCTGCCAGTCAACTTGGGAAACCCGGTCGAGTTGACGATCCTAGAATTCGCCGAACGCATCCGCGAACTAATGGGCTCAAACCTCCCCATCGTGTTTCAGCCCCTCCCCTCAGACGATCCCAAGAAACGCCGTCCGGACATCGCCAAAGCCAAACGCGTCCTAGGATGGGAACCAAAGGTAGCACTAGCAACCGGCCTAAAAGAAACCGTCGCCTATTTCAAGCAATAGGGACAGTACACTCAATCCCCAACACCACTCGTCGCCGCGTAGCGCCACAGTTGCGTCTTGGGGAGTGAGTGTACTGTCCCTATTGCTCCTGCGTAATCCAAACCTTAGTAGCCGCCGGCCGCCCGAGTTGCACCGACTTCCCGCCCACCTTCAGCGTCAGCGTTTCATCGTAATTCCGCGACACCATGCGCAGCTTCACCCCCGGCCGTATCCCCAAACCGTCCAGATATTCGAGCAGCCGCCGGTCGCGCTCAAACACGCTGGTGACCTGCGCCAGCCCGTGCTCGGAAATTTCATCCAGCGGCTTCCACCCACGCTCGCGCCGATCCTGCGGACGGTCCATGCCCACGCGGTTGCCATGCGGACAGGACTCATCTTCGCCCAACTTCTCGCGCAGCCGGTCTTCGAAATCGGCGGAAACCGCGTGTTCCATTTGCTCGGCTTCCTCGTGAACCTTGTACCACTCCATGCCGAAAATCTCCGTCAGCATGCGCTCGATCAGATGATGACGGTTCATCACGCGGTTGGCGATTTCGCGCCCCTCTCGCGCCAGCGTAATTTCACCAGCCGCGGTGACGCGAATCAAACCATCGCGCTTCAAACGCCGGATCGCCATGGTGACCGCCGGCGGCGAAACCTGCAGCCAGCGCGCCAGCGTAGCCGCGATAACCACTTCGCCCTCGCCCTCCGCCTCCGCGATGGCCTTCAGGTAATTCTCTTTGGAGATGGTGATCCGCACTCACCGTGATTGTAATATGCAAGCGTTAAGCCGAGTGAAATCGCATGCCCGCGAAACTAACTACGCTCGCCTCGTCGATGTTCCATTGCTGATATCCCAGCAACTCGCCGCGCGCCTGTGGAACCGCCTTGAGAAACGTGTAGATCGGCGCCGACCCGCACCATTTCAAATCGTCCTGCTTCTGCTGCACCAGTTCCCAGAACCCTCGCGCATCGCCCGACTCCATGTGTTGAATGCGGACTCGATCGCGCTGCTCCACCTCAGACATTTCGTCACGCCCCGCGATGGCAGTCATAGGGTCGCCGTAACGCTGGCCCATATGCGCCATGTCGACGCCCAACACCCACAGCAGCTTCCCGTCCTCGCGCGCGCCCATCTCGCCCAGCGTTCCTAAAATGCGGCGGACATTCTCATCGTCCTCCGGCAACCCACCCTCGTAAATGCTCCGCAGATACGAACCGCACAGCACCGGCAGGATGCGGATGTTGGGCCCAAACAGATGCTGCAAAAACACCACCTGAAACTCGATCGAATGCTCAATCGCGTGACAGTAGTCTTCGACCAGCGCCGCCGGACCGAGCTTTTCTTCCAACTCGTCGACCAACTTCGTGTCGGTAACCGCCTCCCCATAAGGCGTGACGAACGGTTTCCGTGTAAGGCCAAGCCGGTCCGGATGCCCATAATGTGACGTGCCCAGAATCACAAAAGTACGATCCGCGTCCGCCGGCGTGAGCGCCGAATAAGCCGCCCGATAAGCCTCCACGCCACCGAACGGACTCACGTGCGGAGCAGCAATCGCCAGCACCCGCCCCTTCGCCGCCCCGTTCGTTTTCGCGCCGCTCAAGTACTCAGCAAATGTCGACCGCAGTTCGCCCGCCTCGCCCGGATACCCCGTGCCCGCGTGCGCCGGCGCGCGTAGAGGAGCCTCCGCAAACGCCCGTTCCGCACCCTCCCGCCGCCGCCCAAAATTTTCATCCTCTAAAAATCCCGCCTCGCTGAGCGCACTCAAAAGATTGCTTTCCAGATCCCCCGCCTGCAAGTCGCCGGTGATCCGCACCAGATGCGCCCGTAAATCGAGCGCGCTGTGCTGGCCGTCGAAATATTCCAGGCACTCGACCAGCGCCGGAGGCACAATCAGCGTGGCGTCGGAAAAATGGAACGGATCGCGAATCACCAGTCCGGGTTTGTCCTCGAACGGCGAAGGCATAAAATCGAGCGTCATTCTCAAGCGCGGCAGCATGGAAACACCAGCATACAATTGAAGGGACCCCAGTGCCCACGCCTCTCGATGAATATCGCGCCCGCGCCGAACGCTGGCGCATCCAACATACGAATAGTGAACACCGCTCGCGTCAGCTAGGCAACGCGCGCCTCGCCACCGGCCTGGCGGCGGTCGCCATCGCCGCGCTAGCCATCGGCGCCGGCGTGCTCTCGCCGTGGTGGCTGCTGCTCCCGCTATCGTATCTTCGTCGTTTTAGCGATCCTCCACGATCGCGCCGACAAACAGCGCGACGCCGCTCTTCGCGGCACTGCCTATTACAACCGCGCCCTGGCCCGCATGGAAAACCGCTGGATCGGCAAAGGCCACCAAGGCGAAGCCTTCCGCGATCCCAAACATCTATACGCCGACGATCTAGACTTGCTAGGCCCCGGCTCCGCCTTCGAATTGCTCTCCACCTCCCGCACCGCCACCGGCGACCGCATGCTGGCCGAGTGGCTCCTCGCCCCCGCGCCGCCCGAAATCGTGCAAGCGCGCCAGGCAGCCGTCACCGAATTGCGCGAACGCCTCGACCTCCGCGAAGACATCGCACTGATGGGCGAAGACATCCGCACCGCCATCGACGATCAAGCCATGAAGACCTGGGGCGAGTCCCCCGCCGTGCACTTTTTCCCCGGCGCGCGTTGGGTCGCCCTAGCGCTCGCCTGCGCCGCCGTCGCGACGTTCGTTCTGTTTCTCTCCCAAGTGCTGAGCCTGCGCCCGTTTTTAGCAGTGGTCCTGGCGGAACTGATCTTCGGACTTGGTAGTTCGCGACAGTGTTCGCCGCGTCTCAACGCTAGTCTCCACGCCCGCCCGCGAACTGAAACTGGTTCGCCTCTTGCTCGAGCGTTTAGAAAAAGAACCCTTCGAATCTGCAGCGCCTCCAGCAGCTAACCCACGCCCTAGACCTCCACGGCCTAACCGCCTCCGCCGAAATCCGCCGCCTGGAACGTTCCGTGGAATACTTGGACTCGGCCCGCAACCAATTCTTCCGCCTGTTAGCCGCGCCGCTAGTCTGGATCCCCCAATTCACCATGGCCATCGAAAAATGGCGTCAGGAATGCGGCCCGCACATCGGCGAATGGGTAGCGGCAGTCGGAGAGTTCGAAGCCCTGTGCTCGCTCGCCACCTTTGCCTATGAGCGCCCCGACGCCGTATTCCCCGAACTAGTCTCCGAGCCCGCGCCGCTCTTCGACGGAGCCGATGTCCGCCACCCCCTCATCCCGCGCCACCACGCCGTAGGCAACGACGTGAAGCTAGGCGGCCACTGCGCCCTGTGGATCGTAAGCGGCTCCAACATGTCCGGCAAAAGCACGCTTCTCCGCGCCGTTGGCCTGAACGCCGCCCTAGCCTGGGCCGGAGCCCCCGTATGCTGCGCGCGCCTGCGAGTCTCGCCCCTGCGCATCGGCGCGTCCATCCGCGTGAACGATTCGCTAGCCGACAACAAGTCGCGCTTCTACGCCGAGATCAGCCGCCTCCGCGATATCGTGGATCTCGCCCGCGCCGGCCAGCCCACACTCTTCTTACTCGACGAACTCCTGAGCGGCACCAACTCCCACGACCGCCGCATCGGAGCCGCCGCCGTCATTCAAGGTCTAGTCGAACGCGGAGCCATCGGTTTAGTAACCACCCACGACCTCGCGCTAGCCGAGATCACAGCGACCCTAGGCGAGCGCGCCCGCAACGTCCACTTCGAAGATCACATCGAGAACGGCGAAATCCATTTCGACTACCACCTGCGCGACGGAGTAGTCGAACGCAGCAACGCCCTAGAGCTGATGCGAGCCGTGGGACTGGATGTATAGTGAGCCTATGAATGTCTTGATCACCGGCGCCAACGGCGGTTTGGGCGCCGCAGTGTGCCAGGAGTTCCTAGCGTCCGGCGCCAAGGTCATCGGCGTAGCGCTGGCTTGGAAACAATCCGCGCCCTTCACGACCATCTCCGCCGACGTGACCACCGAAGCCGGCTGCGATTCCATGGTGAAACAAGCCCTGGAACACGGCCCCATCGACGCCCTAGTGCATCTAGTGGGCGGCTTCGCCGGCGGATCGCCAGTGTCCGAGACCACCGATCAAACCTGGGACAGCATGATGAACGTGAACCTGCGCGCCGCGTTCTGTTGCATCCGCGCCGCCCTCAAACCCATGCAGGCCGCCGGCCGCGGACGCATCGTCGCCATCGGAACGCGCATGGCCGTCGAGCCCTCGCCGAACTTCGCGGCCTACGCCGTGTCGAAAGCCGCGCTGGTCGCACTCGTCAAGAACGTGGCCGCCGAAGGCCAAAAGCTCGGCGTGACCGCCAACGTGGTCCTGCCCTCGACCATCGACACCCCCGCCAATCGCGCCGCCATGCCCAAAGCAGATTTCTCGCGCTGGGTGGCGCCGCAGTCCATCGCGAAACTGCTGGTGTTTCTAACCTCGGACGCCGCCTCCGACACCAGCGGCGCAGTAATTCCGATTTATGGGAGGGCTTGAATGCGGAAAAAAATGACGGAAGCCGAGATCGCCGCCGCGCTGCCGAAGCTTGCCGGTTGGACCTTGCAGGACGGCAAGCTCCATCGCGAATACAAGTTCCCCGACTTCAAGCACGCCATGGACTTTATGCAGTCTGCCGTAGCGCCCATCGACAAGATGGATCATCATCCGGAGTGGTTCAACGTCTATAACAAGGTGATCGTCGATCTAAACACCCACGACGCCGGCGGCATCACCACCAAAGATTTTGAACTCGGAGAGCTGCTGGAAGGATTGTCCAAACGCGCTCTATGAAGTTGGCTTGTCTCGGAATCGCAATGCTGTTCACGCCAGCAGCGCCGGCGCAGGAGACGTTTTCCGCATCGCCTGCGCTCGATGCAGTGGTCGAAGCCGCAGTGCGCGACGGCTTGATTCCGGGTGCAGTGCTGATCGTCGGACACGACGGCAAGATCGTCCACCGCAAAGCCTACGGCGCCCGCGCCCTGGTTCCGCAGCGCGAGCCCATGACCGCCGACACCATTTTCGACATAGCGTCTCTGACGAAAGTAGTCGCCACCACCCCAGCATTGATGAAGTTGTTCGAACAAGGCAAACTGCGCATCAACGATCCCGTCACCGCCTACCTGCCCGAATTTCAAGGTGGCCGCAGCGACATCACCGTGCGCGATCTACTGACGCATTTTTCCGGAATGCGTCCGGATCTGGATCTGGAACCACCTTGGAGCGGTTACGAAACCGGCATCCGCCGGGCGCTCATGGAAAAGCCCACGTCCCCGCCCGCGACGCGTTTCGTCTACAGCGACATCAACTTTGTGTTGCTGGGCGAGATCGTGCACCGCCTGAGCGGCAAGCCACTCGACGAATACGCCCGCGAAGCAGTATTTGAGCCGCTCGGAATGCGAGAGACTCGCTTTCATCCCACCCCGTCCCCGCGCATCGCCCCCACGGAGATTGACCCCACCACCGGCGCGCCCTTCCGCGGCGTAGTGCACGATCCCACCGCACGCTACATGGGCGGCGTAGCAGGCCACGCCGGTGTCTTTTCAACCGCCGCCGATCTAGCGAAGTACGCGCAAATGATGCTCGATGGCGGAGGCAAGTCGTTTTCGCCGCTCACCGTGAAGAAGTTCACATCGCCAAACTCACCACCCGATCAGCCCATTCTGCGCGGCCTCGGCTGGGATATAGATTCCGGCTATTCCGCGCCTCGCGGCGAATTGTTTCCCATCGGCTCCTACGGCCACACCGGATTCACCGGACCCTCATTGTGGATCGATCCCGCCTCAAAAACCTACATCATCCTGATGACCAACTCGGTGCATCCCAAAGGCGGCAAGAATTTGAACCCGCTGCGCTCGAAGATCGCAACCGTGGTGGCCGCCGCCCTCGGTGTCTCGGGCGCCGCCCCCGCCTACGAGACCCTCGAAGCCGCCGGCGTCCGCCGCATGAGCGCTCCAAATCATGACGTCCTCACCGGACTCGACGTCATGCAAGCCACCAAGTTCGCCGAGCTCTCCGGCAAGCGCGTCGGCCTGATCACCAACCACACCGGCTTCGACCGCACCGGCCAGCGCAACATCGACGCCATGCGCGCCGCCGGCGTGCGCCTCACCGCACTCTTTTCGCCGGAGCACGGCCTCACCGGCAAAGAAGACCGTCCCGATGTCGCCGATGACAAAGACGCCGCCACCGGACTCCCCGTACGCAGCCTGTACGATAACGGACGCAACCGCCTCACGCCCGCCATGCTCGGCGACGTCGACGTTCTGGTCTTCGATATCCAGGACGCCGGCGCGCGCTTCTACACCTATTCGTGCACCATGCTCTACGCGCTCGAAGATGCCGCGAAAGCCAGGCTCCCGTTCTACGTGCTGGACCGCCCCAATCCCATCACCGGCGTGCACGTCGAAGGCCCGCTGCTCGACGACAGCCTGCACAGCTTCACCGGCTGCTTCGCGATGCCCGTGCGTCATGGTTTGACGCTAGGTGAACTCGCCACCATGGCCAACGCCGAACGCAAATGGGGCGCCGACCTCCACGTCGTCAAAATGAAAAACTGGCAGCGCGGTGACTGGTTCGATTCCACAGGCCTGACTTGGACCGACCCTTCGCCCAACCTGCGCAGCCTGAACGCCGCCGCACTCTACGACGGACTCGCCCTGCTCGAAGCCTCGCCCAACTATTCGGTAGGCCGCGGCACCGACGCGCCCTTCGAACAAATCGGCGCCGATTGGATTCACGGCGCCGAGCTCGCACAGTTCCTGAATAACTGGGTGCTGCCCGGCGTGCGCGTCTATCCCACCAAGTTCCAGCCCTCCTCCGGCCCGTTCGCTGGTAAGCCAATCGAAGGCGTCCGCTTCGTCATCGTGAATCGCGAGCAGTTGAATTCCGTGCGCGTCGGCCTCGATGTCGCCTACGCCCTGCAGCGCCTCTACCCCGGCAAAATCAATTTCGAAGCCTGCCGCTTCCTGATCGGCAGCCGCGAAGTCGTGGATGCCCTCAAGTCCGGCGCGTCCCCCGGCAATATCGAGGAGCGAACCCGCGAACCGCTACAGAAGTTCGCAGAGCGCCGCCGCTCCTATCTGCTCTACTAAGGCTGCTCGGAAGTTCCTGCGAATTGGCGCTTCAGCGTCGCGATGGTTTTGCTCTGTGCTGGCGTCAGGTTCGGCGTCTCCCGTTCCACCACTTCCCGAGCGTCCGCAATCCCCTGGTCCGCGGCCAGGCTGAACCACGCCAGCGCCTGTTCGTATTCGTAGTCGGGCCGGTTGGGTGCATCGAACATCAAATGGGCCAAGCGATTTTGGCACTGCGGCACGCCTCCCGCCGCACAAAGACGAAAGTAATTCTTGGCGCGATCCATACTCAGTTCCACGCCGTCGCCTTTCTGATAGCGGTCGCCGAGCAGAAATTGCGCCTCGCGGCTGCCGAGCACCGCGGCGCGGCGCATCTCGTCCCACGCCTTGCGGCTGCTCGTAGAGTCGTCAAGCGAACGCCGCGCGAGCCGGTAGATAGCCGGACCGTAGCTCTTCTTGGCAGCCTGTTCGATCTTAGCCCAGCCCTCCATAACATCTTGTGCCACGGCCGGCGCCATTTCCCCCGAGATTTCCCACATCCCGATCAGGTACACAGCACCCGGGAAGTTCTGCTGCGCCAGCTTCGTCATGCTTTGCACCCCGCGATCCCTGGCGGCTTGACTAGGGATCGTTGCATCGACATGTCTTAGGGCCTGCAGCGCCACGTTGAATTGCGTTCGACGGCGCTCGTAACCTTCGTCGAATCCGGTCCCCACGAACCGGAAATTCACTTCGATAGTGGCGCGCACGGGAACCGCCGCGCCGTCTTTCTGTCCCGGCATGAACTCCCACTTTTGAATCGCTGCCACTGCGTTTTCGTCAAGCCCATACCCAAGTGGGCTGATGACTTGAATGTCCCCCGCGCGGCCCTTCTCCGTAACCACCAACTGAAGCACCACAGTTCCTTGAATCTGATCGGCGCGGGCGAGTGGACTGAACTCGGGTTCGACTTTCCGAAGGAGGCGAGGCGGCGTCACGCCTGGTCCGATCCGAATCGGAGGAGTTTGCGCACTTAATTGCGCGGCGAGAATTGTGGCTAAGCCGACGACTGCATTCCGCATTCGAGGCACAATGACGAAACTATACCGCAGAAATTTGGAGCTTGTCCGTATCTTTGGATTTCTCGCTCCACTGAACCAGATATTCTGCCTTATTGGCTCCACTCATTGACAGTCATAAAGCCTACACTTTATGCCGAATGGCAAGGCAAGGTGGACGGGTGTTCACTTGTTTTCGTTCGAACCGCATTTTTTCCGAAAGTTCGTAACCTTACGGTGGCGGCGAACGTTCTATAGGTAATTAAATCCCCGTTACGACAGCGGGCGCCCTCACCCCTTATCACCCAAATGGCGCCCGCTTTTCTCCCTCAATCCAAATCGTCCACCAGCGCGGAACTCAAATAGCGTTCGCCCGAGTCCGGCAGAATCACCACGATCATTTTGCCCTTCATCGCCGGTTCATGCGCCAACTTCACCGCCGCAGTCACCGCCGCGCCGCAGGAGATCCCGCACAAAATCCCTTCTTCCTTCGCCAGGCGGCGCGCCATTTCGATGGCCTGCTCGTCAGTGACCTGTTCCACGCGGTCCACCATCTTCAGATCCAGCGTGCCCGGAATGAAGCCCGCGCCGATCCCCTGAATGCCGTGCGGCCCTGGCTCCAGCGGCCGTCCCGCCAGCGTCTGGCTGATGACCGCGCTGCCCCGCGGCTCCACGCCCACCGACAAAATCGCTTTCTTCTTTTCGAGCTTGATGTAGCGCGAAACGCCGGTGATGGTGCCGCCGGTGCCGATGCCCGCCACGAAGGCATCCACCTGGCCGTGCGTATCCTCCCAGATTTCAGGACCCGTGGTCTTGAAATGAATGTCGGGATTCGCCGGATTCTGAAACTGCTGCAGCAGCACCCAGCGATTGGGTTCAGCCGCCACCATCTGCTCCGCGCGTTCGATCGAAGCGCCCATGCCCAGCGCACCGTCGGTCAGGATGATCTTCGCGCCCAGCAGCTTCAGCACCGCACGCCGTTCCAGCGACATAGTCTCCGGCATCAGCAGCGTGACCGGATAGCCGCGCGCCGCGCCCACGAATGCCAGCGCGATGCCGGTGTTGCCGCTAGTGGGTTCGATCAACTCCCGTCCCGGCTTCAGGAGCCCACGCCGTTCCGCGTCCCAGATCATAGCCGCGCCGATGCGGCACTTCACCGAATACGCCGGATTGCGGCCTTCGATCTTGGCGATGACACTGGCCTGCGCGCCGTCAGTGACGCGGTTGAGCCGGATCAGCGGCGTGCGCCCGATGCTAAATGAATTGTCAGGAAAAATCATGTTCAGATGTCCCAGTTTGCCACGTAGCGCGTCTGCGATTTCTGCCAGTTCCGCGCCAGCTCGGCAAACGTAGTGTGATCCAGGATCGCGGCGACCGCTTCGTCCACCTGTTTCCAGATCGGCTGGAACGGGTTCGCAACGTCGCGCTTCGTCTGCTTGCCGTCTTCGACGAAGCGCAAAACCTCGCCCACGGTGATTTCGTTAGCAGGCTTCGCGAGCCGGTACCCGCCCTCCGCCCCGCGCCGCGATTCGACGAACCCTCCTTGCTTGAGGCTCGCCAGAATCAACTCCAAAAACTTTTGCGGAATCTTCTGCCGCCGCGCCACGTCGGCAATCTTCACCGGCTCCCCCGGCGGCTGCAGCGCGAGGTCGAAGACCGCCAGCAAAGCGTATTCACTTTTCACGGAAATGTTCATGCAGATCGCGCGAACGGGAGGTTCTACCTAGCGATTGTAGGGGTTCGCAGGGGAGTGTGTAAAGCTGGGATCTCGAATCTCAGGGCTCCCGGTTCTTGAGCTTCTGTAGCTTCTGTTTTAACTCCTCAGTCATTCTAAGCAACGCTGCCTCGCGATCCCTGACGATGAATCCTCGCCCTTCGCAATGCTGGCATATCCCGGTCCCTCTGCATTTGGGACACTTCGGTTCGCTCGACACGAGGCTAACGTTCGTCCCGCTGCCGAAACAACTGGGGCACTTCCCATCACCGCTGAGGAAGCTCCGAGAGCACTCCCGACACCGGCGACTTCCATTCATGGCAATCGCTCAGTGTCCTTCTTCCGCCAAAAAACGCTCCACTTCAATCGCCGCCATGCACCCCGCGCCGGACGCGGTGATCGCCTGCCGGTAAGTGCGGTCCTGCACGTCGCCCGCGTGGAACACGCCCTTGATGTTGGTACGCGCGCCGCCTTTGGAAATAATGTAGCCATCGGGGTCGAGATCGATCTGCCCTACGAACGGTTGCGTGTTGGGAATGTGGCCGATCGCCACAAAGTATCCGTCCGCCGCCTGATCCCACACCCGGCCCGTCTTGAGGTCGTGCAGCTTCACGCCGGTCACGATATTTTTCGACACATCGTAGATGTCCTCGACCACCGTATTGGTCAGGAACTTGATCTTGTCGTTGGCGCGCGCGCGGTCCAGCATGATCTTCGATGCGCGGAAGTTTTCGCTGCGATGCACCAGCGTGATGGTGTCTCCAAATCGCGTGAGGAAGGTGGCCTCTTCCATCGCGGAATCGCCGCCGCCGATCACTACGATTTTGCCGCCTTTGTAAAAAGCTCCATCGCAGGTGGCGCAGGAACTCACGCCGTGGCCGATCAGCTTCTGCTCGTTGGGCAAGCCCAGCCAGCGCGCCGAGGCGCCGGTGGCGATAATGAGCGTGCTGGTTTCCTGCCAATCGCCGTCGATGTTTATGCGGAAGGGACGCTTCGAGAGATCGGCTTCGAGCACTTTGCCGTACTGGTACACGGCGCCGAAACGCTCCGCCTGTTTCTGCATGTTGGCGACCAGGTCGGGCCCGTTGATGCCTTCCGGGAATCCGGGAAAGTTTTCGACTTCGGTGGTGAGCGAGAGCTGCCCACCGGGCTCATGCCCGATGACCACCAGTGGGTTTAAGCCGGCGCGGCCGGTGTAGATCGCAGCCGTGCTTCCAGCACAGCCCGATCCAAGAATGATGACGTTATGCACGATTTATATTACCAATCGACTTAGATGTTTGAGCGCGCCGCCGCGATTCAGCTCAAAACCACAGCGAAACGATGCGGTTAGCGAGGAATGCGAAGACGTAGGCGAAGACCGTCATGTAAGCAAATTGGATGATCGGCCAGCGCCATCCCGCGGTTTCGCGGCGCACCACGGCGACGGTCGACATACACTGCATCGCGAATGCGAAGAACACCAGCAAGGCCGCCGCGCCCCCCGGCGTTAGATCGTGCCGCAGCGCCGCCTGCAACCCCATGGATTGCGTGGTGCCTTCGATCCCATAAATGGTTCCGAGCGTTCCCACGATCACCTCGCGCGCCGCCAGCGACGTGATCAATCCAATGCCGATTTTCCAGTTGAAGCCCAGCGGCCGGATGGCCGGTTCGACTGCGTGCCCAATCATGCCCGCGATGCTTTCACCGATCGGCGGAGCTTTGCCGTCGTGCAATGGCAAATGCGCCAGCACCCACAGCACGATCGCGACCGCCAGAATCACCGTCCCCGCGCGCCGCAGGAAAACCCGCGCACGGTCGATCAACCGCAGCACCAGCGACGTCACGGTGGGCCAGCGGTACGGCGGCATTTCCAGAATGAACGGCGCGCGCGTGCTCTTGAGCACCGTCGATTTCAACAAGCGAGCCGTGATGATCGCCGCCAGAAAACCCAGCACGTACAACCCCAGCAGCGCCGCCGCGCGCGTGCCGAAGAATAATCCCAGCAGCGGCTTTTCAGGAATGAAAGCTGCGATTACCAGCGTATACACCGGCAGCCGCGCCGAGCACGTCATGAACGGAGCAATCAAAATAGTGGCGATGCGGTCGCGCTTGTTCTCGATGGTGCGCGTCGCCATGATCGCCGGTACCGCGCAAGCGTAAGCCGAAAGCAGCGGAATGAAGCTCTTGCCTTGCAGTCCGATGCGCGCCATCGTCCGGTCCGCAATCAGCGCCGCGCGCGCCAGGTAGCCCGAATCTTCCAGCACCCCGATGAACAGAAACAGCAGCAGGATCTGCGGCAGGAATACGATGACCGATCCCACGCCGCTCCACACGCCATCGACGATCAGCGAGCGTAGCGGGCTATCCGGCATCGCCGCTTCGATCCATTTCCCGGAAGTCTGGATCGCCGCCGCCACCGCGTCCATCATCGGCCGCGCTCCGGCAAAGATGGTCTGGAAGACGCCGATCACCACCAATAAGAAGATCAGCGGACCCACCACCGGATGCAGAAAGATCCCGTCCAGGCGCCGCGTCCACAGCGGCGGAGCGGGCGCGCGAAAATTCGTCCGGCGGCTCATATTGGCCGCCCAGTCGCGCACCTTGGGCACGTCCTGCAGTACCGGCAGTTGCAACAGCGGAGGCTTCGGCGGCAGATGCTTGGGCGCGCCGTTCAGGAATTCGAAGACCTTTTCGACGCCCGTGCCCTTGGACGCGCTGATCAGCACCACCGGCGTGTTGAGCTGTTTCGAGAGCTCCTTCGCGTCCACCTCACCGCCGCGCCCGTGAAGGTCGTCGGCCATGTTGAGGATCACCAGCGTCGGCAACCCCAAACTCAAAATCGGTGCGGCCAGCGACAGATGGCGGCTGAGGTTCGTCGAATCCAGAATCAGCATCACCGCGTCGGGCTTCGGCAAACCCTTCATGGTTCCCGCCAGAACGTCGTGCGTGACCCGCTCGTCTTCGGTGCGCGGCTGCAAGCTGTAAACGCCGGGCAGATCCACCACGTAGATTTCGCGATGATGGTCCAGCTTCGCGCGGCCCATGCGATGCTCCACCGTCACGCCGGGGAAGTTCGCGACCTTCTGGCGCAATCCGGTGAGCCGGTTAAACAGCGTCGACTTGCCGGAGTTCGGCGGTCCGACAATAGCGACAATATGCTGCTTACCGGAAGTTTCCGGCGGCGGCAAGGTCGCAACAGAGGGACCGTGGCAATCGTCCATTTGTGTCCTATCGCAGAATCAAGTGTACGGCAGTCTCGCGGCGCAAGGCGACTTCGGAGCCATCCACGCGGAACACCCCCGGGTCGCCGCCCGGCGCGGAATGCGCGCGCGTGACGCTATGGCCCGGCAGAAAACCCAGTTCCATCAAGCGTTGTGCGTCAATGTCCGACATATCGATGCGTTCCAGAATCCCCGACTCGCCTTTCTTCAGCGACGTCAAATTGCGCGGCCCGGCCGGAGCACTCTTATTGAAACGCATTTGCATTGTCAATTTATTATGCCTCCGCAGTGCAGCAATTTCAAGTGTGGTTTGCAAGTGACTTGCAACTAGCGGCGTAGCCAAATGGCAGAGGCCAGCAGCGTGAAGGCGAAGGCAAGACCACTCAAAATACCGCCAAGTCTCACGGTTTGAGGCGCATAATCGACACTAACATGGCTCTCTCCCGCCGGAACCGGGATGCCGCGCAGCCCCCCGTCAACCTCATCTATGCGCTCCGGCTTTCCATTCACGTGCGCCTCCCAGCCGGGATAGAACAGCTCGCTCAGTACCAGTACACCGCTGCTTGACGCCTGCACCTTCACGGCCATGTGGTGCGCCGAGTGTTCCTCAACGCTTGCGCTCCCGTTATCGATCCACGCCCGCGGACGCGCGCCTGGATTCTGATAAATCTTCCAGTTCGCATCGGCATAAACCGGATTCCGATCCGGCGCCGACGCGGGCTTCATGAAATAGCGGACGTTCAGCAGGTCGATCCCGGGGCCACCCTTGCTCATCAAGTCCATGTAATTGGATGCGAGTGTAACCGCGCCGCCGTTGAGCGTCTCGATTCCATAAGCATCGCCGAAGTTCAGCGGAGGGTCCGCCACCACCTGCACGCGAAACGGCCCCGGCTGCGCCTTGAGATAATCGGCCGCGCCGCGCATGCTGATCAGACGCTCCAGTTGATCGGTTCCTGTACGCGCCACCTGAATCTTGTTTTGATAAAGGCTGGTGAACGAATGCAGATCGAACACGATGAAGGCGATTACCAGGAAGCGCACGACCGCGCCCCGTCCGCCTCCCGCGATATAGCGGAACAACGGATAGGTAAGGATGATGAGCAACAGCGACCACTCGGTCCAAGGCTTCAACTCCGGCCGCCCGAAAAGCAAAGGCTGCGCCAGCACGATCGCGGAGGCGATCGCCATCCCCATCAGCACGCAGTTCAACACACGCCACGACCGCAGCGTCTCCGTCCCGCTGAACAAAGCCTGCGCGCCGAAAGCCGCCAGAATCACCAATCCAAAGTGCCCCAGGTAAAGAAAGCGGCTAGCCTCGCGCGCCATCCACAGCAGCGGCACCAGCGCGTAGATCAATCCGTAGAGCAGGGAAGAAGCTCCCAGCGAGAACAGAAATGCGCCGGCCGCGAGCCCCGCCGAATAGCGTACCGAGAGATGTTCGCGGCACTTCCAGAATCCAATCACGGCCAACAGCAGCGGGAAGACGCCGAAGTACGGGCTCAGCACTTCGCCAGCCCCGAACTTCCCCTGAAAATTCCAGGAGAACAAATACCCCAGCAGCGTCCGCGGCAAGATCGAATCGATCATGTACGCGATGGGGATCTTCTGCGTCGCGGGCAGCGCCGTGCCGGAGACGAAGCGCACCGCCCGTGCGCTGTATTCGGCCGAGGGCAGCAGTTGCACCGCGCCCGCCGCCAAGCCCACGATCAATACTGTCCCCACCACCACCGCCGGACGCAACCAGCCAGTGCGATTGCGAATCACGAAGTACACCGCCGCCGTCACCAGCACGATCGCCTGCATCATGACGATGTGCAGTCCGCCCGCCAGGATCGACATCCCTAGTGTTAGACCAGCCAAGGCTGCATACACTAAGGCCCGCCGCAGTTCGAGTGCCTGCAGCGCCCGCAGCGTCAACAGAAACTGTAACGGCAGCCACACCGAGCTCTCCAGCAAGTGCGGCCACGGCACCACGCCCACGAACCCGCCCAGCGAATAGATTACGCCCGCCAGCACCGCCGGAAACTGATCCAGTCCCATTTCACGAATCAGCGCATACATGAAGTACGCCGCCAGAACGTGCGCGAACACGAAGTAGAAATGATACAGGGAAGGCGCCAGCAGCCCAGCGGGGTTCGCGGGGAACAGCGCGAAGATCAGATGCAGCGGATAAAACGCCGCCGTCTGCATCTCGCCGACGAAACTGCGCCCGCCGAACGCGTAAGGATCCCACAGCGGCCAGCTTCCGTGGCGAATGCTTTCCGCCCAAAAATGGAACCAGGTGTAGGCCTGAGTGACGGTCTCCGGGTCCGTCATCATCGAATATTGTCCGGTGAAGACGATGTTCCAATAGAACGCGACGATGGCCAGCAATATCCAAACGAGGGACCTGATTGTTGGCTTGGCCACGGTGTTCCATTCTAACGCAGGGCATAAATGGAACGTAATTTCCGGCTGCATCGTACTCTAACTGAGTGTTCTCCCGATCACGGCTATTACTGATAACGGCGACGTTGGCGCTCCTTTGTTACATCGCCGCGTTGGCAGTCATCTGCCAGTTGACGCTTCATGTTCACCGCGTACCAGTCGCGGCTCCTCCTGGAAACGCTTGGCGGGCTGCGTCGATTCGCGCCTTCGATAGCGTCCGGTTAGACGGCTGGTTCGTGCGGCCCGAAGCCCCCAATGGAAACTGCGTCATCGTGCTTCACGGGATCGGTGACTCACGTCAAGGGAGCGCCGGCTACGCGTCCCTGTTTCTGGATCAAGGTTATTCGGTCCTGCTGCCCGACAGCCGGGGCCACGGCTCCAGCGGTGGTCAATTAGTCACCTACGGACTGTGGGAGAAATACGACGTCCTCAACTGGGCGCGCTGGCTGAGACAAAAGAATTGCCAAGCGCTCTATGGGCTAGGCGAGTCGTTGGGCGGTTCCGTCCTGATCCAGGCCGCGGCGCTCGGCGACGACTTCCGTGCGATCGTCGCGGAGTCCGCGTTCGCCGACCTGCAGGCGATTGCAGAATCGCGCGTGCAACAGATGTTCCATTTGACGCCATGGTTTGTGGTGCCAAACTCAATTACTTTTGCGAAGTATCGGTATGGGCTCGACCTGCGTCAGGTCTCACCCATCGAGAGCATGCGCCGCACCTCGACGCCGACCTTGCTGATTCACGGCTTGCAAGATTCGCGAACGCCCTACTGGCACTCGCAAGTATTGGCTCGGGCCAACGCTCAATCTGTTCTTTGGCTGGTTCCGAATGCCGAGCACACCGCAGCCTATTCGGCGGCGCCAACAGAATTTCGCCGCCGCGTTCTGGCGTGGTTCGCCGGCCACTAAACGCTATTTCACGAGTACGGTCTTATCCACCTCGATGGTCACGGTCTTCGTAACTGTCGGGCCATTCGTCGGGACCACTTTCACCTCGTAAGTCCCGGGATTGAGTAGCAGCGATTGCGCGAAGTTGCTGAACTCGTCGACGTGGCCCATGTAATGGTCGTTCACGTAAACGGCGGCGAAGTGATCGGCGTTTTCGATGCGCAGTTTGCCGAAGGGCGGCTTGGCCAAGGGCAGCGCCACCATGGTTTCCTTCAACACCGTTTTCTTGCCGGCGGTGATGGTTACTTTCTTGACGATGTCCTGATAGCGCGGTTCGACCAGCTTGACTTCGTGCTCGCCGGCGGCCACTTCGTAGGTCCGCGCCACTTTGAAATTGGCTGCCGGACCCACATATTTTCCGTCAATGAAAACGCCGGCGCGGCCCGGGTCGACTTCGGTCTTGAGCTTGCCCGTGTCCGCCGCCGCGCACACCAGGGAGGCCAGGATAAGAGTGGTTAAAATACGCATCATTTCACCATTGTGTACACAAACTTCCAACGCGCGTCCATCAAGCCGAGGCTGCATTTGTCCGGGAGGCCGCGGGTGCTTCGGCAAAGACCGAATACACCGCTCCGGCCAGTGCCGCGCCTACGATCGGCGCCACCCAAAAGAGCCACAACTGTTCCAGCGCCCAACCGCCGGCGAACAGAGCGGGACCAGTGCTGCGCGCCGGGTTGACCGACGTGTTCGTGACCGGGATCGAGATCAAGTGGATCAGCGTCAGGCCCAGGCCGATCGCGATGGGAGCGAAGCCCTGCGGCGCGCGGCGGTCGGTGGCGCCCAGGATGATCATCAGGAACATGAAGGTCAGCACGACTTCGGCCGTCAAGCAGGCGCCCAGCGCGTACCCGCCCGGCGAGTGCGCGCCATAGCCGTTCGAGGCAAATCCGCCGGCCAGGCTGAAGCCTTCCTTGCCGCTGGCGATCAAATACAAAATGCCCGAGCCGGCCACCGCGCCCAACACCTGCGCGACGACGTAAGCCGGCAATTCAGAAACCGGGAAGCGTTTGCCTACCACCAGTCCCACGGAGACGGCCGGATTGAGATGGCAGCCGGAGATGTGGCCGATGGCGAAGGCCATGGTGAGCACGGTGAGTCCGAAGGCCAGCGCGACGCCAGCGAATCCGATTCCCAGACCAGGGAAAGCAGCGGCCAGCACGGCGCTGCCGCAGCCTCCGAAAACCAGCCAAAACGTTCCAATGAATTCCGCGAATGCTCTCTTTGAAAGGGGCATATTGAGTTCCTCCTGATTCGTCGTTTCCCAACAGCCTTAGCAGTATACTCTTAACTCGCGCGGGTTGCCTGGCGTATCCTATCTGATGAATGCCCATTGAGTTTCGCAACGTCACAGCCGGGCCTTTGCAGGCCTTCACCGCCAGTGCACCCGCAGGCGCCATCATCGGCGTGATCGGGGGAAAGAACTCCGGTGTCACGGAACTGTTGAAGCTGGCTTGCGGCGTGATCCCGCCGGAACATGGTGAAGTAAAAGCCGGCGAGCAGCGCCGGTTCGTCGCGCTGGGTGATCCGCTGAATCTGGCGCCGTCCGATGTTTTGGCGCTGGATCAGGCGCTGGCCACGCAGGACGCGCTGGTGCGGGCGCGCACGCTGCTGGGTCTCGACCGCTTGCGCCGTGCGGGCACTACGGTGCTGCTGGCATCGCACGAAGACCGTCTGCTCGAAACCCTGTGCGACGAAGTGTGGTGGCTGGAGGCAGGCGAGATCGCGGCGAAGGGCGATCCGCGCGAGACCATGACGCGCTACCGGCGCTTCGTGGCGGAACAAGTGCGCGCCTGGGGCGAGACCATACCACCGCGCCTGGCGCCCTCCGCGCGGCGGGGCGACGGGCGTGCGGAAGTGCTGTCGATCGAGATGCTGGGAGCCAACGGCAACCCGACCATTGTTTGGAAGAGCGGCGAGTATGTGAGCGTGCGCGCGACGGTGCGCTTCCATGAAGCGGTGAACGAGCCGGTGATCGGCATGCTGATCCGCACGCAGATCGGGTTCGAAGTGTACGGGACCAACACGGAGCTGGAGCACGTGAACATCGGTCCACGCAAAGCGGGCGAGACGGTGACGGTGGTGTTCCAATTCCTGTGCGACCTGTGCCCGCAACCCTACACGTTGACGCTGGTGGCGCACGACCCCGACGGCACCGCGCACGACTGGCTGGATGACGCGGTGGCGTTCACGGTCGCCGATGAGCGCGGGACACCGGGAGTCGCGAATTTGCGGGCGAAGGTGACAGTGGAGACGGAGAAGACGGAGGCGCTTTGAAACGCGCTGTCAGTCGCTCAAAATCTGCTTGAGCTTTCTGGCGGTAAGGCCCTGCGCTGAGGCTTTGCGGGCCATCCGGTCACAGAGGCGCTGGAACTTCGCGACATCGATAGCTCGCGATCTCCTTCCGGCATCCTCGGTCTTCGATTTGGAAGCGCGTGGCGAAGGTTTCATATTGTCCGGCGAATCGCGACCTTCTTCAATTATCTCTCCGCTGGCGCGCTTCTGCGGATCGCCTTGAACGTGCCTTCGACGGCGCCGATGACCATGTCCGTGACGGCGCCCTGATCGTTCTTCTCGAACTCCACGCTGCCGCCGGCTTCCAGGAAGAAGAATTTGGTTTCAGACAACGGCGTGAGAGGGCGCTTCACGCCGCCGTTCACATCGACCAGCAAGCGATCGCCGTCCAGAGTCACGCTTAGAACGATGGTTAGATCGGGGCGCTCGGGCGCTTTGAAATCGTACACGCCAACGTATTTTGCGAGGATCGCGGGAGCTACTGTCACCGCGTTCTTGGTCTCGTCGGCTACTTTGCCGACCAGGTGGCCGCGGTCGCGCTCGTTTTCGGCGCAAACATATTCGATGATTTCCGTGTCGGCGTCGAGCTCCAGCTTGATGGGGACCGATAAGGGTTTAGTGAGCGCCTTGGGATCGTCGATGGTCTTGTCGATTTCGAGGTGCCCGAAGTCGCGGCGCCTCAGGCGCTCGGTGACGTGCAGCGATTCGCTGTGGGGATGGCCGAGGTCGTCGAGCCAGGTGCGGTCGTTGAATCCGGCGCTCTCGATCACAAGCGTGTCGCCGTCCCAGTGGCCTACCGAATAGCCCATCCAATTGGGGTTCGGGTCGCTGGGGAGCGGGCGGCCGTCGAGGAAGACTTGGCGGTAGGTTAGATCGTCGCCAAGGATCACGATTAGCGTCGGGGTCTGAATCACCTTGCGCGCGCCAACGTTGGCGCGGGGGCCGAAGGGGAGGCAGAGGACGCTCATGTCGTCCTTGAACAATTCTTCTTTGCGCTTCTTGGAGAGCGCATCGGCCCAGGGCTGCGGCTGGATGGCTTCGATAGCTTTTTCGGTTTCGCCTTCGCCGGTTTGATCGCCGCGCCAGAGGCCGGAGAGGTCGGGCTTGCCGTCGGGCGTTCGCGGTGCGGGGGCGGAGAGGTTGGGTTTGCCGTCGGGTGTGCGGGGGATTCCGGGGGTTGGGTAGTGGAGCCATTGCGCGTTTATGGGCGCTAGGCAGAGGGCTGCGGCGGGGAGAAGAGGCAATTTCATGGACGGAACCTCCGGTTCAAAATACTATACGTAGCATTTTGGCGGAGGTTCCGTCGGGCGAAGAGCGCCGACCGGAGGTCGGCTGCGGACCTGGAGGTCCGCCCTACCTGTTGGTGGTTGGGATGGAGGTGAAGGCTTGGCTGTTGAAGCGCAGGCCTAGCACTGCTACGTTTCCGGTAGCGACTGTGAAATCGGCGGAGCCGCGGAGGCCGGCGATGCCGGCTAAGCCGGGGAGATCGCGCAGGACGGATTCGGTTTTGGCGTTGGGTCCTAAGGCTACCGTGGCGGTTCCGAGTACGTTTCCGGCGGTATCGCGGGCGGTGATGGTCACCGTGGTCGCCACTGAGCTGGGGTTGACGATCGCTACGGCCGTCACCACGTTGGTGTCGTCGAAGGAAAGAGTACTGGCGGTGGAGGAGGCGGTCGACAGCGGCACCACCACTTCCTGATCGGGGCTGCCCGGCGCGGTCTTGCGGAACACGCCGTAGGCTACTACGCCCGAGGGCAGGACCAGAGAGACATAACCTTGGACGATCGAGGAGCCTGCGTTCGGCGCTTCAATGACTGCCGTTCCGTGCGCGGCAAGATTGACGGTGGTGGACGTTCCACCGATCGAGGGCACGCTGAGCGGGCTGCTGTCGTCGGCGAAGAAGTTCACCGTGAACGACACGGCGCTGCCGGTTTGATTGGTGAAGTAGAGCGCTGAATAGAAGCCGCCGCCGAAGGCGAAGTCGGGAAGAATGGAGCGCGCGGGCGATTGCGAATTGGCGCTGCCGCTGATCACCGCGCCAGTGTCGGTCTCTGAGAAGACCGCGAGGTGGCCGTCTTCGACCACTGCGAAGCTGAAGTGGTGGGTCCCGAACTGATTGGTAAGTTGCGCCGTCCCGGAGCAATCGCTGGCTATGGTGTAGGTGCCGTTCGCCGGAACCGGAGTGAGGCTGCCGTTGAGATTCACCACGCTGCTGGCGGTGAGGCCGCCGCTCCCGTTGGACGTGACTTGACCTTCTTCGGCGTAGGGCGCTCCGTTAAGCAAGCCGCTGAACAGATAGCCGTAGCTGCCGTTGATGGAGGCGTTGGTGCATGCGGGGGTGCCGGTGCTGGTGACTTGGTAGCCGCGGCCGGCGATGACTTGTCCCTGAGTCGAGAACGCGAAGACGGCGCTCTGGCCGTTGTCGACCACCTGCAGGTTCACCGTGATCGTGTTTGGCGTGGTGGTTGCCGAGGTTGCCGTGAGCGTCGCGGTGCCGGTACAGTTTTGCGCTATCGAATACGTGCCGGTGAGCGAGAAGTTGGCGGAGGTGCCGTTGACGGTGGTGACGGCACTTCCCGAGATCCCGCCTTGTCCATCCGCGATCGCCTTGCCCAACGATCCATAGGGCACCACTTGGGTGCCGGGGATCACGGACCCGTTCACTAGGAAGTAATAGGTGCCTTTAAAAACGGCATTCGTGCAGGCGGGGGTTTGCGCATGCAGAGGAATGGTGGTTAGCAGAAGTGCGGACGCAGCTAGGAAGGCGCGGAAAAGAGTCATGGTGCTTCATGGTAGCGCAGGAGCGCGGGTGGAGCGCTACTTGGCTTCGAGGAGGAAAGTGGGCGCGAGGCCGGAGAGCGTCGAGAATCCGGACGAGCCGGCCACGTGCAGCCAACTGGAGGCGCCGTGGATTTTGCCGCCGAAGAAGTGGGGGTGGACTTCCACCTGCATCTCTTTCATGACCAGGCTGCCGTATTGGAGCAAGGGGAAGACGGCGCGGGCTGGGTCGGCCACTTCCTGGACTACGTAGGGGCTGCGCATGGCTTGGCGCAGGGCTTTCTCCCACCCGAGTTCATCGAGCTCGGCGCCGCGGAAGGTGTTCTGGTCGGAGGTGTCGTCGTTGGGCTTCAGCACTAGCTTGTTGCGGTGCTTCATGACGAAGTCGGGGAGATCGACGGTGTGGTTCTTATAGGTGGTCTTGGCGGCTTGGACCATGCGGGTCCAGGGGATGAATTCCTTGATGGCTTTGCGCTCGATGGCGGGGAACTTGGCGGTGACGGTGTCGTCAGTGAGCAGGTCGAACATGCCGCGCTTGGCGGCGACCTCAGAGCGGAAGCTGTTGACCATGCACACGGCGCGATCTTTGTAGGCGCGGACTAGCGGATGATTGAGATCGAAGCGGACTAAGAACTCTTGCACGCGGACGCAGCGGTAGACGATGTCGATCACCATGTCGCCTCGGCGGAGTTGGCCGTTCTTGTATTCGAGTTGCTCGGGCGAGGCCACTTCGGCTTGGAAGCCATCGCGGCGGAGTTGTTCGGCTAAGAGCGAGTTCTCGCTCGAATCGGCTGGCTGGAACGGGGCGCGCGATTCTACGAAGGCGATGGACGGTTTCTTGTTCTTGCCGCCGAATTCTTTGTAGGCTTTCAGGATGGCCGCAGTCAGAGCTTTGGTGCCGCCTAGTTTTGAGAGCTTGTGTTTCTTGCGGAATTCCTTGACGGGGGGCGCGTCGAAATAGATGTCGGCTAGCAGGTCGCTGTAGACCACGCTCGAGGGGGCGCCTACGCGGTGTCCTACGAAGTGCGTGGAGCCGTTGTGCAGGTTGGCGTCGAGCAAACCGGACAGGGCTTGCGAGGAGTAGCCGGGTTCGACTGCGGCCAGCATGCGTTCGGCGGGGAGCAACTGCATGCGCGAGAGCAGGGCCGGTGTCGCGAGGATCATCTGCTCGGCGCGATCGATGGCGGAGAATACGGTGGCGGCGGCTTTGCCTAAGATGGCATAGTCGCGGGTGGTTAGAAAGTGAGGACGCAGCACCGGTGACAGGGGCCGGCTGACTAGCTTTTCGGCACGCAGACGCGCTTGCAGCGCCTCGGCCCAAGCCAAGTCAATGTACGGTTCACTTTCAATTAGTTTGTGATAGCGGGCTGTCGCCTCGCTCACTTGGCTCATGGCGGCTGAAGGCTAGTATCGCACGCGGGGCGGGCGTTGCAAAGTGATTCGGGCCGGGGCTCGCTATATAAACTATTGATTATAAGCTATTTATTTGTATAAAAAAATACGCGAGGCAGGCGTGAACTGCGGGCCGGGGGGGCCGACTCGCTGCGCTCGCGGTTCTGTGCGGAGGTGTGGTGGTGGCTGACGTGGCTAGCGTTGGTTCTGCTTCAGCACCTTTTTGCGGAGGCGGATGGATTTCGGGGTTACTTCTACTAATTCGTCGTCTCTTATGAATTCCAGGGCTTGTTCTAGATTCAACAGGCGGGGCGGGACTAGGCGGATGGCTTCGTCGGCGCTGGAGGCTCGCATGTTCGTGAGTTTCTTTTCCTTCACGATGTTTACGTCTAGATCCGCATCGCGGGCGTTTTCGCCTACGATCATTCCTTCGTAGACTTCTAGGCCGGAGCCTACGAACATGTCGCCGCGTTCTTGGAGATTGAACAGGGCGTAGCCGGTGGTTTTGCCGGGGCGGTCGGCGATGAGAGAACCGGTGGGGCGGGTGGGGATTTCGCCTTGCCATTCGATGTAGCCATCGAACAGCGAGTTCATGATGGCGGTGCCTTTGGTGTCGGTGAGCATTTCGCTGCGGAGTCCGATTAACCCACGTGACGGGATGTGGAATTCCAGGCGCACGCGGCCGGAGCCGTGGTTCACCATTTTCGCCATCTTGCCTTTGCGGGTGCCTAGTTTTTCGATCACTACGCCGACGAAGTTTTCGGGGCAATCGATGACCAGGAGTTCTTGCGGCTCGTGCATCTTGCCGTCGATGGTTTTGGTCAGGATTTCGGGTTTGCCTACGGCTAGCTCGAAGCCTTCGCGGCGCATCATCTCTATGAGGATCGCCAGTTGCAGTTCACCGCGGCCCATTACTTTGAAGGCGTCGGGGCCGCCGGCTTCTTCTACTTTGATGGAGACGTTGGTTAGGAGTTCTTTATCCAGGCGATCGCGGAGATTGCGCGAGGTAACGAACTGGCCTTCGCGGCCGGAGAACGGTGACGTGTTGATGGTGAACGTCATCGCTATGGTGGGTTCGTCGATTTGGATGTGGGCCAGGGGCTTGGGGTCGGTGGCGCTGGTTACGGTTTCGCCGATGGTGATGCCTTCTACTCCGGCGATGGCCAGGATGTCGCCGGTGCGGCCTATGGTTTCGTCTACTCGCTTGAGTCCGGAGAAGGAATACAGTTTCGTGATTTTGGTTTTGTGGAAGGTGCCGTTCAGTTTCGCGATGGAGACTTCGTCGCCGAGGCGCAGGGTTCCGTTGAAGACGCGGCCGATGGCCAGGCGTCCCAGATACTCGCTGTAGTCCAGGTTTGCTACTAAGAGTTGCAGGATGGCGTCGGGATCGCCGGGCGGGGGCGGGGTTCGCTCGAGAATCGTATCGAAGAGGGGGCGGAGGTTGGTGCTCTCGTCCTCCAATTTGTATTTCGCGATGCCTTCTTTGCCGTTGGTGTAGATGACGGGGAAGTTTAGCTGGTCTTCGGTGGCGTCGAGATCGATGAACAGGTCGTAGATTTCGTCGAGGACTTGGGGGATGCGGGCGTCGGGGCGGTCAATTTTATTGATGACGACGATTTGGGGGAGGCGGGCTTCCAGCGCCTTGCTCAGCACGTAGCGGGTTTGGGGGAGCGGGCCTTCGCTGGCGTCGACGAGCAGCATGACGCCGTCTACGATTTTGAGGGCGCGTTCGACTTCGCCGCCGAAGTCGCTGTGGCCGGGGGTGTCGATGATGTTGATTTTGATGTCGTGATAATAGACGCCGGTGGCTTTGGCGAGGATGGTGATGCCGCGTTCGCGTTCGAGGTCGTTCGAATCCATGACGCGTTCGGCTACTTCTTCGTTTTCTCTAAAAATGCCGCTTTGACGGAGCATGGCGTCGACCAGGGTGGTCTTTCCGTGGTCTACGTGCGCAACTATTGCGATGTTACGGATGGAGGTGTTGGTCATTTAAAAGGGGGGACGCCTCTATTGTCGCACGTTGCGCGTTGCGTGATAGACTCGCACCCATGAGTGAACACCATCCGACTCGCCGCGAGGCTTTGCTGGGAATGGCTGCCGCGCCGCTGCTGCAGAGCACTTTGCGCGCTGAGGCCAGTGCTTCGTCCGTGTGTTTCATGAGCACGGTGGAGATGGCGCGGCTGATCCGCGCAAAGAAGCTGTCGGCGCGGGAAGCGCTGGCTGCGCATCTGAAGCAGATCGAACGCGTGAACCCGAAAGTGAACGCGATCGTGACGCTGGTGCCGGAAATGGCCGAGCAGGCGGCGGCGAAAGCGGACGAGATGCAGGCGCACAACGAGAAGCTGGGACCGCTGCATGGGCTACCTGTCGCTCATAAGGATTTGAGGGAGACTCGCGGCATCCGCACGACTTTTGGATCGCCGCTGTTTAAAGATTACGTCCCCACCGAGAACGATATTGTGGTGGAGCGATTGCAACGCGCGGGGGCGATTACGATCGGCAAGACCAACACACCGGAATTCGGCGCGGGATCGCAGACCTTCAATACGGTCTTTGGCGCGACACATAATCCTTATGACTTGACGAAGACCTGCGGCGGTTCGTCGGGAGGCGCCGCGGTGGCGCTGGCCTGCGGACTGGTGCCGGTGGCGGATGGCTCCGACACGGGCGGTTCGCTGCGCAATCCGGCGGCGTTCTGCAATATTGCGGGGTTCCGGCCGTCGATTGGGCGCGTACCGAATCCGAAGGCGGCGTTCGGATGGTCGACGTTGAGTACATCGGGATGCCTGGGGAGGTCGATCGCCGATCTGGCTTTTGTGCTGAGCGCGATTGCGGGGCCGGACGCGCGCGCTCCGCTGTCGATCAACGAGCCCGGCGAGCTGTTTGCACGTCCGCTGGAGCGCAGCTTCAAGGGTGTGCGCGTGGCGTGGTTCAAGGATCTGGGCGGTGTTCCGTTCGATCCACGGGTGCGCAGCGTGGTGGATGGGCATCGCAAGACCTTCGAATCTCTGGGGTGCATTGTGGAGCAGGCGGAGCCGGACTTCGCGCCGGCTGAGATCGCCTTTCGCATGCTGCGCGCCTGGGATTCGGCGAACTCTCACGGCGCGCAACTGCGCGAGCATCCGGAGGCTTTCAAGGACACGCTCAAGGGCGAGATCGAGGAAGGGCTGCGTTTGACGGGCGTGGATCTGGCGCGCGCCGAGACGGCGCACAGCCAACTGTGGCGGCGTTTTCAGGCGTTTCTGGAAAAGTACGAATACTTCGTTTTGCCGACTACGCAGTTGCCGCCGTTCGACGTGAACACTCCGTACCCGACGGAGATTGCGGGCGTGAAATTCCATAACTATATCGACTGGATGAAATCCTGTTGGTATATCTCGGCTACGGGCAATCCAGCGGCGTCGGTGCCGGGCGGATTCACGGCGGAAGGGCTTCCGGTGGGCGTGCAGATTGTCGGGCGCCACCAACAAGACTTCAGCGTTCTGCAAATGGCGCACGCGTTTGAGCAGGCGACTGGCTTCGGCAAGAAGCATCCGGCCCTTGCGTAGTTGACGGGCATCCGTTCGTCACATTCAAGTACACATTTCTTCGGCTTCGGCGGGGCGCGCCGCGCTCGGATTGTGGCGATCGGCTAGGTCCGACTCGCTGTCGCTCGCGGTTCTGTGTGAGGGGGTGGTGGGGGTGACGGAGAGTGCGGGTTCTAAAGGAGTTGGGGCGGGCTTGGGTTCGTTTGGTAAATCTTCGTGATCGCGGAGGGATTGGAGTTGCTGCAATTGTTTTAGGGCGCGGGCGTAGGTGCGGGTGAGGGTGGCTTCGTAGCGGAGGAGGAGGTTGAGGCTGGGTTTTTCGGCGACGCGGTGGAAGGTCCAGGCGAGGCGGTCGTCGGGGGTGGGGGCGCGGTTGAGGTCTTTGAAGCCGCGGTCTATGTATTCGGCTAGGCGGTCCATTTCGATGGTGAGGAGGGTGGTTTCGATGGTGGAGACGCGGCGGAGGCGCCAGCGGGCGGCGGCCATGGTTTCTACTAACTCCGTTTCTAGGAGGCCTTGCGGGGCGAACTCTGAGAGGTAGGAGTGGAGGAGGGTTTGGTAGTCGGCGGCGGATTCGGTGGGGAGGACGGGGGAGACTGCGGGGAGGGCGGGGGCGGTGCTGGCGGCGAGGCCGTGGCGGAGGGCGTTGCGGGAGGAGCGGGTTAAACCCGCAGAGGTGGTGGGGCCGTGGGATTTGGCGCCGTTGATGCGGGCGGTGGTGGATTTGTCGATGGTGATTACTGACATTTGTGTTTTTGGGCCTCTGGGGGAGAGGGTAGGGGCAGGGAGCGGAGAAAGTGGAGAGTGAGAAGGGGAAGTGACACGACGGAATGAAAAAATGGGCGTAGGCGAGATTGTGATTGCGCAGGAACGCCGACTCGCTGGTCGAAGCTATTTCGCTAGCGCTGGCAGAGTGGTATATGTGTGCGCGATGCCGGGGGGGATGCGAATCCCGACTGCGCCGATTTGCGCGTTTGCGGGCTTATCGAATTCGATGGTGCCGCGAATGTTGGCCGCGCCAGGATAGCGGTCGCTGCCGAGCGTGAACGCGTAGTGTCCGTTAGGGGCCAGCGCGATCGTGTCGCTGGCGATCTGGGCGCCCGTCTCGTCGCGAACCACCACTGGAATATTCGCCTGCTGAAGGGAAACCGCGTTCACTGCAATGCCAGTAGACATGCCATTCGTGTTGTCGAATGCCAAGATGTAGGCATTGGCGTTGCGGTTCTCCAGCGGGACCACTGCCTCCTGATCGTTATGGCGGTAGATGACAAAGCCACTCACTTGTCCGTTTGTTGTGAGTTGCGCCGAGCCGGTCAAAAGCTGCGGTGCTCCGCCGCTTACGGCAAGTAGCGTGGCGCCAGGCGCCAGGGTTTGCGTGACGGATGGGGCCGTCGTATCCGCAATGTTGCCTTGCGGGAATGTCAAGGGGAGCGAGAGAGGAGTACCCGTCACATCGTCGAAGAAACTGAGTGCGGCTTGCGCCGGACTGGCTCCGGTATTCACCAGCACGAAGGTAGTTTGCCAGCCGTCGCCGCCCGAAGCCAGTTCGGCGATGCTGCCGCCTCCGCTGCCGATATTGGCCAAGGCTGGAATCGTCGTGAGCGCATTGTTGGGCGGTGTGAAGCGGATACCCAAGACGCTGATTTGGCCTCCGGTGGGTGTGTCGAACTCGATGGTGCCGCGTTTGTCCGCTGTCACGGGAAATCCCAGGACCGGATCAGACAACACGAAGGACGCGTGGCCGGTGCCTCCCAGGGACATGGTGGTTCCAGGGCCGCTGATGACGTTGCCCGAGTCATCGCGAATGATCACGGGAATCGTGGCGCTTTGCGCCGAAACATTTTGTACTGCCACGCCCAGCACCAGGCCGTTGGTGTTGTCGAAGGCCAATATGTAGGAACTGGCATTGCGCGTTTCTATTGGCACCACTGCTTCCTGCGTAGTTACAGTCTGATGGAAGATGGCGAACCCGTCCACGTTTCCAGTAGACGCCAGTTGTGCCGAGCCCACCAGTACAGGCGAGGCCGGCAAAACTGGAGTGGTGACGATTATGGACGCATTCGCGGAAATGCTTTGGTTCAACACGGAGTCAAGCGCCGGCGTCGTTGTCCCCTGTTGCGGAAACGTAAGGGGAAGCGTAAGCGGCCCGTTCCCGCCGGGGTCTGCAAGGTCGCCGAAGAAGCTCAACTGCGTCTGCGCCGTTGACGTGCCCTTGTTGACCAAGGTGAACGTAGTGGTCCAGTTTTCTTGGGCGGCCAGATGCGCTATGGAGCCAATAAAGTTTGGGCCGGTGGGGGCTCCAATCGTTAAGCTGAAGGCTTGAGTCCCGCTCGCAGACGTGGCATCTGTCACCCTCGCCGTGAACCTGGATGTTCCCTCCGCTGTAGCGGTACCTGAGATCGTTCCCGAACTGGAAAGCGACAAACCCGGTGGGAGGGTGCCTGAGGCTAGAGTCCACACATAAGGAGCGACGCCGCCGCTCGCAGTAAGCGCGCGTGAGTAGAAGGTCCCGACGTTTCCCGAAGGTAGGGTTGGATTCACGGTGACGGTCACTCCGCTTGCGATGGTTATGCTGAACGTCTGTGTGGGGTGAGAATCCAGCAGAAAGTCAGTGACGCTTACCGTGAAGCTTGAGGTGCCCGCGGAGGTAGGAGTGCCCGTGATCGTTCCGGCGTTGGAAAGCGATAGTCCCGCCGGGGGTGCCCCTGATAACACGCCCCAGGAATAGGGAGGCGCGCCACCGCTCACAGAAAGAGCCTGCGAGTAAAAGGTTCCCACTTGTCCGGACGGTAATTGTGGCGGAGTAGTGATGGTGAGAGGCGCTTTAATCACGAACGTAGCAGCATTGGAAACGCTGTTATCGGGGTTGACAACGGTGACACTGGCACTACCCGGCGAGGCTAGCAGATTGGCAGGCACCAAGGCGGAAACGGCAAGGGTATTGGTGTAAGAGGTAGAGAGCGCGGAGCCGTTCCAGAGTACGGTGGCACCGTTGAGGAACCCGGTGCCGGAAACCTGCAGCAAGAAGGGCAGACTGCCCGCACCGACGAAAGGCGGATTGAGAAGGACGATCGAGGGAGCGGTCCCCGCAGGCGCAGTGATGGTCAGCGTGGCTGATCCAATAGCTCCGAATCCTATATTGGCGCCCACGCCATAAAGAATTCCATTGCCATACGGTTCGATCTCGTAAGATCCAGGCTGGATTATTGGCGTAAAGCCATTCGGTAAATATAAAGTAGGGCCGCGGAATGGCAATTGAAAGCTGTCGCCCGGGACATAAACATTGGCCAAAAATATTTGGAGCCCTCCCGAGGGGCCAGAACAAAAACACGGATTCGGATCAAGAATCATCGTCACGGTAGCGGAGGCAGGGGTGACCGTAACTCCATTGTCGGTATACTGCACTCCGCCCGTCCAGCTGTATGACGGCATGTCTCCTCCAGGTCCTACGCTGAAAACCATATCTGACGGCATCGTCAGCGTCAGGCTGAAATTGGGGCCTTGAAAGGGAGTGGTTGGCGATCCAGAGTAATTCATATAGGTTCCCGTGATTTGGAGCGTGGGGCCGGGACCCGCAAAAGCGATTGGACACGAGATGGCGAGTAAAACCCCAAATGCTAAGGAACGCTCAGACATAGAGGCAAGTCTAGCAATTGCGAGACTCTCGTTGCTGTAGCGATCTGGTGAGATCCTGGAAAATGTGAACAACGTCTTATTTAATTAAGGCAAAAGTGCCGAAACTTCGAAACGATTTTGCGCCCGACCTGCGTTGACGAGAGGGTTTTTACGGGCATTATGCGAGTTCTAGGAAATAAGCTCGCCGAGCTCGGATGGTTGAAGATGGGCTTATAGGACGAGTCGAAGGGGTAGTTGATAAATACGTCTTTGCCGACCATGACGAACGAGTATTTACGAGTCCTGGATACCAGTCTGACTCAAATGGGACTCGGGACGGGGGACAGTCACGAAATTCGCAAGGGCGGCGAAATTCGTGACTGTCCCCTTTTTGCGATAATTGGGTTGTGAACATCGCTCGGGCTTTCGTACAGCAGGCGCAGCTCGATCAAGCTGTCAGCGATCTTAAGCCGGGGTTGGGGTCCGATGTGGTGACTCTGCGGTACACGCTGGGGCAGGATTGGAGCGGGGAGCCGGCGATTTTTTTTCGCGTGGTGCTTTCGGAGCGGGCTAGCCGGCGGGATCAATTGCGGAGTTCAACTAACCAAATCGAAAATGCGATTATGCAGGGTCTGCAACCGCTCGAAGAATGGGGGGTTCTCCCCTACTTCAGCTTTCGGAGTATGGCCGAGCAGGCTGCGCTCCAGGAAGAGGCGTGGGCATGACGGGTGGGCTACTGCGACGACCTGCTTGAGCTGGCTGAGCAGCTAGCGAACTTGGAGCCGGCGGATCCTCGCCAGGCTTGTCTGCGGCGCGCGGTTTCTACGGCGTACTACGCGCTGTTTCATTTATTGATCTCTGAGGCTACGTTGAACTGGGGGCGGGCGGAGCTGCGTGCGGAGTTGGGTCGTGTGTTTGGGCACGGGAAGATGAAGACGGCTTCGGTGGAGAAACGGTCCGAACTGGAGGCGCATTTTAAGAAGAATCCTGTGGCGAGTGGGGAGTTGGAGGTGTTCAGGCATCTGCATACGGTGGCGCACACCTTTATTCAAGTGCAGCATCGGCGGGAGGAGGCGGATTACGATACCGGGAAAGAGTGGACGCAGACGGATGTGTTGACGCAGATCGAGGCGGTCGCGGCGGCGTTTGAAAGCTGGAAGGCGATTCGGGAAGAGCCGGTGGCGCAGGCTTATCTGGTATCGCTCTTAGGTAAAAGGCCACGCCCGGAGTGACTGCGGGCGTGGCGATGCGTTATTTGTCTTTCTTGGCGTTGGGCGCGGCGGGTTCGAAGGAGCGGAAGTAGTTGTTGTCGGCGGGGACGCAGCGGTCTTCCACGATTCCGGACCAGCCGGCGACGGACGCGGCTTCTTTCGGGATGTAACCCCATACCTTGGTGGTGGAATGCCAGGGCCGGGTGTAGTTGACTGGATCGGTGAGCGTCATGTCCAGGCGCAGGCGATTTCGGGTGGGGCGCGAGTAGCGCTCCTCTAGCACTGCCTTATCGCTGACCGGATAACCGTACGCGTCTACCCATTGGCGGTCGTCGAGACCCACGGTGGTCACGACCAGCGTATCGCCTTCCCACTTGCCGACGGAGTAACCGTTAAAGCGCGGCAAGTAGTCATCCACTTTCGGAAGAGATCTTCCGTCGGTCCAGATTTCGCGGTTATCCCAGAACCATTCGAACCTTTGAATGATGATCTCGTTGGTCTGGACGATCTGCATGGGCGGGTTACCCCCGGAAAACGTCACCAGGCGCATCAATCCCAAGGGCTCGCAGCGCTCCTCCGGATCGTTCGATAACGCCGACTGCACCGCGCGGCGGTAGCCTACGTCGATATCCATATGCGCTAGAGCTTCTTTGCTCCCGGCAACATAGCCCTTGGTGGGGCGGTTGGCGTCGAAGCGTTTCTTCCCCTCCGCGGTGAGGGGTGGAATATCGCCGAAGAAGCCGTAGGAAGGCCGTGAATTGTCGCGGCATTCCGGGCAGGGAGGTTGGTGGAATTGGGCTGACGGGTTGCGGGCCCATATGCCGTTGAAGTCGTGCTTATCGTACGGGCGAGTGTCTTTATCGGAGGGTTCTAACTTCTGTGGCACGGAGGTCTGACCCAGCAAAAACGCGGGAACGGCAAGGAGAGCAAATCGCGCCAAATTGTGTGTCATGTTTCGTTCCTTATTGCTGGTCTGGTTTCTGGTCTTCGGGCTTGGGTTGATAGCCGCCGGGAACGCCGTCCAGATCGATGGCTTTGATGGGCGCTTCTCTCTCGCTGCAGAGGAGTTCGCCTTTCTCACTCTCCATTAACTCCACGATGCCGATGCGGCCGCCGGCGAGCGACGTGCCGACGTAGAGCTTCACGCGGGTTCCCGGCATGAGGGCTCCCAGGCAGCGGCTCTTGGTCCAGCCGACGCGCGCGAGGCGGGATGGATTATTCGACACCTCGGCGCCCCAATGCTCGACGTTGCCGTTTTTGTCGGTGCGCGAGAACTTTACCGCAGGATGCGGATTGATATAGCTGAATTCTTCAATCGTGCCCCAGGTGGTCCACATATGGTTCGTGTCGAAGGAAAGACCTTGACCGTGATGCGCCGATAGCGATCCAGAGACCAAAAGTAAGCTGGCAAGTAACAAAGCGGATTTGGCGAGGGGGTTTGGCATGACGAGAAGTTTACGCCGCACCGTTTTTGATGTCAATCGCGATGAATACGTCTTGGTTCTGACGTAGGTCTTGGCCACGCTTCAAGGCCAGGAAGATCGAACGCGCCGTCACCTCGATCGGGGGCGCTGGCGAGATGCTTGTGGGCGTTCTCTATGGCTTCGCGCTGGGTGGGGAATGGTTTGGTGTGGCTCGCGCCGCCGTCGACCGCCTATTCTGTGGGTTGCCGTCGAAGGGTTCGGCGTGGGCTTCGGCATCGGCGGGGGGGCCGCAACTGCCTGAGAACGCCTTAATGCGCGACCAACCACTGGTACTATCTACCGGAACATCGGTTGGGTTACAGAAAACTACCCTAGCAAATATACTAGGTGTACACCTCATTTCCACTATCTAAGTCCATCAAAATAAGATACTTACTGCATGAAACACTCTAAGGGCGGTGTATTGACGCTTAGGCAGTACCGCAGCATAATCAGGCAGTACCTAAGGTCTTAATAGACGGAGGAGTAAGCAAAAATGAAACTTAGATTTGCAAAAGCAATAGCGCTCGGATTTGGTGTTGTCATGCTGGCGTCGGTGGCAGCAGCCGCGACGGCCTGCTCCAGTAACCTGGGGGCAGATGTCACTACGCTGAACGCCGGCGGTGGCTGCACGGTGAGTATTTTGACCTTTAGTAACTTTGCCGTTGGGTTAGCGGGCGGTGCCGGACCTGCTCAGGTTTTTCTTTCTGGAGTAAATGATCCCGGTGTTGGCGGCAGTGGCTTGAACTTCAATCCAAACTTGGGCCTCGGACACCTGACCACCGACATTCACTTCGTGTTTGAAGTGACCGCGAACAGCGGGCTGATCGATATAATAAGCGAATACTTGGCTAATAACGGGATAGGAAGCGGCGGGATCGGCGAGCGTATCTGCGATAGCGCGGGAGTGAGTCTCGGTGGAACTTGCACGGGAACTCAAATTGCGACTTTGACTGCCTTGAACGGGCAGACTAGTTCTACGACTTTTGCAGGCCAGAAATCCCTCTGGATCTGGAAAGATATCACCATCGGTGACCCCGCAGTGGATCACAATTCTTCCTTCGACCAGAATTTCGGCAGCACTGTCCCCGAGCCGATGACCCTTTCGATGATGGGCATTGGTCTGCTGGGCCTGGGCCTGATCTCCCGTCACCGCAAGAGCTAAGGTTTATCTTCATCCGACGAAGGTTGAAGGGCGTGGCGAAAGTTGCGCCCTTTTTTTATGCCCGCCACGAAAGCAAAGGCCTTGGGTTCACGGGTGGGGAGCGCTGGGATCTGCTTCGCGTCGATAGTTTGGTTACCACCTGGTCAATGGTGGTTGCGCAGCCCAGGTGGAGGCATCCATGCCAAATTCGCAAGATGGGTCCGATATTCGGCCGAGATTGTTGCTGGTTGATGACGAAGACTCTGTTCGTAACTCGCTCTATGGTCTGTTCGAGAGGGACGGCTATGAGGTCTTGGCCGCAAGTAACGGTAGGGACGCGTTGGCCATTTTCCGCCATTCGAACCATCCCATAGAACTGCTGGTTACGGACTACAACATGCCTGGGATGTCGGGCCTGGAACTGGTTCGTGAGTGTACGCGGATCAATCGGGAACTGGGTGTGCTGTATATCTCGGGTTCTCCGCCAGACGGGGAACTCCGGCGGGATCTCCGAGGATACAGACGCGGTTTCATTGCGAAGCCGTTTCACGCGCGTGACTTGCTTCGCAAGGCACGAGAATTGCTACTGACCGGGTCGACGGCAGTCATTGTCAGCTAGGGGTCCGGATTAACCGCTAAGGAGAACTATGGTCACGGATGAAAATGCCTCAGGCAACGACGAAGTATCCTTGACTGTGCGTGACGAACAACAATTGGGCCGGCAACTGATTGAGCAGTTTTATAAAGATTCAACGGACCGCTACGGCAGCAGCAGCGAAAAGGCGCGCATGTTTTCAATGCTCCTGGCGGAATTTGATTCCTAGAGCCCCCCGTTGACGCTCTATTCCGTGGTTTTGCCGTCGAAGTGTTCTTTTGTCAAACGGGCAAACCTGTCCTTGCTGCTGTGAACGCGACAGTTAACCTGGCAGGTTGAAGGGTTACCTACCGGAACGAGATGGGGCAAGACGATGCCTCGACAGCTGGTTGCTGCGTCAAAGCGCTCACTGCCTTATTTGGTTTGTGGCTCAGATTGGCAACTAAACGACGCTTTGGCATATGTCCAGGAAAACTTTGGCATAGCTCGTGCAGCTAAGGGGATAGTCGCCCGAAGGCCTTGCGCCGGGTTTCGACGGAGTAACCTGTTCCGCAAAGCCCGAAATTGTTGCTCGCAGAATTAAGCGGGCAGTTCGGCGAAGAGCGATGAGGAGGTAGCCATGGCGCACGATCACGGTAGCATTTATCAAGTTAAAGTGATTCACCAGGACGGAACCGAGGAACTGAGTGAATGGATTGAGCCGCGAGAGATTCCCTATACCTTGGCGGCCCTTCACAAGCCACAAGCTACGGCTTATTGGTTGCGGGAACGAAACGTTACGGTCCCGTTCTGTCCCGATTGCCGGGATGTGGAGACGACGGTGACCGAATATCCGGTGACGGATCATTTGTCGCTGCGGAGTCATCCTCATGACTCGAGTTATCTGGTGCTGACGGGTGCGAAGAACTCACACGAATTGCCTGCATCCGAAGTCATTCCAGCGCCTGCTCAGAAGCGGACGGTTAGCGGGGTGACGCGGCCTAGGATCCGCTCTAAGGGCGTGGGGCCTAAGTAGCATCACGGTTTGTAACGGGAGGCTAGGGTTAGGTCGATGTCGGCTAGGAGCAAGCCTTCTTGGCCGTAGGGGCGGTGGGTTTGGAGCGATCCGTCGGGGCTTTCTCGGGATCAGTATATACCGGCTGTGGGCGTTATAATCGGTTGATCTGCAGGCGCTATGACGCTTCCGACCATTCCTGCTCGCTCCTGGGTTACGCCGTTTATCGCGACGCTGTTGGCGATGTTGTGTTTGCAGGCTTCGAATTTGGGATTCTCTCCGCTGCTGCCTTCGATTCAGGGCGAGTTCAAATTAAGTTTTTCGCAGTTGGGGTTGTTCGCGGGCATGTATGGGCTGATCAGCGTATTCGTGAGCATTCCGGCGGGGTTGATCATTAAACGTTTTGGCGAGAAGCCGGTGTTGACGGTGGGGCTGGTGGTGGTGGCGGCGGGGTTGGCGCTGCTGAGTAGGGCCCCGAATTTCTTCGCGGCGTTTGCGGGGCGGGCGGTGTGGCTTACGGGATACCGCTTCGCTTTTATTTGCGTGATGACGGCGATTGCGTTGACGTGTCCGGCTGCGATTCGCGGGCGGTGCATGGGAGTGTTGGGGGCGATGTCGGCGCTGGCTTCGGTGTTGGGGGCGCCGTTTGGGTCGGCGATCGGACGGGATTTTGGGTGGCGGAATGGGGTGCTGGCGTTCGCGGGGATTGCGATTTTGGGGGCGATTGCGTTCGTTCTGTTGTATCGAAGTGGCGGGCGGGGGGCATACGGCGGCGGGGCGGCGCGGTCGGGCGGAGCGTTCCGGAGTCCGCTGGTGTGGGCGGTGGCGGTGTTGTCGGGGTTGTCGGGGGTGACTAGTCTCACTACCAATTTCTTTTTGCCTTCGGCGGCGCGGGGGGTGTTTGGGTTCTCCGCGGTTTCGGCTGCGTACATGATCTCCACAGGATTTCTGGTGGCGATATTCGTCAACCTGCTGTTTGGGTTTTTGATGGACCGGTTTAATAAGTGGAAGGTGATGGCGTTCCTGGCGGTGCTGCTGATTGCGGGGAGTCTGCTGATGACTTCGCGCGAGGTAATGCTGTTCCGCATTGGCGCCACGGTGGTGCTGGCGCTGGGGCACGCGGCGATTCAGCAGAGTTATTCGATCGCGGCTGAGGTTCTGCATGGGCGCGAGACGGGGAACGTGATGGGGATCGTGAGCGGGGTGGCGGGCGTCGTTAATTATCTGACGCCGCAGGCGCTGGGGATTTTGCGCGACCGTTCTGGCGGATTCGACGACGGCTGGTATACGCTGGCGGGGCTTTCGGCGTTGACGTTGATTCTGGTGGTGGTGCTGTGGCGGCGGTCGGCGCTGGTGCGGCCGGTGGAGGCATTGGCGTGACGGACGATTTCGATCCTACAGGGGCGGAGACTTTTGAGAGCGCGCATGAGCAGCATGCCCGGTTACGGGCTACTTGTCCGGTGGCGCATACTTCGGCTTATCGAGGGTACTGGGCGCTGACGCGGTATCAGGATGTAGTGGATGCGCTGCGGCAGTACGATACTTTCGTCACTTCAGTGCAGAACGTGGTGCCTAAGGTGGCGTTCACGGGACGGCGTCCACCGCTGCACTTCGATCCTCCGGAGCATACGCCTTACCGGCGGGCGCTGAATCCTTTTTTCACGGACGCGAAGATGCGGAAGATCGAGCCGGCGGTGCGGCGGATTACGCGGGAGCTGCTGGCTCCGCTGGTGGAGTCGGGCGGGGGCGAGGTGTGTTCGGATTTCACGCGCAGGCTGCCGGGGTATGTGTTTTCGGAGTTCTTCAATTTGTCTGTTGAGCTTGCGATGCAGATCAAGGAGGCTAGCGCGGTCTTCAATCAGGCAGTCCAGCAGGACGATAGTGAGTTGATCAAGGACACGAGCTTGCGGTTGTATGAAATCGCACGGCGGGTGATTGAGATGCGCAAGGCGGAGCCGATGGACCCGGGCGAAGATGTGACTTGCGCGCTGCTGGCGGCTAAAGGGCTGGATGGCGAAGCGCTGCCGGATGCGCTGATTCTGGGGACGATTCGGCAAATGATTGTGGTGGGAATGATTGCGCCTAGTGTGCTGATTCCTTGCATCATGATTCATCTGGCTCGGGATCCGGCGTTGCAGGAGCAGTTGCGCGCGCAGCCAACGCTGATTCCGGCGGCGGTGGAGGAGTTTTTGCGGCTGTATACGCCGTATCGCGGGTTTGCGCGGACGGCGAATCGGGATGTCGAGATTGGCGGGCGCGTCATCAAAAAAGACGAGCCTATTGCGTTGGTTTATTCATCGGCGAACCGGGATGAGGCGGTGTTTGCGGAGCCGGACCGGTTTATTCTCGATCGTCCGAACATCGGGCAGCACATTGCGTTTGGCGGCGGGCCGCATCGCTGCGCGGGGATGCCGCTGGCGCGGTTGATGCTGCGGGTGACGGTGGAGGAACTGCTGGCGGCGGCCCGGCTCACGGGGGTGGACGGCGAGATCACGATGACGCGCTGGCCGGAGTGGGGGGTGCTGTCGGCTTCCGTGCGCATGGAAGCTTTGAGGGCTTGATGCGGCACACGGCTATCGTGCGGGTCACGCATTGGATCAACACGGCCGGGTTTTTCGCGCTGGTGGTTAGCGGGATAGCGATCTTGATTGCGCATCCACGGTTCTATTGGGGCGAGACGGGGACGTTGGGGACCCCTTCGCTGTTCGATTTGCCAGTGCCGTTGGTGTTGGGGCACTCGGGGTGGGGGCGGTATTTGCACTTTCTGGCGGCTTGGGTGTGTGTGTTGAATGGGGTGGTGTACGCCGTGACGGCGATCTTGGCGCGGCATTTTCGTAAGGACTTGTGGCCTGACGCCCTGCAGCGGTGGGCTTACATCGCTGTGGTCTTTTTGTTGTTTCCGCTGATTGTGCTTACGGGGCTGGCGATGTCACCGGCGATCACGTCGGTAGTGCCGGGACTGGTGGAGGTTTTCGGCGGCCAGCAATCGGCGCGCACTTTGCATTTTTTGTTTGCGGATTTATTGGTGTTGTTCTTCGTGGGGCACGTTGTGATGGTGAGTTTGGCGGGGTTCACGACGTCGGTGCGGGGAATGATTACGGGGGACGGCGTATGATTACGCGTCGAAAGCTGATTACGGCGGGGGTGGCGGGGTCTGGGTTGGTTACCGCGGGGGTGCTGGCTCAGCGTTACGGATTGATTCCGCCGGACCATGGCGGGATCTATGGGGTGGGCGAAACACTGACGTATGCGGCGCAGCGGGTGTTGATGTCAGGGCATTCGCTGGCTCGGGAATTTCGGCGCGAGCAGATATCGAAAGTGTTTCCGGTGAATGGCGATCCTCCACTGACGGGGATTTATGAGCGGCTGCTGGGGCGGGGGTTTGAGGACTGGCGGCTGGCGGTGGATGGGCTGGTGGCGCGTCCGTTATCGTTATCGCTCGGGGAGTTGAAGGGTTTTCCGGCGCGCACGCAGATTACGCATCAGGCTTGCGAGGAGGGGTGGTCGTTCATTGCGGAGTGGACGGGAGTTCCGCTTTCTTTTGTTTTGAATTTGGCGGGGGTAAGCGCGCGGGCGAAGTATGTGGTGTTTTTTCCGTTCGATGAGTCGTGGGACAGTCTGGATATGGCGGACGCCTGGCATCCGCAGACTTTGCTGGCTTACGGAATGAATGGCTCGGAGATTCCTACGCCGCATGGGGCTCCGCTGCGTCTGCGCGTGGCGCGGCAACTCGGGTACAAGAGCATCAAATATCTGTCGCGGATTACGGTGACGGATAGTTTGCGGGACATCGGCAATGGGCTGGGATCGATATCGCCGGAGCTCGGGTACTCGTGGTTCGCGGGCATCTGAGGGATGGATCACCACGCGATTGCAGCTATCAGTTTCACTGGTATTTGCCTGGATGTGTTTGGCGGGCTGTACCTGGCTTACGATTTGCTGGGCGGGCAGCATGGGCCGCTGCGGTTGCTCACCAGGATGGTCACGTACTCAATTGTGTTCGGCATCGGGTACGGGCTGGGGCTGGGGTTGTTTTTTGGGATCGCGTCGGGGGTGGCTAGCGGGGTTACGATCGCGATTGAGCTGAACCGGATGGGCAAGCGGCACGATCATTTTTCGTTGCCGTGGGAGGCGTTGTTCAGTGCGATTCGCGGGTTGGGATTTGGGGTGGGGCTTTACCGGATTTTGGGTTTGCCGTATGCGGCGGCGTTTGCCGCATTAATCGCGGCGGGGCAGGTGGTGGCTTACTCACGTGGGATGCGTCCTAGTTTGGATTATGCGGCGTTGCGGCAGTTCCGATTCACGGGGCGATTGGCGTGGGGGACGGTTCAGCGCACGGTTGGCTACACGGCTGCGGCGCTGCTGTGCAGTGCGCTGGTGCGGCACGTGGAGCATCCTTGGCTCTTTGCGATTCGGTTGGGGCTGGTCACCGGGGTGGTGACGGCGGTGGTTGTGGCCGTTATTCCTTACATCGAATACTATGCAGACAACCTTCCGGAGCGGCGGCTGGGTGTGTTTGGGATTTGGCTGGTGTTGTGCGGGTTTCTGCTGCAATCCTTTCAATACGTGGCGGTGCTGCTGGATATTCGGGTGACGTAAGCGATGATAGAGATACGTGTCTACACTTCCGTCGGTGGTGATTGTCGGGCGGCCGAACGTCGGCAAGTCCACCTTATTTAACGCGATTATCGGGCAGCGGCGCTCGATTGTGGGCGATGAGCCTGGCATCACGCGGGACCGCATCTACGGCGAGGCTACTTATCGCGGGCGCAAATTCGATTTGATCGATACCGGGCGGGATCATTCTCAATGATGACGAGATGATTCCTACGCAGATTCTGAAGCAGGCGCGGATGGCGTTCGAGACGGCTTCGCACATCATTTTTTTGATTGACGGGCGGAGTGAGATTACGGGCGTGGATCGGGATCTGGCGCGGATGCTGCATAAGCTGGGGAAGCCGGTGTCGGTGGCGGTGAATAAGATCGATAGTCCTAAGCGCGAGGGGTTGACGCACGAGTTTCATGCGTTGGGTTTCAAACATTTGTTTCCGGTTTCGGCGGAGCATCGGTTGGGATTTGAAGATCTGCTGGATCATGTTACGGAAGGGTTTGTCGCGGAGCCGCAGGCGCGGAAGAAGGTGCGGGGTGAGGATGCGGGTCCTGAGCCGGAGCCGGAAGATGAGCGGACGCTGCCGATTAAGATCGCGATCATCGGGCGGCCGAATGTGGGGAAGTCCACGCTGCTGAATGCGCTGACGGGGACGGAGCGGGCGATTGTTTCGCCGGTGGCGGGGACTACGCGGGATGCTGTCGATGAAAAAGTGACGGATGACGGCACGGAGTATGTGTTTGTCGACACGGCGGGGATCCGGCGCAAGGGCAAGACCAAGCTGATGGCGGAGAAGCTCAGCGTGGTGATGGCGCGGCGGCATTTGCGGATGTCGCATGTGGCGCTTCTCGTCATGGACGCTAGCGAAGGCGTGCTGGCGCTGGATGCGACCATCGCGGGGTACGCGCATGAAGAGGGGCGCGCGATCATTTTGGTGGTGAATAAGTGGGACGCGGCGAAGGACAAGAATAAGAAAAAGTTTATCGAGCAGATTCGGGACAATTTGAAGTTTCTGGAGTATGCTCCGATTGCGTTTGTTTCGGCGGAGAAGCGGCTGGGGACGCGTGGGTTGTTTCCGCTGATCAAGAAGGCTTATGAGGCGGCATCGCGGCGGGTGAGTACGGGGGAGTTGAACCGGTTTGTGGCTTCGCTCGAGTGGGAATACGATATGAAGATTTACTATATGACGCAGGCGAACGTGCGGCCTCCGACGTTTGTGGCGTTCACGGATAAGGCGGGGAAGCTGCATTTTTCGGCGGAGCGGTATTTGGCGAACCGGTTGCGGGAGAGGTTTGATTTTACGGGGACGCCGATTGTGATCCGGACGAAGCGGCGGTAGGCTTCTTCCCTTATACCGGGATGCGGTATAATTTGATCGTTGATCCAATCTTTCGGCGACGCGGACACGGAGCGATTGTTTCAGGACCTGAGGGTTAGAAAGTTCGCAGGGTTTGCGGCACGGGCCAAGCGGAAACTGGAAGCGATCCATGCGGCGGCGCGACTGGATGACTTGGCGATTCCTCCGTCGAATCGTCTGGAGAAATTGCGCGGGAAATTGGCGAGCTATTATTCGATTCGAATCAACCAGCAGTGGCGGGTGATCTTCCAATGGACGGGCACGGATGCGCGGAAAGTTTCGATTGTGGATTACCACTAGGAGGAGAAGATGACCAAGAACGAATTTGCTCCTGTGACGCCAGGGATGATGCTGAAAGAGGAATTTCTGGACGAGTATGGGTTGTCACAGAATCAACTTGCGAAGGCCATTGGGATTTCGCCCAACCGGATTGCTGAGATTGTTCACAACCGGCGGCGGATTTCGGCAGATACTGCGGTCCGGTTGAGTCTTTATTTCGGTAACAGTCCGGAGTTCTGGATGAACCTGCAAATTCACTACGATTTGAAAATGGCGCAGCGGGAATTGACCGCGGCCGACCGAAAACGCATCCAGGCTGGGCGGGCGGCGTAATAACACTTCAATCAGGATTTAAGGCCAACGGCGCTGACGGGCACAAGACGCAAAGATGAAGAAAACCCTCACGGATCCACCACGCGTTCGAAAAGGCCTCGCCGACAGGATCCACGCCCGCTTTGCCGCGTTGGGAGGACTCGAACTCCCGGAGATCCCACGTGAGCCCATGCGCCAATTCCCGGTCTTTGGCGAACGATCACCGGCGACAAAGATGAACCCGTGGGGTGAATCAGGTAAATAGTTCTTCGAGCGGGAGCGCGAAGCCGGGCAGGAGCGTGGAGGCGAGGACATCGCCGCTGGCTAGGACGGGGTCGGGGAGGCTGGGACCTTTCCAGATTTCGATTTCTTTGACGTCGGGATCGATTAGCCAGACTTCTTGGACGCCGGCGGCGAAATACTGTTTGAGCTTGCGGTGAATCATGCGCGGGGTTTCGCTGGGCGAGAGGACTTCGGCGGCGATCTCGGGGACGATGGGAATCACTTTGGCGTTTTTTAGTTCTTCGTGGCGGTCGCCTAGGATGACGGCGACGTCGGGGGCCCGGCGGGTGTTGGGGGAGAGGGCGTACAGGTTTTCTGAGATCAACACTTCTCCTATCGGGTTCTTGCGGAAGTAGAGATCCATTTCGACGATCAGTTTTCGTAGAACACGGTTGTGTTTATAGGTGGGGCGGGTCATCTCGATCAACTCTCCCTCGTCGAGTTCGTAGCGCTTGTCTTCCTCGAAGGGGTAGTTGTCGAATTCCTGAGCCGTCAGCACGGTCTTGGTCGCGCCCATAGGACCAGTGTAAACCCTGGGGCGGGATACAATATTTCTGGTGATGACATTTCCTACGGAGTATCGCGAGAGGCTGCTTTCCACGCTTTCGACGATCGACACGGCGCTGGTGGCGCAGGCGATTGGGTGGATGAAGGAGGCTCGCGACTCGAAGCATGCACTGTTTGTGGCGGGGAATGGCGGTAGCGCGGCTACGGCGGCGCATTTTGTTTGCGATATGGTGAAGGGCGCTAGCATGGGCAAGTCCAAGCGGTTCCGGATTGTGGCGCTGGGGCAGAATCTGCCTACTCTGACCGCTTATTCGAACGATGTTAGCTATGCCGATGCGATGGTCGAGGAATTGAAGAATTTTGCCGAGCCGGGGGATTTGTACATGGCGATCAGCGGGTCGGGGAATTCTCCTAATGTGGTGCGGGCGATGGAGTATGCGAACTCGATTGGGTGCCGGACGCTGGCGCTGACGGGGCGGGATGGGGGGAGGCTGGGGGCGTTGGCTAACCTTCATATCCATGTGCCGGAGCCGCATATGGGGCGGATTGAGGATGCGCATCATATTATTTGCCACATGATCTGCTACAGCTTCATGGACCTCCCGAACTAGTACGCGGGAGTATGATGGATAGGTACGAACCTAGCCGTCCCCATGGAAACTAAGGTTCACATTTCGGCTGCCATGGTCGATAATGGATTCACGCGGGCTCTGCCCACGGAGACACGATGAACGTGAACGACTCCAATCGCAGTTCACTGGGCTCTTCGGCTGCTACTGCGCGGGCGCCGCTTGCAGACCCGTACGCGGGGGATTTCCACCTGGCAGAATTGGTCCGCACGTTGCGGTCGCTGGCAGGGGATTCGCCGGAGCGGCAAGCCAAGATCGAAGGGCTGATGAAAGCTTACGCGTCGGGTGAGCTGCAGGTGGATGCGGAGGCTACCGCGTCCGCGATCATCGACGATTCCTTGAGCGCGCGGTCGCGGCGCTAGATTCCGAAACCTGAGCGCAGGACGTGTCCCATGCGGTCGACTACGGCGGAGACGCCGGCGAAGCCGGGTCTGTCCGGGGCGCCGAAGCGGAGATCGATCAGGTCCAGGCGCAGGCCGTTTTCTACAGGGGTTACTCTCCAGAAGGGCACTTGGGACCAGCGGCTGAACACCTGGAAGGGATGGGTGCGCAGGGCGGCTTCCATGCCGGGGACTGGGGCGGGGGCGCGATAGAGGCGCCCGGCGCGGGGATCGTATTCGGTAAGCAAGTCCACGGGTGCGATCACTACGAAACCGGCGCCTTCGATCACGCCTCTCCAGGTGAGGGGATTGATGCCGTTGGGGAGCGCGGTGACTCTTTGCGGGGGAGCGCCTTCGTATAAGCGCGCGGACATGACTTCGACGGCGCGGGCGTGGGTGACTATGCGGAGTCCTTCAAAAGTCAGGAGGGCGGCTAGCGCTACCCAGGCCCAGGCGCGACGGGGCGCGGCGCTTTTGCGCTCGCCGATCTCGTTGCTGACCAGGCGGGAGAGTGCGGTTGCTACTACGGCTATAGAGGAGGATTGCTAGGATCCACACGTCGAGGATGTTGTTGATGTCCAGGCGGAAGTGGTGGAGGGAGAACGGCAAAGTCAAAGGGATGCCATAGGCGTTGGTCCAATCGAGCAACAGGTGGCTAAGTACGCCGATGAACGCCGCCAGGTAGGAGCGCCAGGAAAATTTTGCGCGTGCTAGCAGCATGGGTAGTAGGGCTACTACGGGCAGAAATGTCAGCGTGTGGGTGTAGGTGCGATGGTATTCGATATAGCGCATGGTGCCGGTGAACCAGACGAAGGCGTCGGCGTCGGGGGCGTTGGCGGCTAGCACCATCATGGCGGTGCCTCGGGGAGTAGTCTTCTCGAGACCGGCTCGAGCTAACATTAGTCCGACTAGGGAATGGGTTAGATTGTCCATGATTAGCGGTAGGCGGGGGGGATCAACAGGGTTAACGCGTCGGGGACCATTTCTAGAGACGCTGGGAGGCGGCCGGCGTACTCGCCGTCGATCTGCAAGTGCGCTGAGCCGGAGAATTCGACGCGTTGGGCGCGTACGGAACGCACACCGGGCATGGACTTCACTTGACGGAGCGTTACGGCGGTCATGTAGGCGGCGTAGCGCAGGGGATTGGAGCCTTCGAACAGGACCACTTCGAAATCGTCGCTGAGCAGCGAGGCTTGGCTGGCGATTTCCATGTCGCCGCCGTAGTTGCGGACGCGGGACACGAGTGCGAAGCCGTGTTGGGTTTGGCGGTCGTCGATCTTGGCGTGAAACTGGCCGACGGCGCCGAAGAATTCGCCTAGGCCGGCGATCCAGTACGCTAGTTTTCCGGCGCGGGCTTTTAGGGCGGGGTTTACTTTGGTGACGATGGTGGCGTCTAGGCCGGCGCCGGCCATTAGCAGGAAATAGCGGGGCTCGCCTTGCGGCGTGCACAGTTTGCCTACGGCGATGCGGCGTTCTTCGCACGAGCCCAGACGGGCGATGGCGCGTTCTAGTCCGTTTCTTAGTCCTAGTTCGTTGGCGAGGACGTTGGCGGTTCCACCGGGGAGAATGCCTAGCGGGACGCGCGAGGGGATCATGCCGTTGGCGACTTCGTTGATGGTGCCGTCGCCGCCTAGGACCAGGATCAGGTCGGCTCCGGCGGCTACGGCTTCGCGGGCTAATTCGGTGGCATGGCCGGCGGCTGCGGTGGGTGTGAGTTCAGCTACGATGCCTACTTTTTTCAAGGCATCAATGGTACGTTGGAGAATGCGCGCGGGCTGCCGCCGGAATTTGCCCGCGACAGGGTTGTAGATCAGGACCGGCTGCTGATATTTGGCTATCTTTCAAGTATAACTTCCCTGTGAGTTCTGTCCCCCAGAAAGTCGAAGCGCTGCGCAAGAAGATTGCGCATCATGAGCATCTTTACTACGTGCTCGACGCGCCCGAAATTTCGGACGCTGAGTACGACCGGATGATGCGCGAGTTGCAGTCGTTGGAGGAGGCGCATCCGGAGTTGGTTACGGAGGATTCGCCTACACAGCGGGTGGGCGGGAAGCCGCGGGAAGGCTTCGTCAAAGTCGCGCATTCGTCACCAATGCTCAGCTTGGACAATGCGCTGAACGAGGGCGAGCTGCGGGATTTCGACCGGCGGGTGCGCGATTTGTTGGGCGGGGAAGAATTTGAGTACGTCGCGGAGTTGAAGCTGGATGGGTTGTCGCTGGCGGTGCATTATCGGGACGGGAAGTTTGCGCAGGCGGTGACGCGGGGGGATGGGTCAACCGGCGAGGATGTCACGGAGAATGCGAAGACCATACGCTCGATTCCGTTTCGGGCGGAGGCCGAGGAAGTGCGCGGGGAAGTGGTTTTCAATCGGAAATCGTTTGACAAGTTGAATGAGGACCGGGCGGCGGCGGGGCTGCCGGTGTTTGCGAATCCGCGGAATGCGGCGGCGGGGTCGCTGCGGGTGTTGGACCCGGCGGTTACGGCTTCGCGGCGCTTGGATTATTTCAGCTATTACGTGGTGCCGGCGCCTGCTACGCAGCATGAAACGCTGGAGCGCCTGGCGGAGATGGGATTCAAGGTGAATCCAAATTGGCGCCGGTGTGAAGACATCGAGGCGCTGGTAGCGTTCTGCAAAGAGTGGGAAGAGAAGCGGGATGCGCTGCCTTATGAGATTGACGGGGTGGTGGCCAAGGTCGACTCGGTGGAACAACAGCGCCGCCTCGGTTGGCGGGCTAAAGCGCCGCGCTGGGCCATCGCGTTCAAGTTCCCGGCGCGGCAGGAGGAGACGGTGGTCGAGGACATCAGCGTCACGGTCGGACGTACCGGCACGCTGACTCCGGGCGCCACGTTCCGTCCCGTGAATGTGGGCGGGGTGATGGTTTCGCGCGCGACTTTGCATAACGAGGATGAAATAGAGCGGTTAGGCGTGCAGATTGGCGATAGGGTGTTGGTGGAGCGCGCGGGGGATGTGATTCCGCACGTGGTGCGGGTGGTGAAAGCGGGGGAGCACCGGCGGCCGTTTCGCATGCCTAGTAAGTGTCCGGTGTGCGGCGGAGAGATTGTGCGGGCGGAGGGCGAATCCGCCAGCCGCTGCATCAACATTAATTGTCCGGCACGCTTAAAGGAGACCATTCTGCATTGGGCGGCTCGTGGGGTCATGAATATTGACGGGATGGGTGAGGCGCTGGTGGATCAGTTGGTGGATAAGGGGCTGGTTAAAAATGTCGCTGACTTGTATGCGCTGAAGCTGGACGATTTGATGGGGCTGGAGCGGATGGGGAAGAAGTCGGCCGAGAAGGTTCTGGCGAATATTGATGCTTCGCGGCGGGCTCCGCTGCCGCGGATTTTGAATGGGCTGGGGATTCCGTTTGTCGGGGAGCGGACGGGGCAGTTTCTGGCGGAGGAGTTTGGGGATCTGGATAAGATCGCGGCGGCTGATGAAGAGGAGTTGCAGAAGGCGGAGGAGGTGGGGCCGAAGGTTTCGGGTAGCATCCATCGGTTTTTTCGGGAGAAGCATAATCACGCTTTGATCGAAAAGCTGCGGGCGGCGGGGTTCTCGTTCACGCATGCGGTTAAGAAGCGCGAGGGCGGGCCGCTGGCGGGGAAGACGCTGGTGTTGACGGGGACGCTGCCGAATCTGGCGCGGGATGAAGCGAAGCAGCGGATTGAGGCGGCGGGGGGGAAGGTGGCGGGGTCGGTTAGCAAGAAGACGAATTATGTGGTGGCGGGGGAAGAGGCGGGGTCGAAGCTCGACAAGGCGCGGGAGTTAGGGGTGGAGGTTATCGATGAAGGGCGGTTACTCGCTATGATTGGGGACGCGGCCGAGTAACGGATGCATCAATTTCTTGATTTTTTAAAAGAGCTGGGACCGGTGGGGGTGCTGATTCTATCGATGGTGGAGTCGGCGGGGATTCCGAATCCTGGCGGGACTGACTTTTTGCTGCTGTTTATTACGGCGGCTCGGCCGGAGGATGCGGTGTTGACGGCGGCGTTGGCGGTGGTGGGGTCGCTGGTGGGGAGCTTGTTTTTCTTCGAAGCTTCTGCGGCGTGGAGGCGAGAAGTTTTTAGCGAAGCACACAGCGTCGGGACGCGGGCTGCGGTTTCGCACTTGGTTCTTGCGCTACGGCATGATTACGGTGTTCATTCCGGCGTTCCTGCCGATTCCGATTTTGCCGTTCAAGGCGTTTGCGGCTTGCGCGGGGGCGATGGGGGTTACGCGGAAGCGGTTCATGCTGGTGCTGTTTGCGGCGCGGCTGCCGCGGTATGCGGCGCTGGCTTATTTGGGGGCCAAACTGGGTGAAAATTCAGGGGCCTGGCTGCGCGGAGCATGGCTGGTATCTGCTGGCGCTGGCGGTGGTGCTGGCGGCGGGGCTAACGCTGGTGGTGCGGCGGGCTAACCGGGAGGCGTTGCAGCTGGAGTAATTGCAAAGTTATTTAGCGGCTTCCGGCGCGAAGCAAACGGAGCAGATCTACATCATTCAAGACGAGTACGCCGTGTTCCCGACAGTAATCGCGGACCGCGGGGTCGAAGAAGTCGCGATTCAGCGTACAGAGGGCATCGGCGCGGCCAATAACGGCTGTGTGTACGACAGGGTCGTCATCGGGGTCCGAGGGGACGACGCGTGGAGCCGGGCCGGGAAATACCACCTCAGAAATGTTACTTGCGCGAAGAAAGCTCAGATACTCAGCTACTTCTTGGTCCGTGAGTTTCGACGAAACGCGGACCCGCTCATAATCGAACACTCGTTCTAACTCCTCTAGGAGAAACGGCGACAAAAGCAATGTGTGGTCCGCCGAGGCGACGATCATTTGCAGGAGTTCGCGGGCGGGGCCTCTCGCTTTGGCGTTGGCTCGAACTAGGATGTTGGTATCGAGGACAATCCTCATCGGCGGCTGTGCCGCACATGATCGGCGGCAGCATCGATGGCGCTGTCGATCTCCTCCTCAGCAACATCAGCGGCCTTTCGCGCGCGCCGATTCAGAAACTCCTCGAGTTCTTGGGCGACTGCGGCGCGATTGCCGGCCGGGGGGATTTGCTGCGGCGGAACGGCGACAACGCTGACTTCCTCGTCGGCGTCGATGGGGCGGCCTAGGAGCTGCTCTACGGCGGACTTCACGCCCTGAGGCAGGTCACCGGCCTTTTGGCTCGAGACATTTCGCATGGGGGATATTCCCTACAGTATGATCGTACCAAGTTAGGGTCGTGGGCTACTTTGAATTAATCTGGACAATCAAGTTGATGACTTCGCGGCAGGCTGCTGGAAATTGATCCCGAATCCTGGCTTCGTAAGCAGCGGCTTGGCGATCCTTTTCTCTTAGTGCGGCCGACTCCCAATGCTCCCGCACACGCCCAATCGGCAGATCATCGATTTCGCTAGATGCGCCGTTAAAAAACAAAGCCGGCCCACTTCGAGTCAAGCGCGTGTCGATAAGCGCGCTCGTCAAGGTGCGAGCGGCTTCGAGAATAGGAGTATCTCCTCGAAGGACCGCCTCCGCCGTTTCCTTCGCTTTCCGCAAATGGACCGCTACAGGCGGGAGCGGTACAATTAGAGTGAAGTCACTCCCCCATGGTTGTCAGCCCCACTATCACTGAAGAAATCGCTGAGTTGAAGCGGAGCCGGAAGGCTGTCATTTTGGCGCATCATTATCAGGATGCGGAGATTCAGGAACTGGCGGATGCTGTCGGGGATAGTCTGGAACTGGCTCGGCAGGCTCGGGATTTTGCCGGCGAGGTGATTGCGTTTTGCGGGGTTTGGTTCATGGCGGAGACGGCCAAGGTTTTGAACCCGGAGCGCATTGTGGTGGTGCCGGATAAGAACGCCGGGTGCAGTTTGGTGGATAGCTGTCCGGTGGAGGATCTGCGGGCTTGGAAGCGGGCGAATCCGGAGTACGCGGTGGTTTCCTACATCAATACTTCCGTCGAAGTGAAGGCCGAGAGCGACATTCTTTGCACTTCGCGCAACGCGGTGAAGATCGTGAATTCGATTCCGGCGGAGCGGCCGGTGATGTTTTTGCCGGATTTAAATCTGGGCAATTACGTCAAGCAGCAGACGGGGCGCGAGAACATGAAGATCTGGCCGGGGGCTTGCATTGTGCACGCTACTTTTCCGGCTCGGCGGGTTACGGCGGCTCGGGTGGAGCATCCGCAGGCGCTGGTGGCGGCGCATCCGGAGTGTCCGCGGGATGTGCTGGCGATGGCGGATTTCGTTGGCTCGACTTCGGCAATCGTGGATTGGTGCGTGGGGCACGAGGCGCGGGAATTTATTGTGATGACGGAGAGCGGGGTGCGGTACTCGCTCGAGAAACGGGCGCCGGAGAAGAAGTTTTATTTCGTGGCGAATGAGCAGTGTAATTGCAGTGAGTGTCCTTATATGCGGCTCAACACGCTGGAGAAATTGCGGGATGCTTTGCAAATCTGCAACCGCGGGTGGAATTGGCGGCGGACGTCATGGAACGGGCGCGGTTGCCGATTGAGCGGATGCTGGCGGTGAAATGAGCGTGACTCCTCTTATCGATACTTTCGACCGCGTGCACGATAACCTGCGCATCAGCGTTACGGATCGCTGCAACATTCGCTGCTTCTACTGCATGCCTGAGGAGGGCGTGAAGTTTCAGCCGCGCGAGGAGATTCTCACCTTCGAAGAGATTGAGCGCTTCGTGCGGGTGGCGGTGACGCTGGGGGTGCGCAAGCTGCGCATCACGGGCGGGGAGCCGCTGCTGCGCAAGGGGCTCGCGCAATTGATCGGGCGGCTGGGGAAGATCGACGGCATTCAGGACATGGCGCTGACCACCAACGGGGTGTTGCTGGCGGATCAGGCGCAGGAACTTTACGATGCTGGGCTGCGGCGGTTGAACATACATTTGGATACGCTCGACCGGGCGCGCTTTCAGCAGATCACGCGGCGCGACGATTTCGGGCGGGTGATGGACGGAATCGAGACGGCGCTGCGCGTCGGGTATCCGGTGATCAAGATCAATGCTGTGGCGGTGAAGAATCTGGTGGAAGAGGATATTGTTCCGCTGGCGCGGTTTGGGCGCGAGAACGGGATTGAGATTCGCTACATCGAATTCATGCCGCTGGATGCGCAGGGGATTTGGGATCACGGCAAGGTGCTGCTGACCGATGACATGATCGCGATGCTGACGCACGGGATCGGGCCGCTGCGCGAGATTCCGGATCGCGATCCGCGGGCTCCGGCTACGGAATACGAGTTTGCGGATGGCAAGGGTCGGGTGGGGTTCATTGCTTCTGTCAGCAAGCCGTTTTGTCTGAATTGCAATCGCATACGGCTGACGGCGGACGGCAAGTTCCGCTACTGTCTGTTTGCGATTGATGAGACTGACATGCGGGTGCTGCTGCGGAATGGCGGTCCTGATTCGGCGATTGCAGATGCGGTGCGGGCTTCGGTGAAAGCCAAGTGGATCGGGCATCAGATCAATACCGCGAAATTCGTGCCTCCGCCGCGACCGATGTATTCGATCGGCGGGTAAAATACGGCATCTCGACGACACTACAGCCGAGCCGCTGCCGCGTTGATAATGGCCCCCACGACCTGTCCGCTATGAACCCGGAACAATGGAACCGTCTGGCGGTTTGACATATTGAAACTGATCTCATCATTGTAGACGTTCAGATGCACCAACTTCGCATGCGGTAAATCTAGTGTTTTGCGATGGCCGCTGAACACGGTCCGTAGCGAAGTGACGGTTAGCGTACCCCCGTCAGCCTGTAACAACGAAGTTCCGATTACCACGGTGCGGGCGCGAAACGCTCCGGTGCGGAAAGCAACACCTTTCGCGATTCTGAAACTGATACCCGATCCTCCGCCTCTCAGCTCGCGCTGTTTAGCCTCTTTCATCAGGGAGGCGTTCTCGAAGTAGTGCGCTACTTCGCTTTTCCTCAGAAGGACCTGGCAACGCGCTGTCACATCCGGCAACCTTCCATTGTTAACGCTGGCTATCAGCATGCGATCAAGTAAATCTCGAAATTTCTTCCCCCAGTCATCCGCTGTGATCCCCTGCGTCTGCGCCCAGTCCAGCAAATGCTGCTCTTCTGTCGGCGTGAGGATGTCATGTGCAAGGATCTGCTCGACCTTTGCGCGAAAGTCGCTGTCGCGATGATACTTGCCGAACAGCCCCTTGTACCGCGTAGCGTCGGCGGTCGGCGTGATCTCTTCCGGAGCACCGCAGGATGAACAGAAACGAGCGTTTGTCTCAAGCGCCGCGCCACATTTTGTGCAAAAGGCCACCAAACGAATATACCGCGCATGCCGAGTTTGTGACGCGGGGCGTCTGCGTATTGTGATCAGCACTGCCAGTCCTCCCAACTTATGCCCCTTTTGAGAAATGCAACGGACCTTCGGGCACTAGCTACTGCTTGGTCCATTCGCCGAGCCAATCTAGGACGGTGTGATACCACAGGAGGCTGTTTTGCGGTTTTAGGACCCAGTGGCCTTCGTCGGGGAAGAGGAGGAGTTTGGAGGGGATTTTTTGTTGCTGCAGGACGGTGAATAGTTGGAGGCCTTGGCCGGTGACGTCGCGGAAGTCTTGTTCGCCGTGGATGACTAGTGTCGGGGTTTTGAAATCGCGGGCGTAGGTGGAGGGGGAGAATTTCTCGTAGAGGTCGGGGTTGTCGACGGCGGTGCCTTTCATTTCCCACAGCGGGAACCATTGCTCTTCGGTTTCGCGGGACCAGCTTGCTAGATCGAAGACGCCTCCGTGGGAGACGATGGCTTTGAAGCGCGTGGTATGGCCGTTCATCCAGTTGACCATGTAGCCGCCATACGAGGCTCCGGCGGCGGCCATGCGGTTGTTGTCTATATAAGGTTGGGCGGCGACGGCGTCTACTACGGTCATGATGTCGTCATAGGGCTTGCCGCCCCAATCGCCGTTGATATCGTCGATAAATTTCTGGCCGTAGCCGGTGGAGCCGCGGGGGTTGGGCTGGACGACTACGAAGCCGGCGGAGGCGAAGACTTGGGCGTTCCAGCGGTAGGTCCAGGACTCGCCCCAGGCGCCTTCCGGGCCGCCGTGAATTAGAAAGACAACTGGATATTTTCGGGCGGGTGTGAAATTCGGGGGCTTGGTGATGAAGGAATGGACGCGGGATTTGTCGGGGACATCTACCCACAATTCTTCTAGCGGCGTGAGGGTGGTATTGCCCAGGAGTGTATCGTTCAGATGAGTGAGGGCAATGCCGGCGCCGCCGCCGGAGGTGGCACGGAAAATTTCCAAGGGGCGCGAGCCGCTTTCTTCGGTGTAGATCATGGTGCGGCCGTCGGAGGTGAACTGGACGTCGTCGAGGCTCGATTGGCCGCTGATGATGCTGCGCACTCCGCCGCCTGTTGCGGAGATCATTTGGAGTCCTGTGCGGCCGCGGTCTTCTGTTGTGAAAAACAGGCGGGTGGAATCGGTTGACCAGGTGAAGCTTTCTACCCAGCGGTCTAGGGATTCCGTGAGATTGGTGGTTTTACCGGTGGCGCGGTCGAGGACCATGAGACGCCAGCGGTCGCTTTCGTAACCGGCGCGGGGTTGCGAGCGGAACGCTAGATACTTCGCGTCGGGCGAATAGAGTGGGCTGTCGTCGGCGCCCGGTCCGATGGTGATTTTGCGGGCTTCGCCGCCTTCGAGCGGGACGGTGTAGATGTCGGAATTGGTGCTGGCGGCTGGGACGGAATCGACGTTCATTACGAAGGCCAGCTCCAGTGAGTCCGGCGAAATGGTGTAGCCTTCGGGGCCGCCTAGCGAGAACGGCGGGACGTCGTATTGGCCGGGAGTGAGATCGCGGATATCGGAGCCGTCTGTGTTGGCTACTAGCAGGTGCTGGCGGCGGCGGGTGCGCCATTCGGTCCAGTGGCGGAAGAGGAGCGAGGTGTAGATGCGGGCTTTGGAGGGCGCTTTGGCGTCGGCGTCGAGGTTGCGCTGGTTGCAGGCGTTGTCGGCACCGCATTCGGGGTAGACGCTGGATTGGAACACTAGCTTCTTGCCGTCGGGGGAGACCAGCACGCCGCCGGCTTCTGTCGCGAGGCGCGTGATCAGGCGGGGGTGCGTGCCGTCGGCGTCCATGACCCAGACTTGTGAGGATCCGCCGCGGGTGGAGATGAAGTAGATCTCGCGCGAGTCGGGGGACCAGCGGGGGCGTTCGTTATCGGTGCCTTCGCGGGTGAGTTGGCGCGGGGTGCCGCCGGTTACCGGGACCAACCAGATTTGCTTGGGCAGGGAGTTGGTGGCGAGGTCGGGCGTGGCTACGGTGAAGGCAACTTGTTTGCCGTCGGGGGAGAGCGCGGGGTCGCCGATGCGCTGGATGCGAAGCAGGGTTTCTACGTCGAAGGGGCGTTTCTGGGCGAACAATGAGGGTACCGCTGCGATTGCTAGGAAGGCTAGAGCAAATCTCTGACGCATCGCCTCTAGTTTAGCGATTCGCGCGTTGAGCCATGTAATTGTCGAGCCAGCGGAGGGCTTCTGCTTCGGTCGAAAATGCGCCGTCGGCTTGGGCTTCGTAGGCGGCGGCGGTTACTTCGCCGATGTGGACGCCGGGGCGGTCGTTGAAATACGGGAATACGTGGCGGCCTAGAATGAGCGGGGGCTGCGGACGCGAATCTACTGCTTCGGATTCGGCGGCGGCTAGAAGGTGCGCGGCGGCGGGGGGGACGCCGGGTTCGATTGGAGGGCGGCCGGAGGCGTCGGCTTCGATGACGCGGACTAACTGGGCGATGGATGCGGGAGCCAGGCGCATGGCCAGGCGGCGGACGGCGCGCGGGGTTACTTCGCGGCCGATGCTGTGATGGGCTAGATGGCTTTCTACTAGCTTCACTACTTGATCGACAATCGCGCTCTTGATGCCGATGCGTTCAAGGAACGCTCGGGCCATGGGGCCGCCGGCGGGTTCGTGTCCCCAGGACGTCCAACGTATGCGGCCTTCGCGCTCGCGCAGTTCGGTGGTGGAAGGTTTAGCGAAATCGTGGGACAGGGCGGCGAAGAGCAGCACGGCGCGGTCGTCCGCGATGAGGGCGTCGCGCTGGGCTATGCTTGCGGCTTGATTCAGGACGTGCATGGTATGGACGCCGACGTCGCCTTCCGGGTGCCATTCGGGGTCCTGCGGGACGCCGAAGAGGTTTTGAATTTCTGGGAAGTGGACGATCCAGCCGGTGGATTGCAGATATTCGGCGATGCGACCGGGGTGGGCGCTCTTGACTGCCCACTTCATAAACTCTTCGGCGATGCGTTCGCGGGCCAGGGTCGAGTACTCGTTGGCGATGGAGCGCGACATGGCGGCGGTTCCAGCGTCGACAGACAGATTGAAGCGGCAGGCGAACTGCATGCCGCGCAGGACGCGTAAGGGGTCCTCTGAAAAAGCATCGCTGGTGGCTCGCAGGACGCGGTTGTTGAGATCTACCTGGCCGCCGAAGAAGTCCCAGACTTCGCCTGCGATCGGGTCGAAGCTCATGGCATTGATGGTGAAGTCGCGGCGGGAGGCGGCTTCGCGGGGGGTAATGGAGGCGTCGAAATGGGCGTTGAAATCGCGGTGACCGGAGCCGGTTTTGCTGTCGCGGCGGGGGACGCTGAAGTCGTATGTATGAGCCCCGGACTCCGACAACTTCACCACTCCGAAGCTCTTGCCTACTAGATCGACGCGGCCGCGGGTGGCTAGGAATGCGGCTAATTCATCGTAAGAGATGCGGTAGACTTCGATGTCGATGTCCTTGGGTTCGAGTCCTAGCAAGGCGTCGCGCACGGAGCCGCCGACCACTACGGCGTGGAATCCGGCTTCGCGCAGGTCGCGCACGATGCGTTCGAGCGCGGCTGGTAGGGAGAGCAGCATCCTGGATAAGATTGTACTTGGTCGACATTCACAGTCACGTTTTATACGGCATGGACGATGGGTCGAAGACCCTGGCGCAGTCGGTCGAGATGCTGAAAATGGCGGCGGCGGCCGGCACTACCGAGCTGGTCTGCACGCCGCATGCGAATCGCGAATACACGTTTGAGCCGCTGGTGATTCGCGACCGGCTGAAGGAACTGGAAGACGGCATCGGCGGGGCAGTGAAGCTCTACACCGGGTGCGATTTCCATCTGAGCTACGAAAACATTCAGGACGCGATCGCACATCCGCGCAAGTACACCATCAATCAGGATCGCTACTTGCTGGTGGAATTTTCGGACATGCTGATCTTCCGCAATACGGCGGAGATTTTCGGGCGCCTGCAGGAGGCGGGGATGATTCCGATCATCACGCATCCGGAGCGCAATCAACTGCTGCAGCAGCGGCTAGAGGAAATCGCGCTGTGGGTGGAGGCGGGGGCGTACGTGCAGGTGACGGGGCAGAGTCTGCTGGGGCATTTCGGAAAGAAGGCGGCGGAGTTTGCGCGCACGCTGCTCGACCGGCGGCTGGTGCATTTCATTGCGAGCGACGGGCATGATTTGAAGCACCGGCCTCCGACGATGAACGAGGCGCATGCGTGGCTGGTGAAGCATTATGGGCAGGCGATTGCGGATATGTTGTGCATTGAGAACCCGCGGGCTACGTTGGGCGGCAATGCGGTGAATCTGCCTTATATGGAAGTGGAGAGCCGGGCGAAGAAGTGGTATCAGATTTGGCGGTGAAGGTATTAAACGTTGATCTGATCTCGCAGATCGCGTTCCTTAGCGCTATCGAGCGCACTCAATAGGTCACATTGCGCTAGTGCGGCGGCCGTGTTGCCTAGTTTCAGGTGTGCCAGTCCAAGCGCATGGTGCGCGTCCGAGAGATCGGGCCGCAGTTGTAGCGCTTTCTCGAAATTCTTGACGGCATCGGCGCATCGTCCGATATCTAAGTAGACTTCTCCTATGTTGTGCCACAGCTCTGGAATTTCGGGCTTGAGTTTGAGTGCGCACTCGTAGGCTTCGAGCGCGCGCTGATGCTCACCCTGAGCATTTAGGGACAGACCGAGCACCCAAAAGGCGTCGTGGTTTTCAGGATCAATGGCTAGCGATCTGCGCCCAGCTTCAACCGCCTCTTGATGTTCACCTAGGCGGCAATGATAAAGCGCAATGTTGGAGTGTCCCACCGAGAAATCTGGCATCAGTTCCACCGCTCTCTTGTAGGCGTGAATTGCTTCCCGAAATCGGCCAAGCTCAGCCAGTGCAAAACCGAGGCTCACGTTGGTGGAGAGATCGTTCGGCGACACCTCGACGGCCTGTATCCAAATCGGAATGGACTCTTCGCGTCGTCCGAGTCTCGCAAGCAAAACGCCTAGGTTTATTAATGGGAGAAGATTATGCGGGTCAAGACGAATGGCTTGGCGGTACGCACCGACCGCATCTTCGTCTCGCTGCAATTCCTCATAAGAGAGAGCGAGATTGTAATAGGCATCGGGATAATCAGGCCGCAGCTTGATGGCTTCGAGATACGCCGCTGCAGCTTCGCCGAAGCGTTTTTCCTCGCCATATGTCACCCCTAAACAATATCGGACCACGGGATCATCCGGCTTGAGCGTGACGCATCTTTCAAGGTGCTCTATCGCTTCCTTTGTCTTCCCGAGGGCCGTGAGTACGCGTCCAAGATGGTCGTGTGCGTCGGCATGACCAGCGTCCAACCTGATTGCCGCCCGCAAGTAATGTTCGGCTTCCTGCAAGTTTTCCAGATTGAACAATGCCCATCCTGCTCCGTAGTGCCCGTCTGCGGACTTGGGATCGATCCGCACTAACTCTTTGTAGGCGCCAAGAGCTTGCTCGATCTGGCCAAGCTTACCGTATGCATCGGCGAGCGCCATCTGATAATTCCACGTGCCCGTCAGCTTCGGTTGGATACGAAAGGCTCGATTCAGTTCTTCGATTCCTTGTTGATAATTTCCCTGCGTCACAAAAATGCAGCCGAGCTGGGCACGCGCGTATGCGTCATCCGGTCTTATCTGCAAGGCACGGTCGAAAGCTTGGATCGCTTCTTGATGGCGTCCCGCTGCGAGGTGGCAGTAGCCGATGTAGGAGTGAGCGTAACGCGACTTGGGATACAAAGAGAGGATGCGGTCGCAGTAAATGAGAGCGGAATCGTATGCACCTTGGCGGGCTTTCTTGCGGACAAGCCAGGACCACCAACTAGCTTTCAGGCGCTTGATCGATATGAAATCCAGCGCGGGGTTACTCACTCGGGGGAATTGCTCTTCTTGGGTTTGACTTCCATGTAGTATTTCACCCAGTCCGTGGTCAGGCGCTGGTAGGCGGTGGCGGGATCGAGCATGCCATTTTTAACCTGCTGGCACACCCAGGTTTCTAGCGCATCCTTTTCGTGATAGCCGTAGTTTTTGTTGTTCCACTTGTTCTTGGCGGGCTGAAACCACAGATTCGCGATGTCATTGGAGCCGCCGTTGCAGAGCGGATCGAAATGATCTACTTCGCCGCCTTTCTTGTTGCGTTGGTTCTGTGGAACATTGTAGTTGTCGTAAACCTGGTTGTGCTCCTTTTCGGGCACGCTGCGATGGGATTGCGAATAGGTGCAAGTGGTTTTGTGGATGGACGTGGGGCATTCCCAATTCGCTTGCAGATCGGCCACGCTGACGGTGTCGGCTTTTCCGGGCGTAAGGGCGGGCGGGGGATATAAGCGGTCCGGGCCGACGCGCGCGGGCGTTTGCGAATTCGCGGTAAGCGTTCCCAAGAACAGCAGACTGGCGACCAAGTGGTTGCGCATATATTTATGCCGATTATATGTCAATAAAGCGATTTCGTTCCGCTTCGGCATCTCTCCTTTTTTGAACCTGTATTTTCCCTAAGTCCTGCTGAGACGAATTCGTGCGCAGACGCACAAATTGATGTACGGATTGTGTGCGGGAAAACTCTTTGCTGGGACTCACAATGCGCGAGCTATGCCCTTGGTACGCCTTGAGTGTGAAGCATCAACACGAAGGGGCGGTGCGTTCGGCGCTGGCATTTAAAGGGTTTGAGGCGCTGGCTCCCACTTATCGGGCGCGGCGGCGGTGGTCGGATCGGGTCAAGGAGATAGACCTGCCACTTTTTGCGGGATACGTGTTTTGCCGATTCCGATTCGTCCGAACGGATTCGGGTGATGGATGCGCCGGGGGTATCGAAGGTGGTGGCTTTCGGCGGGGAACCGGCGGAGGTTTCTGAGGTGGAGATTGCGGCGATCCGGGCGGTGATGGCTGCGAAGTTGCCGGTGCGTCCCTGGCCGCATCTTAAACCGGGAGATCGGGTACGCGTGGAACGGGGGCCGCTGCGCGGCGTCGAAGGGACGCTGCTGCGGGAAGAGAATGAGCGTCTGCAATTCGTGATTGGCGTTGAGATGTTGCAGCGGTGGCTGGCGGTGGAAATCGAACCAGACATGGTGACGCCGCTGCGAGCGGCGGGATGAGGGAGTGGTGATGCGGAATTTTTGGTGGATGTGGTTAGCGGTGCGGCTGGCGGCGCAGGTGGATCCTGCCGGGGCCAACTTGCCCGCGCAGGCGATTGGGGCTACGGATTTACTGGCGATCTCGGTTTACGGGGCGCCGGAGCTGACGCGCTCGGTGCGGGTGAGCGATGAGGGGCTGATCCGGCTGCCTATGTTGCGGCAGAAGATCGAGGTGCGAGGGCGGATGCCGGCGCAGGTGGAGGCGCTGATCGCGGAGGCGCTGGTGGAGGAAGAGATTCTGGTGGACCCGGCGGTTACCGTCGCCATTGCTGAGTATCACAGCCGGCCGATTAGCGTGGCGGGGGCGGTGAAGGCTCCAGTAACGTTTCAGGCGTTGGGTAAGACTACGCTGCTGGAGGCGCTGACGCGGGCTCAGGGTCTAAGCGAGGACGCCGGGCCGGAGATCTTGCTGACGCGTCCCGGAGGGTTGGTCGAGCGCATTCCCGTTAAGAAGCTGATCGACGCGGCGGACCCGTTGTGGAACCTGACGCTGGTGGGCGGCGAAGAGGTGCGTGTGCCGGCAGCGGGTCATGTGTTTGTGGCCGGGAACGTGAAGCATCCCGGGGCGTTCCGCGTGGATAGCGGGGGTGAGACTACGGTGCTGAAGGCGGTGGCGCTGGCGGAGGGGCTGGCTCCGTTTGCGACTAAAGCGGCTTACATTTTTCGGGCGGGGGGTGAGGGCGGACGCGCGGAAATCGTTGTCGAGCTGAGCAAAATTATGGATCGCAAGGCGCCGGATGTGGCGCTCGAGGCCAACGACATCCTTTATATACCGGACAACCGCTCGCGGCGCACGACTCTGAATGCCATTGAAAAAGCCATTGGGTTCGCTACCGGCACGGCGTCGGGAGTTTTGATTTTGGGACTACATTAATGATGAATCGCGACGAATCCGAAAGACTGCCGGCGGTGGTCGAAATGGGGAGGGCGGCTACGCCGTTCTATTTGGCACCTCCCTACCAGGCGACGGAGGACGAGACCGAAGAAGCGAAAATCCCGCTCTCGCAATATTTTTGGATTCTGAAACGGCATCGTTGGAGGATCGGCGGATTCGTCGCTGCCGTGATGTTGGGGACGCTGGTGGTTTCGGCGCGGTTGACGCCCATTTACGAATCCACGGCGACGGTGGATATCGACCGGCAGTCGCCATCGGGCGTGGTGGGCGAGGACGCGGCGCGCAGTGCGCTCAACGATTCAGACCAGTTCATGGCGACGCAGATCAAGCTGGTGGAATCCGATTCAGTCCTGCGGCCGGTGGATCAGAGGTTTGAGTTGCGCAAGCTCGAAGGGCAGACGGCGGCGCTGTCGGCGCGCGGGGAGGCGGCTCCCGTGACGCTGAAGCAGTTGAAGGTGACGCGGCCTCCTAATACCTACTTGATGCAGATTGGGTATCGGGCGGCGGACCCGCAATTGGCGGCGGACGCGGCTAATGCGATTACGCAGTCGTATCTGGAGCACAGCTATGAGATCCGGCTGCGCAGTTCGGCGGGCGTGGCTAGTTTCATGGAGCGGCAGATCGAGGAATTGAAGGCCAAGATGGAGCAATCGAGTCATGCCCTGAGCGGGTTTGAGCGGGAGCTGAACGTGATTAATCCGGAGGAAAAGACCAACATTCTTTCGGCGCGGTTATTGCAGTTGAATACCGAATACGCGGCGGCGCCGTCGCGGAAGATCGACGAATTGACCAGTATCTTGATTGACAATGAGTCCGGATTAAAGGATGAGAACGCGCCCAAGGACGTTTCTCCGCTCGAAAGTCAGCGGTCGTGGGAACGGCAGGCCGAAGAAAACTTGCTGGCGCGCCTCGAAAAAGGCGGATTCCTGGCGCCGCCGGGTCCAGTGGACGAAGTTTTGAATACCGTGGTCAACAACTTGATCGTGTCAGCGAAGTTGAATGTCGAAGCGCATTGCCGGGTGCTGCTGACTACTCCGTTTGAAACTTTCGCGATCGGCCGCACCATCGTCATCAGCCGCGGTTTGATCGATGTGCTGCCGGACGAATCGAGCCTGGCGCTGGCGCTTGCGAGCGAACTGGCGCACATCGCTCTGGGTCAGCGCACACCCACGCAGTTTGCGTTTAACAACCAGACCATGTTGAGCGATTTCGACGTGCTGCAGCGCTTTCACTTTACGCGTCCGGCCGCGGAGATGCTGGCCGCTTCGCAGAAGACCATTACGATCATGCACGCGTCGCCGTACCAGAACACCGCCAACGCCGGGTTGTTCCTGAAGGCTTTGAGTTCGCATGAGGCCGCGTTGCCGCGTTTGCTGCAGGCGACGCTCGGCGATCAGGTGGCCGACCCGGAGGCGCTGGCGCGCTTGGCCGGAATTGCCGCTTCCGCGCCGCCGCTGGAAGAAGACAAGTTGGAACAGATCGCGGCGCTGCCGCTGGGCTCTCGCGTGAAGGTGAATCCGTGGTCGAACCAGTTGGATCTGGTGAAGACTCGTCCGCTGGCGCTGCTCGCGCCGCGCGAGAAAATGCCGTTCGAAGTGACGCCGTTCGTGCTGTATCTGACGCGTAGCGAGCCCGCTACCGCGTCGAAGTAGCTGCCGGAGTCTCTAGCGATTCCAGGTTCTCGCCGGTCTCGCGCTCGACATCGGCGTGCAGACTGTTGCCGTGGGCATCCATGGTGACGATGGCCATGAAATCATGCACGTGAAGTTTCCACATGGCTTCGGGAATGCCAAAATCGAGCAGGCTCACGCCCAAGCACTTTATCGATGGCGCGCGCGTAATATTGCGCCGCGCCGCCGATGCCGTTGAGGTAGACGGCTCCGTGCTCCTTGAGCGCCGCCAGGGTCTTCTTGCCCATGCCGCCCTTGCCCATCACCAGACGCACGCCGAAGTTCTTGATGATGTCGGCTTGATAGGGCTCCTCGCGGCTGCTGGTGGTGGGGCCGGCGGCCTTGACCGTCCACTGCTCACCCGTTTTGAGCATCACGGGGCCGCAGTGATACAGCAGCGCACCGCGTAGATCGACGCCTTCGGGCAGCGGATTCTTCATCAAATGCGCGTGCACTGCGTCGCGGCCTGTGTAGCACTCGCCAGTGATCAGCACCACGTCGCCGACTTTCAGCGCGCGGATTTGTTCTTCGCTGACCGGAGGGCGCAGAACGATCTCGCGTCCGGTGAGCGGGAAGCCTTCGCCTTGCACCATTTTCTCAACGGGGCGTGAAGGGTCGCGATACAGCCACTGGGTGATCGCGCCGCTCTCCGCATCGAGCTTCACTCCCAATCGCCGGTAGGCCCAGCAATCGTAGGCCACGGACACAAAGAAGCTGGCGGGCAGGCGGTTGGCTGCGACGATCTTGCAGCCGATCAGCGACACCTTGCCGCCGAAGCCCATCGCGCCGATGCCCAGGCGATTGGCTTCCTCCATGATTTCGGCTTCGAGCTGCGCTAGTTCGGGATGCGGATTCACGTCGTCCAGTGTGCGGAAAAGCTGGTCCTTCGCTAGCGCGTAGCCGTGCGCGCGATCGCTGCCGATGCAGACTCCCAGGGCGCCCGGCGCGCAGCCTTGTCCCTGCGCTTGCCACACCGCGTGCAGAATGCACTTGCGCACGCCCTCGATGGTGCGTCCGGCTTTGCCCATGTGTTCGAGGTCGCAGGGCAGGGAATACTGGATGTTCTTGTTCTCGCAGCCGCCGCCTTTGAGGATCAGCTTCACTTCGATCTCATCTTGTTCCCACTGCTCGAAATGAATCACCGGGGTTTCCGCGCCCAGATTGTTGCCGCTGTTTTTGCCGGTGAGCGAATCGACCGAATTGGGCCGCAGCTTACCGCGGCGCGTCGCTTCAGCGACCGCCTCTTGAATGGCTCCCTTCAAGCGAATCTGGTTGACGCCGACCGGTGTGTGCACCACGAAGGTGGGCATGCCGGTGTCCTGGCACAGCGGACCTTCATCTTCTGCCGCCATATCGATGTTCGAGGCGATGATGTTCAGCGCTTGCGAGGACTGGGTGTTCGGCAGCTCCGTTCCCAGCGCGCCGCTCATGGCCGCGCGGACGTCGGGAGGCAGGTTAGTGGAAGTCTGGGTGATGAGTTCAACGAGGCTTTCGGCGAGAAATTGCATTTCGATCAATTTTAGCGCGCAATTAGAGCGGCACGCGAATTTCCAAGCTCGAACCCTGGCCGGGCCGCGAATCCACCACCAATTCGCCACCCAGCATGCGCACGCGACGCTTGATGCTTACCGGACCCGTCCGCAACAGCTCCAGCTCTTCGAGCGAAAACACGCCGCTGAACGGAAAGCCGCCGCCGTTGTCCTCCGCGCGCACTTCCAGCTTCTGGCCGTTTTTGCCCAGCGTGAGGGCCACGCGCGAGGCGCCGGAGTGTTTGTGAATGTTATTCAGAGTCTCGCGTACGATCTGCAGCAGCTCGAGCGAGACCTCAGTTTGCGGCGGATCGATGGTCTCGGCACTCGCGAAGGTCGCGGTGATGCCGGTGTCGCGCTGGAATTGCTCCAGCATGCGGCTGAGCGAAGCGCTCAGGCTGACGCCTTCCTCCACCGGCCGCATGCTGCGCACGAAACTGCGCAGTTCCGTCACCTGGTTGCGGCACAAATCCTGCAACTGGCGCAGCTCATCGCCGGCCGCATCGATGTCGCGGCCGAAAAGTTTGCGCACGATCTCCAGGCGCATTTGGAAGCTGATGAAACTTTGCAAAGGGCCATCGTGGAAGTCCGCCGCGATACGCTCGCGCTCGGCCTCGCGCGCGCCTTCGGCCTGGGAGCGGATGATCATGTTGTAGCGCAGCGTATTCGACATGCGCCGTTCGAGGTAACGCTTATAAAGCGAGAAGGCGACGGCCATTGCGGCCGCGGCCCAATCGGCCCAGATCAACCCGCCGCCGGGGGCGGTCAGCAGCACGATCAGCACCATCGCCGCAACGGCCACGATCAACACAGTGATGAACTCGTGCAGCGTGGCCACCGATACCAGCAGAAAGCCGTAGGCGAGCGCGGATGCCCAATCCACCGGCAGCAGCCACTTCGAGAAAGCGAAGAAGGTGAAGTCGATCACCAGCGCGACTAGCGCGCGTGGAGTGGAATCGAAGCGTGTCTCAAACAGCGTGCCCACTGCAAAAATCGCGTAGGCGATCAGAAATACCAGGGAAGAGGAAATGCGTCCGCCAGTGAAAGGAAACCAGGCCAGGCAGGTGAGCGCCAAAATCACGCGGGCGACACGGATCGCGGAACGGCCCTGATAGGGAACCATCGGTTACCGCCGGTAGAGATACAGACGGTGGCTGCGCCCTTCGCCATCGTCGTCAATGTCCAGGATCTTGGCCGGAACCCACTTGGGAAACTCGAAGTCATGCGCCACGATGCGGGCGCCTTTCTTGAGCTGCTTTTCGAACAGCGGAGTCACTTTTTCGATAGCCACCGGTAATAGATAAATTGTCAACAGGTCGTAGGATGAGTAATCTTGCTGCATCAAGTCGCCATGGACGATGCGGGCGAGCGATTCCAGGCCCAGCGTTTTGATGCGCTGCGAGCTTTGTTTGTAGAGGGCGTCGTCGAGTTCTACACCGGTGGCGTCGGCCTTGTATTTGCGAGCGGCCATGATGACGATGCGGCCGTCGCCCGAGCCCAAGTCGTACATCTTCTCGCCGGCCTTCAGCTCGCCCAGCTGCAGCATCTTATCGACAATGGTTTGCGGCGTCGGGAAATACGGCGCGACTTTGGGGTCGTCCTTCTTGTCTTGCGCCAGCGCGTTCAATGCGGCCAGCAGCAATAAGATTGTGTTGCGCCGCAGCATCAGGGTTCGATATACACGCGGACCCGGTTGCTCGAGTTACCGTCCACGTCGATATATAACTCCGCGGGCCCGTAATTGCTGATCTTGGGCACAGTGATTTCGACCAGATAGAAGCCCACGTAGCCGGGGGCGAGCTCGGCGCGCGTGACTTCCACCGGTGCGCGGTCGAGATACACCGTGACGTTTCCGGCCACGCGCGGAGCATTTTCGAGCGGCGCGGGAACTCCCGTAGGCCAGGCCGGTGTCACGCGCCCCAGCCCTGTCGCCAAAATCTGTATGCGCGTTCCTGAGTGCGCCGCGGTGGCCGCATCCAGCATCACGCCCTTTTCGGCGTCGAGCAGCATGGGCGAGCCGTCACGGGCCACGAAGATCACCGGCGCGGTTGCGGCCAGGGGGAGCGAAGGCAGCTTCACGCCATTGCCCGCGAAGCTCGCAGCCAGCGACAAAGTATCGCCGCGCACCTCAAACGGAATCTGAATTTGCGATTCGCCGATGGTTGCCGCCAGCACCGGCACCAAAACTGCTCCGGCGTGCACGACATCGACCTGCGCACCTAGTACGCTGACTAGCGAGCCCGGCGCTACCGCCCGCGCAATCATATCCGCCGCGCTCACCACGCTGGGATCGCGCAGGCGATGCGGAGCCAGGGTCGAATACACGCCGAAACCGTCGAGCGCTGTCCACAGTTGATTGGCTTGTGCATCCAGCTTCACGTCCATCGCGGCGCCGTCGGGAAGTCCGGGCACGGCTGTCCAGGATTGCACCGCGCCCAGTGCACTTAAGTCCGCATACGCCATGAATACGCCGGCATCGGTTGCGGCATAGAGGACACTGCTCGCACGGTCCGCCGTCACGCCGTGCGCCGCCGCATCCGGCAGGTTGGCGGTGAAATTGTCCCAGAACGCGCCGCCGTTGACGGTGTGCAACACATGCGCCGGAGCGCTAGTGCGAAACGGGTCGTCGGGGGCCGAACCCAACGCCGCCAGCGCCACGCGGGGATCCTGCGCATCCACCCAGAAACGCTCCACCGCTCCGGAGCCCGCGGAAGAAAACGTCTGCCAGCTTAGCCCGCGATTCGCGGACACACTGACGTCGCCGTTCTGCATGCCGGTGTAAATGAAATCACCGGCGATCGCGAGGGCCGTCACAGTGACGCCGCGCAGGGAAGAAAGCGCCGCCCGTAGTTGCGTTTCATTGACCAGATCCGCATTGCTTGCCGGCAGCCACGCGTCTTTGTTGCCGGGAGGCCAATCCGCCGCCGCATTGTTCAGCAACGCGATCCGCACACCTTGGTCGCCTAGCCGGAAGATCGAGCAGCCGCGTCGCGCGGAAGATTCGGCAGTCCTTGGTTCAGCGCGCTCCACGACCGCCCTCCATCGACAGAACGAAACACGCCCGCCGCACCGGCCGTGACAATCTCATCGCTGTTACCCGGCGCGATTACGAGATCCACGACGCTGCCCACCAACGACACGCCGCGGTAAGCCGTCATGTTTTCCCAATGCGCGCCGCCATCGTCGGAGCGATACACGAAGTTTCCAAACGCGTACACGCGTCCGTCGTTGCCGGCCAGCGCGCGCGTTAGTGCTCCTGCTTCGGGAAGACTTTGCGCCTTGGAGTTCACGATAGCGGGAGGCGCCGCAGCCGTGGTCCGCTGCCAGTTCTCGAGATCTGTCGTCTGATACACCCGGCCCGGTTCCGTCTGCGCGAACAGCGCCCCGCCCGTACCGTACCAAACACGTCTTACCGGACCCGAAGCCGGTCCCGCCAACCCGAGTTCGACGGTAAAGTTGCCGATGTGCCGCCAGTCCGCCGTCAAGGCAGCCGGGGGCAAGGCTTGGCCCAGCGCACGGCCAGCAACAAAAGTACTTAGCAGTACTGTGGCCAAGCGCCACTGTGCTGTGGACAACTTATACATCAGACCTGTCCATTGTAACTTTATCTATCGGCAGTTGAGCCCCGAAACTCGTGATTCCAGAGGTAATTCTCTGTAATATATTACACGGGCCCCCACTTGCTTATGGAGTTTAATGCTACACTGACCGAATAGTATTTATGCTGCCCGTGGTACATCCGAATCGATTGGTGGTGCTGTCGCTCTTGCTAGCGGCCGCCGCCGGGGTGTGTTCGGCGCAGTTAGTCCCTTTCAGTACAACCAATTACGCAGCTAAGGTCATCACCCAAACCGGCCAGGTTTCGATCGTCAAGGACACCCAACCCTGGGCCTTGTCGGTAGGAGATTCAGTACAGGTTCGGGATTTGATCATCACAGGGGTAGATGGCCACGCCCTGCTACAGGTTTCAGACGGCAGCACTTTTGAGGTGTTCCCCAACTCGCGCGTGGTGTTCCGTAAGAACCCTCCGAACTGGCGGGACTTCCTGGACGTGCTGGTGGGCCGGGTGCGCGTTCACATCGAGCATTTGGGCAATGTGCCCAACCCGAATCGCGTGCTGACTCCAACGGCGGTCATTTCGGTGCGCGGCACCACCTTCGATATATCTGTCGATGACGACGATGAAACCACTCTAGTGGAAGTGGAAGATGGGCAAGTGGAAGTGCAGCACGCCTTGTTGCCGCGCGGTAATTCGAAGATTCTGAATCCCGGCGAATCGCTGCGGGTGTATCGCAACGAACCCATCGCGCAAACTTTCGACAAAGGGAATCTCGCGCGGCAGGTGCTGCGCGCCATGGCGAACGCCGCGGTCACGATGGCGACGCACATGCCCAGTTCAGGCGGCGCCGGCGGTTCCAGCGGCGGCGTGGGCGATACCACGAAAGTTCCACCACCACCGCCTCCGCCGACTCCTCCACCGCCACCTCCGGCTCCAACGATTTAGGCCGGTTCGCCGGGTCCGTGCGAAACTAGCGTTAGGTATGAAGTACATCCTGCCGCTTCTTCTTCCCATGGCGCTTACCTTGCCGGCGCACGCCCAAGGCGTTTCCGCCCCGTGGGACATTTCGCAGACGCTCGTCTCACTGGCCGAACAGACTCAGCGCCTGACGCCGATTCTCGACCAATTGACGCCCCAGCAGTGGGAAAAGAAGGGTGCTCCGGCCGCCTACACTTCGCAGTGGCGCAATGCGCGCAATGAAGTGGGGTATTTGCTGGGAGCCGCGCAGTCTCTACGCAAGCAGCCGGAAAAGTTGACGCTGGCCCTCGAAACGCTGTTCCGCTTGCAGTCCGTCGAATCCCAAGTCAATTCGCTGGTGGATGGGGTGCGCCGCTACCAGAATCCAGCCGTGGGCGATCTACTGGTGAGCGTGGTGTCGGCGAACTCGGCTAATCGCGATCAACTCCGCCAATACGTCACCGATCTGGCGCAGACCAAGGAGCAAGAATTTCAGATCGTGGACAGCGAAGCGCAGCGCTGCCGCGGCACGCTGACGCGCCAGCCGGCCGCGCGACCCGCACCCGCCGCGCCGAAACCTCCGGCCGCCGCGCAACCCGCGAAATGATGGAGAGAACCTGACCCATGGCCGAGATCCTCACTTTCCAGTGCAACATTTGTAGCGAACCCTCCACCGACATCTGTGTCTACTGCACCAAGGACACCTGTGCCAATCACCTCTGCGAAAAATGCAAGCGCTGCAGCGATTGCTGCCAGTGCGATTTCCGGCGCAACGACGATTAACATGAACCTCACGCGACGCGGTTTCTTGGGTTCGTTTGGTATTTTAGCGGCGGCGCGCGGGCTGACGGCGCAGGCGAAGAAATCTTCTATCCGTGTGAGGGCATTGAACCATATGACTCTCACGGTGGCAGATCCGCACAAGTCGCTGGAGTTCTATCAAGGACTGTTTGGGCTACCGGTGCAGGCGCGCCAGGGCGAGACCACGATTCTGCGTATTGGGAGCGGACCGCAATTTGTGGCTCTCAGCAAGGGCAGGGCGAACGCTAAACCGGGCATCGCTCACTTCTGCATGACCGTTGAGAACTTCAACGTCGAGCAGATTATGAAGACTCTGGCTGAGTATGGCGTGACCCGGACGGATGCGGCGGGATCGGGTCCGCTGAAAGCGTGGGTGCGCAAGCGTGAGGAGGGCACTGCGGAGCTGTACTTCACGGATGCGGATGGAATTCTGGTGCAACTCCAGGACGCGAGCTATTGCGGCGGAGCGGGTGTCCTGGGCAACGTTTGTCTGGCAAAGCCGGAGCCGGCGCCTCGCAAAGGATTGATTGCCGCGCGCGACTTTAGCCATTTCACACTGATGGTCGCGGACGCCCAGCGCTCGCGCGACTTCTACCAGAGCGTGTTTGGGCTGCGCATCCAGGCGTATCAGGGTCCGGCGCCGGTGCTCGGAGTAGGCCCACGCGGTCAGTTTCTGGCGCTGGCGGGAGGCGCGGCTGCGCCCAACATCGGTCACGCCTGTCTGAACATGGAGGGATTCGATCCCGACAAGGTTTTGCGGACGCTTTCCGATTTCGGCGTGAAGCCCAGAGGTGAAAATCGCGGGCCGGTGGGGCCGTTGAAGTCGTACGTGACCATGCGTATGGAGGATCGCGGCGGGGCGCGCGGAGGTACTCCGGAACTGTATTTCACTGACCCGGATGGCATCTTGATGCAACTGCAAGACGTGAGTTATTGCGGGGGCGCGGGCTACCTGGGCGAAGAGTGTCCGGTGCCGGCCTAGCGCATGACTTCTGTGCTCGACCCTGGGGTGCTGGTTCGCGCGGAACAACTCGGCCGCGACTTTGCCGACGCCAAGCCATTCCGGCACGTGGTGATCGAGCCGTTCCTGGATGCTAACTTTTGCGCGGAGTTAGTGGCGCAATTTCCGCGGTTCGACCGTGACAAGGCGCTCAACGAATCGGGCGAAGTGGCCGGCAAGGCGGTGTTTTCGAATCTCGCCGACCTCGGCCCGGCGTACGCGCGCTTCGACCAACTCATGCAAGATCCGGAGTTCCTGGCGCTCACGGGGCGCATCACCAGCATTCCCAACCTGCTGTACGATCCCGAATACGTGGGCGGCGGGACGCATGAGAATTTGCAAGGGCAGGAACTCGACACGCATGTCGATTTCAATTTTCATCCGGCCACGCATACGCACCGGCGGCTGAATCTGATCGTTTTTTTAAATCCGGAGTGGGAGCAAGCCTGGGGCGGGTGCCTGGAATTGTTGCGCGATCCGTTTGACGCCGAGTGCGAGACGGTGATTCCGCTGGCAAATCGCGCGGTGATTTTCGAAACTACCGAAGCTTCCTGGCACGGCTTCCGGAAGATTCAGATGCCGCCGGAGAAAGACACTTCGCGCCGGTCGATCGCGGTGTATTTCTATACCAAAGAACCTCCGACAGCGGGCGCCGCGCCTTCACACGCTACTTTTTACTATCAGCGGCCGATGCCGGCGCATCTCAAACCGGGCCGCACGCTGAGCGACGGGGATATTCGCGAACTGGAAGGGCTGTTCGCGCGGCGCGACCACTATATTCGCTTCTTGTATCAGCGCGAGATGAAGTTCAACCAGACGCTGGAGAAGATCATCCACTCACCGACGTTCCGTCTGGCGGCGCAGTTCGCCAAAGTAGCTAAGCTGGTGCGTGGGAAAAAATAGGGACGGAGCCTGATTTGTTGACGGGACACGGGCGAAATCAGGCTCCGTCCCTATTTTTTGGCTACGTCTATGCGGCTTAGGGTGTCGGCGTAGGCGGCGATGCCTTTATAGAGAGCCTCGGCGATCTTCTGGCGGTGTTCGGGTTTGCGCAGCAGCGTCTCCTCGGCGGAATTTGTGAGGAAACCGATCTCGGCCAGTACGCTGGGCATGGCCGCGCCGATCAGCACTACGAACGGCGCCGTTTTCACGCCCCGATTCCTGGCTGCTTGCGTGCTGCTTCTCGAAACCACGGAAAGCGAGGTCTGCAGTTTGGAGGCGAACTCGCGGGACTCGTCGATCTTATCTTTCAGCGCGATTTTTTCAAGCAGTTCGTGCAACTCGTGGATAGAACGTTCGGAAGTCGCGTTTTCGCGCGCGGCCAGTTCGAGCGCCGTCTTGGAAGTGGTGAAGTTCAGCACGTAGGTTTCGACGCCAGCCGCCGCTCGATACGGCGAGGAGTTGGCGTGGATCGACAAAAACAAATCTGCTTCGTGCTGGTTGGCAATGCGGGTGCGTTCTTCGAGCCCCACGTAGGTATCGTCGGAGCGGGTATAAACCACTTCGCTCCCCATTCGTTCTTCGATCAGCGCGCCCAAGCGTTGCGCCACGTCGAGCGTCAAATCTTTCTCGTAATAACCGGAAGGCCCGTGCGTGCCGACGTCATTTCCGCCGTGTCCCGCATCGATCACCACGCGATCCAGCTTCAGGCCCAGGGCACGTGTCAGCGAACGGTCGCCGCGCTTGGCAGGCGCCGGTACTTTGAGAGGAGAGGCTTCCTTGAGTGCAGCTGTCGTGGCGCTTGGCCGCGGCCGGCTACTCAGAATGGCGTCGGGCGGCGGTGGCAGTTCGTGGGGCATCGAAGAGAACAACGCAGGCAAACGCGCGGGCTTCGATAGAGCGGTGATTTTCGTGGGAGCTTCGACTTCGGGCACCAAGGGTGCCGCTTTCGCTGCCGCTTTCGGTTGTACCGGCGGAGGCTCGAACTTACGCGGCTCGGGCTTAGACGCGACGGAGGGAATGGCGTACTCTTCGCGATCCACCGGCGCCGTCAGGTCCTTGCCGCCAGTGACGCTCGGCTGCGCGGGCGGCAGCGGCGCGTCTTTCGACCGCAGTTCCAGCACCAGCCGGTTGGGATTCGAAAGCTGCGAGGTGGTGACGGACGCTACCTGGAGCAGATCGATCACGACCCGGGTCACGTCAGGCTGGGTCTCGGCCACGCGAATCTGCTGGACCAGAGCGTCGCCGACGGCGATGGTGTGGATGCCCTTGCTGGCTATCTGCGGGCGCGCTCCGTGAATGTCGAAGAACATGCGCTCCGGGCCAGTGAGCTGGCTGTATTTGAAGGTGAAGTCCGACGAAACTTCGATGGCGATGCGGGTCACATCGCCTAGCGACCAGAAACGAACCGCGGTGACCTTGGCCGAATCGGGGGAAGAGGCGGCGGAACACACGCCTACTAGCAGGAAGACGCTTGCGGCGAGGATCGCCGGGCGAATTCCCGAATTATTCTTGCGCGGTTTTGGGAACCGGTCTGACATTTAGGTCGATGATTCGCTCCACCTTGAGTTGCGGCTCTTCAACAGGCGCCTGCACTTCTTCCGCCGGCGCAGGGGCGGCGGGCTGCGCCGCACTTTTCACGGCCTCGTCGTGCTTGGCCCTCTGGTAACGCTGGCCCACTTGGTTCACGTAATCCTGAGTCTCCGGGAAAGGCGGCGTTCCTTTGTACTTATCCACGGCTTTGGGGCCGGCGTTATAGGCGGCCAGCGCCAGGCGATCGTCCTGGTAGATGCTTTGCAAATACCGCAGGTATTTTACTCCCGCTTCGATATTCTCGGCGGGATCGAAACTGTTGCTCACCCCCAGCATACGCGCGGTGCCGGGCATCAACTGCATCAGACCCTCGGCGCCCTTCGGCGACACGGCGAAGTGATTGTAGTTGCTTTCCACCTGGATGACGGACTGCACCAGCAGCGGGTCAATGTTGTGCGCGCGGGCGCTCTTTTCGACCAGTTCCTGAATGTGGGCGGGTGGAGGCGCTACCGGCGTCACCTTCTGGCTGGATTCGCCGCCGGAGATGGTGCGGACAAGTTTGCCGGTGCGGCGGTCAACGCGCACTACCGACACCTTTCCTGTGTCGGCTCGCGGCGTCAACAAAGACGACGTCGCGGAGGCGTCCGCTGCGCGCGTGGGGGAGGCGGCCAGCATAGCTATCGCTAAACAACAAATATACACCTTTTTGTTTGTTAAAAAAGGGGCCCTGTTTTCGCGGCGGCGCATTGCTACCATCTTCTCATGGAGACCAGCGCGGGATTCGTCCTCACCGGCGGCCGCAGCTCGCGCATGGGACGCGACAAGGCGCTGCTGCCGATCGAGGGGTCGCTGCTGGTCGAACGCGCGGCTGAACGGGTGCGCGCGGCGGCTGGCAATGTGATGCTGATCGGCGCTCCCGAACGTTACGCGCATCTGGGGCTCCCGGTAGCCGCGGATCTGATTGAAAACTGTGGACCTATCGGAGGTTTGTACACTGCCTTGAAGATCGGCCGCGCGGACTGGAATCTTCTGGTCGCTTGCGATATGCCGGGGCTCACGGCCGAATTCCTGCGCGAACTGCTCGACGCTGCCCGGCAGTGTGGAAGCACATGTCTGGTGCCGCAGACTGAATCCGGGCTGCATCCGCTGTGCGCCGTTTACCACCGCCGCGCCGAAGGCGCCGTGGCATCCGCTATCGAACATAAACGATTCAAAATGCATGATTTACTCAAAGTCCTCGGGGCCACAGCTTGGCCAGTTGCGGATGCTGCGCAGCTCCAAAACGTGAACACACCGGTCGAGTGGGGCGCACGATGAGCGACCATTACATCGAATTCCGCAATGTATATAAGACGTTCGACTACCCGGTTTTAGTCGATGTCAACTTTCATGTGGATGCCGGGCAGACGCTGGCGATTATTGGGCGGAGCGGCGTCGGTAAGTCCGTGAGCCTGGGGCACATCATGGGTTTTTTGAAGCCGGATTCGGGGCGGGTGATCGTTTCCTATCAGGATATTACCGATTTCACCGAGTCCGAGCTGCGAGCGATTCGCAAGAAAGTGACCATGGTGTTCCAATCCGGGGCGCTGTTCGATTCGCTGACGGTGGGCGAGAACATTCTGTTTTCGCTGGAGTTGCGCGACGATTACACGCCGCACAATAAAGAGGACGTGGTGAACGGGCTGCTGTCGATGGTGGACCTGCTGGAGGTCCGCGACACTTACCCGGGCGAGCTTTCGACGGGGCACCGGCGGGCGGTAGCGATTGCGCGGGCGCTGGCGGCGCAGCCGGAGTGCATCTTATACGACGAGCCAACCACGATGGTGGACCCGATTATGAGCGACCACGTGGGCAACTTGATGCTGCGGCTGAAGCGGCAGTTGAAGTTGACGGGCGTGGTGGTTACGCACGATCTGGAATTGATGCGGAAGGTGGCGGATACGGTGGTGGTGCTGCACGAGGGCAAGGCGATTTACTTTGGTCCGGTGGTGGATTTGGAGAAATCGGAGCATCCGCATATTCAGGAGTTTTTGGCGATGGACCGGGTGGCGTAAGCGATAGCCGGTAGGGCAGGCCTCCGGGCCTGCCGCAGGCGTGGACGCCTGCGGTACTTTGATCTCGTAGTTCGTACGTTAGGTTCGTCGCGTTTCGTTACTTCGTCGTCTTGAGCGGTGGGAGGGCGGGGCGGCCGGGGAGTTGCTGGTCGACTGCTTGCAGCATCATTCCGACCATGGCGTAGTCGCCCATGACGCCGATGAGTTCCACGGTGCCACGCTGGCCGAACGCTTCCACTGCTTTCGCGAAGGTGTCTGAGCTTACGTGCCGGTCACGGAACCATTCACGTCCGAAGCGGATTACCAGTGCGTCTTTCGCGTCGAGACCGGTGGGCTCTTTGCCGAACTTCACCACATCGATAATGGATTGATCCAATCCCGCTTTGAGCGCGGCTGCCTCGTGGCTGTACCATTCGTTCAGCGACATCTGCTCCTCGCGGGTGGCCACCAGAATGGCCAACTCGTCGACGCGGTTGCCGAGGGTGCCGTACTTCGTGACGGAATCGTGCAGAAGGTGGAGCGCTTCCGCCAGTTTGGGATCGTAAATTCCTAACCCAAGAATCCCACGCAGGGGGCCCTTGTTGTTGGGTCCTGCCAGCGAATCGAAGATCTTCTGGCCGTCAGCGTCCAGATCCTGGCGCTGGACGGGAGGCAGGCGAGTCAGCGTCGTGGCGTTGATATCGGCAGGCAAAGTTTGTCCGAACGATAGCGTGGCTGCGGCGCTGAAAATCGAAATCGCTATGATAGCTTTCATCTTGCGGGCAGCATATCATAGCGTGACGTCGAAGGAGAGTTCCTGAATCATCTTGTCAAGAGCAGCCTGGGCTTCATCATGCTGTGTCTCGATTTTTTCGCTCTCCTTTTGCAGGACTTCCAGGCGGTCTTCCTGGTCGTTGAGCTGTCTGGTGTAGCGCTGCAGCAGGGCTTTTTCGTCGGCACTTCCTTTCAGCGCCTTCATGTTCTCCCGCAGGCGTTGCTGATCGTCGAAGATCTTCATGGTTTGTGCCTCGTGAGCCTCCTTTTGTTCATCCAGATCGCCGATGACTTTTTGCTGCGCCAGGATCTTGCCGAGCGCGTCTTCTATGGTCTTGTTGATCGACTTTTGGCTGACGAAAAGCGCGATTTGGTTGGCCGTGAGATCCGTCAGCGTGTAGGTGGCGCGCAGCGGGCGTGCTTCTTCGACCACGAGCGAGGCGGTTTGTTTGGGTTCCACTTGCAGGCGGAACCGCATCCAGCCCGCGGATGTTTCGGCGGGACGACTTTCACTGCGCAGTTCGTAGCCGGGACGAACCGGGTGTTCGACGATCACGGTTCTGGGCGTGCTGTCTTCGTTGCGGAAGGTGTAGGTCTTTTTCTCCCGCATTTCGCTCTCGTGGGTCATTACGCCGCCTTTGATAAGGACTTTGGAGATGCGTTGGGCTTCGTTGGAATTGCGGGAACTCGCGTTGAGAGCAAGATCCGTGGCGTAGGAAACGAGGCGTTTCTCATCGGGTCGGATGGGATCGAAGATGCCCTCGCCGGCGAAGGTATTTTCTTCGAGAACGCTGAAGCTGCCGCCGTCGAGCGTGAGTCCGCTGGAGTTGGTGAGCCACAGTGCCCGCTGCGGACGCGGCAATCCGGCGCGCTCGTTCCAAATCGAAACCTTTTCAGCGTTGATGGTGGATTGAACAATCGGAACCAGGGCCGACCGGTTTTTGGCGATGGTGATGGGTTGCTTTAGCTTGTATTCGAAGAGGTCGCCTAATTCCTGGGCTTGTGCGGATGACTCCGCACTGTCGCGAGCGGCGTCGATGTCTGCGGGCGCGGGAGGGGGCGACTCCGGGGCGCCGTTGAATATTGGTGAAGTTTCGCGCGCTGAGCGGCAACTCATTGGTATTCCCTAAATTTCTCCCGCTGCCGGCGTTGCGGGCCGAGAATCCTACAGAGCTACTGCTGGTTTGAAGTTGCGCCACTTGGGCATTGACCGTTACCTGCTCGGCGATGCTCCCGATCTGAAGAGTCACATCGCTCCTTGCAGGCTTCTCACTCGAAGCCAATACACCGGTGATGACGCTGGTACGGAATCCGGGCGAGGTGATCTGCATGCGGACGGGGCCCGCGGGTACGGAGGCGAATTCGTAGTAACCTCGCGCATCTGGGGTGGTTTCGGCAGCCAAGCTTCCGCCAATGTCGTAGACTTTCACGCTGGCGTTCGTGATGACCGCTCCAGAAGGATCCGTGAGTACGCCGCTGAGAACAGCTCCGCCGGGCAACAAGGTGGCTTCGAAAGTCTGCGGGCTCATGGTCACGCTTTGCGGCAACGGAACAACCGGCCGCCGCGAGTAGTACGGCTGCGAGAGATTCTGAATGAAGGATTGAGGCGCTCCGGCCACCAGCGATAACTGCACGTTGTCCCAATCCTGCCCCACCGTGTTATCGACGATGGCCCAGCCTTGCAGAAGCGGGAGCTTGCCGGTCTTGGAATTGAGCACGATTCGATAAGTGGCTTTCCAGACCGGCACCTCGCTGATGTAGCTGACGAACAGCGAGCGCTCACCGGTGCCGTCAGTCGAGATCACCATGCGCCGTACGTCTGCTTCGCGGCCTGAGGCGATTACATTTAAGTAGCGGTCCACTTTCCCTGGCAGTCCGCGTTCGAGAAGGCGCACCGAGAATGCCGGCGTCAGTTCCGTGGTCTTCACTTCGCCGCTATCGGTGATGAGCGCGAGGTAATCGACTTCGAGAGTGGTGCCGCCTCCGGTCCTGGTTTTTCGTTCGATGCTAAGCAGTCTGCCGGTGATGACAGTCGGTCCGCTGCGAACTTCGATACGCGCACCGCGCAATGCGCCGAGGAACTCACTGAGAGAGGTCTTTTCACTCACTGGAAGGCGCAGGTCGCCCAATTGGCGGTCGACCGGCGAAGCTGAACCGTAGCCCACGCCGGTGATGCGGCCACCGTTCAGATCCAAGACCGTGAGCGATTTCAATACATCGTTTAGCTGGCCAGACGTGAAAGAAATCGTCACATCCTGCCGATCGCGAACGGGACCTGTGTGCTCGAAATAACCCACACCGTTCTTATAAAGCACCACCCTTTTTATGGGCAGATTGTCCACTGCTGGAGTGGCAGCCTGTCCGGCTGCAATGGTGTTGGGCCTTTCCTGACTTTGTGCGCATACGGGCCACAAAAGTGAAAATACGACAAAGATCGACCAAAATACTTTCATATTTACCCCCACAAAGCTGTGTCCTTTAATAGACACCATAGCTGGCGATTATTCTCCTCCCTGCAAGGGCTGCGCGCAAGCCCCTGGGCGGTGGCGCTTTGCTAGAATTGAAGTTCAATCCCACCATTCAAGGAGAGCGTGTGGCCGCGCTGCCGCCGTCAAGAATAGTCGCTATCTATCCGGGCTCGTTCGATCCGATCACCAACGGACACCTGGACCTGATTGCTCGCGGGAGCAAGCTGGCCGACCGCCTGATTGTGGCGGTGCTACAGAACCAGCGCAAGCAAAGCCTGTTCACGGTGGAAGAGCGCGTCGAGATGCTCACTGAGGTGGTGAAGCCGTATCCCAACGTCGAAGTGGGATGGTTTCACGGCCTGCTGGTGGATTATGCTACGAAGCGCGGCGCGAATTTTATTTTGCGCGGCATTCGCGCGATTTCGGATTACGAATATGAATTGCAGATCGCGCACATGAACCGGCGTCTCAGCCCGGGAGTCGAGACGGTCTTTTTGATGGCGGCCGAAGCGTACTCTTTCGTCAGCTCGCAACTGGTGAAGGAAGTGGCGTCGCTGGGCGGCAACGTCTCCGGACTGGTGCCTCCGCTGATTGAAGAGCGGCTCAAGAACCGTGTCGCCAAATGAGATATTAGAAGGAGCAGGACAACCATGCCAACAACCCAAGCACTAGCCGACAGAATTTCGCTCATCAGCGTTTCGTCCACCATGAAGGTGGCCGCCGACGCCGACCGTTTGCGCCGCGAAGGCAACGACGTGGTCGACTTCGGAGCCGGCGAACCGGATTTTCCGACGCCTGAAAACATCAAGCGCGCCGCCATCGAGGCCATCGAAAAGAACTTCACCAAGTACACCAATACGGGCGGCACCGAAGAGCTCAAGCAGACCATTTGCGACAGCCACAAGGCTGACTACGGCACTTCCTACAACACCAAGGAGTGCATCGTCACCGTCGGTGGCAAGCACGCGATTTTCAATTTGACGCAGGCGCTGGTCGATCCGGGCGATGAAGTCATCATTCCGGTGCCGTATTGGGTGACCTATAAAGACGTTGTGAACTACGCGGGCGGCAAGTGCGTGTTTGTCAACACCAACGAGCAGGAAGGCTTCACGCTGACTGCCGCCATGGTCGAGCGCGCCATCACGCCCAAGACCAAGATGATCATCCTCAACTCGCCGTCGAACCCCAGCGGCGCGATTTTCGATCGCGGCGAGATGGAGCGCATCATTGCTACGGCGAAGGCTCGCGGCATCTGGGTGATGACGGACG
>CAVXEM010000037.1:0-81056 GCA_963760575.1 Bryobacterales bacterium
CAGTAAGCTGGATGGACATAACCGACGACGCATTTGGGCGGTAAGCGCTTAGAGCCTCTCATGAACAAACTCGATCTCAACCTTTTAAAGCAATCCATTGCGCTCGCTAAACCTTATTGGTTTTCCAAAGAGAATCGTAAAGGTCGCTGGCTGCTGGTACTGCTGGTATTGCTCTTGATCGGAGACACCGAGTTTAACGTCTTGTTCAATCAACAATCCGGTGAATTTACTTCGGCTTTGGCGGCTCGCGATACAGCCCGTTTCTGGCATTCGGTCCGCATATTCTTCGGGTTGCTCTTGGCGGCCGTGCCGATCTATGCCTACTACTACTACGTGCGCGACACGCTTGCGCTCAACTGGCGCCGCTGGTTGACCGATCGGATACTGAAACGCTACTTCAAGAATCACGCGTTCTATAAGCTTCTCACCAAGCCGGAGATAGACAACCCCGACCAGCGAATCTCCCAGGATATCGCCTCCTTCACGCAACAGTCGCTGAGCTTTCTACTCATATTCGGCAGTGCAGTCATTCAGTTGCTAGCGTTCGGCCGCGTATTGTGGTCCATCTCCGGTTACCTGGTGCTATTCGTGATCGTCTACGCGACCTTGGTAACGCTCATCACGTTTGGAGTTTTCAGCGGGAAACTGGTTTCATTAAATTTCAACCAGCGCAGGCGGGAAGCCGACTTCCGCTTCGGTCTTGTGCGCATCCGTGAAAACGCGGAGTCTATCGCGCTGTACCACGGGGAGGGGCAAGAGCAAGCCCAGGTCCAGCGCCTTTTCGGCCGACTGTTCGCGAATTTTACCAATCTGATTCGCTGGCAATTGCGTTTGAACTTTTTCCAATATCCGCAGAGCCTGCTGCTGCTGATGCTGCCAAGTATGGTCATCGCGCCGCGCGTGCTTTCGGGCGAACTCGAGGTGGGGCGCATCGTCCAGGCCGAGGGAGCGTTTGCAGCCATAATGAGCGCGCTCACCATACTCGTGGACAACGTGGAGAACCTGAGTCTCTTCGCCGCCGGCGTGAGTCGCGTGAGCGCTCTCGCTCACAGCCTAGTGCCCGCGAAGCCTTCCATGGATCCTGCGCATCAAAAGATTGTTACGCGGGAGGGCGAGCGTCTTCGTATCGACGAGATCACGCTGCAGACCCCAAACTACGAAAGGACACTGGTGAAGGAACTCACCCTTTCAGTGCCGCCCGGGGAAGGACTGATGATCGTCGGAGCCAGCGGCCTCGGCAAGAGCTCTCTGCTTCGCATGATCGCCGGCCTCTGGGATTCAGGGAGCGGCGCGATCGAACGGCCTAGACTCGAGGATATTCTGTTCCTTCCGCAGGATGCCTACATGATCATCGGCAGCCTCCGCGATCAACTCCTCTATCCGAACCTCGAGCGAAGTGTATCCGACGCGGAGCTTCGCGAGGTGCTGGATCGCGTAAATTTGCCGGACCTGGTTGACCGCTGCGGCGGATTTGACGTCGAGTTCGACTTTGAAAAGATCCTGTCAGTGGGCGAGCGCCAGCGTTTGGCGTTTGCAAGAGTTCTGTTGAAACACCCGCGCTATGTGCTGCTCGATGAAGCCACCAGTGCGCTGGATCGCGAAAACGAGTCTTCGTTATACCGTCAATTGATCGCAACGTCCACCACGTTTGTAAGCGTGAGCCACCATCCGGCACTGGTTAAGCACCACTCACAGGTTCTCGAACTGACGGCTGACGGGGGCTGGCGCCTGCAGTCAGCGGCGGAGTTTCGATTCACCCAAGACCTGGCATGAAACGGGGAAGGACCACGGGAAGCGGGCGGCCGATCGCGATCCAAGCTTCTGCGTGTAAGCTCTACCGCGCCGTCGCTTCCCATATAATACAGCCGTAAATGACCAACCTTACTGAAGCACAGCCTGTGGCCGATAACGAGGAGTCGCCGTTTAGCCGCCGGGTCTTTCAAGTGCTGTTCCAGTTGGCCAAGCAGTATCGGCGGCAGTTTCTGGTCATCGGTCTGTTTTCCTTTCTATACACCGGGCTGGATTTGCTGCAACCGCTGATTTACAGGACGGCGATTAACGATGTCGCCGGGCTGTTTGTAGAGCAGACGGGTTCGACGCAGGGGACGGCGTTCGTGCCGTCTCGTACGCCGGAACAGACGCTACGGACGTTGATTGAAGCGGTGGGAATGTTGTTCTTCATCGGGCTGGGCTCCTACTATTTCTACCAGCGTGCGAGTTACTACGGCGCGCGCGTTGCGAGTTTTATGGAGTCGAAGCTGATTGTCGATACCTTCGGCCATGTGCTGCGGCTACCGCTCGCGTTTTTCAACCGGCAGGCGAGCGCGGGTTTGGCGAAGAGGATCGACCAATGCGATCAAGTTTCACCAGTGGTACACGCTTTCTCGCAACAGATCGCGCCCGAAGCGATGCGCCTGGTAGGCATCATCGCAATCATGCTCACGCAGAATTGGGAAATGGCGCTGGTGTCGACCTGCCTGCTGCCTCCTTATATGTGGATCGCACGACGCAGCGCGTTGCGGATGCAGTCGAACCTCGATCCTTACTATCAGTTGTGGGAGGACATCTCGGCACGCATCGCCGACGCCATCGGCGCGGTGAAGACGGTGAAGCTTTCGGGGGCTGAGGCGCGCGAAGAAGGACGGCTGCTGGGGGAATCGATTCAAGCATACGATGTGTACCTGAATCGCATCAGGACAGCCCAGCGCTACTACATTTCGCAGAGCGCGCTGAGCAATTTGAGCAAGTCGCTGGTGCTGGGCTACGGAGGGTGGCTGGTGCTGCGACATCGGCTTACACCGGGTGACGTGGTCATGTTTGCGGCGTACCTGGATCGTTTGTATTCGCCGATCGATTCGCTGAATGGATTGGCGGTGAGCCTGCAGGAGAATTTCACATCGCTCAGGAGAGCCGTGAGGCTAATGGACAGTGGGCCTGTGGAGGCACTGGGGAGCCCTTTAAAAGAGGGGCGAGGGCGAGTGGAGTTTCGGGACGTGCACTTCGGATATGTGCAGGGTAAGGAAGTGCTGCGGGGATTGAATTTGACACTGGAGCCGGGGAGGATCACGGCACTGGCTGGACCATCCGGCGCGGGGAAGACTACGACGGCGGATCTGTTGCTCAAATTGTTCGAGCCATGGTCGGGCGAGATTCTGGTAGACGGGCAGCCGTTGAGTGAAGTGGGATGCTCCGCGGTGCGGGCGGCGATCGGCGTGGTTGCCTCGGATGGGACGGTGTTCCGCGGGACGCTGGCGGAGAACATCCGTTACAAGAGGCCGCAGGCATCGGATGATGAGGTGCGCGTGGCGGCGCTGGCGGCGGATTTAGGCCGGGCGCTCGAACGATTGCCGGAGGGCTTAGCGACAGAGGTCGGCGAGAGGGGCGTCGGTTTGTCGATGGGCGAGCGGCAACGACTGCAGATCGCGCGGATGCTGGTGGACAAGCCGCGGTTGCTGGTATTGGATGAAGCGACGGCGAACCTGGACTATGCCACGGAGATGGAAGTGCGCGGCGCTTTGGAAAAAATCTCACCCCGGCCGACGATGCTGATCATTGCACATCGCTACACGATGATGAAGAACGCGGACTACGTGTATGTGATTAATGAAGGCGCGGTGGTGGAGCACGGGCCGCCCGAGCAATTGATGGAAGGCGATGGGTGGTTCGCGGAGTTGGCGCGGCAGTCGGGAGAGAGTCCGGAGATCACGGGCTGAACATGCCTCCCCCCCGACTTGTCCCTGATCTGATATCCGCGGGCATTGCCAACCACCGAGATGCTTGTTTGGCGAGGGTTCGACCAGGAGGTCGAACGCGGGCCGGAGGCCCGCGCCACTCGCATTTGTCTGTTATAGCGGCCCGTTTGGAGGTCCCGGCCAGAGAGACACTTTGGAAGCCGTTCCCTTAAGGTCACCCGTAACGGAAAAAAAGACGGGGTTGCCAGTGGAGTCCGCCAGGATCGGCACCACCGTCATGGTCAACGTAACGGAGCCGGACGCATTCTTGAAACGGCCGGTTCCACCTGTGATTTGAAGAATCCTAATACAGAGGGCCTGCCGAGCCACGAAATCGATGCAATCGCTTCCCCCCGTGAGGTTGACTGTCAATAGACTTCCATCCCCGGAGCGAAGAACGCCCGCGCCGGCCACAGCCTCACGATAAAGCTTGGTTGGGCCCGAGCAGGTGCTGGGAGGCGTCGCAGAAGGCGCGCTAGAGTTCACAACACGAAGAGTGAATGGGTCGAAAATACCGCCCCCGGCGAGATTATATTCAGAAGCAGGTGTGCCGGGCGTTAGTTGGACCGTGCTGTTCGCAGTCGTACCCGAAACCGCCAGGTTTACGGAAACCGATTCCGCATAGATGCCTGCGACACCGAAATTGAGCATCAGTGCCGCCGTTGCCAAGAGTTTCATAGGTACCCTCGTTGAGCTTGATTTCTGTTTCATGGTTTTTCCCTTTGAATTGTCCTTTCAGATTCTTCGGATTGCCTTTTAGGGCTGTTTAAATATCCGACCGCGTCACCGACAATAAGGGTTTAAGAGCTTAGTTGCGACTCATTTCTCCCTCAAACCTGGCCTCATCAGCTAAGTGATTCAAGGCATGCCGGATCTGGGGCCACCTCATTTGTTCGCTCAGCATGGTATATACTGCGCCGTATGGCGGTTCCGTCTCACTCCGGGCGCATCGCCTTCGGGCCGTTTGAAATGGACGCGGCCTCGGGCGAACTCCTGAAGCATGGGGTCCGCCTGCGTTTATCCGGCCAGCCGTTCCGCATTCTGCTCCTGCTGGTGAACCACGCGGGCGAGGTGATTTCGCAGGAACGGCTCAAGAAAGAGATTTGGGGGGACGGGGTTTTCGTCGATTTCGAACACGGCTTACATGCTGCGATCAATAAGCTGCGACAGGCGCTGGGAGATTCGGCGGAAAACTCTCGTTATATCGAGACTGTTCCGGGCCGCGGCTACCGGTTTATTGGCGTCCTGGAGCGGACTTTGCCGTTCACCCCTGAGGCGGCCGTCGAGGAAGAAGGTGCAAAACCCCCGGGCGCGCAGCCGGCCGCATCGAAACGTCGATTGGTTTGGTGGGGCGCGGCTGCGGTCTTGCTGATGGTTGCATCCGCGATCGGGTGGCGGCTGCGGGGTCCCTCGCCGGCTCGTCCTCCGTGGAAGCTGACCAAGCTCACATCCGATGCCGGGCGATTCGATTCGCCGGCTTTGTCGCGTGACGGGAGACTGGTGGCCTACTCGGCTGAGCGGGGGGGCGCGCGGGACCTCTATATCAAGCAGGTTGCGGGGGGCCAGCCGATTCGGTTGACGTTCGATGGGGCGGGCAATACAGCTCCAGATTTCTCGCCAGACGCCAGCAAGATCGTATTTCACTCGGATCGCGATGGCGGGGGCGTGTACGAAATGCCGGCGTTCGGCGGCGAAGCGCGGCTGCTGGCGCGCGCCGGTGGCTACCCCAAGTATTCTCCCGACGGCACACAGGTGGCTTATTGGATCGGTGAGACCAGCGTCGCCGTGACGGTACCCGGAAATGGCACCGTCTGGGTGGTCCCTTCCGCGGGAGGCCAGCCAGTGCGCGCAGGTTCAGATTTCGCCACGGCCCGCTCACCCATTTGGTCGCCCGACGGCAGGCATTTGCTCATCGTCGGCTACCGTTCCGATAAGGCATTCGAGCCATCGGCGCTGGATTGGTGGATCCTATCGACCGCGGGCAGTGCCGCGCAGGAGACCGGGATACGCAAAGCATTTCTGGAAGCGGGGCTGGGTACTCCCGGCTCGGACTATACGTCGGTCGTCAGGCGGCCGAACCTCGCTCTTCCAGAGCCGGCGTGCTGGCTGCCGTCTGGAAACCGTGTGATCTTCTCCGCCCGGAACGGGGACACGCGCAACCTCTGGGAGACCGAAATCTCGCCGGAAGGAAAAGCCACGAATGCTTTTCGGCGGCTGACGGCGGGCTCGGGGAACGAAATCACTGCCTCCTGCGCCTCTGAGGATACTGATGGCGTTCGCGAGTACCGACACGACGGGAAATGTCTGGTCGATTCCCTTCGATTTCGACCGCGGGAAAGCGACGGGAGCCGCAGAGCAAATTACGCGCGAGCCTTTCGCCTTCAGAGAGGGCCCGTCACTTTCGGGCGATGGACGGCTGATCGCGTTTAGTTCCGCGCAATCGGGCATGTTGAATATCTGGCTGCATGACACTGTGACGGGCAAAGAGAAGCAGGTGGCGGCGTCTCCATTCCTGCAGGCCTATCCCCTGATCAATCCCTCCGGCAGCAGGGTGGCCTATTCGAGCTTCGAGAATGACAAGAGGATCCTTTATGTGACCACGCCCGACGGCGTTCCCGAAAGGGTGTGCGAAGGCTGTTTACGGCCGACCGATTGGTCGCGCGACGGGAAGACGTTAGTGACGTTCGGAGGGAATCCATATCATGTTAGCCTTCTGGACATAACCTCCCACCAGCAGACGCCAATATTGATTCATGCAAATTACAGTTTGCTCTACGGACGCTTCTCTCCCGACCATCACTGGATCAGTTTCACGGCGCGGGTGACGCCCAACCATGCATGGATCGCGATCGCGCCATTTGATTCGAATGGCACGGCGCCGCGCACGATTGCGGAGAGTTCCTGGATCAAGATTTCGGAAGAAGATGCCGTTGAAGATAGCGCCGCTTGGTCGCCGGACGGAAACAGTCTGTATTTCACGTCCAGCCGGGATGGGCATATTTGCCTGTGGCGGCAGAGGCTGGATCCGCGTTCACACCGGCCGTCCGGTGAGGCCGCCGGAGTACAACATTTTCACGAGCGGCCGATGCATCCGTACCGGATTTGGTCGGCGGCGGGGGGGCGGCTGGCGGTTACGCTGATGGAGAATTCGGGGAATGTTTGGTTGATGTCGCGGGCGGGGGGGCTTTGAGGGTTGCTGCGAGGCGCACTTGCAGATGTCGGGCCTGGAGGCCCGACGTACTACTCACAACGGCTGTGTTATCCTGTTGGGTGAAACAAAACGATTAAGGATAGACGAGGAGTATCGATTCATCGAATGGCACTGGCTGGCGAAGCAAAAACCAACGTAATTTCGAAGTTCCGGGTCCATAAGACGGACACCGGGTCGCCAGAGGTGCAGGTAGCGATCCTCAGCCGGCGTATTTTGGAGTTAACCGAGCATTTCAAGTCGCACAAAAAAGATCATCATTCGCGCAGGGGTCTGCTGCAGATGGTGGCGCGGCGCCGGCGGTTATTGGATTACCTGCGCAGCCGCAGCCCGGAACGCTATAAGACTCTGATTACGAGTCTGGGCATCCGCCGTTAACGGCATAGAACATTCGTAAAGCGATTCTCGAGAGCCCGGCATGTGGCCGGCTACCCCCGGAGAACCCTCCAGTCTCCTCTTAATCAAAGCAGGCCGACGGACACGCATGAAGCGCAGTCCGGGCTGGTCTTGATTAAAGGACGTTTTCAAACATGTTGCATTCCGTTGAAGTGGACCTGGGCAGTGGCCGGGTTCTGACGATTGAATCCGGAAAGATGGCCAAGCAGGCCAATGGATCGGTGATTATCCGTTCCGGAGAGTCGGTGGTCCTGGTGACTGCCTGTACGGCGCCTGAGCCGAAACCGAACGCTAACTTTTTCCCGTTGACCGTGGATTACCGCGAGTACACTTACTCGGCGGGGCGGTTCCCGGGTGGATTTATCAAACGCGAAGGGCGGCCGACCGAGAAAGAGATTCTCACCAGCCGTCTGATCGACCGGCCGATCCGGCCGTTGTTCCCCGAAGGTTATTCGCATGAGACGCAGGTGATCGGCATGGTGTTGTCGGCCGATCCGGTGCGCGATCCTTCGACGCTGGCGATTGTGGGCGCGGGCGCCTCGCTGGCGATTTCCGATATTCCGTTTCATCATGTGCTGGCGGCGGTGCGGGTGGGCATGGTGAATGGGGCGCTGGTGGCGAATCCTACTTATGAGGAAACCAAGGCGTCGCGCGTCAATATTGTTGTGGCGGGCACGGACGAAGGCATCGTGATGGTGGAATCCGGCGCGCAGCAGGTGAGCGAAGCCGATGTGCTGGCGGCGATTGAGTTCGGGCATGACTGCTGCAAGAAGATCGCGGCCGGGATTCGCGAGCTGGCGAAGAAGTGCGGCAAGCCTAAGAAAGAGTACGCGGCGCCGGAAGTGAATAAGGCGCTGTACGATCAGATCGCGGCTTCGGTTCAGGTGGAACTGAAGGACGCGATGAATACGGAGAAGTACGAGAAGCTCGAGAGCTACTCGCGCATCGATGCCGCCAAGAAGAAGGCGATCACGGCGCTGCCGGAAGAGCAGCAGCCGGAAGGCAAGAAGCTGTTTGATGCGTTGAAGGAACGGATCTTCCGCGATGAGATGCTGAAGGCTAAGCGGCGTCCGGACGGTCGTAAATTCGATCAGGTGCGCAAGATCGAATGCGAAGTGGGCGTGCTGCCGCGGACTCATGGATCGTCACTGTTTACGCGCGGCGAGACGCAGGCGCTGGTTACGGCGACGCTCGGGACCAAAGACGACGAGCAGCGGATTGAGTTGCTAGACGCTTCGGAATCCTCGAAGCGCTTCATGCTGCATTACAATTTCCCGCCGTTCAGCGTGGGCGAAGTGGGCTTCATGCGCGGCGCGGGGCGGCGTGAAATCGGACACGGGGCGTTGGCGGAGCGCGCCATTGCTGCGGTGGTTCCGGACGACGCGGCGTTCCCTTACACGATGCGTGTTGTGTCCGACATTCTGGAATCGAACGGATCGAGCTCCATGGCTTCGGTGTGCGGCGCGACTTTGTCGCTGATGGACGCGGGCGTGCCGATCATCGCTCCGGTGGCGGGCATCGCGATGGGCTTGGTGATGGAGGGGAAGGATTACGCCGTGCTCACCGATATCGCGGGCGCGGAGGATCATTACGGCGATATGGATTTCAAAGTCGCCGGCACGAAAGAAGGTATCACGGCGCTGCAGATGGACATCAAGGTGCCGAATGTGACGCACGCGATCCTGAAAGAGGCGCTGGAACAGGCGCGCAAGGCGCGTTTGCATATTCTCGAAATCATGGTGAAGACCATCGAGAAGCCGCGCGACACGATGTCGCCGTATGCGCCGCGGATTTTCACGATGAAGATTCCGACCGATAAGATTCGCGAGTTGATCGGGCCGGGCGGTAAGATGATCCGCAGCATTGTGGAGCAGACGGGCTGCAAGATCGACGTCGAGGACGATGGCAGTGTGAAGATTTTCTCGTCGGACGGCACGGCGGCGGACCGCTGCATCCAGATGATCACCGACATTTGCGCGGTGGCCGAGGTGGGCAAGACTTATTTGGGCAAAGTCGTGCGGATCGTCGATTTCGGCGCGTTCGTGGAGATTTTCCCGGGCACCGACGGGCTGCTGCATATTTCCGAGATTGCGGAGAACCGCATCAAGGAAGTGCGCGATGAGCTGAACGAGGGCGATCAGATTCTGGTGAAGGTGCTGGCGCTCGAGGGCAACAAGATCAAGTTGAGCCGCAGGGCGATCTTGAAGGAGCAGCGGGAGAAGTTGAAGACGGAAGCGAAAGCGTAAAGATTAGATCGTTTTTGAGGATTAGGGCGGGAACTGGCGCTGCCGAGGAGGCGGGCTGGGCTCCCGCCCTTTCTGTTAAACAGAGAAGAGCCGACCAAGCGTTTTCAGTCCAGTTGCACGAACTGCGTTACGGGCCGTCAGTTCTGGACGACACGATAGGCGAGGCAGTTGATATGCTGGCAGTGGCAGTAATCCAAGGTCCTACATGGAACCAGATGAACTTCATGACATGGTGATGCTTTTGAAGGAGGAACTTGCTGCTGACAGGATCAAGATTTCCAGTAAATTCACGGTGGATGCGCTTGCTCGCGTCCAATTCGGGCCTGACGGAAAGGTTGATCCAAGCACTGTTGATGGTTCGGTGCGCGCACTCGGTCTTACCGCGCTGGGGGCAAAGTATTATCGCGAGGTGAGAGAGACGCCGCTTAGGGACGTCCAAAGCAAGTACTTTGACATTCTGGACGGAAGTTTTGGCGCGATATTCGAGGAGGCGAAGCGCAAGGGCGCGACACCACAGCAAATCGCCAATGCAATATCCGCCAATGAATCTCTGGTGGCTGCGTTCAACTCCGACGTTTCCGATTTCGCCACTGGCCTGGTGGAGTTCTGGGAAGTCCACGGCCCAATCGTCGAGGCCCATCTTAGCGACCTGAAGTCGCTGAAATCGGTATTCGGGGGTGATGTTTTTCCGTCCTACGTATCCAACATCGCATGTTCCGTGGGCTTGTATATGGACACGGTGATTTTGCCTGATCCACTTTCGCGACTTCTCATGATGCGTGAAAGCCTCGTTCCCAAAGAGCTGTTTCGTTTAGTCATCAAACACGCACTCAATGCACTCGGATACCGTGAACTCGCGCTCGCTGAAGTGAATCCACCCATAGTTGTCATCGCTCCTAATCGCTTCGGGCTGGACATGGGATACAGCAAGGCGGTGACTGTGGCGGGAAACACAGATGCGCTGATCCACGCATCCCGGATCTTCGGACGCGATTTTGAGAACGTCCCAGAACTGATCGATTTCGTCTCAAGATCAGGCGATCCTTATCAGATCGTCGCTAGCATGGTCGATCCTAACCGGCTAATATTCGACGGCGAATGGTCTGAGCCGCTGCCTGAACAAATCACTCGCTTCCTAAATGAAAAAATGTTAGCTGCGGCTTTGGCCAAGGATTATGGAGAGGCCATCTATAATTCAATCGCCGGACGAATGATGATGGCGAATGACACCTTGCTCAGAAGTGCGTGGTGTGGTGGCAGCCCGTTGATCGACGCGCCAGTTTCGTGGAAGTATCTCCAGTGGAAATATGAATACGATGCCATGATGGGGCATGAAACGGAGAAAAAGTCGGACGTCTTAATTTCGAAGGCACTCGGTAGTAGCATGCTCAGCGGACTGCCGCCGGAAACAATGATTGAGCTTCGGCGGAACGGAGCGGCTGCCGAACTGCGGGCGATGATCGGCAAAGGCATCGCTGAAATCAACTCTGCGTCGGACGCCGATGTTTCAATGGTTGCGGATAACGTCATAGCGAACGTCGATACGGCATTTTCTGAGCACAACACGCAACTACGGGCCCTTTCCCAGTCGCAGCTGAAGTATTACGGAAAAGATGTCGGGCGCTATGTCGTGAACGGCGGGATGCTGCTCGCGTCATATTTGAGTAAAAACCCTGTTGCGGAGGCACTCTCTACCCTCGTTGCGATTTCGCAACAGTTTCTCGGGAACCCCAGTCCGGAGGACCTGATGAAGCGCTACAGGGAGTTACGCTCCAAGTCGACTGAGTTGCGGCGTTCACCCGTTGGAACGATGTTCCAACACCTAAAGGGCAAATTTGGATTTTCCCCATAGATAGCGATTACCCTAGCCCGCGAGCTTCTCGATATGCATGGCGGTGTCGTAGCATAGAGCTTCGGTAACACCTGAATGACTTCGGCGTCGATCACCACCTTGATCATTTATTGGCTCGAGCGTTTGAGGGGTTTTCTCTCCGTGCGCATTTCGCTACGGGTATCGGCAATCACTTTATCGATCCCGCGCTTGGTCATTCGGCCCAGTCCTTTGGCACGGGCTTCGGTGCGTAAGAGCGTCAAGACTTCCGACATCGCGGGGGACGCGGAAGCCTGCGCCTGATCGTAACGGCGCAGGGCTTCTCGCATGAGCTCGCTCATGGTACGGCTTTCTTTCTTTGCCAAGCGTTCCGCTTTGCGGGCCAGATCCGGCGGCATGGTAATCGAATACACCTTGGTGGTGCGCATACACTCTTAGGTTGTCATACTTTGTATGACTGAGCAATATGCGGCTACCAGCCGAGGAAGCCGTGGAATTGCTGGGGCACGAAATCGGGCAAATCGGCGTCGGTGAAGCCGATGACGAAGAACTGGTTGGGATTGGGGATGGGGGGCGTGTCTTCGGTGACCGGCAGGAAGTCGTTGTCGTTGGAAACCCATAGGGTGTGCAGCGTGGAGGAGCCCTGCTTGACATCGGGGCCGAAGGCGATGCCTTCGATCTTGGATGGAATGTGGTCGGCGGCGATGCCGTTAGCGGTCAGGAGCGAGACGAGGTCCAGGAAAGGAGTCTTGCTGACGGCGTTCGACGCCGCGGTGGTTCCGTCCATGGAGCTGATGTCGACAGCGCCACTCAGATCGATCTTGAAGAGCTGTTTCACCTTGGCTTTGTTGCTGGTGGAATTGTCGCCTCCCTCAAGTCCCTTGCCATCGCGCTCGTCGACCAGGAATTCGTGATTGTTGATGGCGGTTATTTCGCTGACGCTCGAGCCGGTGGTCAGCAGGTAGGCGTATTGGTGGGTGTGTCCGCTGAGGATATCGATGGTCACGATGCGCAGCAGCTTGGCGGCGTCGCCACCGAGTTTGGCATCTTGGATAAGAGCAGCCTGCATGATGCCGACCAGCGTACGGCCATCGGGGGTGATGGCGAGACCTTCCATGCCTTTGTTGGCGGTCCGGCCGGAGATGTTGGCGGCGGTCTCATCGGAGCCTACCGGGCGCAAGTTCGAAACATAAAAGGAATCGGGCAGTTTGTAGGAACGGATACGGGCTCCGGTGAGGCGGCTGAACTCATAAATATAGGGGCCGTACTCGTCGGAAATGAAGACACGCAACCCGTCGTTGGAGACACGAATGCCTTCTGTGTCGAAGCGGGCGTCGTTGGGATCGCCGGAGTTGTGGCTGGGATCGAAGTTGTCGGAGCGTCCGGTGAAGAAATGGAACAAAAAGTTGTTGATCGGGGGGACGCCGGAGCCCACGCCGAGTCCGCTGCCGGTACCGTAGACGAGCGGAGACCAGCTCCACAACAAAGTTGTATTGCGCAGTTTGGGAGTTAACGTAAACGGCAGTCCCGAGCCGCTGGTATTGGGATCCAGGTCCATGGTGATGGCATGGAAGCGGTTGATGTAGCTGACGGTGTTATCGATGGCAGCGTTGAAAGTCGCGGCGTTGGGGCCGCGGTCGGGGAGGGCCAGGAAAGTGTTGCCAGAAGCGTAGGCGAGTCCCGAACCTAAGCCGCCTAGTACGTTGGCAGGCGCGCCGTTCTCCAGTTTGTAAGTGAGGCCGGAAAGATCGGCGTTCGCACCAGCACGCGACTGGTCCAGGGTTCCGATGGCGAGTAACGTGATATCGGCCCGGGTGGGCGATGCTGTGAACAGCCACAGGGCGAGCGCAAGCAGGGAAATAGGAGAACCAATTTTCTTCACGAACCAAGATCCTCCAGATGAGTTTTACAGCGAACGAAAGGTGATCATAGAGGACCAAGAACAACGTCGAATCAATTTTGGGTGAATCTTCAATGAAGGCGATCCTGCTGCTCGCGGCGGAGCACCGGCGGCCGGATTCGCCGCCGCCGTCGTCCCGGCCTTGTGACACAATGGTTGTTCTTACGGAGGTTGGATATGAAACACTTTATCGGATTGGCAGGGGCGGGCCTGCTTTTGAACTTGTTGGCGGGGGTGGCTGGCGCGGCGGAACCGGTTGATGAGTTGATTGCGCAGGCGGTGCTGCCTCTTCCGGCGGACCTGCAGGCGGGGGCTACCGTCGTTTCCTACGATCCTGCAACGGGGGAGCGCAAGGTGCTCCGTCAAGGCACCAATTCCATGGAGTGCGAACCGACGAATCCGGCGGATGGGTTCACCAGGTGTTACAGCAATCTGGCGGCGCCGCGGCGGGAGATGGAGGAGAAGCTGCGCGCGGAAAAGAAATCCGACAAGGAAATCCGGGATGCCGTGGATGCCGCGATCAAGGCCGGCACCCTCAAAACTCCGCCGTTCGGAAGCATGTCTTACCGGCTGTCGAGCAAGGACGGGGTGATCAAGCGGTTGTGGGTGATGTCGGTCCCGTATGCGACGCCGGAGTCGATCGGGGTGTCGACGGTCAGCCAGCGCGACGGGGCGCTGAAGGGCCAGGGGCTCCCGTGGCTGATGCTGGCGGGCACCGCGGGCGCGCACGTGATGATCCCGATCAACCAATAGCGAAAATGAAGATAAGAATGTTCGTGGCCTTTTTGCTGCTTGCAGCGCTGGCAAGCGGCGAAGACGTGAAGATCTACGCGGCCGCAGTGGTGAAGACTCCGCTCACTGCCATTGCTAGCGACTTCGAAAAGGCGACGGGCAACACGGTCACACTGGTTTTCGATACGGCCGGCTCCACGGCGCAAAAATTTCGGGCTGATCCGCAGGCGGCATTGCTGATCACGACCGTGCCGCTGATTCGGGACGCCGAGAGTGCGGGCGCGCTGCAGGATGGAAGCAGCACTCTCTTGGGCAGCACGGTAGCCGGCGTGGCGGTGCCTCCAAAATTCGCCGAAACCGGATGTCTCGAGCCCGGAAAAATTGAAGGCCGCGCTGCTCGCAGCTAAGCGCATCGCTGTTTCGGATCCGGCCCGTGGAGCGACGGTGGGGACTCACTTCATGAAAGTGATCGAAGCTCTGGGAATTAAGGACGAAGTTCTGCGGAAAATCACGTTTGCCAACGATGGCTTCGCCACCATGCGTCTGGTCCTCGAAGAAGGAGTGGATATCGGGGTCTCGCAATCCAGCGAGATTCTACAGGCCAACCCTGACGCCATGGCGGGACCGTTTCCCAAAGAGTTTGCACTGGCCACGGACTTTTCGCTGTGGCATCGCAATAACATTTCTCCGGCGGTCAAAGAATTCGTTGCAGTGCTGACGGGTCCCGGCGGCCGCGGGAAACTTGCCGCGGACGGAGTCATGCCTCCCACGCCCCGCTGAGAGAACGGGCGCCTGCCCGCTCAATCGACAATCGCCTGGTACACCGCGTTGGGAAACTCCGTCCGCAGAATTCCGACGCGCGTTGCCATAAGCACAATGCCGATCAACTGTTCTTTAGGGTCAACCCAGAAATAGGTGCCGTTGGCGCCCGCCCAGCCGTAGTCACCGGGACTGCCGAGCCAGCCGCTGGCGCCAGTACTTTTGCGAACGCGCACACCCAGGCCAAAACCGTAGCCGCTTAGGTTTTGCTCCAAGGTCAGCCCCCGTTCCGAATAGTTCGCCAGGTCCAAATTGCCAATGGCGTTATCGGTCATCAGTTCGATGGACTTGCGGCTGAGCAGCCGTGCGTTGTTCCATTGTCCGCCGTTCAACAGCATTTGGCAGAACTGCAGATAGTCCTCCGCCGAGCCCGTCAAGCCACCGGCGCCAGAGAAAAATTCGACGCCCGGGGGGAGTGGCGGAGCGGGATTCTGCTTCGCCAAACCCTTTTCGGTCCGCGTATAGACCGTCGCTACATCGCCGATGCGGGCTGGCGGAACATTGAAGAATGTGTTGTTCATGCTCAGTGGCGTGAAGATGCGCTGCTGGAAGAATCGATCGAGGCTCATGCCGCTGACGATCTCCACTACACGGCCCAGGACAGCAAAGCCGACCAAAGAGGTGTACTGCCACTGCGTCCCCGGCTGGAAGTTCAGCGGGAGCGAGCCGGCGCGCTTGCTGAATTCCGCGAGCGAAATCTGACCCTGCTCCAGGTTCGCTTTGCGGTAGAACTCGCCGGCTGGCCCCTCCGTGCTGACGGCTAAGCCGGCGGTGTGAGTGAGGATGTGCTGTAGCGTCACTTCGCGGTCCGCGCTGACGATTCTGACGCCCGCGCCGCGCGGATCATTAGGGAGATTCCACACTGCCACTTTGGGATTCTTGAACTCGGGAATAAATTTCGACACTGGATCGCTCAAAACCAGCTTGCCCTCTTCCATCAACATCAAGATGGCCACAGCGGTGATGGGCTTGGTCATGGAGGCCATGCGAAACAATGTATCGGTGCGCAGGGGCTTGGCGGAGTCCAGGTCGGCAACGCCCTGCGCTTCAAAGTGAACCACTTTGCCTTTGCGCGCCACCAGCGTTACGGCGCCCGGGAAGTCCTTGGCGTCAATGTGGCTTTGCACGACGGAGTGGATACGCTTTAGGCGCTCAGCAGAGAGGCCCGCCTCTTCAGGTCTGGACATCGTAAGCGATGCGGCGGACGCCTGCGATGCCAGGAGAAGGCACTGCGCGAGAGCGACGGCCAGCTTTGCGGTTGGGGACATACAGCCTCCTCGAAAACGATTTGCTTTTTAGCGTACTCCATCCGCGGGGCCAGGTGGCTCGATCGTTCCGCCCGCGACCGCGATGGCGCCTTCTATACTTGGAAGTTAAGGAACCTGAACCCCATTGGCCTCACTGATCGATGCGATCAACATAAAACGGCGGACCGTCTTTGAGCACGAAAACGCTCCGTTCTATTGCCTGGAGGCAGAGATCAGCACGCCCACCGCCCGCGGGGGGCAGACGCTGGTGCGCCTGAAAGTTCGCAACCTGCTCAGCGGCGCGGTGTTGGATAAGACCTTCAAGGCCGGTGAGAAGTTCAAGGAAGCGGATATGCAACTGGTTCCGGTCAGCTACCTATATAGTGACGGGGACGGTTCCTATTTCCTGGACCAGGACAGCTTCGAGACCCTGAGCCTTCCCGCTAGCGTGATTGGGGATGCGTTGGACCTGCTGGTGGAGGGCGCACTCATCCATGCGCACAAATACAACGGCAATCCGATTGGGGTGCAACTGCCGACGTTTGTCGAGTTGGAGGTTGCCGAAACCGAACCCGGCGTGCGGGGCGATACGGCCAGCGGGGGCGGCACCAAGATAGCCAAGCTGGAGACCGGCCTCGAGATCCGCGTTCCGCTCTTTATCAAGGCAGGTGAAAAGGTGAAAATAGCTACTGAAACCCGGGAGTTTTCGGGCCGGGCCTGAGGTAACCGGGGCTATCGCGACGCAATCGCGCGATCATCGCACCAGCGTACGAAGTAAAAAGTATTCGTTAATGGGGCGGTCGTCGGCTAGCGCGGGTGTCTGGGGAGACAGGGCGATCAGGTTATCCAGTGTGGTTTTTTTCGACACGACTCGTTGCAATTGCTCCAGAGGAGTGCGCCCGGGCCCCCATTCCATCATGTCCTTGACGGCGCTTTCCGGCATCCGCGCGAGCAATTCTTCGGGGGTCCGGTCAGGCACAGGCGTCATGCTGGCGAAATAATGCCAGCCCCATTCCTCGACAGAAGGATGAACTACGACATACGGGAAGGAGTCCCTGAGGGCCCGTGCCACGGCGGCTTGCACTTCCGGATCTCCCTCTGGCAGCCATTGCTGCAGAATGCCGCCCGGGCGCAGGTGCTGCTTGGCCACCGCGTAGAAGTCCTTGGAATAAAGCAGACTGGACCCGGCGGCGCTCACTGGGGGAGGCGGATCGAGAAGGATCGCGTCATAGACCGCGGAGGTGCGCTCAAGGAAGCGGCGCCCATCGTCGATCACCAGGCTCCCCCGCCCCGACGCCAGCACTTCCTGGCTATCGGGATGATAGTAGTGGAACAACTGGGGAACGCTCGGCACTAACTCCACCGCGGTTACCTTGATGCCCCAGGAAAGCAGGGAACGGAAGGTAGTGCCCATGCCGAAACAGATCACCAGCGCGTCCTGCGGAGGATGATCCAGAGACGCCAGTGTCACGTGCGCCATCATTTTGGTGACCGGTGTCAGCATTGTCATGCCCACGCCGTTGGTGAGGAGCCGTTTCTTCATGCCTTCCCCGGTGGCGATGACGGTTGCGGTGCTATCGCGGCGCACTTCCCTGTGCTCAAAGCGAGTTTCGAAATCCTTGGTCGCGAAAAAGATAGCCAGCGCTAGTGAGGCCATTGCTCCGGCCTGGATCAGCTTGGCGGGACTCTTCACACGGAACGCGAGTCCCAGCCAGGGAAGCGCGAAGAATAATAAAGAGACATTCTCTCCCAGCAGAGGAAGCAGAATAAAGCCGGAGAGGAGCGGACCGAGAATACAGCCCAGGACGTTGACGGCGTAGGCGCGCCCGGCCCGGTCGGCATCGCCGCCAGACCAGCGGTCCACTAGCATTGGCGTGAGGAAGCCCATGACGGCGGAGACCGGTCCCACGCCCAGCAGCACGCGCAACACAGGCGACATCAATTCGAACCTCACATCGCAGGTCACCAGGGGGAGCAGTGCCAGCACGGACAGCGATACCCATAGCAACGGGCTTTCCTGGTTTTGAGTGCGGCTCCAGGCGCGATAGAATTTCGATCCGCCGAACGTCGCCAGCAGATAGGTGGCGAGGATGGTCGCGAAGGAGTAAACCATGGGCCCGACGTAGGGCGTAAACATGCGGATCCAGACCACCTCCATGCCCATGGTTGCGAGTCCCGTGGCAAACAGAAGCGCCAGAACGCCGCGCCCGGAAGAAAAAGTCCCAGCCGGTTGAGTGCCGGCAGCCGATCGGGCGGTGGAAGAGGACGGAGACGGGGATGCAACCGGCTGCGCAGCTGCGGACGGGCGCGTCCAGAGGACTACCGCGGCGGCAATCAGGACGTTCAACATCGCGCCAATGCGCAGGGTTCCGCGAAATCCCGTAAGTTCAATGAAGAACAACGGCACAACCGAGCCGACGACAGATCCCACCAGATTAGCGATGTAAAGGAAGCTGAACGAGCGCTGGGATTCCAGGCGAGAGTCCTGCTTAATGGCAAACATCGCGAGGGGGATGGTCGCGCCCATGGCCGCGCACCAGGGCACCAGAGTCAGCGCCAGCAGCGCGCCGGAACAGAGATAGTAGGGCAGCGAAGAGAGTCCGCCATGAATCACGACGCGCTCAAGGATACGGCCTCCCCATGCGAGCTCCCAGGGAACCACCAGGGCACCCAACCCGATGATCGCCTCCGCCACTGCGTACAAGCGGAACGGCGGAAACTTGCCCTTTCCATAGCGGGTTACCAGCCTTCCGGCAATCCAGGATCCGGCACCGAGCCCCGCCATAAAGGTCGAAAGCACCGTGGATACGAGCGGCGTCGTCACGCCGAACTGGGCCATGGCGAGTCTCAACCAGACCAGTTCATAAAGGATGCTGCAGAATCCTGACAGGAGGAAGAACGCCAAGACGAAGTTCATGTAAGTCATTGTTCGGCAGATAGATTGCGGGCCATTAGCGGGCTCGCGGCGGGGGTACCAAGCCGTCAAAATGGCTACGCATCAACCCCCAGGGTTGGCAAAAGGAGCAAGTCCTGTATCACTGTGATGCGGCGAGGTTAACCCGCGCTCAGCAAGAAACTCGGGTAGTGGTCAATTTTGAATTTCCGGCTCATCTGGCAGCGGCTTCAAGTCGCGTCCGCACCAAGGGCAAAAGTTAATTCTCACCGAGGCTACAGACTTTCCGCCTATCTGGCAGCGCAGCAATGTCGTTCTGGTCTCATGTGGCGTGAAGAAGCGAGAGTCCAAGATCAGAAACCCGTCCTGGTTGGCTTTCCGGCAATGGCCTTCAAACTCCGTGCAACACGACGCCATAGCTCTTTAGCTTATCGTGATGACCCTACCTTACGCCGCTCTTTCTACCCCCGTTCGTCCACTACCGAAGCAATCCTGGGAAAGAACAGTTCTCATCGGCTAGACTGGAAAGAGAGTGGCCATTCGCGCGGTCCTGCCGGACTCAGCGATAAATCCAAATATGCCTGCAGTCCAACCCGACCCCGGAAACCGCGGCCCCGGCACATTACTCTTCCATTGCGCATGGTGACGCTCTCCTTCGACAATGGGCCGGAGCCGGAAGTTACGCCTTGCGTGCTGGAGACGCTTGCGAAGCATTCCGTGAAAGCTTCGTTTTTCGTAATGGGACGCAAAGTGGTCACTGCCGAGGGGCGGACCCTCGCCATGCGAGCAAGCGCCGAGGGCCATTGGATCGGCAATCACACTTACTCTCATACGCAGCCACTTGGCGAGTTAGACCGCGCCACGGCTCTGCGCGAATTTGAACAGGCAGAGGAATCTCTGGCGTGGCTCGAGCAGAGGCCGCGATTGTTTCGGCCCTATGGCCGCGCAGGCAAGCTCGGGCGGCATCTACTTCATCCCGCAGTGGTCGAAAGGTTAGTATCCGGGCGATACACTACCGTACTTTGGAATTGTGTCCCCCAGGATTGGCGCGACCCGGACGGGTGGATGGCAACGGCGTTGCGGCAATGCAGGACGAGAGATTGGAGTCTGCTGGTGTTGCACGATCAACCAAGCGGAGCAATGAAGCACCTGGATAGTTTTCTTACGGCGCTTAAAGAATCAAATGTGCCCATCGTGCAGGAGTACCCAGAGGACTGCGTTCCGATCCGCGAAGGTCGAATCGTTATGCCGATCGAGGCCTGGACGAGCGCCCGCGCCGATTAAGGCGCGCTGGAGAAAATGGTTGGCCGGTCAGTCCACGGCAATGTACAACACAGAGAACCCCGTGACCGTCACCGGCCCGGTCAAGCGCTTGAGTGGACCAATCCGCATGAGGTCCTTCAGAACACAAACTTTAAGGCAAATTGGATCTGGCGCATGGGCACGGCGAGTGTGGTGATCTGGCCGGCCAGCGGGTTGAGGGCGCCGCCCGAAACAAACACGGCGTTGTTGGGATTCCCCCAATTGGCGTGATTGAAGATGTTGAAGAATTCAGCACGGAACTGCACGCGGAATTGCTCCGAGATGCGCGGTACGGCCGTATCCTTCAACAACGAGAAATCCACGTTGCGCATGTGGGGTCCAATCACAGTGTTCCGTCCCACGTTACCCAGTTCGCCCGCAGGCGGCAAAGCGAACGCCGTGGGATCGAACCATTGGTTCAGGCTGCCGGTGGTGATGTTGTCCACTGTGCGGCCCGCCTTCACATTGGGCCGCGGCGCCACAAAGGCCGCACCCAGGGCAGGGTAATCGAAGCCATCGGTAATGTTGATCGGGCCGCCGGAACGCAGAGTCAGGATACCGCTCAACTGCCAGCCCTCGAAGAGTTGGTGTCCGCTGAACTTTCCCTTGAACGGAATCGCCACCAGGCTGCTCAGTACCAGAGAGTGCCGCCGGTCAAACAGGCAGTCGCCGCGGTCGCGGGCCAGATTGTAGGGGTCCATGGAAGGAGCGCCGCCTTCGAGGCCATAGGTGTTGGAGCTGGTGTCGAGGCAATGCGACCAGGTGTAGGAGAGCTGGCCTTGCACGTTACGCTGGAAGCGGCGGTTGAGATTCGCCTGCAGCGATTCGTAGCTGGAATTCGCTTGGGGCTCGGCGCCATTATAGGGGCCCAAAGCTGGGTTCACGCGCGGGTTGGTGGCCGGCCCAAACGGACCCGGCGAACTAAATACGCGTTGCCCGTCGGCGCCGATCTTCGGAATGGGCGGGTTCTGGTCACGCTGGTAGAACAGATGCACGCCGCGAGCGCCCACGTAGCCCACGGTGAGAATCGTATTGGCCAACAATTCGCGCTGAATATTCAGATTCCACTGCATCTGATAGGGCGTCGCCGGAGTGTCGTAGTTCACGGCGTTGCTTTGCGAGGGCAGCGCGTTGGCAAACGACGGCGTCGGGAAGCTGGGGAACACCGTCACGATGAAACTGTAGGGCGGATTGAAGTAGTAGCCCGACGAATAGGTGCGCGGCGTAATCGGGTTGTGGAACACGCCGAATCCACCGCGAATCGAGGTCTTGTGATCGTTGCTCGGGTCGAACGCAAAGCCGACGCGCGGGTCGAAGCTGCGCAGCGATGGATTGTTCAAGAAGACGTTCGGCACGCGCGTGAATGCGGTGGAGTGAAGGTAATCGGTGATGGTATTGAGGGGGTGCTTGTCAGTAGTGGGATTGGTGACGTAGTCCCAGCGCAGACCCAAATTCAGGGTCAGCCGCTTGCCGACCTTCCATTCATCCTGGACGTAGGGGAAGATGTCCAATTCACGGAAGTCGCGGTTGCCGTCGCTCTGCGAGGGCAGCGGCCCGAAGAACAGGAAGGGCGACGCATGGAGGAAGTCTGACATGCTGTTGAAGACGTACTGTCCGCCCAGCCAGCCGGGCGCGTTCACGTTGGATTGCACGCGTTCGAAGGTGATGCCGAACTTGATGGTATGCGCGCCATGGTTCCAGTACACGTCGTCGCCGCCCGAGAACTTGTTCTGCACGAATTCAAACGGCAAAAAGATGCTGGATCCCAGTGCGCTCAGGCCGGTGATGCTGATGGTGCCGTTCTTGCGGCTGGGGTAGAAAGAGAGGCCGGGCAGGTTGTTATCCAGATCCGATCCTTCCTTGGTGCGCACAAAGCCCCCCCGAAGCAGGTTGACGATGGTGGGCGAAAACAGATGCCGCTCCTCGACGCTGACGTATTGATTGCCGGTATGGTGGGTTTCGGGCCACAGAGTGATGGGGGAGCCGCTGAACGGATCGTGAAACAGGGCGCGGTCGCTGACGTAGCGCACTAGTACGGAGTCCTTGTTGGAGACCGCGTAATCCACGCGGCCGATCAGGTAATCTTCGTCACCGGCCTGCGTCCCTACCGAGCCGAACTGACCCACGCCGCCCGCCGCCTGCGCAGCGTTCTGGCTGGTGGGCAGCGGATAGTAGCTCAGCAACTGTTGGGTGAGCGGGGAAAGCGCAATCGGCGTAGTGCTTCCCGGGAGCAGGCCCTTGCGGGCATTGGCGTCCGGCACAAAAGCGATTTGGGTCAAGCCCTGCCGGTTGCGCAGGCCTTCATAGTTGAAAAAGAAAAATGCTTTATCCTTCTTGATGGGTCCGCCTACGCTGCCGCCAAACTGGTTGCGCTTGAAGGACGGCAGGTTGGCTCCGTCGTAGAACGCGCGTGCGTCGAGGGCGCTGTTGCGCAGGTACTCGAACGCCGATCCGTGGATCTGATTGGTTCCGGATTTCGTCACCGCATTGATAGACGCCCCGGCGCCGCCAAACTGCGCGCTGTAGGTGTTGGTCTGCACCGAGAACTCAGCGATGGCATCCACCCCCAGAGTGGTGCCCAAGACCGCCGATCCCGGACCGTGATTCCAGAAATCCTGCACGTTCTGATTGTCCAGCAGGAACGCCTGGCCCTCGGGCCGGGAGCCAGAGACGGAATAGTCGGCCCCGCGGCCGTAGAAACCGGAGGGGAACGTTGGCGCCGTCTGCTGCACGCCGGGCGCCATGGTGATGAGCTGCGTGTAATTGCGCCCGTTCAGGGGCAGCTCAGCGATTTGTTTCGCCTCCACCAGCGTCGAGATGGCCGCCGACGTCGTCTCGACTTGGGAGACCTGCGCCTCCACGGTCACGGTCTGCTGCTGCTGCCCGGGTGGAAGCGCGAAGTCGACCACGGCCTGCATGCCAACGGTCAAGGTAAGGCCCTTGCGGACGACAGTTTGAAATCCTTGAATGGAAGCCTGCGCTTCGTAGTCACCGACCAGCAGGTCCGGCACCGTAAACCGTCCCTGGCTATCGCTGACGGTGGACCGCGCGACGCCGGTGGCTACATTTTTCACCTGAATCGCTGCTCCTGCGATGACTGCGCCGGAAGAGTCCGTTACGGTCCCTTGAATGATCGCGTTTGTGGCCTGTGCCCAGACCACACTACCCGCGACGGAAATCAACAGCAGGGCGAGGAAGAAGGCGCGGAACTGGGCGCCTCTTTGAATCGATGTACGGGGATTCATGCAGTCCTCCTTGAGCGGACGGTTATTTCACGGCGGCATCCCGCCATGTGTTGTTAGAAGTATGGTCACCGGCCAGCCAACGCTTGAGCTCGGCGTGGGCGCTCGCTTGCCGGGCTGGCGCGGAACTGGCGACATCCGGTTGATCGACTGTGAGTTCTACGATCATGCCGTTGGGGTCGGTCGCATAGAGCGACTTGCAATAGCCGTGTTCCAGCACAAAGATGTCGGGTTCCTTGTAGCCGGCGGCCAGCAACTGCTGGTGAGCCTTGCGCTGCGTCGCCTCATCGCTATTCAGGGCGATATGGTGGAAGGGCGAAGCGGGCATCTTCGGCCCGAACAGTTTCTGATCTTCGGGGGAAGCGAACTGGAAGAACGCCAGGGCGCTGCCGTCTTGCAGTCCAAAGAAGCAGTGGCAGTAAACGCGCTCGGCGCCGAACAGCATGTCGGATTCGCACCACGTGGCCACCAGGGGCATGGACAGCAGGTCTTCATAGAAATGGCGCGTCGCCTCCATGTTGCTGGTGACATATGCGTTGTGATGAAGCCGTGTGGGATAGCTGGATGAAGGATTCATATTAAACTCTGATAAACCTTCCTGCCCAGAGCATTGCCACTGCGAGGTCTTGCGGAGGAGGCTCCCGCCGACTGTCCGTAGGCGAGCAGGAACGTTACCGCCAGGCTGGCGAGGAATGCATGCAAAATACACACCGGGCCGAATTATATTCCCCCCGGGCTAAGCCTGTCAATAGAAAAGCGGAGGACGCGTTGGGCGCGCCGCGGTCACAGGTGCATCAACCCGGCGCCCGACAGGTTTTGCACCGGTTCGAGGTTGTGCAGGGCCTCGTCGAGGTTGCGCCGCGCGACGCGGGCATGCTCTCGCGTCAAGGCTTCGGCGCGCATCCCTTCGCGATGTGCAATGGCGTCCACGATCAAGCCGTGCTGGTCGGCCGCAATGAAAAAGAGTTCCCGCAATTCCGGGGAGACGTATTGCCGGTTCAGGAAGGCGCTCGGCGAGGCGAACGGCAGCGAGCACACGTGTTCGATGGCCCGCCGCAGCATGCGGCTGCGTGCCAGCTCCAGGAGTGCGTTGTGAAACTGGGCGTTGAGTTCGATATAGCGGTTGAAGGCTTCGAGCGTAAGAGTGCGTTGCCGCACCAGGGCCAGCATCTCGCGGCTGGCTTGGCGCATAGGATCCAGTTCGCGATCGTCCACCAGACGCTCCGCCGCCAGACGTGCCGCTGACCCTTCCAGCATGCCGCGCAACTCGATGGCATCGCGGATATCCTCCCGCGAAAAGCCCTGTACCACGAAGCCGCGCGTCGACCGCGACTGTAGAAAGCCTTCGTGAGCCAGCCGCTCCAGGGCCAGATGCAGCGGGATTCGCGACACGTGCAGTTGCGCCGCCAGCGGCACCTCGCGCAAGCGCTCTCCCGGGCGGAAGCGCCCCTGCACGAGCATCTCCCGCAGCGCCAGGGTGGCCTTGGCCGCCTGCGAGGAAGAGCGGTCCTTTTCGCCCGGCATCCTCCGTAGCTTGGCTTTGGATGTGGTTTTCACCATGGCCTCTTTCTCCACACTCTAGCGCAAAAGAACCTCCCTGCCCCGCGGCCGACAGTTTTGCATGCAAACCGGTTGACAAGGGAGTCCGCCTGAATCTACGATGAAATTCCTGTTGGGAAGTTCCTATGAAACTATTCCGTACGTCGCTGGTCGGTTCCTACCCGCAGCCCGATTGGTTGATTGACCGCCAAATGCTGAGCAAGCGGATGCCGCCGCGGATCCGCGCCGAGGAACTGTGGCGGGTGCCATCCGCGTGGCTCGACGAGGCGCAGAACGACGCGACCATCGTGGCGATTCACGAACAGGAGCGGGCTGGCCTGGACATCGTCACCGACGGCGAGATCCGGCGCGAGAGTTACTCCAACCGCTTCGCCACCGCCCTGGAGGGTTTGGACCTGGACAACCCCGCCACCATCACCAGCCGCAGCGGACAGTCGATTCTGGTGCCGCGCGTGGTGGGCCCCATTCGCAGGGGGCACTCGGTTCTGGTCGAAGACGTGCGCTTCCTGCGGGCCCATACAGACCGCATGGTCAAGGTGACGGTGCCTGGCCCGTTCACCATGACTCAGCAGGCCCACAACGATTACTACCCGGACGAAGCTGCGCTGGCGCTGGCCTACGCGGCGGTGGTCAACGCCGAAATCCGCGACCTGGTTGCGGCCGGCGCCGACGTGGTGCAAATCGACGAGCCGTATCTGCAGCCCTATCCGGACAAAGCGCGCGCCTATGGACTCACGGCGATCAATCGCGCGCTCGAAGGCGTGAGCTGCCAGACGGCGCTGCATACCTGTTTCGGATACGCGGCGCTGGTCAGCAACCGGCCGGAGGGCTACCCATACCTGGCGGAACTCTCGCAATGCAGTGTGCAACAGATCTCCATTGAGACCGCCCAGTGCCATCTCGATTGCTCGATTCTGAAGAGCCTGGCGGACAAAACCATCATCCTGGGCGTCATCGATCTGTCGACCAACGAAGTGGAGACCCCGCAGACTGTCGCGGACCGCATACGGCGCGCGCTCCCTTACGTCGACCCCGAGCGCACCATTGTCGCGCCGGACTGTGGTATGAAGTACCTGCCCCGCGATGTCGCCTTCGCTAAGCTTCAGGCGATGGTGAACGGCGCGGAAATCGTGCGCGCGGAAGTGAGCTACGAGCCGGTATTAGGCACGTCGGACCGTAAGCATAAGTAATGCCCGGGCTTGAGGATTTTACGGATGACTACAAATAGCCTAGAAGCAGTGCTCGCTGGTACGAAAGGGATCTCTCATTTTCTGTACAACCAGCAAAGTGGCCCCAACGTTTACCCCGGTGTCCCGGCCGAATTCACCAACTGGCGTGACGAGCAGAGGGCTTGGCAGACGACGTGTGTGCTTTTCAATCAGTCCTATCACATGGCTGAACTTCAACTGGAAGGGCCGGATGCGTTGAAGCTTCTGACCCACCTCGGCATCAATAGCTTTGCGAATTTCCCAGTGGATCGGGCGAAGCAGTTTGTGCCGTGCTCGCCGGATGGATTTGTGATCGGAGACGTGATCCTGTTTCATCTCGCGGAGAACCTTTTCAACATGGTCGGGCGCATCCCCGTCCTTAACTGGGTCCGCTATCACGTGGAAACCGGGGGGTACAAGGTCAAGGCCGACTTGGATGAGCGCACCGCGGTCCGCAAGGATCCCAGCCGGCGGCGGAACTACCGTTTCCAGATTCAGGGTCCGAACGCGGCGAAAGTCATCGAACGCGCCACGGGAAAGCCGATCCCCGAGGTGAAGTTCTTCCACATGGCCTGGATCGAAATCGCGGGCAAAAAGGTGCGCGCGCTGCGCCACGGAATGGCCGGCCAGCCGGGCTTGGAGTTGTTTGGACCGTGGGACGACGGCGAAGCTGTTCATCGTGCTCTACTCGAAGCAGGAAGGGAGTTCGGTCTGCGCCTCGTCGGCGGGCGGGCGTATTCGTCCAACACTCTTGAATCCGGCTGGATCCCCTCGCCGCTCCCCGCGATCTATACGGGACAGGAACTGAAGGCGTATCGCGAATGGCTTCCGGCGGACGGCTATGAGGCGAAGGCATCCATCGGCGGCAGTTTCTACTCGGACAACATCGAGGACTACTATCTGACGCCGTGGGATCTCGGCTATGGACCCCTGGTGAAGTTCGACCATGATTTCATCGGCCGGCCCGCGCTCGAGAAGAAGGCCCATGGCCCTCACCGGAGAAAAGTGACGCTGGCTTTGGATAGCGATCACGTCCTGAAAGTGATAGCTACGGCCTTTGAGAAGGCGGAGCGGGCTAAGTTCATCGAGTTCCCGAGCGCCGTTTATGCGATGCACCCATTTGACCGGGTATTGGCGGGGGGGAAGACGGTGGGCCTATCGACTTGGATCGGCTACAGCTCGAATGAAGGGAAGATGCTCACGCTGGCGATGGTCGACGAAGCCCAGAGCAAGCCGGGGACCGCGGTCTCCTTGCTGTGGGGCGAACCCGGCGGCGGGTCGGCTAAGCCGCACGTCGAACGGCACGTCCAGGTCGAGATTCCGGCGATTGTGAGTCCGGTTCCTTACGCTGAGGTGGCTCGCGAAGGGTACGCTCCTGGCGGCTGGCGTTCGAGCTCGCCTTAGTGGGCGCGGTGTGCAGGGCGATCCGAAAACCTCGATCGCTAGTCCACCTTGATCACTACTCGAGCTTGATCGCTAGTCCAGCTTGATCACTACTCCGGGATCTATGCCAACTGACCTTTGATGGGAAGTTCACGGATCCGTTTCCCAGTCGCTGCGAAGATTGCATTACATAGTGCCGGAGCTATGGGTGGAACGCCCGGTTCGCCAACTCCCGCGGGAGGTGCGTCGCTTTGCACCACTGTCACGTTGGTCTGCACGGGCGCTTCATTCATGCGCGCCACCTTATATTGATGGAAGTTGGATTGCTGGATCATGCCGTTCATGGCCGTGATCTCGCTCATCAACGCGAGGCTTGCGCCGAACACGGCCGCGCCCTCGAATTGCGATTTCGCGCGATCGATGTTCACCACCTTGCCGGCGTCAACTACCGTATCGATACGCGGAATACGGATGCCGCCCTTGCCGTCGACTTCGACTTCAACAACCGTCGCTACGTAGGTAAGGAAGCTACGATGCACAGCCACACCAAAACCATGGCCATTCCCAGATTTCTTGCCGGCCCAGTTCGATTGTTCCGCCACCATTTCGAGCACCCGCCGCGTGCGGGCCGTATCGATCGCATAAGGGTCGGGTTGTGTCCGCCGGGCCGCAGGCCGCAGATCTAGAACCCGCTTACTGCCGATTAAATCGAGCAAATACTCCACACGATCGCGCCCCGCCTGCGCCGCCAATTCGTCCACAAAGGAGTGCACCCCAAACGCGTGGAAAACGTTGCCCACCGAACGCAGCCATCCGATACGGGTGTGCGCTTCCGCCGGCCCGTTTTCGGTGCGGATGTGCGGAATCTCCCACGGGATATCGGCCCAGCCCATCATGCCCAGGCCGCCATAGCGCGCGTTCACATCGCCTTGGGAACCAATCGGCGGATACGCACTACGCCCCAGCCAGGCTGTGGGCCTTCCCTTCCCGTCAAGCGAGGCTTTGAGGTACATCGCCGCGACGGAGTGGAAGTAGTCAAAGTGAATGTCGTCTTCCCGGGTCCACACAACCTTCACCGGCTTTCCCACTTGCTTAGCGAGCAATGCCGCTTCCGCCACGAAGTCCGGTTTCGACTTGCGCCCGAATCCGCCGCCCAATAGCGACACATGGCAGATTACGTCTTCCTTCTTGATGCCGAGCGCTTTTGCGACGGTGTCTTGTACCGCCTGGGGGTTCTGCGTGGGGGCCCACGCCGTAACCTTACCGTCCTTGAACTCGGCGACGGCAGCGGGCGGTTCCATCGAGGCGTGCGCTAATTGGGGAGCATAATACGCCGCTTCATGGAACTTCTTGGCGTTGGCAAATTCCTTGTCGACGTCGCCTTCATTCCGCTCTACCTTGCCGGGTTGGCGCACGGTAGCTTCCAATTCCTTGCGGTACGCCACCGAATCGTGGCCATCGTGCTTGCTTTTATTCCATTCGACTTTCAGCTTCTTGCGGCCCTGCATTGCCGCCCACGTATTGTTAGCGATAACGGCCACTCCGCCCAGCGCCTGGAAACCATACGGCGGCGTGTAGGGCGCGACGGTTAACGTCCGCGACACTCCGGATACCTTGCGAGCTTCGGCATCGTCAACGCTTTTGACGGTGCTTCCGAAGACGGGAGCGCGTTCGATCGAAGCGTAAACCATACCGGGCACCTTCATGTCTTGTCCAAACATGCCCCGGCCCGTGACCAAATCGTGCAGATCCACCACCGGCACCAGTTTGCCCACATAGCGGTAATCCGCGGCCGGCTTGAAGGTCAGTTCCTCCTTCTTGGGGACCGGTTGTTTGGCCGCCAACGCCACTACTTCGCCAAAGCCCAGTTTGCGGTTGGATTTCGTATGAACGATCTGGTGGTTCTTGGCCTGGCATTCCACGGCGGGCACATTCCATTTAGCTGCTGCCGCGCGTTCCAGCATCAGACGGGCGGCCGCACCCGCTTCGCGCAGCGGATCGTAGAACTCACGAATCGACTTTGACCCATCGGTGTCCTGCGAGCCATACTTTTCGTCGCCTACCGCTTGGACGATCTTGACGCGTTGCCAATCAGCATCGAGTTCCTCGGCTGCTACCATTGGCAGCGATGTACGAATGCCGGTACCCATCTCCGAGCGGTGCGCAACGATGATGACGGTTCCGTCCGGTTGCATGCCTAGATACACACTGGGATGCCACGCGGCCCCATCGGCGGGATAATCGGGATTCGGCGTTTGTCCTTGCGCGTGAAGGAGCGAAGTGACGGGCAGCGCGCTTGCGCCCAGCACCAGCGCCCCGGCCGAGAATACATTGCCAATAAATCCACGCCGGCTGACTTTACGAATCGTGCTAATGTTATCCGCGATGGTCTTATTGGCGCTCATGCCTTCACCCCCGCAGCTTGTTTGACGGCGGCGCGAATGCGTTGATACGTTCCGCATCTGCAAATATTGCCCTGCATGGCTTGGTCGATGTCGCTGTCCTTCGGGTTCGGCTTTTCTTTAAGCAGCGCCGCCGCCTGCATGATTTGGCCGCTCTGGCAGTAGCCGCACTGCGGCACGTTCAAGTCTTTCCAGGCTTTCTGGAGTGGATGATCGCCCTTGGCGCTCAGGCCTTCGATGGTCAGCACGTCCTTGCCGGCGGCAGCTGTCATCGGCGTCATGCAACTACGCACGGCCTTGCCGTCCAGGTGGACGGTGCAAGCCCCGCACAGGCCCAGACCGCAACCAAATTTGGTCCCGGTGAGATCGATCAAATCGCGCAAGTACCAAAGCAACGGCATCCCGGCATCGCCGTCGAACTGCCGCGCGCTTCCATTTACTTTTAGTTGGATCATCGGCATCCCTCAGAACAAAAGTAGCATGCATACGCGGCCGGAAGTATCGGCTAAACTTGGTTGGTTGCAACTATCATGAATAGGAAAAGGAGCCTGACGACCATGTTTTCCCGTATATTGCTGGTGATGTGCGCAGGCGGAGCATTGTACGCACAGGTAACTTTCGAGCGAATTTTACACGCTGACAAGGAGCCGCAGAACTGGCTTACGTATTCCGGTTCCACGCTCAGCCAGCGATACAGCCCGTTGACGCAAATCACTCCGGGCAACATCAACAATCTCCAGTTGCAGTGGGCATTCCAGGCGCGATCCCTCGAGAAATTCGAATCCACACCGCTGGTGGTGGACGGCACGATGTATCTGACACAAGCGCCCAATGACGTGGTCGCGTTGGACGCCGCCAGCGGGGAGATCAAATGGCTGTACTCGTATTCACCATCGCGAGAGGCGCGACCGTGTTGCGGCCGAGTGAATCGCGGCGTCTCCATACTGGGCAACACACTCTATATGGGGACCATCGACGCGCACCTGATCGCTCTGGACGCGCGAGACGGCAAGCTGCTCTGGGACATTCAAGTTGCCAAGGCGGAGGCGGGCTACGCCATGACGCATGCGCCGCTCATCGTCAAAGACAAAGTGATCGTCGGCACGGCCGGTGGAGAGTATGGCATCCGCGGGTTCATCGCGGCTTACGAAGCGGCCACCGGCAAGGAGGCCTGGCGCTTCTATACGATCCCTGGGCCTGGCGAACCGGGCCACGAAACCTGGGAGGGCGATTCGTGGATGCACGGCGGGGCGTCGGTTTGGGTCACGGGCTCCTACGATCCCGATCTCAATCTTACTTACTGGGGCATTGGCAATCCTGGGCCCGACTGGAACGGCGATAAGCGCGCTGGCGACAACCTGTATAGCGATTGTGTGGTGGCGCTTGACGCTGACAGCGGCAAACTCAAATGGTATTTCCAATTCACGCCGCACGATGTGTACGATTACGATTCGACGCAAGTGCCGGTATTGGCGGATATCAGCATGCCGGGCCAGAACGGCCGCGTGCAGCAGCGTAAGGCGATGCTGTGGGCGAATCGCAACGGGTTTTTCTACGTGCTCGATCGCACCACCGGGAAATTCATTCTGGGCAAACCCTTTTCGAAAGTCACATGGGCCAGCGGCCTCGACGAAGCCGGACGGCCTATGCGAGTGCAGGGCATGGAACCTTCGGCCGATGCGGTCAAGATTTATCCCGGAGCGATTGGCGCTACCAATTGGTATCCACCCTCGTTCAGCCCGCGCACCGGACTCATGTACATCTCGGCCTGGGACGATGTGTATGGAGACTTCACCAAGACCGACGTCGAATTCGGCGAGGGCAAGCAATTCATGGGAGGCGTCCCGGCGATGCCGGTCCCGGCGCTGCGCGGCTCGCAGCTCCGGAAACCCAGCGAGAAAGTGGGCTATGGCGCGGTGCGCGCGATGGATCCCAAAACTGGCGAGCGCAAGTGGGAGTTCAAGATGAACGACGTCACCACCAGCGGCATCCTGACCACGGCTTCGGACCTGCTCTTCACCGGCGGGCGGGAAGGATTCTTTCAAGTACTGGACGCCCGTGACGGCAAGTTGTTGTGGAAGGTCGCGGCTGGAGGGGAGATCGCGATGGGCCCGATGACTTACAGCGTCAACGGAAAACAATACGTGGCTTTTTCGGCGGGCAGTTCGTTATTTGTGTACGGGCTCCGCTGATGCGGTGCGGGAAAGGCTGGCTTAGCGTGCTTCGTCCCCGATGGGATTGCGCAGCAAACCAATGCCTTCAATTTCCACTTCACACACGTCGCCGGGCTGCATGTACAGTTTCGGTTCGCGGAAGAATCCGATGCCGGCCGGGGTTCCGCTTACGATGACATCGCCCACCTCCAGGCGAACCGCTTCGGTGAGGCAGGCGATCAAGGTTGCTACATCAAAAATCAGGTCGTCAGTGGTGGCGGATTGCACGGTTTGCCCGTTCAGCCGCGTAGCCAGCCGTAAGCCTTTACCGCCGGGCGGAACTTCATCGGCGGTGACAAAGTCCGGGCCAAACGCACCAGTGTTGTCGAAATTCTTGCCGAGGGTCCATTGCTGGCCCTTGCCCATCTGATAGCCGCGGATGGAAGCTTCGTTGAACACCGAGTAACCCGCGACGTGCTCCAGCGCTTTCCCGACCGGAATGTGGCGGCCTGGTTTACCGATGATGACCGCCATCTCGCCTTCGTAGTCGAGCGTGTTGGAGAGGAACGGCCGCAAGATCGGTTGCCCGTGTCCGACTAGGGTGCTGGTAAAGCGGGCGAAGAAAGTCGGGAACTCCTGTTTCTTGAGTTTATTTTCATCGGCGTGGTCTTGATAATTCATCCCCACGCAAACGATTTTGGGAGGGTTCGGAATCACGGGCAAGTATTCGAGGCCCGCGGGATCGAGCGCCCCACCTTTGCTGGCCAACGCCGCAGCCAGCTCTAATCCCTCTTTACCGGCTTGCAGAAGACTCAACATATCCGCACCTTCGAGGTTCACCAAATCCGAGCCGCGCCGGAGAGCCACTCCTTGGGCCGGGCCTTTGCGCCATGATACAAATCTCATCCTGTGTCAGTTTCCTCAGTATCTTTGAATGCCGAAAGTTTAAGCTTCTATTGTAGGTTAAGGTTCTGGTCGCGACGCGAACTAAGCCGACTGCCACACACTTCGCTCCAACCGGCACGTCACGGGCAAACGCCGGGATGGTGGAGTAAAATCTTGTACTGGTAATGCGAGGAGTTCGAATGAAACTGTTTCACCGGCTGGTTAACACTGCGGTAGGCTTCGCTTTTTCGCTCTCCCCGGTCGCGGCCCAGTGGCTCGATTACCCCACAGCGGGTGTGCCGAGGATGCCCGATGGAAAGCCGAACCTCTCGGCGCCAACTCCGCGGACCGCCGACGGCAAGCCCGATTTTTCGGGGCTGTGGGAAATGGAGCGCAAGGACCTGATTGGGGAAGGCACTAGCGCCATCGGCCTGGGCGACGAGCCTATTAGCCGGGAGTTCGGCAACATCGGTGCGCGGCTCCCAGGAGGCTTGCCCTACCAACCTTGGGCGGCGCAGTTGGTCAAATCACGAACCACCGGGAAAGGGAACCCAGACGATCCCCTCAGCAACGGCCTTCCCGTCGGGCCGGTGCGGCTGCATACGTATGCGGCGCTCAGGAAGATGATTCAGATTCCCGGACTCCTGGTGATCCTCAACGAGCTGAATGCCAGCTATCGCCAGATATTCACTGATGGACGTCCTCTGCCGGGCGATCCTAACCCGGCGTGGAACGGGTATTCGACAGGGAAATGGGATGGTGACGTATTGCTGGTACAAACGAATGGTTTCCGTGACGGAACATGGCTTGATGCCCGGGGAAACCCGTTCACGGAAGCCGCAACCCTTACGGAACGATTCCGCCGAGTCAACTTTGGACGACTGGAAATCGAGATCACCGTAGACGACCCCAAGGCGTACACGAAGCCGTGGACGATCACTTTAAAGCAGGAGATTCGGCTGAATACAGATTTACTCGACAAGATCATGAAGGAAAATGAGAAGGATCTGCAACACCTGATCGCGAAATAATATGAGGTCGCTTGCATTTGTGATTAGAACGGCGCAGTTCGTGTTGCTTCTGGCGGCATGGGGATGGGGCCAGACCGCCGCGGCCCAGGATGCCGACGATTATCGTGGCGGCTGGAGGACAGACAAGGGTGAGGCGCACACCTATGAGTTCTCGATCCGCGGCGATAAGGTCAGGGGTATCTACTGCACTTATTGCGCAGATGCGACGACGCTGGCTTTTGTCGATGGAACGCTCGGCTCGAACGGCATTACTTTCGTAGTAACGCACGTGAACGCCGATGGCAGCACTGCGTATCGGGACCAAGCGGCAGCCCGGTACGACCGTGGCAATCTGATCGTGACCGGCACCAGCGGCGCGCCGGGTGGCGGCACGTTCGAGCGCACTCTCATTAAAGATTCCCGGGGACCGGACCCGCTGCCGGTGATTGTATCGATACTCCCCAAGGCTCCTCCCGTTCCCGCGGTCGCAGTCAACCAGCAAGGCTTAGGCGCGCCGCGCCCGCGTTACATTCAACCTGGCCCATGGAAAGCGACGGTGACCGAGAAAGACGTGATCGGAGTTTGGCTGGGCTTTGGCGTAGGCGCTCCCAAGCAGTACTTCATCATTCGCAAGGTTGGTAACAAGCTCCGCGGAATGGTGTGCGGGACTTGTGATAACCCCTACACGATGGCGGCACTCGACGACTTCGAGATCCAGGGTGACACGCTGAAGTTCAACATCCTCCACGAAGATTGGGGCGACGGCGAGCTGGCTACGTTCGCTAAGCATGTTACTTGTCACGTTGGATGGAATGAACTGCGGTGCACTACCGCGGCGGACCATCAACCTCCGCCCCGACCTCCGCTACCGGGTGTTGTCCCCGGCTTCTCGCTTACCGGGCCTATTGCGATCGAAGCCACTGCCGGTAATCGCTGGCCCGAATGGCCCCCGCAGAATACTTCCGTAGCGCACTAGCTATCCGCGGAATGAAAGACGATATACTCGATCAGTTTGTGAGGCAGCGGAGGGAATCAAGTTGAAGCTTGCACGAGTGATGGCGGTGATCGGAATTGCGATTTTTGCGGGGGCCGTGATGGTGCCGGGGCTTTCTGCGCAGACGAATACGGATTGGCCGATGTACGCGGGCGATCTGGCGGGGACTCGCTATTCCAAACTCACGCAGATCAATACTGCAAACGTCGCACAACTTGCGCCAGCGTGGACGTATGCGTTGGGCGCAGCGGGGTCCGAGGCTACGCCCATCGTGGTGAACGGCAGGATGTATCTACCTTCCGGCAACAGCGTGGTGGCGCTGGATGCGGAGACGGGCCAGGAGATCTGGAAATACCCGGTGGGGACGGGCGGGGCCACGTCGCGCGGAGTGGCGTACTGGCCGGGCGATGCAACGAATCCGCCGCGGATTTTATTCACCACGGGCACCAAGCTGGCGGCGCTGAATGCCAACACGGGCAAGCTGGATGCGGGCTTTGCTAAAGAGGGAGAACTAGAGCTGGTGGTCCCGTGGAGCGGGGTGCCTGCGGTCTTCAAGAACGTGGTCATGCTGGGGGCGACGCTGGGCGAGGTTCCGATCGGGCCGCCGGGAGATTCGCGCGCCTACGATGCGCGCACGGGGGCGAAGTTGTGGGAGTTTCATGCGGTTCCGCGGCCGGGTGAACTCGGGCATGAGACGTGGCTGGATGATGGGTGGAAGGGGCGCTCCGGGGTCAACGTGTGGGGCTGGTATCTGACCGTGGATGAGAAGACCAACACCTTGTACATGCCGTTCGGCAGCGCGGCGGCGAACTACTGGGGCGGCGACCGGCCGGGCGCGAATCTGTTTGCCAATTCCGTGGTGGCAGTGGATGCGCTGACCGGGAAATACAAGTGGCACTTCCAGACGATTCATCACGACCTGTGGGACGCGGATAATCCGCCGGCTCCGGGGCTGGTGGACATCGTGCAGAACGGGAAGAAGATTCCGGCGCTGGCGCAGATTGGCAAGTCAGGGTACATGTTCATTCTGAATCGCGAGACGGGCAAGCCGATCTTCGGCGTGGAGGAGCGGCCGGTGCCGCAAGGCGATGTGCCGGGGGAATGGTACTCGCCCACGCAGCCGTTCCCGGTGAAGCCGCCACCGCTGGCGCGCGTGAGTTTCCAGAAAGAAGATATCGTCACTGCAGAGGACACAACTCCGGAGCATGCAAAGGCCTGCCAGGAGGTGTACGAGAAAAACGGGGGCTTTGCTAACCAAGGACCCTTCACTCCGTGGGGGCTGCACGAGGCCGGGACTCCTCCGAAGAGCTACATTCAGTTTCCGGGCGGAACGGGCGGTGTAAATTGGGGCGGGACGGCGACGGATCCGCGGACCGGTTACGTGTACATGAATTCGCACGATGGGGCGTTGACCGGTTGGTTAGAGAAGAGGATCGACGGCCGCAACTACGGACGGGGGACAGATGGCTCGAAGCAGCCGTACGACCGGGGGAGCGTGGATGGTGCCGGGCCCGTATCACGGTTTCAGCGCGACGGCCAGGGATGCGAACGGGAAAGAGCTGGGCACGTGGCCGTGCCAGAAGGGACCGTGGGGGCGGTTGATCGCGGTGAATGCCAACACGGGGGAGATCGCATGGCAGACGCCGCTGGGCCTGGTGGAGGGATTGCCGGAGGGGAAACGCAATATGGGATTGAGCGGCAGCGCGGGACCCATCGTGACGGCGGGCGGGCTGGTGTTCGTAGGGGCGACGAACGACGCGCGTTTCCGGGCTTTCGATGCGATGAACGGGAAAGAATTGTGGTCGGCCAAAGTGGGACGGACGGCCAATGCGAATCCGCTTACTTATCAGGCGAAGAATGGGAAGCAGTATGTGGCTGTGATTGCGACGGACACGGTGCATGTGTTCGCGCTGCCCAGCGCTCCTTAGACGCTACTTGCTCTCTCTGGCCTCCGCAGGCGCGGCCGTGTTCGAAGTGCCTATAAACAGCTTCCGTCCATCGGCGAACGTGAGATCGCTCCCATTGGCGCGGTTGGAGCCGTCCTTGGCTTGCCAGCCGTTCACCAGAATCTCGCTGCCCGGAGGAAGAGACGCTTTGGTGAATCCGCGCCGCAGCAGGCCGTTGGGCGCGCCGCACTCGACCATCCAGCTGGTCACGGTGCCGTCCGCATTCTTCGCGTCTATGTGAATCCAAGCGTGCGGATTAATCCACTCCATTTTGGTAACCTTGCCCTGCAGTTTCACCGGCTTATTGCCGTCAAATTCAGCCGCAAACGCGTGATGCGCCCAAACTGGCGCGACTGTCAATACCATCCCGGCCAATACTGCGTACGGTTTCATTCGCATGAGTAGCTGTCTCCCTATGATGTTGTGCTTCGAATTCAGACGGTCCTTGGCGCGAGCGGTGCTGAGTAGATTATGCATCGGCCAGCCAGTTTGTGCATACATCACTTGGAGCCATTTTATTCCTTTGCCGGTCCCCGCTGCACGGTATGATATCTTGCTGGAGACGCAATTTTCAGCTTCGCGAGATTCGCTATGCGCCTAACCCTATTCCTCTCGGCGTGCGCCATCGTGGTTTTTCCCGCGCTGGTTTCCGCCGCCATTTCCGATCCAATCCGCATCGAAAGCGGTCTGATTTCGGGCTCCACGAGCGCGGAAAGCGGAGTCCGCGCCTTCAAGGGCATACCCTACGCCGCGCCCCCGGTAGGCGACTTGCGCTGGCGCCCGCCGCAACCTCCCGCGCTCTGGGATGGTGTGCGCAAGGCAGAACAATTCGGCGCCGTTTGCATGCAAAACCAAGGCCGGGGCGCGTCCGGCCCGGCGCCCAGCGAAGACTGTCTGTACTTGAATGTGTGGACCGCGGCCCAGTCGCGCTCCGAACGCCGGCCCGTGATCGTATGGAGCTACGGCGGTGGGTTTTATCTTGGCTCCGGCTCGCAGCCGAATTACGACGGCGAAGCGTTGGCCAGGAAGGGCGCGGTGGTGGTCACTTATAACTACCGCCTGGGCGTGCTTGGTTTCTTCTCCCATCCGGAATTGACCAAGGAATCTGGCCATCATGCCTCGGGTAACTACGGACTGATGGATCTGGTCCAAGCTTTGCGTTGGGTGCAGAAGAACATTGCGGCATTTGGCGGCGATCCCAGCCGTGTCACGATCGATGGTGAATCGGCGGGTGCGATCCTGGTCGCCGCCGCTACCGGCTCTCCCGAAGCCAAGGGCTTGTTCAAACGCGCCATTTCTCAGAGCGGCGGATTCATGGGGATCTCCATCGCGAAGATGACCACGCTCAACCAGGCCGAAGAGGCCGGAAAGAAACTGGCCGCCGAAGTGGGGGCGTCCAATCTAACCGCGCTGCGTGCTCTTCCCGCCTCCGACCTTCTGAAATTTAGCCAGAGAGCCGGATTAGTCGTGGATGGCTGGTATATCCCCGAAGATCTCTCGTCCATCTTTGCCGGCGGCAAGCAGAATCCGGTGGATATCCTGGTGGGATCGAACCGGGATGAAGGGACCTTCTTCGTTCGCCCCGGATCCAGCACCGCGCAGGAATACCTGGCGCAAACCCGCGAGCGGTTTGGCGATCTGGCCGACGGCTATCTGAAGCTGCACCCCGCCGCTTCCGATGCCGAAGCGGAAACTGCGCGACTCGCCGGGGTTCGCGACGAGATCGGCTGGCACATGCGGGTTTGGGCGCGAATGCAAACCAAGATTGGAAACCAGGCATATCTTTACTACTTCACGCGCGTTCCTCCCAGCGCGCCCGGACAACCGTCGCGCGGCGCCACGCACACCGCGGAGATCCGTTATATGTTCAACAACCTGGACGACCGCACGCCATGGACGGAAGTCGACCGCAAACTGGCTGACATGATGTCGACCTATTGGGTGAATTTCGCCGCCACCGGCGATCCCAATGGAAAAGGCTTGCCGGCTTGGCCTCCCTATGGGGGCCAGCACCAACAACCCATGGTGCTCGGCGATCAAAGCGGTGTCGGTCCGGGGATCGACGGGAACGTGCTGGCGTTCTTCGATCAGTTTTATCAGCGGCAACGGCCTTAAAGGAGCCATAATGATTTTCCGTAGCATTCTTATTGCGGGGATGTTTTGCTGCGGCCCTGCTCGCACAATGGCCGAAGTATCCGACGGCTGGAGTCCCGCGGACTGCGGACGGAAAGCCCGACCTCACCGCGCCTGCGCCGCGCACCGCCGACGGCCATCCCGACTTCACCGGCAATTGGGAATACTATCGCGAGCGTACGGCGCCTCCGCCGGTCCCGACCGGCGCATCCACTGGACTCGGCCCCGTTACGCCCAACACCAGCCCGTTCTTCAATATTGGCGTGGGGCTGAAGGAACCCATCCCGTTCACTCCCTGGGCCGCCGAACTCCGCAAGAGCCGCGCTGCTGCGAATAACAAGGACAATCCGGATGCCCACTGCCTGCCGATCGGCCTGACGCAGTTTCACATGCATCCGCAGCCCAGAAAGATCGTGCAGACGCCCGGCCTGATCGTGATCATCTATGAATCCAACAGCGGTCTCCGCCAGATCTTCATGGATGGCCGGCCGCTTCCGAAAAACGATCCGCAGCCTTGGTGGTATGGCTATTCAGTGGGCCACTGGGATGGCGACACGCTCGTTGTCGAGACCATCGGCTTCCGCGACGATGTCTGGCTGGATGTGGAAGGCAGCCCTCTCACCGGAACCGGCAAGACGACGGAGCGTATGCGCCGGATCAACTTCGGCAACATGGAGACCGAGAGTGACGATCGAGGACCCCAAGGCCTACACCAAGCCGTGGACCGTGAAGTTCAACCACAAGATCATGCTCGACGAAGAATTGATTGAGTTCATCTGCGGCGAAAACGAGAAGGACGCGCCGCACCTGGTCGCGCATTAAGGTGAGGCCCTACGCCATCAGCGCTTGTCTTCGTAGAGTTCCAGGTTGACGCCGTTGGGGTCGACCACGAAGATATTGCGTATGGTGGGCGAGAACTGAACCGGCTCGCCGTGCGCCGAGAGCACTTCGGTACCGATCGCGCGCAAGCGCTTCAGCATGGCGTCCAGGTCGGTAACCCGCATCACCAGCGCCGGGGCGCCCGGATCGAAAACCCGCAGATGAAACTTGGTGCGGGGCAGTCCGCGGTATTCGTAAAATTCCACGCGCGCGTTGGTGCCCGGAACCAGGCCCGCCATCTGGCGGAATTCGGCTCCAGCGGGCGCTCCCACCATATCGAGAATCGCGGGATTGCTGGAAAATTCGGGCTTGCCGGTAAGCTCGAAGCCCAACATGTCGCGATAGAACTGATGCGTCGCCTCCATGTTTTCGACAGTCAGGCCCATGGCCACGCTGTGCACGTTGCCTTCGGGGGCGTCCGCTGCCGCCGGCGCCTGGATCACTTCGAGGATATAGCCGTCCGGATCGCGCACCATGATCGAACGGAGATTGCTGTCGGGAGGGCCGATCTTCACCGGCTTGCCGGAATGCGTGATGATGGGCGCGCCCCACTTTTGAAGCGCCGTCAAAACCGGCTCGATGTTGCGCACCCGCAGCTGTAGGTTCGCCGCGCCAGGATCGGTGTGCAAGGGCTGCGCCGCTTTGCGGTCGGCCGCCGAGAATTGCGTCAGCTCCAGAACGAACTTCGCCCCGGGCATCTTGAACATTGCCAGGCGGAGCTTTACGCCCGGTGAATTTACCAGCAGTGGAACGCCCGGATTCGGGAAGTCCCCCGCTGGCCGGCTCAGTTCCAGGCCTATCACGTCCTTATAAAACGCCACCGTTTTATCCAGGTCCGTGACCGCGTGCGGGTAGTTCAGAATCCCAATGACCTTCGGCGTCTCGGCGGTTTGCGCAAAAGCCGCGCCGCACAGCAACAGTGACCAGAAAACCCGCATGGCAATTCTCTCCTTCATTTTTCAGTGGACTTATTCAGCAGCTCGCGAATGAGCGCGGCCGTCTCTTGGCGCACGGCCGGAGCGGCGCCCCCGCGTCCGCGGCCGCCGCCGCCCATCGCAAAATCGAGCGCGGTGCGTCCATTTTTGTCTTTGATCGAAAGATCGGCTCCGCTCTCCGCCAGCAGGCGAACCACGGGGTCCATGGACAGCGCCGCGAAATGCACCGCGGTCTGTCCGTTTTCGTTCACCGCATTGACATCCACGTGCCGGGCCAGCAGCACACGCACGGCCTCGAGCATCTGCGCATCGCTGGCGTAATCGCCGGCAAACACGCCCAGCCCCCGGCCCAGTCCCGCGGCGAGCATTAAAGCCGTGGTGCCGTTCTTTTGGCGAAGCGATGGGTCGGCGCCGTGCTCCAGCAGAAGACGCATCGTCGCGACGTCGCCATTTTTGGCCGCCCGCATCAGCGGAGTCGCGCCCTCTCCGAGCGCCGGCTCGCCTGGCGTATGCGCGCGATAGAGAGCCGGCGATTTCAATTGCGCATTCGGATTCGCGCGGTGCGCGAGCAAAACGTTCATGAGCTCCAGCGCGCTGGTATCGTTGACCACTTTCTTGCCAGGGCGCCCATAGATTTCACCCAGTGTGCTCACATCGACCGCCGCGTACAGCGCCGCCATCCCCGCCGTGTCAGCGAGATTCGGATTAGCGCCGGCCTCTACCAGCAAACGTGCGGCATCATAGTGGCTGTTGATGATCGCGAACACGAGAGCCGTTGTGCCGTCCGGATCGCTCAGGTTCAAATCCGCGCCAGCTTTTACCAGCACTCGCAGCGCTCCCAAGGACCCCTGGCGGGCTGCGTACATCAAGGGTGTCCACTGCCCGTGAGGAAGGACGCTGATGACGCCCTCCAGTCCGAAGCGGTCTTTGGGATAGGTCATCAACTGGGAGCGCGCGTTGATTTCGGCGCCGTGCTCGATCAAGAGTTGCGCTGCTTCCGCGTGATTTTCCGCCGCCGCCCACATCAGGGCGGTCTCGCCGTAAGCGCTCTCCCGCGCGTTCACGTCCGCTTTCGAACGCGCCAATAGCAAGCGCATCACCGCCGGATTGCCGGCGCGCGCCGCAGTCATCAGGATGGTTTCGCCGCCCGCGCCCGCCGCAGATGCCGCAGGGTCTCCGCCGGCTTTCAAGAGTGTGTCCACCATCGCAGCATTGCCGTTGATCACGGCAAGCGAGAGCGGCGTGACGCCGTAACGGTTGGCCGCCTTGGCGTCCGCGCCCGCGCGCAGCAGCGCTTGGGCCAGCGCCAGGTCATTCGTGCGCACCGCCCAGTGCAACGCCGTTGTGCCATCGGCCTCGTGCGCATTCACCGCGCCCGGACGTTTGATCCGTGCCAGCGCGGCGGCGCTGTCGCCCGCTTTGACGGCATCGATCAACGAGGCGTCTTGGCTCCAAGCGGGGCCCCAGGCGAGCACTGCCGCGGCGGCCGCCACCACTGCGGGCCGCTTAGAAAATGCCATCGGCCATTCCCGTTCCATCGCCGTAATGCTCGATGTTGTCCCCGAAGCGGGCGGCGACGGTGCTCCATAAATTACCCACGGGCGTGCGCACGGCCACTTGCACGTGGCGATAGCCCTGACCTACTGCGCCCGCCAGCACCAGAGGCAGCGGATCGCTCGCGTGCACGTTCGAATCGCCCATGCCGCCGCCATACACCAGCAGGGAATGCTCCAGCAGCGAACCATCGCCGTCCGCAGTCGACTGAAGCTTAGCCAGGAACTTGGCATACAGCTGCGCGTAGTACTGGTTGATCTTCGCCACAATCGCCATCTTGGCGGCGTTGTTGAGATGGTGCGAGACCGTGTGGTGTTGCTCCGTCACGCCAATTTGCGGATACGTACGCTGGCTGATCTCGCGCGACATCATGAACGTGAACACGCGCGTGACATCGGCCTGGAACGCTGCCGCCACCAGGTCGAACATCAGACCCGCGTGCTCCTCGAAGGAATCCGGAATCCCGATCGGAGCGTTCAGCGAGCCTGCGCCGGCGGTCGCGTCCGCCGAGCGATGGGCCTCGGCGCGCTGGATGCGGCGTTCGATCTCACGAATGTTGCCGAGATAATCGTCCAGGCGGGCGCGGTCCCGCGCGCCGAGCTTCCGTCCCAGTTCTCCCGTTTCCTCGGCAACCGAATCCAGTATGCTCTTCTGCTTCTGAATGCTGGCCGCGCGATCCTGCGCGGAACCCGCATCGCCGAAAATGCGCTCAAACGCCGCGCGCGGATTCGTTTCCATCGGCAGCGGACTGTTCGGCGTGCGCCAGGAAATGGTGTTCATATAGGCGCAACTGAAGCCGGGCGAGCATGCCCCGACATAGCCGGTGAAATCCTCGGTGGCAAGCTCGAGAGACGGCAGCGGCGTCTCCTGCCCAATCTTCTGCGCCACCACTTGGTCGATGCTGGTGTTGGCCAGCACGTCTTCCGCCTCGGTCCGCTTCGGCCAGACTCCGGTCAAGAAGCCGGCGGCGCTCACGGCATGGTCGCCCACCTGGCTTCCCGCGTGCGATCGCGTGAAGTTGGTGAGAACCAGCAGAGAGTCGCGGAAAGGTTCGAGCGGCTGCAAGATGGGCGTGAACGCAAAGCCGGTACCCACGGTGGCCGGCGTGAACTCCTGCATGATGTGGCCATTGGGAAAATACGTGACTCCAAATCGGCGCGGCGTGAGAGAAGCGGCCCAGGCCTTCGGCGCAAACGCGGGGATCATCGCATCCAGCACGGGCAGAGCGATGGCCGCGCCCGCTCCCCGCAACAGTGCGCGCCGGTTCAAACTCTTTTTCGCAAGGAACATGACTCTAGTGAACTCCACCTTCAAGGCGCGCCGATTCCAGTGCCGGCACGCTTCGCATCTGAAACGGAGTGCTGCGCACAATCCCCATCACAATGGCCGAGAAGCGGTAATCAGAACGCGCCGCCTCCTTCACGATCGACCGCACCACCGGCATATCGTGGTACGTCAGGCCGCGGCCTAACGCATACGTCAGCAGTTTCTCGGTGAAGGTTCTGGCAAACAGGTCCGGTGAAGCCGTCAGAGCTTTGCGCAGGCTGACTACGCCGTCCACTTTCGTTCCATCCGCCAGTTGGCCGGAGGCGTCAATCAACGCATCGCCATCGTGCGAACGCCAGGCGCCCACCGCGTCGAAATTCTCCAGCGCAAGGCCGATCGGGTCCATCACCTGGTGGCACACCGCGCACGCAGGATTCGTGCGGTGCTCGGCCATCTGCTGCCGCATGGTGCGCGGTTTTTCGCCCGCGGCGGTTTCTTTCAGCGGCGGCACGTCAGGCGGAGGCGGCGGCACCGGGGCGCCCAGAATGTTTTCCAGCACCCATTTCCCTCGCAAAACCGGTGAAGTGCGCTCGGCGTGCGAGGTCACCGCGAGAATGCTGCCCTGACCCAAGATCCCGCGGCGCTCCTCATTCGCGACCGGCACGCGGCGGAATTGGCTGCCGTAGACGTCGGGAATCCCATAATGCCGGGCCAATCTTTCGTTCACGAAAGTGTAGTCCGCATTCAACAGGTCCAGAATGTTGCGGTCTTCGCGGAGAACGCTCGAAAACAACAATTCTGTCTCGCGCCGCATGGACTGCCGGAGATTATCGTCGAAATCCGGAAACAGGTCGGAATTGGGGGCGATGTTGCGCGTGTTCCGTAGACGCAGCCACTGCCCGGCAAAGTTCTCGACCACCGCGCCGGATTTTGCATCTTTAAGCATCCGCCGTACCTGGCGGTCCAACGTGCTGGGTTCTTTCAACAAGCCGCGTTCGGCCAGCGCCAGCAGTTCCGCGTCGGGGATGCTGCTCCAGAGAAAGTAGGAAAGCCGGGACGCCAGTTCCACGTCGCTGACTCTATGAATGGAGCGCGGCGCGGCGGTTTCGGGGTCCTGCTCCACGCGGAAGACGAACTGCGGGCTCGCCAGAATCCGCTCGAGCGCGATCTCGATGCCGTTCTCAAAATCACGTCCTGCACGGTAGAACTCCAGCACTCTTTCCAAATCGGCGCTTTCCACCGGCCGGCGATAGGCGCGGCGCAGCAGGGTGGAAAGGATTTGCTTGGCGCAGGGCAATTCCGCGGCCCGGTTGGCGGGGTGGCAGACGAAAATGCGCCGCCGGCTGGGCGTGTCGCCCGGTCCGGTCGCTTCGAAGGGCCCGGTGATCGAGAACGTTTGCAGATGCGGAAACCCAGTCCAGTCGAAATTGTCGATCGAACTCCGCAAGTACGGCTCCAGACGCGTCGGGACAACCGCCTCCGTACCTTCGAGGAACGCGACCGTCACTTCGTGCGGACCCGCTTTCACCGGCACCCGCACGCGAAGGCGCGCATCCACCGCATCTCCGGTGTCGGTCGGTGTTTCAAACAGCGCAGCCAAATCCTCCCCGCCTCCGAAACTTGCCAGCCGCACGCGCTTGCCGTCCACCGCGATTTCCACCTGATGCACGGACGATAAACCACGCACAATATTCAGGTTGGTGCGAAAAAGTTTGGCTTGGAAAACGTACTCGGCATCGAGCGGAAAATTGTAGCGGACCCGCATGCCGCCCACGGTTCCCAGAGGCATCTCCTCAATGTGCTGGTTTTGCGAAAGATCTTGCGGCAGACGATACGTCTCGCTTCCCGGCAGTTGCTTGGGATCGCCCACCGCCAGCGCTGCGATTTTCATCGCCGCCGAAAGATAGTGTTCTTGCAGCGCGGGCGACAGTCCCAATACATCGGAAATGTTGTCGAATCCGTACGCCGAATCATCCGGCGGCAGCAGCGCCGGGCCATCCACATCGAGGGCCAGCAGATCGCGAATCGCATTCACGTACTCGGCGCGATTCATGCGGTGCAGGAGCGGCTGCCCCGGGTTCGGATGCGCCTCGGCCGCGCGATCGAGCGCCGTCTCCAGATACTCCACAAAAGCGGTGCGCGCCGCCGCGTCCGGGCGCGGCAGACCGGCGGGCGGCATGGAATTTCCGCGCAATTTTCGAATCACTTTTTCCCAAATTTCGGCATCGCGCGGCGCTTCGGAAGGATCCATCTGATCCAGCGCCAGTCCGCCGGTTTTCAGGCGCTGATTGTGGCAAGCCGTGCAATACTTGGCGACCATCTCCTTGGGTGCCAACGGTTCGGACGCAGGTGCCGCCAGCAACAAGCCGCCTATCAGAAAGTTGGCCAGAAATCCGCAAATTCTGATGGAATTGGGCAAGCGAGTCAAATATAACGCATCTCGGCATGCGATTGACAGCCCTTCGGGTCTTCTGTATGATCCTCCAAGGTGGGCGTCAGCCGCAGCCCAACTCACCGTGCAATTACAATGCGAAATTCTTTCTTCCTACTCCTCTGCGCCTCAACGTTTTTGACCGCCACCCTCCACGCTCAACCGAGAGCCGCCTATCGTGCGCCGCGGGCCGCGGACGGTCATGCGGACCTCAACGGGATCTGGCAGGCGCTCAACACCGCGAACTGGGATCTGCAGGATCATCCCAGCTACGGTGGGCCGTATTATCAGATGGGATCGCTCGGCGCGGTTCCGGCGGAGCGCGGCGTCGTCGAGGGCGGCGAGATCCCCTATAAGCCGGAGGCTCTGGCGATAAAGAAGGAGAATTTCGCGAACCGCTGGAAACTCGATCCTGAAGTGAAGTGCTATATGCCCGGGATTCCGCGCGCCGCCTATATGCCGTTCCCGTTTCAGATCGTACAGTCGGCCAACGTCATTCTCATGGCCTACGAGTACGCCAGCACCAATCGCACGATCAACATGGGCAAGCCGCAGGAGGCCGCGGTCGACACCTGGATGGGTACCGCCAACGGACGCTGGGAAGGCGAGACGCTGGTGGTGGATAACACCGGCTTTAACGATTTGAGCTGGTTCGACCGCGCGGGCGACTTCCATAGCGACGCCTTGCACGTGGTCGAGCGTTATACGCGCAGCGGTCCCGATCACATCACCTACGAAGCGACTATTGAAGACCCGCAGGTGTTCACCAGGCCGTGGAAGATCAGCATGCCACTCTACCGCCGCGTCGAGAAGAACGCGCAGCTCGGCGAGTTCAAGTGCGTCGAGTACTCCGAGGAACTGCTCTACGGCGATTTGCGCAAGAAGAAGTAGGAATTTTCTCCCCAATTGACCTGAAGCGTTTGATCATCGACAATCAAGTTCAGCAGAGGTGCCTATGAAAAGAATTGGCCTGATCGCCTTGGCTTGGTCAGTGTCGCTAGTGGGACAACAGATACAACAAAAGCCCAACGAGCCAGCGCCCCAGGCGTCGTTTGGTCTGCAAGATCCCTCTGTGATCCAAAGACTGCCCGAGTCTAAGGCAGACGCAAAACTATCGGGTCCCATTCCGCGTCTTGCCGATGGCAAACCCGACCTCTCCGGACCCTGGCAGCCCAACGCTATTCGCGAGAATGTGAATCTGGTCGCGGCTGGCGTCAAGATCCCGTTTCTTCCGGCGGCCAAAGCTATTTACGATTCGCGCATCGGGGTGCTGGGGCGCGAAGATCCCGAAGCCCGCTGTCTTCCCCCGGGCGTGCCCCGGCTTACCACCACTCCTTATCCGTTCCGGTTCCTGCAAGTTCCTGGATTGATCGTGATTATCTACGAAGGCGGCTCGCAGACTTTCCGCCAGATCTTTACCGACGGGCGCGGCTTCTCCAAATTCGCTGAAGATCTGTGGAATGGAGAATCGATCGGGCATTGGGAAGGCGACACGCTGGTAGTCGAAACCCAGGGCTTCAATGAGCGCACCTGGATCGATGCCGCTGGCGTGCCCCATTCGTCCGACATGAAGGTTACCGAGCACATTCGATTATTGGATGCGAACAATATGGAAATTGTGAGCACCGTGCATGATCCCAAAATGTATTCGGCAGACTGGTCCTTCACCACCCACCCCAAGAAACTGGATGGGGAAATTCTTGAGTACATCTGTAACGAAAACGAAAAGGACTCACAGCACCTGGTTGGAAAATAACTGAAACCTCAGCGGGAGGGTACGAAATGAAAAAACGATTTCTTGCTTTCGTGACTTTCGCATTCCTAACGGTCATTCCAGCCGCTGCAGCTGACTCAGCGTCCACGAAATGGACGCCTCCGAAGACGGCTTGGGGCGATCCCGATTTGCAGGGAACGTGGACCAGCGACAATCTGCGCGAAGTCCCCCTGGAGCGGCCCGCGCAGTTCGGCACCCGGCGCTTTCTCACCGATCAAGAACTCGCCGCGCGCGCCAAAGGTGTGGATGAGTTCCAGACCGAAATCATCGGCAAAGGTGTGCGCCCCAACGCCGGCTACTGGGCGAATCGTAGCGGTGTCGATGCCGCCGCCGCGCCGCCCAACTGGCAGGAGTTCAGCCGCCGCGCCTCCAACCTGACTTCACTCGTGATCGACCCGGCCGACGGACGTGTGCCGGCCCTCACCCCGGAAGCGCAGGCGTTGCGCGCCTCCACCAACGCGCTGCGCAACCGCCGCGCGGAAACCTGGACCGACCGTAGCATGTATGACCGCTGCATCACCCGTGGCGTGATCGGTTCGGCGTTTCCGGTGATCTATGGAAACGGGACGCAGATCGTGCAGGCTCCGGGATGGGTGGCGATCCGTTACGAAATGATTCACGAGACGCGCCTCATCCCGCTCGATGGCCGGCCGCATGCGGCCGCGGGCGTCAAGACATATATGGGCGATCCGCGGGGCCACTGGGAAGGCAACACTCTGGTGGTCGAGACCACCAACTTCGTCGGAGGCCACAACGGCGCGGGCGTGAATGGAAACGGCGCCGCTCCCTATAGCGACGAACTGCGCGTGGTGGAACGTTTCACACGCGCCGACGACAAGACCATCCAGTATTCGGCGACCATTGTCGATCCGAAAACCTACACCGCTCCCTGGACGGCCGCGTTTCCCATCACTCGGGAAGCGGGCTACCAGATCTTCGAATACGCCTGCCATGAAGGCAACTACGCCATGCACAACCTGCTGAGCGCGGCGCGGGCGGAAGATAAGGCAGACGCAGAGAAAGCCGAAAAACACTGAGGCGGCGGGCGGTCACGCGCGCTGACGCAACGCCGCCAGCACACGGCGCGGAGTGAAGGGATACTCGCGCATGCGGACTCCGGTGGCGTCAAAGAAAGCATTGGCGATCGCCGCGGCGGCGGCGGCCATCGACTCTTCGCCGGCGCCCGTCGACTTCTGGTCCATGCGCTGCACCACGATCGGCGTCACCTCCGGGCACTCCTCAAAGCGCAGGATCGGATACGAGTTCCAATCCAGACTGGTAACGTTGGTCTTCGAAAACGTCACTTCTTCTTTGAGCATCCGGCTGACCGTCTGCACCATCTGCCCGCTGATCTGGTTCTCGATGAAGGCCGGGTTCACTGCCAACCCCGCGTCGATCGCGCCGTACATGTGCTTGACGGCAATTCGCCCCGTCTCCTGATCCACTTCGATCTCGGCGACCGCCGCGCCATAGGACGTCAGGTGCGTGCCCAGTCCGATGCCGCGGCCGGTGGCGATCTTCGCGCCGCCCGCGTTCTGGGCCGCGCGGCGCGGAGCCCACTTGGCCGCTGTCGCCACGGCATCCAGCACGCCTTGCCAGCGCTGGTCCTTGATGTTCTTGCGGCGGAACTCGCATGCATCCATGCCCAGCAGATAGGCCAGTTGATCGATCGCCTGCTCGGATGCGAAGGAGAACGACAAATCGAGCGGCGATCGCAGATAGGACGAACGCAAATAGGCGCCACCAGGCACGCGGTGGTTCACCAGCTTGAGATTGGCCACCGCATAAGCCGCGCCCAGGTTGAACGGGCTCACTTGCTGGGCGGTAGTTCCGTTCGACTCGGCGGCGGGTTTGCCAAGCGCTAGCTGCTCGGTTGTGTCCACCGCGCTCCAGTTGTGCTGCCACCCGTGATACTCGTAGGCCGTCAGCTTGCCGCTCGCGTCGGCGGCGGCCCGCACTTCTCCATAGTGCGCCTGTCCGTAGGTATCCCAACCGTGCTCGTCCCAGCGCATGAACTGCACCCGGACGGGCTTGCCGGTGGCCTGCGACAGCACTGCTGCCGCTTGCGCCGCATCGTCGAAGCAACTGTGGCCATACGTGCCTGAACCCTCGTAGTACTGCACCCGCACTTGTTCGGGACGCAGCCCAAGCACGCGGCTCACCACCGTGCGCGTTCCGTAGGCGTCGTTGGTCGAACACTGGATCACGGCGGAGCCGGCCCGCACGTCGGCCAGCGCGCAATTGGGCGCGAAGGGAGCGTGCGATTGATACGGCCCGCGCACCACTTGCGCGGCAACGTGCGCGGCAGAGGAGATCGCCGCCTCCACGTTCCCCGCTTCCGTCACCACGCGGTCCTGGGTTGGCGCGGATCGCATTGCGTCATAGAGATCCGGTTTTCCCTGCCACAATTCCGCCGGTGTCTGCCACTCGACCTTCAACTGGCGCGCCGCGCGAACCGCATCCCACTCACGCTCCGCCACCACGCCGATGAAATCCCCGACGCGGACAACGCGCGCGTTCGGAATCCCGGCGATCGAGGCTTCATCCACACTGGCCGGCTTGGCGCCGGCTTCGAATGCCTGTTGCCCGCGCGGGCGCACCACCCGGCCATGCAGCATTCCCGGCATCCGCGAGTGCTGCATGTACGGATGATAGCCGCTCACTTTCGCCGGAACCTCTTTGCGCGGCACTCCGCGGCCGACAATTTTGTACTCCGCGGCGGGCTTCACTGGCGCGGAGCCCGTGAAGCTGAGCGCAAACGGCTTGTCACCCACCAGTTCCCCATATGGCACCGAGGCCTGCGGGCGGCCGGCTACGGACACTACGCCGCGCGCGACCCGCAGTTCTCCTGCAGGCGCGCCCAACTTGGCTGCGGCCAACTCCAGCAGCTTCTGCCGTGCTTCCGCCGCCGCCGCGCGGATTTGCGGGCCGCCTCTTTGCACCGAGGCGCTCGAATAGGTTCCGCCCTGGTTGGGCGTCACGTTGGTGTCCAGCCTTACCGAAGAAAGCTGGTCGAGGTCCATATCCAGTTCTTCGGCGGCGATCTGTAAGAGCGCGGTCGAAGCGCCCTGCCCGAGTTCGGCGAATCCGATATAGATCGTCGCGGTGTTGTCGGAGTGAATGGCGATCCAGGTATCCAACTGCTTGGGATCAGGCGGACCGGCGCTTGCGCCGCGCGCTGACACGTCGGCGGCCTGCGCGTCTGCCGAACACAGGCCGGCCAGTTGAAACCCGATGATGAGTGCGCCTCCCGCCTTAAGAAACTCGCGCCGCGGAAGAAGTCCGGATCTCATCGGGCTGCTCCTTTCCCGGCTGCTCCGGATTCCGCCATGCTCTGCGCCGCACGCCGGATCGCCCGCTGGATGCGCGGATACGCGCCGCAGCGGCACAAGTGCCCGTTCATCGCGCGGCGGATCGCGGCATCGTCAGGATTCGCATTCTGTGAAAGCAACTCGCTCGCCTTGATGATCATGCCGTTGAAGCAGTAACCGCACTGCACCGCCTGTTCGTCGATCATCGCCTGCTGCACGGGATGGAGTGCCGGGACCGCAGCCAGTTTCCGTTGCGCCGCGTAAGAGGCCGGCAACCCTTCGAGCGTCGTCACCACTTTGCCCTGTACTGCCGAGACCGGCGTCACGCAAGAGCGCGTCTCCACGCCGTTCACCAGCACCGAGCACGATCCGCATTGCGCCAGCCCGCAACCAAAGCGCGGCCCTTGCAAGTGCATTTCATCGGTGAGCACATAAAGCAGTGGCGTGTCGGGTGCCGAAGTCACGTCCACCGCTCGTTGGTTGACGTTGATTCTGATGCTGGCCATGTCAGTTGGTTCCTCCGGCGTCCCGGATGCGGTGTTTTTCAGATTACCACTGCTGCACAATTCCAGAGCTTCCGTGATAAACTCCACGGAAAGGAAATTCAAATCATGCAGCGACGTGACGCTCTGGCTCTCCTTGGACTGGCCGGGGCCGCGCAGCTTGGCGCGCTGCCTTCCGCTCGGGATCAACTGATCGGAGTTTGGCAACTGGTCAAGCAGTTCAACGTGGCCAAGGACGGCAGCGAAATTCCGGTAGCACTCAAGCAGCGCGGACGCATCTCGTGGGATCGCGCCGGCCGCGTGTGGGTTCTGCTCTACAACGACGGGCGCAGCGCACCCGCCAATCCCGCTCTGCCTACCGTCGAAGAGTACCGCGAGATGAACTCGGGTTTGATGACCTACTTCGGCACCTATGACGTCGACGAAAGCAAGCAAACCGTGACCCATCACCTGCAGGCCGCCGCCAGCCCCGCCTTGATCGGGACTGACCTGGTGCGCCGCTACGAATTCTCCGGAAACCGCGTGGCTTTGATCTTTCCCGGCGAGGCCCAGCGCCACGTCGTGTTTGAACGATTGCCCGACGCCTAGCGCCGCTTCTCCCCGGCCATACTCCCGATCCGCGCTGATGAAAGCGGATGGTTTGCCGGCCACACAGAAGTTGCTTATTGCAGGTCGCCGGCGGCGGGTAGCTTCCGTATGCGCCGATTCAGGATCTAGTTGCTTGCTGATCAGCTAAACTGTATTAAATCCACCACATGCCGCTCTCTCCAGGCGACAAACTCGGGCCCATACGAAATTCTCGCGCCCATCGGTGCCGGAGGTATGGGCGAGGTTTACAAGGCGCGCGACACGCGGCTCGACCGCACCGTCGCCGTCAAGGTCCTGCCGGAACACATCGCCAAGCGTGAAGATCTGCGCACCCGCTTCGAGCGGGAGGCGCGCGCCGTGGCCTCGCTGAAACACCCGAATATCTGCGTGCTCCATGACATCGGCAGCCAGGATGGCGCCGGGTACATGGTGATGGAGTTCATGGAGGGCGAGACCCTCGCGGCGCGCATCGAGAAGGGCGCGCTCCCGCTCGATCAGGCTCTCAAATTCGCCACCCAGATCGCCGACGCTCTCGACCGCGCGCACCGTGCCGGAGTCACCCATCGCGACGTCAAGCCGCAGAACATCATGCTGACGCGCGATGGCGTGAAGGTGCTCGACTTCGGTCTTGCCAAGTCGTCGTCGAAACCCGGACCCACCGAGGCGACGCTTACCGCCGTGCTGACGACGGAAGGCACAATCATGGGCACGCCGCAGTACATGGCGCCAGAGCAGTTCGAGGGGAAAGAGGCGGACGCGCGCAGCGACATCTGGGCCTTCGGCGCAGTGCTGTACGAAATGGTGACGGGCCAGAAGGCGTTCCAAGGCAAGAGCTACTCAAGCCTCCTCGGCGCGATTCTTTCGGCGGATCCGCCGCCGATGTCGGTAAAGCCGTTCACCCCATCGTGGCTCGAACGCCTCGTGAAGCGGTGTCTGCAAAAAGACCCCGATGATCGCTATCAGAGCATGCGCGACGTAGTGCTCGACCTGAGCACGCCGCCGCAGGAATCCGCTGCCGTCGGGCCGTCGAAAGCGGCCCGCTGGCCCTGGATGGCTGCGGGAGTGCTGGCCGTTGCAGCGGCGAGTCTTGGTGTCGTCGCCTATCGTGCGACGCGGCCCGCGGAACTCAAGCCGCTGGTCCACCTGGACGTCGATCTCGGCGCGGATGTTTCGTTGCCTGCTACAAGCAGTCCAGTAAATGCAATTGGAAGCAGCGTTGCCATCTCCTCTGACGGGATGCGGCTCGTATACCTGTCGGGCAACCCTACGAGACTGTTCACCCGGCGGCTGGATCAACCGAAAGTCACCGAGTTCCCGGGAACGCAAGGCGCATCTGCACCGTTCTTCTCGCCGGACGGGCAGTGGGTTGGATTCCGAACCGGAAGCATCCTGAACAAAATCTCGGTGGAAGGCGGCGCGATCGTCCCGCTGGGTGACGCCAACAACTACCGCGGCGCGAGCTGGGGCGAGGACGGGAACATCTTCATGGGCACTTTGGGGAAGGGTCTAGTCCGGATTCGCGACGGAGGGGGTCAGCCCGAGACGGTCGCCGCGCTGGGCAACGGAGAAGTTGGCCTGGGTTTTCCGCAGATTCTGCCCGGAGGCAAAGCGATCCTGCTTTCGGCTTATACGGGGGTGGCATCCAGCATCGACGTGCTGACGCTGGCCGACGGCCATCGTAAGACAGTGTCCCGAGGCGGAACATCCCCGCACTATTTGGCTGCGTCGAATGGCGCGGGCTTCCTGGTTTATCTCAACAAGGCAACGCTGTTCGCGATCCCCTTCGATCTGGAGAAGCTGGAGACGCGTGGGACGGCCTTGCCCATCGTGGACGACGTGGCATCCAATGGGATGTTGGGCGCGGCTCAATTTTCTTTCTCTCGCACCGGCACGTTGGTGTACCGAAGAGGCGGGGAGGAGGCCGGATTGCTCACGGTGGCGTGGCTCGACGGCGCGGGGAAGGCGCAGCCGGTGCTGGCGAAACCGGGCGTCTATGGGCGTCCCAGCCTGTCACCGGACGGCCAGCGGCTGGCCCTGGAGGTGAACGACGCATCGGGTACGGACATCTGGGTCTACGGCTGGCAGCGGGACACTACGACGCGCTTGACCTTCACTGGAAACAGCCAAGACCCGGTGTGGACCCCGGATGGCCGCTACATCGTGTTCCTAACCGTGGGAGCAGGCATGTCCGTGACCCGCTCCGACGGAGCGGGCAAGCCGCAGCAGTTGACCCAGAGCAAAAACGTACAGTATCCATGGTCCTTCACGCCCGACGGAAAGCGTATGGCGTTCTTTGAGATGGATTCGAAGACGTCATACGACTTGTGGACGGTGCCGATAGAGAGCGACGGAGTGGGGCTGCGCGCCGGAAAGCCTGAGGTTTTCCTGCAAACGCCGGCCGGCGAGCTAGATCCGACTTTCTCTCCGGACGGACGGTGGCTGGCCTATAGGTCGAACGAGTCGGGGACGTACCAGATTTACGTGCGGGCGTTTCCGGATAAAGGCGGGAAATGGCAAATTTCAAATACGGGCGGCGCGTACCCAATGTGGTCGCGAACGGGACATGAGCTGTTTTTCGAGACTCTGGATCAGGACATCATGGCGGCGGCGTTCACCGTGAAGGGCGATTCGTTTGTGGCCGACAAGCCGCGGCTGTGGTCGGAGAAGCCGATCGGGGGCACCATTGGTGTCAAGAATGTCGATCTCGCGCCGGACGGCAAACGCATCGTCGCGCTGATGCCTTCCACCGAGGCCAAGGGATCGCAAGAGGCTCAGAACCATGTGATCTTCCTGATGAACTTCTTCGACGAGCTACAGCGTAAAGTGCCCACAGGCGATTGACTGTCAGTTGCCTGCAGCGGCCGAACTTTCCGGTAACATTTCATTGGAAACGTGTTGATTACTCCTGTATGGTCGGCCACTCGGTAGCTACTTTTTCTTGCGGAAACTGTCGGTTACGCCGTTAGCCCCGATCCGCACCCCCGGCCGCACCCCCGGCCGCACTTGACGGACGCGGCGATGTCGCCTAGACTTCATTCTGAACAGCCGTCAGGTGAATTTTTTCGCAGAGCGGACGGTTTTCGCTGGAGATGGTCTGGATGGATTCCCGGTTGTGCGCAGGCTCAATCTTGCTGGCTAGCGCGTGTACGTATTTCGCGGTCGCGGCGGTGCCCGCTCGCGGTCAGTCCGCTCCTTATCGGGCTCCCCGCGCGGCGGACGGCAAACCTGACTTGAATGGCATCTGGCAGGCGCTGAATGCCGCGGACTGGTCGCTCGAAGCCCATGCCGCCGGGCCCGGAACCATGCCGGTGCTCGGCGCCTTGTACGCCACGCCTCCGGGGCAAAGCGTCGTCGAGGGCGGGGAGATTCCGTACCTGCCGGGCGCGCGCGCCAAGCAGCAGCAGAATTTCGCCAAGCGGCAGACCGACGATCCCGCCGCCAAGTGCTTTATGCCGGGTGTTCCGCGCGCGACGTACATGCCGTATCCGTTCCAGATCGTGCAGAGCGCCCACTCGTTGATGTTCATCTACCAATTTGCCGACGCGGTCCGCACCATCTACCTGAAGGACCCCGGACCCTCTCCGGTCGATAGCTGGATGGGCTGGTCGGTCGGGCATTGGGAAGGCGACACGCTGGTGATCGACGTCACCAGCTTCAATGATCAGACCTGGTTTGACCGCGCCGGAGACTACCACAGCGATGCCTTGCATGTGGTCGAACGATTTACTCCGCGCAGCCCGGACACTCTGCTGTACGAGGCCACCATCGAAGACAAGAACGTGTTTTCGCGGCCCTGGAAAATCAGCATGCCGCTCTACCGTCACGTGGAAAAAGATGCCCGCCTGCTGGAGTTCAAGTGCATCGAATTCTCGGAAGAGCTACTCTATGGGCATCTGCGCAAGAAGTCCGCTCCCTGAGAGCTGCATTGGAGGTCAGAATGTCGCATCGATCACTTATCCGGCGAGTCGCACTCGCTCTGGCGGGGGCTTTCTGCTTCACCCTCGCGGCCTGGGCCCAGACCGGCGCCGCGAGCGGACCCGTACCGCGCACTGCCGATGGCCATCCGGATATGGATGGAACCTGGACCAACGTCACGATTACGCCATTGGAGCGTCCCAAGGAATTTGCCAACAAGGAATTCTTCACGCCCGCCGAGGCCCTGGTGTATGAGAAGGAGACGCGGACGAAGCGCAATCGCGATCAGCGTCAGCGCGGAACCGTCGCCGACGTGACCAACGCCTACAACGATTTTTGGTGGGACTCCGGCACCAAAGTGGTGAAGACCCTGCGCACCTCGATGGTGATCGATCCGCCGGATGGGCGCATTCCGGCGCTGACGCCGGAGCGCCAGAAGCAACTGCAGGTTCGCGTAGACGCCGTGAAGGCGCGTTGCGCCAAGCCCGGCTGCGAAGAGGAAAACAGCGGGCTGCTGGGCCCGGCCGATGGTCCCGAAGACCGCCCCTTGATGGAGCGCTGCATTCACTTCGGAACTATAGGGCCTCCGATGATGCCGAGCGCCTACAACAACAACTTTCAGATCGTGCAGACCCCGAGCTTTGTTGCGATCGAAGGCGAGATGGTGCATGACACGCGCCGCATCCTAGTCGACAGCAGCCCACGCCTTCCCGCCAGCGTGCGCCAGTGGAAGGGCGATTCGCGGGCGCATTGGGAAGACGACACGCTGGTCATCGACACCACCAACTTCACCGGCGAGACCCGTTTCCGTGGATCCGACGAAAATCTGCACTTGACCGAGCGTTTGACCATGGTCGACAAGGACACGATCATGTACCGGTTCACGGTGGACGATCCAACCGCGTTTGTGCGTCCGTGGACGGCCGAGTATCCGCTGGTGCGCGAGGATGGCCTGCTGTATGAATACGCCTGCCACGAGGGCAACAGCGGCCTGGTCGGTATTCTGAAAGCAGCCCGCTCCGATGAGGCCAAGGCCGCGAAGGACACGGGCAAGTAGCCGGCAGGAACGTGCAGGCCAGGCAGCCGGTAGCCAAAAATGCATGCTAAACTGCCGGGTGGCTGGGAACGTTCCGCTGGAGTAGACTAAATGAAAAGTCGATTTCTTGCTGTTGGAGCTGTGGCGTGGATGGCTGCGGTGCCGAGTTGGTTGGCGGTGCCCGCTCGCGCCCAGAACTCAGTTAAGCCCGCTTCCGCGAGCTGGACGCCTCCCAAGACGGCCTGGGGTGACCCCGACCTGCAAGGCGTCTGGACCAGCGATGACACCTACGGCGTGCCGTTCGAACGCCCGGAAAAGTTTGGCACTCGCCGGACACTGACGGAAGAGGAAAAGGCCGAGCGTGCGAAGGCCAATGCCCAAACGCAAACGGGCATTGAAGAAGGCGATCGCGGAAAGACGGCATTCTTCGCTTCTCAAAAGGGCGTAGACGCAGCTGCCGTACCGCCAAACTGGCTGGAATTTGCGAAACACACCTCCTCGCAGACTTCGCTGATCGTCGATCCCCCGAATGGGCGGCTCCCCGCGTTGACCGAGGACGGGAAAAAGCGCCGCGCGGCCATGCCCTTCTACTTCAACATGCGGCCCGCTTCCTGGGAGGACATGACCATGTACGACCGCTGCATTAGCCGCGGCCCCACGGGTTCAATCACGCCCGCCATCTACGGAAACGGTACTCAAATCGTGCAGGCGCCGGGAGTGGTCGCGATCCGCAATGAGATGATCCACGAAACCAGGCTGGTTCCGCTCGACGGCCGCCCGCATGCCGGCTCCGGGATGCGCAGCTATATGGGCGATCCCCGCGGACATTGGGAAGGCAATACCCTAGTGGTTGAGAGCACGAACTTCATTGGCGGGCGCCTGTCGGTGGGCGGCGGCGTCTCCTTCAGCGACGCCTTGCGCCTGGTTGAGCGCTTCACGCGGATCAGCGAAAACGCAATCCAATACGAAGCCACTATCAACGATCCCAAGACCTTTACGGCTTCCTACACCATCTCGCTTCCGATCACGCACGATCCCGGCTATCAGCTCTACGAGTATGCTTGCCACGAAGGCAACTATGCGATGCGCAACCGCCTGAGCGCGGCGCGCGCCGAGGAAAAGGCAGAGTCGGAAAAGACCGCTTCCAAATAACCGAGCCAGTCGGACTTTTTCTAGCTGTGGCCATTTTCGCCTACCGAAGAACGACCGCGCTGGATGTTCTGTTTTCGTAAAATGCATGCAAAACTGTTGACACCGACGCTTGCCTCGGATATACTCCCACGGTAATTGAGCTCTCGCGCTCATTGGGGTTGTCGAAAAATTGCAAGACCAACTAGGGGGAACTATGAGGTTTAACTCAGTTCGCTTTTCCGTGACCCGGCTGCTGTCGATTTGGGGTCTCTGCTTTCTTTTTTGTCTCAGTATTCAGCATCTGTGCGGTCAAGCCGCGACTGCGACCATCACCGGCACTGTGACGGACACTTCCGGCGCCGCCGTTCCCAACGCCACTGTGAATGCAAAGAACAACGGCACCGGCTTGACTCGCTCCACCATGAGCGACGCCCAGGGCCGCTACACTCTACCCGATCTGGCGATTGGCGATTATGAGCTACAGGCGACGAAGATGGGGTTTCAGACCGTGGTGCGAAAAGGCGTGAATCTGACCGTCGGCAGCCTGCCCGTCGCCGATTTCCAATTGCCCGTCGGACAAGCGGAACAGACCATAAACGTGGAAGGTCAGGTTTCGTCGGTGGAGACGGAAACGTCGTCGCTCTCCTCCCTCATCAATCAGGACCAAATGCGCGAATTACCTTTGAACGGGCGCAATTTTGAACAACTGATTCTGCTGGCTCCCGGCGCGATCTCCTATCCGGCAGGCGGCAGCAGCGCACTGGTTGGCCGGGCAGCGACATTCTCCATTTCCGGCGCCAGGCCGGAGGGCCACGCGATTCTTCTCGATGGCGAGAACCTGCAGGATTGGTGGCAGCGCGGCTCCGGCGCCAACGTATCCGGCACATCGCTGGGCGTTGAGGCCATCGCTGAGTTTCAAACGTTGACGAACACGTACGGCGCGGATTTTGGCGGCAATGGCGCCGTAGTAAATGCCGCGTCGAAATCCGGCACCAACGGTTTTCACGGCACCGCGTTTGACTTCCTCCGCAACAGCGCCATGGACGCGCGCAACTTTTTTGAAAGCTCCCGCAAGCCCGGCGCCACCAGCGCTGAACCTGCGGCTTTCCGCAAAAATCAGTACGGCGGCAGTATCGGCGGACCAGTGAAGAAGGACAAGATCTTCTTCTTCGCAGACTACGAAGGGATCCGCCAGGCTTTAGGTCAAAGCTTCTTGGTCACGGTTCCCGACGCCAACGCCCGTAACGGTCTGGTCAATGGAGTGAACGTGGGCGTGGACCCAAAGATGCAAGGGATTTTGGCGCTGTATCCGGCCGCAACATCGCTTGTCCTTAACAAAGATGGCACCCCTAGCGGCCTCGGCACTGCAACCACGGTGGGCAACCAAGTGATTCACGAAGACTACTTACTGGCACGCGGAGATTGGACCATTTCAAGCAAAGATTCCCTGTTCGGGCGCTACGTTTCTGACATCGCGCAAGCCAATTCCCCCACGTCCATCAATTACTGGCCGGTGAGCGATCACAATCACAATCAGTTTGCGACCATTCAGGAAAGGCATATCTTCTCGCCGACCCTGCTGAATCAGTTCAGTGTTTCCTTCACCCGCCCGCTGGAGACAGAGACGGAGCCGAACATAGCACCCGGCAATGTACTGCAGGCTTTCCCCGGCCGCCAGGACGTCACCCTCAGCATTACCGGCATGACGTCGTTGGGCGCGAATTTCACCAATCCCTTCCGCTTCCTGGAAAACAAATTTACGGAAGAGGATAACCTGATTTGGACCAAGGGCAGCCATAGCCTGAAAATTGGTTTGCATGTCCGGCGCCATCAGATCAATGGCGCAAGCTATACCTACTGGAACGGGAACTATGCCTTCCCGGGATTGGTGAATTTTTTGCAAGCCAAGCCCACTCTATTCACCGGAGCGCCGCCGGAGACTGCCAGTGGCGAGCGTTACTTCCGCGACATCAGCCTGAAGCCTTATTTCCAGGACGACTGGAAGGTCAGCCGTAAGCTCACGCTAAACATGGGCATCCGCTACGAGTTTCAGACCAATCCCGTGGAATATCACAACGTATTGCACAACCTGACTCATCCGCCGTTCGGAACTGGTTTTGATCTGGTGCCTCACGCGTTTGCGAGCAACCCCAATGTCTATAACTGGGACCCGCGATTCGGTTTCGCGTATGACGTGTTTGGCGATCACAAGACCTCGCTGCGCGGGGGCTTCGGCATGTTCCACGATCCGGCGCAGACGTACGTGTTCTTCTCGGGGTATGTCGGCACTCCGCCCTTCCTGGCTTTGAATCAAGTAAACCCTTCTTTCCCGATTCCTTTCCAGGGGGGCGCCGCCGCTCCGCCGCTGCCCAGCTTGACTTTCGGCACGGATTACAACATCGGCAAGACCCCGTATCAGATGCAATACAACTTGAATATCCAGCGTGAAGTCTTCAACGGTTCCGTGCTGACTGTGGGCTATGTAGGCTCGCGCGGAGTGGACCTATTGTCGTTCCGCGACTACAATCCTCCAGTGCCAGTGACTCTGCCCAACGGATTGTTGCAGTTTGGCGATCCGCTAACCGCCAAATCCTATACGCGCATCAACCCGGCGTTCGGAAGCTTAGTGCTCACCAACCCGGGCAGCTCTTCGCATTACAATTCCATGCAGATGAGCTGGAACAACCGCTTCAGCAGCAGTTTCGTGGGTAACTTATCCTACGTTTACTCGCGCTGCACCGATGGCGCCTACACCTACGGCGGCTTGGGTGGCAACAACGGGACTTCCTCCTGGACCAACCCCTACGATGGAAGTCGTGAACGCGGTCTGTGCGGATTCGACATCCGCCACAATTTGACCCTCAACGTGGTCTACCGGCTCCCGTTCCGCGGGAATCGATTGATCGAAGGCTGGCAGCTAAGCGGCATCGAGTCGTTCCGCACCGGCGTTCCCTTGTCGGTTGGCATCGGCTATGATCGTGCTCTGCTGTCCAATAACTTCAGTACGGTACGTCCGGACGTGATTGCCGGCTGCGATCAAACCGCCAACCAATCGGTGGCGCACTGGTTCAATGCGAGTTGCTACACATTGCCCGCACCGGGGTGGTCGGAAACCTGGGCAAGAACACGGTGGAAGGACCCAATTATCAGGCCGTCGATCTTTCGCTCTCGAAAGACACGAGGATCTTCGAGCGGCTCAATATGCAATTCCGCGCCGAAATCTTTAACATTCTTAACCACACCAACTTGGCGACTCCGGGGTACCTCGGTCTGGGAAATCTCAATGCGTTTACCGCCGTGGGCGGGTTGAATGGCTCGCCCGCGGGAATCACGGGTAACGCCGCCAACGCGGGCGCCATTGGCGCGATCATTGGCACTTCGCGGCAAATCCAACTCGGCATGAAATTCGTATTCTGATTGGGCGCGATCTGTCAGGCTCTAGGCTTGATGGTTTGAATTTAAGGCCGGCTTGCCTCTGTAGAGAGAGGGAAGCCGGCCTTCTTCTTTTGGACAACAGAGCCGGTGACAGCGGGTGTATAGTAATGAGAAATCTGATTCAGACGGGAGGCTCAAGATTGTGCGTAGTTCAAAGCCCGCCAAGGCCCCGGGCGCTACCTCGACCTCCGGTGTCAGGCGGCGGGAGCTCTTTCAGACTGCCTCGGCCCTGGTGGCCGGAGTCGCCGCAGGAAGCCTGAGCGAAGCGCAGGCGCAGCAGAATTCCGCGACGCCAGCGAATCTGTTCCCGGAAAACTTCAAATCGTTCCAAGTCGAAACTTCGGGAGCCACTATCAATGGCGTGATCGGCGGCCAAGGCCCGCCGGTGTTGCTCATGCACGGTTACCCGCTGTCGCACGTTTCCTGGTCCCTGGTGGCGCCGAAATTGGCGAAGGACTATACCGTAGTGGCAACCGATCTGCGCGGATACGGCGACAGCAGCAAGCCCGCCGACGGAGTCAACCACGCCGGTTATTCGAAGCGGGCCATGGCGCAGGACCAAGTGGAGGTGATGCAGCACTTCGGGTTCGATAAGTTTGCGGCCGTCGGGCATGACCGTGGCGGGCGTGTCGCGCATCGTATGGCGCTGGACCATGCCGATAAAGTCACTCGCGCGGCGGTGCTCGATATCATCCCGACCTCGAAGTTCTATCACAACATCACGCAGGAATCCGCGACGGCATACTACCATTGGTTCTTCCTGATCCAGCGGGCTCCCCTGCCCGAGAAATGTATCGAGAGCAATCTCGAACTGTTCGTCGGCCGCGGCGAATCGCCGATGGCCAAAGAGTATTTACGCACTTTCAGGAATCCGGCAACCATCCACGCAGGGTGCGAGGATTATCGCGCCGGCGCCACGATCGACATGGAGCACGATGTCGCAGATAGGGGCAAGAAGATCGAATGTCCGCTGTTGGTTTTGTGGGCGCAGCAAGGGCCAATGGGCCGCCTATTCGACGTGCTGGCTACGTGGAAAGAACGGGCTTCCGATGTGCGAGGGAAAGTGCTGCCCGGCGGACATAACCTGCCGGACGGGTCCCCCAATGAAGTCTTAGCCGAACTCCAAGCGTTTCTGAAAGCCTAGCGCGCTTGATTTAGAGTGAATCGCGGCGAAACCTTCCGCTTATCGCTTACAGGTAAAGGCGAATGAGCAACAGGCTGGTAGCGAGGAGCATCAAGCCGGCGAGAGTGCCGACCAGCATGGCGCGGCCGCCAACTTTGGAAAATTGGACGATGTTTACTTCCAGTCCCATTGCGGCCATCGATATGGCGAGGAGTAATTCGCTCGCGTTGGTTAGTAGGCCGGACGTCGCGTAGGCACCGAAACGGAACTGGAGAACGGGCAAGAGCTCAGCCGTGTTCAGCGAGGCCAGCAGCAGGAAGCCCCAAACGAAAGCCGGCACCAGTCTGTGATAGTGGATTTGGGCCTGGCCCGCACCCGCCTGGCGGGAATGCCAGATGCCCAGAACGAAAATCAAAGGCGCGAGCAGTGCTACGCGAACTAACTTGACCAGTGTCGCCAAGGCGCCTGCCGGCTGGCTGTAGGAGAAGGCGGCGGCAAGGACTTGGGGAACAGCGTGAATAGATGTCCCGGCCCAGACGCCAAAGGCCTGGTCGGATAACTTCAACAGCGTTCCCAAGAGCGGCAGGGCGAACATAAACAAGAGGCCGAGAATATTGACGGTTCCAATGGCAAGCAGCACGTCCTGGTCCTCGGCCTGAATCAACGGTGCGACGGCTACGATGGCGCTGGTGCCACAAATCGCAGTGCCGGCGCCGATCAGGATGGCGGTCTTGCGAAATAGCCGGGTTACGCTGCCAAGCCAAATGGACGAGGCCATGGCGACCGTGAGACACACCAGCGTTATCATCAGGGCGCGGATGCCAATCGAGGCGATAGCTGCGAGGTTCAAGCCGGCCCCGGTCAAGACGATCGACGTGGGAATCACTCTATGGGGCATGCCGCGCGCGCTTTCGATGACGTAGGCTGGCAGGCGGACCAGATTGCGAACGGCAATACCGACCAGCATGGCAAGGATCGCGGCGCTTAAGGGATGGCGAACGCCCGCTGCGCTGGTGACGCGAAAGGGCGGGAAAGGAAGATACTGGATCCCGTAAGCCAAGGCGGTGACCGCCAACGCCAGGATGTAGCCAGCGAGTGGCGAAGTCTTGGGGGAGCGGGCTTTCCGCGACTTGATTTCGGCTACCGGCCGAGTGTAACTCCCTTCCATGCAGTCAAGGGAGAGGAGGGCTTCGAGCGGGATGCCATAAGTCGGTGTCGACTCGGCGCGCTCGGTCGGATCTTGGGGATGCGACCCCTGGGAAATCATGTTGATTTATAACATAACTGTAAGGCGAACTTTGGATAGCACGATTCAGATCCTTAGTTTGCACCTTTCCTTGGCGGCGGGATCACCTTCAGGTCAGCCTGGGATTCGGCTTCGCTCTTGGTAGGCACTACCTTGTCGGGATCGATCCGCACCATCATATACGTGATGTGATCGGGAATCTCGGTGAACAAGTGGCCGGTTCCCGCGGGAATGATAATCATGTCACCGGGCTTGAGGTGGGTTACCAGCGGTTGGCGGATCGCATCGGAGTTATATCCCGGACCGTTTTGCAGGCGAACAGTTCTCTCGTCGTCTGGTCTCTTGACTGGATTTACCAGATCCGGACCGGTCAACAGCGTGGCTTCACCACTGATCACGTGGTAGACCTCGCTGATCTGCTCGTGCTCCGCGACCGCCCCTTTTCGGTTAGGGTCGGGAAGGAGTTTGCCGCGGGTGACCATGCCGATGCCAACTTGCACCTTGCCGATATCCACCGAGCGAACCTGCTGGTCTATGAGTTGGTATTTCACAGCCTTCGCGGTATAGGCGTCCAACTCCGCCACTGGAATATAGGTGGCCGAACAATGGCGGCAAGACGGATTCGGCCCGCCAGTTTGCGCCATAAGGGTTACCATCGCGAGGCTGGCTCCCATGATGATTTTCGTTGAGACTCGTTGGTTTCTTAGCATGTAAGCTCCTGTTGGGATTTCCGGTTTGGTTTTTGTCTTAGCCTTGCGGCCAGGAGCGATTATACAACCAAGCATCTTCGGATACGAGAATTTCCGCCCGCTCCCAGGTTCCCTGGGGGGACCTGCAAGCTCATTTGCTTCCTCGCGCTGGCTTGAGTAACATTGATGCGCTGGAGGTTGGTGGATGTCCCTTGCAATGGTCATGTTCGTAATATTCTGCGCGGGCGTGCAGGCGCAATGGTTGAATTTTCCGACGCCGGGGGTTCCGCGGACGAGCGACGGGAAGCCCAACCTGAGCGCCCCGGCGCCGCGCGCGGCTGACGGCAAGCCGGATCTCTCCGGCGTCTGGCTACATGAGCACACATCCTTGGCGGAGATGCGGCGGATCTTCGGGGCGGTTGCCGATACGCGGGAGAAAGTAAACGTTCCGGGGATGGAGGCGGATAGCATATCGAAGTACGCCATCGATATTCTGCTGGACTTCAAGGGGCAGGAATCGCCGCTGCGTCCTGAGGCCGCGGCGATGATGCGGCGGCGGGAATTCAACAGCGACCCGGCGGAGGTTTGCCGGGGAGTTATCGGCATTCCGCTCGCGGGACTGTTGTCGGAGCCGATTAAGATTATTCAGTCCCCGCGGATGACTGTGGTTTTGTATGAGGCGGGTAACACGCATCGCCAAATCTACACGGACGGCCGCGGGCTGCCTAAGGAATATGACAAGCCGGCGTATTTCGGATACTCAGTGGGACATTGGGAGGGCGATACGCTGGTGGTGGAAAGCGGCGGCTTTAACGACAAGACGAGGCTCGACATGGCGGGGCATCCGCATGGCGAGAAGCTACGGGTGGTAGAGCGTTTTCGGCGGCGTGATTTCGGGCACCTGGATGTGGAAACCACTTTTGACGATCCGCAGATGTATAGCAAGCCGTTTACGGTGAAGATCCCGCACGATCTGCTGGCGGATGGCGATATTTTCGAAAGCTTCTGCGAGGAGAATGAGAAGGACCGGGCGCACCTGCAGAAATAGTTGGACTACTTCGCCAGTGCCGGCAACGTAGTGTAGGTGTTCGCCGGTGGAGTACGAATCCCGAGGACGCCAATCTGCACGCCTAGCGGGGCATCGAACTCCAGCGTGCCGCGCATATTGGCGGTTTCGGGGAACAGGATCACGCCAAGCGCCGTGGAAAATTGCCCGAGGTTGCCCGAAAAATCGCCGTTGGCTGGCACTATCAGATTGTGCTGCGCCAGCATATTTCCGGCGTCGTCGCGAACCACTACCGGGATGTTCACGGGCTGCGAGGAAGCGCTCACGGTGTTGACTGCGATGCCGGTGGCGGTGTTACCGGTATCGTCGAACGCCAGCAGATAGGCGGGAGCATTGCGGCTTTCGAGGGGCACGACTGCTTCCTGACCGGTGGGGTTGAAGCGGAAAATCGCGAAGCCGCTGATGTTGCCAGTGGTGGTGAGTTGCGCCGAGCCGGTGAGGAGCGTGGGGGCTCCCGCGGTTTGCACAATGTAGGAAGCTCCGGGAGCTAACGTTGGTGTCACCGACGAAGCGAGCGTGCTGGCGCCGCTGCCGGAAAGCGGCAGGGGGAGCGGATTTCCGCTGGGATCGAGGAAGCTGAGCGTAGCGGACGCGGCGCTGGCTCCGGTGTTTACCAGCACGAAGGTGGTCTGCCAGCCGTCGCCGCCCGACGCTAGAAACGCGAACGATCCGCCGCCGGTTCCGACATCGGCGAGTGCGGGAACGGTGGTGAGCGTCTTGGAGTTGGTGGACGCCAAGGGCGTGGTGCGAATTCCCAGCACGCTGATCCGTCCGCCTGCGGGCGTATCGAATTCGATGGTGCCCCGTTGGTTGGCTGTAGTGGGAAACAGCGTGGGGAGAACGAACGCCTGGTGGCCGTTGGCGGCGATTGCGATGCTGGCTCCGGGGGCCTGGATCTGCGTGCCGGTTTCATCGCGGATGATGACGCCGATGTTGGCCGTTTGCGCGGCGAGGTTGGCCACCGCTACCGATAACACTACGTTATTGGTGTTGTCGAAGGGCAAGAGGTAGGAGCCGGCGTTGCGGGTTTCGAGAGAGACGACGGCTTCCTGCGCGCCGGGAATCAAGTGGAAAATGGCAAAGCCATCCACGGCGCCGTCGGCGTACAATCGCGCCGAGCCTACTTGCACGGGCGGCACTTGCGAGCCGCCGGTGCCGATGACGAGCGACGCGTTCGCCGGAAGTGTTTGGTCGAGCGATGCCGCCATGACTGGACTCGGGGCGGATGGCTGTTGCGGAAATACTAGCGGCAGGTTGAGCAAACCCGTTGGGTCTCCGAAGAGACTCAAGCGTGCGGTGGCGGCGGACGCGCTCTTGTTGACTAGCGTGAAGGCGGTGGTCCAGTTTTCTTCCGCCGCGATATGCGGCATGGAGCCGATGAAAGGGGGAAGCGATGCGCCCTGTGCCTGAATCGCATAGGAGAAGCCGCCGACGGTCAGGGTGGTGTTCAAGGCACTGTTCGTGGTGTTCGGGGCTACCACATAGTTCACCACTCCGAAACCGGATCCGCTGCCGGGATTCGTGACGGTCACCCAGGGCGGTGCCCCGGAGACGGTCCAGGTGCAGCCGAAGCCTGCCGGCACTACGATTTGCCCGGAGCCGCCGGCTGCTGGGAAGACCTGGCCTGCTGGGTTGATCGTGTAAGAGCACGGCGGATTGATGGTGAGGGTGAAGGACCGCACCGAGCTTATAGAATTGGCGTCCGTTACGGTGACTAGAAGGAACTGGTCTCCAGCCGTTGTGGGCATACCCGAGATCACGCCTGCAGTGGATAGCGATAATCCAGCTGAAGCCGCGGGAGACATAGACCAACTGTAAGGCGGCGTGCCTCCGGTTGCTGTAAGAGTTTGCGAATAAAATGTGCCTTGTCTCGCGAACGGGAGGGATGAGTCGGCATTGATGTTCAGTTGGGTTTCGACGGGAAGCGCATAAGGTTGGGTGGCGAAGGTGGCTGCCGAGTCGGCGAGCCGGACAGTGAAATTGAAGTTCCCGACGGTGGTGAGCGTCCCCATGATCACGGCGCCGGCTCCATCGGTTCCGTTGTTACTCAGCGACAATCCGGGGGGAAGCGATCCGGAGGCGAGGGACCAACTGTAGGGGGGCTTGCCTCCACTCCCCGCGAGATATTGCGTGTATGAGTTGCCAACGATGCCGGCGGGCAGATTGGTCGTAGTGATAGTAAGGGCGCCTCCTGTGATCGTTAAAGTCAAAGCCTGCGCGGCGGGCGGCGACGCACCATCGGTGGCACGCAGGGTGAAACTGGTGGTTCCCGCAGTCAGCGGCGTACCGGAGATCACTCCGTCGGCGCCGAATAGCGTGAGTCCGGCGGGCAGTGTTCCCGAAAGCAGCGTCCAGGTGTAGGGATAGTAGCCGCCGATAGCGGTGAGGGGAGCTGAATAAGGGACGCCCACTTTCCCGGACGGCAAGGTGGTTGTGGTGATCGCCAACTGCGGGATCATTTGCATGCTGAGCGTCTGCGTACTGGTGAGAGAGGCCGCGTCGGTGACGCGCACGGTGAAGGTGGAGGTCCCGACGCTCACGCCCGTGCCGCTGATGGTTCCATTGCCCGCTAGCGATAAACCGGCGGGGAGCGTTCCGGAAATCAGGGACCAAGTGTAAGGAGGGGTGCCTCCGCTTGCGGTTAGAATCTGCTGGTAAGGAATGGCTACTGCTCCGGATGGCACGCTGGTGGATTGGATCGTGACTGCGGACGCGATTGTCAGGGTGAAGGTTTGCGTGGCAGTAAACGAGAGGAAGTCGGTGACGCGCAAGGTGAACGTGAATGTTCCGAATGCCGTAGGTGTGCCGATGAGACTCCCGTCGCCTCCAAGAAATTCGCCGGCGGGAAGCGCCCCAGCAACCACATCCCAGGCGTAAGACGGGAAGCCTCCACTAGCTGTAAAAGTCTGAAAGTAATTTGTGCCTTGTTTACCTGTTGGAAGCGTGTGCGGCGTTGTGATTTGCAAAGGTGGCACTTCTGTCACGCCAATGGTCAGAGGCAAACTGATGGTGGCGCTACCGTTGACGAGATCCTTCACAGTGAATTGCGGCTGATAAGTACCTTGGCTACCGGCGGCGGGGGTTCCGCCTAAAAGGCCTGCCGCGCTCATGCTGAGCCCGTTGGGCAATCCTACAGCGGACCAGGTGGGGAAACTATCGGGATGTCCAGGCCCCAGAGTCACAGTTCCGCCGGAGGAAGAGAAGCCGATACCGCCGAGCGTAAAGGGTGGCGGGTAACCCACTCCCACGATGCCGACCGGCAAAGACGTCGGCCCGACAATTTGCAAAGCGGGATATATCGCGATCGTAAAAGTCTGGGGAAGCGAAGTCGCTGCCGTGCTGTCTTGCACAGTAACGTTGAAGTTGAAATACGGATTGTTGGGATTGTTGCCGGGGTCAGTGGGAGTCCCGCTAATCACTCCCGTGGCGGGATTGAGCGCGAGCCCGGGAGGGAGGGGGCCGCTGCTTACCGTCCAATTGCTGTAGGGCGGCGCACCGTCGGCGGCGCTGAGTGAGGCGGAGTATGGAGTCCCTACATCGCCTGGGGGTAACTCGATAGGAAAAATCGAAGCACCGACCACTGGGACGATCACGCCACGGGTAATCTTACGGGCCTGCTCCTTGGTAAACCACAGCGCCCCATCCGGCCCGCTGGCAATGCCTAAGAGGAGAGTGGAGGCTAGGGGATATTCAGTAAGGAGGCCGGCGGTAGTGATGCGCCCGATCTTCGAGAACTCGGTAAACCACAGTGCGCCGTCCGAGCCTACCGTAATGCCACTCAGACCGATCGATGACGACGCAGGCAAGGGATACTCAGTGAAGCTTCCGTCCGTTGTGACTCGTGCGATCTTGTAAGCGGTGTTCTCGGTGAACCACAAAGCTCCATCGGGTCCGGTGGTGATGTTAATCGGGCCGCTGGAAGCGGTGGGAGGAGCGTACTCAGTGAAGGCTCCAGCGATGGTAACCCGCCCGATCTTGTTACCGTTGTATTCTGCAAACCACAAGGCCCCGTCGGGTCCGGTGACGATGCCGTCGGGGGAACTGGACGCTGTGGGAATGGCGTATTCGGTGACAACACCCGAGGTATCGATACGTCCGATCTTGTTGGCCGTCTCCTCTGTAAACCACAGCGCGCCGTCGGGTCCCACGGTGATCAGTCGCGGGCCGCTGTTCGCGGTTGGTATCGGGTACTCGGTGACTACACCGGCGGTGGTGCTGCGCCCGATCTGGTTGGCGGAGAACTCTGTAAACCACAGCGCGCCGTCGGGCCCCGCGACGATACCCCACGGTTGGCTGGACTGCGTCGGTACCGGATAAAGCGTTATGGTTCCGGTGGTGGTTATGCGGCCGATGCCACGGGAGGCGTCTGTGAACCACAAGGCTCCATCGGGCCCGGCGGCTATCAGCGCGGGAGTCACGAGCGATGGCGATGTGTAATCCGTTAAGGAAAGTTGCGGCCATCCCCACGCGAGAGTGGAGCAGACGATTAGTGCCGCAATCAACTTGAAAATAGGACGCATGTATAGGCGGAATTACTGGGTAAAGCTTTGGAATTAAGCTTCTCACTATAGCATTTGTCCGCTTGTTGGCGAGCGGCGTTAGCCGGCTATCCTCTCGAGACGCACGGCGGTGCCGTAGCACAGGACTTCGGTGACGCCTTGCATGACTTCGGTGGCGTCGTAACGCATGCCGATTACGGCGTCGGCGCCCAGCATTTCGGCGTGGCTCACCATTTTCTCGAAGGCCTGTTCGCGGGTTTTTTCGCACAGGTCGGTTAGCAGGGTGATGTTGCCGCCGACTATGGTTTGCAGGCTGGCTCCGATGGTGCCGAAGATGGAGCGGGAGCGCACGATGATGCCGCGCACCAGGCCCAGGTTATGGGTGATGCGATAGCCGTCGAGAGTGAAGGCGGTGGTGACGAAGTCGTGGGTCATAGAAGAATGATCCCACGGCCTGCGGATTTTTAGCGGGCGGTGGGCAGGGCGAAGGGGACGCTGCGCTTGGTCTTGCATACGAAGTGGCCCAAGTTCCCGCCCCTTCTGTTTTAGCTGACGAAAATCGTTGATCCACTCCGCATTTATGCTTGAGATATGGCCAAATCGTGCGTTTTCTGCGGACAGCATCCGCAAGATAAAAACAAGGAGCATGTGATCCCCAGATGGCTTATTGAGACCACCGGAGATCCAAAGAGAGACGCGTCATTCGGAACCTACAACTGGAAAACTCAGGCACCTAAAATCTTCGCGTTCGACCAACTGACGTTTCCGGCCTGCTCCATCTGTAATAGCAAGTTCAGCGGTCTTGAGGGATTGGCAAAAAACATAGTTCAGACTCTGCTGGCACAAGGCCCGCTGAACGATGGGAATTTTAACGTCCTATTGGATTGGCTTGCTTGGATTTCGATGGCGGTATTGGTAAGATTTTTCTCCAGCGGCCGGGATCACTTTCGAAGCTCGGCAGCCATCCATCGCGCGATTGGGTTCCTACTCAACCTTTAACTTTGCGAGACGCTTATCGAATCGGCCGGCGTTGGGCTTATAGGAAGCTTGAAGTGCACTATTTGGCGGAGAGTAGGCCGACAAACCCAATGCGCGGCGTTTTCCCAAAGTTTCACCAGCGATTGATTTCCATGTACGAACGCGAGATGGGATTCTAAGTGGGCTAGCGCGCGGCGGGGAGCGCGAAAGGCACGTTGCGTTCGGCGTTGAGTTCTTCGAGAAATCGCGGTCGACTTGAGACAGGCTTATTTGATTCGGGACGCTCTGGAGGGTTACGTAGTTGAGGGTCGTGCCGTCGACCCAATAGGCGATTACGGGAAGGATCGTGCGGTCGCTTAAAGCGATCAGGAAGATCGTGGGTTGATCGTCGGCTAATGCGGGGCCGAGGTGGGGGGACGAGGACAGTGCCGGGCTCGGGGAGTGGCACGTTCGAGTAATCGCGGAAATGCGGGCGAACGGGTTCGGTCTGGAAATTCTGGTTGATGATGACGGTGGGCGTGGGGGGGGCGGGTGGCGCGGGGGGCTCGGGGGCGTAGGCGCCGGGGTCACCGCTTTGGTAAAAGGTAGGCGCCTTGGTAGAAATTATCGAAACCGAAGCCGTATCCGTAAATTGGATAGGGGACGTAGACGGCGTTGCCACCGAAGGAGCGATGTCCTCCGTTGCCGAATCGTCCAACGTTGCCGGGCCGGGGAGCGGGGGCGCGTAATGCTCCGGACGAGGGGACGCCGGGGTGTAAAATGTTTCCGTAGGATCCCGTGACGCCGTGTTGTTGCGCGAAGGCTGCGGTCCCCAGGGCGAAAATGGCAAACAGCGTTAGGCGCATGGCGAATCCCCTCCTGCCTTATTATAGGACGCGAATTGTGGGGCGCTGCGTTACTTCAGTACTGGTACAGCATGAGGTATACGACTACGCCCGTAATACTGACGTAGAGCCAGATGGGGAGGGTCCAGCGGGCGATGGCTTTGTGGCGGATGAAGCTGCCTTTCAGGCCGCGACGGAGCGTGATGATGGCTAGCACAGGGACGGTGGCGGCTAGGATGGTGTGCGTGGTGAGAATGGTCAGGTAGACGGTGCGGATTGCGCCGGTGTGCGGGTAGTGAACGGAGCCTACTTGGGCGTGGTAGATCAGATACGAAATCAGGAAGAGGCTGGAGACTGCGAACGCGGTGATCATTACGCGTTTGTGGGCTTGGCGGTGGCCGCGCTTGATGAGTATGAAGGCGATGATGAGCAGGACGGCCGCGGTGCCGTTCAACGTTGCGTTTAGCGCGGGGAGATCGTGGAGGGCGATCAGGGGTGCTGCTCCTTTAGGAGACGGCGGGCGTCGGCGATCAGAGTCGGGATCGCTTCGGGGTCGGACGTTTGGTAATAGCCGCGGATGCGTCCGGAGCGATCGACTAAGGCGAAGCGGGTCGAGTGTTCGAGGCTGCCGTCGACGTTGCCTAGCATGAAGACTCCGCGGGACATTCGATTGAGATCGGGCACGGCGCCGGTCAGGAAGAACCACTTGCCGGGCGTTGCTTCGAAGTGTTGGGCGTAGGCGGCTAGGACGGGGGGCGTGTCGCGGGCAGGGTCTACTGTGAAGGACACGAAGCGGACGGTGTCGTCGGACGCTAGCGCGGTTTGCACTTGGTGCATTTGCGAGCTCATGCGCGGGCAAGGGCCGGGGCAGTTGGTGAAGATGAAATCGGCGATCCAGACTTTTTTGTCTAGGGCGGTGCTGGAGAACTTGTTGCCGGTTTGATCGGTTAGGGTGAAGTCGGGGACTACGCCGAAGGACGGGAGCGCGGGCTTGCTGGCGCATCCGGCAAGGAACACGAGCGCGCTAGTAGCGATTGCCGTCGAGAACCAAGAGGCCATACAACACCGGAAGGTAAACCACGCTGGCGAGCAATACTTGGCGAGCGCGGGGGATGGTGCGGTCGTAAGAAGCACGCAGTCCGGCGTAGAGGAAGTAGAGGCCGACGGCTACAGCTCCGGTGACGTAATAGTAACCGACCATGTCGAAATATTTTGGGAGCAGGCTGATGGGGATCAGCACCAGGCTGAACCATACGATGCGGCGGGCTGTCGATTCGTTGGACGGTTCGACTACGGGGAGCATGAGGATGCCGGCTTTGGCGTAGTCTTCGCGATACATCCAGGCGATGGCGTAGAAGTGCGGGAACTGCCACAGGAAGAGGATGGCGTAGAGGACTCCGGCTTCCCAGTTGAGGAGGCCGCTGGCGGCGGCGTATCCGATGAGCGGGGGCATGGCGCCGGGGATGGCTCCGATGGTGGTGGAGTGGGGGGAGCGTTGTTTCAGCGGTGTGTATAAGAAGAGATACGTTAGTTCGGTGAAGGCTCCGAGCCCGGCGGTTAGAAGGTTGGCGCCGAGCCAGAGTTCCAGGAAGCCGATGACCGAGAGCAGTAGGCCGAATTCCAGGGCGTGCTGCGGAGTGATGCGGCCGGAGGGGATGGGGCGCTTGCGGGTGCGCGGCATCTTGGCGTCGGCCAGGCGTTCGTACCACTGATTTAGCGCTGCGGTGCCGCTGGCTAGGAGTGCGGTGCCTAGTAAGGTGTGGAGTAAAACCAGCCAGCTGAAAGAGCCGACTAAATGCTCGGCGCAGAGGAAGCCGATGGCGGTGCTCATCAGGATGAAGCAGGTGATGCGCGGCTTGGTTAGCTCGAGATACTCGCCGAGGACGCGGCCGCTCATGAATTTGCCTTGGGGGATGACATCTACTACGGGTGGGCCTCTAGTTGAAATTATACCACTACGGCAGGAATGGTTACAGTTAAAATCGAATATCATGGACGGAATGAGACAGCCGGTGCATGTGGTTTATGGTGGGGCGCATCTATTTAAGTCCGATACGGTGCGCAAGTTGGGGAAGTTGGCGGAGCGGGCGTTGGCGGAATACGCTCCCGATGCGGGGGCGTTGGCGGAGGCGGTGGGGATTCGCTCGGACTTGGCTTCGACGGTTTATGAGCGCGTGAAGGCTAAGCTGGGGCGGGAGGCGGTGGAGGATTTTCGCATCGATTTCGAGGACGGGTTTGGGACTCGGGTGGATGCTGAGGAGGACGCCGCGGTGGATGCGGCGGCTGGGCAGCTGACTAAGGGATTGGCGGAGGGGACGCTGCCTCCTTTTATTGGATTGCGGGTGAAATCGTTTGGGCCCGAAACTAAGTCGCGGGCGCGGCGGACGCTCGACAGGTTTCTGAAGGCTGCGGGGAAGTTGCCGGAGGAGTTTGTGGTTACGCTGCCGAAGATCACGGCGGTGGACGAGGTTTCGGAATTCATGGAGGCGTTGGCTCCTTATTCTGATGTCGGCGTCGAGTTGATGATTGAGACTTCGCTTTCGCTGCGGAAGCTGACGGAGGCGGTGGAGCGTACGGAGGGAAGGTGCGTGGGGGCGCACTTTGGGCCTTACGATTACACGGCTTCGCTGGGGATTACTTCGCATAATCAGCATCTACTGCATCCGGCTTGTCACTTTGCTCGGTCGATGATGTTGATGACGTTGGCAGGTTCGGGGATTGCGTTGTCGGACGGGCCTACGAACATCTTGCCGATTGCTCCGCATCGGGGTGAGGGGTTGAGCGATGCGCAGAAGGCGGAGAATCGGGCGGTGGTGTGGCGGGCTTGGGAGTTACATTACCGGCACGTGCGGGATGCGCTCTACAACGGCTTTTATCAGGGGTGGGATTTGCATCCGGCGCAGTTGCCAGTGCGGTATGCGGCGGTTTACTCGTTTTTTCTGGAGGGGCTGGAGGCGGCTTCGGAGAGGCTGCGGAATTTTATTCAGAAGGCGGCGCAGGCTACTATGGTCGGCGATGTTTTCGATGACGCGGCTACTGGGCAGGGGCTGTTGAACTATTTTGTTAGGGCGGTTAGCTGCGGGGCGGTGCCGGAGGAGGATGTGCCGGGACTGACGGGGTTGACGGTGGAGCAGTTGCGGATGGGATCGTTTGGGCGGATTTTGGAGACGCTTTAGGGAGTGCCGGACCGGAGGTCCGGCGCGGACGGGGACGTCCGCCCCACTTCTTAAACCAAAGCGCTTATTAAGGTCGCGGTGCGGATTGGTTTGGTTAAAACCATGTTCACCATTTGGGATTCCGGCGCTGAGGGGCTGACGCTAACCTGGATCCGGATTTTCGCGGCGATCTGAAAACTCTCTGAGAGGACTGTGGGGTTATGAGGGTAGATTAATTTGAGCAGCCAATTTAGGAGAGTGGGCACTGGAGAGAAAGGGCTTGAGAAGCGAAGAGAGAGACATGAGGGGAACTGAGAGATATAGTTGGCGGATCGCTCTTACCCAAAGTAAGCTGCTTAGTAAACGTCGCCTTTGGCCGCGTGGAAATAGGCGAGAGCACGGGGCACTCCATAGGTTTAAGGGGTAAAAGTTCTTGAAGAAATGCTTCGGCACGGCTTAAATACAAGTTGAGCGAGAGAAGTCCAGAGAAAGTCCAGATGCTATGAGGAGGTGCGGCGAAAGAGTATACGAACTTTCCGAAAAGGGAAGCGCTCGGCGAATAGGAAGCGCGCGATTCGGCAAGTTGCGAACAATACATATGCCTGCTGATTATCAGGGGAGAGTAACAGCATCAGAGGAGCAGATTGCTCTGCTTAGTCAACTTTGTAGGCCACTAAGAGGCCAAGTGAAGTGTGAAATAGATACGCCAAAAAAGAGGATACTCTTAGATGGCAGGGCGCATCAGATCCACGGCTTCCGCCGCAGCTCCAACCACAATAAGTAGAAGGCTCTGCGAATGCGAAAGACGCAAGGTACTGGATACTGTTACATAGACAAATAGAACTCACGTATGGACTCTTTATAATAGTAGTAAAAGGTGGCATAGATGGTGCAAAGCAAAGAGTGTGCTTCCGGTAAAGATGGATAGATGTATAGGGATTTCTGCAGATAAACTAGCGCAGAAGGCAAGACCTCGTGAGGGGGGCTCAATCCAGCACGGCGAAGATGACGAAATTGCCGGCCAACTCAGAGTAGGCCGACGCGAATTTGGAATCCAGGGCGATGGCTTGCTAGAAAAATAAAATGGCTAGAGATAAGTCTTGGGGTTTAATAATGGCATAGAGATGGAGTGAAATAAAGAATGACTCATAGGCTGGAAGGTAGGGTTTGTAACGATAGGCGGGATAGGATGAGAGTTTCACGCGCAGCGCGCCGGCGTAGACGCCGCAATCTAGTATTGCAATACAAAGACAAAAGAGAACGAGAGATCATAGCGCTGCGACGAAAGATGATAGCTATTCTGCGCATCGATTAACTGGGCGGTGACGAGGATACGGGTAGATGAGAGAGGAAAGATATATAAGAGAATGTAGAGCATATCGAGAGATTAGGTAATATTGAGGATGTATTGTTATTAGAGGAGGAAGGAAAAAGAGGAGGTGAGAGATGTGACTATTAGATATGGAATATGAGATAGTGAGTTGATAATCTATAAGGATAGGATGTCAGAGAAGTACTACTGCTATTTGTCGCTGCTTATGTTGGAAAAGGGCAGGAAGGCAATAGACGGTGGGGCCTGAGGCGAGTTCGTGCAGGCTTGTTCCAGCGCAGCGAGGACATCAGAGATTATTGAGTGCGGTGATGGCGTGAGCCTCTTGTTCAAAGCGATGAGAGTGCTCACTTTTCAGACGTTTGATCGCCACTGTCTGGTTGAGCTGGGTGTTGTGCGCTTTCCACACTTCGCCCAACGAAAAAGCAGAGCATGGAGCTCAGTTCGTAGGGGTAAATACGTGTACCGGGTGAAACGGATGTATTTAATTAGATTTTAGCATGTGATTTGCGAGAATTTAGTGAAAGGATGGAAGGGGTAGAAGGATAAAAGTTAGGAAATTGATAGGAAGAAGGGGATTGATAGGGGTAGGGAGGCGGTGCGGATTGGTTTGGTTAAAACCATGTTCACCATTTGGGACTCGGGCGTCCCTTCGAGATCGGGGGGCCAGCCGCATAGGGCTATGATGCGGACGGTGGGGGAGGCGGTGCGGAAATCGCGAATTAGGGAGAGGCCGTCGGTGGCTTCCGGGAGGCGGAGGTCAAGGACGATGCAATCGGGCGGGGTGGAGAGGAACAGTGCGCGGGCTTGGGCGGGATCGGCGGCTACCGAGACTTGGTGGTCTTCGCGTTCTAGGATTAGTTTGCGGAGTTCTAGGGCGGGGGCGTCGTCGTCAACCAGGAGCACTCTCGACATCAGGAAAATTTGACGCCGGCGATTACTAGTTGGGGCATGGATTGGTTCCAGCTTTGGGGGAGGTCGTCGAAGGGGAGGCGGAAGGATTTGGTTTCGCCGGGTTTTAGGCCGCCGTTCACGATTGACAGGCGGCGGCGGAGGACTAGTTGGCCGTAGGGGTCGCGGAAGACGCAGTAGATTTCTACGGTGTCTAGAGGGCGGGGGCCGGTGTTGGCGATTTTGCCGTCGATTTCTACTACGGCTTGTTGGAAATAGTTTTCTTTGGCTTTTAATTCTACTTCGCTTAGTTGGAGGTTGCGGGTATACAACTTTGCTTCGGGGGTTAGCGGGAGGTCGGTCTGATTGTGGCGGTCTAGGTATTGGGTGTAGGCCCAGACTCCGGTTCCTAAGAGGATGATCACGGCGATTACATAGTACGCGGGCTTACTGGCCACTGATCGTCATCTCCTTGATGAGGATGGTGGGGGACGCTATGGAGCCGCGGAATTCTAGGTCGGCTCCTATTTGTTCGATGCCTTCTAGCATTTGCTGCATTGTGCCGGCTATGGTGATTTCGGACACTGGAAAAGTTAGTTTGCCGTTTTCGATCCAGAGGCCGGCGGCGCCGGAGGAGTAGTCGCCGGTTACGGTGTTGGCTCCGCCGCCGATTAGTTCGGTTACGTAAAGGCCGGTGGGAAGGCTGGCGATGATTTCGGATTGGGGGAGTTTGCCTGCCTCTATAAAGAAGTTGCCGGGGCCGATGCCGGCGTTGCCGGTGATGCCTCTGGAGGCGTTGCCCGTCGTCTTCAAATTTAGTTTGCGGGCGGAGTAGGTGTTTAGCAAATAACTTTTTAGGACGCCGCGTTCGATTACTACGGTTCGGCGCGAGGCTACGCCTTCGTCGTCGAAGGGCGTGGTGCCGAAGAGGCCGGGGATGGTGGCGTCGTCTACTACGGTCAGAGATTCCGACGCGATTTTTTCGCCTAGTTTGCCGGCTAAGAAGGACGCGTGACGGTAGATGGCGCTGCCGTTGACGGCTCCGAAGATGTCGCCTAGGAGGCTGCCGGCGGTGCGCGGCTCGAAGATCACGGGGACTTTTTGCGTGGGGACTTTGCGGGCGTTTAGTCGGCGGATGGCTCGTTCGGCTGCGGTGCGGCCTACGGACTCGGGGGTTTCTAAACGTTTCGCGCTGCGGGCGGAGGTGTGCCAGTAGTCGCGCTCCATACCGCTCTCTTGTTTCGCAACGGGGACTACGCTTAGGCTGCAGCTTGAGGTTCGGTAGCTGCCGAGGAAGCCGCGGGAGTTGGCGAAGATGCGGCGGCCGGTGTGGGAATCGAACGAGGCTCCTTCAGAGAGTTGGATGCGGGGGTCGAAATCGAAGGCGGCTTTTTCGGCGCGCATGGCTTGGTCGATTTTCCACTCGGTGGTCATTTGGGCTATGGCTTCGTCGTACAAGCGCAAATCGCCATCTAGTTTGCCTAGTTCATTGGGTTCGGGGAGGCCGCCGAAGGGGTCTACGCTGGTGATTTTGGCTAGTTCCAGGGCGGCTTTCACCATTTTCTGGATGCCTTCGGGGGAGAGGTCTGAGGTGTAGGAGGAGCCGGCGCGTTGGGCTCCTTTTTCGCCGGTTAGGACGCGGATTCCGGCGCCGCGGGAGCCTGCTTCTTTCAAATTTTCTACTTCTTGCATGCGGACGCTTACGGAGAATTCTTCGCCTTCGGAGATGGTGCACTCGGCGTCGGACGCGCCGCCGGCTAGGGCTTGCTGGATGGCGTCGGAGGCGATTTGTTCTAGCGTTAAATCTTGCGCGGTCATGCGGCGGTTCCTCCGACGGTCATTTTGTCGATTTTCACTGTGGGGATGCCGACGCCTACGGGGACGCTTTGGCCTTCTTTGCCGCAGGTGCCGATGCCTTCGTCTAGCTTGAGATCGTTACCTACCATGCTCACGTATTTCAGCGCCTCGGGGCCGTTGCCGATTAAGGATGCTCCGCGGACGGGTCTGGTGATTTTGCCATCCTCTATTAGATAGCTTTCGGTGGCGGAGAAGACGAAGTTGCCGCTGGTGATGTCGACTTGGCCGCCGCTGAATGTCGTGCAGTAGAGTCCTTTTTTGACGGAGCGGACGATGTCGGCGGGGTCGCTGTCGCCGGCCAGCATGTAGGTGTTGGTCATGCGGGGCATGGGGATGTGCTGGTAGCTTTCGCGGCGGCCGCTGCCGCTGGAGGCGGTCTTCATCAGGCGGCTGGAGAGTTTGTCCTGCAAATAGCCGCGCAGGATGCCGTTTTCGATGAGCACGTTTTTTTGCGTGGGCATGCCTTCGTCGTCTACGTTGAGGGAGCCGCGGCGGCTGCCGATGGTGCCGTCGTCGATGACGGTGCAGAGGGGGCTGGCGACTTGTTGATTGATGCGGCCACTGAAAGCTGACGTGCCTTTGCGATTGAAATCGGCTTCGAGGCCGTGGCCTACGGCTTCGTGTAATAAGATGCCGGGCCAGCCGGCTCCGAGCACCACTGGCATTTCGCCGGCGGGGGCGTCGATGGCGTCCAGTTGGACGATGGCTTGGCGGGCGGCTTCGCGGGCGAAGTCTTCGGGAGTTTTTTCGTTCAGGAAAAAGTCGAGGGTCACGCGGCCGCCGCCGCCGGCGTATCCGTGCTGCGGGGGGCCGCCGGGTTGGCGCGCTAGCACCATGACGCTCATGCGGGCCATGGGCTGGCGATCGTAACTCAGCTTGCCTTCGCTGGTGGCGACTAACACGTTGCGGAGGCTGTCGGCGTAGGTGGCTTGCACTTGGAACACGCGCGGATCATAGGCGCGGGCGGCTTCATCGGCGCGTTTGATGAGAGCGACTCGTTCATCCAAACCCATTTCGTTGGGGGCGTGGAGCATGGGGTAAAGATTGTGCTGCTGGGATTCTTCGAAGCCGGTTTTCACGACGCTGGCGGGGCCTTTGGCGATGAGGGCGGCGGTGTGGGCGGCTTTGCGGATTTTCGCGGGGCTGAGGTCGTCGCTATAGGCGTAGCCGGTGCGTTCGCCGGCGATGACGCGGACTCCGGCGCCCATGCTGACGCCTTCGGTGGCGCTTTTGACGATTTGCTCGTCGATGCCGAGGGAGCTGGTGGCGAGGTATTCGAAGTAGACGTCGGCGTAGTCGCCGCCGGCCGAGAGGGCTTCGCTTAGGTAGGATTCGAGGTCATGCTCGGTGATGTTGAAACGCTCGGCGAAAAACGACTGCGGGAAGCTCATGGTTTGAGCGTAGCATGGGGGGTTTGGG
>CAVXEM010000038.1:0-305448 GCA_963760575.1 Bryobacterales bacterium
TGGACAACTGGCTGGTCCCTCGCAGGTTTCTGGTGCAGGCTCTATTGGACCCAGCACCTCAGGTGGAATTACGAAGCAGCAAACAATCTATGCGCTTTCTCCCGGCAGCGGGCAAACCATCCTTTCGTGGTATCTGCATCTGCCCGCGTCAACAAACCTCGCATTGTCCTTTAGCGCGGCATATCGGGACGGCTTCGTGCCAGCTCCGCAGGGATTTGCGATGTCGGTTCGGGTGAACGGTACTGTGCTTTGGCAACAGAACGTCGGTTTGCCGGCAGCCTGGCAATATGGTGGAGTCGATCTCTCCTCCTGGAGTGGCCAGACGGTGGTCGTCGAACTAATCACGGATTCGCAAGGCCAACAGCATGATGACTTCACATCTTGGGCGGAGTTGACCTTTGGCGCGCTTGCTTCAGGTGGTGAGGCGTTTCCGGTTTCGGGTGGAAATGGGGCGATCAGTGTTTCGGTGGCGCCCGGTGTTTCTTGGTCCATCGCCGGAGCTCCTCCTTGGATCACTTTCTCCGGGGTCACGAGTGGCACAGGTAGCGCGATAATCGGTTATAGCGTCTCCCCTAACGCGGGAGGGGACCGCTCCGCAACTATCAGTGTCGGAGGCGTAACCTTCACCATCGAGCAACAAGCCGCCTCGATTCCTGGCCTGAATTTCATCGGCTCGATGCCGCACATCGCGGCCGAGGAAAACTGGACCACCACGTTCACCATGGTAAACAACACTTCGGCATCCAACCAGGCGCGGTTCAGCCTGTTCGGGAGCAACATCGACACGACCGGCAGCGGCAATGCCTTGCAGCTTCCACTAAACCTGCCGCAGCAGGCGAGTTTGGGAGTGTTGTTGGGCGCCTCGCTCGATAACACGCTTTCACCGAATGCGTCCTGGATCGTGAGTACCGCCGGTCAGGGAATCACGCCGGTGCAAACAGGATCGGCGCAAGTCAGCGCCACCGGCGCGCTAGGGGGGTTCGCCATTTTCCACCGCTTCTCGGACGCGCAGGAAGCAGTGGTGCCGCTGACGGCAGGCCACGCCGAACGCGCCTTCCTACTTGCTGGCCTTCGATAACACCAACGGCATCGTGACGTCGGTGGCGGTGGCTAACGTCTCCTCGCAAACGGCCAACATCGGCTATATCATCCGCGACGACACCGGCGCGCAGATTGGCAGCGGAACCCTCGCCAGCGTTGCCGGGAAACGGCCAGATCGCCTTCGTTTTGCCGGACGCGTCGACACGGGATTCCCGGTGACGGCCAACAAACGGGGCACCGTGGAATTCGATACTCCCGCGGGCGGCCAGATCAGCGTACTGGGAATCCGCAACACGCCGCAGGTCACTGCCCAGGGGACGGTGACGACGCTGACCACGGTACCGGCGCTGGCCAACGTGGGAACCGGAGGCGGTTCGTTCGCCTTCATTGCTGCGGGAGGGGATGGCTGGCAAACCACCTTCGTGCTGGTCAACGCCGCCAGCAGCGCGGCGCCGGTGACCCTCAAGTTCTTTGATACTAACGGGAATCCGCTGTCGTTGCCGCTTTCGTTTCCCCAAACCGGCGCCGTCGCCACGGAGTCCTCGTCACGCAACGCTGCTGGCCGGGGCGACGCTGTTGGTGCAGAGCAGCGGGGCTGCGACTCTGCTGACCGGCTCGGCGCAGCTCACGACTACGGGCAACGTCAGTGGATTTGTGATCTTCCGTCACAACGGGCAGGAGGCGGTGGTGCCGATCGAGAGCCGCAACGCCAACGCGTATGTGCTGGCCTTCGACAACACTGGGAGGGACGGCTACCGGTATCGCGGTCAATGCTGTGACTGGTTCCACACAGGCGGTGAATATTCCGGTGGTGATTCGCGACGATTCTGGTAATCAGCTCGCGACCGACAGCCTGCCCCTAGCCGCTAACGGGGATTTCGCGGGCGACCTGGGCAACTCCTACGCTGGGGAGAATTCTGTTTCCGGCGGCGGCGAATATCCGCGGAACGGTCGAATTTGGCGCGCCCGCGGGCGTTCACATCGGCGTGATCGGAATCCGCACTCCTTCCACCCACACCTACACTACCCTGCCAGCGCTAGTGAAATACTAGCTTTACTTCCTTTCAGTCGTGAAAGGTTAAGACGCCGAATAGCTCCCGAGGTCGGCCATACGGAAGTTTGACGTCCCACGTTTTAGGTACATGTGGATTACTAAAGGATGAGCGGTCACTCCAAATCGTGTAGGTGTAGTCAAGTTCGAGACGCTAACAATTGGATGCCGCAAATGCGCGAAATAAAATCTAATTAGCTAGCTATAGCGGGAACAATACGGGAACATCGGCGGGGCGAAAACAGCCCAAATCATCCCAATCGGTCCTAAAACGGTCTCTCGTAACTCTTTTTACAGCATGCACTTGCGCTGATTCTGAACCACTTAGCATTGTCGGTAAGCAGCCCTGAAAAGGCTGGCGTCGGCGGTTCAAGTCCGTCCCTGGCCACCACATTTTCAAACACTTACAGGCAGTCAAAGACTCTTTTTCATTCCGGTTCATTCCTAAACATTGGTCTGTCGAGACTCGCCTCTCGGATGAAATCGAGCGATGGACGGTACTTTGAGTGGCTCTCGCTTCCTAAGAGATCCGCCGACCGTATTTCGCGTCGGGCTTCGGATTGACGCAACCCTAAATGCATCACGTTGCCGTTTGCGGCCAAGAAGAACTCCCATGCTGCGGCCCTTGTCGACTTAAACCCCGTCCTCTACTGGGGAAGAGGAGGAAGAGCGTCCAAACAGGGTTACCCCCGCCACGACAAGCACACAAAGGCCTTGCGCTTGCCCCCTCGACTGACACAAACAGTTAAGACACAGTAGGCCGTTCGATGAAAATCTCTCGACCGGCAAGATGGTATTACAGCATACTGGGGACCGGCTGGTGAAGCGCAAGCGGGCTCTGCTGGAGAGCAACCGGCCCAGGAATAGCCGGCTGGAAACTCGTCTAAACGATGAGGCGGGGGCGTTGGCTTTGGCGTCGGCGCCCCCATCGGTTGACAGATTTCCCGATGCCTGGGAAAACTCATAAGGAAATGTGCCGCGCAGCGGCTTCCCTTTCAAACCGCGCAGGTGGCACGTAGCCCAGGGCCGAGTGCAACCTCCTCTGGTTGTAGATCTTTTCCAGGAACTCGCGGATTTGCGCGCGAGCATGGGCCAGGTCGCGATACTCGTTGCGCAGCACCTCCTCGTACTTCAGCGTTTTCATGAACGACTCACAGGCCGCGTTGTCCCACGGGTTGCCCTTGCGGCTCATGCTGATGTCGATGCCGTTGGCTTTGAGCAGATCCGTGTAATCGTTGCTGGCGTACTGCGAGCCGCGGTCGGAGTGATGCACCAAGCCCGGTTCGACGGAGCGTTGCTTCAGCGCCATGCGCAACGCCGTCAGCGTGAGCTCGTCTTCCATGGTGCGATCCAGCGCCCAACCGATCACGCGGCGCGAGTAGGCGTCCAGGATTACGGCCAGGAATACGAACTCGTCGCGCAACCGGATGTAAGTGATATCGGCCCGCCAGAGTTGATTGATCCCGCTCAGAATCATTTCCCGCGCCAGGTTTGGATAGACCTTGCGCGTGTGGTTGGAATCGGTGGTGACGACGAACTTCCGCTTGCGCACGCACAGCAGGTTGTCCTCGCGCATCAATCGATAGACGCGCTTCGGGTTCACCTTCCACCCGCGCTCGCGAAGTTCCTTGGTCATGCGCGGCCGTCCGTAGCTGGGCCACTCCACCGCGATCTTCTGGATCGCGTCGCGTAAGTCCATGTCGGGATCCGGGCCCGGATCGGCGTCGTCGAAACGATAGAAGCCGGACCGGGAAACCCGGCCCAGCTTCACCATGCGTTCGACGGTCAGTCTGCCTCCAGCCTTCACTTCTTCTTGGACCTTTTGGTAGACGGCGGATTTCCAGTCAACGCCTGCAGCATCCGCTGTTCCTCGATGCGCTGCAAGCACCCCTTCAAAAAATCGATCTCCAAGGCTTGCTGGCCGATCTTGCGTTCCAGTTCGGCGATCCGCCCGTCGGCCCAGCGCTGCTTGCCGTGACCCGGAAACACGTTGCCCGGTCCCTGCCGGATCTCACGACGCCAGCGGTGCAAGACGTTGGGATTCACCTCCAGGGCCCGCGCCACCTCGCCTATCGAACTCCCGCGTTCCAGCCGCTGCACGGCAGCCAGCTTGAACTCCTTCGTGAACATCCTTCTCGACAACCCCATGACTCAATTCTCCTTTGGATGGATTTTGAGTCTTAACTGGTTGTGTCAAAAATGGGGACAAGTCCACCTATTAGCCAGCATGCTAGGATATGGATGGATTGACCCCCATCGACATCAAGCCCGACATTGCCAGAATCTCTAACGAAGAGATGGTGCGGCTCCAGTTGGAGCGGATTCTGCAAAGCGAATCGTTCCGCGGCTCGGAGTCAATGCGGCATCTGCTCACGTTTCTGGCCGACAAATTCTTGTCCGGAGATGCGGACCAGTTGAAGGAGTACTCCATTGGCATTGATGCTCTAGGCAAACCTTCTTCTTACGATCCACGATCCGATTCCACTGTCCGTGTACAAATTGGCAGACTGCGCCAAAAGCTCGCCGAGTATTACAGTGTGGAAGGTGCAACCGATACCTTCCTGTTGGAAATACCGAAGGGGCAACTCCGTCTCATGTGTCGGCCTATGCCTTCGTTGCCGGCTTCTGAAACGTCGAATTTTTCGGCTGCTAAAAGCCTATCCGAACCAAGTCCGGACTGGCGGCAGAGAACTGCGGTTCTGGCCGTGGTGGCCTCGGCCGCTCTCATTCTTGCCGCGGTCTTCGGGTTCCTTCTCTGGCGAGACGCGCAAGTTAAAGTCCGGCTCGGATCGAAGCCGCCTTCCGAAGTTGACAAGCTTTGGGCTCCTTTTTTGGACTCTGGACGACCTTTGAAGATCTCCTTCGAGTCGCCTATGTTCATCGGCTTTGACTCGCGCCGGCTATTTCGTGACATGGACGTCAACCAGTGGAACGATGCCGTCAAATCACCGGAGATTGCCGCTGTCGGCAAGGCACTAAAGGCTCCGCAGATCCAGCAGCGATACCATTATGCGCCGTTTCAAGAAGTGAATTCCGCATTCCTGCTCGGCAAACTCCTGTCGCCGCGCAAAGAGACTTATCTCGTTCGCAGTAGCCAGCTTTCTTGGGAACAGATGGCGGATACCAATTGGGTATTCATTGGCTCACCGCCGTTTTTCGGCGAAGTGCTGGCGGGAATTCCCGTGGAGCGCCAGTTCGTTGTGGAAGGGAAGGGTGTACGCAACGTGCACCCGAAAGCCGGCGAGCCTGCGTACTTTCTGGACAGGCATACGCAGGGAACGTATTCGCCCCTGGGTTTTTCGGAGGATGGCGAGGTGTACGCAGTAGTGACCAATGCTCCGGGCCCCGCGCCGAACAGCGATATTAGGATTTTTGAAAGCAATATCACTTCCGCTCGTTTGGGCGCGGTTCAATGGTTCACCGACGATGCCTTGGCTGCAGTCATTACCAAGAAGCTTGCAGGCGCTTCGGGGACCTTGCCGCGTTACTATCAAGTTTTGCTTCGCGTGAAGTACAAGGATTCGGTGCCAGTGGAATCGGTTTATGTGCTCCATCGGGAATTGCTTGCAGCCACGACGGGCCAAAAATTAGGACATTAACGCCGCGCGGTCCAGCGTATGCCGCTGGCTACTTCGATTTTCTTGCGGCGTCCAAGTGGCCGCGATCCTTTTCATTCTCCTCGCAAGCGTAGGACATGATCGAGGTGTCTTGCCGTTTTAGATTCGTGCTGATCGACCACGGTTCCGTGTAGTAAACCGGATCCTCGAAGGTTACTGTCCACTTGATCACATCTTTATCGATCTTCTGAAAGCGTTCCGTCAGGTGGAGCTTGTCACTGTGCTGATGACCGGCTGTATCGACCCAGGACTGGTCGTTCAGATTCACGGTGTCTACCACAAGCGTGTCGCCCTCCCAGTGGCCCAGAGAATGTCCATACCAATCGGGCTCCCAGTCCTTGGGATGTTCACGGCCGTCCAAATAAATAATCCGGAAGGTCCTTTGATATTCGAACAAGATGGCCACGACGGTGGGCGATTGCACAATTTGAAACGGGAACGGCGCTTGTATGATGCGAGCCGGGCCCACCGGCAGGCAATAGGAAGTTGGATCGGTGGCCGTATCCACACTCGCGAATTTCTCTTTTCCTAAAGGGGTGAGCGGCAGGTCATGCCCCAGAGCGCGCCTGGTGTCGGGGACGTACGGTCCTTGCCAAATCCCCTCCAGAGACGGAACCTTTCCCTCAGTCGGAGTGGAGGAGGCCTGCGATTGGGCCCAAAGGGATGCGGGCGCAAGCAAACACAGAAGTAACCCAACTCGACTCTCGCTCAGAATAAAATTGGTCATCCTTTGCCTATTGCTTTCCATTGGTGCTGGTAGCGCCGTCGCCTGAGGAGCCGGCGAAGACTTTTCGACCGTCGGAAAGAACAACAGCGCGCGCGTTGGCCGTGTTGGATCCGTCCTTGGCACGAAAGCCTTGGACTGTAATCACATCACCCGGCTTCAAAGTGTCCTTCCGCCATCCCTCTCGAAAGAGAGTAGTCGGAGGTCCATTCTCAATGGCCCAGGTCGTCAAGGCGCCATTCTCATCCGCGGCCTCCATGTAGAAATATACATGTGGATTTGCCCACTCGACCTTCGTCACTTTACCCTTCAAAGTGATAGATTTTTTGCCGTCATATTGAGCTGCGAAGGAGTGGTGAGCTGAAACTGGAAGGGCGGCGAGAAACGCGATGCTTGCGAGTAGGATTACGCGGCTTGATGGACATTGGTTAAAACCTTTTGAGGAAGAAAAGCTTCCTCAGTGTATTCGCCAAGCGCACATCTGTCAAACTCCTCCTGAATTCTGTAAGTAATTGATTAAGAAGCCAATAGATGCGTAACATTCGTTCTTTGTAACCGCAACACAACCGCACGTCACCTTCTCCATCCAGGCACATTATTGACGACGTTCTAAGCCGGTCGCATACTTATCGCCATGCGAAACTTCAAATGCGTTGCACTACTCTGCCTCATAACCTCCGTAATTGCCCTTGGCCACCACTCCGCTGTTATGTTCGACAGGGATAAAGAGGTCACGCGTCACGGGAATCGTGAAGGAATTCGCCTTCACTAACCCCCATGTCAGCATTCAGATTACGGTTACCGCCCAAAACGGAACCACAACCGATTGGAGCTTCGAAGCTGCCTCCACAAGGGGAATGGTGAACGCAGGATGGCGGAAGTCCTCGATCAAAGCCAGGGGACACGGTGACGCTAGTGGGCCACCCCTTAAAAGATGGTCGGCCAGGGGCGCAACTGATGAAGGCTATTCTTTCGGACGGAACGGTTCTGGCGAGTTCCGGCGGTGAGAACTACTGAGCGTTCCTCCCATTCGAATCGACACGAAGGCACTCGATGACAAGAGCTAAACAAACGCTACCTTTCAATATTTTAGTGCTGTGGGAGTTGGCGATCTGCGCCGCTCTGGCCTTGGCCGTCGCGGTTCCAACTGCCAGCGGACAGGCCACGCCAAGCACACCCAAACCCAAGAAGGCTGCTGAACTCGACCAGCCTGGCGCGCTCTCCAAGGAAAATCTTGCGAAGCCGCGTCCGAAACCCCCGTTCGACCTGACCGGGAACTGGATGTACAGTCCGCAGATGAACCGGGATAACGGGGTGTTCGGATATACTCCGCTGCCCAAGCTGAAACCTGCCGCTCAGGCGCTCTATGAGGCCGGTCAAAAGGCCGCGAAAGAAGGAAAGGCATTTCATAACGATGAGGGAGCATGCTGGCCAGCGGGGATGCCGGAAATGATGACTCGCGTATGGCCCAACCAGACGATTCAATTGCCAACGATGATCCTTATGATTCAGATGTTGAAACATGAGATTCGCTGGATCTATTTAGACGGGCGTCCGCATGCGGATCCTGAAATCAAGCCGCCTAGCTATGCCGGCGACTCGATCGGGCACTGGGAGGGCGATACGCTGATCGTCGAGTCCACCAACTTTGAACCGAGCCATCACTGGGTACAAACGGGAATCCCCATCAGCGATCAATTCAAGATCGTCGAGCGCATCAAGCTGAAGGACGACGGCAAGACCATGGAAGACACCTTCATCATGACGGACCCGGTGAACTGGGAAGGTGAGTGGGTCAACACCAAGCGTTGGTATCGCTATGACAATTCGGATATTGAGGAGGCCTATTGTTTACCCGATCTGAATACCCGGCTGCCCGCCACCGATGCGGCCTCGAACATCCGTTAGATCCCGACAGCATCATGAGAATGCAACCGTTCATTATCAGCGGAAATACGCGGTTCTTTGCGTTATTGATAAGCGTTTTGGTCATGGGCATCCCGGGTTGGGCGCATCATTCGTTCGATGCCGAGTTCGATCGGGACAAAAAAATGTCAGTGGATGGAACGGTCACCAAAGTCGAATGGATCAATCCGCATTCCTACATCTATATAGATGTCAAGGATGGCAGTGGAAAAGTTACGAATTGGGCGGTGGAAGGGTTCCCGGTAGGTATGGCGCGCCGGAATGGAATTCCTCCGAGCTTCATTAAGGCTGGCGACGTGATCCACATGGAGGGGTACGGTTCTAAGGACGGTTCGAACCGTATGTCCGGCCGGGAATTCACCATGCCGGACGGTACAAAGAAGCCCTTCGGGCCACCGGTGAACTGAGCATGAGAAGGAATTTCATGAAGGTATCGTGCTTTACCGTGGCTCTAGTTGTGCTTGGCATCGGGATATCTCCGATTTCGGCTCAGGTGCCAGCAATGAAAGTAGATCCGAATGCCAAACCGCTGCCCCGGATGTCGAACGGGAAGCCGGATCTGTCCGGGATATGGCTGGGTGGCGCGGGACTGGTTACAGGACGCGGCGGCCGAGGTCCTGGGGCTGCGCCGGCGGCGCAACCTCCGTATCTGGATTCCCTGTTGCCGAAGGTTCAGGCGTTGGCCAAGGATAACGAGGCCGATCCGGAGGTCCACTGCTTCATGTTGGGGACTCCCCGCGTGACTACTTGGCCTTTCCCGTTCAAGATTATTCAGTCTCCCAAAGAGACGGTCATACTTTACGAGGCCATGCGCACCTTTCGGGATATACCCACCGATGGGCGTGGTCATCGGCCTGAGCTTGACGAAACATACATGGGCGATTCCGTGGGCCACTGGGAAGGGGACACCCTGGTAGTCGACGTCACCAGCTTCAACGATAAAACCTATATCGTCGGAGGCGGAACGATCCACAGTAATCAGATGCATGTCGTCGAGCGATATACACCGACAACCGACGGGAGAATCCACTACGAAGCGGTTGTGGAAGATCCCAAGGTGTTGAAGGGGCCATGGAAGGTTATGGATGGGACATTCAACCATCCCGTGGGCGACGACATGATCTCGGAATACGAGTGCCTCGAAGGGTACAGCAGAGATTTGGGGCGCTTGTTTTCGAAATGACTCCGCGCCCGCGCGGTGTCAGTGCATAAGGGGTGTTGTTAGGCGGGCGTTATGGAACACGCCTGGCGTTGGGGTTAGCTTTCACGCAGCTGATTTTGGCTTCGAAAATCAAAGGGAGATTTCTAACGATGAATTCCGTTTCACGATGGGGCGTTTGTTTGATGATTGCCTGCGTATATCTCGCCGGACAAGCAACAAATGTGTCGCAGATCCGCGGTACGGTCGTGGATTCCACGGGTGCGGCGATGGCGGGAGCTGAAGTGAAAGCTTCGCAGACAGAGACTGGCGCGACCAGGAGCACGACAACGGACGCCCAAGGCAACTACATCCTGCCTGAACTGTCCATTGGTCCGTACCAGTTGGAAGTCACCAAGGCAGGCTTCAGCCGCTATGTTCAGACCGGCATCGTGCTGCAAGTGAACGTCAGCCCCACCGTCGACGTGACGATGAAAATAGGAGCCTTGACGGACGAAGTCTCAGTCCATGCCGATGCCGCGATGGTCGAGATGCAGAACACAAGTATCGGACAAGTGGTGGACCAATCCCGCGTGGTCGATCTTCCGCTCAACGGCCGCCAGGCGACCGATCTTATCTACCTCACTCCCGGTACCACTACCGGAAGAACTTTCCGGGCATCTTATCCGACCTCGGTTTCGATCGCCATTGCGGGAGGCGTGGTTGGGTCCGTAGCGTATGCGCTCGATGGCGGACCGAATAACGACGGCTTGAGCAATCAAAATCTGCCATTGCCGTTTCCTGATGCTCTGCAGGAATTCAAGGTGGAAACTAATGCTTTGCCTGCTCAGTACGGCTACTACGCATCAGGGGCTGTTAACGCTGTTACCAAATCGGGAACGAATGCCTTGCATGGGAATCTATTCGAATTTGTCCGCAATGGCGATTTGAATGCCCGTAATACATTCGATGCCGTGCGCGATAACTTGAAGCGCAACCAGTTTGGTGGAACGGTAGGCGGACCGATCAAAAAAGATAAGCTATTTTTCTTCCTCGGCTATCAGGACACGATCATACGTTCGAACCCCAGCGCACCACCTGCGTTTGTGCCTACCGCGGCCGAGCTTAAGGGCGATTTTTCAGCCGTGATTGGAAACCGCGCTTGTCCAACCTTAGCTCCGAAGACCACTGCGGGGTTAACCATCAGTCCCATCGCCCTCGCAGTTGCTGCTCGCCTGCCGCAACCGACGAACCCTTGCGGACTGATTTCCTACCCGCAGCTTTCGAGCTACACCGAGAACCAAGGTGTCGCTCGAGTCGATTATCAGGTCAGCGCCAGCCATTCAATTTTCGGCCGCTACTTAATCACACGTTTGGAGCAACCGGCTGGCGACCCTTCGGCGCAGTTGCTGATTGCTTCCCAGCTCGGCTTTTCGGATCAGATTCAGAACCTGACCTTGGGCGATACGTACGTCATCAGCTCGCGGACTGTCAATAGTTTCAAGCTGACTGGCACGCGGAGCTTCAACACTACTGTCGTGTCCGATTACGGGAGCCTGCCGCAGTTTGGCGTGCAAGGCCTTTATCAGCTACCTCTGCAAAAGGGCATATCGGCGCACTATATATCGAACCTAACTGTCAGCAGCGCGTTCACGGTTAGCACCACGCCGGCGGTGCAGCCGTACGACACGCTCGCCCTCAATGACGACATAGGCCTGCAGCGAGGCTCTCACCAGCTCTCATTTGGCGTCAACTTTATGGATGTCCGCGCCTTCGCAGTCAACGACCTGAACACCAACGGTGCTATCACGTTCAGCGGCCAGGGGGGCACGGGGTCCGCCATGGGGGATTTCATCTATGGCAAGCCAGTCTCATTTTCCCAGCTCGCTCCCATCGACTCCAGTCAAAGGCAGGTCGTATTCGGCCTTTACGCTCAGGATACGTGGAAGTTGAATCGTCGCCTGACCGTCAATCTCGGCGTCCGCTGGGACCCGTTCCTATCGCACGTGGACCCCTATGGCCACGCCTACCGATTTGATATGGATGCATTTTTGGCTGGCTTTCGGAGCACAATCTATAAGAACTCGGCAATTGGTATCCTCTACCCGGGCGATCCAGGCGGACCGAACGGGGGCCAACTGACGAGTAACAGACTGGCGAATTTTTCGCCTCGCTTCGGAATCGCTTGGGACCCGCGGGGGGACGGCAAGATGTCTATTCGTGCGGGTTGGGGTCTGTTCTACAACTTCCCCAGCATGTCTTATGATCAATTCGGTGTTACCACTCCTTTCGGGGGGTCAGTGACCGTCAACAATCCTTCCTTTGCGAATCCCTGGGCGAGTTTACCGGGAGGGGCCAGCCCATTCCCCGGCCTGTTCGGTACTACCGCGTCGCTGTTCCCGACGAATGGCAACAACTACAGCTACCCCGCAAACGTTCCCACCAATTCACTTCAGCAATTCAATCTGAGCGTTCAGCGTCAGTTCGGAGCCGACTGGCTGGTTACGGCTTCCTATGTCGGGAATGTTACCAGGCACCTTTGGATCGATCAACAGATCAACCCGGCAGTATATATTCCCGGCAACTGCGTTGCAGGGCAATACGGATTGACTGCGCCGGGACCCTGCTCGACCACTGCCAATACCTTGAACCGCCGGGTGCTTTCTCTGATCAACCCGAATCAGACGCCGGCATCAAATGCGCCTTTTAACACGCAGCCCTATTTTCAGAATGTCGATCTGGTGTACCCATATGGAAACGGCAGCTATGACGGCTTGATCCTGACAGCTGCGCACCGGTTCGCTCGGAATTTCAGCTCCACAACGAACTTCACTTGGTCCCATTGCATTTCCGATATCTACTCTCCTGGGCTAGGTTTTCCGCCATTCATGACCTCGAATCCAAACAATCCACGGGGTGATCGCGGTAACTGCCAAAGTGCGGATGTACGCAAAGTTTTCAGCGAGTCTCTAGTGGTTAGCTCCCCGAAGTTCTCAAATAAGGCCCTTCAGGTCGTGGCCGGCAACTGGCGTATGGGTTCTGCCATTCACGTGGATTCCGGGTACTATTTGGTGGTGAACACCGTCGTGGACGTAGCGCTGAACGGTTCCGGCTTAGTCCAACGCCCGAATCTGGTTCTTCCGAATAACGTATACCTTCCCAATAAGGGACAAAGCGGCTGGCTAAACCGAGCCGCATTCGCAAATGCTGCTACTGGTGCTTACGGAAATTTAGGCTCCAACAACATCCTAGGACCCGGAGCTATCAACGTAGACGCCAGCCTTTCGCGAATCTTCCCGATCCGCGAAAGCAAACAGCTAGAGTTCCGTTTCGAGGCGTTCAACCTTCCCAACCTAGTCAATCTCTACAACCCGGTTGTGGCTTTAATCGCGCCCAACTTCGGAGTTCCAGCGCCTCCCGCAGCACGGGCCCCCAGAAACGATCCACGGATCTTGCAACTTGCCCTGAAATTCAGCTTTTGAGCTGAGCGGACAACTGTTTCGACAGTGCTCATAGTGGCGCTCCTATAAACCAACCTACCGCCTCCGCGCGGAGCAGATAGGAGCGCCCGGTAGTGCACAGAGGTGCGCAATCGAAATTGTGATCGAGAAACTCGTTTGGGAGCATGGCCGTCGAAGATGCGTAGCCAAGCCCCATACCAGAACTCCAAATCCTTCCGACTAACGGGTTGAGGGCCTCGGAGTCCCATAGATAGCTAACGGCAGAATATATTTCAAACAGGCGCGCCTTGCTCTTTGCTGTAGCCCGCCGGCCATCAAATCCCAAGTGCACCCTGGCCGTTTGCAGCAGACACGCTTTTGCGCGGTCCCACGTTCTGCCTAAGCAGTGGGATCGCCCGCGTCCCCGCCGCGCGGATCGGTCGTCACATTCTTCCGGCGGCTCGTGCGCAGATAGTGCGGGCTGTATTCCACTCCGTATGGCGTCTTGACCTTCATCCTCGCCTTTTCGTCGTAGAACGCCTGACTGGATTGGTGTCGCGCCGCGATTTCCTCTTCCGTGCCGTCGCGGAAGGTGATCTCTTCTCGCGGCACAAACATCACCTGCCCGATCGGCATGCTGTGTGACGCGGAAATCGTTTCGCCCGGCTGCAGGACGTAGCGGAACTCGGAGTCGTGAACGTACCAATCGGTCTCGACGCGGATCACTAGCATCGGGGCGACGGGCCGCTCGATCATGTTAAAGACTGGAGTGTAGACCGTGTCCCAGCCCTGTGGCGTCTGGAAATTCCACGCTCCCCGCAGAGTCACGGCACCTGCCGGCGTCCCCATGTCATCCTCGGAGACGAACATGGCAGGCATCAAGTGGGCGATCTCACGGGTTTGCGGCGTGTCCTGGATGTGCATCTTGATTTCGCGTTTGGTGGCGCCCATCCCGCCTACCGGCAGCAGATACGTCACGGTAAAGACCGGCTCCCACTTGCTTCCTTTGGTGTTCACCGAGTACACAAATTGATAACGGCCCTCCCCCTCATACCCGATTTGAAAGGTCTCTTTTTCAGCGAGTGGAGGATGAACCAGGAAGCCTGCGGTGCTTCCGGCTTCGAGCACGGGACAGTGGCGGGCGTGCTGCGGCAGAAGGGGGCGCTGGGCCTCGCGGCGCGGCCGCAGGCCAACTCCGGGCCTGAGCGGGTTGGGAAAGAGTCCTACTTCCATCTCCGCAGTATCGCATCGTCGAAAAGGCGCGATGTTCCGCGGGCTGAACTCCTCCAGGCAACTCAATAATAGCCACCGTTCATAACGTCCCGCGTCAACACTACCAGTCGAACTACCACACACGCAGTTGGGGTCACTGATATACTGGCGCCTAAATTGGCGATTCAAAATGATACTTCCAGTTCACAAGCGGATGTTGAACCGTTCTCAGGGTGCGAGCATCGCCGTCATATGGTTTCTCTTGGCTGCACTGATGGGCGGTCCTGCCTTTGGTCAAATTGATTTCTCCGGAACATGGACGCCGCTCTACCATGAGGACCAGCCCGAACGCATTCCCGGGCCGGAATTAGGCGACTATTTAGGGTTGCCGATCAATGACGCGGCTCGCCTTCGCGCGGAAAGTTGGAGCTCCTCGCGATTGACGTTGCAAGAACACCAATGCCGCGTGCATATTTCTCCCTACATCTATCGCGGACCCCTGGAACTTCGCGTATGGGAAGAAAAAGACCCGGAAACCCAGCAAGTAGTCGCCATCAAGAACTTCATCAGCACCTTCGAACAAACCCGTGCCATCTGGATGGATGGCCGCCCTCATCCGCCTGCCTATGCGGCCCATACCTGGATGGGTTTCTCAACCGGTAAGTGGGAAGGCAACATTCTGACCGTTTACACCACCCACATCAAGACGGGATGGATCCGGCGCAATGGAGTTCCCGAGAGCGATCGCGCGACGCTCACCGAACATTTCATCGTGCACGACAAGTATCTGACTCATGTGAGTATCATCAGTGACCCGGCATACTTAACCGAGCCCTTGATCAAGTCGCAAAATTTCGTTCTCGATCCGGGCTGGCAAGGTGCGTGGATCTGGCCTTGTGAGTACGTGGAGGAGGTCACCAATCGACCCAAGGGCGCCGTACCGAACTACTTGCCGGGAGCGAACCCCTTCCTGCACGAATTCTCCGACCGCTGGCGCCTTCCGGCGGCGGCAGTCCAGGGCGGCGCTGAGACCATGTTTCCGGAGTACCGGGCGAAGCTGAAGGATGCGGCTGCTACGGTTGCGAAGCCGGTATCCCTGAGCGCCGCAATTCCGAGAAATCCCAGCACTCACGATCTCCCCGACGATGGCGGCGTCCACCTGCTGCCAGTGCAGGGCAACATTTATATGCTCGCCAGCGCCAGCGGAAACACCACGGTGCAGATCGGCAGCCAGGGAATCCTGTTAGTGGACGCGCAGCCAGCGTCTTTGTCGAATCAGGTGCTCCAAGCCCTGGCGAAGCTATCGGCAAAGCCGATTCGCTATCTTATTAACACCAGCGCCGATCCGGCCCACACCGGCGGCAATAATGCTCTCCGTAGCGCAGGGGTACAAGTGTTTGCGGGGCCCGGAGCTAGAGCCCTCAGTGATGCGACCGAAGGCGCGGCCATTATCGCGCACGAGAACGTGCTCAATAGGATGAGCGCCCCCAGCGGCAGTCAGTCTCCCACTCCCGCCGGAAATTGGCCCACAGACACCTTTGCGGGCGACGTCAAGGAGCTTTTTTTCAATGGAGAGTCGCTCAAGGTACTCCACCAACCTGCTGCCTTCAGCGACGGTGACAGTCTGGTCTACTTTCGGCGTTCGGATGTAATCAGCGCCGGTAATCTGTTCTCTACAGTGAGCTACCCGGTTATCGATATCGAGAAAGGCGGAAGTTTCCAGGGTGTGATCGATGGCGTGAACCACATCCTCGATCTAGCAGTCCCGGAACATGAACAAGAGGGGGGAACCATGATCATTCCGGGGCGTGGGCGGCTGTGCGATGAGGCTGACCTAGTCGAATACCGCGACATGCTCCAGATCATTAAGGACCGCATCGAAGCCATGCTGAATAAGAACATGACCATGGTACAGGTAAAAGCCGCTCGCCCGACCCTCGATTATGATCCTCTCTATGGAGCGTTGACGGGCTCGTGGACTACGGATATGTTCGTCGAAGCCGCTTACAAAAGTCTGAGTGTCAAGCAGAACGCTTCGCCGGCCAGCTCCCACTAAGAGTTGGCGATGCTATTAGCCGCAACCTGGTGTCGGCTGGACTTGGCCGAATGGGGGGCTTGCACTTTGCATCTACACGATATATCTTTCATAAGGGCATGTTTTGGAGTAAATACGGAGGTGTAGCGATGCGATCGGCTAGAAGATCGAGTGCAAGACCCGTGCGGTCCCTATGGTTGTTCCTGCCGCTGATGCTTGGGTTCGTCTTGGTGCGACCCAACACCCGACTGCAAGCTGCTTCCAACGTCACCGCCGTGGCGGACGCCGCGAGGGCGGATGATCTGCTGGCGGTCCGCACGCTGATCAAGGAGCACGGGGATGTAAATGCGGCCGCCAATGACGGCTCCACCGCGCTCTTGTGGGCGGCCTTTCACTCGGACGCGGAAATGACGAAGGCACTTCTTGCCGCGGGAGCCGCGGTGGATGCAGCCAATCATTACGGCGTAACCCCTCTCCTCCAAGCGAGCCGCAACGGCGATGTCGAGGTCATGAAAGCTCTGCTCGATGCAGGAGCGAATCCGACTCGTTGGCATCCGGAGGGCGAGACGCCACTGATGGCTGCCGCACGCACAGGCAAAGTAGACGCGGTGAAATTACTGCTCGCTCGTGGCTCGTTCGTCAACGCCGCGGATCCGTTTCAGGAAGAGACTGCGTTAATGTGGGCGTCCGCCGAAGGTCACGTGGAAGTGGTGAAGGCGCTGCTGGCCGCTGGCGCAGATCCAAACCTGAAGGCCCACGTCTCCACGATTACGGAGCGTAGCCACGCGGACCATCCTTCCGGTGGCTTTACCGCGCTGATGTTTGCCGTTCGCAACGGGCACGAGGATGTTGCCAAGGCGCTGATCGAAGGCCATGCCGATCTGAAACTGACCAACGCCGATGGCGCGACCGCGACCATCGTGGCCATCGTCAACGACCGCTTCGATTTGGCCAAAGAGTTGATCGATCTCGGCTCCGACCCCAACGACGGATCTTTGTTCTTCGCCGTGGATATGCACGACGCCACCACCGACATGCGCGCGCACGACGGCTCTCGGCTGCAACCCAACCATCCGAATAAGATGACCGCCTTAAGTCTGGTCAAGGCGCTGCTCGATCTCAAAGCCGACGTGAACAAGCCGTTTATCGGTGCATTGCACTCGACGACGCTGTGCTGCGGCGCTGCGGTCAACAGCACGCCGTTTTACCGCGCCGCGACGGCATCCGACGTGGAAGTCCTGAAGCTGATGCTGGCCGACGGCGCGAAGCTCGAGTGGACCCCCACAGATATCAAGCCTAAGGACGGGGAAGCACGTTTGCGACGCCCGAACCCGAACGTCGGGCGGACACCCATAATGGCCGCTATGAAAGGAGGCACAGGCGCTCCGTTCGCAGCAGGTCCCGGGTTTACCCGGCTCGGGCCGCCGCCATTCCGCGAGCCGGGCAGCCGCGATCCCCTCGAAGCGCTACAGCTCCTCCTGGCAGCCGGTGCCAATCCCAACGCCAAGGCGCCGGATGGCTCAACGCCGCTCCACCAGGCGGTGCAGTTGCAGCAAGTGGGGATCATTCGCGCGCTGGCTGCGGCCGGTGCGTCGCTGAACGCAGTTAATAAGGACAATCTGATCCCCCTGGCGGCGGCCGAAAAGTTGAAGGACATGACTCCGGCTGAGCTCTCCCTGTCGCTGGGCATGGATGCCGACGCGTATCATCCGAAGCGCGATTCGCGCGCTGAGGTTATCGCGGCTTTGCGGGAACTGATGCACCTTGGCCCCAACGATCCGGTGCCTGCGCCTCCGCCGGCAGCAACTCCCACCGGCAAGAAAGAAAGCGGCGATAAAGATAAGGATAAAGAAGCAAAGAATGGTCCGGAAGCGGTAGCAGCGATTAGCGAACAATGAAAAAGCGGGAAAACATGGCAGGGAAGATTGCAATTGCGGCGGCGTGTGCCTACTTCGGCGTGGCTGCGCTGCTGGTGGCGCAGCAGCCATCCGCGGCACCGGTTCACGCAGCAACGGGCGCGGCGTCCACGCGCCGAACACCACGTCGAACAACAGCACGGAGGCAGTTAAGTACCGTGCCATGCTCGACAAATACTGCATTGCGTGTCACAACAAACGCACGGCTTCTCCGGGAGAGGATCCAGTCAATCTCGAGACGGCGCGCTTTGACGATCTGTTGGGCCACGCGGGGACGTGGGAGAGAGTCCTGCGGAAGTTGAGTGTGCGGGCGATGCCGCCTCCCGGCATGCCACGTCCGGCTGAGGCGGAGTACGCTGGTTTTACGACCTGGCTGGCCGGATCGCTCGACCGTGCCTGGGAAGCCCGCAGCACCCCGGGCCGCTACGTCGTGCATCGTCTGAATCGCGCGGAATATGCGAACGCGATCCGCGATCTGCTGGCAGTCGACCTGGATGTGTCCGAGTTGCTGCCCACCGACGGCGCGGACTTCGGGTTCGATAATATCGCGACTTCGCTCAAAACGTCGCCGCTGCTGCTCGAGGGATACTTGAACGCTGCAGAGCGCGTCAGCGCGATGGCGGTGGGCGATCCGCAGGTGAAGCCCGGAACCACGGAGCATTCGATCCCGCGCGAATTCAGCCAGAACGGTTATATCGACGGTCTGCCGCTGGGAACTTTTGGCGGGACGGTGGTGCATCATGTTTTCCCGGCGGACGCCGAATATAAACTATCGGGCCGGCTGGTGCGCGGCATCCAGGAAGGTTACGCCGGCGTCGAAGGAAACGACGTACCGTACACATTTGTGATTACGATCGATGGGGCGGAAGTGTATTCGGCGCCCGATCGGCGGCCCCAAAGATCACGAACTCCAGAGTGCTGATTTGGCCGCGATGCAACCTGTTATCGACAAAAGGATGACCGGGCGCGTGCGGGTTACGGCGGGTCTGCACGAAGTCGGCTTCACCTGGAAAGAACGGCCCTTCCAGGTCCAGGATGTGTGGCAGCCGTCCCGGCGCGACAGCCAGGAAGTCCACATGATCGGCGGGTTGCCGAAGCTTAAAACCGTGTCGATCGACGGCCCGTACAACGTGTTCGGCATGAGCGAAGGAGCCAGCCGCAAGCTCCTGTATGTGTGCCATCCTGGATCGGCCTCCGCTGCCGCCCGTACCGCGGCGAAGAGCGCAGCCGGCGGGAATTTGGATGAGACGGCCTGTGCCACGAAGATCCTCAGCAATCTCGCGCGCCGCGCGTTCCGGCGTCCGGTCACTCCCGCTGACGTTGAAGCCCCCCTGGCGTTTTACAAGAAGGCACGGCAGAGCGGAAGTTTCGACGACGGCATTCGCTCGGGTGTCGCGCGCGTTCTTTCGAGCCCGTACTTCCTGTATCGAATTGAGAACGATCCTGCAGGCGTTCGCCCGGGCGTGGCGCATCCAGTCAGCGACGTCGAACTGGCCTCGCGCTTGTCCTTCTTCTTGTGGAGCAGCGTCCCTGATGACAAGCTGCTGGACTTGGCAGCTGCGGGGCGGCTGCGGGAGCCAGAAGTGCTGGCCGCTCAGGCGCACCGCATGCTTTCCGACGACCGCTCCGAGGCCCTGGTCGAGAATTTCACCGGACAGTGGCTGCAACTGCGGAATTTGGAAGCAAAGGCGGTTCCAGACCTGCTGATGTTCCCGGATTTCGACGATAATACGCGCAAAGGATTCCGCAAGGAGACCGAGTTATTCTTCGGGTACATTTTGCGCACGGACCGCAGCACTCTCGACCTTCTGAACGCGGACTACACTTTCATCGATGAACGGCTGGCACGGCACTACGGCATCCCTGGCGTCTACGGCCCGCAGTTCCGGAAGGTAAAGCTCAGCGATCCCAACCGCCGCGGTCTGCTGGGGCAAGGGAGCATCCTGGCGTTGACTTCAGTCGCGACCAGAACCTCACCGGTTTTCCGCGGGAAGTACGTGTTGAGCACCTTCCTGAACACGCCGCCGCCTCCGCCGCCGCCGAATGTTCCCTCGCTCGAAGAGAGCAACAAGGGCGCGTCGACTGCTGCGAAGACGGTGCGGGCGCAGTTGGAGTTGCACCGCAAGAACCAGCCCTGCGCCTCCTGCCATCGCGTGATCGATCCCGCTGGTTTCGCGCTCGAGAACTTTAATTCCGTAGGGCAATGGCGCGATACTGGCGCCGATGGCGCGCCGCTCGACGTGGCAGGCACGCTCGCGGACGGATCGCAGGTCAATGGTCCCGTGGCGCTGCGGCAGGCCCTGGCAAGCCGGCCTGACGCTTTCACGACCGTGGTTACGGAAAAGATGCTGACGTACGCGCTGGGCCGCGGTCTGGAGCCCAGTGACATGCCGGTGGTCCGGCGGATTGTAAAGAAGGCCGCGCAGAACGACTACAGGCTTTCGTCCATTGTCGTAGGTATTATTGAAAGCGCACCGTTCCAGATGCGTACCAAGTTAGAACCGGCGGAAACTGTGAAGGGACCGGCCGAACCCGTTAAAGTTGCACGATCAATCAATTAAGGAGCAGCCATGTTCATTACGAAGAAGCATCTCTCGCGCCGCACGTTCATGCGTGGTACCTTGGGCACCGCGGTCGCACTGCCTTTCCTGGACGCCATGGTCCCGGCGCTCTCCGCAGCGCCGACCTCGCCGTTCCGCTTCGGCGCGGTCTACTTTCCGTGCGGCGTATATCCCGATACCTGGCATCCTGAAGCCGAGGGAAGCAACTTCGCGTTCAAGCCTGTGATGCAGCCGCTTGAGCCCTTCCGCAATCAGCTGGTCACAGTCAGCAAGATGAAGGCGCCCTGGGGCTCCTCTGTCCATCTCGGCGCCAGCTCAGCGTTCCTGAATGGCGTGGGACCGGCGGGCAACCGCGGCGAAGCAGGAGACTCTTTCGGAAAGATTCAATCCAAGAAGACCGTCGACCAGTTCATCGCGGATAAAGTGGCGGGCGATACGCCTCTGCGCTCGATTGAAGTCGGCACCGAGGACATGGGCACCGCCGTCGGCGCCTGCGACGGGTTCTCCTGCACGTTCTTCAACACCCTCGCGTGGCGCGACGATACCAGCCCCCTGCCGGTGGGGATCAATCCGCGCGTAACCTTCGAACGGATGTTCGGCGAGACGGATTCGACCGAGCGGCGTTTTGCCAAGCTCAAGGAGAAGCAGAGCCTGCTCGACTCGGTGACGCAGGAAACCGCGAAACTGAAGCGCTCGTTGGGAGCGTCCGATCGAGCTATTCTCGACGAGTATCTTGGAAACGTTCGCGAAGTGGAACAGCAGCTCGACCGCATGGAAAGCCGGCTGGGCACCATCACCGGCAATACGGAAGCGCCGGTCGGCCTGCCGGATGCGTTCGACGATCACATGACCGTGACCTACAACCTGATGCACCTGGCGTATCAAGGCGATATCAGCCGCGTGTTCTCGTTCATGACCAGTCATGAAGCGAGCGACCGCTCCTACGCGCATATCGGCATTCCCGAGCAGCACCACACCATTTCCCATCATGGGAACGATCCGGAGAAGCTGGCCAAGTACGCCAAAATCGCCACCTACCAGATCGTGAAGTTCTCAGAGTTCCTCGACAAGCTGAAGAACACGAAAGAGGGCGACGGGACTCTGCTCGATCACTCGCTCCTCTACTGGGGCAGCGGCATGAGCAACGGCAACGCGCACGACCGCAACAGCCCGCCCGCGGTCCTGGTGGGCGGAGCCAACGGCCGCATGAAGGGGAACCGGCACATCGTCGCTAAGGATATGCCAACCGCTAACCTGCTGCTGGGAATCGCGCACGCGGGTGGCGCCGAGATCGAGAGTCTCGGGGCGAGCACAGGTAAAATCGACCTCTAAGTCAGCCTTACTTAAAAGAGGGCACGCCTCGAAAGAGGCGTGCCCTCTTTTCGTTAGGGACACTTCGGAGCGACGCGATTGACCGCGGTCACGTTGATGCCGTCCGCGCCGCCGGTGCCGATCAGGATGCCGCTCACCGCGACGCGCGAACCGAGCAACGCATCCAGGCGGGTGAGGACGAACTTGAGCGGCATGGTGCGGCTGCCGAGGGGTCTCGCGGCGTCTTCCTCGACCGACGCAGCGCGTTCCGCCCGTTCGGGAGTTGTTGCGCTCGTGACCACCCAGTCTGCTCCATTTCGACCTAGACAGCCGACCACGCGAGCGAGTGCGTTCGCCGGAAGATCCGCCCCTCCATCTTTCGGGACAATCTGCACGCCGGCAACGGTATTTCGCCCAAGCTCGCTGGTTCCCGCAGGAAAGCCGTTGGATTTCAGGATGAGCGCGACGATATCGTTGTAGGCGGACTCGCTGAGGGAACCGGGGGTGCCGTTCGGCATGTAGGTGCTGACGAACTCCAGCAGCTCGCCGACGTTCTTTTGCGCGAAGCTCTTCCAGAACGCTTCGCCCGCGAGCGGCGCCCTGCCTTCTGCCCCTAGCGCATGACAACCCGCGCAACTTTGGCCGAAGGCCATTGTGCCACGGGCGGCTTGAGCCTCCGTGTACACGCCGTCCCAGACGGTCCGGCGCGGGGCGCTGGTCTGAGCGGTCATCAGACTGGCCGTGGCCGATGCCAGGAACAAGAGGCCAATCAGCGGTAAGACCGGCCCTGAAGGACGCAACCCACCGCACGCGTACCGCCGCTCAGGTCGAACAGACATGCTCTGCATTTTGTGATCGTGCCAAGTAACCGCGCCAGTGTCAAGCCGCCAGGGAGATGATGACGCGAAATCGGAACTTATCCGCCGATTGCAGCAGAATTTTGTCGCTGCTCGGCAGGTTGCGAGCCAGCAATCCTCCTCTGGGAGGTTGTCACTCGGACCCGGACACAGGACTCGATCGGCCCCGCGCGGTTGAAGCTAATGAGCTCGCCGATTTCGGGGACCGGCCCTCGAAAACGACCAAATTTTTGGCCAAAACCGTGTCGCAGGTCCGTTTCGCAGCCGTTAGTTAACGCCGCTTATGGGACATTTGTCCGAGATACCGACCTCCGGCTTACGATACCTCCAGCGAGCGTATATACTCCGGCACGGCCTGGCTCCGAGTTGACTTCGAGCGATTTTCAAACCCACTCGAGTCGACGAAGGCAAGAACATGAAGACGACACTCGAAGACGACACTCGAATTTGAAGGGGGGCCCGCGGGTGATATAATCCCGTTGCCGGATCGAGGAGGATCGCCGATGATTAAGAACCCAGGCGGGCGTCGTAGTGCGGATCAGCCGGAGCGAAAGCGCCAGTCGCGCCGCCGATTCCTCGCCACCGGGAGCTGGCACAGTCGCCCTCGGAGCTGGTCCGGCTGCGCCTCGTCTTACCCGGTCAGACTCCCGCACTGGGCGTTTTGGATGAGACCACGACCGCTCTGGTCAATGGCCGGATCCACACGATGGATACCGCCAACAGAATCGTAAACACGATCACCATTCGCCACAACCGCATTGTGGCGGTGGGCGGTCCCGCACCGAAGGCGGGACCGGGAGTGCGTATTATCAATCTAGGCGGACGCACGGTTGTGCCTGGGCTGGTGGAACCACATATTCACATCGTGAGCCTGGGAAACCGTCCTGGCTATCACACCATCCTCGAAAACACGACTTCGATTCGCGAGGTCCAAGAGGCGCTGGCCGCGCGGCGGAAAGACGCACCCGAGGGCGCATGGATCACCTCGATGGGCGGCTGGCATCCCAACCAATGGGCCGAACATCGTCATCCCACGCTGGCGGAGCTGGACGCGGCGGTTCCCGATCGTCCCGTATTGCTGTACGAACGTTTTACCGGCCCGGCTGTCACCAACAGTTTGGGCAAGGCGTTCTTCGATGCCACCGATGCAGCGCCTCCCGTGCATCCGGATATAAAGAAGATCAACGTCGCCGCCAACGGCGCCATCGCCGCGGCCGGATTTGCGGGCGGAGGGCCGGCGGCTTCGGCCTTGTTTCTCATGCGCCGGATGCAGACTTTCGAAGACAAGAAACGCAGCACACTAGAAGCCATGCGGTACTCGGCCAGCGTCGGTTTGACCGCGAATCTGGACCAGGTGCTGTTTCCGACTCCGGGACCGCTTCATCCGAACCAAATCCTGTCCAACCTCGATCAGTACCGCATGTACGATGCCTGGCTCGCGCTCCACCGCGAGGGCCGGACCATCGTCCGCTTGCAGACGAATTTTCTGCAAAACCAAAATGACCCGGCGCTGCCTGAGTTGAAAGAGCGTCTGCGGAACCAGTTTCAGTTCTTCGGCGACGACATGATGCAGACGGGTTCGATCGGCGAGTGGGCGGCTCCCCTCAATAGCGGCGCGGTGTGGCGCGAGGCGCAGCGGCTGGTGGCCCAGGCGGGGTGGCGCAACGAAAACGCTGTACAAAACCTGGCGGGCTTAACGCAGGTGGTGGAAGCGTGGGAGGCAGTCAATCGGGAGTTCAACATCACCAAGCTGCGCTGGGTGGTGCACCACGTTCCGGAGGTCAATGCCGATCTGCTCAGCAGGCTCAAGGTGCTCGGCTGCGGCGTGGAAATGGGCGCATTCCGCTGGGTCACGTCATCCGATCCGAAGGTGGTCGCAGGCCCGGCGTTCCGGACCATCGTCGATCACGGGATCCAGGCGGGCATTCACGGCGATGGTGTCCACATCGCCCCGCTGAATCCGTGGCAGCACATTTATTACGCAACCACGGGTATCAACTCATTTGGCGACCAGGTCAATCCGGGCCAGCACCTCACGCGCGCCGAGGCGCTCCGGCTCTTCACGCGCGACAATAGCTGGTTCCTGCGGATGGAAGAAAAGATCGGCTCGCTGGAGCCGGGCAAGCTCGCCGATCTTGCGGTATTAGATCGCGATTATTTCGCGGTGCCGGATGCCGAGATCAAGAAGATCCGTTCCGTGCTGACGATGGTGGATGGCAAGGTGGTTCACAATACGGGAATCGTCTAACGACGTTATCCCTGGGCGTGAGCGCGGGCTCCGTTGATAGGTTTCAGGCGCGGCGAGGATTGTTCCGAAGTCAGGAACAGATTAGCCATCACATTTCTCAACCAGCGGCTGGAGGAATCCTGACTATAGCGCTCGTGCCAGTGCTGCATAACGGGATAACTCGGCATATCGAACGGCAGTGGGAATACTTTGATGGTGCCCGAAGACGTCAGGTATTGCGCTAGCTGCTCCGGCAAAATGACCAGGTAATCGTTGACTTCCATGATGGATGCAATTCCAAGGAAGCTCGGAACTTCCAGCGCGACTCTGCGGTGGACTTTTTTTAGCTCGAGTATCCTTTCTACGACGCCGTGCCCCGTCCCCAGGGTTGTGATCGCGAGATGATTCTCGGCCTCGAACTCTTCGAGCGTCAGCGTTTCCCCAATGCGAGGATGGCCACTGCGGGCGGCGCAAACGAATCGCTCATTAAACAACCGCTGATGGCAATAACCAGCACCCATAGGGGGCATAAACCCTATCGCCAAATCCAACTCGCCCGACTCGAGGAGTTTGGGCGTGTCAGGACCGATTCTCTGCAGATCGATACGAATGGACGGTGCAGCTTCGCGAAGGTGGCACATCAGCTTGGGCGCCAAGGTGACTTGTGCCGTGTCGGTGGATTGTATCCGGAACACGCGATCGGAAGTTTGCGGACAAAATAGGACTGATTGGTCGAACGCCGTTAGTAAGAGGTTCTCAGCCTGGGCGAGAATGCCAATAATTTGGATCGCGCGGGGCGTTGGCTGCATGCCCTGGGAGGTTCGGACGAACAGAGGGTCGTCGAAATATCTGCGCAGCTTCGCCAAGCTCATGCTGATGGCCGACTGTGTCAGCTCCAGCCGTTCCGCCACCTGAGAAACGCTGCGGGTTCGATGGAGTTCTTTAATAATGGCGAGGAGCCGGAAATCAAAATTAGTTGGGATTTGGCGCCGGCTACTGTCGAAGTAGTCACTTGTGGACGGGCTCGATCTGGGAGCTATAGGTTCGATCACGTATCTACCTCACCGAAAGCGTGCACGGGCACAGTGACGGACCATGCTTTTGCTTATATTGGGTGAAATTATACTGATTGCCCCGGACCGTGTCAAAGGTGGAGGCCGTGTTATCAGCCCGCGCTAGAATAACCGCCCCACGACTTGGCCGACGTGGAGCGGCTCTCCATGATCAGAAAATATACTTCAGCGCGAATTGAATCACGCGCGGATTCACGCTGGTGGAGGTGATCTGTCCGAAGTTGCCCGCCGCGAAATTCGGCAGAGCGTAAATGGCGCCCTGGCCGTAGTTCGGATTAGTGAACTGCGGGTGGTTGAACGCGTTGAAGAATTCGGCCCGGAACTGTAACGTCTGTTTCTCAAGAATCTGGGTCGTCTTGAGGATCGAAATATCGAAGTTGAATTGGCCGGGCCCTTGGATGATGCCCGTTCCGGTGTTGCCGAATAGCGTGCCACAGGTAATTCCAGGATTCGCGGCGGCGCATTGCGCCTGTCCGGTATTGCCGGGGACGGAGTAATAGACGGTTCCAGTCGGCGACATCGCTGGCGGGGCAACGAAGGCAGCCTTGTTGAACCACCCGGGGCCGCCGCTTGCGCCGCCCAAGCGCTGTTCGACGCCGCCGGGAGTGGCGATGTCGGCATAGCTCATGCCGGGAGCCATTTGAACGCGGCCGAAACCGGCCTGGCTGGTGCCGCTGGTGCCATAGAGCGTGCCGGCAGTCTGGTCTGCGATGGTCATCGGCGATCCACCCTGTAGCACTGTGACGCCTGACACGTTCCATCCGCCGAGCACCTTCTGCATGAAGCCGGTATGCGTGCCGAAGGGCAGATCGTAGCTGTAATTGGCGACGAAGCGTTGCGGGCGGCTGAAAGTAGCCGGCCCATACTGTTGCGCGAGATTACCCGCGTAATTGCTGTTCGCTACATCGTTGTACTCGACCGTCATGTCCTTGCTCCAGGTGTAGGCTCCCTGGAACGTGAAGCCATGGGAGAATTGCTTGCGAACCGTCACCTGCATGCTGTTGTAGTTGGCATAGGCGTCAAACGCCGTGCCGCGTACACCCACCGCTTGGTAGCCGAGGTACGGCACGCGGTACAAAACGTTCAGCGTAGTATTGGTCGTAATGCCGTTGATCGGGTTGGCGGCGCTCGCCAGATTGGCTGTGTTGTTGTTGTGGTACTGTTCCATCAAATTGATCGAGCTCGATCCGACGTAGCCGACTTCGAGAACCCACTGCTGGGCGAACTGGTACTGAACGCCCAGGTTGTACTGGCGGATCAGCGGGGTGTGCAGAACCTCGGTCAGGAACGGAATGTTGAGGTTCGAAGTGCAGCCGGCAAGCGTATCGTTCTTCAGACAAGCCGCCGAGAAATTCGCGAAACGAGACGAGAACGTGCCGAGCACTGGCGTGGCTGGGAACGGACTGGCTAGAGATAGGTTATTGAATGAGTTGAAGTCGATTGTGGCTGAATAGGGGTTGCCCTGCTCAACGGAGTAGACGATGCGGTCGCCGCCGACACGATCGAAGAAGATTCCGGTTCCGCCGCGTACCACAAGTTTGTTGTTCACCTGATAAGCAAAGCCAAAGCGGGGACCGAAATTGCTCAGCCGCGCGCCCACACGTTCGGTGGTCAGATTCGGGCTGACTAAAACGCCGTCGGGCGGCTGACCGTAGTGCGAAATGAAGTTGCTAGGAACCACCCATTGGCTGATGCCAGGGCCTGAAGTCGTAGGTCCGGACGGCGGGAGCGGCACCGCTTGAATCCGGCTTACCCAGATCTGGGTAAGGTTTCCATACTTATCGTTGAGCGCTCCATTGTATTCCCAACGTACGCCGAGATTGAGCGTCAACCGGGAAGTGGCCTTGAAATCATCCTGGAAGAAAGCGCTGCCGCCCGCGGCATAGTAGCCGTGGATAATGCCCTGGGGCGCGCTGCGTGTGCAGAACAGGCACTGGTTGATATTGCCGGGCTGTCCCGTCGCGGTGTTCTGGGGTCCGCCAACCAGCAGATCGTTAAAGCTCCCGACCGTAAAGTTTCCACGAGTTCCGGACCAGGTGATGGGCCAAGCGTTCTGTTCCCATTCAAAGCCGGCGCGCATGGTGTGACGGCCGCGCGAAATGGAGATCTGGTCGGCGATCTGCGTCTGGTTGGTCACGCTGAAGGTGCCGTTGTTAATACCACCCAAGATCGAAAAGCCGCTGGCCGAAATCGCGAACGGCGGGGGTAGCACGACGCCTGGGACATTCGGCGTGATCCCCAACCCTGCATTGGTAACGCCCGGGGGCGCCTGAGCGTTGGTCTGCGCGAGATTGCGTTGGTAGGATACACGCGCCTCATTCACGATCGAATTAGTGATAATTGTGGTCAGCTTGAGAACCGCGTTCACGTTGTCAAATCCGAGAAGGCTGGGGGCGCCGGGAAGCTGGCCGCCCAGCGGCGCGATCTGTGGATCGTTGGTATAAAACCAGCGGCCTGCCAGGGTCTGCTTGGGGGTGATTAAATAGTCGAAGTTGATCAGTCCCTGGTCTCCGTTGTAGATAGCCGGACTGGTGAAGGTAGCTTGCTTGTAGCCGCTGACGCCCGACCCGGGGATGTAGTACTGGCCATTCGGCAACTTAATGTTCAGAATGTTCAGGGCCACCGGGTTGATATTGGATCCATCACACAACACGTTCTGGCTTCCGCTCGGCGTCTTGAAGTTATTGTCTCCGGGATGATTTTGAGGGCAGCTAGCGGCTCCCAGCTGGGCGGCGAATCCCGGCGCGGACCGGTCTCCGCCCGGAATCGGCGGAAGGAGCGCGGTAGTAACTCCCTGGAACGCCAATCCATTCTTCTGACGCGTTCCTTGATAGCTACCGAATATGAACAGCTTGTCCTTCCTAATGGGACCGCCAAACACGCCGCCGAACTGGTTCTGGTTCAGAATTTGCTTCGTGGTGGCGCTGGCCGGGTTGTTGCGATTGTAGAAGAAATCATTCGCGTTGAAGATGGTGTCCCGCAGGAACTCAAACGCGGTCCCGTGAAATTGGTTCGTGCCGGACTTCGTGACGACGTTGACGTTCGCGCCGGGGTTGCGGCCGTAGCTCGCGTCGTACGTCGAGGTTTGAACCTTGAATTCCTGGATCGAATCGGGATTAGGGATTCCGACTCCTGCGTAAAGACTCGCGTCATTCGCGCTGCCGCTATTGGCGAAATTCGTAATGTTGACGCCGTCCATCTGGAAGTTATTCTGGCCAGGGTCATTGCCATTCACGCTCATGTTCTGCGTGCCCTTGCCCAGTGCGGTGGCGTTGTTGGCGGTAGTGTTGGTGCCGGCCGACAGCGCGAGGATCTGCGTGTAATTGCGGCTGCTCAGAGGAAGCGCGGTCACAGTGCGGCTGCCGACTGTATTTCCCAGGGTCGAAGTCGCGGTTTGCAGGGCTTCCGTTTGCGCCTCCACCGTGACTTGCTCGCTCTGCGCCCCGACTTCGAGCGCCCGGTCGAGAACCGGCGTCTCCGTGACGTTGACGGTTACCGCTGAGACCTCTGCGGTCTTGAACCCCGCGGCGCTAAAGCGAATGCGGTACGTGCCAGGCGGCAACAGCGCAAACTTATAGCCGCCGTCCGCGCCGGTAGTGGCGGTCCGCACTTGGTTGGTGTCCGTGCTCGTGAGCGTCACCGTGACGTTAGGCACCACTGCACCTGACGGATCGGAAATGGTCCCGGTCAGAGCGCCAGTTCCAGCCGATTGCGCCAGCACCGACGGCGCGAAAGCGATGGCGATTAGCGCCAACAGGAAAAGCACGTTCCGTGAAGCCGAAAACATCTTGGATGTCATAATTTTCACCTTTGCTTTCCATTTGTACTGGCTTAGCTGGCGACAAGCAGGTGCCAACGCATATAGAATTCCCCGCGCCGCCTGATGCCCACTTCCTGGGGATGTTACTATCGAACCCTGCCCACGTCTAGAGTGTTGATACTGGTATCAATCTGATTGATAGTTGACGCTGGCACATCAAGCATAATCAGGACACCTCAGATTGATTGCATGCATTACACAGTTATACTTACGGGCGAAGTCTCTCTGAAAAGGGCTCATACGCGATCCGCTCCCGGTGCCCGTGCAAGGTTCCTCATCGAGCATCCTATGCGCATCGCGGATTTCATTTGTAAACACTTACGCGGCGGATTCAAAACGTTGTGGTATTCTCGACCTGGAACTGGCACAAGCATGAAAGGTGAATAGTATGAAGATTCTCGCCCACGCGTTGCTGGCCCTACCGGTGGCGGCCATACTCGGTCTCGCGCAGCAGAAGGTCCCCTTCGATCCCACCTTCAAAATTCCTATTGCCCCGAAGGGTCTGGCGAATCTTCCGCTGCCCAAAATGCCAATCGTCTACGACACGGGTGAAGGACAGAAGATCCGTGTGGTGGCAGTTACGCGTGCACTGGAATATCCCTTTAGCCTGGCTTTCCTGCCGGACGGCGGCATCCTAGTCACTGAGCGCGCCGGCCGTCTGCGTATTATCCGTGACGGAAAGCTGGATCCCCAGCCGGTTGCAGGCGGACCGGTTGGATTCGGCACCGGTGAGTCGGGCATGCCCGGTGCCGTCCACGGCTATATGGATGTCGTCCTGCATCCGCAGTTCGCAGATAATCACTACATCTACATCTCGTACACCAAATCGCTGGACGAGAAGCGAAAGGTGCTGGCCTTGGCGCGCGGGCGTTGGGATGGCAAAGGGCTGACAGAGACGCACGATATTTTCGTGACTGAAGTTCCCGGCCCCGGGCGCATCGCTTTCGATCGCAATAACAACATCTACATGGTGACCACGGGCCAGGATCCGCAGAACCCCAATACGCAAGGCGGCAAAGTTCTACGCCTGCGCGACGACGGCAGCATTCCCAAAGACAATCCATTCGTGGGGCAGGCGGGCCACAGACCGGAAGTCTTCACGCTGGGTCATCGAAGTTCTCTGGGACTGGCCATGCATCCTGGCACGGGCGAAATGTGGGAGAACGAAAACGGGCCGAATGGCGGCGATGAGATCAACATCCTGAAGCCGGGCGCCAATTACGGCTGGCCTATTGTGAGCTACGGGCGCACGTATCAAGGGCCTTGGCAGTCGGAGCGCCCGGGCCATGCGGGCTTTGAGCCTCCGGTAGTTTATTGGATGCCCGCGATTGCGGTTTCCGGCATGACGTTTTATACCGGCGACAAACTATCTAAATGGAAGGGTGACGTGTTTGTCGGGTCGCTGCGCACCGGTGAAATCCCCGGGACCGGACACCTGGAGCGCATTTTATTCAACGAGAAGATGGAAGAATTGCGTCGGGAGTCCTTATTGGTGGACCTGCGGCAACGAATTCGCGACGTCCGGCAAGGGCCGGATGGATTGTTATACGTGCTGACCGATCAGAAAGAGGGCGCGCTCCTGCGGATCGAGCCCGCGCAGTAGGGGGAGGCTATTCCAAGCCGCATGCGCGCGCTTGTTCGCGAGCGAGCGCCGCTTGATCCTTGTCGCCGTCGCCATGCGCCACGGCACCCAGCAGGCGGTCGCGATACACGTTGAAACTGGGTAACGGAACGCGCGCGAGATCGGCCGCGGCCTGTATGAGATTGGCGTCCTTGAGACCCACCGTGATGGGGGAGCCGACATGATCGTAGGTCTGATCGACCATGGTCTTCCCGTATCCTTTATAGGCGGGCGCCGAGAAGAGTCCCTCGGTCATCACTTCGTATAGAACCTGCGGCTCAACACCGTACTTGCGTACCAGCGAAAACCCTTCGCCCATCGCGACCATGGCGCAGCCGAGCACAAGATTATTGGCGAGTTTTATCACGGTGGCGGCTTCGGGCAGGGTGCCGGCGTGAAATGTGCGCCGGCCGATGACGTCAAACAGAGGTTGGCAACGGCGGACGGCATCATCGGCGCCTGCAGACACAATCCCCAGTTGTCCCGACGCGGCAAGGTCCGGCCTGCCGAGGACTGGCGCTGCGACCAGGAACTGCTTTGCATCAGCATGCGCCGACGCCAGCGCTCGAATCGCAGCAACGCCGTAGGTTCCCATTGCGAGATGAATCGCGCCCGCGGGAAGCGAATCACGGATCCCGCCCGGACGCAGGGCGACGTCGGTTACTACAGCATCCTCGACCAGCATGGTGACTACGACGTCACGATCTTTACAGACCTCGGCAACAGTCGCTGCCGGAGCCGCGCCAGCGGCTACGATGTCTGCAATTTGTGACACCACGGCATCGTGAACGGCCAGACTATGCCCGCCGCTCAAGATGCGCCGGGCCATTCCCCCGCCCATCCGGCCGAGACCGATGAAGCCGACGTTCATGCCAGTTGCCCGAGGACCCACTCGATCTCGCGGCAAACGTAATCGACGATGTCGCCGGTCTTGAGATGATCAGGCAAAACGTCCCAAGTGTAGGTCTCAATCTCCAACTGACTCGACAGCGGCTTCTCCTTGTGCATCTTGAGCGCCTGTTCGATTCCAAAACGAGTGGTCCCGAAATCGCCGCCCAAGTCGTCCAGAAAAACAGGGACGTGAAAATGAGTCCGCCATTCGCGCGGGCCGGGGTCCTTCTTGCGCGCTTCGAAAGCGTCTTCTAAATTAATAAAGCGCGTGAGCTTGCCGTCTTTCTTTTCGACGGTTTGCGTGAGGTACACGGTATCGGCGAAGCGCTCCAGAGCCTTAACGGTTTTGTCCGTCACCTGCTCCGCCCGCACCGCGGCCACTTCCTGCAACTTCAGGATCGGAATACCGGCGTCCACCAGCTTCTGCAACGAAGTGGGAATGTCTTCGTAGCCGACGGACTGATGACCGATGTCGAACACGACGCCCAGGTGGCGGCGTAACGCGGCAATGGCAACGGAAATCGGAACGTTCGCAAGCTTAGCGAGCCGCTCCGCGGCAGGGCCGGTGTGCAGGTAATTCTTGAAATAGGCGACGGTTTCGTCAGTGCTATCGAGGTAGCAGTAAGGCTCGGGTTCCAGCGCGAGCGTGATCGTTTTGCCAGTACGCGTTTCAATGCCCATTAGATGCGCCACCACCCGCAAAACATTTTCGGTGTAAGTGGCCACTACATCCGGCCCGGTGACGCGCGGCTTGAAGCCGAGAGGCGCGCTTTGAATCGACGGGGAAACGCCTTCCGGCACAAAATCCGCCACTACGTCCGCGACGTTCATGGTGTACTGCGTGCGTTCCTCGGTGCGCCAATCCGGCTCGTAGACGTTTTCTTTGACACGAACGTTCTTGAAGTTTCCGTAGACGAACGCATTCACTGTGTAGAGATACAAATCGTGCTCTGCAAGGAAGCGCCGCAGTTCTTCGCGCGCACCCTTGTCATGCTTCAGCAGTTCGGCGGAAGGCGCCGCCAGACGGAGCGATAACCCGAAAGGCTGATTGGGACACACTCTCGCCTTCACCCGCGGCACATAGGTGCGCAAGCTGTCGAGCATTTGTTCCCAATTGTCTCCGGGGTGAACCAGCGTCGAGTAACTTAAATGTCCAAGGCGTCCTAAATTCATACTTTTTCGACTTTGCTTGAGGATGCGGAACGCACGATGGCTTCGGTCACGGCCACGCCATGGATCATTTCTTCCGTCGTTATGGCGTATGCTGGGCCGCCGCTGGCTGCCAGCGCAAAGGCTTCCAAGGAAGCCCGCGTGACGTCCAGCCGCGCGGCCTCCCAAGTTTCTGCCGGTCCCTTGATAGGCTGGAATTTGCAGGTGCCGAATAGCCGCGTGCGGCGCTCCTCGGAGGAAGCACCGGCCACATGCGTCATGCCTTCGAGCCGCACCCAGCCTTTGGAGCCGAACACTTGAAAACTGAACCCTGGTCCCGTCGCTGTCATCGTCCCCAGATATCCCGACATGCCCTCCTTCATCCTGAAAAGGATTGAGGTAGTGTCGTCGGCGTCCACTGGTACAGCGCGCCGGAAACTCTGGGCGAATACTTGATCGATGGGGCCGCACAGATCGATCATCCCGTCTATGGCGTGAACCCCCATCGGAGTAAGGCCGCCGCACGGGGTCTCATGACGGTCTGCCCGCCAAGCATCCGGCTTGAGCAACAGCGCGTTCGGGAACGTCATGGTGGCTTCGACATGCAGAATAGTCCCGAGTTCGCCGGCGCGGATGCGCGATCGCAGCTTCACCATCTCCGGGTGAAACCGCCGGTTGTAGCCCAGTCCGAGTGTGACGCCCGCCTTTTTCATTGCGCTCACGGCCTGTTCGGCACTTTCCTTCGTGAGCGCGAATGGTTTCTCACAGAAGACGTGCTTCTTGGCTGCCGCCGCCGCGATCACCTGCTGCGCGTGCATCGAGTGCGGTGTGGCGAGGACCACGGCTTGCACCTTCGGATTCGCAAGCAGCGCCTCGTAAGAATCGACGAGCTCGAATTTCTGCGCGTCGGCGAACGCCTGTACCTCGGGCGACTTGGTACGCGTCGTGCCGGCAACGAAGCGAATCTCCTTACTGTCCTGTTGCACGGCTTCGACCAGTGTTTTTCCCCACCAGCCGAGGCCGACGATAGCGGCATCGATCATGCTAGCTCGTCCTCAAAAGCGAAAATGCAGGATCGGCGGCGAGCGAGACCGCTGTGGGCAGTCCGCGCTCCTTCTTCACGATGTTGACGCCCTGCACCAGCGATACCATCTTATACAGCGCATGGCGGCGGCTCATGCCTTCGCGTCCCATGCCGCAGTCCGACGAAAGGATCAGGCGCTCGGGCGGAATCACCTCTAACGCCCGCCGTACCAGCGACGCCACTTCGTCGGGCGACTCGATCTGCAAAGTGTGGTGATCGATGACGCCGATGCCGATCTTCTTGCCTTGGATCACTCGGCCCACGTCTTCGAGTTCGGTGGCGCCGGAGCTCGCCATCTCGAACGTGATGACGTCGGCGTCCACCTGGTTCAGCAGCTCAAGCGCGGGCTTGTAACTCTGCACCTTCGCGAACATCCGCTGTTGCGACGGGTTGCCCCAGCAGGTGTGGCACCACACTTCGGTCTTCGCGCGCAACCCGCGTACCGTGTTGTTAAACACCTTCAACATGAACTCAGGATTGATCACCTTGTCGACGTAGCCTCGCGCTGCGAGGAGATGGATCTGCGGCTCTTCCATCTGGATCACCTGGCAGCCGGCGTCGGCCAGATCGTGCAACTCCTCATTGAAGGCGTCGCTCAGCGCCATGATGCGGTCGGGCAGGCTCTTGTAGTGCTCGTCTTGGACGGCGAACGCAACCAGTTCGGGCGTCACCGTGCCAAACTTGACGGGTTTAGCCGTGAGCCTCTGCGCAGCCTTCCAGATCTCTGTGTACTGCATCTCGCCGCGACCTACGGGCCCGACCAGCTTCGGCATCACGCGCGCTTCCAAGTAATCGTGAAGAATGTGGCCGCGCGGAAACGCGATGCCGCCCGCTCCAACTTTGGCTAACTTGGGGTGCGCGGTGTCAAAGCCGTCCATGTGATGCGGCGGATAGCTGGTCCAGCTCTGCCCTCCGATATCCTGGTCAAAGCGGCAGTCGCCGTCGGTAACGATATCGAGACCGGCGATCTCCTGCTCGCGTAGATAAGCGGAGAGCGCATCCACGTATTGCTCCCGGAAGCGGCTGGTGACCATCGCATCCAGAAAGGACCTGGTGCCAAGGTTTTCTGTGTACCAACTGGGACGAGGCAGGGATCCGGTTATCGTCGTCGGTAGAATCTTGTCGAGACTAGCTTTGAACATGATGTCTTAGCGGCTCCATCGAATTAAAATCCGTATAACAGTATCACCTTGAGATAGCGGGAATCAAACGAAACGGTATTAAATTATCTCGCCCGTCCGCTGAAGCCGTGAGTGAGCATCCGGACCTTATACACGGTCATGGCGACATTGCGGACGCCGGGGCCGGTACGCACTTCCTGCCCATCCGGGCCCACGGCGCCGAGACAGCCGACATACAGCATCGACTTACCGGGTCCGGAAAACGTGACGGTAATGGCAGGCCGCGGCGTCGGGATCAAACCGAGGTATTTGCCGGCGGGGCTCAACACTTGCAGGCCGGTGTTGGTAGTCACAAAAAGGTTGCCGCTCGCGTCGACCGCCATGCCGTCGCCATTTCCGCCACCCTCGAGCTTGCCGAATTCACGCTGGTTGGTCGCGGACCCATCGGGCTGCAGGTCGAAGGCAGCGATCACACCGCCATTGGTCACATAGAGATTCTTCTCATCGGGGCTGAGCATAATGCCGTTGGTTCGCAAGTTTTCGCCGATGGGTGCCACCTTACCACTGGCCGCGAGGTGAAACAGGCCGCCGCTGGTGAAGTAGATGTTGCCTTTGCGATCCGCCACCAGATCGTTGACGCGCCCGAGGCCTTTGCCATTGACGCTGTCCGCGAGAACTTTGCGCGCCGGCGTGAGCACCGCGACATCGGTCGGTTCGGTGCATTGATCCGGCTTGCCGCCCGGGTCGGTGCAAGTGCGTTCGACCGCGAAGAGCTGTCCGGACGGTCCAAAGGCGACTGCGCCCGGACCGTGGGGCGTGGCGAGAAACGTCGAGAACTTGTCGTTCTTATCGATCTTGCCAATGCTGTTGGTCTGTTCCTGGGCAAATAGAATGCCGCCGTCTTTGGTTCCGGCGATGCCATCCGCCGTGGCAGTGCCCTGCCAAACCGTTTTCCATTGCGAGTTGGCCGCGATGATTCCGGGCAGCGCGGTGATGGTTACCTGTGCGGGCGGCGGCGGTTGCGGAAAGTTGCGAGGCGCCTGGGCCAACGCGACCAAGCTGCCGAGCAGTAACGTGGCTCCGGCGAAAGCGGCGATTTTGCACATGCTTTCGATTTAACCACGGCGCAGTGTAGTGCGCGACAGGTCTTCATGCGCTCATTACGCATGGCGCAGTCTCGTTCGATGTAAGTTAGCGGCGAATGGCTATATAATGGCCGCTGTTTCGGGAGGGAACTTCTATGCAGATCCGAATGCGTTACGTACCGTGGGTCGCGCCGCTCGCGCTGGCGCTCGCGCTGCCTGCTTACGCGCAGGTGGATTTTAGTGGAGAATGGGCGCCGTTCTATCACGAAGACGCAGTCGAGCGCGGCCCGGGTGCGGAGATGGGCGACTATACGGAACTGCCAATCAACGATGCCGGCCGGCTTCGCGCGGACAGTTTCGATCCTGACCGCATTTCCGTCGAGCAGGAATACCAATGCCGCCCCCATTCCCCCGACTACGGCCTACGCAGTTTGGGAGCGATGCGCATCTGGAGAGATATCGATCCCACTACACAGCGAGTGATTGCTTTCCATACGCACATGCTGGCCTGGGATGTCGAGCGCACGGTATACGTGGACGACCGCCCGCATCCGCCGGATTGGGCGCCGCATACCTGGCAGGGTTTTTCGACCGCGAAATGGTCGGGAAACATGCTGACCATCACCACGACGCACCTGAAGGAGAATTACCTCCGCCGCAACAACCTGCCGCGCAGCGACCAGGCTGTGGTGACTGAGCATTGGATCCGCCACGGCGACTTGCTGACCATCATCACAATCACCGAAGATCCCGTGTTTCTGACGGAGCCGCTGGTGCGGAGTACAAACTGGTATCTCGATCCCGGGCAGCACTTGAATCTTTTCGGCTGTGAATATGCGCCCGAAGTTCCGCAGCCAGCCGGAACCGTTCCTCATTATTTGCACGGCGAAAATCCCTTCTTACATGAATACGCCGATTTTTACGGCCTGCCTTTCGAGGCAACGCGCGGAGGCGCGGAAACCTTGTATCCCGAATTCCAATCCAAGCTGCGCCAATACAAGAGACCCGAAAAATGCGAGCGCTATTGCCGGTGTCTGGGGATTTACGAGTGCGACTTGAAGTCGCGCTGAAGGGAAGGACTCGGGGACTTATGAGCACGCAACTTCGACGCGCCATGGGCTGGTGGCGGTGGGCGCTGATTCCGCTGGCTGTACTGTGGATCGCCGGTCCCGTACGCCCGCAGGGCGCTCCTGCCGCGGGATTTCATCTTTATAAGGTCCAGGGAAATGTCTGGGCACTGGTGGGCGGCGCGAACAACATCACCGTGCAGGCCGGCGACGACGGCGTACTGCTGGTGAACACCGGGCTGGAAGCGACCGCACCCGAGGTCTTAAAGGCGGTGCGCACGGTGTCCGACAAACCGATCCGCTGGATCATCAACACGTCAATCGACGCGAGTGATACCGGTGCTAACGACGCGCTGCCGCGTTTGAGCGCGGCCGGCCCCGGCCCCCGGGCGCGCATCATCGCTCACGAGAATGTGTTGAACCGCATGTCGCGCGCGCCTGCGGCGGGAGAAGCGGCGATTCCGGAAGCCCAGTGGCCGAACGACGAATACTTTCAACCCTCCAAGGATTTCGCGTTCAATGGCGAAGCGGTGATCGTTTACCACATGCCCGCGGCCCATACGGACGGCGACAGCATCGTGCACTTCCGGCGGTCGGACGTGATTAGCGCCGGCAGCGTTTACACGCCGGGCCGCTATCCGGTGATCGACAGGAAGCGGGGCGGCGGCGTTCAAGGAGTCATCGCGGCACTGAACCGGATTCTGGAGATCACAGTGCCGTTGAAGTATCAGGAGGGCGGGACGTACGTGATCCCCGGCCAGGGGCGCATCTCCGATGAAGCCGACGTGGTGGAGTATCGTGACATGGTGACGATCGTTCGCGACAATATTCAGGACTATATCGCCAAAGGCATGAGCCTGGAGCAGGTGAAGGCGGCGCGTCCCACACGCGAGTACGATCCGGAGTACACGCGCAGCGGCGGTCCATCCGCGGAGGCGTTTATCGAAGCCGTCTATTCCACTCTGAGCCGTAAGAATCCGTAGGTGAATGAACGTGTCTTTCTCAGCATCGTCCTTGGTTGTCCGTTGCGCATCGGGAATCCTGCTGATCTCTTTCGCGGCGTTCGCGCAGGTGCCCGGCGGGGCTCCGAAGTCCGCTCAGCAAGCCGCGCCGATTGATCTGACCGGCTATTGGGTATCGGTGGTGTCGGAGGACTGGCGATGGCGCATGGTCACGCCAGCCAAGGGCGACTTCGCTGGTATTCCGTTCAATGCCGAAGGGCGCAGGGTGGGCAATCTGTGGGATCCCGCGAAGGACCGCGCTGCGGGCGACCAATGCAAGGCATACGGTGCGGCCGCCATCATGCGCGTTCCGGGGCGCGTTCACATCACGTGGCAAGACGAAAACACGCTGCGCATCGATACGGACGCGGGCAGCCAGACGCGACTGCTGCACTTCAACGCCACGCCTCCGACGGGAGGTGCGCCCTCACGCCAGGGGTATACGGCGGCCCTATGGGAAGGGGCCGTGCGGGGCTATGGGTTACCGCGCCAAGGGTTGGGAGCCACGCGGGATGGATCCGCACCCAGGGCCCTCGAGGCGGTGACGACGCAATTGCTTCCCGGCTATCTGCGCAAGAACGGACCGCCGGTGAGCGGCTCTGCCGTGGTTCGTGAGTTCTTCGATATCTATCCGGAACGGAACGGACAAATTTGGTTCACAGTAACCACGATTGTCGAGGACCCCACCTACTTGCAGGAGCCGTTCGTCACAAGCACCAACTTCAAGAAGCAAACGGACGCGAGCGGATGGAACCTGCAACCCTGTTCGGTGGAGTGATCATCGATGTCCCTGTCGGCGCGTCAGCGCCCGCAATAAGCCCACCATGAATCGCAGGTCCAGCTGGATCGCGTTTCTCCGCCATAAGGCGAGCTAGAGTGTCTACTAAATTTTATTGGCCGTTTTCGCGCGCATGGGCTGCCCGCCACGTTTTCAATAGTTTACAACCATTCAAAGGCCTTGTCGAGACTCGCCTATGATCCTTTAAAACGGCTGCTCAAGACCCTCAGCTTACTCCCGCCAACCTCGCGAAACACCTTAGGGCCGAACCCGAATTCATCTAAGGCCTAAATGGTACTTCGCATGCTGTCGATCTACTCCATAACGGGATGCGTACGGCTAAATTTTGGGTGAAGGCCTCGGTGGTGCAGCTGTTGTTTACTGCCCTTGCTTGCGCGCAAATCTCTCCAGGCCCCCTCTCGCGTCCTCACCAGTCCCTGGAAGGCGCTACTAAATGTTCCACCTGTCATAATTTCGGCCTGGCCACCCGCAGCCTCAAATGTCTGGACTGCCACACTGAAATCCGTCGCCGCGTGGAACAACATATTGGTTATCACGCCCGCGCCTATAACGTTTCTGAAACTCAGATGGATTGTGCCCACTGCCACATGGAACATAACGGGCGGCAGTTCCCTCTCACCAAACTGGACCGCAATAAATATGAACACCGCGGACTCACGGGATTTGCTCTAGAGGGAAGGCATGCCCGGCTGAGCTGCGAGCAGTGTCATAACGCCTCCCACATCCCCGAGGCCGCCCGCGCCGAAATCAAAATCAAAGATTTAAACAAGACCTTCCTGGGTCTGGGCAAGGAGTGCCTGAACTGTCACCAGGATCCCCACGCCGGCCAGTTAGGGACGGAGTGCGTGCGCTGCCACAGTCAGGACGCCTGGAAACCGGCCGAGGGCTTCAACCATTCCCGCACGGCTTTTCCGCTCACCGGGCTGCATCAAAACGTGGCCTGCGCGCGGTGTCACGGCCCCAAACCTGGAGAAACTGTCGCGCACTACAAAGGCCTGCCTTTTGCCAATTGCCAGAATTGCCATGCCGATCCGCACCGCGGCGCTTTTCAGGATGCTTCGTTTCAAGGCTCGTGCCAGACCTGCCACTCGACTGCGGGCTGGAAGGCCGTCCTCCCCGCAGGCGGTTTCGATCACGACAAAACCAAGTTTCCGCTCCATGGGAAACACGCCGAAACTAACTGCGCACAGTGTCACAAGAATAACGATTTTCGTGCTCCGGTGGCACACACTCTCTGTCGCGATTGCCACGAAGACATTCACCACGGCCAGTTCGAGGGCCGCGCCGCCGGAGCAGATTGTAACGCCTGTCATAACGAGCTGAAGTTCAAGCCTACTCTTTTCACGCGCGAGACGCACCAGCAAAGTGCGTTCAAGCTGGAGGGTAAACATTTTAAGCTGGAATGCGAACAGTGTCATCAACCCACGGGCAAGGATGCGGTGTACAAGACGCGCAAGCTGATCTGCGTGGATTGCCATGCCGACCCGCACGGCGGCGAATTCCGTTCAGCGCCCTACGAAAATCGCTGCGAACTGTGTCATACACAGGACTCCTTCCGGCCCTCCACATTCAACCTGTCGCGCCACGCAAAGACGAAATTCGCTCTGGTCAATGCTCACTCCGCGGTGCTGTGCGCCGACTGTCACAAGCCGTTGCCCAACGTAAACAATGTCAATGCGGCCCATGTTAGCGGGGCCCCGCCTCCCGCTGCACGCCAGTATCATTTCGGCGATCAGACGTGTACCGGGTGCCACGCCGATCCGCATTCCACTAAACAGACCTGCGAAACCTGCCACAACACGCGGAATTGGAAAGAGCTTCGCAGCTTCGATCACGCCTCAACAAAATTCCCTCTCGAAGGCGCGCATCAAAATGCGACCTGCATCGGATGTCATAAACCTGTAACGGCCACTTCCAATGTCCCTTCCGTACGGGTAAAGACCTCAGCCGATTTCTCCCATACTCCCAGGCAATGCTTCGAATGCCACGAAGACATTCATGGTGGGCAGTTCATGGCGCCTGGGCGCGAGAAGGATTGTTCCAGTTGCCACTCCATTTCAAAATGGAGCGCCGGTTCCTTCGACCACAGTAAGACCGATTATCCGCTTGACGGCGCGCACAGCATGGTGCGTTGCGCGCAGTGTCACACGCAACAAAAAGAAATTGATGGCCGGACGGTTCGCTTGTACCACGGCACACCCAAAGATTGCGAGGGATGTCATTCCTCAAGCAGCCCGGAATTGAATGGTAAAAAACGTGCTCCGTAAGCTGAAACTCGTAGAACGGGACGGTCCTGGTACTGGATTAAGGTGTATGTCTTAGCCCGCTGGGAAAGATAACTGATTCATCGTCGCGGGCCAACGCTTCGATCTTATGATGGAGTCCCGCCATATTTGGGGTGGCGGTGGAGAAGGACTGTCTGTAAGTGACGAGGATGCTAATCCGCTTGGCGGTAGTGCTCTGGGTGACGCTACCGGCGATCGCACAAGTCAACGTAGCGAACCCGCATGGGAAGCTTGCGCTGCCATGCCAGAATTGTCACACCACCACCAGTTGGTCGCCGCTTCGCCCGAAGCCCGAATTCAATCATAATACCGAAACCCATTTCCAACTGCGGGGCATGCACCAAAATGTACCGTGTAATTCTTGCCACGTATCGAAAGTCTTTACCGAAGCTGGCACGCGATGCGCGGATTGTCATGCGGATTTCCACAAGCGTCAATTCGGCGCGCAGTGCGAAAACTGTCACACGGTGTTGGGCTGGCGCGTGAACACCCGTCCCATCCAGGACCACTGGAATCGTTTCCCGCTGATTGGTGCGCACGCGGCGCTCACATGCGACTCCTGTCACATGGGCGCGGCGGTCGGCCAGTACGTCGGACTCAGCACCCAGTGCGTCAGTTGTCATGCCCGCGAGTTTCAACAAAACGGCGTTCTCGACCACCGCGCTGCCGGATTCCCCACCGCCTGCGAAACCTGTCACAACGCGGACCGCTGGCAGATCACAAACTTCGATCATACGCGCTTTGCCCATTTCGCTCTCGTCGGCGCGCACCAGAATCTGGCTTGCAGCACTTGTCATGTCGGCAACCACTTTCAGGGTGTCCCGAGCGATTGCGCGAGCTGTCACCTCTCTGATTTCACCAGGACCACCAACCCCAACCACGTGGCAGCAGGATTTCCTCGTGATTGCGCCACCTGCCATAACACCGCCACCTGGGACGGCGCCACATTCAACCACAACCTGACCAAGTTCCCACTCACCGGAGCTCACACCGCTGTCACGTGCCTGCAGTGCCACACCAATGGCAACTACACCAACATCAGCACCGATTGCGTTTCCTGCCATTTGAAGGATTACCAATCCACCACCAGCCCCAATCACTTGGCGGCCAGTTTCCCGCAATCCTGCCAGCTCTGTCACACCACCACGCAGTGGCTGGGAGCTACCTTCGATCACAGCACCACCAAGTTCCCGCTTACCGGAAAGCACTCCACTGTGACCTGTGCCCAGTGCCATTCGAGCGGCCAATATGCGACTTTGAGCACGGCCTGCTCTTCTTGCCATTTGAAGGACTACCAGGCTACTAATAATCCGAATCACCTCGCCGCTGGGTTCCCACAAGATTGCCAACTGTGCCACAACACCACGCAATGGCTCGGCGCGAAGTTCGATCACAACGCCACCAAGTTTCCCCTAACCGGCAAACACGCTACGGTCACTTGTGCCCTGTGCCACACCAACGGGCAGTATTCAACGCTGAGTACCGATTGCGTGTCGTGCCACCTCAAGGACTATCAAGGCACTACCAGTCCCAATCACATTGCTGCCAGCTTCCCGCAGGACTGCCAGTTGTGCCACAACACTACGCAATGGCTGGGCGCGAAGTTCGATCACAATGCCACTAAGTTCCCCTTGACTGGTGCACACGCGACCATTAACTGCCAGCTATGCCATTCGAACGGCCAGTACGCGACCCTGAACACCGCGTGCTCGTCTTGTCACCTCAAGGACTATCAAGCTACTGCGAATCCCAATCATGTTGCCGCGGGATTCCCACAGGATTGCCAGTTGTGCCACACCACTGTCGATTGGACCGGGGCTAAATTCAATCACACCACTCAGACCACGTTCCCGCTGACCGGCGCCCACACCGCAGCGACTTGCGCTCAGTGTCATTCAAGCGGCGTCTATAAAGGGCTCGCGACCACCTGCACCTCCTGCCATCTGAAAGACTTTCAGAGCACCACCAACCCGAATCACGCTGCCGCCGGCTTCCCGCAGGATTGCCAGCTCTGCCACACCACCACGGCATGGGTGCCTTCCACCTTTAACCACAGCGCCACCAAGTTTCCTCTGACTGGCGCACACGCAACCACGACTTGCGCCCAATGCCATGCCAGCGGCCAGTACGCCACTCTGCCCACCGCCTGCAATTCCTGCCACTTGAAGGACTACCAGGGCACTACCAATCCGAACCATGCCGCTGCCGGCTTCCCGCAGGATTGCTCGCAATGCCACACCACCATCGATTGGACCGGAGCGAAATTCGATCATACTGCCCAAACCACATTCCCGCTTACTGGGAAGCACACGACGACGAGTTGCATTCAGTGCCATTCGAGCGGAGTCTACAAAGGCCTCAGCACCGCTTGTAATTCGTGTCACTTGAAGGACTACCAGGGCACCACCAATCCGAACCATGCCGCGGCTGGATTCCCGCAGGATTGCCAACTCTGCCACACCACCACGGACTGGACTGGGGCTACGTTCAACCACACCACCCAGACCACCTTCCCATTAACCGGCAAGCACACGACGACAAGTTGTGCGCAGTGCCATTCGAGCGGAGTTTACAAAGGACTCAGCACCGCTTGTAATTCCTGCCACCTCAAGGAATATCAAGCCACCACCAATCCGAATCACATCGCAGCCAGCTTCCCGCAGGATTGTTCCCTGTGCCACTCGACCACTGACTGGCTGAGCGCCACCTTCGATCACAGCAAGACCAAGTTCCCGCTCACAGGTAAACACACCACCGCCACCTGCGCGCAGTGCCACGCTAGCGGCCAATACGCGACCCTAAGCACGGCTTGCTACTCGTGCCACTCGAACGAGTACAACACCACCACCAACCCCAATCACAAAACTCTCGGCTACCCGCAGGATTGCTCTACATGCCATTCCACCAACGACTGGCTGAGCGCTACCTTCAACCACAGCACGGTCGGCTTCACGCTGGTCGGCAAACATGCCACCACGCAATGCGTGTTATGTCACGTGGGCGGAAAATTCGCCGGCACGCCTACCGACTGCTACTCTTGCCACGCTACTGAATACAACACCACCACGAATCCCAATCACATCGCCGCCGGGTTCCCCAAGACTTGCCTCACGTGTCACCTACCCACCATCGTCGATTGGACCGGGGCTACCTTCAACCACACCTGGTTCCCCATGACGCATGGTAATGCCAATAGCGTTTGTGCTACCTGCCACACCAATTCTAGCGATTACTCGGTGTTCACTTGTACCGGTTGTCACTTGAAGGCGCAGACGGATTCCAAGCACTCCGGCGTGCGCAATTATGTCTACAACAGCGCCAATTGTTACAGCTGCCACCCCGCAGGGAGATCCAATTGACCTCCCTTCGACTGCTGTTTCTTGCCGCCTTGACGCTGCCCGCGCTCGTGCCTGAGGCCTGGGCGCAAGAGCCTCCGGCGCTCGCGACTGCGCCCAATGAACTGCGCTCCAGCTTTGAAGTCCGCTACGTCGCGCCGGCATCGGTCTACATCAACGGCGGCCGCGACGAAGGACTCCAGGAGGGCTTCCATCTCACCGTCAAACGCCTCAAGCCAGGCGAGCCGGTCCTCTCCGCCTTAGTCGTCGCGCAACTAGTGGTTACTGCGGTCTCGTCTCATTCCGCGGTGTGCGATATCGTGTCCTCCACACTCGATCCCGAAGTCGGCGATACGGCGCAGATATCGCAGCAGGATCTCGAATCTCTCCAGGTTGTCCAGCAATCCAAGACCGCGCGCCGCCACGCTCAAGTGGTGGCCTTCACCGACGGCGACCCGCTCGATCAGGAACTGCGCGACTATGTGCCACATCCGCCTTCGCCCGAAGTGAATCGCGTGCGCGGGCGCATTAGTTACGAGTTCAATAGCATTCAGGATCACGAAGCCGGCCTCACCAGTCTTCAAAACGGGATGGCCGTGCGTATGGACGCCAACCGTCTGGGTGGAACCTTCTGGAACTTCACTGGCTATTGGCGCGGTCGCATCAACACCAGCAACAGCCCGCTGCAGACCGTCACCATCCAAGACCTGGTGAACCGAACTTACCAGATCGGTCTGTTTTACAACAATCCGCAATCGCTGTATTCCATCGGAGTCGGCCGTTTGTATGTCCCCTGGGCTACCAGCCTCGGCAGTGTCGACGGCGGCTACTTTGCCCGCCGCTTCGGCCGCCGCACGCGCCTGGGAGTTTTTGCCGGTTCCACGCCCGATCCCACAGCGTGGGACTATAAGCCTAACCGTCAGATCGCCGGCGTCTTCGCCAACACCGAGATCGGCAGCTTTGAAAACGTGCGCATCACCTCCACCGTAGGCCTCGCCGTCACGCGTCTGGGATGGAAGGCTGAACGCCAGTTCGCCTTCACGGAAAGTTCGTTCTCCTATAAACAGCGTCTGTCTTTCTATCACAACCTCGAAGCCGACCAGTTGGTGCCGGGGCGCCTGGGCAACACGGAAAGCGGGGCCACCATCAGCAACAGCTTCTTCACTGCCCGCCTCCAGCCTGTGAGTTGGCTTACGCTCGACTTGAACCATAACTATTTCCGCACCATCCCGACCTTCGATCTGGTGCTGGTCGGCACAGGCCTGCTCGACAAGTTCCTGTTTACCGGTCTGAGCGGCGGCCTTCGCCTGGATCTGCCCGGCGGCGTCTCCGTCTATGGCAACCTCGGGCAAAACAAGCGCAATGACGATGTCCGCAAATCCCTCAACCAGATGTACGGCGTCGGGTTCCGCAACATCTTCGACCTCGGCATTCGCGCCGATATTCGCCGCTCCGTGTTTAGCGGAGCTTACGGCAGCGGCTGGTACCAGGCGCTTCAGCTCTCGCGCGAAATTGGGGACCGCCTGCGCCTTGAAATCAGCGGTGGCCAGCAGGAGTTCCGCTCGGTCCTCACCAACGACAACCGCGGCTTCTTCATGAATTCCAACATCGACTGGTTCCTGAGCAGCCACTACGGCCTCGGCGGAGGCATCAACCTCTACCGTGGAAAGATTCAAAACTATGATCAGACTTTCTTATCCGTCAGCTACCGTTTCTAAAATCGGAAAATGGGGAGCTTTGCTCGCCTTGGCGTGTGTTGCCGCCTCCGCAGCGACCAATCCCGATGCCGATTTGCTCGAACGCACAGCCGAGCGCGCACAACAATTCTGGGAACAATTATCCTCGGTTGCCATTACCGAGAGCGTATTGCAGGAAAAACTGGACCCCAAAGGCAAAGTGATTCTCAACAACCGCACAACCTACGACTACCTGATCACGGTTCGCTCGGATGCGGGCGGCATGCTGGTCGACGAATCGCGTCTCGCCACCGGCCAGGGATCCAAAAAAGCTCCGCAAGGAATTCTGCTCACGACCCAGGGCTTCGCCACTCTGATGACCATTTTTCATCCGCAATTCCAGCCGAGTTATGCTTTTAGGATCGAAGGCGAAGAGGAAAGTGCCGGCCGTAAACTGATTCGCGTCACCTTCGTCCCCCGTAATGGCGCGCCCACGCCTGCGATCCTCGCGCTTAAGGGCCGGGACTATCCCATTGCCTGGGAAGGAACTGCCTGGATCGAGCCGCAGTCGGCTTCCGTCACCCGCCTGGAAGCCCGTTGGAAGGATCCGGCCGAAGATCTGGGTTTGCAATCTCTCTCCAGCGAAGTTCAGTATGTGCCGATCTCATTTAAGGGCCAGACTCAGCCGTACTGGCTGCCAAGCATGGCGAAAATAGAAGTCCAAACCCGGCATCAGCACTGGCGCAACACGCACCAGTTTTCCAGGCACCGCTTGTTTAACGTCGACGCCGAATCCGCCGTCGGAACACCTCCCGCGGGCCCACCCGCGAATCCACAGCAATAATCCATATGACTTCCCTTACCAGCATTTCTTCCGGCACGCGCGGGAGTCTACCCCGGCACAAAGCCGCCTCCCCAGACAGACTGCATCATATGCGTCTTGGGCTAGCCTGGCTGGTCTCGGTGACTCTCATCGTCACCCTGGGCGTTTACGGTTTTTCTTATTACACCTTGGGCCTCGAAGATCGTCCCTTGTCACCACTGCACTCCGCTCTACGTCCTAGCGGGACCGTCGGGTTGCGGCTAGGCATGCTCGGCTTCGGTCTGTTTTGCGTCCTGTTTCTATATCCGCTGCGGAAGCGCGTGAAGTGGCTCGCCAGCATCGGCAAGACCCGCCACTGGCTGGATTTTCACGTACTGGTGGGCATCAGCGCTCCGATCTTCATTACCTACCATGCGTCCTTCAAATTCGCGGGTCTCGCCGGTATCGCATACTGGATCATGGTTGTGGTGGCCCTCAGCGGATTCGCAGGCCGCTATATCTACGCGCAGATCCCACGCAGCCTGAATACGGCCCAGCTCAGCTTGGGTGAGTTGCAATCGCAGTCCGCCGAACTGGCTGCGCAAATCGAACACCAGAACATCTTTCGCATGGAAGACCTGGCGCCGCTCCTGCAGATTCCCTCGGCCGCCGAAGTGCGCGCGATGTCCTTCGTGGCCATGCTCTGGACCATGCTCAAAATGGATCTCCGGCGTCCTATCCTGGTCAGCCGCCTCCGACGCCGCGTACTCAAAGGTTTCGAGCGAGTCACTACTCTGGGCGGTCTCTTCGCTTCGTCTCATCCGGAACTCGAAGACATCATTTCCCGGGTCCGCGAGCAGTCCTGGCTCCGGGCGAAAATGGTTTTTCTAGAGCGTGTCCAGAGCATCTTTCACCTGTGGCACGTCATTCACCGGCCCTTCAGTTACTCTTTCGCGGCGCTGGTGACTGTCCACATCGCCGTCGTACTCTTGCTGGGATACTTTTAACCCGATGTCTGAAAACATTCTCATCTACACCTTTTACGCCCTGGTTCTTTTGGTTCCCGTCGCGATCTACCTGATCGGTCTCAGGCGCCGCGAAGCCCGGGCGCGCCTCGCCGCTGAAAAGGGCGAGATGTATTCGGAAGGCCCTCGCGCGCAGCACCCCCACATCGATACCACGCACTGCATCGGTTGCCAGATCTGTACTTCGGTCTGTCCGGAGGGCGACGTTCTTGCCATGCTCGGCGGCAAAGCAGTCATCGTCAACGGACACAAATGCATCGGCCATAGCCTCTGCGCCGAAGCCTGCCCGGTTGGCGCCATCACCATGGTGATGGCCAATCCCAGCATGAGTGCCGATCTCCCCTATCTAACCCCTGAGTATGAAACCAGCGTCCCCAATCTGTTCATCGCCGGTGAACTCGGCGGCCTCGCCCTGGTGAAGAACGCCGTGAATCAAGGCCGCGAGTGTATCGACACGATTTCGCGCCGCCTCGCCGACGCACCACTCGTCCGCGGAACTGGCGATGTGTATGACGTTCTAATTGTGGGCGCGGGACCCGCCGGCCTTAGCGCATCGCTGCGTGCCATCGAGAACAAACTCAAGTACGTCACCATCGAACGTGACGAGATCGGCGGTACCGTTTCCAAGTATCCCCGCCAGAAGCTCGTCATGACTAGTCCCGTCGAATTTCCGATGTATGGAAAGTTCAACAAACTCGAGCTCTCCAAGGAAAACCTTCTCTCTTTCTGGAACACCGTACTCCAACGGGCTGACTTTCAACCGCGGACTCAGGAAGCTGTCGAGCACATTGAAAAGGATGCCGGCGGTCTCTTCACAGTTCGCACGCAGAAAGCTCAATACCGCAGCTACGCGGTTGTACTCGCTCTTGGCAGGGCGGGAATCCCGCGCAAACTCGGTGTCCCAGGCGAGGAACTTCCCAAGGTGATGTACCGCCTGATCGAGGCCGACCACTACATCAACAAAAAGATACTCGTCGTCGGCGGTGGAGACAGTGCTGTCGAAGCCGCCATGGGCCTGGCCAATCAGAAAGGCAACACCGTGACACTCTCCTACCGGCAGGGTTCGTTTGGCCGCATTAAGGAACGGAACGCCCGCCGTATAGAAGAGTGCACGCGCTCAGGCAAGGTAAGCGTCCTCTTGCATTCGAAACCCGTCGAATTCCGTCAGGATTCTGTAACTCTGGATGTGGCCGGGGTGCTGCAGGTTATCCCCAATGATTACGTGTGGGTCTTCGCGGGCGGCATTCCTCCCAATGATTTTCTAAAATCGATTAATATCCAGTTTGGAACCATGGATGTCACTCTTGAAGCCAGCCGCGAAGCTAAACAGGTAAACTCGCCGGAGATGATTTCTGTATGAAACTCGGAAACTGGAAACTGTGGACCGCCGCCATCCCGCTGGCTGTCGGCGTGGGCGTGTACTTCCTGCTGGGAAATCTCGATTCCACCCACTCCACTTCCTCGTCCACTCCGGTGAAAGCCATCAATACCAACGCACCGGCCCCCCAGGATCCCACTCATGAAAAAGCCGCGCTCGAAGAAGAGCTTAAGAAGAAACCAGATCACGCTCCGATTCTGCTGCGTCTCGCTGAGCTTGCCCGCGATGCCGGCCAACCCAAACAAGCAGCCGAGTACCTAAAGAGGGCAGTCGCCACCGACGCTAAGAATGTCGACGCCCGCCTTGAACTCAGCCGTACCTTGTACGAGATCAACGACGTTGACGGCGCCCTCGCCGAAACTAAACGCCTGCTGGTCGACCACCCAAATCAAATCGACGCGCTTTACAACATCGGTGCGATCTACGCCAACCTGGGCAAGATCGATCTCGCCCGGCAATACTGGACCCAGGCCGTCGCCACTGACCCCAATTCCGACTCTGGCCGCAAATCTGCCGATGCGCTCACTAAAATCGGCAAATAGGATTTGCCTCCACTCGCGGAGGTTGCAGCTAGCCGTCCACATGTTTCTGAAACTCGATCACCGTTCCCGAGCTCTTGCCAAACTGGTAGACGAGCACTTTGTCGTTCCCGTCCGTGAGCTGGATCTCATCCTTGGTTTATTTCGCCGGTGGCAGTGCGCGCCGATACCGCCAATTATGCGGCCACTCTGCGGAGGCGTGCAAAGTCCAGCAAGTGAACTAGAGGTCCGCCAAGCCTCAACTTACTGAAGATGCGCCGCCAATTCCGCGCTAGGATCTCACAATCAACGAGGGCACTGCATGGAAAGAATCGCGGGCCTGGAGTCGCCGGCGGGATATTTGGGCGGAGTTGAGGCGTTCGCTCTTTCTGTTGTTTGACCGGCCGAAAATAACTCTATGCCAATCTCGTGGGCGCTCGGGAAGCGAGCATTCTTCGGTACGCTTCTTGCAAATGTGCCTTCGCTTCTTGGCCGAGAGGCGCGGGAAGTTCTGTCGGCTGGTAGCGCCTGCACAAGTCGACGGTCTTGCGAAGGCTGTCGGAGAACTCGATGCACGGCGGGCAACCCGCTATGTGCGCTTCGATGTCCTGACAGGCTTCTGGCGGAAGTTCCAGGTTCAGGTAGTCGGAGAGAAGGGCGAAGACTTCTTTGCATTTCTCATTGTTGTGATGCTGTTCCATGTCTTTCCGTTCCTCCTTCGATTCCGCTACCACGTAAGTACTGGTCTATTCCTTTGCGAATCGCCAAGCGGGCTCGATGCAATCTGGTTTTCACCACGTCTTCGCTGACGTCCAGAATCTGCGCCGTTTCCTGAGTGGACAGTTCCTCCATATCGCGCAATAGGACTACGGAACGGTAGGTCTCCGGGAGCTCCCGGATCGCTTTTTCAAGCAACTCTTTCATTTCCGACTGCAAAGCCTTTCCATCGGGTAATGCCGACCAGTCCGCGATCTCGATCCGAATCTGATCTCCATCCTTGTGTTTGGCGGGCATCAGTTCGTCGAGCGAAAGTTCCCGGGGAGGCGCGAAGATACTTTTGCGCCGCTTGGTGAGGCAGGCGTTCTTGGCGATGCGAAATACCCAGGACTTGATCTTGTCGGGCTCCCGCAATTGGTCCGAACTTTCGAAGACCTTCAGCAAGGTTTCCTGAGCCACTTCCTCGGCGTCCTCCCGCTGGCCGCACATCAGCCAGCTGTAGTGGAAGATCCGGGCGCGGAAATAGTCGACGAAACGCTCGAAGGCGTCCGCTTCTCCAGCCATCAACCGCCGTGCAAGTTCGCTTTCGTTCTCTCTTTCCAAGATGTGCACCAGCTTCTGATTGTAGCTGGTAGGTCCTGAGCATTCTTCACCTGACACCAATGATGCAGTATCCGGACGCGCGTGACAAAAAACAGCGATTTTAGCCGCCCCAGGGCGTTCCCTGTCACTTTGGCCGCAAGATTGCGTCATAAATACCAAAGCCGATGAAAAAACCCTTGATAACTCTTGTGTTTACTGTCTTTCCGCTAGGGGCACAAGGCCCAGTTTTAGCGTTAAAGGACGCAGTCCGGCTCGCCTTGGATAAGAACAAATCCGTGGAAGCCTCAGTGGCGGCAAGGAATGCGGCCGGGACACGCGTCGCACAGGCCCGTAGCGGCTTCTTGCCGAAGGTCAACTACTCCGAATCCTGGACCCGGAGTGACAATCCCGTATTTGTGTTCAGCTCGCTGCTGACCCAGCACCAATTCGGAACGGATAATTTCCAAATCGGACCGTTAAACCGTCCCGATTTCCTAAATAACTTTCAATCGCAGCTCACGGCCGACCAGGTGCTCTATGGCGCCGGCCAAACCAAGCGCGCCGTTCGTTCCGCTGAACTAACCAAGGATATCGCCACTGAGGACGGAAGGCGCACGCAGATGGAAGTCATCGCGGGCGTCATTCGCGCCTATTATGACGCGCTGTTGAGCGCGGACCAGCTTGCAGTCACCGCCCAGGGGATGCGTTCCGCGGAGGCCGATCTGGCGCGGGCGGAGACGATTCGCTCGGCGGGAATGTCCACGGACGTAGATACGCTCTCGATACGTGTCCATTTGGCGAGCGTCCGGGAACAGCAGATCCGCCGGGAAGCGGACGTGGAGGTCGCGCGAGCGGCCTTGAACGACGCCATTGGTTTACCGTTGGACACGCCACACGCGCTTGCCAGCCAACTGGTTCCGCTGGATTCTCCTGAAGGATCGCTGGGAGATCGGGAGAACAGCGCGATTGCGCAGCGGCCGGAGGCGCGCCAAGCCAAGCTGGCGACCAGCCTGGCCAAGACGCAGGCGGCCACTGCTCGCGGCAACTTGCTCCCACAGGTAACGCTTCACGGGGCCTATGAAGCGGACCGCCAGCAATTTATCATGCGTGGCGGCGATAACTGGCTGGTGTCGGTGGGGCTGCGCTGGAACTTGTTCAACGGATTTAGCGACAAGGCGCGGATCGAAGAGAGCGAGTTTGCACTCAAGCGCAGTTCGGCGGAAGAGGCGCGGGCAGGCTCCGCCATCCGCCTGCAGGTGCATCGCGCGTACGCCGACTTGCACGCCGCCACACAGCAAATCGAAGTCGCCAAGGCAGCGGTAGCGGAAGCGGAAGAAAGTCTGCGAATCACCCAGAACCGGTATGAAGCAGGGATCAGCAACGTCACCGATTTGCTGCGCACGGAGACGACGGTACTGGAGGCCAGAACCCGGCATTTGGCAGCTGTCCGGGACCAGCGCATCGCCGCAGCCATGCTGGAATTCGCCGCGGGCACGCTATCGCCTGACTCCGCGGTTCTGAACGAGGGGACACGATGACGACCAAGCCGCTGCTGTTGATGATTCCGTTGGCATTCTGGATTACCGGATGTGGCGGGCCGGAGCGCGAAAGCAAAACTGCCACGCCTGCGGCTGCGATGGTTGTCAGCACGGTGACCGCGGCCGAGCAACCGTTGCCTGCGATCTATGAGGCGGCGGGAACAGTCCGCGCCCGTACCTCCACGGTCATCGCCGCAAAGCTGATGGGCTACGTGCGCGAAGTCAAAGTTCAGACCGGCGATCGCGTTCGCGAGGGGCAGCTTCTGGTGACCTTGGATGCCCGCGATCTGGATGTCAATTCACGTCAGGCGGAAGCCGCACTCGAAGAGGTGCGGAGTTCGATGCCGGAGGCCGACAGCGCGGTGGCGGGCGCGAAGGCAAATCTCGATCTCGCACAGACTACGTTCAACCGCATGCAAGATCTGTTTAATAAGAAATCCATTTCCAACCAGGAATTTGACGAGGCTTCGGCCAAGTTAAAGGCGGCGCAAGCGGCTTACCAGATGGCGGTTGCCAAACGCGCTCAGTTGAATGCCCAGGCTGCCCGGGTTCAACAAGACGTGCGAGCTACCGAGGTCGCTCGTAGCTACGCGGAAATCACGGCGCCATTCGCGGGCGTCGTGACAGCGAAGACCGTCGATCCGGGTACTCTGGCTGTGCCCGGTACCCCGCTGCTGACTATCGAACGCGAGGGCGCTTACCGGCTGGAAGCATCCGTCGAAGAGTCGCGCATGGCGGCAATTCGTGTGGGCCAGCCGGTATCGGTGACGCTGGATGGAATCGATCGCACGCTGGATGCACGGGTCTCGGAAATTGTCCCGGCGGTAGACGCCGCTTCCCGTTCGTACTTAGTAAAGATCGACCTGCCTAATGTGCCGGCGCTGCGCTCGGGAGCGTTCGGGCGCGCGTCGTTCTCGATGGGCAGCCGGGTTGCGCTCAGCATTCCAGTGGCTGCTGTAAGTGAACGCGGTCAATTGCAATCGGTGCTGGTAGCGGAAAACGGTGTCGCGCGCACACGGCTGATCACCGCCGGCTCAAAGAATAAAGATCGGATTGAAGTTCTCTCCGGCCTCACGGCTGGGGACAAGGTGATCTTCCCGGTCCCGCAGGGTCTTGCCGACGGTGCAGCGGTGGAGGTCCGGCCGTGAAGGTGGAGCGAAAACTTGGTCCCGCAGGAAAGTTCGCACACGCCTGGATCGACTCCAAGCTCACGCCATTGGTAATCGCCGGCTCTCTGTTGTTGGGCGGATTCGCGGTTTGGAAGCTGCCGCGCGAGGAAGAGCCGCAAATCATCGTGCCGATGGTGGACGTGTTCGTCCAAATGCCCGGCGCTTCGGCGCGCGAGGTGGAAGAACGGGTCACCAAGCCCATGGAAAAGCTGCTGTGGGAAATCCCCGGAGTCGAGTACATTTATTCGACCTCCAGCCCCGGCATGTCCACGGCCATCGTGCGTTTCCTGGTCGGCCAAGACGAAGAGAGGGCCATTGTCCGTCTGAACCAGAAGCTGGGCGCCAACCTGGATCTGATTCCCCCGGGCGCGTCGCAGCCACTGGTCAAACCGCGCTCGATTGACGACGTGCCGATCCTGGCGCTGACCTTCTGGAGCAAGCGTTATGGCGATTTCGAACTGCGCCGTATCGCTGCGCAGGTGGATGACACGATCAAGCAAACGCCGGATGTATCGGCTGTCGCGTTGATCGGCGGCGAGCGCCGCGAAATCCGCATTACTCTGAATCAGGCGCGCCTGTCGGCTTACAATTTGTCGCCGCTGCAGGTGACCGGAGCGCTGGGTCTCTCCAATCGGCAAGTCCCTTCAGGACAATTCGCCAGTGGCAATCAGCAGTTTCTCATGGAAACTGGAAAGTTTCTGCGCACGGCTGACGATGTCCGCAACGTCGTGGCCGGAGTCGCCAACGGCAAAACCATCTTTGTGCGCGATATTGCGGAGGTGAGCGATGGAGGCGAGGAGCCAGCGCAGTACGTGCGTTATTCGGATGGTAAGGGTTCGTTTCCGGCGGTCACCATCGCGGTTTCCAAGCGCAAGGGAACCAACGCCGTCATCGTGGCGGAGGACGTCCTCAGCCGTTTGGAGCGCCTGCGTGGCAACGTAATTCCTTCCGACGTCGAAATGACGGTCACGCGAAACTATGGCGACACGGCCAAGGAGAAGTCCAATGAACTTCTGTATCACATGCTGATCGCCGTGATCTCCGTGAGCGTGCTGATTGCGATCACGCTGGGATTTCGAGAATCGCTGATTGTGTTCACCGCGATTCCGGTTACGCTTGCACTGACACTGACGGTCTTTTATCTCTACGGTTACACACTGAACCGGATCACCCTGTTCGCGCTAATCTTTTCCATCGGAATTCTGGTGGACGACGCCATTGTGGTGGTGGAAAATATCGTGCGGCACTGGCGAATGCCGGATAACCAGGCGAGGCCGCCTTTCGAGGTCGCCATCGAGGCCGTGGACGAAGTTGGCAATCCGACCATCCTGGCCACGCTCGCGGTGGTGGCGGCTATCCTGCCTATGGCTTTCGTCGGCGGTCTGATGGGGCCCTACATGCGGCCCATTCCGATCGGTGCCAGCGCTGCGATGGTTTTTTCCTTGTTGGTCGCGTTCATCGTGACGCCGTGGGCGGCTGTACGAATTCTCAAGGCCGGCGGCGTGCACCACGCTGGCGACCGGGAGGATTTTGTGACCCGCTTGTATCGCCGTGTGATGGGAAGTCTCCTGCACAGGCCACGGTATGCGGTGGAGCTTCGTCGGTGGGGTAGTGATCCTGCTACTGGCCTCGTGCGCGCTGTTCTATACCGGCTTCGTGAAGGTCAAGATGTTGCCTTTCGACAATAAGAGCGAGTTCCAAGTGATCATTGACATGCCCAACGGCACCACTCTCGAACAAACGGAGCGGGTGGCGCAGTTGCTGGCCGAAGAAACGCAGAAGCAGCGCGAAGTGGTGAACGTCCAAACCTACGCGGGAACAGCTTCGCCCTACAACTTCAACGGTCTGGTGCGCCACTACTACATGCGCAGCGGACCCAATGTGGCCGACATCCAGGTGAATCTGTTGCCCAAGGACGCCCGCAATCTGCAAAGCCACGAGATCGCCAAGCAAGTCCGCCAGCGCCTGTTGCCCATCGCCGAGCGCTATGGCGCGAGGATCAAGGTGGCCGAAGTGCCGCCGGGACCGCCCGTGCTCGAAACGCTGGTGGCCGAGGTCTACGGCCCGTCGATGGAAGGGCGTATCGCTCTGGCGCGGCAGATGCGCGACCTGTTCAAGCAGACCAAGGGCGTGGTGGACGTCGATTGGTACGTGGAAGACGATCAAACCAAATACCGTTTTCTAGTGGACGAGGAGAAGGCGGCGCTCAACGGGATTTCCGAGGACGACATCGCACGCGCGATGCAGATTGCCTCGGCCGGCTATCCAGCAGGATTGCTACATCAAGACGCGGAAAAGGAAGACGTGGCGCTCACCGTGCGGCTCGATCGTGCGACCCGATCCGACGTGGAGCGTATTCAAGGTTTAAAGATCGCCGGGCGCAACGGCAGCACGGTCTCTTTGGGCGAACTTGTGCATGCGGAAAAAGTGGTCGAGGACAAAAGCATCTATCACAAGAATCTGCTGCCGGTGACTTATGTCACGGCCGACATTGCCGGAGAGATCGAGAGTCCGGTTTATGCAGTGCTCAAACTCGGCCCGGAGATCGATAAGATCAAGATCCCGGAAGGCTACCAGATCGAGCAGCACATGGCGTCGCTGCCTACGGACGCGGACCGCTACTCGATGAAGTGGGATGGCGAGTGGCACATCACGTACGAGGTTTTTCGCGACCTTGGATTTGCGTTTGCTGTCGTGCTGATCTTGATTTATGGCTTGGTGGTCGGCTGGTTCCAGTCGTTCCTGACGCCCTTGATCATTATGGCGGCGATCCCGTTTTCACTGGTGGGGATCATCCCGGCGCACGGGCTCCTGAATGCATTTTTCACCGCGACTTCGATGATCGGTTTTATCGCAGGCGCGGGCATCGTCGTGCGGAATTCGATTATTCTGGTGGATTTCATCGAGCTGCGCTTGAGAGAGGGCATGCCCTTGGACCAGGCCGTGATCGATGCGGGAGCGGTGCGTTTCCGCCCCATGATGCTGACTGCCGCGGCGGTGGTGGTCGGGTCATCGGTGATTCTGTTCGATCCCATTTTCCAAGGTCTCGCGATTGCGCTAATGGCTGGTGAGATCGCCTCGCTGCTGCTTTCGCGGATGACTGTTCCGGTTCTGTTCTATCTATTCAATCAACGAAGGAGGAAGGTTGTATGACCGTAGATCGTTATTTGCGTATGATTGGCGGCGGGTTTGTAGTGATTACCCTCGCACTGGGCTACTGGGTTAGCCCCTATTGGTATTTATTCACGGGATTCGTGGGGCTCAATTTGTTTCAATCTGCGTTCACGAACTGGTGCCCCATGATGGCGATACTGCGCAAGTTGGGTGTCAAGAATACTTAACATGCTGGCGCATAAAGCCGTCCGTTTACTCAACGCGGGAATAAGATAGTGGCCGGCGAAATTATTGCACTGCTGCTCGCGGTCCTCATCGGAGTCTCGCTGGGCGCTCTCGGTAGCGGAGGATCGATCGTAACGCTGCCCATTTTGGTGTACGTCGCCGGCGTTGCGCCGAAAGCGGCCGTCGGCATGTCGATGGCCATCGTGGGCGGAACCAGCTTGGCCGGGAGCTATTTTCATTGGCGGATCGGGAACTTTCTTCCTAAGCCCGCTCTGATCTTCGGCGCGACGGGTATTATCGGTGCTTATCTCGGCTCCACCGCAACTCATTTGATCTCTTCCTCTGCATTAATGCTGCTCTTTGCGGGCCTCATGCTGGTAGTAGGAGCGCGGATGCTTGCCGGCAAAGGGGTACCGGCGTCCGCGAGCGCGTTGTGCTCGGTATACCGCTGCATTCCTTCCGGATTCGCGGTCGGCCTGGTGACCGGATTCTTGGGCGTGGGCGGGGGATTCGTGATCGTGCCGGCACTGGTGTGGTTTGCGGGCCTCGACGCTCGACGGGCGATCGGTACTTCACTGGGAATCATCGCGGTCAATTCCGCCGCCGGCCTCGCCGGACAGCTGCGTTACACACATTGGGACTGGGTGCTTACCGGTGAATTCCTCGTATGCGCGTTAATCGGCATGGGCTTGGGTATTCCCATTGCCAGACGAGCTCCCGAGCGCGCACTGCGTAAGGCGTTCGCCCTCGCGGTGCTGGGAGTGGCGGTTGCGATCGGATGGCAGGTGCTCGGGCATTAGAACAGTCGACGCGCATTCGTTGCCCGAGAACAGGGCGCCTGCACAAACAGGTGTATACTCTGCTCGGGAGTCAAAAACCATCCGGATTAAACCTCTCGGCGGAGATTCCCTAGACTGGAGGAGTTTATATGCCGCGAAGCGTTGGAGATCGTTACGTTTGTGAGAAATGTGGGGCGACACTCGTTTACGAGAAAGGGTGTCCGTGTCCCGCTAGCATGCCTCATTCGGAGATCTGCTGTGGAGAGCAGATGAAAGCCATGAGCAAGACCGCCACTCCCTCAAAGGGTTGAATAGTTGGCATAGTAAATTTCCTCGAGAATCCTGAGCAAGCGCGGTTACGACCTTATCCGCGCGTCGCGAAGCTGTGGGAAAATCCCTCAGACTTGCGGGTTAGCGCCTACGTTCGAGGATCAACGTCTATGAGACTCAATCGGTTAGCGCCCGCCGAATACGGCAAAGCGATTGCACTCTTCAGGTTGCCATGAATCGCGAAAAAACCATTGAAGCTACTCAAAGGGCCGTCGGAGATGAAGTTGTCGGCCATTCATCAATATTTGTATTTTCATTTCCATCTGGACGACCAAGGTTACGATCACCTGGCCGGAATGTTCAAACGGACGGCGATTCAAGAGATGGGACATGTGGAAGCCTTGGCGGACAGGATTCTGTTTCTCAAGGGCGATGTCGACATGGCTGCCACGGCAGCCCGTGGTGAAGATCACGCAACCCGCGAAGATGCTGGAAAAGGCAGTGGCGATGGAACAGATTAGCGCTGGAGATTACAACAAGGCGGCGCTGGATTGCAGCGCGAACGAGGACGCCGGGTCGAAACAGCTCTTCGAGCGGCTGATCCATGATGAGGAAAGCCATTTCGCGGGATTCGAAAGGCAACTGGATAACATCAAGGAGTTTGGGCTGAACTATCTGGCGCTGCAGTCCGCCGGAGGAGCAGAGCCAGAGAAGGAGCCTGGGAGCTAGCCATGAGCAGACTTGCCAGCTTTTTCAAAGAGACCCACACGGCTTTTGGAATTTTTTATCCGCTCCATTGCCTGATAGCGGTATTTCCGAACTTGGACGCGGCGCAACAGGTCGGTAAGAAGTTGCGATATGCAGGGTTTGCCGAGGATGACGTGATTGCGGCCGAAGGAAGCGACTTCGTCGCTCTTGAGAAGGAAGAGACGGGGCTCGGGAACTTCCTGATGCAGGAGCTGTCCCGATTTATAGGAGCGGAACAAATCTCCACCGACCACAATCTCGAGTTTGCACAGCGCGGCGCGGCATTTGTGGTGGTGCATTGTCCGACCGAGAAGACCAAGAAGGAAGCTTGGGATGTGATGAAACCGTCCGCGCCCCTCGCTGCGCATTATTACAGCAAAGGTTCGGTCGATCATCTCGCAGGTGACTTTAGCACGGACTGAGCGCGATAGTATGATCCGATGGCTGACGACATCACCCTGACGGTAAAAACCTTTCTGTAGTCCTGGACGGGGTTCAGATTCTGCGCGACATATCCTTCACCGTGAGGCAAGGCGAGGCCTTGGCGGTGATTGGTCCCAATGGTGCCGGCAAAACTGTCCTCTTTCGGGCATTGTTAGGACTCCTCCCCCACACAGGCACTGTGAACTGGCGGCCGGGCGTTAAGATCGGCTACGTCCCGCAGAGATTCTCAATCGATCGTTCGGCTCCGATCACGGCCATGGAGTTCTTTCTGCTCCAGTCGCCCAGTTTCTGGCGTCCCAGCGCGGAATTTATCAGTCATCTGGACCACGAGCTCACTTTGGTCGGTCTTGACCGGAGGGTATTGCGGAAGAACCTGGGAGAGTTGTCCAGCGGACAGACGCAACGCCTGCTGGTCGCCTGGGCCATGCTGCAACACCCCGACGTGTTGCTGCTCGACGAGCCTACCGCTGGCGTGGACGTTGGCTTTGAAGATACCATCTACTCCCTGATTCACCGCGTTCAGACCGAACGCCGGACTACCATTCTTCTTATTTCGCACGACCTCAGCGTGGTCTACCGCTACGCACAGAACGTGCTGTGCCTTAACAAGAGCGTGCTTTCCCAGGGGCCACCGGTCGAAGCCTTGACGCCCGAAGCGCTTGCCGTTCTGTACGGGGATCCGAGCTATTATCGTCACGACCCGGACGTGAGGCACTAAGCGCGATGCCCTCGCCGGCCCATGCCTCGTTCTGGATCGCTCTGCTGGTGGGCATTGCCTCCGGCAGCGTGGGGCCGTTCATCCTCCTCCGGAGAATGGCGCTGGTGGGCGACGCTCTTTCTCATGTGGCGCTCCCCGGGATCGCACTGGCATTGTTGTATGGCATCGACCCTTTCTATGGAGTGGTCGTTTTCCTGACGGTGGCGGCTTTTCTCATCTTTTGGCTGGAGGGCAGAAGTCGCGTTCCGCCGGACGCGATCGTTGGGCTCCTCTTTACCGCCAGTCTGGCGGTGGGCATCCTCATCATCCCGAATGCCGAAATCGTCGAGTCGCTATTTGGAGCGTTTCCGGTACTTTCGCTGCCATTTCTGTTCGTGATCTTGTCCACGGCAGCGGTGCTCACCCTGCTGTGTTTCGTCTTGGCGAGGCGCTTTCTGTTCTTGATTGTCTCGCCGGACTTGGCCAAAGTGCATGGGCTGGGCCGGAAGTTCGACTTAGCTCTCTTGCTAATCTTCGCGATGATCGTGGCTTTGGGGATCAAGTTAGTGGGAACGCTATTGATGGGTGCGCTAACGATCATTCCAGCCGCCATCGCCAAGAATGTTTCCCGCAGCATGCGCGGCTACATCATTCTATCCGCGATGCTCGGTGGCGCGATTTCCGTGGGAGGCATGTGGATGGCTGAAGCCCTTCGGTTCCTGCCGGGACCGTCCATAATTTTGTTTGGCGTGGGTCTGTTTCTACTCAGCCTCGCTTGGGGGCGCAAGAAAGCAGCGTGAAGATTGTGTCTGGCGATTGTTAGGATGCAGCGAGTGGAACACGCCATTTGATCATGGCGACCTTTATCGCATCGTTGACTACCAGGCATGCGACCATGGCATAGACCAAAATCGTGAACATCTGCCACCACGGCAATGGCGCCAGGCCTGGAATCCCCACCAGCGTCAGGATGGTTCCGGCGAGCGCATCCGCCGTGAGGGCCGCCATGAGGGCCTTGCTGGGCATGGTCGACCAGAACCACCTTCGCTCTCTCGCGGAGACGATGGAGAACACGGCAAGATAGAGCAGAGTCAGGAAGCTAAATGTGTAGAGGGCATTGTCGTTGGTAGCTAAACCGAAACGCGACCAACCCAGGTATAGAAGGAAAAGAGCCTCCGCGACCATGGCCACGCCCAGGACCGCGGATACCGTAATAAAGCCGCCGATGTTCCAGGTTTCCGGTTTCTTCGACGGCCGTACGTGGTCGGTAGCGAGCGCAACCTTGGCAAAATCCGTCATGAAAGTGAGCAGCAGCATCGCGAAGGCGGAGACGACGAACTTACCCGTGAAGATGAAGGCGATAGAGACAAAAGCAGACTTCAGGATGGTCCGGCTGATCTTGTTTACGATCCACGTCAGCACTCGTTGGTAGATCGTGCGCCCTTGTTCGACCAGCGCCAGGATATTCGTCAGGCCCGGTTCCGTCAGGACCACACTGGCAGCGCCCTTGGCGACATCGGTCGCGGTGCTTACGGCGATGCCTACTTCGGCTTGGCGCAAGGCAGGCGCATCGTTAACGCCGTCGCCGGTCATGCCGGTCACGTGTCCGGCGGCTTGCAGGTGCTGTACCACGATGTATTTGTCTTCCGGATAAACCTCGGCAAACCCATCTGCTCCAGCCAGGAGATCGACGGCTTCGTTGCCAGCCTTGGCGTTGGTTGCTTTAAGGTCGGCCACGCGCAGGATGTTCGGCAAGCCGACTCCTTGCGCGATCTCACGCGCCACCGGCAGGGCATCACCGGTCAGCATTTTCACCGCGACGCCGAGGCCGCGGAGCTCGACGATCAGTTGTTTAGCGTCGGGCCGGGGCGGATCGTACAGCGTCACCAGTCCGGCCAATCCAGGGGCACCCGTCTCGGGACCACGCGCCACGGCCAACGTGCGGTATCCCTTTGCCGCCGATTCGCGGACACGGGCTTCCAGCGCCTCGATTTCCGGCGGCTTGAGGCCGCAAGTCTCAGCGATGGTTCGCACCGCTCCCTTCATCACGCGAAAACGCTGGCCACTTTGTTCGACGACAGCCTCGGTCCTCCGGCTTTGTGCATCGAAGGGCTTAAATGAGACTGGCGTGACCTTTGGAAGGCCGTCGAAGATGTGACCTTCGCGCGCCGCCGTGAGGAATGCCAGGTCAATGGGATCTTGATTGGCTTCCTCTGAAGCCAGTGCGCCGGCGAACAGAACGTCGGAGTCCTTGGATGTACCCAGTGGGATGACGCCGGTCACGGCGAGTTGGTTCATGGTAATCGTACCGGTCTTATCCACGCAGAGCACATCCATCGTCGCGGCATCCTCCGCCGCGCTGAGACGGGTGACCAGCACGCCGCGCTTCGCCAACTCCGCCGCGCCCACCGCCATGCTGACGGTGAACATCACCGGCAGAGCCACCGGCACGGCACTCATCAACAGGACCAGCAACAGCGAGACCATCTCGATCAGCGGCGTGCCGCGCATCAACGAAAGAACCATGACAACGCTCAAGAGACTGCCCACGATGACGAACAGCCAACGGACGACTTTCGCCACCACCGCTTCGATGTGCAGCTTCGGGCGGGCCTTCTGCACGAGTTCCGTGGTGCGGCCGAAATAGGTTTGCGCGCCGGTTAGCATCACCACGCCGTTGCCTTCTCCCCGGCGAACAACCGATCCCGAGGAGAGCACATCTCCGGGGGCCTTATGGGCATCTTTCGATTCGCCGGTAAGAGCAGACTGGTCGATGCTCAATTCTCCAGTGAGGAGTTTTGTATCCGCGGGGATAATATCACCAGGACGCACGCGAACGATATCGCCCGGAACCAATTCCCGAGCCGGTATCACCTGCCAGCTTGCGTCGCGCCGCACACGCGCGCTCACCTGCAAACGTTTCCGCAACGTCTCGACAACCCCGGCGGCCCGGCGTTCCTGGGAGAAGCTCAAAACCGCATTGACAATCAGCAACCCACTCACCACGGCTAGATCGGAAAATTTGTGCAAGACCGCCGACAGCACCATGATGAGTTCGAGCATCCACGCCGACAGGCCCCAGAATTTCGAAAGGAACCTGAGAAGCGGATGTTCCTTTGTCTCGGCGACCTCGTTGTAGCCGTGCACCTTACGGCGGGCGTCAACCTCAGTTCGGGTGAGACCTGTGTCGGGGTTGACCTGCAGGGCCGCGAGCGTTTCGGGAACCGATGCCGCGCCAATGCCGGGGATCTTCCCAGCTTCCAGCTTCGAAGGGGGGACTTCCGCTGCGGATTGCTTGGGGACCGTTGCCATCGCGACGTCGCGGCTAACGACTTCACTATAGCGCTTGCCGCTGAGGCCGCGGCAGCATAAGCCGCCAGTATGCCCTAAGCGGCTTTACTTTTTGTGAGCCTGGATGTAATCGAAAGCGAAAGTTTTCAACGCCGAGCTGGTCAGCCCGAGCTGCGTGGCTTCCTCGGCCGCACGATCGTTGTCCCACTTGTCGATGAGTACACGCTTGATCAGCCACATGGCGGCTGCGCGGTTTCCACTGGCGCAATGAATGAACGCCGGTTGATTGCCGGGCTCCGTGATGGTCTTCATGAATTGATCGGCCACGGCGGGGTCGGGGGCGCTGCCGTTGAAAGGGATGTGCACGAAGTTGATGCCGGCAGCCTTGGCCGCCGCCGCTTCCCCGTCGATGTCAGCTCCCGCCTCGGTCGCAAGCCTCAAGTTGATGATGGACGCGAAGCCCATCTTTTTAATTCCGGCTACCGAGCCGGGCGTGGTCGCGCCTGCACACGCCACGGTCGTCTCCACCTGAGCGAAGTTCGTGATTCCCGGGACCGTGGATTTCTTGACCTGGGATTGCGCGTCGGCGACGAAAACCGTAAGCGCCATGACGGCAAGGATCGGAAGTACGCGTTTCATTTTGTTCGGCTCCTATTGATTTGATTTGAAGTTACGTGCTCACCAGCGAATATCCTCGCTCCTGCGCACGATTAACAGCAACGATACCTGCGGGAACCATCCGCGCGTTGCTCACCAGGTTGGCTGTCAACTCATTATAGATGGCATCGGGGTTCCCGCCGGTCGCCTCGGCGATGGATCGGGAATAACCGCGAGTGGAGGTCGAGCACACAGCCAGTTGCACGCCTTGCTTAAACAGCGAATCCAATGTCGTGCCACGGTTGGCCGCCAGTTCGCCATACTCCTCGGCGTTATAGATGTTCCGCTTCGGAGCCAGTTTCGTAGTGGGATCTTCCACTTTGGATCGGGCCGCCAGCGCCATTCCGTACTTCGCCCACATCGCATCGTTATAGCCGAAAGGCGTCGACCTGTGGCGGGCCACAATCACCACCGCCAGATCGCTGTTTTCGAGCCCGTAGTCGGATCGGTTCACACGCATGAAATTGTTGGCGAACAGGAGTGCGTCTCCCATACGCTCTGGGGTAGTCGTGTCGAATACCAATCGATGTTTGCCTGGCAGGCTGTCGAACCAGTCATCCTTCTCATGACGCGCGGGCTGCCAACGAGTAGTTGTTGTTGCCGGTTTTTGCTGAGCCATCGCGGCGCCGCCAACGGCGATTGCTGCAAACGAAGCCACTCCGGCGTTGAGACGATTGAGAAACGAACGCCGTTCCGGCGTGGGCGGAGACTGTCTGCTCATATGCACCTCGCTTCCCGGAAAATCGGGGAAAACTACGGACATCGTACCACGCGATAGCCGCCAGCGGATACATGAGTTTTCGCAAAGCGGAGGAATAACTCTAAACCGCAGTCTCAGTTCCTGGCCGTGGTGCATCGCCCTGGAATCACCCGACGGACTATGGATTTACAATCTGCTATGTTTGACCCATGGCAATCTCACGACGCAAGGCAATCTCCGTGTCAGGATCCACCTTGGCGGGACTATCGGTCACGGCTGCCATGCTGCGGCCCACACGCTTAATGGCGCAAGGAGGCCCGCCGAACGCGGGCGCCAACGGAAGGGGCGCAGCGCAGCCCTTCCCCGATAAGTTGGAAGAGCAAGCGATGCGGCCGGGCTTCCCGGTGGAGCTGCCGTTGCAAGCGGATGGGTCGGCGCCCGAGCACAACCGCAACGAGGCTGGCGCCATCGACGGCCCGCTGATGTGGCGGACCGCGGACCGCAAAACGCCGTCCAGCATTGTTGCCGATTACAAGCAGATGGCGATTCGCGTGGAGACGCGCGGCTTGGCAAAATTGCGGGGCACTCTGCACTTCAGCGATCTGCAGAAGTTGCCGGAAGTGACCCATACATATCTCCTGCAGTGTGGCGCGGCCAAACCGCGCGGCATTGTCACCTGGACCGGCGTTAGTTTTGCCGATTTCACCGACATGCTGGGACTGCACAAGGGCGTCCACTATTGCCGTTTCACCGCTGCCGACGGCGCTTATGTGGACGAAGACCTGCCCACTCTGCGAAACAAGCAAGTGATGCTGGCGTGGATGATGAACGGCGAACCGATCCCGGCCGACCATGGCGCGCCGCTACGCCTGGTGGTTCCGTTCCGCTACGGCAACCGCAGCATTAAAGGAATCACCGACATGTTATTTGCGACACCCGGCTTGCCGCCACCGGCCTAGGCGGCCAACTAGGGTTTTGCAACCACGAACAAATACTGATTGAGACTGAAGAAATACTCGTTGCGCTCACCGGTTTGACGCAAATCCTCCAACCAAGCGCGGACGTCCTCTTCAGTAACGCCTTGCCGGCCGGTCACGAATGCGCCGATCAGCCGTGCGATCTGGTAGCTATACGTATCCGGGTTGTAGCTGGAATTGAACTGCGGGATGATGCGCTGCTCCTTCAAGAGAAAGCCTGCCTGTGTTAGCTTGGGCGCCAGCGTGCGCGGAAGGGCAGTATGGGCACAATGTTCGGCGAATGCGCTCAGTACACGGTTCATCCGCGCGCTGTCCGATGCGTGCCAGGCGATCGCGTCCCAATCGGTGGACACGATCACCCCACGGCCACCGGGTCGAATGACCCGGTACATCTCAGAAAGCGCTTTCCCTACGTCGGCGATATACTCGACTACCTGGATGGATATGGCCGCATCGAACGAGGAGTCGTTGAAAGGCAGCTCCGTCGCTGCGCCGGATTGAAAGGTCACCCACGGCTTATCTGCGCAGCGCTCCGCCGCCATCTTGAGCATCGGCTGGCTCATATCGATGCCGATAATTTCCCCATTGCGGCCGACGGCTTCAGCCATTTGGGCCGCCAAAAATCCAGGGCCCGACCCGATATCCAGGACGCGCTGGCCGGACTGGAGTTGCAGCGCATCGAGCACAGCCTCTCGCCTTCTGGCTGCGTCTTTCGTTTGATACAGAGCTTCTAGGCTCCCGGTAACCTCAGCATCGAACTCTAGCCCCATGACTTAGATGAAATCCTTTCGCTCACGCGATCACAGCGAACTCAGAGCGAGCTGCTAGGAATATGAACAGGACCGATCGAGACCACATCTTATGATCACATCTCACAACTGGCCGCGGGCCCGCTTGAGACTCTAGAGTTCTCCAGCGATTTAGCGATTGCGGGGGCGCGGGCCATAATTTGTAAATAGATAGTCGAGCAACCCGGCCCGGTCCTCGTCTTTCACCTTGGCGCCCCAACCGGCCATTTTGTTGATTTCCCGATCCCACTGCGCGCGGGTAAGGCGCTGCTGGCGAATGACGTCGTCATCATGGCAGACCGCGCAAGGGCCCTTGAGCGCGGCTGGCTGCGCTGGGTTGGAGCCGGCTGGTTGTGACACTTTGGATGTGTTAGTAAGTTCCTTCACGACGTCCACGCCCACGCGCGGAACCACGTTCCATCCATACCCGGAAGGATTCCACTCTTGATCCAGCGGCTGCATGTTGCCGGCGGCGTCGCGCGCCCGAGCCAGAATGGTGTAGTAAGCTTCCTGTGGCGGCGTCCATTTGAGATCCCACTGCCGCCAGCCGAATTGGGTGCGCTGCTCCGGGCGCAACGCCGCCGGTTTCCAGGTGCGCCCGCCATCGACACTCACGTCAACCGCCGTTACGGGTCCTGCGTCGCCGCTCCAGGCCACGCCCTGGATCGCGAGAGGTCTTTCCGCGAGAGCTTGTGCGCCGTCGAGTGGTGCCGCGATTACGCTCTTCACGTGCAGGCTGGTTACCGGCTGCATCTGTTCCATCGGAACCGCAGTCCCCGGCGCGACCGGCTTTCCCGGGTGACGGTAGGAACCCTTCATCCAGAAGCCGTCAAATTCCTTATCGAGGACGCGAATCGACGTTAGCCATTTGGCCCATGAATCGCTTGCCCAGCCGGGAGCCACAACACGCAGCGGAAAGCCATGCTTCACCGGCAGCGTCTCGCCGTTCATCTCATAAGCCAGAATAGTATTGCCATCCAGCGCTTTTTTCATTGGTATCGACCGTTGGAAGTCCGGCATGGTGCCTAGTGGGACATCCGCGCCATCGAAGAGAATTTCCTTGCCGGAATCCTTGATGCCAGCCCGCTTCAGCGCATCCGCCAGCCGAACGCCTTTCCAGCGCGCATTGCCCACGGCGCCGCTGCCCCATTGCACACCCGGAACCGGGGGTTCGTAGAACCCGCGGCCGTTGCCCGCGCACTCGACGACACTCACCAGTTCCACCGGCGGCAGCTTTTTTAGGTCCTCCATGGTAAGTGTGAGCGGCGTGGCAACTTCGCCCTCTATTTTGAGCCGCCATGATGCCGGGTCCACCTTAGGCACGTAGACATGAGTGCGAACGAAGAAATGTTCGATCGGCGTGATGTAATCCGAGAAACCGGAAAAAGGCATTTCCAGATCCTCCGGACGAGCCGAACGCACCAGCATGTCGAGCTTGGGACGGTCGTCTGCGCGCAGGAGGCTGGCGCCGGCGAGGAACAGGAAATTTCTGCGGAGAATCCTCATGTCACTCCAATCTAAACTTGAGCGAGAGTCATCGCCCCGCCGTGTTCTTGTATCAGTGTAAGGCCAGGAACTGACTCCGTTCCAGTTCCCTCAAGTTCTGTCAGTTTGGCGCTGGCACTCGCAACATGGTAGCTTCGGCCGTGGAGGTTATTATGAAGAATTCATTCCTGCATGGGGCGGCCGCAACTGCCGCATTGATCGGCCTTACCGTTTCCGCGTTCGCGCAATCGTCGCAGCCGCTGCCAGTACCGGACGGCCAAGTGGCCACGGATATCCCCGGGGCGAAAGAACTACCCGATCCAGGCATGACCTACAAGGTTGTGTTCGATATCGGTAAAGCTGCCCCGAAGATCGACGATGTGAACCCCATGCTCGCCGCCGTCGCCCGCTTCATCAATACACTGGCAAAGAATGGTGTTCCGGCCGATCATCGCAAGATCGCGGTCGTCTTCCATCAGCAGGGCACCGAAATCATTCTGAATGACGAAACATTCAAGGCGCGCAACAATGGCCATAGCAATCCCAATGTCGCGTTGATTCAAAGTCTGCAGAAGGCCGGCGTCGACTTTCGCGTTTGCGGGCAAGCGGTGCTGGCCAACAAGATCGACCAAAAGACCATCCTGCGCGGAATCGAAGTCGATCTGTGGGCGTTAACAACGCTGGTCAATCTGGAGCTTCGCGGTTACGTCCACGTGGGATCGTAGCCCGCGCCTCTGCTCACTGTTTGGCCGTGCCGCCAGAACGGGGCGGTGCCGCGAGCCGTTCAATCAGGAGGTCTAAGAAACGACGGCAATCGGCCTGGTTCGCAAGCGCGGTCTTCGGTGGCTGCGCCTTTGATAACTCGGTCGTCGGCAGGAAGCGTGCATTACCGGACGTGTGCGGGTCTGCCGTATCCACGGAGATATTGCCTGATTGAGAGTTGATCAATGCGGGCTGGAATGAAACCGCCACCGCCAGAGGACCGTGGAGAATCGGAAACTCATTCTTCTGGCCCTTCTGCGCAAGCTCGATCAACTGCACCAGAAATTGCGAAGCGGGATTCCGTGCGCCGCGTAACCGGTCCATTTCGCTGGCACCAAGCATGCATCCCCCGCTGATATCGCCGCTGACCACCGTGATCGGGACGCCGGAGCTAAAAACGATCTCGGCGGCGATTCGGTCACGTTCAATGTTGTACTCGGTGCGCGGCGCATCGAAGGCGCCTCCCGTCACGACGATCCGGGCGATGTTTTGCTTGATGCGTGGATCGACCTTAATTGCCAGGGCGATATTGGTTAAAGGGCCCGTGGCAATCAGCGTGACTGGTCCCGAAGAATAAAGTACGGTATTCACGATCAGACTAATCGCATCGCGATTGCTTCCTGGTGGCAAGAGATCCTGCGGCGTCAGAACGTCAAGGTCTAACGAACGTCCTGGGGTGGAACCGAGCAGCGGTTCCGAGGCTCCCCGGCCGAGCGCGATGTCGCGCCGCCCGTACAGTCCCAGCACCTTCCAGGCGAGACGCATACGGTTCTCTGCGTCATCTCCGACGACGGTGACAACACGCACGTTGAGTTCTGGCGATTGCAGCGCGAGAGCGAGGGCAAACTCTTGGTCGATACCATCGCCCATATTACTGTCGAAAACCACTGGAATTGGGTTCTGCGCGCGGAGCACACAGGCGAACATCAGAAAAGAGATCAAAGTGAACTGGCTAGCAAGACGATATTTGCGCGAACCGCATCGTAAGGGATCACTTCCGCCGCTGTGAGTAGATTCGTGCATTAAAGGCATCTTCCTGCTGTTTACGTGCAACTCGGGGCCCGTTGTCGGCGACCCCGCAGGCAGCGCCACTCCCCAGCCAGAGGCGCCGGTTTCGTAGTCGTGCTCCTGAATCCGTTTCCTACGAATCGCACCCAATCCGGATGCCTACCCCGCATTTCTTCGTCCATCTCCCCTAGGCAGACCTTCGCAGATAGACCCACGCATCTGGGGCAAATGGCACAGTGGGTTCGCCAGAAAGCAAGTTCGAGAGGGCTTCCGATTGGTCCGGAAAGTGCAGCACTCCGGGTGAGGTGTCGTTATGAAAGTATCGAAATCTTGTTTGTACGCCGCGATGGCGTTTCTTCTCGCGCTCTCGGCTTCCGCGCAGAGTCCCGGTAAGCGCAGCCGATTGTATGATCCCGCGACAGAGACAACCATCAAAGGCAATGTCGACCAAGTCACCCAGCCGTCCCAAGGGCGGATGAGTGGCACCCATCTTTTTGTCAAAACGGACGCGATGACCGTGGAAGTGGCTCTTGGCCCATGCGGCTTTCGTCAGTGACAAAGGCTTCTCATTCGCGAAAGGCGATGCCGTGGAAGTGACTGGCTCAAAAGTCACGCTGACGGGCAAGGAATACGTCATCGCGCGGGAAGTCGTCAAGGACGGCAAAACCCTGACTCTACGCGATAAAAATGGCATCCCCGAGTGGGCCGGCCAGGGGAAAGGGAGACGCGTGAATTGAGCGGCTCAATGGAAGGCTTCGCATGTCACGAATCATCGTCTTAGGAGCCGGTATATCAGGCCATACATCTGCAGCATTCTTGCGGAATTGGCTGGGGAAGGAACATGAGGTTGTGGTCATCTCTCCCCAGCCAACTTACAACTGGATTCCCTCCAATATCTGGGTGGGCGTCGGGTTAATGCGCAAAGAGCAGGTTACTTTCCCCCTGGCGCCGATCTACCAGGCGCATGGAATCGATTTCAAGCAAGCGAAGGCCGTGGCCCTTTATCCGGAAGGCACGGACGGCGAACCGAAGCCGAGCGTCGAATTCGAATGGACCCTTGAAGGCAAAGCGGGTCAGCGCGACAAACTGACGTATGACTTCTTGATTAACGCCACCGGCCCAAAGCTCAACTTCGATGCGACTCGCGGCTTGGGACCGGAGAAGAATAGCTTGTCGGTCTGCACGGCCTCCCACGCCGCCGAGACCTCGCGCGTGTTCCTTGAAATGGTGGAACGAATGAAACGCGGGGAAAAGAAGCGCTTCGCTATTGGCGTCGGTCACGGTGGCTGCACATGCGAAGGCGCGGCGTTCGAATACGTCGTCAATCTCGAGTTCGAACTGCGGGCTCATCAGGTCCGCGATAAGGCGGATATCGTATTTGTGACCAACGAGTATGAACTGGGAGACTTCGGAGTGAACGGAGTCCATATCCGGCGCGGAGGCTACATCACTCCCAGCAGAATCTTTGCTGAATCCCTGTTCGCGGAGCGTGGCATTCGCTGGATCACCAAAGCGCATGTTCGCGAAGTAGAACCGGGCCTGGCGCACATCGAGACCCTCGATGGCGGGCTATCCGATGTGCCTTTCGACATGGCCATGCTTCTGCCGCCGTTTACGGGCGTCGGTTTAAAGGCATTCAGCCGTAACGGGGAGGACATTACCGGGAAGGTATTCGCGCCCAGTGGCTTCATGAAAGTCGACGCCGACTACCAGAAGAAGGCCTACCCGGATTGGAAGGCTAAGGACTGGCCGCGGCACTATCAGAGCCCGGTTTATCCCAATCTTTTCGCCGCCGGAATCGCCTTCGCGCCGCCGCATCCCATTTCGGAGCCACATAGCAACGCCGAAGGCTTGATGATCTCTCCGGCGCCACCGCGTACGGGCATGCCGTCGGCGATGATTGGGAAGACGGTTGCCCGCAATATTGTCGACATGCTGCAAGGCAGCAACACGCTTACGCATACGGCATCCCTGGCGGAAATGGGGGCGGCCTGCGTCGCCTCGGCGGGTGCAAATCCATTCACAGGCACTGCCGCTTCCCTTACGGTGTTCCCTATTGTGCCTGATTTTGATCGCTACCCGGAATACGGGCGTGACATCGATCACACCTTCGGAGAGATCGGATTAGCCGGGCACTGGATCAAGATCCTTCTGCATCATATGTTCCTGTACAAAGCCCGGCTTCGGCCAGGTTGGACACTCATCCCGGAGTAGGCATTATGACGCCATCAAATACACCAAACGATTGGTTCTACGCAACAAAACCGACGCGGATCACTCTGTTTCTGAGGACGTTCCTGCCCTACCAGCTGTGGCGGTTTCTGTGGCTCAACGTGAAAATGCTTGGGATTATTCGTCAAAGCCATAAAGGTCGCCTGTGACTGTCACCTTTCGCGAGTGGCTGTATCTCTTAAGGTGGCACTCACTGTAGTGCCGCTGCTGAGATTTTCGGGTTTTGTGGAGAAAGCAATGTTTCCTGAGTGGTTGAAGCTGGTTCTGTTCTTCGCCGGGTATGTGGTGCTAATGCGGTGGGTATTGCCGGCTCTTGGAGTATCGACGTGCATGTCAGGTGGCTGCCGTGTCCCCCCAGCCCGGACATCAAAAGAAGATTCGCGTAAACTGCCTGACGCGCGATGAGAAAGTCTATCTGGGTCCCTCTTGTCGTGACCCTCGTCTTCCTTTTGGCTGCCGTCGGTGCGCATTCCTTTTTAAGCGCCGCGTCCGCTACGAAGCACGTCCGCTTTCTTCACATCGCCGACATGCATGCGCAGTTGGATACGCACTGGGAGTATTTGCCCGAGGACCCCAAGCACCTGCATCGCATGGGCGGATTCTCGCGAATCCGTACCGCTCTTGACCGGGAAAGATCCAGCGCCACGGGAGCGGTATTCACGCTAGACGGCGGCGATACCTTTCAAGGTTCCGCGGTCGCGGCCTGGACTCAGGGCGAGGCAATTGTTGCCCCGCTGAACGCGCTCGGCATCGATGCCGGAACTCCCGGCAACTGGGAAGTAGTTTACGGGCCGGCCCAATTCCGCAAGCTCATGAGCGAAGTGAACTACAAGGTGATCTGCTACAACTTCCACGATAAGGCCACTGGGAAACGGCTCTTTGCTCCCTCGGCGATTCTGGAAAAAGATGGCGTCCGGGTGGCCTTCGTCGGAGCGACAGATCCAACCACCACGACGCGCCAGCCTCCCGCCGAAGTCGCGGGCCTCGATTCTACCCGGATGAACGGATTGCGTGAATTCGTGCAGGATCTGAAGCGGAAGGAGAAGCCGGACTTGATCGTTCTGCTCGATCACACAGGCTTGGCGCCTTCCGTGCAGTTGGCTCACGACATCCCGGAGTTCGACATCGTCTTAAGCGGTCACACGCACGAGCGAGTCTACAAGCCGATTCTGGTGGGCAAAACCATCGTGGTTGAGCCCGGCTCGATGGGTTCTTTCATCGGAGAGCTCGACGTCACCCTTACTGACGGAAGCATCTCTGACCATAACTACAGACTGATCGGTATCGACGAGGCCCAGTTCGCCGAGAACCAGAACGTGAAATCGTTAGTGGAAACAGCGGAGCACCCGTTCCAGGCGCGGCTTCGCGAAGTGGTCGGAGCTACCAAGACCACGCTCATGCGCTATGACGTCCTCGAAACCACCATGGACAATTTGGTCGACGATGCCGTGCGCGAAGTTACTCATACCGATATCGCCTTTACCAACGGCTTCCGGTTTTCTCCGCCGCTGGCTCCAGGTCCGATTACCGAAGCGGATCTTTGGAACATTCTCCCGCTCGACGCAAAAATCAAGGCCGGGCGTGTGTCCGGGAAGCAGCTGCACGCATATCTCGAGAACGAAATGGAACTGGTTTATGCGAAAGATCCGCTGAAGCTGTCCGGGGGCTGGGGCCTTCGGCCGTCCGGGATGAAGATCCTTTTTACGGCTGGAGCCCCCGCTGGCAGCCGGATCAAGGATGTCAAGATTAACGGGAAAGAGATGGAGCCGGACGGAATGTACACCATCGGTGGCTGCGAACAGGAGGGTGAAGTGTTGGACAGAATTTGCCGGCTGCCCGGTGTGAGCGACGCTCACTACCTCCCTGGAACCGTGCACGACGCGCTCCATGCGTATCTCAAGGCTCACTCGCCGATTGATCCGAAAAGGGAAGGGCGAGTCCGGGCGACGGATTTACCGGATACTGTGTGGTCTCAATACGGGACACTGCAAACTTTGTGGCATATTCCGGGTGACGCTGCCGGCGTCGCCATACCCGAGCGTCCGAAGGCCGCAAAGTGAGCGCAGTTCCAGGAGGGAAACATGCTGTTCAAAGTTGAATCGACCAAGCCGCTGGATGAAATCGAACGCGGACTTCAGGAATCGGCGGCGCGGCATCAATTTGGGATCATCGCGATGCACGATCTGAAGGAGACCCTGGCCAAGAAGGGCGTAGAGTTAGCCCAGCAATGCCGCGTGTACGAGGTCTGCAACCCGCATCAAGCCAAGAAAGTCCTGGACGCCGACGGCGCGATATCGACGGCGTTGCCTTGCCGCATTTCGGTCTACGGGACGCCAAACCATTACACGCTGGCGACGATGCGGCCCACCGAGATGATGAAGGCGTTTGCGATGCCTTCCATTCAAGGTGTCGCGCGCGAGGTCGAGGAGGTCATCCTGAAGATGATGACCGACGCGGCCGCCTAGATCTGCTGCAACAAACATAGTATCCTCAGCTTTGGAGAATCCATGAAAACCACGTTACTTGCACTCTTCGCGTTCACCATCGCCGGCTCCGCGCTGGCACAGACTGCGGCGCCCGCCAAACACAAAGTCGTTCTGCAAATGAACGTCGCCGACAACGATTCCTGGAATCAGCTCTTGGGCAACGTCGGCAACGTACAAACTGCGTTCAAGAACGACGGAGGGGTGCAGATTGAGGTTGTGTTCTACGGCAAAGGCCTCTCCGCTCTGCTGAAAACCAATACAATGTTCGAGGAGCGCCTAAAGAAGGCTGCCGCGGACGGTGTCATTCTGGCGGCCTGCCAGAACTCGATGCGGCTCAGGAAGGTCACGAGCCAGGATATTTTCCCCTTCTCCACGGAAGTGGACTCCGGCGTGGCCGAACTGGTGCGCAAGCAGGAAGCCGGGTTCTCCTACATCCGGGCGGGCGAATAAACTCAGCCAGCGTCCTTACGCAATCGTGATCTTGCGTGGGAATTGCGAGTTGTCTTCGAGGAAAGTCTTCTTCCGGCGCAGGTCGGCGGCCGGCGGTTGAACAGTTCCGTTGATGTCCGTGGCGCGCGAAACCAGCGTATGATCGCCGGCCGCGGCTCCCTTCCAATCGAAGGTGAACAGCTTCCAGGAGTATTGCGTGTTCACTTTGTCTAGCGCCGCGGCCTGCCAGGGTCCGCCGTCGACGCTCACCTCCACTGACTTCAGCGGCGTTCCGTTATTCAATACGAAGCCAAACACCTTCAATCCGGCGGCGTTCTTTCGCACGCGGGCGATCACCGACTTCAACTGCATGTGAGTCACTTCGGTTTCTACCCACTGGGTTTGCGGATCGGTATCTTCGCCCGTCCCGCCCACGCCCCGCAGTGACCGGTACCAGCGGGCCTGGAAATTCCCCAGAAAGCGATCCTCTTGCAGATGAATTTCCGAGAGCCACTTCACGTTCGAAACACCGTACCAGCCCGGCATGATCAGCCGAATCGGGAAGCCTTGATCGCGCGTAAGCGGCTGGCCGTTTAAGGCATAGGCCAGGAGAGGCTCCGGTTTCAAAGCATGTTCCAGCGTGATGCTCCGGCCAAACTGCTGCTCGATCTTGTAGGTTTCCTGGCGGAAGACCACATCCTCCTTGCCGCGGTCCGTACCGAAGAACACGACTTCGCGCGCTGCCGATCCAACCCCGGCGCGCTTGAGTACCTGGTTCAACGGAACGCCGGTGAAACGGCCGCAGGAGGATAACCCTTGAAAGAAACGCCCGCTGTTTCCGGAGCACTCATAGCCGTTAACCAACTCGACGGACTTCATGGCCTTGAGATCGGCCAGCGTCAACTCGGTGGGCTTATTCACCAGTCCCGTTAACTTTAGCCGGTAGGCATTCGCATCGATCTCCGGCCGGTTATAGTGCTGGATGAAGAAGAACTGGTCGTTGGGGGTGATCTGCCCGTCGATATTGCGGATGTCCAGAAAGCGATTCGCGGCGGCGGGATTGCTATTGGATTTGTAGTTCGCCGGATAGTCGGTGAACGGAACATCCGTTTCCCCCTGCGCCAATACTGGCAATTCCGGCAGGAAGGCGAGCAGACTGGTGGCCGCCAGTCCTCTCCTCAAAGTTTCTCTGCGAGTGATCGAGTTAGACATGTCTTAGCTCCCGGTTTCCAGTTTAGTGAATATAGGCCCAGCCCGCTTCCTGTTTGCGAGCCAGTTCGGCAACGCCCGAATCGACTTGCTTGGCGAACGGGAAGAGGTCTTCCGTTTTCACGTTAAGGAAACGCATCGCGTTCTGGCAAGCAGCCAGGGTAACACCGCTGTCGGCGAGTTGCTTTAAGCGCTCCTCGTAGGCCGTGTTTTTCTTGAGAAGCATGTTGAGCCCCGGCCCGAAGAACACGACTTCAACTTCGCTGCCATCCTTGGCAAAAGCGGTCCGCATGTTGGTAACGTGGCCGATTAGCATTTCCCAAGCGGCTCCTTCCGGCTCCGTCAGTTGGAAAACTACACGGTGTTTAGGAGCTGCCGGCGTTTGAGATATCGCGGCAAACGCAATCACCAGTGATAGTGCGAGCGCACAAAGAATCGTCTTTTTCATTAGGGTTCCTTTCCGTTGCTCCCTGCTCATCCGAAGCGGACGTTGCGTACCGCCCTCCTTCGATGCCAGTATGATCGATGGTATCAATTGACAGCCATGCGCGAGAACCCCGCTATTTCCCCCGCCGTAGAAACCTCGCTGGTGTATGCGCACGGCTTGGCGGCCATCGTTACGTTATTGATCTCGGTGGCGTTCGGCGTCCTTGCCTCAATTGAACTTCTGGTCCCGGACCTGGTTGGAAACTCGCCATGGCTCACCTGGGGGCGCCTCCGCTACGACCACACCCAGGGCATCATGCTGGGATGGCTGGGCAACGCATTCTTCGCGTTTCTCTACCATGGCGTTCCGGTGCTCACCGGCCGCCGCGTCACCAGCGCGAAGCTCGGCCAGTGGATTTTCGGCTTGTGGAATTTTGCAGTGGTCGCGCCCGGCTGGATTTTGGTGCTGGCCGGTTTCAGTCAGCCTTTGGAGTGGGCCGAGTTCCCGCTAGTGATCGACGCCTTCGTCGTCCTAGCGCTGCTCCTCGCCTTGATTCAATTCCTGCCGCCCTTCTTCTCGCGCGGGCTGGAGGATCTTTACGTGTCGAGCTGGTACATCATCGGCGGCCTGATCTTCACGCTGCTCGCCTACCCCATGGGAAACTTCGTCCCGGAACTAGTCCCGGGAGCGCGCGGCGCCGCCTTTAGCGGATTGTGGATTCACGATGCCATCGGCCTGTTCGTAACCCCCCTCGCTCTCGCGGTCATCTACTTTGTGATCCCCGCCGCCACCCGCAGACCCATCTTCAGCCACTTCCTCTCCATGCTCGGTTTCTGGCTCTTGTTTTTCCTCTACCCTCTCAACGGAACCCACCATTACGTCTTCTCCGTCATCCCCATGAGCGCGCAGATCGGAGCCATCGCAGCCTCCACCCTCCTGGGCGTCGATGTGATTCTAGTGGTCGCGAATCTGCTTCTGTCTTTGCGCGGCACCGGTTGGTTTCCCCGCGATCCAGCTCTGCGCTTCGTAGGCACCGGGACCGTTTTTTATCTGATCGTCAGCATCCAGGGCTCGGTGCAAGCGCAAATGTCCGTCAATCAAAGCGTGCATTTTTCCGATTGGGTGGTGGGCCATTCGCATCTGGCGATGCTCGGTTTCGCCACCTTTGCCGCAGCCGGCGGAATCATTCACGTCTGGCAGCGAATTCCCTGGGCGCGCTACAACGCGCGCATGCTGGACTGGGCCTATTGGCTCTCTGGCGGTCGGCGTGGTCATCATGGTTTCCGACCTGACCATCGCCGGTTTAGTCGAAGCGCGCCTCTGGCAATCCGCTGCACCCTGGATGGATTCGGTTCGCGCCGTGCATCCTTATTGGTTGGTTCGGACCTTAACGGTGATCCCGATTGGAGCCGGATTCATTACCTTGCTCCTCGGCCTGGTCACGGGGAATCGCGGTGACGGTCTCCGCGCCGTTCAGCAAGAGGTTGGATTGGAGCCGGTCGAAGCGATCGCGCCGCGCCTGGCGCCAGAGGTTGCATGAAGCGCTTCCTCCGCATGTCGTACCTCGTGGCCGGCCTGGGCGGCGTGGGTTTCTTCGTGATGTCGATCCTGCTGTTGGGGGTCTGGCCCGGGCAGGCACTCGAAGAACAAATCCGCCAGACCAAGCCAGATCGCCCGCTGGCCCTGACCGCGAGTGAGAAGCGCGGGCGGGTGATCTATGCGCGCGAAGGCTGCGCCTACTGCCACACGCAGCAGATCCGCTACCTTGCCAAGGATGTCGCGCGCTTCGGTGCGGCGACTTTAGCCTGGGAGACGATCTTCGATTACCCGCATCTTTGGGGCACGCGCCGCATCGGGCCCGACCTCTCGCGCGAAGGGTGCCGTGCGATCCGCGGACTGGCAGTTTTCGCATCTCTATGCCCCGCGCGCCCTCGTCGTCGATTCCGTCATGCCCGCCTTTCCCTGGCTATTTGACGGCGCGCCCGATCGCCCCAAACAGGAAGCGCGCGATTTGTTGGATTATCTCGAAACGCTCGGCCGCGATCGCGCCTTGGCGGGTCCTGAAGGAGAAGCCCACGCCCGCAAAGCGTGTAACTGTTCGGACGATGAAAGGCGCTACGCGTTTCGGCTCTCCCGTTTTGAACGCCAGCCCGTCCGCGGCTCGGCGCAAGGGAAGTTTCCCGAAGCTGGTACGGACGAGCGACCTAAATCGCGGGCAGCAGGATTACGCGCGTTACTGCGCCGCTTGCCATGGAAATCGCGGAGAAGGCGATGGCCCGGGAGCGGCAGGATTGCATCCGCGCCCGCTTAACTTGTCCGAGCAGGAATACTCGGCGGACCGCCTCGGCTTTTCTTTGTGGAACGGTGTGGCGGGCACGGCCATGCCAGCATGGCGCGAACTGACTCCCGCTGATCTTTCAGCCTTAGCAGAAGTCGTTCGTGGATTTCATACGGCACAGCCAGAACCGGCCATACCGCAAGCCGTACTCGCACTCGGCGCGCGTGTTTACGCCGCTCGTTGCGCCCAGTGTCACGGAGTGGATGGGGCAGGAGACGGATCCGCCGCGGACCAGTTCGCCGTCGCTCCCACGAATTTCCGGACAGAACGACCCAACTTGGCGGCGAGTCTCCGCGCCGTGCGCAACGGAATCGAAGGAACGCCGATGGCGCCCTGGACGAATGAGCTATCAGAGGCTGAGCTATCCGCCGTGGCGTACTATGTCAGGACTTTTTTCGAAGGAACGCCCGGTCAATGAACATGACAAAGACCGCGATGTTCCACCTGACCGCGATGGACGTCATCGTGGGGCTCGCGCTATTGTTCGCGCTGGTATTTCTTGCTGCGTGGCTGATCTCACCTCGCCTCCGTGCGTGGGTGGAGCGGCCCAAGTACCGTTTTCAGGCAGATGTGCGAGCCTATGATCAGGTACAGAAAGGGAGGAACATCCCCTCATGAAACCAGACTCGTCGCGCGGCATGGGCGTCGTGATCGCGCTCTGCGCTCTCGCCGGCTTAATCACAGTGGCTGCGACTCTTGCTTTCGCTAGAATCTCGTCACCCACGGAACGCGCCGCGTCCTCTGCGTCTTCCATCGGCGCCACCGAGGAATACGGGAAGAGGCTGATTTCGCAGACCTCGGAATACATGGGTCCGGACGTCGCCGATCCCAAGATGCGGCACATGGATAGCAGATTAGCGTGCGCTTCGTGCCACATCGGGGCCGGCGTCGATCCCGGAAATCTCAGTCTAGCGACCGCCTTCAACAAGTACCCTCGAATTTCGCCGCGCAGCGGTGGGAATGAGACCATTCAGGAACGCATCAACGGATGCATGATGCGCAGCATGAATGGTCGCGCGCTCCCCGAAAAGAGTCCGGAAATGATCGCGATGGTTTCTTACCTGCAATTCCTGGCCGAACCAGGATGCAGCCACCGGCGCCAGCCCAGCGCAAGGCGCACGAGCCGCCCGCCTTCAAAACCCCCAATCGCGCCGCCGATCTCAAGGCCGGCGAATGCGGTCTTTGCAAAACGTTGCTCGGCGTGTCACGGGCAAGACGGAGCCGGGCTTGCAGCCGCTCCGGACTTGGTTCACGGATTCGTTTTCCCGCCATTATGGGGCCCCAACAGCTTCAATGACGGGGCCGGCATGCACCGTGTCCTTACCGCGGCACGATTCATCAAAGCCCGCATGCCCCTGGGAAGTCCAGACCTCACGGACGACGAAGCCCTGGATGTAGCTGCGTTCATTAATTCAAAGCCGCGGCCGGAAATGAAAGGGCTGGAGAGCGATTACCCGGATCGGGCGAAGAAGCCTGCCGACACGGGCTATGGTCCCTACGCAGACTCTTTCCCGATTCAGCAGCATCGCTTCGGCCCCTATCAGCCGATCGAGGCCTTTTACAAGAACTCAAAACGTCCGGCCAAATGAGTGAGCGGCGGATGAATGCATCGCGCTTCTTAGCGATGCCCACCACCACCGCCGCCGTGCCCTCCTCCACCGCCTCCATGGAAGCCACCGCCTCCGCCGTGTCCTCCTCCACCGTGGAAGCCGCCACCGCCGCCACGGAATCCTCCACCGCCGCCGCGGAAGCCACCACCATTGTGGAATCCTCCGAAGCCACCTGAACCGAAGCTATTTCCTCCAAAATGCGAGGTCCGTCCAGGGAAGCCAGACGCGGGACCGTGGGTGGGACGATAGCCCGGCCCGAAGTGATTGCGGAAGCCGCCGCCGAAGTACCCGAAGCCCGGCGCGCCCAGCGCGTACCACGGAGAGTAGTATCCCCAACCAAATGGGCTGTAGAAAATCCCGTCGCCCGGAATGAACGTATAAGCATCGAATCCGGCGTCCCAATACCAGCCGCTGTCCGCCCAAACGCCCGGGGACCAACCGCCGCCGCCGGCGTACCTTTTAGCCGCATCGGCGTTGGCGTCGGCCAGGTAAGAGGAACGCAGGCTGGCCCAGCGATAGAAGTCGTCTTCGTAGGTTTTCCGCTCGAATTTCCGCGACTTTTGCTCAACCTGAGTATCCAAACTGAGCTGGTGTTGTCCCTTCACCGTAACCCGGCGGCCATTGCTTTGAACCAGCGCTTTTCCGTCGAATACGCGGATCTGGTGGTGGTCCGCGTCAATGTCGTACAAACCGGGCTTGAGTAGCTGGGCGCTGGCGCCGCTCACGTTGATACGAATGTTGTTTTCGGGCCTGATATCGGCCACTTCAATGAGGGCGCGCCCTGTCTGCAGGAGCAGTATGGTATTCGCCAAATCCGGCGAGATCATATCCACGCTGCTGTTGTTGCCAATTCTGAGAAAAACGCCAGGCGTGAGCAGAACCTCTGCTCTGCCGTTCTGCGTTACTAGCGACTGACCGGCCAGCAGTCTGACCGATCCAGGCGAAATCTCTCCAAGAACTTGCCCGCCGATCGAGGACTGTCCTTCGATGTAGTTGATGGTTCCGGGTTGCGGAGGTATTGCGCCCCAAGCGGGGCTCCCTATCAGCGCAGCCAGCAAGAAGCCCATCAGAGCTTGCAACCTTGACCGCTTCATCATATTCTTAACCCTCTAACTATAGGATGTGGTCCTCTAGTCGCGGGTTGCTAGCTACAATGTGGTATAAATCCCAGGCTCCCGCAGGTACTTCGCGATCCATAGAAGCCACTCGAAATTGCTGGAGATGGCGGTGATGCCGTATTCGCCGGTGAACGTTGGCATTCAGGAACAGGCTTGCCCAGACTACCGCTAGTAAAAACGCAAGCAGAAGAAGTACTCTTGGCATTCCGCGTTACGAATCGTCCCCTATTGCCACGTTACTCCACGATCTTCGAGGTTAGCCATACCAGCGGCTGAGTAGCTTTCGGACGGCAACGGTGGTAGTTGCTCGGCGGGCTAGTTCCCCCTACCATGCGATTCCGCATGTAAATACCAACTACTCGGTATGGGGCATAGGGGCTACTTGCCGTACGTTAAGACGGACGGACTTTCTTTTGGAATCCCGCAATTCAACCTGCCGCGCCGGAAGCGCCCTATTGATACTGTTGGCTGCCAGACTTGCAGCACAAGGTACCTGCAGTCTTCTGGGTGAAGTATATGTAACCAGTCCCTTCGACCAAACCCTCACCATCAAGGGCGATGGTTCCGCCGACATTAGTACGATCCGGTTTTCGAAGCAGACTCAGTTCGTACAAGTGACCGTGGAACGCAAACCGGCAGGGGAATTCGATCCCAAGAATCTCCAGGCAGGGGATCGCTTGTGCGTCCAGTTCAACGCGGCCCAGACGACAACCGCCGACCGGGTTCTGGTCATGAAACGCTTCGAAATCCAGCAGCATCAGAAACAGGTATTTTCAGCGTTGGCGCGCAATAGCGTCTTTGGAATCGTCACCGGTCTCAACCCTGAAAACCGAACCATTCGGCTGAAAGAAGAACTCGCAGGCGCGGTTTCGCAACAGGTCACTGTGGACGCCAGCGATCCGGCCGTGTTCCGCCAATATTCGTCGCAGGCGCAGGTGGGCAAGCAGGATGTCGCGAGCGCGTGGGCCCACTTGAAAATCGGTGACCGCATCTATGTCCAGGGTCGACGCGCCACAACCTTGCCGGAAATTCACGCCGCTGAGATTATCGTGGGAGGCATTCGCGGCGTTTTCGGCACCATTGTTTCGATGAACGGCCTGGGCGAGGTTGTTGAGCTGCGAGAACTCGGATCCGGAAACACGTTGCTAGTCGAAACCCGCCGCGACGCAATGTTTAGGGCCTCCCCTTTTGTCGAAACGGCGGTCGCCCGCGAACCATCCGGAAGCTCGGCCTCGTGGGACCTCTACCCCATTTCTTTCGCGGACTTGCAAAAGGGAGACACCATCGGCGTGCTTGCCAGAGAGGAAGCGGGTTCGCAGAACCCCGCTACGGGATTGATGGTAGTTACAGGGTTCGGTTCCTACGGGATCAATGCGTCGCCCACGGCCGCTCCCGCGTTTTGGTTCATTGATCCGCTCAAGGTTGCCCGTTGACGATCCGTGGCACCCGCTCTTGTATTCGCTCGTCCGAACTGCCCTCGGACGTCCCAAACATGATTCTGTTGCGGAATATCTGCAGGTCGTGCTGCTGTCTTGCCCGGCGCCGGTAGCCCGAAAACAAAAGCACGGCGCCACAAGCGATCACTAGCGAAAACAATACCGTAAGCATTTTTAAGCTCCTAGTGCTTTCACGTTACTGTAGTGACACGCCGTTCCACCATACCCGCAGCTAGGTACTTTTCGCCGGGCGGCCCCGGGTATCGGTAGCTAAACTGTGCCAAGGTTTAGGGCGTCCCCGATGTTTTCCAGAGGCTTCCTTGAAATGCCCGGTCAAACTTGATTCCGTTGCTTTCGAGGATCGTTCCTTCCGCTAGTTCCAGGGCGATGAGCGCTTTGGCGTAACTCACTTGGGCCTGGATCAGGACTAATTGGGCCGCTGCCACATCGCGCTCGGAGAGAATCACTCGGTAGGGAGTGGAAATACCGTTGGCCAGCCGTAATTGCTCGCCGCGAAAGGCTTGTTGGCTGTTCTCCACGGCTCTTTGTCCGGCTTCTACCTGGGCCCGGAGCTGGAGCAGGCCGATGACGGCGGTGCGGGCGGTTTGTTCGGCTTGATTGCGCGTCCGCTGCAGGGACACTCGGGTTTGCTGCAGCTCAAGACGATCCCGCACATCGTCTGCCTGAGCGGCGCGGTTGCGTATGGCAAAGGTAAGGGAGACCCCCGCCGAATACTGCGGATAGACCCATTGCACCATTTGCCGGAACATGGCGCTGGTACCGTCCGCCAGGGAGTAGCTATTGAACTGCGCGAAGACGCTGAACGTGGGAAGCAGGTTGTTACGCGTGAACTTCTCGGCAATCTGCTGGTTGTCCATGGTCAATTGAAGCAGACGGAGGGACGAACGATCCTGGGACGCGTTTTTCACGGCGTCCGCGAGCGCCGGAATCTGGATGTCGTTCGGTTGCGGCAGCGGTTCGGTGGGCTCGATCCGTGCGCCAGCGAGCTCGGGGCTGATGTTCTTGCTGATAATGCTCTTCAGCCGGACCTCCTGCATCTGTAGATTGGTTTGCGCGGTCACCAGATCCCGGCGATTGGCGGCCAGTTGCGCTTGGGCCTGCACCACATCCAGACGGGCCAGAATGCCTATTTCAAATCCGCGCTGGTCGTCTTCATACAATTTTTGGGAAGCGGCCACGGCCTGTTCGGCAACCTCTACCTGCTTCCGTAACGCGGCATAGTCCCAGTACAGATTTGCCGCGTTGGACACGATAGATTGCAGGTTCTGGTTAAACACCTCCCGGCTCATTTTGCGGTCATTCTCGGCCACTGTGATGAACCGGCGGTTCAAAGCCAGTCCAAAGCCGTTCAATAGAGGTTGATAAACCTGGGCCGAAAAATAGGAGGTGAACGCAGGATCGAACAGCAGGAAGCGTTGCGTGGTGCTCTGCCTTTGTATGTTGAAACTGACACTGTAGCTGGTTCCCCACGGCAACTCCTGCTGGAAGCGCGTCTGCAGGACAGCCGAGGGCACGGTGACCGTTGGGGTTCCCGCGACACGCACCGTATTGAGGGGGCTCACCACGCGATCGAAGCTGAAATTGAGTGAAAAAGTGGGGTCGAAATTTCCGCGCGGGCCGATTACCACCTGTCTTGCTGCCGCTGAGATCGCGGCTGCTCCGGTCCCGGCGGGAGAGACGTTGGCGTTGTTTCCCAAGCCGGCGCCGATCGCCCCGGCAAACAAAGCGGCAGGGATGGGCGCTTGCGGTATTCCGCGCGCTGCCTGCCCGGACCGGGCGCGCAGTAAATCCGTTTGGGCCAGCAGGTAGGTGTAGCGGTCCGACTCGACGTCCAGCCCATTTTCCACCACTAGCGCCAGAAACTCCGCCAACGACAAGTCCAATTTTCCGTCGTGAATCGATTGTTCCAGTAAGGGCCCATTTTTTGTGTTTAAGGGTGGAAGGGCCATTGGCCGGTAAGGCGACCACACACGTAAGGATGACGGTCCGCGGCTCAGGATCTGGGTGTCGAGAAGAGCAGCTTGCCTCGTCTGGCCGTGGAGCGGCATGCCCGCGAGAAACACCAGAGCTGCTAGGCGAGCCATCGCTGCGATCCACCGCAATATAGTCAGCCCCATGAATCTGCTAGTTCGCTTGCGGAAGGCCCACGCCTTGATAGCGCGGATAGCGGAACGGCGGACTGGGCCGTCGTGAAACTTCTCCACTGAGGGCATCCTCGGTGTCAATGCCATTGCGTTCGAGCGTGGTTCCTGTCGAACGGTCCATTTCCACCAGAGCTCGGGCGTAAGCCGCTACCGCGCCGATATCTGCTTGCCGCGCCATGATGGCGTCGCGCTCCCGCAGCACCACCGTATAAGGCGTCGAAATTCCGGCCAATAATTTCTTCCTCTCCGCGTCCGCGGTTTGATCGGCCAATGTCACCGCTTCATGAGCGGCTTCCACCTGAGCCTTGCCCTGAACCAGACCGATTGTCGCTTGCCGGACTTCCAGACTGATCTGTTGGCGCAGTTGCTGTAAGCTCACTTCGAGCTGCCGCTGTTCCAGCCGTGCGCGAAGGTTGTCGGCCTGCGCTGAACGATTCCGTAGCGGCACGGTGAGGCTTAAGCCGCTGGCGTATTCCGGGTAGGCAGCAACCAGATCCTGATTTAACGAGGCCCCGGCGCCGGCGGCCGACAGCGCGCTGTTCCCGGCAAGACCCGAACTGGCGTAGAGTCCGAAGGTATTTACAGCGGGTAGGAGCCCATTACGGGTAAAACTCACGGTGACGTTCTGATTTTGGATTCCCTGTTCAGAGACATGCAGGTCGGGTCTGGAACGGATTGCGGTCTGCAGGGCCGTTGGCAAATCCGGCATATCGGCGTCACTTGGCTCCGGCAATTGATCGGTGGTTACGATTTCCGTGGCGTCCAGCTCGGCGTCTACCTTCTTGCTTAGCATGCTTTTCAATTGAGCTTCTTGTAACTGACCGTTGGTCCTGGCGATAATCAAGTCGCGCTCCGCCGCGGCCACCGCCGATTGCGCCGAGGTGACATCCAGTTGTGCCGCGTTACCTACCAAAACCATGCGCTGCGTGTCTTTCAAAAGCTCTTGCGCCGCTTCGAGCCCCCGCCGGGCGGCTGTAACCGCCTCACCGGAAGCTGCGAGATTCCAGTACGCGTCCTCCACCTGCACCACGGTTGTGGTCACCTGCAAACGGAACAGTTCGTCGGAAGTTTTGAGATCGTTGCGCGCCACGATCATAAAACGCTTGTTCGGCAACGTCCCGAAGCCGTTTAGCAGCGGCTGATTAAATCCGAACGCGAACCGGCTGATCACCGCCGGGTTGTATAGCAAGAATTGCTGCGTCGACGCCTGGCGGATTCCGTTCAAAGAGAACAGGAAGCTGGTTCCATCCGGAAGCATCTGCGTGTAGCTGCCGGAAAAGGCGGTCGATAGTGTGGTGACCTGCGGAACGCCGGCCACCTGAACGGTGTTGAGCGGAGCCACGGTGCGATCCAAACTGGCATTGAAACTCACCGATGGATCGAAAGAGCCGGCTTGCGGAACCTGAACCGCCCCGCCGCCACCGCTGATGCCGCCTGCGCTACCGACACCGCCTGCGCCCTGGAACTGGTTCACGCCGACGCCCAAAGCGCCCTGGCTTAATCCGCTCGGCAAGAGCGCTCCCGCTATGCCTCGCGCCGCTTGTCCGGAGAGCGTGCGCAGCACGTCGGTCTCAGCAACCGGATGCAGATACCGTTGTACGCCAATATCCAAATTGTTTTCCAGCGCCAGGCTCAAGGCGTCGGCCAGGGACAACTCCAGTTTTCCGTTGTGAATCAAGTCGTGCAACCGCGGCGAGTTCTCCATGACAAGCGGAGCAACCGGCGCTTCGCGGTAGGGCCGGGTCACTCCGGGGAACCAACCAGGTCCGTGCGTATAGTCGGGAAGTAAGGATTGTGAACCGCGCACCCCTGGCTGAGCAAGAAGCAGCGAGGAGCAACAGAGCAAGGCAGAGATCGCAATGAAACCGGACACCGTAGGCACACACCGGCGCGCTATACATCCGCAGGGACATGGCGCGAGTATACAAACGGAACAGGCTCGGCGAAAATACCTCCGGGTCAGTAACTCTGTGCCCACGGTTCCTGGTATTTCCCGCTATGTTAGATCGGTATTCCGCGGCAGTAGCCGCTTCTTACCTGGACCAGGTCAATAGAAATACCAGCTCCAGGGTATAGGTTCGGTGGCTTGAGTGGAATATAGTTAACTCAATTCCCCGTTACGACACGACGGGCGCCGGCATTTATCACCCAAGACTGCGGCGCCCGTCCCCTCCCTTCTTGATTTCCCCCGCTCCCCTACCAATTAGGAGCACAGAAATATACCGAGAGTCGAGTATGGGACCCCAGGTGCATCGGCAGTAAGCTTGAACCCGGGAGCCTAATGAATGCACCGGGCATGCGCGTCCACTGCTTATTCCGTGAAAAGTCCCTCGAATTACCGTGGTCCTGCGAGGGAAGGAAAGACTGTGGAAAGGGGAATAACGTGGAACTGATGTTGCAGGCAGTCGCAGCCGGATCCGAAAGGCAAAATGTGAAACATCAACCAGCTTGGGCAGTGCTTCTGGCAGGCGGCGACGGAACCAGATTGCGGTCTTTCACTCGTTTAATTGCGGGCGATGACAGGCCCAAACAGTTTTGCCCTTTGTATGGAGGCAGGACACTGCTGGCTCAGACGCGCCGCAGACTCGCTCCCGTTATATCCCCGGAACACACATTGTTTGCCCTAGTGAAACAGCATGAGAAATTTTACGCGGAAGAATTAGCCGGCGTTGGTCCCTCGCGGTTGGTGGTCCAGCCTTCGAATAAAGGCACGACGGCAGCGATCGTCAGCAGTCTTCTGCGGATTACCAGCCTCGCCGGCAACCCGATCGTAGGCTTTTTCCCCACCGACCACCACTATTCGAGAGAGCTACGTTTTGCCGCTGCGGTTCGCCAGGCGCTTAAGATCGTGAGCACCCGCCTGGACACCGTCATACTGCTGGGGGCACAAGCGGAACATCCCGAGGTTGAGTACGGATGGATAGAGCCTGGCGCCAGCCTGCACGGCTCCCTTACCAGTTCACTGGTTGAGGTTCGCCGATTCTGGGAAAAGCCCTCGACTCAGGTTGCGCAGGCGCTGCTCGCGCATGGGTGTTTGTGGAATACCTTTGTGATGATCGGACGCGCGTCAGCCTTTCTTGACATCCTAAACGCCGCAGTACCGCGCGTGATGAATATCCTGCGGTCCGGCAAAGACCTTGCCCCAGGAGAGGAAGCCTATGCTGCGCTTTCCCCGGGAGATTTTTCACAGCAGGTGTTGTCAGTCTCAACCCGGCAATTAGCGGTACTGCGCCTGGGCAATGTTGGCTGGAGCGATTTGGGTACGCCGGAACGCGCCATGTGGGCAATGACGCGGGCTGGCTTCAGGTCACCTTGGCCGCGGACGGGTCAAAATGAGAACGCTCAAGACCTTGCTAAAACGTCTGTTTCTCAGATCTAGCCCACGCGCACCGCATCCCCAGGGAGAGGGCAGCGGGCGGCCCGCAAATGCGTTCGAGGCCTGGATCAGTGGATATCGTCAGCGTCTGCTTAACAATTGTGAAAGAGACCAACCCCCTAAATAGTCAGGCAGCTTCCGCTATTGTGCTGCTGCGAATAGCCATGGTTGGCTCTCGCGGTTCACGGTCCGCGGCTTCCTGGCAGGACAGACAAAGAGCCGCCCAGGGGAGGGCAGTGAGCCGCTTCGTCGAGATCGGCTCCTCGCATTCCAGACAGATTCCGTATTCCCCGGCCGCGATCCGCTCCAGCGCTCCTGCCACCTGACGGAGCAGGAAAGTTTCGCGATTCAGCCTCTCTACGGTCAGGTCACGTTCATTTGCCAGGACCAATTCGTCCATGGAATCGGGAGTACGCTCAATCGCGATGCCTTCAGGATTTCGATGTCCGGCCAGATCGTCGCGTTTAGCCTCCAGTTCCCTCCTGAAGTGTTGAATTTCGTCGTATGGCAATGTCATGGGGCAGTAACCTCACCCTCAACTTAATTTACGGAGGCCGGCCCCCACCATACCGTTGAATATGGTTATTTGGAGAGCTCCGCAAGGTAACCTGCCGGCCAAGCAGACGGTAGTTTGTTGGAGCCGATGGAGGCGCTCCTCTACTTGATTTTTCCGCCTACGAATACCATCGTCTTGGTATTCCGAAGATTTTCGATCGACGCTAAGCTCGAAAGCGGAGATATCCAGATGAACGGTGCTCTGCGTTCGTCATCGCCGGATGGCCGTGAAGGTCGTCGGATGACGCGTGTTTGGGAGATCGTACATTCGTTACTTACCGGTGGAGCGCCCCGTCCTGTGGCTCTCCCTTCGCGAGTGCCCGTGGTCGCCCTGGTGGTCAGCGAACAGGATCGCCACGTTCTTGCCAACGTTTTCGGCGAGGAACCGTTGGATGTCCGCTTTGCCGAATCGTGCGAGGAAGCGTGTTCCGTCGCCAACCAATTGACCGCACCCGTGATCCTGCTCGACCGCGATTGGCCGGAAACCGAGTGGCGGGCAGCCGTCGAGAAGCTCACGGCATCGCCACACCACGCTTGCGTAATCTTAATGTCCGGTGTGTCCGACACTTACTTGTGGCAGGAACTTACCCGGCGCGGCGGATACGATGTGATTCCCAAGCCGTTGCAGGCGGATAAAGTCGAACGTGCCGTTAAGCTCGCCTTGTCCTATTGGAATAGCGCCCCCAAGCCAGCCGAGCGGGCGGGAGGTCTTAGGAAGTAAATCGTGTGGCTATCTCATTGGTTTAAGAAAAGGGACGAAGCGGCCTCCGCCTCCGGGCCGCCTCTGCGGATTTTGGGGGTTTCGATACCGATCGAGGACTGCCTTTCCCTGCGCTACCTCGCCGAACAACACAACTGGCAGCTTCGCCTTACCCAGTCCCCGCGAGATGCGTTCCAATTAGCTTCGCAAAGCCACTTTGAGATTATCCTTTGCGATCGGAGTCAACCCGGGTATCCCTGGCGTGAAGTGATGGACTGCCTGGCGCAACGTTCTCCACGAAGCTGTATCCTGCTGGTTTCCCCGGTGAGCCATGACGGTTTGTGGCAAAGCGTACTGCAACACGGCGGCTACGATGTGCTGCGCCGGCCGCTGCGCGAAGACTCGGCTCTGCATGCAATCCACGCCGTTTTGCGTTTCATTTCCCCCGCGATGGAATGCCCTGCCGGGCTGCCCGCCGTCGTCAGGAAATAATACCTTTTCTCACCGCGTACAAAATCAACTCTGCCAAGCTATGGAGATTTAACTTTTCCTGCAGGTTTCGCCGATGTGTTTCAACCGTGTAAGGACTGAGATTCAGCGCCGTGGCGATCTCCTTGTTCAGTTTGCGTTCCGCCAGTAGCTGTAGAATTTCACGTTCCCGCGAGGTCAATAGATCGTAGGCGTCCTCCGCTCCGCGGGTCCGGATCTCCCGGACATAGTCCTCCACCAGCATCTTGCTGATCTCCGGGCCGAAGAAGGTCTTGCCTTGATGCACCGCCTTGATGGCCTCGATCAAGTCACCTTCGGGAGAATCCTTCAGCAGGTAGCCTTTGGCGCCCGCCTTCAAGGCACGCAAAACGTAGCCTTCGTCGGAGTGCATGCTGAGGATCACGACAGCCGTATGAGGAAGCGCCGCGGTAATGCGCTGCGCCGCTTCGATTCCGCTCAAATTGGGCATGGCGATATCGATAACGGCGACATCCGGTTGCGTGGCTTCGGCTTGCTCTACCGCCTGCCGGCCATCCGCCGCCTCCGCCACCACCATGAATTCGGGTTGGTTTTCTAGCAAAAGCCGCAAGCCGCGGCGCATGACCGTGTGATCGTCAGCTAATAGTATGTGAATGGGTTCCACGGGGTTCTGTACTCCGCTGCTCCTCGGTTAACGGCAACTCTATCGAGAGGATAGTTCCGTCTCCGCGCTTTGAGTGCACGCTGGCCATACCTCCCAGCCGCGCCACACGCTCCTGGATGCCGAGTAATCCTACTCCTTTCATCTGCCGGACATCGAAGCCCTGCCCATCGTCTTGGATGATGAGCGTCAACCGGTCAGGCTTCTGTTCCACCCGGATGCGGACAGCGGTCGCGTGTGAGTGGCGCTCGCAATTGTGCAAGGCTTCCTGCACGACTCGATAGACGCAGGTCTTGTATTCGTCGGGAAGGTCGTCGGACTCGACTTCGGTCGCGACGCTCACGTTCATGGACGTCCGCTTCGCGCACTCTCGAGCTTGCCATTTCAGGGCCGGTATCAGCCCCAGGTCGTCCAGCATGGACGGCCGCAGCAGTAAAGCCATATTTCGAATCACCCGGACCGTGGTCTCCACCAGACCCTTGACCGTTTCCACGTGGCTACGCGATTGCTCCGCCGATCGGATGCCTAGTCCTGCCGAAAGGTTGCGCAGTTCCACCAACACCGCCGAGAGAGACTGGCCCACTTCGTCATGCAATTCCCTTGAAAGAGCGCGCCGCTCGGTTTCCTGCGCCTGCACCAGCCGCGCAGAGAGATCCTTTAACTGGCTCCGCGCATCCGCCGTTTCCTCATACCGCAGGCGAGCCTGATTTTCCAGCCTCAGAATCCTGCGCGTGCTGAAAGCAGCCATTCCCAGCCCGAGCACCAGCGCGGCTACCAAAGTCACCAGCACCCGCGTTTGGAAGCGCAGAAGAAGCGAAACCACCTGGTTGTTTCCGGCCGTGAGCTGTTGTTCGTTGATCGCTTCGATTCTGTCGGCGATCGCCAGCATGTTCTGCCGCCTGGGGAAAACTTCGTCCCGCAAGAAGGTATAGCCCGAAAGGCGCCTCTCCGCGGGATCCCATTTAAAGATCGGAGCTAAAATTCCCCAGTAATCCAGTAGCTCCGTCCGCAGCGCCGAATAATGCTGGGCCTCGGCCGGAGCAGTCTGCCGGCCGTAGGATTCGAGTGCCGCCTCCATCTGCTTGCGAACGTCTTCGAGATTGTTGCGAAATACCTCCGCCCTCGCCGGGTCAGGCTCCAGCAGGTAGTCCCGGACGTAAGTGCCGGAAAGGTAAACATCCGAACGGATGTCGTTAAGGACGTGGTTTTGCGAGAGGTAGCGGCTTCTGATTTGTTCGTCGCCCTGCCGGAAGCGCTGAAACACGCCCAGTGCATCGAATCCGGCCAAAACCATGATCAACAGGAGGCCGCCGAACCCAATGAGCAGCGCCAGGCGCGAACTAAAGGACACCCGGTCCGCATCACCTTGACTAGAACGCAGTAGACTGACTTTTCGCGTCAGCATCGACTCCATGCTAACCGAGCTTTCGCCTCTCAGAAGCGAACTACTGGTCTTTTGCCAAAAAAATACCAGCCTCCTGGTATGGGCGTGGAAACGCCTGGTATTTTATGTTATTGATGTGGAACAGTATTGTTATGCCCACCTGTCGCTGGTTGGTCACGTCCGTGCAGACTCAATGTAGATGACCCATCCAAATACTCTTTCAGCCAAGGATCTTGAGGGCCTAAGTGCGCTCGATACGTGTACCGTTTCGAACGCCATCGAGCGCCTAAATGTGCGTTTACGCAATGAAGGTTTCGTTTCCTGTACCGCGCACTGTCAATTTCCCAATCTTGCCCCAATGGTTGGCTACGCAGCAACCGGAAGAATCCGTACCGCGTCTCCTCCCATGACGCACCGCTGTTACTATGACCGAATGGATTGGTGGAACTACGTGGCCTCGATACCCGAACCCAGGGTTATCGTACTTCAAGATGTCGAGCCAACTCCCGGTGTGGGCGCGTTTGTGGGAGAAATTCACGCCTCCATTGGAAAGGCTTTGAAGTGCTTGGGCTGCGTGACCAACGGAGCGGTCCGCGATCTGCCGGCCGTCGAAGCGTTGGGTTTTAAACTGTTCGCGGGAAGCGTAGCCGTCTCCCACGCCTACGCCCATATCATCGAATTTGGTGAACCCGTTGAAATCGGCGGATTGAAGATACAGTCCGGAGACTTGATTCACGGCGACCGCCACGGCGTACTTACCATTCCTCTCGACGTCGCCGCCAAGATCCCGGAAGAAGCCGCCAAGATTATCGGGGAAGAGCGCGAACTGCTCCGCTTTTGCGCTTCCCCGCAATTCACTTTGCAGGGTTTAGCGGAACGAATGAGCAATGCGAGCACCGATTGCGATGTGCCCTGGAGTCCTCGTTGAGGCAAAGGCTATGAGTTCTAAGAAACGTGTTATTTTTCTTTTCGGTGCAGTGGCCGCCATGACGGTTCTTCTGGCCTCCTGTGGCAGTACCGGAAAGGTGCAAGCCAACAATCCGGGCGGCCCGGGTGAAGGCTCATCGGAAATCTCGGTGGGTGTCGTCAAAATCGGCAGGAAGACGTTGGGGCGAACGTTGACGCTCTCATCCGAACTGGTCCCCTTCCAGGAAATCGATATTTACGCCAAAGAATCCGGCTATGTAAAGCAACTGAACGTCGACTACGGAAGCCGCGTACAGGCCAACCAGGTTCTCGCAACCCTGGAGATCCCTGAGCTGCAGCTGCAGTTGAAGCAAGACGATGCCGCGATCAAGAACGCGTCCGATCAAATTACTTACGCGCATAATCTGGTGAGCCGTGCGGAAGCCCAGCACAAGGTGCTGCAACTGCAATATGACAGATTAGCAGGCGTCGCCAAATCCAAGCCGGGGCTGGTGGCACAGCAGGAAGTGGATGATTCGGAAGGAAAGGCCCTGGCGTCAGAAGCGCAGGTTGACGCGGCCAAGTCGAATCTGCAGTCGGCCGAGAGCCAGCTTGTTTCCGCCCAGGCCAAGCGCGAGCACGATCAGGTTCTGTTTGACTATTCGAAAATTACGGCGCCTTTTGCCGGCATCGTCACGCAGCGCTTCGCCAATCTCGGCACCCTGTTGCAGGCGGGCACCAACTCCAGCACCCAGGCAATGCCGCTAGTCCGGCTCTCGCAGGACGATCTTTTCCGTCTGGTCATTCCGGTGCCGGAGTCCTACGTCCACTCCATCCACATCGGCGATCCGGTAAGCGTCATGATCCCTTCGCTAAACCACACCTTTCCAGGAAAGGTGGCGCGCTTCTCCGTCGATGTCCAGGAAGACACTCGTACCATGCACACTGAAGTCGATGTGCAAAATCCCGGACGCGTATTGCTTCCGGGCCTCTACGCGGAAGCGACGCTCACGCTGGACAAGAAAGCGAATGCTCTGGCCGTTCCCATCCAGGCGGTGAATCAGGGGGAGCGCAACACAGTGTACGTAGTGACCCCTGCGAACAAGATCGAGATCCATCCCGTGACTCTCGGTATTCAGACGGCCACCGATGCCGAGGTCCTTTCCGGATTGCAGGAAGGCGATTCGATTGTGGTCAGCGACCGTAGCGGGCTGAAGGCCGGCCAGGATGTGCAGCCGAAAGTGATCGAACTGGTTCAATACCAGGGCGAGGAACAGACGAAATAACGAAGTTCGAGGTACTTGAGTCGTGTCCCGCTTTTCCATACGTAATCCGTATTTCATCGTCGTCATCTGCCTGGCCCTCATGGTCATCGGCGTCACCAGCCTCACGCGAATGCCGGTAGATCTATTTCCTACCATCAATCTTCCCGAGGTTGTGGTCGCCACCTTCTACTCCGGCATGCCGCCGGAAGATATCGAGACCGATATCACCAATCCGCTGGAGCGTTTTTTTACCCTCGCCTCCGGTATCGATCACATGGAATCGCGCTCCATGCTGGGCGTGAGCATGATCAAGGTATTTTTCCAGCCGGGCACCAATGCCGACGCGGATGTCACGGAACTTTCCAATCTAGCCCTGGCGGATTTGAAGCGCCTCCCGCCTGGCACCTTGCCGCCGGTGGTTCTGAAGTTTGACGCATCCAGCTTGCCGGTTTGCCTGGTGACGCTCAAGGGCGAAGGACTAACTCAGACCCAGCTCCACGACATCGGCCAGTTCACCATCCGCAACCAGATCGCCGTGGTGCAAGGCGCGGAAATCCCGCCGCCGTTTGGAGGCGAGTACCGCCAGGCGATGGTGTACGTGGACCCCATCAAGTTGCTCTCGCGCCAGTTGAGTCCCATGGACGTAGTGAGCGCCCTGAATAGCAGCAATCTGATTCTGCCCGCGGGCGACGTCAAGATGGGTCCCTATGATTACTACGTCTATTCCAACAGCCTGGTGAATAAAATATCGGATCTGAACGACGTGCCTATCAAGACCATCGGCCAGCGCTCCGTGACCATCGGCGATATCGGAGAGGCCAAGGATTCGCACCAAATTCAGTACAACATTGTTCGCGTGGACGGCCAGCGTTCCGTGTACCTGCCCATCATGAAGCAGGGCGGCGATACCAACACCATCCAAGTCGTCAACGGCATCCGCGACATGATCCCCAAGCTGTTCGATATTCCCAGGCAGCTTGAGGCGAACGTCGTGTTCGATCAATCGGCTTTCGTCAAGGAAGCCATTCAGACGCTGCTCGACGAAGGCACTATCGGCTTAGTTCTTACCAGCCTGATGATCCTGATCTTCCTGGGAAGTCTGCGCGCCACCTTGGCCGTGTTTCTCTCGATTCCACTGTCCGCGGTAGCGACCTTCGTGGTCCTCTATTTAATGGGCAGCACTGTCAACACCATGATCCTGGGCGGCCTGGCTCTGGCGTTCTCGCGCGTGATCGACAATTCCGTCATCTCTCTGGAAAACATTTACCGTCACCTCGAGATGGGCGCCTCCCCCGAGGCAGCGGCGGAGCAGGGCGGCGCCGAAGTGAGCTTGGCCGTGCTGGCGGCGACACTTACCACCGTCGTCGTGTTCTTCCCCGTGACATTTCTCTACGGCGTCAGTAAATTTCTATTTTCGGCTCTCGCCCTGGCGGTGGTCATCTCTCTGTTCGCTTCCTACTTCGTGGCCATGACGGTGATCCCCTTGTTCTGCGCGCGCTTTTTGAAGCGCGTTCACGAGACCCAGGAAGACATGCACAGCAGCGGCGGATTCAATGCTTGGTTTAACCGCGGCTTCCAAAAGTTACTGAATGGTTACGAGCGCGCTGTCCGCGGCGCCTTGCGATTTCCGGTACTTACCATCGTGGTGTTATCCGGATTTTTTCTGGCCAGTCTCGCGATCTACCCTTTGCTGGGCGTCGCCTTTTTCCCGCGCACCGACGCCGGCCAGTTCACCATCAACCTGAAAGTCCCCACCGGCGCGCGTATTGAAAACAGCGAAGCCTATGTAGGGAAAATTGAAGATCTCATTAAAGGCGTGGTCGATCCGGCGGACTTCAAGATGATCGTTTCCAATATCGGCATCGTACCGGACTTCTCGGCGCTTTATAGCACCAACGCCGGCCCCTACACCGCCACCATTCAGGTGGAATTGAAGGAATCGCACAAAACCGGAAGTTTTGAATATATGGACCGCGTGCGCAGCGCCGTCGCTGCTAAGTATCCGGATGTGCGAACGTTCTTTTCCAGCGGCTCGATGGTCGACGCGATCCTCAACATGGGCGCGCCCGCCCCCATCGACGTCCAAGTGAGCAGCCGGGATCTGGATCGTACCTATGGCGTGGCGGAGGATCTGGCGGCGAAGATTCGCAAGCTCTCGGGCGTCGGTGAAGTGTATGTTCCGCAGGATATGAATTATCCGGCAGTCCGCTTGAAGGTGGATCGCGTCCATGCGGCCGAACTGGGCTTGAGCCAGAAAGAAATCGTCGACAACGTAATTACCGCGCTGAACTCGAACACCATGATCGCGCCCAATTACTGGGTGGATCACCAGACCGGTAACGACTACTTCTTGACGGTCCAATACTATGAGACCGGAAAGGCGTCGATTCACAACTTTGTCGACCTCCTGCAGATTCCATTGCGCGGCAGCTCGCAGCCAGCCAAAGCAGCGCCGGGAACTTTTGTTTCCACCAGCGCATCCGAGTCGAAACGGCCCATCACCACCTTGGGGAGCGTGGCCAGCTTTGAATCCGCTCAGTCGCCCACTGAAGTCGATCACTACCAGATTCAACGCGTCGCGGATGTCTACGTAACGCCCTCGGGAGAAGATCTCGGCAAGGTGTCTTCACAAATTACGAAGCTGCTGAAGGATCAGAAATTTCCCGGTAACATCCGCATCACTCTACGCGGCATGGTGGAGCAGATGAACGATTCATTCAAGAGCTTCGCCATCGGGTTGTCGTTATCCGTCGTGCTTTTATTCTTGATCCTGGTGGCGCAATTTCGCTCCTTTAAAGACCCGTTTCTGATCATGCTGGCGATTCCCATGGGGTTCATCGGCGTTCTAGTCGTACTGCCGCTGACTCACACCACGCTGAACGTAATGTCGCTGATGGGCGTTCTCATGCTGGTCGGAATCTCAGCTTCCAACAGTATTCTTATCGTGGAGTTTGCGCATCGCCTCGAAGAACAGGGCAAGTCCGCCGAGGACGCGGTGATTACCTCGTGCCGCGTGCGCCTCCGGCCGATTCTCATGACCTCGCTCGCTACCATCATCGGCATGGTGCCCATGGCCCTGAAGTTGGGTACCGGAAGCGAACAGTATGCGCCCTTGGCCCGCGTGATTATCGGCGGCTTGACGGTTTCGGTGTTGCTTACCGTCTTCATCGTGCCTGCCGCCTTTTTGTTGGTCTATCGCAATCAACCCCAGCGGATCGCCATTTAATCGACCATGCCCCGCTTCTCGATCCGCAATCCGTACTCTCATTATCGTGATCTGTCTGGTCTTGGCCGTCATCGGGGTCACTAGCGTGGCCCGCATGCCGGTGGACTTGTTTCCGGTCATCAATCTGCCCGAAGTCGTGGTCGCTACGTTCTACTCCGGAATGCCGCCGGAGGATGTTGAAACCGATATCACCAACCCCCTGGAACGGTTCTTCACCCTGGCCTCCGGCATCGATCATATGGAGTCGCGATCTCTGCTGGGCGTCAGCATGATCAAGGTCTTCTTTCAGCCGGGAACCAGCGCGGATGCGGACGTAACCCAGCTCTCTAACTTGGCGCTGGCCGATCTAAAGCGCCTGCCTCCGGGTACGCTGCCTCCTGTGGTTCTGAAATTCGACGCATCGAGTCTCCCTGTCTGCCTGGTTACGGTGAAAGGCGAAGGCCTTAATGAAACTCAGCTTCACGATTTAGCTCAATTCCAGATTCGCAATCAAATCGCGGTGGTGAAAGGCGCTGAAATCCCCGGCGTATTTGGCGGCAAGTATCGCCAGGCGATGGTGTATGTCGATCCGTTCAAGTTGTTGTCGCGTCAGTTGAGCGTGATGGACGTGGTCGGCGCGGTGAACAACAACAACCTCATTCTCCCGGCCGGCGACGTCAAGGTAGGCGGCAACGACTACTACGTTTACTCCAATAGCTTGGTGGACAAAGTCGAGGACCTCGACAAAATGCCCATCAAGACGGTGGGCTCCAAGTGGGTCTCGGTTGGCGATGTGGGCCAGTCCAAGGATGCCAGCCAGCTGCAATACAACATCGTCCGCATCGACGGCCAGAAATCCGCCTACATCCCCATCATGAAGCAGGGCGGAGACACCAATACGGTTCAGGTGGTGGATGACGTCCGCGATCTTACCAGTCATCTGTTCGATCTGCCCAGCCAGTTGAAAACCGCCATCGTGTTCGATCAGTCGGTGTTCGTAAAAGAAGCGTTGAATACGGTGCTGCATGAAGGCGTCATCGGACTGGTGCTCACCACCCTGATGATCTTGATCTTCCTGGGAAGCATGCGCGCCACTTTTGCCGTGCTGCTCTCTATCCCGATTTCCGCGCTGGCCACGTTCGTGATTCTTTACATGCTGGGCAGCACGGTAAATACCATGATCCTGGGCGGACTGGCGCTAGCTTTCTCGCGCGTCATCGATAATTCGGTGATCTCGCTCGAAAATATTTATCGCCACCTGGAAATGGGCTCGTCCCCCGCAGTCGCGGCCGAACAAGGCGGCGCGGAAGTAAATCTGGCCGTCCTGGCGGCAACTCTTGTAGACGTGGTTGATTTCTTTCCTGTCACGCTTCTGGTCGGCGTCAGTAAGTTTCTGTTTTCCGCGTTGGCTTTGGCATTTTGTTTGTCCTTATTGGCCTCCTTCGTGGTCGCCATGACGGTCATCCCGCTCTTTTGCTCCAAGTTTCTCAAGGGCGTTCATCACGAGCACGATCCTGCTTCTACCGAGGATGAATCGCTAGGCAGCCGCTTCAATACCTGGTTTAACCGCAGCTTTAATAAGCTTTTGGACTTCTACGAGCACTGGGTGCGACGCTCTCTCAAACGTCCCGCACTCACTCTGGCGCTGTTGCTGGGCATCTTCGTGGCGAGTCTGGGAATTTATCCGTTCCTGGGACGAGCATTCTTCCCGCAAACCGATGCCGGACAGTTCACGCTCAACATCAAAGTGCCCACCGGAAGCCGCATTGAGGTTACTAACCAGTACGTCGCCAGGATCGAAGACTTGATCCGGAAAATCGTTCCTCCCTCGGACCTGAAGATGATCGTGTCGAACATCGGAGTCGTCAACGACTTTTCGTCGCTCTACACCACTAACGCGGGACAATACACCGCCACCATTCAGGCGGCTCTCAACGAGGGTCATGAGATCAGCAGCCTGGTTTACATGGACCGGATCAAGAACGAACTCACCGCTAAATTCCCGGATGTGCGCGCGTTCTTCCAAAGCGGCTCCATGGTGGACGCGATTCTCAATTCGGGCATGCCGGCGCCCATCGATATACAGGTGAATACGCGCGACCTCGGCGCGACCTACGACGTGGCTCAAGATCTGGCACGCCGCATCCGCCGGCTCCCCGGAGTCGGCGAAATTTACATTCCACAGGATATGAACTACCCGGCGATTCGCTTGAATGTCGATCGAGTCCATGCCGGGGAGTTGGGACTTAGCCAAAAGGACATTGTCGACAACGTCATCACCGCTTTGAATTCGAACACCATGATCGCCCCCAATTATTGGGTCGACTATCAGACCGGCAACGACTACTTTCTCAGCGTTCAGTATGCCGAGCACGGACAGGCGGCCATCCACAATCTGGTGGATCTGAAACAAATCCCCCTGCGAGCGCCGAATCTGAAAGAGCCCACCACGCTTGATTCCGTGGTGAAGCTGGAAAACGTCAGCTCCCCCACCGAAATCGATCACTATCAAATTCAGCGCGTAGTGGATATCTACGTCACGCCCTCGGGCGAGGATCTGGGCAGGCTGACCACCGCGATTCAAGGAACCATCAAGGACGCGAACCTGCCTTCGAATATCCGCGTAAACTTGCGCGGCATGGTGGAAGGGATGAACGCATCCTTCAAAAGTTTCGCTATCGGCTTTGGCATTTCGTTCATCCTTTTGTTCCTGATTCTGATCGCCCAGTTCCGTTCTTTCATCGATCCGTTTCTGATCATGCTGGCGATCCCCATGGGCTTCGTAGGCGTGCTCATTATCTTGCCCTTGACGCACACCACGCTTAACGTAATGTCGCTGATGGGCGTGCTGATGCTCATCGGCATTGCGGATTCCAATAGCATTTTGATCGTGGATTTCGCGCATAAGTTAGAAGACCAGGGCTTGTCGGTCGCCGACGCCGTTGTCACGGCTTGCCGCGTTCGCCTCCGGCCGATTCTCATGACTTCGCTGGCAACCATTATCGGCATGATTCCCATGGCGATGAAGCTTGGTGAGGGTGGCGAACAGTACACTCCGATGGCCCGCGCCATCATCGGCGGCTTAACCTCGTCGGTGATTCTGACCGTTTTCATTGTCCCCGCCGCCTATCTGCTGGTTTATGGCAGGAAGGAACGAAATGCTCAAAAAAATTCATAATACTTTCTTGTTCCTCGCGATTTCCGGAGTAATTTACACGCAAAATACCATGGCGCAAGCCCCGCCCATGCCGAATCCGCCGGCGCCGGCTCCGGCGTCACAGAATCTGCCTAAGCTCACCCTGCAAGAGGCCGAGGCAATGGCGCTTCAGAATCATCCGCAGATCCAGGCCGCGCAAAATCGGGTTAACTTTTCCAATCAACAAATCGTCGAAAGCCGTGCCGCGTATTACCCCGAAGTGACGGGCGAGATCACCGGCTCCCAGGGGAACAGCCTGGCGCGGCTCGGGGCTGGGGATCTCTCTAGCTCCCGCCTTTTCAGCCGATTCGGCCAAGGCATCGAGGTTCACCAGTTGCTTACGGATTCCGGCCGCACCAAGAACCTGATAAGCAGCTCGCGCTTGCAGGCCCAATCTGCCGCACAGAATGCCCAAGCCACCCGCTACGACGTGCTACTCCAGGTGAATCGTTCCTATTTTGACGTTCTGCACGCGCAAGCCCTGGTAAAGGTCGCCGAGGAAACCGTCGGCGCGCGCCAGGTGTTGAGCGATCAGGTGACCGAGCTGGCGCGGAACAGCTTGAAATCGCAGCTCGACGTGAGCTTTGCGGAAGTGAACGTGTCGGAGGCCAAGCTCCTGCTGCTGCGGGCGCAGGACACTGTGCAGCAGGCTCAAGCTGAACTCGGCCGTGCCATGGGCTTAGACCAGCCGGCGAATTATCAGTTGGCGGAAATGCCACTACCGGCGGGGCCGTCCACCACCACCGACTCCCTGGTGGCACAGGCCCTCGGCAACCGCCCTGAACTGGCCGGTCTCCGCTTCTCGCGCGAGGCCGCCTACAAGTTCGCCGACGCCGAAAAGGATCTCTCGCGTCCCACCGTCAGCGTGCTGGCTGTCGGCGGCTTCCTGCCGTTTATCAACAATCCCACCGGATCGAACATACCGCCCGAATATGAAGGGATCGCGGCCAACGTCAGCATACCCGTATTCAACGGACATCTGTTCTCGGCTCGCCGCGAAGCTGCCGTGCAGCGCGCCATGGAATCCGACCAACGCTTACGCGACGAGCAGCAGCGCATCTCTCGCGATGTTCGCGTGGCTTGGGCCAGCACCAACGATGCGTTTCAGCGGATCGATGTCACGGCGCAGTTTCTGCGTCAGGCGGCGCTCGCTCTGGATCTCGCGCAGGGACGTTACACTCTCGGTCTTTCCTCCATCGTCGAGCTGACACAGGCCCAGTTAAATCTCACGCAAGCTGAGATCGAGAATCTCAACGCCAAGTACGACTATCAGACGCAGTACTCGGCGTTGCAATACACCACAGGCCTGCTACGATAGTCGTGGCCGGAAGCCGTGAGCCAGAAAGCAGACAGACTTTTCTTCGAAAAACAGCGTTTCCCCCTGCGCCGCATCGGCGTGGCTCTGGCGATTCCTCCATGCGGCATGCTCGGCCTGCTGGTTTGGCAAGTCGTGCTGGGGCATGCCTGGGGAAAACACCCCATGTCCAACGCCAACGTGATTGGATGGACCATATTTCTGTGGGCGATTTATTTCCGCCTCATCACGGTTCGCTTGGTTACCGAGGTCAATCCTACGGACATGGTCGTCTCTCTGCGTGGCTTCTGGCGCGCGCGCCGCATTCCGCTCGCTGCCATCCGCTCGGCGGAGACGATTAACTACGATCCCGTTCGCGACTATGGCGGCTACGGGATCCGCACCGGACGCTTTGGGAAGGCATATGTCGCAGCCAGCACGCGCGGAGTGCGCCTGAAACTCGCCAGCGGCTCCACGGTGATAGTGGGATCGGATCGACCCGATGAATTGGCCCGCATCCTCTCACGTTCAGCCGCCCAAGGCCAGAAAATCGAAAAAATCGATCGCAGCGGCGCTTAGCTTGGCCTGGGCGTCACAGCAGCAGCGCATCGATGCGGTGCGCGTGTACCATTTCTTCGTTCGGAGACCAAGCAAATACCGTGAACCGGCCGTCCTGCGAAGCCACCAATGCGATCGCATCGCGCTGGTCGCTAACAAACTGTGCCGCCGACAAGTGGCGTGTGCCGCCGAACTGCGCCGGCTCGGCAATCATCGGGCTTCCGCCTTCGATCGGCTCGGTAACGATCACTTGGGCCACCTGCGGGGATCCTTTGCGGCGGACGATCTTGGCGCCGAATGCCAGCAATTCGTAATTCGCAGTGATTAGCGTAGCGCCATCGACGGCAGTCAGGCCTGCAATTCCATCCACGGCGCGGCCGATCGCCTCTTCCCACCGGCGGCTGGGCTTGCCCCCGGTATCTTTTCGCATCAGATCAGCCAGCCGCGAGAACACCGGTGCAACTGAGTACGTTACCGGTTGCAGGATGGATTCGGTCCACGCATCCGAACCCGGCGGTACCACCAGCAACAGCCCGCCACGCCCGTGTGTTCGGATGGATACGGCAAGCTGCAATAGAACGTTCACCTCCGATCCTGTCGCGAACTGAGATTCCAAGCGCAGCAGTGACGAAAGCAGAGTGGGATACGCCGGACTGATCGCGGCATGAGGATCGATAATTTTGATCTCGTCCCCCTGCAGCACCGCGATATTGATGAATTTGCCGGATTCCTCGGAAGGGCTCCGTTTCACCACCAGCAAGCCAGGAAGCACAACTTCCAGAACCAGACAAAATGCCGGAAGGTTGCGGGTGATGCCCCAAACGCGCAGTTCATCCCCCTGCGGCCAAACGCCCAGATGAAGACCAGCCCTCTCCACGGCTGCGGCGAGCTTGGTGAGATCCTTGGGCTCCAGCGAAAGCGCATTGGCGAAGGTGAGCGCATCGTCCACTTGCCCCGGCGCAACGAACGCAAAAGAAATGCGCGGAATGTAGCCTTCCTCCCGGCGCAAGCTGGTCCAGAATGCGGCATCGATCATCACGGCTAGAGCCGCGGGATCGGGTTGTGTTGCAGGATATCCTGCGGCTGCTAATAGACGATGAATGCGATTGGCCGCCAATCGGGCAGCGGCGTAGGTCGGTTGGATCACGTACTCCTAGTTTGCAGCTCCAGGCCCGTCCAGCACAATTAGTTCGTCTGCGCCCACTGGCGAAGCCGATGGGTATATACTTTCATCCATCGGAACTTCATCCGCGAAGGAGAGGACCCATGGATTTTAAAAAACTCGCTTCGAAAAAAGCTAATCGAAGGGGATTCCTAAAAGGTAGCGCCGCAGTGGCCGGCTTGGCCTCGGGAGCCGCACAGTCCGCAAAAGGGCAGGCGCCGGAGTCTAAATGGCACGAAAAAGGGACGAATAAGGAAATCATTGCCTATGGCGAGCGCTCCCGTTTCGTCACTTCTTTGCGCGCGCCCGTGGCCGAAAGAGATTCGCCCGACGCCTTCGGGCTCATGTTTCACGTATTGACACCTCTACAGGATTCAGTAGGCAGCATCACCCCATCGTCTCTCCACTACGTAGCCACGCACCGCGGCTCTTTTGTTCCGGAAATCGATCCTAAAGAACATCGGCTAATGATCCACGGCATGGTGGACCGCCCACTGGTATTCACGATGGATGAGTTGAAGCGCCTCCCCTACGTAACTCGCGTGCATTTTCTCGAGTGCATCGGCAACCGCTCCAAACCCACCCATAAGACCGTGCAGGAAACGCACGGCATGACCAGTTGCAGTGAATGGACCGGCGTGCTCCTCTCCGTGTTGCTCAAAGAAGCCGGCGTGCAAGCCGGTGCGTCCTGGATCGTCGCCGAAGGCGCCGAGGAAATCAAAGGAGCGTCCAGCATTCCGCTCGCGAAGGCCATGGACGATTGTCTGGTGTGTTACGGCCAGAATGGTGAGGCTGTGCGCCCTCAACAAGGTTTCCCGCTGCGTCTGATCGTTCCCGGCTTCGAGGGAATTTACCAGACCAAGTATCTCCGGCGCATCAAAGTAGTGGACCGCTACTACATGACCTATAACGATTACGGCCACATTAACCCCGACCCCAAAGTCAGCGCGCTAGGCAATCAAATCGGTCCGAAATCGGTAATCACCTATCCGTCCGGAGGACAAAAGCTGTCCGGCCCCGGATTCTATGAGATCAGCGGTTTGGCGTGGTCCGGCGGAGGCGCAATTCGCAAGGTGGAAATCTCCACCGACGGCGGCAAGAGCTGGAAAGACGCCGAGCTGCGGACGCCCCCGTATCCAATGGCGCACACCCGCTTCGGCCTCCACTGGAAATGGGACGGAAGCGCGTGCGATCTGCAATCGCGCTGCACCGACGAACTCGGCACAGTCCAGCCCACCCGAGCCCAGTCCGCCAAATTCTTCAACAAGCCCCTCGACGAAAATTTCCGTGTCCCTGGCGCCGACAACACCATTCAATCCTGGCGCATCGCCAGTGACGGGAGCGTTCACAATGGCCTCGCATAAACGTCTCCCCCTAGGAATAATTTTGGGACTCTGTGGCGTCGTTGCTTTGGCGCAGTCCCCCACCTTCGGCTTAGGACGGACGCCCAGCGCCGAAGAAATCAGCGCCTGGGATATTTCGATCAGCCCCACCGGCAAGGAACTCCCTCCGGGCCGCGGTACCGCCAAGGAAGGCGAACAGCTCTTCAAACTGAAGGGCTGCGCGGGATGCCATGGAGCAGACGGCATAGGTGCCCGCGCTCCCGCCTTAGTCAAAGGGGGACCGCCCGCCAAACCTGGCCAGCCTCCTCCGCCCGGCATGGAAGGCATGCACATGGTGCCCGATACGGGAATCATGGCCCTTCGCTCGCCCTACGCAGTCACGATTTGGGATTACATCCGCCGCGGCATGCCTCTCAATCAGAGAGGGAACTCTCAAGCCCGACGAAGTATACGCCATCACCGCTTTTCTGCTCTACAAGAATGACGTGATTCAGGCCGACGAAGTGCTCGACGCCCAAAGCCTTCCGAAAGTGAAAATGCCGAATAGCAAAGGATTCGCCGAGCTTCCCGAATGGAAGCATGGCACACCCCGGCTGCAGGTTATCCATAATAAAGGGAAGGAGGACCACCATGCCCATCTACGAAAAAGGCCCCGTTCGCATCCACTTTGAGGAAGCGGGTTCCGGCTTCCCATTGCTGCTCATCCCCGGCGGAGGATTGAACTCCACCATCTCCTTCTTCACCAACGGCGCGCCCTTTAACGCCATGGAGGAATTCAAAGCTGAGTACCGCTGCATCACCTCGGACCTGCGCAATGCCACCGGCGGCCAGTCCTCCGGCCCGCTCGAAATCGACCGGCCCTGGGATTCCTACGCCGACGACCACCTCGGCCTGATGGATCACCTGGGTATCCAGAAATTCATGGTGATGGGCTTCTGCGTGGGCGGCCCTTTCATCTGGAACCTCCTGCGGCGCGCGCCCGACCGCATCGTCGCCGCCGTACTCGCCCAGCCCAGCGGTTCGCGTCCGGAAATGCGCGATCTGTTCTACGAAACCAATAGCAAAGGCTGGGGTCCGGAATTGGTCAAGCGCCGCCCCGAAGTCACCATGGAGATGGTCGACAAATTCCTCACCAAAATGTACCGCACCAATCCCGACTTCGTCTTCACCGTCACCCGCGATTTCGTGCGCAATTGCCAGACCCCCGTATCTGATCCTGCCCGATGACATCCCCGCGCACCCCTACGCCGTCGCCATGGAAGCCGCCATGCTAGCCCCCAAAGCCGAAGTGAGCATCTACCCTTGGAAAGAGCCGAAAGAGCGCATCCCCCTCGCCGTGCGCCAAATCCATTCCTTCCTCCGCGCCCATCGGCCCACATAGAATGCGCCGCGCTCGCCTGCATAATCTGGCTGTTCGCCGCGATCCTGCGCGCGCAGCAGCCACCACCCGACCTCGTTCTCTCCAACGGCAAGATCATCACCGTCGACGAACGCTTCACCATTGCCCAGGCGGTAGCGATTAGAGGCGAGCGTATCGTCGCAGTAGGCACCAACCAGGAGATCGCGCGCCTGGCAGGCCCGAACACCCGCACCATCGACCTTTTAGGGAAAGCCGTCATCCCCGGCCTGATCGATAACCACATGCATCTCCTGCGCGCCGCGACCACGTGGACCCGCGAACTCCGCTTCGACGGCGTAGAATCGCGAAAACAAGCCATCGAGATGTTGCGCGCCCGCGCGAAAACCGCGGGCCCCGGCGAATGGGTCTATAACATCGGTGGCTGGACCCACCAACAATTCGCAGACAATCCCAAATCCTTCACGCGCGAAGAACTAGACCAGATCGCCCCCGGCAATCCCGTCGCGCTGCAAGAATCCTACTATCAAGTTTTTCTAAACAGCCGTGCCCTGCAGGCCTTTGGGATTCAAGCCAACGCGCCCGACCCTCCCGACTTCGTCAAAGGTTCCATCCAGCGCGACGCCCACGGAAATCCCACCGGCGTGATCCAAGGCGACATCGCCGCCACTCGCCCGGTTGCCGCGAGACTTCCCAAAGTAGCGCCCGGCCAGCTAGAGGCCAGCAGCCGCGCCCTGGTGAACGACATGAACCGCGCAGGCCTCACCTCCATCGGCGTTCCCGGTTGCAACAGCGATGTGCTGGAGATTTTTCAAAGATGGAGAGCGCAGGGACAGCTCAATGTCCGCATCTTTTGTATCGACGGCGCCGCCGCCGGCGCTCCGGATCAAGTGGACCGGTCCTTAGAACAAATCGCCCGCATGAAGCTGTTTCAGGGCGATAGCTACATCGACAGCATCTTCTTTGGGGAAAGCGTTTACCAGCCCCTGCATGACCCGATGTTCGCGCTCAAGTCCGACCCCAGACCCGATCAACTCCAGCAATGGCGCCGCATCGCGATGGAGATTGCCAAGGCCGGCCTTCCCCTGCACGTGCATGCCGAACTGCACAACACCATCGACGCTTTCCTAGACCAAATCGAGGCCATCAACCAGGAACATCCCATCAAGAACCTCCGCTGGACCCTGGCCCACGTGAACCAGATCGACGCGTCGCAACTAGAACGCATGAAGAAGTTGGGAATGTACGCCGCCGTGCATCCCTGGGCCGTCATCAACGGAGGCATCATGCAGGAAGGGTTCGGAGACGCCGCGTACGATATGCCGCCCCTGCGCACCATCCAAAACAGCGGTATCGAATGGGGCTTCGGAACCGATGGCACCGCAGCCAATCAAACCCTGCCCTTCACAACGTTATATTTTGCTGTCACCGGCAAGATGGCGGGCGGCTCCAAAGTCATTCGACAGACCATTGGACGCGAAGACGCCTTGATCGCCCACACCCGCAAGAATGCGTACCTGGTGTTCCAGGAAAGCAACCTGGGCGCGATTCAGCCGGGCAAACTGGCGGACCTGTTGGTGCTCGACCGCGATTACCTCACCATCCCGGCCGACGAGATCAGGAACATCAAACCGGTCATGACCATGGTGGGAGGCAGGATCGTATACCAGGCCGCGCCCACTCACAATTGATCGCGGTATTGCTCCAATGCGACCTTCACCAGTTGGGCGCGCGTGCGGACTCCCAGCTTGTCGAACAACTGCCGCAGCGCCGACTTCGCGCCGCTTTCTGAAATCTGCAGGCGAATGCTGATCTCGCGGTTGGTCAACCCTTGAAAGATAAAACGGAGAACTACTTTGTCCCTTTCCGTAAGCTTGGCCCGGCTTGGAGTTCTGGTCTTATCGACGGTCCGGAAAAGCGAAGCCATATAGGGCTTCTCCAGGTAAACTTCGCCCGCGACCACTTGCCGGATCGCCGCGCATAGATCTTCCGCCGAGTGGTGCTTATGCAAGATGCCCGCGACTCCCGCCTGGATCAACTGAACGGCCACTTGATCGCTAACGCCCGCGGTCACTACCAGAATTTGACCTTTGAAGCCCTGTTTTCGAACCTCCCCGATAAAATCAATGGCCCGCTCGGCGCCCAAGTCGACATCCAGCAGAATCATAGTGGCGCCGCTGCCGGGAAGTTCCTTAATCGCCGCGGCCCCAGATGCGCATTGGCCCACCACTGTGAAGCCCGGCTCTTTCTCCAGGACCCGTGCCAGTCCCTGCCGGAACATGGCGTGATCGTCCAGGAGAAGCAGGCGAATCGCCGGCGCAATCGTTGAATCCAATCGCGGCTCCATTCAAACTTTCTGCAACTTGACCACGAAGCAAGAGCGGCTCAGGTTCGGTTCAAATCGCAAATCTCCTCCGTAGCTTCGCACAACCGCCCGCGAGAGAAACAGCCCCAGTCCGGTTCCGTCCGCGCCAGCCTGGAACGGCTGAAACAGCCGGTCGGGCGACTCGATTCCCGGACCCGAATCTTGAAACTGAATCTCCACGCTCTCTGCTTCCACCACGACGGCGATCTCCAGTTCCCGGCGCGCAGCTTTCTGCACCGCACGGTGACTATTGTTAGCCAGATTGAGAAACACTTGTAGTAATCCCGGCGGATCGGCCACCACCAGCGGATTGGTTTCCGGAAGAAGCCACCGCACCACTCCGCCGATTTCCTTCCATTCCGATTCGATCACGATGCGCAGCTGATCCAGAACTGGCCGTAAAGCAACATGTTCCACATCCCCCCGGCCGCCCTCTTGCGAATGCAGTTCGAGTAAGGCAACTTTTTCGAGACCCTTTACCAGACTGATGATCCCCAGGAAGTCTTCGTCGCCGGCGAGAGCGTGCTTTTCGTTCAAATGAGAACACAGCAAAGAGATGGCGCCGCAAAGATTCCGCAGTTCATGGGAAACCACCGAAGCCATAATTCGATTCGACTTCACCAACTGCCGCAGGTTTTGTTCTTCCCGATCGCGCATTTCCTCCGACGAATCGACGACGATCGCCGCCAGCCGCGTGCCCTCCGGCGCATGATAGGACGAGAACCACGTGTGCGCCTGGAAGATCTCCCCATTGGAGCGATACCCTGTGCATTGCGCCGCCGTGCGAAAGCCTTCCGGGACATTCTTAAGATCCAACGCATCGGAGAGCACGGGTAGATATTTTTCGATGTCGCGGCCCTCGATCGATTGTTGGTCGGGAATTGCGAATAGACCGTCCGCCGCTTTGTTCGCCGCGAGAACGGTGCCGTGCTCGTCCAGTGTGAGAATCGCCGCCGGGCTGCTCGCCACCAACAGCCGCAGTTGATCCTCCGCCTCCTTGCGCAAGGCCTGTTCCCGCTGAATCTTACCCAGATGCTCCTTGACCAACTTGCGGTTTGATGCCAGGGCTGCCACAAATAAACCGCACGTGAAATAAGACACCGACGCGAATGCGAAGCGCAACGCGATTTCAATATCCGAGCCTGGATAATCGAAACGCGAGCGTAGAAATGCACTAAAAAGCGCGAGAGCAGCCAATTCCAGAGGCTCCAATACCAGGGCCGCCAACATCATGGGCAGGATATACAGAACGCCCAGCGAGATGTGACCCACCAACCAATCTGCAATCGCCGCGACCGCCAGCAACACGGCCGACAACAGCAGAATCGACGGCTGGCTGAGCTTGGCGCCACGCTCCATGAGCCAGTCCAATCGTAGATCTGTGAAAGTCATTCTCTTCATCGAATGCGCCCAGCAGAAAAGATCAGGATATCTTGAGTGCCAAATCCACTGCTCGCCCCAGCCTTAAAGCTAATCGTAAGACTGCTCTTGTATCTCGTGAAATGTATCTTTCGACGGGTATCGGCAAACTATCAATCAGATATACAAAAATGCGTCTCTGGCAATTGAAATAATTGATTGGACACCCCGCTCGCCACGCCTTAGAGTAGTTTTTCTAGCAACACCCCCGTCGCGCTGCTCGCCACGTCCCGCCAGCGGCAAAGCCTTTCACAAGGCGCACATGCGTTCATCAAAATCTCTCTGGAGGTGTGCCCATGGGAGCCAATCCCACACAAGCAGTTGGAGTCACGTTGTTATTAATCGCGGGTGTATTACTCGCCGGTGCACTCGCCGGTGGTGGATTCATCGCCGGCGTGGGCGCGCTCGTCGCTACCGGCGCATCATGCGCAGCTTTTCTGAAGTGCAAGCCCTGGGAGCACAAAAACTAAGCTCCGCAGCCACTGCGGGGACTTCAACTGAGGAGACAAAAAGAAATGGCTATTGCTGGAATCATCGTGACGTTTTTGGGCTTTCTCATCAGCGTTTTCAGCCTGAGCTTGACAGCGAGCGTGAACGGGCGGCTGGTCATCGTGCTGGTGGGCCTGGCCGTGAGCCTGATTGGGATTATCGGCGTGCTGAATCCCGCCTACATGAAGAATGCCATCTGGAGAAAGTAACCAATGAAAAAAACACTTATGTTATTTGCATTGCTGTTGACTCTTGCGACCCTAGTGTTCGCGCAAACACCGGCGGCTCCTCCGCCCGCAGCCCCGCCAGCCGCCGCACCTGCTGCCGCGCCGGCGATGATCACGGATGCCGATATTAAAGGTCTGTCGGGTCCCGACGCCAAAGCCCGCGCCAATGGCGATCCCGACGGCGGCCTCACAGGCACGGTGAATGACGTTACCATCGCCGATCCCGTCACCGATAAGACTCCCAAGGCGAAAGGGCTGACAGTCGGCGATCTCGCCAACCAGATCGGCCAGAACAAAATCGCCGTCAATTTTGTCTGGACCTTGGTAACGGGCTTTCTGGTTATGTTCATGCAGGCCGGCTTCGCCATCGTCGAGACGGGCTTGTGCCGCGTGAAGAATGCGAACCATACCATGATGATGAACTTCATGGTGTACGGCGTTGGCATGCTGGCCTACTGGCTGATCGGCTTCGCCATACAAATGGGCGGCGTGGGGGCGGTAGCCAACCTAGGCGGCTCGCCGGTGCTCAGTCACGAATACGTCGTGACCCTGTTCGGCAAGCCTTTCGGTATGTGGGGTCAGGGTGGTTACTTCCTGATGCACGCGGGCTCTTACGATGTCTTTGTCATGGTGCTGTTCCTGTTCCAGATGGTGTTCATGGACACCGCGCTGACCATCGTGACCGGCACTGCGGCGGAGCGGTGGAAGTATGCCGCGTTCATCGTGTCTTCCTTCATCATGGGCGGATTTACCTATCCGCTGTTCGCGAATTGGGCTTGGGGCGGCGGTTGGTTGGCTACGCTCGGGTCAAGTTTCGGCCTGGGTCACGGCTATGCTGACTTTGCGGGATCGGGAGTTGTGCACGCCGTCGGCGGAGTCACCGCGCTCGCCATGGGAATCCTTATCGGACCGCGCATCGGCAAGTTCACGCGCGACGGCAAGCCGCTGGCGATCCCCGGTCACGATCTTCTCGTCGTGCTTCTGGGCTGCTTCATCCTGGCCTTCGGATGGTTCGGATTCAACCCCGGTTCCACTCTGGGCGCTTCCGGCAACGGCGCTCTCCGCATCGGCAGCATCGCGGTCGACACCATGCTCGCGGGCATGGCCGGCAGTTTCGGAGCCATGCTGTATATGTGGCTGCGCTACGGTAAGCCGGACGCCTCCATGACCGGCAACGGTCTCTTGGCTGGACTGGTGGCGATCACCGCCCCTAGCGGCTTCGTGAACCCGGTCGGCGCCGTCATCATCGGCTTGATCGCCGGCGTACTGGTGTGCCTCTCGGTCGAGTTCGTCGAGAAGGTCATGAAAGTGGACGATCCAGTGGGCGCCATCTCGGTGCACGGGACCAACGGCCTCTGGGGCGTCATCTCGGTGGGCTTGTTCGCCGACGGCAAGAGCAACTACGGCGGCTCCTGGAACGGCGTGGACGGCTCGGTAAAAGGCCTGTTCTACGGCGATCCCGGCCAGTTGGTGGCGCAGTTGATCGGCGTCGCGACCCTTATCGGCTTCGTATTCACTTTCAGCTTCGTGGTGAACTGGATCATCGATATGGTAGTCGGCCAGCGCGTCAGCGCCGAAGCGGAACTCGGTGGCTTGGACCTGCCCGAAATGGGCGCTCTGTGCTACCCCGAGTTCGAAGTAAAGACTCAGTCGGTAGGAGCCTGATCCAATGGCAACCGCACTGCAAGTGATCCGGCCGGCCGCTCTGCAAATACCGCAGAGCGCCGCGCCGGTGCGGATTCTGCCCATACCGTGGCGCGATCCGCAGACGGTCTCCAAGCAAGAGCTGGCCGTCCACATTAACGCTCTCGAAAAAGCTTGCGAGGAAAATCCCCGGTCGTCCGATCTGCGGACCTGCCTGGGCATGGCCTACGCCATGAATTACGAAGTCTACAAGAGCATGGACGCCCTCGAAGCTGCCGTGAACTTGGACCAGACGCACTTCCTCGCTCAACTCAAGTTGTCCGAACTCTTCTATCGCCTGCGCGCACTGCCCAGGGCCGAAGAGGAAACGCTCAAAGCTGTCGATCTGGCTGGCAACGGTTGGGAATTGTCGCTGGCCCGCAAGCAACTTCAGGAAATCCGCAGACTGATCCGCGAAGGTACGCAAAAGCCTGCGTGGACCAAATCCCTGAAAATTCCTGCCATCGCGCTAGTCGCGATGGTGGTAGTCTTCAGCATAGCCATGGTGGTGACCAAATGAAGCTGAAATATTTATGCGGAGCCTGCCTGTTGGGCGGGGCCCTCATGCTCAAAGCGGGAGCGCCTCTGTTCACGGTGCTCCTGGGAATCGCTTTATGTGCGGCTTGGTACGTCTTCAAGAAACGGGGAGCGAAAGCATATGAAAAAAATTGAAGCCATCATCCAGCCCCACAAGCTGGACGAAGTGAAGGACGCCTTAATCGGCATCGGCATCAGCGGGATGACCATCTCCGAAGTCCGCGGCCACGGCCGCCAGAAGGGCCACACCGAGGTTTACCGCGGCGCCGAGTACAAGGTTGACCTGCTTCCCAAGGTAAAGGTGGAACTGGTGGTGCCGAGCGCCAACGTAAATCTGGTCCTTGAAACACTCACCGCCGCGGCCCGCTCCGGAAAGATTGGGGACGGCAAAATCTTCGTCTCCCCCATCGACGAAATCGTGCGCATTCGCAATGGCGAACGGGGAGAAACGGCCATCTGACGCAACCGGTAGATATCGGCGAACTGGTGCGTCAGGCGATTTTGGTCCTGTCGCTGATCATCGTCGCCGCCAAGCTTGGAGGGGAGGTTCTCGGACGTCTAGGGCAGCCTCCCGTTCTAGGGGAACTGTTAATGGGTGTTTTGCTGGGCAATCTCAGCCTGTTCGGAATCACGGCTCTGGAACCGCTCCGCGACAGTTCCATGCTGCGGGTGGTGGCGGAGATCGGCGCCATCTTGCTGCTGTTTGAAGTAGGTGTCGAATCGGACCTGTTCCAGTTGCTGGCGGTGGGATGGTCCTCTCTAGTCGTAGCGACATTGGGAGTCATTGCGCCCATGATTCTGGGCTACATCGTATCGTCTCAATTGCTTCCGGACGCCAGTTGGCTCACCCATTTGTTTGTCGGTGGCACGCTCACCGCCACCAGCGTCGGCATCACCGCGCGCGTCCTGAAGGATTTGGGGAAAGCCAACACCAAGGAAGCCCGCATCATCCTCGGCGCGGCCGTTGCCGACGATGTCATCGGATTGGTCGTATTGGCCGTAGTGAGTGGCTTGGTAACGGCAGCCACGGCGAGTTCGGGAGCGGCGGCGGTGTTAGTCTCGGAGCCGTATTATGGATTGTCCTCAAAGCCTCAGTGTTCCTGGTTCTCGCCGTCATCGTGGGGCGCTTCTGGTCGCAGCGCATATTCGTGCATGCGGCCAAGCTGCAGGTGCCGGGCGTGCTGCTGGGCTTGTGTCTGTGTTTCTGCTTTATCGTCTCGGCGATTTCTGGCTACGTCGGCCTCGCTCCCATTGTGGGAGCTTTCGCCGCGGGCATCGTGCTCGAAGAGGTCCACTACCATCCGTTCCGCGAGCGCGGCGAGCGCAAAGTGGAAGAATTGCTGTTTCCCATCACCACCCTGATCGTGCCGGTGTTCTTCCTGATGATGGGCTTCCGCGTCGATCTGAAAAGTTTCGCGTCGCCTGCGGTGCTGGGCTTCGCGGCCCTGATCACCTTGGTCGCGATTGTCGGCAAACAAGTCTGCGGCCTGGGCGTTCTCGAACGCGGCCTGGACCGCTTAGCCATCGGCGTCGGCATGATTCCACGGGGAGAAGTCGGCTTGATCTTCGCGGGCATGGGCGCGACGCTGATGCTGGCCGGAAAACCGATTCTATCGCCGACAACTTTTTCCGCATTGGTGCTGATGATTATGCTCACAACCTTCATCACGCCACCCTTGCTAAAAATGGTTTTTGAACGCAAATCGTCTTGGAGTTGATCGCACTATGCTTGACTTGCAACACCTCAAAACGTTTATGGCGGTGGTGGCCACCATGAGCTTTAGTCGTGCGGCGGATGAGCTCGACTATTCTCAATCCAGCGTGACGCACCACATTAAAGGTTTGGAGCGTGAACTCGGCGTCCGCCTGTTCAACCGTTTCCGTTTTGCGCGCACCATTGCCCTCACGGATGCCGGCCGCCGCGTTTATCTGTACGCCACACGGCTGCTAGCGCTCGCGGAAGAAGCCAAATTGGCGGTGCGGCCCAAACGAGGTCGCGGCACACCCAAGAAGGCAGGTACCCATAAGCACTTTGATCCCCGGGTCGCTCAGCCCGTCACCGCCGTCGACAACTAACGGGCAGCCTGCTCGCGCGAGCCGATCCCGTAAGAATCCAAGACATCGCGCAAGGTTACGATGCCTTCCAACTTGTGCACATCGGCGCGGCTCACCACCGGCAGAAGTTCAAGTTGGTTCGCGCCCATGCGCTCCAGCGCCACATCCAGACTTTGATCGGAATGGACGTGAGGGAAAATCTCACCATCTACCAATTCACCCAACTTTTGCCGGTCCGATCCCTCCGCGAGCGCCGCTAGGTTTACCACACCAATCAGTCCTAGCTTGTCGGTCACCAGACACGTCCGGAACTCACTCGAACGAACTTGCTCCAAAGCGTCCCCGGCTGTAAGCTCGCTGGGTAGCAATTCGGTGGCAGCGCGCATGATCCGTGCTACCTGCCGGTTACGCTGCCGCCGGCGCGGTTCCGCTTTAGGTAGATGGATGCCATCTTGCACTGCCAGCGCCTCGTAGATGGGCTGCCGCTGCAGCCGTGAAGAAATGAAAAGGCTCACCAGGTTGGCAATCATCAGCGGGACGATCACCGCGTAGTCCTGCGTCATCTCGAAGATCATCAGTACCGACGTCATTGGAGCGCGCACTACCCCCGCGAAGACCGCGCCCATGCCGACTAGCGCATAAGCGCCCGCCGAAGCCGTGTAGGCGGGCATCAAACCATGTGCCACCGTGCCGACCACGCCGCCCAACATGGCGCCGATAAATAAGGACGGGCCGAAAATACCGCCCGCATTTCCCGATGAATAACTGGTGGTCACAGCCAGTAGCTTCAGCACCAGCAACAGCAGCATCAGCTTCAGCGCCATGTTTCCGTTCAAAACATCGCCGACGTATCCATAGCCCACGCCCAGCACCTGCGGCACGAACCACCCCATCACTCCCACCAACAAACCGCCCGCCACCGGTTGAAGCCAAACCGTGTTCTTGGGAAACCGTAGAAAGCGCTCACGAATCCCCACTAGCAATTTCGTGAACACCACGGAAACCAGCCCCCCAGCCACGCCCAACACGGCGTAGATGGCAAACTCCAAGGGATGAACCAGTTGATATTGCGGAACTTTGAACAGCGGATTGTTGCCCAGCAGTAGCCGCAGCACCATCCACGCAGTCGCCGAAGCCAACACCACCGAGCCCAGCACCGGCGCGTGCAGGTCTCCTACAATTTCCTCCAGCGAAAACAGCACCGCCGCTAGCGGAGTATTAAACGCCGCCGCAACGGCCGCCGCCGCCCCCACGGGCAACAACTCCTGCACTCGTTCGGGACGCAGCCCCAGCCGCCGTCCGAGCACCGAAGCGATACCCGCGCCCACTTGCACCGAAGGCCCCTCGCGCCCCAGCGGGATTCCGCTAGCCAAAGTTGCCGAAGTGCAAAAAAACTTCCCCACCACGGTCCGCATCGTGATGCGGCCGCCCCGCGCAAACAGCGCCGCCTTGGTTTGCGGTACTCCGCTGCCGCGGGCATCCGGGAAATAACGGGATAGCAAGTAGCCGATGCCGAGCGATCCCCCCACCGGAAACACCAGGCGTCGCCATGGGGCGCCTCCCGCCGGATACAGCCGCAACCCGGCCCGTTCCGTCAACAGGATGAACGCCACCACCGTGAGACCCGTCAAAGCGCCAATCACCAGCGCCAGCACGAGAAAGACCTGATCCTCCCGTTCCTGCAGCCGTGCCCTCAGATATAACAGCGGAGTTCTCACTAAATCCATTTTCTCCCACTCGTCGCATTCGCATCCAAAAGCAGTAAGATACTTGGTGCTGGACCAGGAAGCAAAAGGAGACTCGAGTGACAACGTCCAAACTGAGTAAATTCGCTCTTCGCTGGCTCGCCCCGGCTTTCGGAATCCTGTTAGCAGCCCACGGCGCCGAAAACGTCCCCATCGATCGCACCATGCGGGATTTCAAAATGCCGCAGGACTTCGAATGGAAATCCCGCCCCAACAGCGCCAGTCAAACTGCCGCCATCTTCGGCGATCCCGCCAAGCCCGGCATGTACATCCAACTCCTGAAGCGCGGCCCTGACGATTGGAGCCAGCCCCACTCCCACTCCAATGAACGCTTCATCACTGTTATCTCGGGCACCTTCAAAATCGGTACTGGAGCCAAGTTCGACAAAGAGCACACGGTTTCCCTAGGCCCCGGCAGCGTTGTCCGCGACATCGCCAACCAGATGCACTACGACGGCACCGGCCCCGAAGGCGCCACCATTGAGATCATGGGTGTTGGCCCCACGGGCCGCAACTAATTACCCACGATTTTTAGAAACTCCTCGTTAGTACCCACGCGCCCGTGAAGAGGCACGTGCCGCGTCACGTCCAGCTTCTGCTTCCGCATATTTTGATACAGCGTCCGCATTGCAGCAGTGGGCGCGGGCGCCGGCGCGCCCTGTGCCGGCGGCGAGTACAGATCCGCATTGATCAAGATCTTTTCCTTCGGCAGATAAACCATCAGCATATCCGCGCTGGTATTGCCCTGCGCATACGACGGATCCTCCAGCTCATAAGCCATATCCTGCACGTGAAAAATCTCCATCATGTGCTCGCCATCCGCGATCACGTACTTCGCCGCGCCGCCCCCCGGACCGCCGGCAAAGCTGGCAACAGTCTCAATCGGAGCCGGCCGCCGGCTGATCATGTACATAGGGTTGTACAGAGCCATCCGGTCCGGCTGCAATTCGCGAGGCGCCGGGTAGAACATGATGTCCAGATAATACTGCTTGTTGGATTCATGCGTAATCACAGTCGTCCCCTGCGAAAGATACGTGCGCAGCCCGCCCGCATGGTCGAAATGATGATGCGTATTGACCACATACTTAATCGGCTTGTTGACCACCAACCGGTTCACTTCCTCAATGACAGCTAGCGACCGTGCCTCGTTCTGCGGCGCCTCCACCACAGCCGCGAAATCCTTGAACTCCACCAGCACACTGTTATGCGTCCCCCCGCCCAGCAGCCACACCCCGTCCGCCAGTTTTTGACTCTCGACTCTCACCGGCGCCGCCGCCGCCGTGCGCACCGCATCCGGCACGGGCATCGTGGTCACCGGTAAGTTGGCTTTCACGTCGGTCACGTTGTACTCGTAGTAATTGTGCGCCGGGTTCAATCGCGGATCGCCTTGGTGCACATGCAGCAGCGTGGGGAACTGCACACCATCGAAATTCTTGTACTTCGTAAACCGCATCTCGTAATCCATATCGCCGTAAACCGGATTGGGAAACCACGTGTCCGTCAACTCCACCAGATTCTGGTCGTTGATCGTCCCGTTCACTCGGTACTTGCCGATTGTGAACGATACCACCGTCACTTTACGCCCATTCTGCGAAAGCCCCGCGTCCGACGCCCCCACAATCGGTAGCGTAATAGCCGTTGCATCCTTCGCCGCCAGCGCCGCTTTCAGAAATCCATGCGGCGTAATCGCCAGTTCCAACTGCCGCAGGTCCGCGTACGTCACGCCATCCAGATACAGCCTCGTAAGGGGCAGCGGTTTCGTGCCCTCCATGTCCCACGCATAATTGCCACTGACAATAGACGTCACGTGCTCCGCCGCCATCGGAGGCCTGCCCAGCAGCGGATACTTGCCCTGCCTGCGCGTATAATCCTCGCGCGACCACTTGGCGTCGAAGTCGATCGCGCGCGTGTAATCGGCAACCTCGTAATGCGGCCAGTCCTCGGCCAGCCCATACGTCTGCCCGATTCGCGACGACCAGCCGTTAGCCGAATATTGCAGCGTCTTGAGATTCGTGCCTCCCATCGCCTTGAGAGAGGCTTCCAAAACAGAACGAACATCCTTTACTGTCTGTGCCGCTGCGTTCCCCGCCGCCAAGCCCAGAAACCCTGCAAAAATCGCCACCCTGCGCGTCATGCGATTCTCCTCCCTACCAGTCCGTCGGCCGGTAGTCTTTTAAGAATTGTCCCCACACATGTTCCCCGGTATTGAACCCACTGATGATGGGATCGAGTATACGCGCCGCCCCGTCCACGATATCGAGCGGCGGATGAAAGCGCTGCTCAGCCGTCTTCCGCGCCGCGATTTCGACGGGATCTTCGTCCGTCACCCATCCGGTATCGACGCTGTTCATGTGAATGCCATCGCCATGATAATCCGTCGCCGAGGTGCGTGTCATCATATTGAGCGCTGCCTTGGCCATGTTGGTGTGCGGATGCCGCGTAGTCTTCCAGTTCCGGTAAAACTGCCCTTCGACCGCGGAAACGTTAACGATATGTTTATCCCGCTCCGGCGTGCGCATCATCAGAGCCTTCAGACGCGCGTTGATGATGAACGGAGCGACCGCGTTAATCAACTGCACCTCCAGCATTTCCACCGAGCGAAACCTCCGCCAGCAGCAGCCGCCAGGAATTTCGTCCTCGCAAATCGACTTGCTGCAGATCCTGATCCAGCCGCCCCTCAGGGAATAAATGTTTCTGCCCCAGTAAATCCTCAGCCTGCAAAGCCACTTGCGATAACTCAGCCGACCGCGTCACCCCCGCCGGAATCGCCACCGCCGCAGGCGGCCCGAGAAGCTTACGTACGTCCCCCGGCATCTGCTCCAGAGCCGCTCTCTCTCCGTCCATCATGTGCGAGTAAAAATCCGGCGGCCGACGCACCGTTTGGCAGGCGTTATTAATGATGAAATCCAGCCGTGGCAGAGTCGCCAGCAACCGCCCGCACAGCGCCTCGACGCTAGGCGTATGCCGCATATCCAGCCCAAAAATTTCCAGCCGGTCCCGCCACTCCCCAAAATCCCCTTCGGCCGCATAACGCCGCGCCGAATCGTTCGGGAAGCGAGTAGTCACGATCACTCTCGCCCCCGCCCGTAACAGCTTCAGCCCTGCCTGATAGCCAATCTTGACCCGCCCGCCCGTCAGCAGCGCCACCCGTCCCCGCAAATCCGCCAGTTCCGTCCGCTTGAAGAAATTAAACTCCGCACACTCCGGACACATCTGATCGTAAAAATGATGAATCGCCGAGTAGTGCTGTTTGCAGACGTAGCAGTGCGGTGAATCGTCCTCAGTGCTGCGCGGCTCGAAATCCGCCGGCGGAAAAACATTGGGCGTAGTGAACACCGGCTTCCGCCGCAGCGTCCGTATTCCGGTCTCCTGCAGCACCGCGCCTACCCGCTGCGCCTGCGCCGCCGCCCGCTCCCGCTCCGCAGCTTTCAGCCGCCTTCGCCGCGCAACCGGATCAGGATTATAAAACTGCGCCACTGCCCGCTGCAGCCGCTCCCGGTCCTCGGCTGGCAGTTGTTCCAACGGTGCGCGGTCCTCCGCCAGCCCTTCCAGCAATTCCGCTGTGGAACGCACACGCGTTAGTAGCTCTTCTAAATCGGACAAAAGTGATACCCACACCAGGATAGAATGACTCCACGTGGCACTAGTTAACCTTCGGAACCGAACTCCTGACGGAGAATAGCGACCACGTCGTCCTCATCCGCGCTCGCATCGTTCAGCAGCTCCTCCAGCCGCGAATCAAACGCATCATGCTCCACTTGAGGAACTCGCGCCTTCAGTTTCTCAACGTCTGCAAGGTTTTCTTCGTTCATGGCTAGAGCGTAGCACCTGTCGTAAGGTATCTATAGGAGACACTCACAGTGGAACTCACGCGAGTCGAAAAATTTAGCGCCGGAAGCGGCGCCATTGGCGCCTTGGCAGTAGGTGCGCTAGCGTTCGGCGCCGTTGCGATCGGAGCCTTGGCGATTGGCCGCCTGGTCATCCGCAACATGTCGATCAAAAAATTGAGGATCGACGAGCTGCAAGTCGATACCCTGCGCGTCCGCAAACTCGAAGTGCAAGAGCAGGATTAGTGCAGGGTCCGAGCTACCGTTAGCGCTTGTCGACGACGACCTTGCCGCCCTTCAGCACCACTTTCGTCTTCAGCATCGGATAAATGTTCTCCAGCGGATTCCCGTCGATCAGAATGATGTCGGCCAGCTTGCCTGCCTCGAGCGTCCCAATCTGATCCGCCATGTGCACGTATTCCGCCGAGTTCGGGCCCATGATCCGGAAAATATCCTGCATCGAGAACATGACGCTGTACGACTTCAGCTCGTGCTCCAGAACCACAATGTCCGCGTAGTTTTGATCCGTGCAATACCCCAGCGCCTTCCCGCCGCTGGCATCCCAGATGGTACGGGAGTTGATGATGGTGAAGCCCTCCTCAGTGCCCGTGGCCTTGCCATTCGCATCCCGGTTCGCGCCCGAGATAGCCTCCGGCCACGCCTTGCCGTCGCGGAATCGCGGCGAGTCGTCTTTTGGAAATACCACGGGTGCGGGCGGTGGGGATTCGCGGTCGATGATGGGCGCACCGAAGCCGATCGTGCCCAGGACGATCGAATTCGTCGCCGCAAGTTTCGCCGCAGCCTCGTGGCTGGTGAAGTCTTTGTTGGGAACGTGCACGAAGCGTCTCACCCCGGCGTCGACGGCCGCCATCGTAGCCGGCGTGCTCACCGAGTGAACATTCACCTGCACTCCCGCTTTGGCCGCTTCATCCACCACCGCTTTCAGCACTTCGATCTCCGCCGGAGGCGGTCCCGGCTCCGGCGTCAGCGCGATTTCGCCAGTATTCTTTATGCCCTTGGCCGCCATCGCCCGAATCGCCGCGCGAGCTTCCTCCGGAGTGCCCCTCAAATTAATGCGCTCCGAAGGAATAATCCGCGGACCATTGATCATTCCCGACTCAATGTGATCCCGCAGCGCAAGGTTGCCATCCCCCGGACCGCCGCCCGATAACACCGTCGTGTAGCCAGCTTCGAGCAGCGACTGCATCTGGGCTTTCTCGTCGGGCCCGGTATTGACGTGCTTGTGCGCGTCGATGAAGCCGGGCATCGCGCTCATGCCTTTGGCGTCGATTACCTTCAAGCCCTTCGTGTCAGCCTTGCCCGCGCTAGCGGAAACGATCTTGCCGCCCCGCACGATGATCGTTCCGGACGGTACCACAGTCCCGTTGCCCACGATAATGCGCGTGTTCGTAATCGCCAAATCCTGCGCGAAACACGCCGCCGCACCCAGGCCCAGCAGCAAAGATAGTAGTTTCATGAGAAGCCTCCCAGTTTCTCGATAGACAACTTTCTACCGTAGCGCACTCCGCTCTTTCGCGCAGCAGCCAAACGGCCTACTGCGCGAAAAGCTGTGCGCGGCTGGATGAGGCTCCGCCCTGCCCCTGACTGTTTAGTGCGCCGCGCTGGTATCGCCCGTCGACGCGGAATTGAAGATGAGCTTAGTATCGGTGCCGCCCAGACGAATTTCCCGGATTTTCGAGTCCGCCGATTGCACTTCCGTCGATTGAACCTTGCGGTCGCTCTTCTCCACGCTCACGGGCGCTTCAACCACCGTCTTGCCGGAGGTAAAGATCGCGTTCGTGCCCTGCAACGCCAGTTTGTAAACTCCCGGCTTCAGTTGCGTGGCCCCTGCCCAAGTGGGGGAAGTGATGGTGACTTCGTAGCTCGCAGCGCTCGCGACACCCAGCGCCACGATTCCCAATCCGAAAATCAATCGCTTTAAATTCATGTGTTTAACTCCGTATAATTTGTGTGGATTGCAGGAGTCGGCCTCGTGGACGCTCTTGCAATTCCATGGTCTCATGCAGGCAACTCCTGCACTCACTGCCGAATAACACCTGCGAAGCCCTCCATTTGGCGTGGAAAACCGCTGCTTCAAAAGTTATAATGTATTGCTCCAAGTCGAAGGTCGAATGACTCTCTTTGGCGCGCTACACTGCTCCATCTTGGGAGCCATTGCGATCCGCCGCGTTTGCTTGGCTGGGCCACTCAATCAAAATGGGCGCGTGGCCCCTGTATCTATTTGTAAGCGCCGCCGCCGGCCTGGCACTCTTCTGGGTGCTGTGGCTGCCGGTCCGCTCTCGAGAATTACTGCCAGCCGCCGCCGAGCGCCCGATAAAGCTGTACCACTGAGAGCACTTCCTGCTCCCGCAATTGCGCCAGCGCCAGTTCCCCCGAGAAGCGATTGCGCTCCGCGTCGAGAACTTGCAGATAGCTGTCGAGCCCGCCCTGATAGCGCAGCGTAGAAAGCCGTGAAGTTTCCCGCAGCGCCTTCAACAGCAACTCCTCCTGCGCGCGCTGCTCACTGGTCTTGCGATAACCGACGAGCGCATCCGATACCTCTCGAAACGAGGTTTCAATCGTCTTCCGGTAGTTCGCCAGCGCCTCCCGCTGCTGCGCTTCCGTCAGCCGCACGTTGGCGCGGACACGCCCGGCATTGAACACCGGTAGGTCGAAGTCAGGAGTCACGCCGTTCCACAGCCGCGCCGGGCCGGTGAATAATCTTTCCAGCGCGCGGCTTTGCCCGCCCAGAAATCCAGTCAAAGTAATCTGCGGAAAATACTGCGCCTTCGCGACACCGATCTGCGCGTTCGCCGCGATCAACTCTTGCTCGGCTTGGCGGATGTCCGGACGCCGCTCCAGCAATCCCGAAGGCAGCCCCGCCGGAACCTCTGGAGGAGCCGTCAACTCCTCCAGCGTCTTGCCGCGAGGAATATCTCCTGGATGCTGTCCCAGCAGCAAGCTGAGCGCATTTTCCGTTTGCGCGATTTCGCGTTCCAACGCCGCGATTTCAGCAGTGGCTGTGTACAGCAACTGCTCCGCTTGATGAACGTCCAGCCCCGTGGCCGCGCCGCGATTCTTCCGCAAGGTAGTCAGCCGAAGATTATCCTCGCCCACCTTGCGATTCTGCTTTGCGATATCCAGCTCCAGATCCAACTCCCGCAACTGGAAATATTGCGTACTCACGTCGGCGATCAACGTGGTCACCACGCCGCGCCGCCCTTCTTCGCTCGCCAGATATTGCGCCCGCGCCGCCTCGTTCAAACGCCGGACCCGTCCCCACACATCCAACTCCCAGCCCAGCGAAAATCCCGCTTGCGTGTAACTGCTGTCTAAACTGACCCCCGGAGGAGGAGCCAGCGGGAAGGACCCGATGCGCGAGCCACGGTTCAGATTGAACCCTCCCGTCGCATCGATATTCGGCAAGTCGTGCCGCCTGAATTACGCCCAGCTGCGCACGAGCTTCCAGTACTCGTTCAGCGGCGATCTGCAAATCGAAATTCTGTTGCAGAGCCGTATCTACCAGCCGCTTCAGAGTGTCATCGTGAAATAGATCGAACCACTTGGTATCGGCCAGTGACTTCGCCTCGACGTTCCCCTGGTCCCCGCGAAATTGCGTCGGCGCTGGCACCGCAGGCCGCGAATAATTCGGACCCACCGCACAACCCGCCAGCAACAGCGCCGGCACCGCCGCGAAGGCACACCTCAACCACCGCTTCAATGGTCGCCTCCCGCCGTAACCGGAGTCGGTTCCTGCACGCGCGGCCGTCCCGATCTGCGGTGTGCAATCCGCTCCACCACCACAAACAACACTGGCACAAAGAAAATGGCCAGCAGTGTGGCCGCGATCATGCCGCCGAACACCGTAGTCCCCAGCGCCCGCCGCGAAGCCCCGCCCGCGCCCACCGCCACCAGCAGCGGCGTCACTCCCAGGATGAACGCGAAGGACGTCATCAGAATCGGACGCAGCCGCAGATGCGCCGCCTCAATCGCCGCGTCCATAATCGTCATCCCCTCGGCGCGCCGCAGCCGGGCATATTCCACGATCAAAATCGCGTTCTTCGCCGCCAGTCCAATCAGCGTGACGATGCCGATCTGCGTATAGATATCGTAGTCGTAGTCCCGCAAGTAGACCGCCAGCAGCGCCCCGAACAACCCCAGCGGCACCGCCAGCACCACCGCGAATGGAATCGACCAGCTTTCATACAGCGCCGCCAGGAACAGAAACACCATGACCCCCGCGAAGCCGAACAAGTATCCCTCTTTCCCCTCGGAAAGCTTCTGCTGAAAGACCGTCCCCGTCCATTCGTAAGCGAAGCCGGTAGGCAAATTGCGCTCCCCAATCTCATCCATGGCTTTAGCCGACTGCCCCGAGCTATAGCCAATCGCATTCTGCCCCACGATCTTGGCTGTGCGGAAGCGGTTGTAGCGGTAAATGACCTCCGGCCCCGTCATGCGCTGGACCTTCACCAGCGTGCTCAACGGCACCATATCGCCATTCGCCGTGCGCACGTAAAAGCGGCTGATGTCGTCGGGATTGTCGCGATATTCCTGCTCGGCTTCGAGCGTCACCCGCCAAGTCCGGCTGAAGCGATTGAAATCGTTTACGTACAAACCACCCAAAAAGGTTTGCAGGGCGTTATACACATCGGTGACCGGAATCCCCAGCGTCTGCGCCTTTTCCGTATCCAGATCCACCTTGTATTGCGGCACGTTGTTGCGGAACGTGCTGTTCATGTTGGCGAGCTCCGGCCGCTGCCCGGCGGCATCCAGCACCACTTGCGCCGCGTCCGACAGTTGTTGCGTATCGCCGCCCGTGCGGTCCTCCAGCATGAATTCAAACCCGCCCGCGTTGCTTAGCCCCTGAATCGGCGGCATGCCAAAGGCAAATACCACGCCGTCTTTCACTCCGCGAAACTTTTCCCGGGCTTGCGCGATAATGCCCGCCAGTTGCTCCGATTTCTTCTTCCGCTGTTCCCAGGGCGCCAGTGTCGCGAAGATAGTCGCGACGTTGGAATTGACGGTGCCGGTAGTGATGTCCGTTCCCCCCAGCACCGTAGCATCTGTAACGCCCGGGATGGAACGGAAAATCGCGTCCACCTGCTCTGTCACTCGCTTGGTCCGCTCCACCGACGCGCCATCCGGCAAGCGGATTGAGCACAACACCACGCCCTGATCCTCGTCCGGCAAAAATCCCGACGGCAGCGCACGGAACAATCCCCCCGCGCACACAAAGAACGCAGCCAGAGCCGTAAGCGTCAACACAGGTTTGCGCAGCAGCCAGCCCACGCCCCCCAGATAACGATGCGTGGTCCAAGTGAAGCTGCGATTGAACCAGGCGAACAGCCGCGATTGCAAGCTCGCTTCCCGCTTCGGCCGCAGGATCATCGCGCACAGCGCCGGACTCAGCGACAGCGCGCTGAACGCCGATATCAAAACGGACGCCGCGATCGTAAGCGCAAACTGCCGGTAAATCAGCCCCGCGATTCCACCCAGAAACGCCACCGGAATAAACACCGCGCCCAGAATGCAAGCAATCGCGACCACCGGGCCCGAGACCTCCGCCATCGCGTGCATCGTGGCCTCGCGCGGCATCATCCCGCGATCGATATTGAGCTGAACGGCCTCCACTACGACGATGGCGTCGTCCACCACAATGCCAATTGCCAGCACCAGCCCGAACATACTGGTCATATTGATGGTGAATCCCAGGGCAGGGAATAGCGCCATCGCCCCCAAAATCGAAACCGGCACGGTCACCAGCGGAATCAAGGTCGCGCGCCAGTCCTGCAGGAACACAAACACCACCAGGATCACCAGCCCCACCGCTTCAAACAGCGTCATGGCGACGTCTTTAATCGACGCCCGCACGAACTGCGTCGCATCGTAAGCGATTTTGTATTGAATCCCCGCCGGGAAAGTCTTCTTCGCTTCCTCCAGAAACGCCTTCACGCGATCTTCCGCATCGACGGCATTCGCCCCCGGGCTCAAGTTCACAATCAACACCGCCGCCGGCTCACCATTCTCCGCGCTGTAAGTGGTGTAGTCTTCTGCCCCCAGATCCACCCGTCCGATATCGCGCAGCCGCAACAAGGACCCGTCCGGCAGCGCCCGCACCACGATATCCGCAAACTGCTGCGGATCGAGCAGCCGCCCCGTAGCATTCACCGGATACTGAAAGTCCGACCCATTATTCACCGGCGGCTGCCCGATCGATCCCGCCGGATTCTGCCGGTTCTGTTCCTGAATCGCGTTATCGACATCGGTGGCCGTCAGCTTCAGCTTGGCCATCTTGTCCGGATTCACCCACACCCGCATGCCGTAAGTCTGCTGCGCCGCCAGCCGCGCATCGCCCACGCCCGTGATGCTGCCGATCTTATCCACCAGATTGATCGCCGCGTAATTATTCAGGAACAGCGAATCGTAGCGCCCGTCCGGTGATGTCAGCGAAATCGCCGCGATCAGAGCCGTCGAAACTTTCTTCACCGTAACCCCGACCCGCTGCACTTCCGGAGGCAGTTGCGGCAGCGCCAGGCTCACCTTGTTCTGCGTCTTCACCGTAGCCAGATCCGGATCCGTGCCCAGTTCGTAAGTGACGTCGATGGTCAGCGTCCCGTTGTTCGAACTGCGCGAGAGGAAGTACAACATCCCATCGAGGCCAATCAACTGCTGCTCGATCGGCTGCGCCACCGTCTTCTCCAGATCCAGCGCATTGCCCCCGCGGTAATTCGCCACGATCTGCACCACCGGCGGCACCACCTGCGGATAGGAAGCCACCGGCAAATTCGGAATGCTCACGCCGCCCAGCAGCACGATCACAATCGCAATCACGATCGCGAACACCGGACGGTCGATGAAGAACTTAGCCATATCTACTTCTTCTTCGCCGACGCAGGCCGATACGCCTCAGCCGTCACCGTGACCCCAGGCCGCACCTTCTGCACACCCTCGACGATCACACGATCCCCCGGCTTCAAGCCCTGCAAAACGATCGCCCGCTCCCCCAGCCGCTCCCCAATCACCACGTTACGCGCCAACACTTTGTTGTTCGCATCCACCGCGTACACAGACTGCGCCCCTTGCAGATCCAGCAGCGCCCTCTGCGGGACCAACAATACGCCTTTCCGGTCATTCGTCTTCAGCCGCACTCGCCCAAATTGCCCCGGCAAAATGGTGTGCTGTGGATTCGGGAAGGTGGCTTGCAATTCAAGTGTCCCCGTCTTCGGGTCCACTTGATTCACGGTGTTCTGAAACCGTCCCGGATAAGGATGCACGCTCCCATCCGCCAGCACCAGCTCAATCGGCCTCTGCAGCACGCGAGCTTCGTTGGCGGTCTTCTGCATCCCCAGATATTCCGCTTCGCTCACCTTAAAGCGCAGCCAGATCGGGTCCAAGGGCACAATCGTGGTCAGCGGCGTAGCCGAAGTCTTTGTCACCAGCCCGCCCACTTGAATCAAACTATCGCCGATCCGCCCGCTGATCGGCGCGCGAATCGTCGCGTATTCCAAATTTAGCTGCGCCGCAGCCAGCTGCGCTTTGGTCGAGTCCACCTGAGCCGAAGTAGTGTCGATTTGCGCCTGCGTCGAAAGCCGCATCTGCTCGACGTTGGCCTTGCGCGAATTGACGTTCGCCTCATTCGCCTGCAACGCCGCCATGGCGTTGTCCAGATCCTGCTGCGCCGCCGCCTCTTCCTTAACCAGCGGTTGCAGACGGTTCACATCCTGCTGCGCCTTGAGCAGATTCGCCTGCGCCTGTTTGAGATCCGCCTCCGCCTGCAGCAGCGCCACTTGATGCTGAGCAAATTGATGACTGGCTTGGTTCTGTTCCAGATCCCCCTGCGCCTTCGCCACGTCCGCCTGATAAGGACGCCGGTCGAGCGTGTACAGCACCTGCCCGGCCTTGACGTCCGCGCCCGTCTGGAACAACCTCTGTTCGATATACCCGTCCACCCGCCCGCGAACTTCCACCATATCGCGGGCGTACGTCTCAGCCGTATATTCGCTGTAAATCGCCACGTCTTCCGGCTTCACCTCCACCACCGACACCAGTGGCGCAGGCGGCGGCCCCGCGGCGCTGACCGTGCTGCCGCCCCTCTGGCAGCCCGCGGCAGCCAGGCAAAGAATTACAGCAACGCCCAATCGGGCTCCCAACAGGGGGTAACACGGACGGGGGGCTGCGCACACATTCGAAAAAGTACGCATCACTTTATAGTATCGGACCGGCCCATGGATTGTTAATCCCTTGGATGCTGGACCAGCCCGCAGCGGTGCGGATATCTTTGCGAATAGCGGATTTAGCCCCCCTGTCAGCTTCTCTAATCCGGTGAACGACCAGCCACATCGGGCTGTGCACCCAGCGCGCGAGTCTCACAAAAAAACCGGCCGCCTGCGCGACCGGTTCAGTTCTACAACCCACCGAATATTTCGTTACCGGCCGCGGAAGCCGTTGCCGTTTCCATGGTCGTCCTGACCATTGGAACGCCCGCTTTGCGGGCCTCGGTTAAAACCGCGCGCCGGGCCTTGATTGAAATTGCGCGACTGATCGTGATCCCGGCCGTTGAAATTCCGGCCGCGGTCAAACCCGCGATCCCGGTCCCCGCCGCGGAAGTGGCTATCGAACCCCGGCTCAAATCCGAAGCCCGTGCCGAATACCGGAGCGTTCCAGTATCCCGCAATCCAAACCGGCTGCCCATAATCCTGCGACCAATACCCGTCCACCCAGCTGTAACCCGGCCCCGGGCAAGGCGGAATGTTAGACGCGTAAACCGGAGGCGCTTGATTGAAGCCCACCGCCACCGAGAATCGAGTTTGTGCGAACATCGACCCTCCCGCCAAGAGCATCATCGCCAGCAATTTCGTTTTCATGGTCTGTCCTGCCTTTCTGCCCGTGATAATGCATGGCGGGGGCCAAACGATAAGTGCAATGTAGCTCTCGCAATAGCGCTTTTACAGGCTTTTTCACGCGGTCTGGACGCACCACCATGGTTCTTTTAAGCCGTTGCAAAATGACAAAATATTAACACCGAACCTCGCACGCCCCGTTGTTATAATGGTTCGTAATTTTCATGAGAATCGTCGGATTCTTCTTGCTGTTCGCGGGTTGGATCATCGTCCTGGCGGCGATCGCTCTGCTCGAAGCCGCCCCCCAAACCGCCTTCGCGCTAGCCGGATTTTGCGTTCAATTGTTCGGCCTCGCGCTAGCGGTCCGTTCCTACCGCATTCCCCACGGTGAACCGGAGTGACGCCCGCACTCTCCCTGCTGTGCCTCCTGTTCATCCTGTTAGTGCCCCTCGCCGGAGCCGGCCTAGCCATCATCAACTCCGGACTCGGCCGCTCCCGCAACGCCGCCCACATGATGCTGAGCTCGCTATGCGTGTTCGCCCTGGCAGCAGTAGTTTTCTTCGTAATAGGGTTCGCGTTTGCAGGCTACCCCGGCGGCCCCGCCTACGAATTCATCATCCGCGCGAAACCCTGGAACTGGATCGCCGCCGGACACTTCTTCCTGCGCGGCCTCCCGCTCGACGGCTCGCCTGCTTCGCTCGCCGCCCTTCTAGGAATGCTAAGCGCCGGCCTAGCCGCCATCATCCCCCTTGGCAGCGGCGCCGACCGCTGGCGCTTAGGAGCCGCCTGCCTATCCACCACCGTCCTCGCCGCCTGGACCTACCCGCTATTCGCCCACTGGGTTTGGAGCGGATGGCTAGCCCGACTCGGTTTCATCGACGCCGGCGGCGCCGCCCCCATCCAAGCCGTAGGCGGAATCACAGCGCTAGTAGTCACCTGGATCCTAGCCCCCCGCCGCGGCAAATACACGTCTGACCGGATGCCCATGGCCATCCCCGGCCACAACGCCGTGCTAGTGCTCTTAGGATGTTTTCTAGTCTGGCTAGGCTGGATCGGCCTCGATTGCGCCGGCGCCATCCTCTACGCCCACGCCGAACCCGGCAGCTCCGTGCTGGTAGTAGTGAACGCCACCCTAGCCGCCGCCTCGGCTCTTCTAGCAGTAGCCGCCATCACCAGAATCCGTTTCGGAAAACCCGACGCCTCGCTCTGCGCTAACGGCTGGGTCAGCGGCCTGGTAGCCAGCAGCGCCGGCTGCGCCGTAATGCCCCCCGCCGCCGCCATGATCGTCGGCTTGGTAGCCGGAGCCCTGGTAACCTACACCGTCGAAGTCGCTAGAACTCCACCTCACGATAGACGACCCCGGCGGCTCCATCTCCGTTCACCTGTTCGGCGGTATCTGGGGCATCCTAGCCGTAGCCTTCCTAGCCAAGTCCCCCGCCCCCAACCAATGGCTAGCGCAGCTAGCCGGAATATCAACCCTCCTAGGCTTCGTCCTCCCCCTAACCTACCTAATGTTTTGCTTCTAAACCGCATCTCCCCCATGCGAGCCGCCCCCGAAGCCGAACGCCAAGGCCTGGACCTCCACGAACTAGGCGCCGGCGCCTACCCCGACTTCATGACCCACAACGATTAAATGTGAGACCCACGACCCGTACCAACCCCAACCAGCTCATGCCATGTGGGGCGGACCTCCGGTCCGGCAAACGCGCCTTACGTATGCCTAGCCACCAACAACAACAACCCAAAAATCACAATCGGAATCAACGCCATCGCCGCGTAAAACAAAACGTTCCCCACCAGCGATGTCTTCCGCTTCTTCCACTCCCGCATCTCCGGCCGCTCCGCCGCCTCCACCTGATCCAAATGCTCCAAATCCCAAGCAAACTCGTTCGCCGTAGAATACCGGTTCGAAGGCTCCCTCTCCAGCGCCCTGTATAAAACCTCCTGCAGCGCCAGTGAAATCTCCGGATTCACCTCCCGCGGAGGCACCGGATTATTCAACACCCGGTCATTCATAATCGCAAACGGATTCGGCCCTGAAAACGGCGTCTCCCCCGTCACCATCTCGTATAAAATCACACCCATCGCATACAAATCCGCCCGCGCATCCCCGCGCTTCCCCTTCACTTGCTCCGGAGAAATATAATCCGGAGACCCCATCACCTGCGACAACTTCGCAAACGTCAAGCGCCGCGCCCCCGCCTTGCCCGCAATCCCGAAATCGATCAGCTTAATATGGTCCTCGGTATTGACCATAATATTTTCCGGCTTCAGATCCCGATGCACCACCCCGTTGCGATGAATGTAATCCAGCGCATCCAGAATCTCCACCGCGAGCTTAATCGACCGCTCCGCCGGCAGCTTCTTTTCTTCGTGGATGATGTAGCGCAGCAGCCGCCCCTCCACCCACTCCAGCACCATGTAGACCTGTCCGCGCGTGTTGTAAGCCAGCACCTTCATCACACCCGGATGATCCAGCATCTGCCCGATCTCCGCCTCCCGTTGGAAGCGCTCGAACAGCACCGGATCGCCCTCAATCTCCGGATGCGGAATTTTGATCGCCACCGCCTGATTGCTCTGCATGTCCGTCGCCTTATAAATCGACGCCATGCCGCTGCGCGCCACCAGGTTTTCAATCCGGTATTGGTTGAGGAGATCGCCGGGATGGATGGATTTCATGATGAGGGGCCGTGGCAGCCATCAACGCAGCTTATAAGGCCGCCCGCGGTACATGCCAACACGCTCCACGTCCCGAATGCGAATGAGCGAAACACTTATATTATCGTTACCGTCCCGATCGTTGGCAAGCTCAATCAGCCTGCGCGCAGCGTTGTCGAGATCGGCCCCCCGGCTCGTCAGCGCAGCCATTTCCGACCCCTCGACAGAGTTGTGCAGCCCGTCCGAGCACATCGCCAGCACGTCCCCCGGCAGCACCTGCGGCTCCGCCAAATCCACGTTTAGAAATAGGTCGTTGCCGAGTGACCGCACCAGCACATGCCGATTCGGAGAGCTGGCAAATTCCTTAGCGGAAAGAATCCCCAGTTTCAATTGTTCGTTGGCCACCGTGTGATCCCGCGTCAGCAGCGTAGCGCACCCCTCGCGGATCAAATAGCACCGCGAATCCCCAGCGTGCGCGATTGCCGCACGATCGTAACGCAACGCGCAGGCCACCATCGTCGTCGCCATATTCGTCCCGCCCGCGCTGGCTCGCTTGCCTTTTTCGTAAACGCACAAGTTGGCGGCCTTCACCAGCCGCGTCAACAACGCGCCCAGCGCCTCGTCTTTAGGTGCGTCGCGAAAGCCGTTGACCAGATGCTCCACCGCCGCGTGCGAAGCCACCTCGCCATCGTCGTGCCCGCCAACGCCATCCGCCAGCGCGAACAGCCAGCCGTGCGTCCGCGCCCGCTCCGCCGTTTCCGGCGCAGCGTACCCGAGGTAGTCCTCGTTGTGATCCCGAGACTTCCCGAAGTCCGAAAGTTGCGCAAACTCTACGTCAAGCATGGTCTACATCAAGCAACGACGTCCCTATGAAAAAACGGGCGGGCATCGGCGCCCGCCCGACCTTCTCGAACCTGCGTCTCAAGCGCTACGAGGTTGCCCCCATTCCGCGCTCGCCCACCAGCGTCGTGCGGCCCTTGGACTTACTGGCGCGCATAAAGTAGATGCCGCCATACAGAGCCCAGACTAGCGCAATCCCCAGCGCCAGCAGCGGCTCTTTCGCCGTGCCGTATCCCATGAAGGGTCCGATCAGGTAGAACGCCATGCAGGCCAGATTAGCCACCAGCCCGAATACCGGAATCGCCGTGTGCCGCAGGAAGCTATAGTTCGGATGGTTGTGATACGCCACCATGCAGATGAAGCAACTCAGCATGTACAGCAGGAAGGTGCCGAAGTTCGAAGCTAGCGTCACCGTGAGCAAGGTGTTGGGAAGTGCCGCCATGGTGTCGTGCGACATGTATCCTACGCTCGAAAACAGCCCCTGCGGAAGCGCTTTGATGGCCGTGTCTGCCAGGGCCGGAGCGTCGCCAAACGGGACCAGCACCCCAACCACGCCCACCACGGCAGAGATCGCAGCCAGCGTCCAGATGGCCCGGTGCGGCGTCAGGTTCTCTGAGTGCAGCAAACCGAAGTGCTCCGGCACCTCTTCGTCCTTGCCCATCGCGTAAGTGACGCGCGCCCCCGTGTTCATGCAGGAAAGCGTGGTGCCGATGATGGCCAGAAACACCGTGAACGCCTCAATCAGCATAAAGGTGCGCCCATTCCCCGGGCCCAGGATCGCGTTGCCAACCACGATCATCATGTCTCCGATCGGCGCCGCCGACCCCTGCGCACTCGTCATCGGATACCCGCTGTTCAAAAAATAGTTCGCCGCGAAATACTCAAACAAGTAGCAGAACGCCCCCTGCACCAGCAGCGATGTGATCACCGCAATCGGCACGTTGCGTTTAGGGTTCTTAGCCTCGCCTCCCATGGCCGTCACCGATTCGAAGCCCACCAGAATTAAAATCGCCACCGTCGCCTGTACGAATACCCATCCAAAATTATGAATTCCCACCACGGAACCCGCATTAGTGTGGGTGAGAAACACTCCTTTGTCGTCTTTTGCCGGATAGGCGATCTGGAACGGTACCGGCTTGCCGGCCGCGTCCAGCTTGGGTTTGGGAACGCCCTTGTCGTCGCGCACGATGACATCGGTAGCCGTGCCGTTCACAGTTTGCGACATCGTCAGGAATTCGTAATCGTAAGCATCGCCCGAGGAAGAATCGAATTGATAGGCCACGCTTCCCGGCGGATGATTCGCGCGAAAACCGAGCGCCATAACAGAGAACACGATCAAGGCGCTGATCTGGATCACATTGATCGCGATGTTCACCGCCGTCGAACCGTTGACGCCGCGGCTGGCGATCCAAGCCACTGCAAAAGAGAACAGCACCGCGATCAGCGCCATAAACACCGGCCCCGGATTCGAGGCGCTCATGAAGTTCGGCCAAATGGTGCCGACCAGATACCCTACCAGGACCCCCATCACCGCCACCATCACTCCGGGATAGATCCAGTAATACAGGTGCGAGCCCCAGCCAACAATAAACTTCGAGATGCGCGCATAGCGCCACATCTTATCGTGATTCAGAAAAGACTGCTCCGCGAAGTAATACGAACTGCCCGTGCCCGGATAGAGCTTCGCCATTTCCGCATAGCATACGGCAGTGGCCAGACACAGCAGCAGCGCCAATAAGATTCCCGCCCACATCGCCGATCCGGTCGCGCCGGTATTAGCCTGGATACCGAAAGTCAGCCACAGAAAGGCGCCCGGAGCGATCAGCGCCATCGCATTCATGGTCAGGCCCGTTAAGCCTAACGTCGCTTGCATTTGAGGTTCTTTTTCCGCCATTGGTTCTCCTTTTTCTAATTAAGAAGTTCGATCGACTTCTTTAGTAAGCGCGAGAGCCGTGCATCCTGGGCGGCTGGTAGCAAGCAAGCGACGGAGCTTGCAAGCGACTGTAACTCATGCGTAATTCTATACCCTGAAAAGTCCCGCGGCCAATCAATAATTTCGATGAGCACACGTAGCCCGTCTCAATGAAAACTTCGCATTGGAAGCTTTATAAAATCTTTATGAATTTTTTATGCGCAGGGAATTATCGCCGCCGTCCCGTGAGACGCAGCAAGCTGAGAAACAGGTTGATGAAGTCCAGATACAACGTCAACGCGCCGAAGATGGCGGTCTTGCGCGCGCCGTCGGTTCCCTCGCTGCCGGGAACGTTCATGGCCTTGATTCTCTGCGTGTCGTAAGCCGTGAGTCCCGCAAAAACAATGATGCCGACGATGGAAAATACAAAGCTTCCACCCGCGCCCATCAGCGACGGCAAGAACATGGAAAGCACCGCGTAACCAATCAGACCGAACAATCCCATCATGCAGAACGATCCCACCGGCCCTAGATCCCGCTTCGTTACCAGGCCATATCCGCTCAGCCCCGCGAACCCGAACGCCGTGACGCCGAATACTTCCGCGATGCTGGACCCTGTGTACAGCAGAAAAATGCTGGACAGCGTAAGCCCCGTCAACGCCGCGTACAGAATGTAGATGACCGTGGCCATCGCGCCGCTGATCTTATTGATCAGGAACGAAAGCGCCGCCACCGCTCCCAGTTGCGCGATGATCAAAGCCCAGAACAACAGCCGGTTGCCAAAGATCGTTTGCACCAACGCCGGATCGCCCGCCACGTTCCAAGCCACCAGCCCCGTGACGCAAAGCCCGCCCGTCATCCAGCCATACACCCGGCTCATGAAGCGCGCGTTCTCGACCGCAATCGCATTCTGCCCGAATGATACTTGTTCCATGCCCCAACTTTAGTCCCACTAGAAAGCGAGTGTCAATCCTGCCAAGAATCAACCACTTCGAGCTTTGCCTTTAGCCCCACCAACACCACCCGGGTGCATACTGAAACCGTTGTACGAGCCTGGCCAGGCCGATCGTTGTTGTTTAGTGGAATCCGCGCCTCGCCATAAAAAGCGGGCTAGCCGCCCAGGGGACATTGTGAAGAGGGCGGGACAGGATAAGAATCGCGATTCTTTTGGAGATACGAACGTCGTGAGAACGGCGCCAGGTTCCAGCAGAGGAGACAGGAGAGAGCAATTAGTGGTTGACTCAACACTTTTCAAAGACCGTTCGCCGCCTGTTTCTGAACCACCCCGGTGGGCTGCATTCGAATGCAGCCCACCGCGAAACGATTCCAATCCAATGTGGGGCGGACCTCCGGTCCGCGTTCGGCCTCCGGCCGAACCAAGCCAGCTAAGCCGAAGTGTGTGTATACTGAATGACCGAAGTGAAGCCAAAGCTTCTCCACGCGTTTGTCCTATTGCTGGCCTCGGCCCAGCTCCACGCCCAACAACACCAAGATTGGACCGGCTTCTACACGCTAGCCAACAACCGTGAACTCGCCCCCACCGGCCTCAAGCAAGACGCCCCCGGCGAAAAATTGAACGACCTGATTACTCCACATTTACAGCCCTGGGCGAAAGCCCGCATGGAATCGACCGACGGCATCGCCGACGACACCGGCCAAGTCTGCCTCCCCGACGGCATCTTCCGCTACCCCAGCATGGCCGGCCGTTTCATCTGGCTCGAAGAACGGGGCCGCATCGTCATGGTCTTCCAAAACATCAACACCGCCGGCGTCCGCCGAATTTATCTCGATCGCCCCCATCCCAAAAACCTGCTTCCGAGTTGGAACGGCCACTCCATCGCCCGCTGGGATGGCGATACGCTGCAAGTCGACACCGTCGGCTTCAACGACAAATCCTGGCTTTTCGGCGGCATGCAGCCGCACACCGAAGAAGCGCACCTGATCGAGCGCATGCGCCCCGTCGCCAACGGAGCCTTCCTCGAAATCAACATCACCGTGGAAGACCGCCACGCCCTCTCGTCCCCTTACAGCTACAACCGCTATTACAAGAGACAGCCCGCAGCCGCCGAGATGCCCGAAGACATTTGCAACGAAGATCCCGTAACCTGGAAACAGTTCCGCGACGAAGCCCTGAAGCGCCACCTAAAGTAACGCTCCAACCCCCCGCACAGAACCACGAGCGCAGCGAGTGGACCCGCGCTCCCACCGCTACTTCGACGGCAGAATCAATTCGCACGGCCGCGGATCCCACTTAGCTCCGTCCGCCTCCCGCTTGAAATGATTGCTGGTAACCCAAGGAGCATTCAAATACTGCGGATCGTCCACAATCTGCGTCACCACCAAATAGTCTCCATGCAAGTCGTAGTATTCGGTGAGAACCGTATTCGCACTAAACGGAACGCCGTTATTGCGCAGATATCCCGGCGCGAGGTGCGTCGTGACCACCTTTAGCGTGCCGCCCAGCTTGCGAGTATCCGCCTGCGGCCGCTCCGTCATCAAAATCCCCGCGAACCCCGGAGTGTTGGGATCTTGCGCCGATATCTTCGACGTGTAAGCCCGCACGCTCTGCGGCGTCTGCCACAGCGCCACCGAAGCGCCCTGCGGAGTCGATTCGCCCAACACGCGCGATTCGCCAAACGGAAAGATGCGAGTCTGCTTCCCAGCATCCGTCTCCAGCTTTAACGTTGTCTCGTTTTCCCAAGTGATGTGCAAGCGCCCCGGCACCCGCATGATATTAGGAGCCCCGTAGCTCATGCATTGTTTGCCATCGGCGATATCTTTTGCAGGATCCCAAGTGTCGGCAACTTTCCGCGCCGCGTCGTTTAAGGGAATGCTGTAATAGTCGCCTTTAGGCGCGGTCAGCATGCGATAGCGCCAGTCCTCGGTAACCAGCGAAACCCAATACCCCGTGAGATCGATAGGCGCGGAAGCTTTGGCCGTCTGCGGCGTTTGAGCGAACAGCGAACCCGCCGCCATTGACAAAACAGTGAAACCCAATCGCGCTGCGATGTTCATTTTAGACTCTTGTAAATCGCTTCCACCAGCATCTGACCCGTCCAAGAAGGCGTGCTATAGCGCCCGTCGTAATCGCGCGTCACCCGCGCCTGCTTCACTTCATCCAGGGTCTTGCCCTTTTTAAGCAAGTCTGCAACGCGATCGCGAATGATCGTCATCATGTCACGATACTCGGTCACATCGGCCTCATCGCACAGCCGTCCCTGACCTGGAATCACCAGCGTCCCGCCCTCCTGCATGACTTCCGGCACCGTGATATCCAGAATGTGATTGAGCGCCTTCACCTCGCCCTCAATGCTCCCGCCGTGCTGCAGATCGATCACCGGATAACCAGTCGTCAGAAAAACATCGCCGGTAGCAACCACGTTCGACTTGCGGAAATGGACAATACTGTCGCCATCCGTATGCGCCCGCTTTTCGGCGAACATCTGAATCGATTCGCCGTTGAACGCGAAGTCTTTCGTGTCGTCGAATGTGATCGTCGGCCACCCTTGCTGCGGCGCGTGGGCGGCCGGAGCACTCATCCGCAATAGCGTGTTGTCTTGCGCAAACACCGCCGCCGGACCGCTCGGATTCGACCGCGCCAAAACCGGATTCCCGCCAATATGCCGCGCATCGGCGCTGGTATTGAGAATGTAGCGAATCGGCTTGTCCGACAACTTACGAATCTCCGCCATGATCCTGCCAGTCATCCGCGCCGAGCCACTGTCGACCAGCAGCACCCCATCGTGCCCCGGCGCCTCGCCTAATTGGACCGTGACGTTTCCGCTCGCGCTGGCCAACATATAAATGTTAGGCCGCACTTTCACGACCTCGAACGGCTCGTTTTCTTGCGCGAACGCCGCTACCGCCAGAACCACTCCGAGAAGCAACTTCATTTCGCTGCGTGCTCTCTGGCGAATTTAGTTTCGAATACCTTGGGGCGCGGAATCACCATTTTCTTCAGCTCCTTCTGGTATTCCGGATACATGGTTTGCGCGCCGCCGCGGCTGGCATCGTAAGGCACTCCATAACTTTCCGAAAACTCCCGCAGCAGCGGATTGCTCCCCGGTAAATGATGCGGTACCCAGCCATACGGCCGCTGAATTTCCGGAGCTGGTACGCAAGCCCCGAAATCCGCCACCGGCGCAAACACCTGGTAAGGATTCCACACCCAGCTTTCCGATCGCACAAACGGCTCCGTCAAATAAATCGGATCCTCGACCACGCTAGTCAAGGTCAAATATTTATCGTGCAGATCGATGAATTCAGTCAGCTTCACTTTGTCCGAAAACTGAATCCCGTTCCTCCGCAGATAACCGGCTTTGATGTGCGTCGTATCGATCCGCAGCGTGTCGCCCTGCCACACGCCCGTTGAAAACCCACTCCAGCTATGCCCCGCGAACAGCCCCGGATGCGCCCGTCCGTCCATCCATATCGTGCGCGGCCCGTCATAAGTGCCATCGATGATAAATGCGACGATCTTGCTGGTGGTCGGATCGTCGATCGTAGAAATCTTCAAGTTCGACGGCCCCCGCATCGCATACGGAGCCGCATGCGGAATGCACTGGTGTTCCGGCACCGAAACCAAATCCCCATCCCAGGAATCCGCGCGATAGCGAGCCGCCTCGTTGATCGGAAATCCCAAATAATCCCCCGGCGGCGGCCCCGGATCGGTACGCTCCAGCTCATCTTCGTGATACATCGCCGTCCACATGCCGGACAAATTGACCCCTTGCCCGAAGCAGACCAAACTCGCGAACAACAGCGATGCCACCGTCCGATACCATTTCATGACCGTCACATTCTATCATCGAGGTGGGGCGGGCCTCCGGCCCGCAGCCGGCCTCCGGCCGGCCACCTCGACTATGATAGTCAGGATGCGATTCTCCCTACTCCTGCTCACCATTTCATCAGCGCTGGCCCAGGACGCCGGAGCCACCCGCGCCGATTGGCCGCACTACGGCGGTACGCAGTTTTCATGGCGCTACAGCGCGCTCGATCAAATCAACACTACCAACGTCAAAGCCCTCACGCCCGCTTGGATGTTCCAGACCGGTGACTACGCCGAGAACCTGCAAGCCACGCCCATCGTCGTTGACGAGCGTAATGTACCTCATCACCGCCCGCGCCCGCGTGTTCGCACTCGATGCCGCGACCGGCCGCGAGCTGTGGCGCTACAACTATCCCGAACCGCCTCGCAACATTCCCGGTTTCGTAGGCAGCCGCGGACTCGCCGTCAGCGACGGCAAAGTCTTCTTCGGAACCAAAGACAATTACATGGTTGCACTGGATCAGAAAACCGGACGCCAGTTGTGGAGAGTCAACATCGATGACGCACGCCAGTGCGGCTGCAACATTACCGCCGCTCCGCTGGTAGTGAAAGATAAAGTCATCGTCGGCGGCACCGGCGGCGATGGAGCCCATCGCGGTTACATTACCGCCTTCTACACCAAAAATGGCCGCCTCGCGTGGCGCTGGTACGTGATCCCCGGCCCCGGCGAAAAAGGCAACGAAACCTGGAAAGGCGACAGTTGGAAGTTCGGCGGCGGCGCGCCCTGGCTCACCGGTTCTTATGATCCCGCGCTGAATCTTCTCTACTGGGGCACCGGCAACGCCGCCGCCGATTTTTACGACGTGGAACGCGTCCCCACCGGCGCCGACAAAACCAAAGACGTGAATCTTTACACCGCGAGCGTAGTCGCGCTCGACCCCGACACCGGCAAACTGCGCTGGCATCACCAGGAAATCCCCGACGACCAGTGGGATTACGATTCCGCCTACGAAGTCTTACTGATGGACCGTGAAATTCGTGGCCGCATGAGACAAGTGTTGGTCCACATGAATAAGAGCGGCCTGACCTCGGTGCTCGACCGCGTCACCGGCGAGTTCTTAGGTGCGTTCTCCGTTCCCGAAGTGCGCACCTGGATCGCCGGTATCACCGAAGACGGCAAACTGGTGGGCCGCAACGAACCGCAGCTTGGCAAGACCACTACGATCTGCCCCAGCGCCGCCGGTGCGAAAAGCTGGAACTCGATGGCGTATTCGCCGCGCACCGGTTTTCTGTACGTGCCCGTCAACGAATTGTGCAATGACATCACGCCCAACAACCGCGCCGCCGAAGAAGGGAAGAATTATATGAACGGCGAATTCCCCGTGAAACTGCCGGCGGGCCGCGCCACTTACAGCCACGTCGATGCCTGGGATCCCGTCACCGGCAAGCGCGCCTGGACCTTTCCTTATAAGTACGTCCTGCTCGCTTCGATGCTAGCCACGGCAGGCGATCTGGTGTTCACCGGAAATCCCGAAGGCGAGTTTTTCGCCATGGACGCCAAAACCGGCAACCGCCTGTGGAGCTATCAAACCGGCGCCGGCCATCGCGGAGCCGCCGTCTCCTATGCAGTGAACGGCCGTCAGTTCATCGCGACAGCGACGGGCTGGCACAGTTCCGTGGTGGGAGCCGCCGCGGCCGCCTTGTTTCCCGATCAGGATTGGCGCCTGGGCTCAACGCTAGTGGTATTCGCACTGCCGGAGGCATCGCGATGAAACCGTTTCTAGCAGTGTTGGCGCTAGCCGCCGCGTGCTCCGCGCAGAATGTGGCTGAAGTAGTGAAGCAAGGCGAGCAAGTGTTCGCGAAGACCTGCGCCACCGGATATTGCCACGGAGTCAAGGGCGCGTCGAGCGGCGCTCCGCGTCTGGCGGGCCGCGGCTTCGATCAGGCCTACATCGCGAACGTGGTCAGGACCGGCGTACCGGACACCGGCATGGCATCCTTCGCCACCCGCTTGTCGCGGCCGGAATTGATAGCCGTGGTGGCGTATGTGGCGACGCTGAATGGCGTCACCAATCCCGTTCTCGGCGCAGCCGATGCGGAGCCAACGGCTCGCACGCTCACCGGCGACGCCGCCCGCGGCGCGGAATTATTCAAGGAAGCCGTGCGCGGATTCGGGCGCTGCTCCACCTGCCATGAAGTAGGCGGTTTCGGAATTCCCGTGGCGGCTCCCATCGGGAAAGTCCCGGCGTCCGCCGCCGCGCTCAAAGCGCTGACGACACCCAACGTGAAGACCGCCGCGCTGGATGGAGAATCCATGCCCGCTCTCGTGTTGAGCGAAGGCAAGCAGAGCACTGTGTTCTATGACCTAACATCCGCACCGCCAGTGCAGCGCAACGCGCCCCCGGGTTCCGTGAAGTTCACGGAGGGCAGCCAGTGGCGGCACTCGTCCGCGATCGGAGCTTATAACGATTCCGAACTCGCCGCGATTCTCACCTACCTGCGCGCCGTGGTCAAACCCTAAGCCTCGCGCGCGACCCGCCGGTCCGCCACCACCGTGACCTGCCGGTCCTTCGCGAGACGCACGACATCCATCACGAAGTTCCGCTTGCCGAGAAGCGGGATCGCAGGCTTGGCCGGCTTAGCCAGGAAGATCTGCGTCACGCCGTTGCGGCGCGTGAAATCCACCAGCGTTTCCGCGGCGTTTTCCCCTTCGAGAATGCGCGTCTCAATGTGCAGGCGTCGCGCGAATTCCAGATGACGTTCGATCGCTTCGCGGGAAGCTTTCGGTAAATCGGCCATCGCGGCCGGAGGCAGCACGCACACCGCGAAGCAATCCGCCTTCAAATAATCCGCCACGCGCCGCCCTCTGCGGATCAACGCCGCGGTGGCCGGTGCTTCTGTGATGTGGATCAAGATGCGGTCGTTGGGTTCGTCGTCATCGCCGCTCTGCCGGATATCCACTTCATGCGCGGTTTGGCGGAGCGCCATCTCGCGCAGCGCCCCCAGCGTCGATTCCTTGAAAAAGTTATTCAGCGCCTGCTGCGCTTTAGCGGTGCCGTAAATCACGCCCGCGCTGCAGCCGGTTCAGCAGCGCCTGCGGAGGCACGTCCACCAGTACCACTTCGTCGGCCTGCTTCACCACCCAGTCGGGAATGGTTTCGCGCACTTGCACGTTGGCGATTTCGCGCACCTGGTCATTCAGACTTTCTAAGTGCTGGATGTTCATGGTGGTCAGCACGCCAATGCCGGCCTCCAGCAGCAGCATGACGTCTTCCCAGCGTTTGCTGCGCGGCGAGCCGGGTACATTCGTATGCGGAAATTCGTCGACGGCGCAGAGTTCGGGCTTGCGCACTAGAATCGCGGCGGTGTCCATTTCCTCGAACTCCGCGCCACGGTAGGAAACGCGGCGCCGCGGAATCAGTTCCAGCCCTTCGATTTTCGCGATGGTGTCTTGCCGCCCATGCGGCTCGAAATAGCCCACCACGATGTCATGCCCCTCGCGCTTCAGGCGCTGCGTTTCTTCGAGCATCTTATAAGTCTTGCCGACGCCCGCCGCGTAGCCCAGGAAGATGGTGAGCCGGCCCCTCACCGTGCGGCGGCCTCGGTGGGAAATATGCGCACGTCGATGCCTTCCGATTCCATGATGAGGCGCTCCACCGGATTCGCCTTCCAGCGGCTCAGCCAGCCGCGCCCGTCCTGCTGGCTGTGGCCCACGAAGATCTGCGTGATGCCGTTGCGATAAGCGTATTGCAAGATGGATTCGATGGGATCCTCGCCGTGTAAAATTTCGACGTGCGCCGGCGCGGCCCTGGCCGCTGCCAAGTTCTGCTCGATCATCGACTGGTCGGGGGCGCTGAGAACCCCTTGTTGAACGTAAACCGCGTAAAGATCGCCGTAAAACAAATCAGCCAAGCGCCGTCCACGGCGGATCATCGCGGACGCGTTCGAGCGCGGTGTGATGCAGACGAGTATGCGTTCCTGCGTTCCGTAAAGTTGCTCGATGCCTTGCCGCCGCAGGTAAGTTTCGAGCTGATGATCCACCACGTCGGCGGCCAGCACCAGCGCAATCTCACGGAGCTGGGATAGTTCACGCTGTTGTTCGACGTTGCCGGGAACAAAATATTCCGGCGGCACGTCCACCAGTTCGATTTCATCGGCGGCGCGAATGAAGGCCTCCGGCACCGAATCCTGCACTGTCTTGCCGCGGATCGCTTCGACCTGCCGCTGCCGCTCCTTCACGTATTGAAGGTTGATTGAAGTCACCACGGAGATGCCGGAGGCGAGCAGATCTTCGACGTCCTGCCAGCGCTCAGCGTGCCGGCTGCCGGGCGGATTGCGGTAGGCCAAGCCGTCGATCAGGCAGACTTGCGGGTGCCGGCGCAGCACGTGCTCCACGTCGATAGCGTAGATTCCATCGACCACGCGCGGCGGAATCACTTCCAAACCGCTAAGCAACTCCTCAACGACGGCGGGCTCGGTCGATTGCGTGGCCGCGACCGCGACATCCTCGCCGCGCGACTTACGCCGGCGCCCTTCGTCGAACATGCGAAAAGATTTCCCGACGCCGCCCGCATAGCCCAGGAAGATTTTCAAACGCCCCTGCGTGGCGCGCCGCTGCTCGGCTTCCACTTGCTGCAGAAGCTGCTCTGGACTGGGCCTGCGATGCTCGGTGTCTGCCATGAGGGCTGCTGGAGTTAATTATCCTCCCGCGTTCGTAACGCGGCGCTAGTAGGGCCCGCTCCTTGCAGTCGCGGTTCGGTGCCGCGGGTGCACTGCACAGCGCCGCAAGCGCACCGCACAGCGCCGCAAGCGCACCGTACAGCGCCACAAGCGCACTGCACAGCGCCACAAGCGCACTGCACAGCGCTACGGCCGTGCCGCACAGAACCGCGCGCGGCAGCAAGCGGATACGAAATCATGCCAACTCACTTCCTCATGGGGTAGTCTTGGTCGAGCGCCAGATTCAAGCGCAACACGTTCACGCGCGGCTCCCCGAGAAAGCCCCAATCGCGGCCTTCGGTGTATTGCGCGACCAGCTGCTCGAGAGCGATCACATCGACGCCGCGTGCTTTCGCGACCCGCGCCGCTTGCGCTTTGGCGAACCCCGGACTGATGTGCGGATCCAGGCCGCTGGCCGACGCCGTGACTGCATCCGCGGGAATCGGAGCTTTCGGTGTGAAGATCAACGGCGCCTTGTCGTCATTGAAAGCCTTGATCAGCTTTACGTCGTCGAGGCTACCACTGGCATCCTTAAAGCTGTCCAGCGGCGCCGATGATTCGTACGGAATGTTGTTGTCCACGCAGTAATGCACGATGCGAAGATTGATGCCGTCGTAATCGACCACCTCGTTTTTCTTGTCGTCCATTTTGGTGGTGCCGTGGATGAGCTTGGCGCTCGTCGGCCCCAGGTTTGAGCCGCCGCTGGAGGTCGCGTCGTATCCCGCGCCGGCTGCTGAGACGCGCGGCTGGAAGTATTCGGGACGCGAGAAGTTCTGGCCAATGAGTTCTGACCCGATCACCTTGCCATTCTTCACGATGAGGCTGCCGTTGGCCTGTTTCGGAAACACGGCCTGCGTGATGGCGGTGACCACGCCGGGATAGAACAAACCCGTGAGCACCGTCAACACCAAAGTCATACGCAACGCGGGAAGCATTTGTCTCCACATAAAATCTCCTTACGCCAGCCCCAATGAGTGCACGATCTGATCGATGATCCAGATGCCGGGGAAGGGCACCAAAATGCCGCCGAGCCCATAGACCAGCAGGTTGCGGCGCAGCAAGGACGCCGCGCTCTCCGGCCGGTAGCGCACGCCGCGCAGCGCCAGCGGCACCAGCGCAATGATGATCAGCGCATTGAAAATCACCGCCGACAGTACCGCGCTTTGCGAGTTGTGCAGGCCCATGATGTTAAGCCGGCCCAGCACCGGATAAGTCGCCATAAACATCGCTGGGATAATCGCGAAATATTTCGCGACGTCGTTGGCGATCGAAAACGTTGTCAGCGCGCCGCGCGTGATCAGCAACTGCTTGCCGATCGCCACCACTTCGATGAGTTTGGTGGGATTCGAGTCCAGATCCACCATGTTGCCCGCCTCTTTCGCGGCCATGGTGCCCGTGTTCATCGCCAGCCCGACGTCGGCCTGCGCGAGCGCCGGCGCGTCGTTGGTGCCGTCACCGGTCATGGCTACGAGCCGTCCCTCGGCCTGCTCCTTCTTGATGTAGGCCAGTTTGTCCGAAGGCGAAGCCTGCGCCAGGAAATCGTCGACGCCTGCTTCGGCCGCGATGGCGGCGGCGGTCAGCGGGTTATCGCCGGTGATCATGACGGTGCGAATGCCCATCTGGCGAAGCTGTCCGAGCCGCTCCTTCATCCCGCCTTTGACGACATCCTTGAGATGAATCACGCCCAGCACGTTCGCACCGTCGGCCACCGCGAGCGGCGTGCCGCCCTGCCGCGAAATGCGTTCAGTGATTTCCATCAGGTCTTTCGGAACCACGCCGCCGCGCTCCTGCACGAATTGCGCAATCGCTTGCGTAGCGCCCTTGCGCAGATGACGGCCGTCGAGATCGACGCCGCTCATGCGCGTGTACGCCGAGAACGGAATGAAGTTGGCCTCATGGTGCGCCACCTCGCGGCCGCGCAGTCCGTATTTTGTTTTCGCCAGCACTACGACGGAGCGGCCTTCCGGAGTTTCATCGGCCAGGCTTGAAAGCTGCGCGGCATCGGCCAAGTCGATATCGGTTACGCCTTCGACCGGCAGAAATTCCACGGCTTGGCGATTGCCAATGGTGATGGTCCCGGTCTTATCGAGCAACAAGGTGTTGACATCGCCTGATGCCTCCACCGCCTTCCCGCTCATGGCGAGGACATTGTGTTGCATGACGCGATCCATGCCGGCGATGCCGATGGCGGACAGCAGTCCGCCGATGGTAGTGGGAATCAAACACACCAGCAGCGAAACCAGCACGGCCACCGTCGGAACGCTTCCCAACCCAGCTGCGGAAACGCTGTACTTGGCGAAGGGTTGCAGCGTGACCACGGCCATCAGGAAGATCAGCGTTAATCCCGCGATCAAGATGTTCAACGCGATTTCGTTGGGCGTCTTCTGGCGCTCGGCGCCTTCCACCAGCGCGATCATGCGATCCAGAAACGTCTCGCCCGGGTTGGACGTGATGCGAATCTTGATTTCGTCGGAGAGCACTTTGGTGCCGCCGGTAACGGCGCTGCGGTCGCCGCCGGATTCGCGAATGACGGGAGCGCTTTCGCCAGTGATGACGGATTCATCGACGGTCGCGATACCGTCGATGACTTCGCCGTCGCCGGGGATGAGCTGGCCGGCTTCGACGACTACGATGTCGCCGGAGCGAAGCTGCGATGCCGGAACCTGTTCCGTGTGGTTACCCACGATCCGGCGCGCCATCGAGTCGGTTTTAGTTTTGCGCAACGCATCGGCCTGCGCCTTGCCACGCGCTTCCGCCATGGCTTCGGCGAAGTTGGCGAACAACACCGTGAACCACAGCCATAGGGCGATCTGAATACCGAAACCCACGCCTGCCGCGCCAATCGCGATATCACGGATCAATAGGATCGTGGTGACGGCCGCGCCCACTTCCACCACGAACATCACCGGATTCTTGATGACGGCCATGGGGTTCAGCTTGACGAAAGATTCCTGGATCGCACGCCGCAAAATCGCGGGATCGAACAAGGGCCGGGCATGCGCCAGCTTTTTGGGAATCAGCTCGGTGGGGTCCTCGCTCTGCGGCGCCGCCGGGGCTGGAACGTTCTCAAGTACTTCGGGCATGGCTAAAAGACCCTCCCTTGCTGCATCAGGAAATGTTCGACGATGGGGCTCAGCGAAAGCGCGGGGAAGAACGTCAGCGCGCCCACAATGACGATGGTCCCCACCAGCAAGCCCACGAACAGAGTGCCGTGCGTGGGCAGCGTTCCGCTGGTGACCGGAATTTGTTTTTTAGCGGCCAAGCTTCCTGCGGCCGCCAGCAGTGGAATGATCATCAGGAAGCGTCCTACCAGCATGGCGATTCCCATGGTCAGGTTGTACCAAGGCGTGTTGGTGGTGATGCCGGCAAACGCGCTGCCGTTGTTGGCCGCGGCGCTCGAATAAGCGTAGAGAATTTCACTGAAGCCGTGCGGCCCGCCGTTATTCAGGTTGGCGATGGCGGGCCCGTTGGCGCCGTTCCAGTAGCCGCCCTTCGGAAAGTCGATCACGGAGCTGGCGGCGCTGAACAACAGAATCACAAACGAAGTCGCAATCAGCGCCAGCATCGCCATCTTCACTTCTTTGCCCTCGATTTTCTTGCCGAGATACTCCGGCGTGCGTCCCACCATCAGTCCCGCGATGAAGACGGCGAGGATCGCGAACATCAGCATTCCGTAGAGTCCCGCGCCCACGCCGCCGAAGATGACTTCGCCCAGATGCAAGTTGAACAACGGGACCAATCCGCCCATCGGAGTAAAACTATCGTGCATGCCGATGACGGCTCCGCAACTCGCGTCGGTGGTGATGGTGGCAAAGAGCGCGGTGGCGGCGATGCCGAAGCGCACTTCTTTGCCTTCCATATTCCCGCCGGCGTTTTCCAGGCCGAGCTTGGTGAGGATGGGGTTTCCGGCCTGCTCAAAGTGATATACGACGAACGCGCCGACTAGAAACAGAACGCTCATCGCCGCGAACAGAGCCCAGCCTTGGCGCTGATCCTTCACCATTCTGCCGAACACATAAGTCAATCCGGCTGGGATCATGAAAATCGAAATCATTTGGAAGAAGTTGGTCAGCGGACTGGGATTCTCAAAAGGATGCGCCGAGTTGGCATTGAAGAATCCACCGCCGTTGGTGCCCAGCATCTTGATGGCTTCCTGCGAAGCCACAGGGCCTTGCGCGATGGTCTGCGTCTTGCCTTCGAAAGTAGTGACGGTGGTGTAAGGCTTCAGGTTTTGAATCACGCCTTGTGAAGTCAAAAAGAGGGCGAATACCAACGATATCGGCAGGAGAACATACACCGTAGCGCGAACGATATCCGCCCAAAAATTTCCCAGCGCATTGGCTTGATGGCGCGAGAAGCCGCGGATCATGGCCACGGCGATAGCCATACCCACCGCCGCCGAGGTGAAGTTGTGCATGGTGAGTCCCAGCATCTGCACCAGGTAACTCAACGTGGCCTCGCCGCCGTAGCTCTGCCAGTTGGTGTTGGTGGTGAAACTGACGGCGGTGTTGAACGCCAGATCCGGAGTCAGCGCCGTGGCGTTGGCGGGGGCGTGCGCGGTGCTGAACCCCGCGGGGTTCAACGGAAGAAAACCTTGCAGACGCTGCAGGGCGTAGAGAAACACGGCGCTGAAGATGCTAAAAGCCAGCATGCTGCCGGCGTATTGCGTCCAGCGCTGTTCCACATCTTCTTTGACGCCGCAGAGTTTGTAGCACAGCCGTTCGAGCGGCCGCAGCACGGGATGAAGGAACGTGCGCTCGCCCGCGAACACGCGCGTCATGAAGACGCCCATGGGCTTGGCTACGGCGGCGATCACCAAGAAGTAGACAACGATTTGAAGAATGCCGTTGGTCGTCATTAGAATTTCTCCGGCTTAAGCAGCGCGTAAATCAAGTACCCGAACAGAAAGATCGAAGTGACGCCTGCGATGATGTAATCCATAAAAGTGTCCTCGCTTCCGCCTAGAGCTTGTCGCACGCTTTCGTGAAGTACCAGCCCACGACGAAAAATGCCACTGTTACCGCGATGTAAAAAAGATCCAGCATCTTAATCCTCAATTCGTAAACACAACCTGATGTCCCAAACGCTCCAGCCGCCGCGCCAAACGCATGGTAGCCGTCGGCCACCAGCGGCGCCGCCCGCCGATCACTACCACGGAGTGCGGACCTACTCCGGCTTCCATCACGTCTCCCGCATCACGGCCGAGACGGATATCCACGGATGCATGTACCGCCACTTCGGAGACCATCTTCGAAAAACTCTTCTCCAAAAATTCAACCGAGACCGGAGGAGCGTACAAGTCCAGCGGGTAGGGGACCACGTGGATCGCCAGCAACCGGACGGGCGCTAGCCCGGAAGCGAGTTCCGCGGCCATTCTCAGAGCGCTCAGCGTCTCACTGGGCTTGGTGTGGATCACGACGATCTCCAGACTCGCGTTGGAGGTCTGCTCGGGAATAACGGTGGGTCCAGCGGTCTGCAGCACCGGCGCCACTAACCGGACAGGCGCCTGGTCGTAAGTGAGCTCCGCAGGCATTTTGAACTCGCCGCGCGTCTCCTTGACCTGCGTGTGGAGCACGGGGACGTCCAAACTCGTGTTGCTAACTTGCCCCGTTTCGAGCCGCGGATGATTTTTAAGGACTGCCATAACCTATCTCCAGATACAAGGTATCCGGAAAGCCGTAAGGAAGGCATAAGCCCGCTGTCAGGATTGTGTAAGGAATTACGCGGCGGTTTCAGGCAGCGCGAAGCGATAGCCAACCCACGGTTCCGTAAGGATATAACAAGGATGGGACGGGTCGGGCTCGATCTTTTTTCTTAACTGATTGATGAAAACGCGCAGGTATTCTACTTGGTCTCCGTAGTCGGGCCCCCACACTGCTTGCAGCAGGCGCCCGTGCGGGATGGGCACGTTGGGATTCGACAGCAAGTAGCGGAGCAAGTCGAATTCTTTGGGCGTCAAGCGAACCTCGCCGCTGCGTGAAATGACGCGGCGCGTGGCCAGGTTGACCTCAATCGCACCCAGATGGATGGATTCCGCGCCGGATTCGGCTGCGGTGGGAAGACGGCGCAACGCCGCGCGAATACGCGCCGACAGCTCCGGCATGCCGAACGGCTTGGTGACGTAATCGTCAGCGCCGGCGTCGAGAGCGGCGACTTTATCGGCCTCGGAATCGCGCACCGTCAGCATGATGATGGCGACTTCGGAGCCGGCGCGGATCTGGCGGCAAGTTTCGAGACCGCCCAGGCCCGGCATATTCATGTCGAGAAGAATGAGGTCGAAGCGCTGCTCGCGCACGGCCGTCAGCGCTTCTTCGCCGGTGCGGGCTTCGTGGATCTCATAGCCCTGCGCGCTCAGCGATGCGCGCAGCACGCGGCGAATCTGCGGTTCATCGTCCACTACGAGGATACGTCCGGTATTCATGGATTCAGTTCGGCGACTGCACTGGAATGGTAATACAGAATGCGGAGCCAGGTCCGGGCGGGATGGCGACGTCGCCGCCATGCGCGCGCAGGATTTCACGGGCGATGTGCAGCCCCAAGCCGGTGCCGGGCACGCGTTCCTTTACCGCCTGGCGGCGATAGAATTTTTCGAAGACGCGCTCGCGTTCCTTGTCCGGAATGCCGGGGCCTTGGTCGGCGATGCGGATTTCGAGATTCCCGTTGGACGCGGGCCGCGCTGATGTCGACGGGCGAGCCTGGCGGTGAATACTTCAAAGCGTTGTCGATCAGTTGGCGCAGCGCGAGTGAGATCAGAGCGGGATCGACGGTGAGCTCGGGCAAACTCGGAGCCGCGGAATAGCGCAGTGGGCGGCCGTCGCTGCGTGCTTGGAATTGCGCGAGGATGGCGGGCAGCAAGAGGTCGAGCGACACGAGCTGGCGATCGAGGCGCACTTTGCCGGCTTCGATCTGCGACATGCGGACCGCTTCGGTCACCAACGAAGTCAGGCGGTCGGCTTCTTCATCGATGATGGTGGCGAGTTCGTGAGTCTGCGGGTTCAGCGGTGGCGCAGCGGAGAGCATGGTAGTCGAGGCCGCTTTAATGGACGTCAGCGGCGTCTTGAACTCGTGCGCGATGGCGTCGAGCAGCGTGGATTTGAACTCTTCGCTTTGGCGGGCGGCGTCGGCGCGGTTCGCTGCTTCTTCAGTGCGCACGCGTTCCCAGGCGATCGCCACCAGGTTCAACAGCGCCTGCAACGCGCCATCGGAAAACTCGACGCCGGCGAGCGCCAGCGCGCCTATGGCGTGGCCACCCAGAACGATGGGCGCGAACAAAACCTGCGCGGCGGCATCCCGCGAGTTGGCGCCCTGGATCACAACCTGCTTGAGTTTCTCCTCGACGCCGGGCAGATCCTGAACGCCACCGCGGAACAGCTCTCCGGTCTTCGCGTCGTAGAGCGCCACCGCACGGCAATCGAAGATTTCGGCGATGTGCTGCGCCACGTGAAAGCCTACCGACCCGGAGATCTCCATCAGCAGGATCGCGCGGCTCAAGGCATACAACTGTTCGGTCTCCTGCTGGCGGCTCTTGGCTTCGAGCGCCTGTTTCTTGGCGCGGTCGGAGAGATGGCTCGCCACCAGCGCCGTGGTGAGAAAGGAAAACAGCGCCACCCAATTTTGCGGGTCGGCGATGGTGAAATTGCCCACCGGAGGGAAGAAGAAAAAGTTGAACGCCAACATCGCCGCCACCGACGCGACGATGGATTCCACTAATCCCCAGGCCGTGGCGATGCCCAGCACGCACAGCAGGTAGGCGAATCCGGCGGTGGCCGGGTTCACTCGAATCACGTGGTAGCAAAGGAACGTGGCGGCGGCGATGAACGCCAAAGTGAGCGCCAGATGAAACAAGCGGGAACTGATTCGCGATGACAACTGAAGCAATTTTAGCGTGATTCGAGAGAGCCGCCGGGGTTTCTTTATGACTTCCTTATGAGTTCCTTATAATTTCTTTATATTATTGAACACAAAGCACTTACGATCCGGCGAATACAAATTTTTAATTGGACAGCACCCGCGTTTGCGGCTACACTCAATCGCTAGGTTCCCCGCTGCCGGACCTTATGAAGAAAATTGAAGCTATCATCCAGCCTTTCAGACTGGACGAGGTAAAAGCCGCTCTGACCGCCATCGGCGTGGACGGAATTACCATTTCCGAAGTGCGCGGTCATGGCCGCCAGAAGGGGCACACCGAGGTTTACCGGGGCGCCGAATACAAAGTAGACCTGATCCCAAAACTGAAGTTTGAAATCGTCGCGCCCGACGCGCGTGCGCCGCAAATTGTGGAAACGATCGCGGCAAGTGCGCGCTCCGGCAAGATCGGCGACGGTAAGATTTTTGTTTCTTCGATTGACGAGGCGGTGCGCATTCGCAACGGCGATCGAGGAGAGAACGCCCTGTAGTTTTGTTCGCTAGATGGAGCCATCACTGTATGCTGGACCTGCAACAGATTGAATCGTTTCGTATGGTCGCGCTCACGCACAACTTCACGCAGGCTGCGGCCCGGCTGGGGTATTCGCAATCGAGTGTGACCTTGCACGTCAAGGCGCTGGAGCGCGAGTTGGGAGCGCCCTTGCTGACACGGCACCGCTTTTCAAAGTCCGTGCAGCTCACGGAAGCCGGCAAGCGGACGCTGGATTACGCTGAGCGGCTACTGGCCTTGGCGGATGAGACAAAAGCCGCGATTGGGGACAGTACACTCAATCCCCGGGCCGCCACTTGAGGGTCCCTTGGGTTGGACGGGCGGGGATTGAGTGTACTGTCCCCAATCGCTCAAGCCTTATGCATGTACTTGATGTTGGATTTGAACACCAGTAAATTCGGGGCGCCTTCGCGATTCACTTTCAGGCAGTCTTTGTCGTACCACTCGATGACGCCCTTCAGCACTTCGCCATCGCGAAGCACCAGGGACATCAGGGTTTTCGACTGCATCTGCTTTAGATAGTAAAAATTCTCGGCGTTGGTTTGTTCCGGCGGCGAGGTTCGTTTGGGGCCAGCGGCTCCGCGGGGAGGCGGCCGTTGGCCTTTGGCTTCGGCTTTCGCTTCGGTAAAAGAAGGACGGATCAATTTGCGATTCGCGGGCTCCATGGGAGCACTCCTAGGGATTCGACGGGGATTGAGACTTCTTAGTTACTGTCATAACACAGAGCAGGGCAAAGTTCCACCGCCGATCTACGCACCGCCGCGCAATTCAGCGGCAAAAGCGTCGAGCGCGATGGATTTCTGGATGTTCCGCCGCACGAGAAGGACCAGTTGATCGACGCGGGCGACGGCGGCGCGCAGCCAGTCGAACGAGACGCGCTTCGCCAGCGGTTCCAGTTGGTTGCGGACGTCTTCGTTGCGCAGCGGCGTGATGCCGTGGGACAGGCGCAGCACATCTTCGAGCAGAACGTACAGCACGTCGAGATAAGAATCCAGTTTCTCGTTACGGCGCGCGGCAATGGAATCGGAATGTTTCAGCCAGGTTCCAAACGGCTCCAGGCCGCTGGCGACGCGCAGGAGCGCCAGCATGGCGTCGCGGCGGCGGTCGTAGGTTTCGAGGTCTAGCGAAACTGCTATGCCAGGTGAACCTTCGGCCAGACGCAGACGGCGTTCGGCGTGGTCCAGCCGGCGGGCGGTGGCGAAGGCGCGCATTTCCTCGTCGGTCAGGCGCGACAAACCGAACGGAACGGCGCGCGAGCGGATGGTCGCCAGCAGGTCGTAGGGATTGCGCGCGGTCATGATCAGGATCAGGTGCGACGGCGGCTCTTCCAGTGTTTTGAGCAGCGAGTTGGCGGCTTGTTCGTTGGCGCGGTCGATGTCGTCGATCAGGAACACGCGCCACGCGCCTTTCAAGGGCTTGAGCGATGCGCGGTCTTTGAGCAGGCGCATCTGCTGGATGGTGATCTGGCGCAGAGGCCCGTCTGGAGCGAACGTTAATACATCAGGATGCGAGGCGAAGAACAACGGGTCTTCGTTGCGCTTATCCGAGGGCCACTTTTCACGGTCGGCGATGGTTTCAAGGTTGGCTTCTAGGCTCAAGTCGTCGGCCTCGATTTTCGCGGCGTCGCCCACCAGTAGCGCCGCAAAGTGGCGCGCCAGTGTGGCTTTGCCGACGCCCTCGGGGCCGGAAAGCAGCAGCGTCTGCGGAATCCGCCCGCTCGCCGCCATATCGGTGAGGGCCGACACGACTGCGGAGTTGCCGAAGAAGTTGTCCAAGTTTCAAAAGTACCACGCCACCTATTTGGGGATGCCCATCGGGCGTCAACTTGTTCTATCTTTATTAAGTAGTCATGCGCTGGTTTTTGCCCATACTTTGCTTGCCCGCTCTGCTGCTGGGCGCCTCGGTTCCTAAGACCGGACCGTCGGCGATTCAGGGTGCGATTCCGCAAGCCGGGCGCGTGCCGGTGCTAGTGGAATTATTCACATCCGACGCCTGCGCCATCTGTCCCGCGGCCGGGGACGTGGTGCGCGCGCTGGAGCAGAAGCAGCCCATCGCGGGCGTCGAAGTGATCGGCATCGAAATGCGCATGGACGCCTGGGGACCGCAGGGTTATCGCGATCCTTTCGCGCTGCGCCAGATGACCAATCGGCAGAACGAGTATCTGCGGCTGTTCAAGCTGGACAACCTGTTCACGCCGCAGATCGTGATCGGCGGACAAACGCAGCTTGACACTCCGGACGTGCAGCAGGCGAAAGACGAGATCGCGCGCGCGGCCAAGAGTCAGCGGGCGACGGTGGAGGTTTCGTTCCAGTCCGCATCGCTCGCCACCGTGAAGGTGGATAAACTGCCGTCTTCCGCGGGCGAAAGCGAAATCTGGATGGCGGTCACCGAAAGCCAGGGAGACGGTGGGGACAAGTCCGGACCGCTGGGACGCACTGGAGTAGTGCGCAGTCTGGTGATGCTGGGAATCGCACAGCCCGGCGAGTTGACAACTTATTCCATGCACCTGCGTTTCAATCCGCGCTGGCGACGCGAAGATTTGAAGTACGTGGTGTTCGTGCAGGAGCGCATCAGCCGCAAGATCTGGGGCGCTACGGCCGTCGTTCCTTAGTGCTGGCTTCCGCAAAAGTCGTTGCGTTTTTGGCAACCAGCGATGCCGCGCGCGCTAAAGCGTTCTATGGCGAGGTGCTCGGACTGCGCTTGATTTCCGAGGACGGCTTTGCGGTGGTGTTCGATGCGAATGGCACTACACTGCGGGTGGCCATTGTACGCGAAGTGGTGCCGGCTCCTTACACGGTTTTAGGTTGGGACGTACAGGACATCGCGGCCACGACGCGCCGTTTGAGCGCGGCGGGCGTGGTATTCGAACGCTATGCCTGGTTGCAGCAGGATGAGTTGGGGATCTGGAACTCTCCCGGCGGCGCAAAGGTGGCCTGGTTCAAGGACCTGGATGGCAACGTGTTGAGCGTGAGCCAGCACTGACGCCGCTCTTGCTACAATGCTCCTGAGCCTGTGACGATTTTTGCCGTCCGCTAACTCTCCTTTTGCGGCCCATCCTCGGCCGGGAATCCGGCGCCTTCGTGTCACAGGAGAACCCAATTGCAACCTCAATGGTTTGAGACCTTTTTTACAGGTGTCGCGGTGGAATTTTGGAATCGCGCGATACCGGCGGCCGTCACTCTGGCGGAAGTAGACTTTCTGGAACGAACACTGGCGGCGCCTGCGGGAGGCGCTTTGCTCGACATACCGTGCGGCAGCGGCCGGCATTCGATTGAACTGGCGCGGCGTGGATATCGCATGACCGGCGTGGATCTCTCGGCCGAGTTTCTGGCTCGAGCGCGAGCACTCGTGCAGGAGGCGGGAGTTCGCGTGGATCTGCGCTCCGGCGACATGCGGAACCCGGTGTTGGCTGTGCAGTCCTTCGATGGAGCCTTTTGTTTCGGCAACAGCTTGCCGTATTTGAACCACGGTGGCTTGCAGCATTTTTTCGGAGCGCTGCAGCAGGCGATCCGGCCCGGAGGGAAGCTGGTGATCGACACGGGTTGCGCGGCCGAGTCTATCTTGCCAACATTGCAGAGGCAGCGCTGGCATCGCTTCGGCGACATTGTGGTGCTGAGCGCAGCTAGCTACGCCGCCGCAGAGAGCCGGCTGGATATCGACTATACATTCATCCGTGAAGGCGTGACCGAGACGCGTGCGGCATCCAGTTATGTATTTACCGTGGCCGAATTGAAAAGGCTGCTGGCGGATGCGGGGTTCGAAGTGCTCGCGCTCAATGGCGGCTTTGCGGGGGAGTTGTTCGAGCTGGCGACGCCGCGGCTGGTGCTCACCGCGCGGCGGGAATAGACTCAAGAGGAAGCATGTCCCTTAGAACTGCATCCTGGTTGGCCGCGGTGGCGTGTCTGGCTGCGGCTGCTCCCGCACAGGTAGTGGTCGAATTATTCACGTCGGAGGGCTGCTCGAGTTGCCCTCCGGCGGACGCGGTGTTGGAGCGCCTCGAAAACAGCGGGGGCGCGATCGTGCTGGGCGAACACGTGACCTATTGGGACCGTCTCGGCTGGAAGGACCGCTTTTCCGCGGAGGCGTTTACGCTGCGCCAGGAAGAGTACGTGCGGCGCTTCCGCATCGACAGCGCGTACACGCCGCAGATGGTGGTGAACGGGGAGGCGGAGTTTGTCGGTTCCGATGAACGGCGCGCGCGGCAGGAGATTTCGAAAGCGGCTCGCGAGCCGAAAGCGAAGCTGGAGTTGTCGCCGGATGACGGAGGAGTGTTGGTAAAAGTGTCGGGAGTTCCGGCGGCGGCGAAGGGTGCTGACGTGATCCTGGCGGTGACGGAAACGCGGCTTGACACCGACGTTCGCGGCGGCGAAAACGGCGGGCACAAACTGCGGCATACCGGCGTGGTGAGGAGCATGGCGACGGTCGGCCGGGTCGACGGGAAGGCGAGCGATTACGCGGCGCGGGCGCGCTACCGATTGGATCCGTCGTGGAAACGCGAGAACTTGAAGCTGGTCGTGTTCCTGCAGGACCGCACGAGCAAGAAAATCTGGGGCGCGGGCGCTACTTCACCGTCAGGTGCTGAACGTCTTTCTCGTTCTCCAGGCAAATGAGGTCGAGCAGTTCGGTGTCGACGACGGCGGTTTGGCGGATGGTGGCGGTCCAGGGGCGCGTGTAGGCTTTGGGATCGTTGATGGTGACTTCAATTTCCAGGTTGCCGAAGTTGGGGCGGCGGAAGCGCTCGGTCACTTTGCCGGCTTCGGTGAGCGGGCTGCCGCGCGCGTCGAGCCATTGATCGTCGCGGTAGCCGATGCTGTCGACAACCAGCGTGTCGCCTTCCCAGCGGCCGGTCGAATAGCCGTTCCAGGTTGGCTGCGGATCGACGGGGAGCGGGCGGCCGTCGGTAAAGATCTGGCGGAAGCTGGCATTGTACTCGTCGAGGATGACGATCAGGCTGGGCGTTTGCACCAGCTTTTTCATGGTGGGCAGCAAGTGCATGCGGGGGCCGCCGCGCGCCAGGCAGTTGGTGTAGGGATCGTCGGTGAGTCCTTTGTTCTTGGTTTTTGCGAGGGCCCAGGGTTGATAGGGGACGCCGTCTTTGAGGCCGACGCCCAGGTTTCCGAACTGGATGCTGATGGCCAGATCTCCGCAAACGCGATTGATGCCATCGCAAGGTAACGGATCGGCGGCGCGCCACATTCCGGAGAAGTCGGGCTTGCCTTGGGCGGTTCGCGGCGCGGGGGCGGACAGGTTGGGTTGGCCGTCAGGAGTTCGCGGGATTCCGGCGGTGGGGTAGTTGATCCACTGCGCCGGGGCGCACGTCGTGAATGCGAAAACGGCCGCTGCCAAACGCATGCGGCGATTATAGCGGATCTGGGGGCTGAGCCGGTCTAGTTTGAAATCGCAAATTACGACTTCAAAAGCTAGTGTCCGGTCTTGAAGCCAATGCGGCGTTTAGGCGCTTCGGGCAGGCGCTTCATTTCGTCGATTTCCTCAGCCAGAACGGCGATGATGGACCCGTGCTTTTTCTGAGCACCTTCCAGCTTCTCAACGCGTTCCGCCAAGTCCTTATGACTGGCCAGCAGTTCGCGTATTTTGACGAAGGCGCGGACAATAAGGATACTCATCTGTACGGCCCTCTCGCTGTTGAGAACCGCCGATAGCATGGCGACGCCGTGCTCGGTGAACGCGTAGGGTGGAGACTGCCGGCCGCCACGACCAGTCTTTGCTCTTGCAATTTGCAAGAGCAAAGCGGTGTGCTCTTCCTTGGTCAGTTGAAACATGAAGTCTTCCGGGAAACGTTCGATGTTGCGGCGAACAGCCAGATTGAGGTTGCCGGTGGTCACTTGGTAGAGCTCGGCCAATCCAGCGTCTAACATGACCTTCTGGCCGCGGATCAGATAGATCCGCCGTTCAATCAGTTCAACTGGGACGGGGAGCCGCTCCGCGGCAGAGGCAGGAATCTTCTTGGACATTCGGTTGCTGGGACTTAAGGATTGCAAAGGAAGCATAGCAAGAAATTCCGCTTCTGTGAAGGATGATCCACACGCCTCGCGGGCCTCGGCCTTTTGGTTCTTGCTAACATAGCGGATCTTGGGAACGTACAGATTTCCTGTACACTTGGGATGTGGACACGACATACACCCAACTCCGAGAGAAACTGGCCGCGGTGCTGGATCGCGTGGTGGAGGAGCAGGAAGTGGTCATCGTCCGCCGCAAGAGCGGAAGGGACGTGGCGCTGGTTCCGGCCGATGAACTGGCGTCGATTATGGAAACGGCGCATTTGCTGCGCTCGCCTAAGAACGCAAGCCGCCTGCTGCGGGCGCTGCGGAGGGCGGAGAAGGGTTCGGGCAAGCCTGAACCGCTGGCTAAGTTGCGCCGCGAGATGAAACTTGAGCCGGGTCGTTGAGCGCGAGGCCGTCTTCCATCCGGAATTCAGGGCCGACCTTCGGCATTGGGTGGAGACGGACCGCGCGGTTGCGCTACGGATTTTTCAGTTGATGGAGGCGGTGTTGCGGGAGCCTTTTTCAGGCATCGGCAAGCCGGAACCTTTGAAGTATAGGCTGGCGGGAGCCTGGTCGCGGCGGATCACTCAGGACCACCGGTTGGTTTATCGGGTGAGTGGCAACCGAGTCGATTTTCTACAGGCGCGGTATCACTACTAATTGACCGCGCGCTTCAACCAATCCTTTGGTGCCAATATCCCGGTCGACGGCGGCCATGAGCGATGGCGACGATCTCGACCCCGGACGGATGTTCACGATAGAGAATCAAGAAAGGAAAGCGATGGAGAACATAGCGTCGCCACGGGCCGGATACCCGCCGCCAACGTGTGGGTGAATGCAAAATCTTATCTATTGCTTGATCGAATTCAGCAACGAACTCGTCTCCGGCTCGAAGGCTCCGAGTTGCATACCACTCGACTGCCGCTTCCAATTCTGTAGCGGCTTCCGGATGGAAACGGAGGAGGTTACTTGTCATCCCTGGCGCGGATTAAGCGGGCTCGCAATTCGCTCCAGGGAACGAGTTGCACCGATCCGTCATCGATCTCGCGCGTTCGGCGCAGGATCTCGGCTTGCCAAAGCGCCTCAGCATCTGGATCGACCGCGGTATCCAACGAATCGAGCAGGGAATCGACTAGCGCCGCGCGAGCTTCGACGGGCAACTCCAGCGCGTCTTTGAGAACTTCATCGGCTGCGCGACTCATCTTCTGATTCTACAGCTATCCCGACACGCGAGAGGTAGCTTGTTCAGCTACCGCGGAATTTCCTGGATTAAGCGGGTCGTAACGAATAGCGACATGTGCGTCATCGGGATAGGCGACCTTTACTGTGAGTCCCGGGATCGCCTTCACTTTGGATTCGCCACCATAACGCTCGCCGTTGTATTGGAAATCGTAACGGATAATCCAGTGCGAGGTCGATTGGACTTCGCTAGAGCCGACCGTGCCCGCGGCGGTCGGCCAGTCTTCAAACAGATTTGTCAAATGGTAAGCAAAATTCGGCCAGCAGAGGAAACAGAGACCGATGAGCCCTCCAGAGATACGAACCGCCCCAAGGTTGGCTCCGGGTGTTAATGCCATTAAATAACCGGCAGCTACGACTCCCCAGCGTACTGAACGAGAGCGCTGGCTCAACTTGTAGTCTAGATGCCATCTATGGCGGATCGCCCACGCTGAAAACCATGGTCCTAAAGCCTTTTGCGCGATGTAACTGGCATATGTTTCATCGACCATATAGCGTAGTGTGCAACCGCGCTCTAGAACGGCACGTCGTCGTCGGTGATGCCTTCGTTCATGGATGCGGCGGCTTGCGGGGGGGCGGCTTGGCGGGGGCGGGGGGCGCTGCGCATTCCGGATTGCGGGGGTTCCTGGGAGAAGCCTTCGTCCATGCCGGCGCCGGCGGCGCCTCCGCCACCTTGGCCACGGCCGCCTAGCAGGATCACTTCGTCGGCGACTACATCTGTGGCCCACACTTTTTTGCCGTCTTTGTCGTCGTAACTGCGCGTTTGCAGGCGGCCTTCGACGTAGACTTGCGTGCCTTTGGTGAGATACGGGGCGACGTTTTCACCGCGCCACAAAACTACTCTGGACCAATCGGTTTCTTCTTTCCATTCGCCGGTGGCCTGGTCCTTCCAGCGGCGGTTGGTGGCTACGGAAAACTTGGTGACCGCCACTTGCGAGGCGGTATAGGCGGTCTCGGCGTCACGTCCAAGATGCCCGATCAGAATCACTTTATTTACACTGCGGCTTGCCATGATTTTGAAGTTTACCAGACGAAGGCACAGCGCGCCGCCGGTCCGCACATTTTCGTTACAATTTGGGTCTCCCAATTGCTAGGGAAAAAAGGTATGATTTCATCCATGACGGTATCGGGGCGTGTCCGGATGTTCGGACTGGTTGCGGCCCCGCTGTCGTGCGCGCTGTTGTGCGTGCCAGTGTCTGGGCAAACCCTGCTTTCCTCCGGCGGCGGACCGGTGCATCTGGTGGGCAGCGATCTGGCGGTGCTCGAAGCGCAAGACGTTCGCAAGGAAATCAACTGCAACGTCACTCCGGAGAAACCGGCGCTCGGGTTCGACTTGCGCTTCCACGCGGGCTTCAGCGTCACGGTGCCGCTCAAGGAATTATCTGGCGAAGAGAATTCGTTGACCATTTTGTTCCGCGTGACGCCCCTTGGCCAGTCCGCCGAACCGGCTTACTTTATTCAGCGCTACACCGTTCCGCCCATCGCGGATGACGCCGGCGGCGATGCCCTGCTGCAAGGGTCGCTCGATTTGGGGGAGGGCAATTACCACGTGGATTGGCTGATGCGCGACAAGCTGCAGCGGGTGTGCTCGTCCTATTGGGAGATGGAAGCATCGTTGCCGCCGAAAGACCGTGACATGAAGTTAGAGATGCCGGCGGGCGCCATGGAATCCGCGCATATCGAGCAGTTCACGCAAGAACCGCCTATCGCGCGGGTTCTGGACAAGACGCCACTGAAGATCAAGGTGCTGGTGAACTTCGCGCCGCAGAACTTTGGCGCTTCGACCATGCGTCCGCAGGATACTTCGGCGCTGGTGGCGATCCTGCGGCAACTGGCGAGGGAACCGCAGTTCGGCAAGTACTCGGTGGTGGCCTTCAACATTCAGGAACAGCGGGTGATGTACCGCCAGGAGAGCGAAGACAGCATCGATTTCCCGGCGCTGGGGGAGGCGCTGGGCACGGTTAAGCTGGGAATCGTCGACGCCAGCAAGCTGCAGCGCAAACACGGGGATACCGAGTTCCTCACCGACCTGATCCAGCGGGAAATGTCGGGCGCCGATCATCCCGACGCCCTGATTTTTGCTGGACCCAAAGTGATGCTGGATGCGTCTGTTCCAGAGGAGGCGCTGAAACCGCTCACGGACGTGGATTACCCGATTTTCTACATGAATTACGCGTTGAATCCGCAGGCGATCCCGTGGCGGGATTCGATTGGGCGGGCGATCCGGGTGTTTCGGGGTACCGAATTCACCATCAGCCGGCCGCGCGATATGTGGTTTTCCGTCTCCGACATGATTTCGCGTATAGTAAAATCTAGTTACGGGCGTTTGTCGATTCGATCGACGCAGTAGGGTCTTTTATGCGTTTGCCTCTTGCTCTTGGGGTTTCGTTGCTAGCGGCGCTGGCCGGCGCGCCGGCGAACGCGCAGGGGCATTCGAAATACGCCAACAAGCTAGCTCCGTATGTAGCGTCCCCCATCCGTCTGGTCGACCGTATGCTGGAACTGGCCAATATCAAGCCCGGCGAAACGGTGTACGACCTGGGTTCGGGCGACGGGCGCGTCTTGATCGAAGCGGTGCAAAAGTATAAAGCCAAGGCAGTGGGCGTGGAGATTTCCCCCAGACTGGTGGCGCAAGCGACGGCCAATATCGAAAGAGAAGGCGTGTCCGACCAGGCGCGCGTGATCCAGGGCGACGTTCTCACCGCCGATCTGACTGGGGCCGACGTCGTCTTCATCTACCTGGTAACGCCTTTGAACGAGAAGCTGCGGCCGCGCTTCGAGCGTTTCCTCAAGGCTGGAGCCCGCGTCATTTCCCACGATTACGCCGTCCCCGGCTGGAAGCCCTTCCGCACCGAAAAGACCGACGACCGCCACGCGCATCTCATCTACGTTTACGAGATGCCTCCGCTCAAAAATTAGCGGCGCCCCTGAGCGCGCATGATCCCTTTACGATCCACGGAACGAGTTCAGACTGCCACTCCGGTTGTCATCATTCTGATCGCCGTCAACCTGTTGATTTTTCTGTATCAAGTTTCTCTGGATCAATTCGCGTTGACGCAGTTCGTGGAGCGGTGGGGCTTGGTTCCCGACACTATTACAGGAAACCTGCAAACGCTGCTGACTTCCATGTTTCTGCATGGCGGCTGGCTCCATGTCTTGGGGAATATGCTGTTCCTGTGGGTATTCGGGCGTAATGTCGAGGACTTGATCGGCGGCGGCCGGTTCCTGATTTTCTATGTGTGCTGCGGGCTGGCGGCGGCGGTCTTGCAGGTGGTCACGAATCCCTATTCACACGTGCCTACCATCGGCGCCAGCGGCGCGATTGCGGGAGTGATGGGCGCTTACCTGATCAAATTTCCCCGTGCGCGCATCGGGACGCTGCTGTTCATCGTGGTTTTCGTAACTACCGTTGAGATTCCGGCCTGGGCCATGCTGGTTTGGTGGTTCGTCATTCAGCTTTTCAGCGGATTGGGATCGCTCGGCACCACCAACTATTCGGGCGGAACCGCCTGGTTCGCGCACATCGGCGGGTTTCTGGCTGGGATGTTGCTGATTCGGGCATTCCCGGTCAAGCGGCGGCAGTGGCGGGCGTGGTACGAGGAAGAGTAGCGGGAACCGCTATGATGGGGAAGCGATGAACGATACCCAGATCCTGACGATCGCAATGAGCACGGCGCCGACCATGCTGATTGTACTGGTGGGAATACTCATCAATAACGCCCGTTTGGGCGATTTAAGCAGCAACTTCAACTCGCGGTTCAACGACTTGAATACACGCATTGGGGAAACGAATGCGCGTATCGCGGAAACCAATGCCCGAATCGGGGACACCGAAGGTCGCATTGGTGAACTCCGCTCGCATATGGACATGCGCTTTGAGGAAATGAAGGATCTGTGGCGCTCCGAGCTTCACCGCGTGGAAGAAGTGATCGATGCGCGCTTGCGGCATATCGAAGAGCGTTAGGCCGATCAATCTTCCGGCACTGTCCACTTTTCGCCCACCTCAAACACTTTGAATTGCTGATGCGGGCGCTGGCCTAGCATGTGAGTTACGAAATCGTTCTCCTGGCCCGCTTGGTAATGCATCGGCACCAGCCACTTCGCGCCGATGTCCTCGGCTAGCTGCGCGGCCTCGCTCACCGAAAAATTCTTGCCGCCGATGGGTAGCAGCGCGACGCTCACATTGTAGGGACGCAGGCGCTCGGCCAGCGTGTCGTAACGCACCGAGTCTCCGGAGTGATAGATAGTCCAGCGGCCGAAGCGGATGAGGTAGCCCAAGTATGGGTAGCCGCCGAGCGGCGTCGAGTCCAAGTGGGGATGCGCGGAGGGGATCGCATAGATGCGAGCGTAGAGGTTGTCCTTGAAGTATTCGACGCGCAGGTCGGAATCGGTGGTGGTCATGCGGGGATAAGGAATGCCCGCGGCGTGGGCGTGGTCGGCGGCGCTCTTGGGCAGGATCAGTTTCGCGCCTTTGGAGCCTTCGAGCATGGGGATGATGGTGGGCGCATGAAGGTGGCCCGGATGGGCATGGGTGGCCAGAATCATGTCGGCGTGCTTGATGGGGGAGGGCGGCTCCGGCAGGCAGGGGTCGACATAAAAAGTGATGTTGGCGAAACGCACTACGAAGCCGGCGCGGCCTAGCCACCACAGCGTCGGCGTTGCGCTCAGGGTTTGATCGATCTCTTCGATGAGGTTCACTTCGCGGAGGCCCTTTGTAGGCGGTCGAGCACCGCTGCCCATTCTACTGTGTTGGGTGGAGGCTCGACGCAGATGACCGGCCAGGCTTCGCGGTCGAGATCGTGCAGGGCGCTGTAGAGTTGCGCTGCGTAGGGCTGCGGGCGTGGAGGGCATCTGAATCGACCGCGCTGCTTCCGCTGGGTGAGCGATCCACAAGTATGCGCCGCGGGGGTCCGGTGCGTTCGACAGGACTAGCGGCGTACGTGGGCTGTAGTGGCGATGATGCATGCCGGGAGCCTGATGTGCGGCGTTCGCGGTAGGAGTGGTAGCGCTCTCGACATCTTCAAGCGAAATCATGCCGGGGCGAAGGAGTGTGATGGTACCTGAAACGATGGACACCACGGTGGACTCAATGCCCACTTGGCAGGGGCCGCCATCGAGCACCGGTACGGCATCGCCGAAAGCTTCGCGGACGTGCGCGGCCGTGGTGGGCGAGAGGCCGGTGAAGCGGTTCGCGCTCGGTGCTGCGAGCGGCACGCCGGCTTCGCGGATCAAGGCCAGCGCCAGGGGATGATTGGGCACGCGAATTCCGACGGTGGGCAGGCCGGCGGTGACGATGTCCGGAATCGCAGAGGATTTGGGGAGCACAAGTGTCAACGGTCCCGGCCAGTACTTGCGCGCTAGTCGCTCAGCCTCCGGCGGCCACTCGGTTACGAGTGTTTGCGCCATCTCGATCGAGGCCACGTGCACGATGAGCGGACTAGTTGGTGGCCTGCCCTTCAACTTGTAAATCTTCTCTACCGCCGTTGCGTCGAGCGCGTTCGCACCTAGACCGTATACGGTTTCGGTGGGGAATGCGACCAATTCACCGTCTCGAATGCGTTCGGCGGCCTCTTTGATCGAGATCATCGCCTTAATCAAGATCTTCGGTATCGGCGCCAGCGGTTTTGCCGGTCTTGAGAAACACCAGATAGGCGTGGATCAGCGCTTCGAGATCGCCGTCGAGCACCTTGTCCACGTCGCCGATGGCCAGCTTGGTGCGGTGATCCTTGATCATGCGGTAAGGCGCCAGCACGTAGCTGCGGATCTGGCTGCCGAAGTTGATGCCGAGCTTGGTGTCTTCGAGCTTGCGCTCCTCGACCCGTTTCTTGGCGAGTTCGTGCTCGTACAGCTTCGCGCGGAGCTGCTTCATGGCGCTGGCGCGGTTCTTGTGCTGGCTGCGTTCGTTCTGGCACTGGACCACGATGCCGGTCGACAAGTGCGTCATACGAATGGCCGAGTCAGTGCGGTTGACGTGCTGGCCGCCGGCGCCGGACGCGCGGAAGGTATCGACGCGCAGGTCTTCGGGGCGGATATCGATCACGATTTCGTCATCGATCTGCGGGTAGACGAACACGGACGCAAATGACGTATGGCGGCGCGCGTTGGCGTCGAAGGGCGAGATGCGCACCAGGCGGTGCACGCCCACTTCGCTTTGCAGCAAGCCGTAGGCGTTCTCGCCGTTGACTTCAAACGTAACCGATTTGATCCCGGCGCCTTCGCCCTCCAGGCGGTCCGTGATGACGGTCTCGAAGTGATTGCGCTCGGCCCAGCGCAGGTACATGCGCAACAGCATCTCGGCCCAGTCCTGGCTCTCGGTGCCGCCGGCGCCGGGGTGAATGGTGACGATGGCGCTGCGGGCGTCGTTCTCGCCCGAGAGCAGCATCTTGGTTTCTAGCTTCTCTAGATACGCCGTGAGGCTGCGCATTTCGCGCTCGAGATCGGCGTTGACGTTCTCGCCTTCCCGCGCGAGTTCGAACAGCGTGTCTAAGTCGGAGGCCAGCCCGGAAATCTTGGTTTCCTGATCGATCTGCTCTTCCAGGCGCTTGCGATCCTGCATGATCTTCTGGCTCTTCTCGGGATTCGACCAGAAGTCCGGCGCATTGATCTGCTGTTCGGTTTGGGCTAGCTGGGATTTGCGGGCAGGCGCGTCAAAGATAGCTCCGCACAGCGTCTGCCTGCTGGCGGAGCGTAACGTATTCTCTTTCCAGTTCGTCGAGGGTCATGCACCTACGAGTTTAGCAAGCACCTGCAAACCCGCAACCTGCCGCTTAACGGCGGACGACGCCCGCGGGCGGGCGACTTTCGACGGGAGCGGTTTCCTGGTTGACAGACTTCAACAATTCCGCTAAATCCGACCGCTCTGAGGCAGAAATTGGCAGTGTCTGTGCTTGCGGTGGAATCGCCTGCAATCCTCCCAGGGCGTACGAGTGCCGCGGAAGAAGCCCAGAGCGATAGCAGAGCACCAGTGCGATCATCTGCATTCCCAGGCAGAACGCTTTCCACAGGTCGCCAGTTACCGACGATTCCCCCACGCGCGCGCGGTAATTTACCGGAATCTCCACGAAAGGAATGCGATGTGCCACCACTTCCATCAGCAACTGAGGGCCGAAATGGGAGCCGCCAATGGTGAGCTTCGGACGGATCAATTGCAGCGCTTCGCGGTGGAATAAGCGATGCGTGCACCCCATATCCGTCAGCAGCGTGGTGTTGAAGAGGATCTCCGTCATCTTGGCTACCGCCCAGTTCCCCCAGCGCAGGAACCGGCCCATATTCGCTCCAGCCCAAATAAATTCGCGGCTGGTTCGAGTCCCAAACACTACCGGAAGATCTTCGGAGAACGCAAGCAGCTTGACGAACATCTTTTCCACTGAAAGTGCCATCCGGTTCCGACAGAATGATCAGGTCCGCCGTGCACTCGTCAATGCCGCGCAGCAATGCGTGGCCGTATCCTTGGGTGCCTTCGTAAATCTCGCGAGCGCCAGTGCCGGCGATTTCTTCAGACGTACCCGGCGCGGCATTATTGTTGACGACAATGACTTCGTCCACCAGACCCGTACCCAGGTATTCCAAGGTGCAAGCCCGGATCGAATCCTTCTCGTTATACGTCGGAAAGATGACCGAAACCGTTTTCCCGTTCCACATGCCGCAAATTTCAAATCGGCGGTTTGGCGAGGGAACTTGAGGGCTGTCTTGGGCTTAGGGCTTTTCGGCCACTAGCAGAAATTGGCCTGCGAGAGGCCGGAAGAGTAAGGACAGGTATAGGCCGTGGGCAGGCGTGATTTCATGCGCTGGCGAAAGATTCATTGAGCGCCACCGGGCACTGGCTTGTACACGTAGACTCCATCCAGATACGGTCCAGGAATATGCGCAGCGATTCGATAATGCTGTCGGATTTCATCGAGCTGGGCATCGGAAAAGCTTAACAACTCCAGATCGGGGTCAAAGGAGCCGTTCACATCCCGGTAGAGGACGATGGTCGAAAATGCTTGCCGGGCGATGTCCCGGCGCAAAGGTTCAGGATCGATCCGCCCAGCGCGCACTAACAAGGTATAAATGAGAGGCTCCACTTCCAGGCGTCCCCGGAGATGCGTTGCCCCATTGATATCGGCCGATAGCCAGCGCCCCCCGTCGTCATACTGCCGCTCCGCCGCCACTTGCCGCCGAAATAACTGCTCGTTCGCGAAACGCGCCAGCAGCGAAGGTTCGATCATGCGGTAATTCAGAACCAGGTGGATCGCCAAGGGAATCTGCAGGAGGGTAACCCAGCTCTTACTTCCGCGAAATAGCAGCGGGAAAGTAGTCGAGCGCGTGCAGAACAACGCAAGCGCACAGAATCAGGATCACCGTAGTTTCAATCTGGTAGTTCGAATCGGACCCGATCTTGGGCGCCGTGATTCCCCAAACGCAGGCCGCTAGCCCCAGGTATAAAAACAGGACTTTCGCCGGGCTGCGCATCACCGGCCGGAAGCCCACTACAGCGACGATGACCAACTGCCCCGCGAACATCGAAAGATATTGAACATGCTGCGCCACTTTTCTCCAGGCGAATGGATTGATATTCGCGAATACCGTGTTTCCCAGAAAGCGCGGGCCCAGGGCGGCAGTAATGCACAGGACCAATGCCGCGCAAGCTCCCGCCACCGCGGCTGCAAACTTGAGCGCCAGTTTACGATCGCGGAACCACAGTGAGAAAAAGATCGCGGCCGGACAAGCCACCATGGTTTGTTTCGTGAAACATGCGGCAATGGTGCACGCGGCAGCCATCCCAAGCGTATTCTCCCCCTGGATGAGGTAGCGAGAATAGTAATAAAAACCGAGCATCGCGAAATAGACCGCCAACGTATCCACTTGTCCGACCGTGCCCCAAGTCAGCACCAACGAAGTGGAGACGCACAGAACGAGACCAGTCCAGGCGTAGTAACGATGGCGGGTGTAAATCATCAAGATCCGCCAGACCATCGCGAAAATCCCGAGCAGCGCCGCGAAGCTGATCAGCCGCCCCGCCAAGTAGGCCGGGAGTCCCGCTTTGATCAATGCAGCTTCGAGCAGATAAAAGACCGGCATGTACGCGCTGACCGTGTACGGATAATCGCGCAGGCTGTAATACAAGGTGCCCTCGCGGGCCAGCATGGTCGATTGAGCCGCCACCACCGATTCGGGCGAGCTAAATTCGTGCTGTGCCCATAACATCAATGCGAAATGGCATACCAGCGCGATGACGGCAATCGCCGAGGCCACCAGCAGGACCCGGCGGCACCAAGTCTCTCGGGTTCCACTCGCGTCTACGATGGCGGCCTGAGGCAGTGTTACGGAAGACATAGAGCCTAGATCTTCTATCGGCAGGGGAATGCGTGAAGTTGATGGCCGGGCCCAAACTGCAGGTGCTATTAGGAAATACCGCTTCTTATCGGCTAAAGAGTCGAGCCCGGACTTCTTAAGAGTCGCGGATCGAATTCAAACGATTTTGGCTCATTCCACGTCACGTCTTGAAACGCCGGGTGAATGGGATTCAGCAGCACATTATATTCAACCGGGATGATAACGGACGGAACATAGATTGCCATGGAACGCAGCGACGTTGACCAGCCGTGCCCGTAGCGTCGTGTCGCCCCGGAGTCCCGCAGACTGCCGCGAAAGTCATGCGCAGCCGGATCCAGCGGAATTTCAGAGGCGGTATACACATAGTCCAAAGGGATCTGCTCAGGACTCAGATGGACCAGCAATTCAAGACAGGCCAGAGAAAGAGCCGTGGAAGCGTACAGCATGGGCGTTCCTGCTGGATTCCAACGGCCCGCGAAACGCAGAGACCCGCTGTAATCGGAAGCCACTCGTTGCCGGCGATGCAGCCGGAAGATCCGCATCCGCTAACTGAACATCCCGTAATCGATCCGGCCCAGGATCGTAAGGATCTCACGCTGCTTCGCAGCTTCGCCAGAGGAGGAATATTGCTCGGGAGTGGATTGGCCGAGAATCGGCAGGGCGGTATGCATCCATTTCCGCGCCAGGTCCTCATTGCCGAAGATTTCGACGGCGCGCTTCCAGATCGCTTCGGCGCTGGGGTGCTCGAGTTGGAAGGACTGCTCGGGAAGCCCTGTAACCGCGGGACTGCGCGTCGCACCCATACCTCAAGCGTAGCGTAAAAATGACCCGGGCAGGCCCTGAGGCTTCGGCCCGCTATATAGAGGTCTTAATTCGGCGGTCACAATAAGTGCCGAGTTAGTCCATCGTCACAATTATCCAGCGCCGATCCAAATTAAGGCGCGTGCCGCGTCAGGCCAACCCTTTCCCCATTTGAAGCGATATTTGGCTAGTTTCGCATGGCCTTTCCACCGCTCGTACCAGCTCAGATCCCGGGCGATCTGTCGAATGAACTCTAGCGCAAAAGAAGCCCATAACTCAACGGCACTATCGTGCCGCCAAGCATTGAACTTGACTATGACCGCTCGCGCGCCAGTACCTTTTGCGTGGATCCTCAGCGCAGTACTGAGTTGCTCCATAAAAGAGGACTTGCCGCTACCCCATTCCCCCTCAATCGAAATCGTCAGCGGTCCATGGGTATCCTTATTCGTGAGGAATCGTTCGAGCGCGCGCACGTATGGAGCGAAGCCAAGGTGATCATCAGCTGTAGGTAGATCCGCGAGGCTAGCTGGCCGAAGTTCGGCGTCCACCGTAGGTTTGACGATCCGAGCTTTGCCTTCCATGGCCTATAACTCTAGCAAATATCCTTTCTTCCCCACATTCATCGCTCGCGTTGTGCCTAGCTGGATCACGACTCCTTCCGCTTCATGAATGTGTCCGCAGAAGAAATGCGCGGGTTGGTGTTGCTCGATGAACTCGCGTACGGCGCGGCTGCCGCCGTGCAGTCCTTCTTTGATGCGGTCGAGCGGGGTCCCTAGCGGCGGGGAGTGGCAGATCAGCACCTGCGGTTTCCAGGCGGCGAACTTTTCTAAACGCTGGGCGATTTCATCTTCGCCGTATTCGCCGGGGGTGTCGAACGGGGTCACGGTCGAGTAGCCTAGGCCGGCGAAACGGACGCCGCCGATCTCGGCCGTTGCGCCATGGAAATCGACGAAACCGAAGCGTTCACAAAATTTCGCGATGTCGCTGGCCGATTCGTGGTTGCCGGGCAGAACGTACACGCGCTCACGGCGGGGCTGCATTACTTCGCCCATTTTGTCCAGGCCGCGCGCCCAGCTCACCAGGTCGCCGGCGGCGAAATAGGCGTCGGCTTCAGTCGCCATCAGCCGTTCCAGCGCCGGTCTGTCGTTGTGGATGTCGGAGAAGATGAGCGCCTGGATCATCAGTTATTATGGTAAATACAAACCCCGATGTCTGAACCCACCGCTCCAAGTGTGAACAGTTGGCTCGAAGACGAGCTGTATCATCAGTACCTTTATGACCGCAAAACCGTAGACGCCGGCTGGAAACAGGTATTCGAAACCGACGGCCACACGGCGAACGGCGCCACCATTACGATCGAACCAATTTTGGACGAGCCGCGCGCTCTAGCAGCTCCGGCGGTGTCTCCGGTGGCGCTAGGCCAGGACGATCAGGCGCTGCCGCTGCGTGGTCCCGCGCTGAAGATCGCCGAGAATATGGCGGCGAGTTTGACGGTCCCCACCGCGACTAGTTTGCGCGTGCTGCCGGTCAAGGTGATGGACGAGAACCGGCGGGCGATCAACGCGCATCGCACGCAGCAGGGGCTGAGCAAGCTTTCCTACACTCACCTGGTGGCTTGGGCCATCGTGCGCGCCATCGAAAAAGCTCCGGCGTTGAACGACGCGTTTTCAAGCAGCGGCGGGGAGTCTCTGCGCGTGCGGCGCGGGCATGTGAATATCGGGCTGGCTGTCGACGTAGCGGGCAAGGACGGTGCGCGGTCGCTCAAAGTGCCGTCGATCAAGAAGGCGGAGTCGATGAGCTTCGCGCAGTTCCTGGCGGCGTACGACGACATCGTGACGCGCGCGCGCGGCAACAAGCTAGCCGTTGCGGATTTTGAAGGCACCACGATTTCGCTTACGAATCCGGGGACCGTCGGCACGGTGGGTTCTGTTCCGCGGCTGATGCCTGGGCAGGGCGCCATCATCGCCACCGGCGCGATCGACTACCCGCCGGAGTTTCGCGGCGTCGCCGAAGACGTCCGCACTTCGATGGGATTAAGCAAAGTGATGACGGTGACCTGCACTTACGATCACCGCGTCATTCAGGGCGCAGAGTCGGGACTGTTTCTGGCGCAGATGCAGGCGCTGCTCGAAGGGGAAGACTCTTTCTACGAACGGATTTACGCCGATCTCGGCATTACTGCGCAGCCGGTTCGCTGGGAAGTGGAGAAGGCTGCGGCGGCGACCGTGGAGTCCGATCCAGTCAAGCAGGCGGCGGTGGCGCGGTTGATTCAAGCCTGGCGGGGGCGCGGACATCTGGCTGCCGATATCGACCCGTTGGGCGTACCGCGGCCTCCGCATACGGATCTGGAGCCTTCGGCGCACGGGCTCACCATTTGGGATCTGGATCGCAGCTTTCAAACCGATTCGTTCGGCGTGGTGACGCTACGCGAGCTTGTTGGATCGCCTGCGCGCGGCCTACGCCGGCAAGATGGGCGTCGAGTTCATGCACTGCGAGAATCCCGCGGAGCGCCAGTGGTTTATCGAACACTTGGAGCAACCCTGGACTCTGGATGCTGAGGCGAAGCGGCGCGCGTTCATGAGCGTGGCCCATGCCGAAGGATTCGAGTCGTTCCTCGAAAACCGCTTCAAGGGGCACAAACGTTTTTCGCTCGAAGGCGGAGAATCCACCATCGCGATTCTCGATGAGGTGCTGGATCGCGCGGCGACTCAGCACGTCGATGAGTGTGTCATCGGCATGGCGCATCGCGGACGCCTCACGGTGCTGGCCAATGTGATCGGCAAAGGCATCGCACAGGTGTTTTCGGAGTTTGAAGGGGAACTTTCCGAGGAAGATTTCGAAGGTTCGGGCGACGTCAAATATCACTTGGGAGCCAGCAACCGGCGCCAGCAGCCGGGCGGCAACGCGATCCGCGTTTCGGTGGCCGCGAACCCCAGCCATCTGGAAGCGGTGAATCCAGTGGTGGAAGGAATCGTGCGCCCCAAGCAGGATCGTTTGCAGGACGCCGCGCGCGAGCGTGTCATTCCGGTGCTGATTCATGGCGATGCTGCCATGTCGGGGCAAGGCATCGTGGCGGAGACGCTGAACTTGTCTCAGATCGACGGGTACAACACGGGCGGCACGATGCATCTGGTGATCAACAACCAGATTGGCTTCACTACCGATCCGCGCGAATCGCGTTCCACCAACTACTGTTCCGACGTTGCGCTGATGGTGAAGGCTCCGGTATTCCACGTCAATGGGGACGACCCAGAGGCTTGCATCCGCGCCGCGCAGATGGCCTACGATTTCCGGCAGCGCTTCCATCGCGACGTGGTGATCGATATGCTGTGCTGGCGCAAGCACGGGCACAATGAGGGCGACGATGCCAGCTACACGCAACCGGTTCTGTACCGCCAATTGAAGGAACACAAGTCGGTGGCGGCGTTGTATGGCGCGCGGCTCCAAAAAGAGGGCGTGCTCACCGCGGACGAAATCACTGCCGGGCAGGAAGCGCAGAAGAAGTATCTTTACGATATTTACGATCAGACGCAGAAGAGCAAGGAAGAATGGGAGCTGCTGGAGCTGAGCCCCATCGCTCCGGGCTCGATGCCGCAGGATCTGCCGCCCACGGGCGCGAGCTTGTTGGCGCTGGAACAGGTGATCCTGACTATCACGGAATTCCCCAGCGGCTTCACGGTCCATCCGAAATTGGTACGCATGGTGGAGAAGCGGGCGGCCGCACTGCGTGAGAATTCCATCGATTGGGCGCTGGCGGAGACGCTCGCCTTCGGCAGCTTGATGCTGGAAGGAACGTCGGTGCGTTTGAGCGGGCAGGACGCGGGGCGCGGCACGTTCAGCCAGCGCCATGTCGCGTATCACGATTACGAAACCGGCGCGGTCTACGTGCCCTTGGCGCAGTTGGTGCCGGGCCTGGCGAAGTTCGAAGTCTATAACAGCCCGCTGAGCGAATACGCGGTGATGGGTTTTGAGTTCGGTTATAGCGTGGCGGATCCGCTCAGTCTCGTAGTCTGGGAAGCGCAGTATGGCGATTTTGTCAATGGCGCGCAGATCATGATCGACCAGTTCGTGGCGTCGGCGGAATCGAAATGGGGCCAGCCTAGCGGACTGGTTCTGTTGCTGCCGCATGGCCAGGAAGGCGGCGGGCCGGAGCATTCGAGCGCGCGTCTGGAGCGCTTCCTGCAACTGTGCGCGGAAAATAATATGCAGGTGGCGAACTGCACCACGCCGGCGCAATACTTCCATCTACTGCGGCGCCAGATGCGCGGCGGGCCGGACCGGCGCGGGCTGCGCAAGCCGCTTGATCGTGATGTCGCCCAAGAGTCTGCTGCGGCATCCGCAGGTGATCTCGACGGTGGAGCATCTCACGAACGGTGTGTTCCATCCGGTGCTGGACGATGCGACAGTGGCCGATCCCAAGACCATTCGCAAGATCCTGCTGTGTAGCGGCAAAGTGTATTACGAGGTGCTGGCGGCACGGGAAGCCCGCAAAGCCACCGATGAAACTGCGGCGCACACAGCCATCGTGCGCGTCGAGCAACTGTATCCGTTCCCAGAGGCCGAACTCCGCGCAGTGATCGCGCGCTATTCTGCGGCGAGCGGAGTGGTGTGGGTGCAGGAAGAGCCGCGCAATATGGGCGCGTGGATTTTCATGCGCACTCGCCTGCAGCGCATCATGGCGAACGAGGCGCGGGCGCTGGGTTACGCGGGACGTCCCGGAGAGCGCTTCGACGGCTCCCGGGTCGACCAAAGTTCACGCACGCGAACAGGCGGAGTTGCTCGATCACGCGTTCGCGCCGCCTAGCATCGCGCGGCGCTGGCGCAAGCGGCTGGTCAAACGGCGCAAAGCGAAATAGTTATTGCGCGACCGCTTCGGCCGGGGCGGAGTGCGCGCTTTCGTTGCCGTTGCGATCGGTGGCGGTCACGGTGTAGCTATACTTCTTGCCTATCTCCACAGTGCGGTCACTGAAGGTCGGGGCATCGAGCGGTCCGGCGATCGGCTGGGGCGGCGCCGCCGTCGGTCGAGCGATACACGTGATAGCCCGCGAAATCGTCTTCGGTGTTGCGCTGCCAAACCAACTCGATGGAGTTCACGCCGGCTACCGCCATTAATCCCACTGGAACCGCGGGCGGAAACGTGTCGGTAGGTGTGACCGCGACGGTCACGGATACTTCGCTCTGCTGCAGTTCTCCTGCTAGAGCCTGTACGAAATAGCGGTAGGGAGAACCAAAGTCGACTGTTGTGTCGACGTACTCGGGCTTGTCGGATTCGGCGAGGCGCGCGGGCATGGCTTCGCCCACGCCGCGGAAGATGCGGTAGCGGCCGTCTACTCCACTAGCAAACGAACCCAGCCAGGTTAAACGCACACCTTGCGGATCGGAAACGGCTTGGACGTTCGCGGGCGTCGCCAGTGGCACGCCTATGGTCAGCGCTACCGGGTTCGACCACTCTGACGCCTTGCCCTTGGGGCCAGTCGCGCGAACCGTCACTACGACCTGTTTGCCCACCCACTCGCGCGCGGGGAAATCGTAGTCGACTGGACCCGGCTTCTTCGCCGGCAGCGGCACGATTTGCGCAGCGGAGCCGACGGCCACGCGCGCTTCCACCGCTTTCACTTGGGGGAGCTTCAGGCCTTCGGTGGTGTCGGCCCCTATCGTGAACTCGACTACGATCTTTTCGCCGTACTCGGCGGCGCGCAGGTCTAGTCACACGCGTGGGGATTTCAAGCGCGGGCGGTTTGGGAGCGCCCACATATGCGCAGCCAGTCATCCACAAAATGCCAAGCAGAGCGAGGGCGCGGGTCACAAAATGTAGCGGCTCAAGTCCTGATCCTTGACGATTTCGGCCAGTTGCTTGCGCACGTAAACGGCATCCACTTTCACATTCTTCTTCTTCAGGTCGGGGCCGTCGAAGGATACTTCTTCCAGCAGCTTTTCGAGGATGGTGTGCAGGCGGCGGGCTCCGATGTTCTCCATGGATTCGTTGACGCGCGTGGCGAAGGCGGCAATTTCGGCGATCGCGTCTTCGGTGAACATCAGCTTGATGCCTTCGGTGTCGAGCAGCGCCTGATACTGCTTGATCAGTGCGTTCTTGGGTTCTTTCAGGATGCGGATGAAATCGGCCTCGTTGAGCGATTTCAGCTCCACGCGAATGGGGAAGCGGCCTTGCAATTCAGGGATCAGATCGCTGGGCTTCGAGACGTGGAACGCGCCGGCGGCGATAAACAGGATGTGATCCGTGCGCACGAAGCCGTAGCGCGTGTTGACGGTGGTGCCTTCGACGATGGGCAGGATGTCGCGCTGCACGCCTTCGCGGCTGACGTCGGGGCCGTGGCCGCCTTCGCGGCCGGCGATCTTGTCGACTTCATCGAGGAAAATGATGCCGCTGCGTTCGACGCGCTCGATGGCGATGCGCGTGACCTGATCCATGTCGACCAGCTTCTGTTCTTCTTCCTGGACCAGATAATCCATGGCCTCGCCGACGCGCATTTTGCGTTTGCGGGTGCGGCCGCCGAACAGGCCTGGGAGGACATCTTTGAGGTTGATGTCCATCTCTTCCATGCCGCCTAGCGTCGACACTTCAAAGGTGGGTCCGCGCTCTTTGACGTCGACTTCCACCATGCGGTCGTCTAGTTTTCCGGCGCGCAACTTCTCGCGCAGCTTTTCGCGGGTGCGTTCGACGCTTTCGGAGGCTTCGGCCGGTTCCGCAGGTGGGGGCATCAACAGATCCAGACAGGCGCTCTTCGGCGTTGCGTTCGGCGCGCTCCCCGATTTCGTTGAGACGCTCTTCGCGCACCATATCGATGGCAATTTCCGCCAAATCGCGGATCATCGATTCGACGTCGCGGCCGACGTAGCCCACTTCGGTGAACTTGCTGGCTTCGACTTTCAAGAAAGGTGAGTTGGCGAGTTTGGCCAGGCGGCGTGCGAGTTCGGTTTTGCCCACGCCGGTCGGGCCGATCATCAGGATGTTTTTCGGCATCACTTCTTCCGCCATCTCGGGGTCGAGTTTCTGGCGGCGGATGCGGTTGCGCAGAGCGATAGCCACGGCTTTCTTGGCGTCGCCTTGACCGATGACGTATTTATCCAGTTCGCGGACGATCTCGCGCGGCGTTAATTCGTCGAGCAGCGGAGAATCTTCCGAGGTCTGGGCGGGAAGGTAGATAACCATTTACTTGTACTCAAACTTCCAGTGTGGCATACCTCAGCCCAGCTCTTCGTAATGCACGCTGTCGTTGGTGTAAATGCAGATCTTACCGGCGATGGCCATGGCCTTTTCGGTGATCTCCCGCGCCGAAAGCGTGGTGTTTTCCATGAGCGCTGTCGCGGCGGCCTTGGCGTACGCGCCTCCGGAGCCGATCGCCGCGATGTTATCGTCGGGATCGATCACGTCGCCATTGCCGCTTAGGATAAAAGTGTTGGTGGGATCGGCGACCAGCAAGAGCGCTTCGAGATGGCGCAACATGCGGTCCGTACGCCAATCCTTCGCCATTTCTACCACGGAGCGCGGCAGGTTGCCGTTGAACTGCTCGAGCTTGGTTTCAAATCGCGTGAATAGCGCGAAGGCATCGGCCGTGGCGCCGGCGAACCCGGCCAGAATCTTGCTGTTATACAGGCGCCGCAGCTTCTTAGCGGAGGATTTCAGCACCTCCGAGCCCAGCGTAACCTGGCCGTCGCCGGCCATCACCACTTTGCCGTCGCGGCGGACGCACAGGATCGTCGTGGACCGAATTCGTTCTCTCATGGTTGTGAATTTCAGTGTGACACAAGCGCCGCGGTGGTAAAATCAAGGGTCATTGTAAGCGGGAGAAAAACATGACCCAACCCGTCACCGAAAAATACGACGAACAGAAGCGCTTGGCGCGTCCGCTATCGCAGGTGGACCCCGAGATTTTCGAACTGATTCACAAGGAGACCGAGCGCCAGAGCTCGCGTCTGGAGCTAATCGCCAGCGAGAATTTCACTTCGGAAGCGATTCTGGAAGCGGCCGGCAGCACTCTCACGAATAAGTACGCTGAGGGCTATCCCGGGAAGCGGTATTACGGTGGCTGCGAGTTCGTGGACGAGGTGGAGAACCTGGCTCGCGATCGCGCGAAGAAGTTGTTTCACGCCGAGTATGCCAACGTGCAGCCGCATTCGGGCTCGCAGGCGAATCAGGCGGCTTACGCGAGCGTGCTCAATCCGGGTGACACGATTCTGGGGATGAACCTGGCGCATGGCGGCCACTTGACGCACGGGCATCCGCTCAATTTTTCGGGCAAGCTGTACAAGATCGTGCCTTACGGCGTGAAGAAGGAAGGCGAGCAGATCGATTACGATGAGCTGGCGCGCCTGGCGATGGAACATCGTCCTAAGTTGATTGTGGCGGGCGGCAGCGCCTATCCAAGGATCATCGATTTCGCGCGCTTTCGTGAGATTGCAGATGCGTCGGGCGCTCTTTTTATGACCGACATGGCGCATTTTTCGGGGCTGGTGGCGGCGGGGCTGCATCCCAATCCGTGCGAATGGGCGGACATCGTCACTTCCACCACGCACAAGACGCTGCGTGGTCCACGGAGCGGGATGATTCTGGCGAAGGAGAAATTCGGCGCTGCGATCGACAAGTCCGTGTTTCCGGGGGCGCAGGGCGGTCCGTTGATGCATATCATCGCGGCCAAGGCCATTTGCTACAAGGATGCGATGACGCCGGAGTTCGTGGCTTACAGCAAGCGAGTGCTGGCGAACGCGAAGACGCTAGCGAGTGAGTTGAGCGCGGCCGGGTTCCGCGTGGTTTCGGGAGGCACGGATACGCACTTGCTGTTGGTGGACGTGTTTGCCAAGGGCGTGCGCGGCAAGGAAGCCGAAGCGGCGCTTGATCGCGCCTATATCACGGCTAACAAGAATGCGATTCCGTTCGATACCAATCCTCCGCTCAACCCGAGTGGCATGCGTTTCGGGAGCCCCGCGGTCACCACGCGCGGCTTCGGTGAAGCAGAGATGCGGGAAGTGGCGGCGCTGATTATTCGCGTGCTGGAAAATGTGGCGGATGAAAACGTGCTGTCGGAAGTCCGGCGGCGCGTGTCGGCGCTTACTGAGAAATTCCCGTTGTACGCCTGGAAACTAACGGCGGCCGCTGCCCGCTGAACGGGATGCCGCTCCATATCGTTATCGACGCCCGGCGCGTTCACGATTTTGGAATCGGCACCTACATCCGCAACATTACGCGAGCTCTCTCGGCGCTCGATGCGGAGAACCAGTACACTCTGGTGGCGAACCCCGGCGATGCTAGTGAACTGACGGGTCTAGGGCCGAACTTCCGTATCGCGCCTTTCCCGCTGAGCGACCGGGGGCTAAAACACAACTTCTATTTCCCGAGATTTCTGAAATCATTAAATGCGTCCTTGTATCATATTCCTCTGAATTCAGTGGCGTGGTGGATGCCGCGCCCGTATGTGGTGACGATCCACGATATGAGCTCATTGCTGTTTCCAACAAAGCGCGACTTTCGCTACACGGTGCATCAGGAGCGCTACCGGCGCGGGGTGATCCGGGCGGCGCGCGTGATTGCTGTTTCGCACGCGACGCGCCGCGATTTGCAGGGCGTTTTGCGCATATCTGACGAACGCCTGTCCACCATTCACAGCGCTCCGGATCCGGCTTTTACCACTATCCGCGACGACCCGGCGCAGCAGCGGCAGATCCTGGACCGCTATTCGATCAACTATCCGTATATCCTCTACGCGGGAACTGTGCGCGTGCATAAAAATGTTCCGCGACTGGTGGAGGCGTTCGCAGTATTGCGTCATAAACTGGAAAATCACCCGATCTATCGCGATTTAAGACTGGTGATTATCGGCGACGAACTGTCGAAGAATCCGGCGGTGCGCCGCGCGGTGGCTCACTCACGGATTGAATCCGCAGTGCGCTTTCTGGGTTTCGTTCCTATCGAAACTTTGCGCGTCTTCTACAGTTCCGCTGAAACTTTCGCCTTCCCGACTTTGTATGAAGGTTTCGGTCTGGCGCCACTCGAAGCCATGGCCTGTGGGGCTCCGGTAGTGGCTTCCGATCTCCCGTCGCTGGTGGAAGCGGTGGGTGAAGCAGCGGAACTGGTGAGCCCAGATAATGTCTTTGACATCGAACGTGGATTGCGCGAAGTTCTGCTCAATGACGAACGCCGCGAGTGGCTGAAGGAGGCGGGACGGGTGCAAGCGCAGCGTTTCCATTGGGAGTCAACGGCGCAACAAGTCCTTGCCATTTATCGGGAAGTCGCCGCTAATAATACGCGCAATTAGAACATGTTCTGCAAATAGGGTTTGACTTAAGAGGGGACTGGACGTACTATACCTATGCGGTCACGGGTGTGGCCGACCGCATTCGTCCCGAGCACAAGAAGTTGGAAGGAAGTGAATAGCAATGGAATGGACACGCTCAGAAACACTGGCGCTCGCCATGCACAATTGCACGCAATGCCACGGGTGTGGACTGCGGCTCAGAAATACTGGTGGATGGACGCCCTGCAACTGCGTCTTGCGCGCTATGTTTCGTATCTGTTACGACCGTTTCATGCGCTGCACGGAGGAGGAGCGGCATGTGAGCCATATCTCCGTGGAGCCGCCCTCGGGGAATCATCGTCCCATGTCTTTTGGGCGTAAGCACGAAGAATACATGGCGGATTTTTGTTTAGTATCGCGGCGTAGCCTTACTGAAGCAGAACATCGATTATTCCGTTATCATTTTTTGTTGGGAGCAGACTGGACTTTGTGTACGCGCAAGTTGAACATGAGCCGGGGAAATTTCTTTCATGCGGTTTATCGTATCGAGCAGAAGCTCGGCCGCGTCTTCCGGGAACTGCAGCCGTATCCCTTGTTCCCGTTGGACGATTACTTTAATGGTCCTTCGCGGTTTGTGGCAGGGCGTGTGAAAGCGCCACTGTGCCGCGAGATTCCTCTGCGGCCACAGCACCTCCGCTTTCCGCAACCGTTGGGGCGGGCGGCGTAGTTTACTGGCGCCGCTCGGCGAAGAACCTCTGCATCAGTTCCGCGCATTCCGCACCGAGCACACCTTCCTCGATGACGAGGCGATGGTTCAACACTTCGGCGTCGGCCAGCCGGAACTTGCTGCGCACGCCGCCGAAGCGCAGATCGCGCGCGCCGAATACGACCTGTTCGACGCGCGCGGCGACGAGCGCGCCGGCGCACATCACGCAGGGCTCAAGCGTGGTGTAAAGGGTGGCATGTTCTAAACGGTAGTTGCCCGTGAAGGCGCTGGCTTCGCGAAGAGCCAGGATTTCGGCATGCGCCGTGGGGTCGCAGCGTTCGATGGGGGAGTTGCGTCCGCGGCCGATCACCTGGTGATCCAAAACCACCACGGCACCGACGGGAACTTCACCGGCGAGTCCGGCTTCCTGGGCGAGGCTCAGCGCCATCCTCATGTAGGCTTCGTGACTCACTTTTCACGAGAATAGCGTCATTTGCGGATCTTGCGGCCAGAGCTCGGGATCGGGTTCTAGTTTGCGCTCATCTAAACCATAGCGGCGGCGGATGCGATGGAGACGTTCACGGATCATTTCCGGGTACTCGCCTTTCAGATAAGCGCCGCGCGCGAAGCGTTCTTGATAGCGGCGTAAATAGGATGGGAAATGGTCGCGTAAAAACGGAAAGAAAACTTTTTGCGCGCACTCTTTGAGGTAGACGACATTACCTCCGAGTTGCACGGCTCCGGCGCGGGCGGAGGATTTGGCTACGGCGTCGAGGCTAGGTTCGCCGTCGTTGAGCAGGGGCATGATGGGCGCCAGGTTGACGGCTACGCGAAGGCCGGCGGCGCTCAGCTTGCGGACGGCGTTCAAGCGCAGGTCAGGCCGGGGAGCGAGCGGCTCCAACAGGCGTGCTAGATTGCGGTCGAGCGTCGTGATCGTGATGACTAAAGTGAGATGATTGCGGCGGCTGATTTCCTGGAATAGATCGATATCACGAGTGACGAGATCCGATTTGGTGATCAGTCCGATGCGGTGTCCGGCGGATTGCGAGAGCTGGTCGAGGATCGTGCGGGTCAGGCGGTATTTGCGCTCGGCGGGCTGATAGGGATCTGTTGCTGTGCCGATGGCGATGGTTTCTCCGGTGGGGAGCGCGCGCAGTTCCGAGCGGAACGCTGCGGCGTCGAAATGTTTGACGAAGATTTTGCTCTCGAAATCTTCTGACTCGCGGAGTTCCATGAATTCGTGGGTGTAGCGGGCGTAGCAATACTTGCAGCCGAATTCGCAGCCGCGGTAGGGATTGATCATCCAGCGGAAGGGCATGCGGGGACTGGTGCAACGGGATAGGTATTTGCGGGTGGGGAGCTCAAAGTATTCGGTGCGGCGCTTGGCTTCGAGCGAAGGGCTTTCGGCGGCTAGGCGGGCGATGCCGACCAGGGGTGTCACAGGAGTATCTTCGCCTTTTATTCGCCTCAAGTCAAGGCAGAATTTTTGCCGCGTCAACGCACTTATAACCATGGCTACAAAAACGAAGGCAGTGGCGCGGCGGGCGCCGGTTGCCGTTGAGGTTATTCAACGGCGGATTTATTTGGTTCGCGGGCAGAAGGTGATGATCGACGCGGATCTGGCGAAACTTTATCAGGTGGAGACGAAGGTTCTCAATCGAGCGGTGCAACGGAATTTGTCGAGGTTTCCCGATGATTTTATGTTTCGATTGACGCCGGAAGAGGCGGAATCTTTGAGGTGTCAAATTGGCACCTCAAAGGTGGGACGCGGGGGAAGACGCTATCTTCCGCTCGTGTTTACCGAGCATGGAGTGGTTATGTTGTCGTCGGTGCTGAAGAGTGAACGCTCGGTGCAGATGAATATTTTGGTGGTGCGGGCGTTTGTGAATTTGCGCGAGATGCTGGCGAGTCACAAGGATTTGGCGCATAAGATGATTGAACTGGAGCGGCAGCAGAGATCGCAAGGGCAGCAGCTATCGCAGGTTTATACGGTGGTGAGACGGTTGATGGAGCCGGAGAAAAAACGGAAACGGACGATTGGGTTTAGGGTTGAATGAAATCGTTGGCGACTCGCTTGCGGCTGTAGGCGAAGTAGATGGCGAGGCCGATGGCTAGCCAGACGAAGAAGCGGATCCAGGTTTCTAGAGGGAGGCTCAGCATGAGCAGCAGGCAACAGAGGATGGACAGCAACGGGAGGAAGGGAACCCAGGGGACTCGGAAGGATCGCACGTGACTGGGCTGCGAGCGGCGCAGGAGGATTACGCCCGCGGAGACTACGATGAAGGCGAAGAGGGTGCCAATGTTAGTGAGGTCGGCGAAGGTGCCGATGTCCCACACTCCGGCGGGGATCGCTACGGCTATGCCGGCGATCCAGGTGCTGATATCGGGGGTCTTGAAGGTGGGGTGGACGCGCGAGAATATGGCGGGGAGAAGGCGGTCGCGGGACATGGCGAAGAGGATGCGCGACTGGCCGTATTGCGAGACTAGGACGCCGCTTAACATCCCAAGAAGCGCGCCGACGGTCACGATGAAGCGGAGGCGGTTTAATCCAATGGCTTTGAGGGCATTCGCTACTGGCGCGTCGTTGTTGAGCGTGTCCCAATGCACGATGCCGGTGAGAACTAGCGCTACTGCGGCGTAGAGCAACGCGCAGATGACTAGCGTGAACATGATGCCTCGGGGGAGATCACGTTGGGGCGTGTGGCATTCCTCGGCCGCGGTGGAGAGCGCGTCGAAGCCGATGTAGCTGAAGAAAACGATGGCGGCTCCGGTGAGGACTCCGGAGTATCCGTTAGGCATGAAGGGATGCCAGTTGTGGGTATCGACACTGCGTGCGGCTCCGAAGATGAAGAGCAAGATGGCTCCCACTTTGACGATGACGATGATGGTGTTGGTTCTTGCCGATTCGCGGACACCACGCACGAGCAGCCACGTTAGGAGCATCACCATCAGGAACGATGGCAGGTTGAACCAGGCTCCGGTGGCTTTGCCTCCGACGAAAATTGGTTGGGTCAGCTCGGCCGGAAGATGGAAGCCGAAGACGTTGTCTAGTAAATCGTTCAAGTAGGCACCGAAGCCAACGGCTACGGCCATGTTGCCTACTGCGTATTCGAGAATGAGATCCCAGCCGATGATCCAGGCGAAAATTTCGCCAAGAGTCGCATAAGCGTAGGTGTAGGCGCTGCCGGAGACGGGAATCATCGACGCGAGTTCGGCGTAGCAGAGCGCGGCAAAGCTGCAGGCTAGGGCTACCAGCAGGAAGGAGATTGAGATGGCGGGACCGGCGCCGGGGCGGCCGAAGGTGCCTATGGCGTGGCTGCCGCCCATGAGTAAGTCCAAAACCGGGGCTTTTAAAATCGATGGGACATCGAACTTGAGTCCGGCGGCGGCGGTGCCGGTTAGAGTGAAGATGCCGGAGCCGACTACTACGCCGATCCCCAGGGCGATCAGGCTGCCTAGCCCTAGGGATTTTTTTAGGCGATGAGATGGGTGGTCGCTGGCCGCGATTAGAGACGCGATGCTTTTCGTGCGGAAGAGCGTGGACATGCGGCCAGGGGAGTGACCGGCCTGGAGGCCGGTCCTACCTTAGCTAGCGACTAGCGCTTGCGCTGGCCTTTGACCATCTTCTTTACTTTGCGTTTTTGCGAACCGCGGGCTACGTCGGCTGCGCGCTTGGGCTTGGGGGCGGCTTTCTTGCGGGCTGCGCGTTTCAGCTTCTTGCGTTCGTCTTTGTCGGTTACTTTTTTTGTGTTCATTCCACCTTGATCCCTGCGTATTTCGCGATTAATTTCTTTAACCCGTATCCGGGAAAACTCACAGTTACTTTTGTATCTTCGCCCGAACCTTCCAGGCGCAGGACCGTTCCGCGGCCCCACTTGGTGTGTTCCACCGTCGAACCCGGTCCCAGTTTTTTGGCGACCGGCTTCTTAAACTGAGGAACGGGCGCGGCCGGTTGGGCTGCGCTTGCTGCCGCCGCCGGTTGGGCGATCCCCTGGGGCGCCGGCATGCCGCGTTCCGAAAAAAACTGCCGGATGTTTTCGACAGAATTGTAAGTCTTCCCAGTATAGAGGTTTCGCTGGGCAGATTCGCGGACCTGGTAGCGTTCGGAGTAGAGGTCGACGTTACGGGCCTGCGGGGCGTCGCCGCGGACGGCGTCGACTAAGTTGCGCGGGACTTCTTGCAGGAAGCGCGAGGCGAGCGAGACTTCGGGCTGTGCGCCTCCGAAGCGGCGGCGGTAGCGGGCCCAGCTTAAATAGAGTTTGGTTTCGGCGCGCGTCATGCCGACGTAGCACAGGCGGCGTTCTTCTTCCATGCCGCTTTCGGAATCTAGCGAGCGGCTGTGGGGGAACAGGCCTTCTTCCAGGCCGGCGATGAAGACTACGGGGAACTCGAGGCCTTTCGCGTTGTGCATGGTTAGCAGCGAGACGGGGGCGCGGGAGTCGTTGGAATCGGCGTCGGAAACCAGGGCGGCGTGGTCTAGGAAGTCGCGCAGAGACTCGCCGCGTTCGCCGGCGTCGGCTGCGGCGTTGAGCAGTTCGTCCAGGTTCGCCAGGCGCTGGCGGGATTCTTCGGTGCCCTCTTCTTCGAGCATTTTGCGATAGCCGGTACGTTCCAGCACGTCAGCGAGGGTCTCGCCGATGGGGCGGGTGTCGAGCTGTCCGGCTAGCTCGGTCATCATGCGGTGGAACGCTGCCAGGGCGGCTTCGGCGCGGCCGGGGAAGGCGTGGGCTTCTAGCATCTGCTCTAGCGAGGTCCAGAGGGAGAGTTCGTGCTGCAACGCGTACTGCTCGATTTGTTCCAGAGTAGTGCGGCCGATGCCGCGCGCGGGGGTGTTGATGACGCGCAGTAGGCCAATTGAATCGTGCGGGCTTACTAAAACTTTTAGATATGCGAGGATATCTTTCACTTCGGCGCGCTGATAGAAGCTGAAGCCACCGACGACGATGTACTTGCGGCCGTAGCGGCGCAGGGCTTCTTCGATCTGGCGCGATTGGGAGTTGGTGCGGTAGAGGACTGCTACGCGTTCTTGCGGGTTGCGCGCCAGGCGGCTCTCGACGGTGTCGGCAATCCACAGGGCTTCGTTTTCGGAATCGGGGGCTTCGTAGAGGGTGATCTTTTCGCCAGCTCCGGAGTCGGTCCACAGAGTTTTACCGATGCGTTCGGTGTTGTTGGCTACTACGGCGCTGGCGGCTTCGAGGATGGTTTGCGTGGAGCGGTAGTTTTGTTCGAGGCGAATGATGGTGGCGCCGGGGAAGTCGCGCTCGAAGTCGAGGATGTTGCGGATGTTGGCGCCGCGCCAGCCATAGATGGATTGGTCTTCGTCGCCGACTACGCAGATGTTGTGGCGCTGCTCGCTGAGCAGGCGCATCAGGTCGTATTGGCTGCGGTTGGTGTCCTGGTATTCGTCGACCATGACGAATTCGTAGCGCTGGTTGAGGCGCTGGCGGGTGGCGTCGTCGTGGCGCAGGAGGTTGACGGCTTCTAATAGGAGGTCGTCGAAATCCAGGGCGTTGGATTCGCGCAGGCGGGCTTCGTAACGCTCGTAGACGGTGGCGAAGCGGGTGGTGGTGGGGTCGGTCGCGGCGCGGGCGATTTCTTCGGGGGATTGCGCGTGGCTTTTCGCGTTGCTGATGCGCGAGAGGGCGGCGCGGGGCTGCATGAACTTGTCGTCGAGGCCGAGGGATTTGTAGATCGACTTGATCATGGAGATCTGGTCGTCGTCATCGTAGATGGTGAAGAGCGGGGTGAAGCCGCGGCGGAGTTGGCCAAGCGGCGCGCCGTCGCGGCGGAGGAGACGGACGCAGAAGGAGTGGAACGTCGCGACGGTGGGGGCGCCTTCGGGGCCGGTGGAGACTAGAGCAGCGGACGCGGTCGCGCATTTCGCCGGCGGCTTTGTTGGTAAAAGTTACGGCTAGGACCGCCCAGCCGGGGACGCGGAAGGCGGTCATCAGGTGCGCGATGCGGTGGGTAATTACGCGGGTTTTTCCACTGCCGGCGCCGGCCAGCACCAGCAGGGGGCCTTCGGAGTGTTCGACCGCCTCCCGTTGGCGGGGGTTCAACCCCTCAAGAAAATCCATGAATATGCGATTTTAGCACGGTTGAGGTCGGCACCCTCATTCGGGGGTATAGGTACCATTACTACTATTTGGATATAGTACTAGCAGACGTTTGTCGACCCTCACGGCCCGCTGCGGTTGGTGAAATCTAAACCAGTAAAGACGAAGTAAGTGTATGATTCCGAAGACTTCCCCCGAGGTATCCGGAGCAATCCGGGCCAGACTCATCGATCTGCGGAATAGGAAAGCTACGTTAGACCGGGTCATCTCCAGCTTGGAGCGCTACGCGGCCTATAGTCCACCGCCAGGCACGGCGGCTCCACGGCGATCGCCGAAAGTGGTGCAAATTGAAGGCGGCGCCCGCTGGGCTGGGGCCGCCTAAAGGCCCGGCGAGCCAATCTCGCTGCGGGGCCGTCCAACCCCTTAGCTATGTTGTAACCTGAGTGGGGATACGTGCGCCTTTTCTTGTGGATAAATCGGGTTTGCGCTACCGCCGGGTATTGCGTCGAGGCAGCGGGCGGTCGCAATGTTGATTGAATTCGAGCTCATTGAAAAAGCGAAAAACGGCGACGAAGGCGCGTTCAATCAAGTAGTGCAGGCGTACCGGAAGCGCATCCTGGGGACCATTGCGCGGCTGATCGGCAAACCGGAAGACGTGGAGGATGTGGGCCAGGAGGTGTTTCTCCGCCTGTACTATTCGCTGGACCAGTTGCGAGCGGCGGAAGTGTTCGAGCCTTGGTTGTATCGTCTGACGGTGAATGCGGCCTACGATTACTTGCGCCGGCAGAAGCGGCGGCATGAGCACCGCATGTCGGACTTGAGTGAGCAGCAGGTGATGATGGCGGATGCGTCGGCCGGCGGCAAGCAGAAGGCCGAGGAAGACCGGCGGACGAAGATACGGGAAATGGTGCAATCGCTGCTGGGAAAGGTTTCCGAGGAAGACCGGATTCTGCTGATGATGAAGGAAGTGGAAGGGCTGTCGTTGAAGGAGTTGGAGAAGATCTACAAGGTGAACGAGAACGCCTTGAAGGTGAGGTTGTTCCGGGCGCGGCAGCGAGTTTTGAAGGCGTTTGAAGCGCAAGAGTGAAGCGGCGGCGAGGAGTATACAATGGAACGCATGGCTCAGGGCGGCACGGATAAAAAGCTGGAAGCTTTGTTTGCCGAATACCGCGAGGCTTGTCCGGACCGGGAGGCGTCCGCCGGCTTCATGCCGCAGTTGTGGGAACAGATCGAAGCTCGCCGCAGCGCGGTCTCATCGTCGTGGTTCCGTCTATGGGCGCAGGTTTGGCTGGTGGCCACGCTGGCGGTGGCGATTGTGATTGGCGGCATTCTGATCCCACGCTTTGAAAATCCTCCGGCGTATCAGGCGAGTTATGTGGATGTGTTGACCGCTGCGGACTCCGTCAATGACGCCGCGGTGTTGCCGTCAGGGGAGAACGAATGAAACCGACACGCTGGACGGTAGCCCTGTACATGGCGCTGGTGTTCGTATGCGGGGGCGTGGTGGGTGCGTTCGCGCACCGCTTGTACACGGTTTCCGGAGTGAGCGCGAATGTCGGTCAGCGCAATCCTGAAGAATTTCGCAAGCGTTTCATGGCGGATCTGAAGTCGCGCTTGCAGTTGAACGACGACCAGGCAGCGAAGCTCGGCGTGATCATGGACGAAACGCGCATGCGGGTTCGCGCCACACGCGATACGATTGAGCCGGAGCTGCGGAAAATCCGCGACGATCAGAAGCAGCGGATCAGCGAATTGTTATCGCCCAGCCAGCAAGTGGAATGGCAAAAGATCATTGACGAGCGGCAGCGCCAGCGCGGGAGCAAGAAAAACCGGCAATAGCCGGCCGCCTTCGTAATAGCCTGTTTTACGCGACCGGCTGTTTCTTCTTAGCTTCGGCGGCGTCGCGGACCTTCTGATACTTCTTCTGGAAACGGTCGACGCGGCCTTCCGTGTCGATCAGCTTCTGTTTGCCGGTGAAAAACGGGTGGCAACTAGAGCAAATTTCAACACGGATGTCGCCTTTGTGGGCTGAACGCGTGCGGAATTTGTGTCCGCAGGCGCAGGTGACGTTCACTTCTTCGTAGGCAGGGTGGATACCAGGTTTCATGGCGAGGTTCTCAAACTTTCCTTGGGAATTTTTATGTTAGCACAGTCCCCACGGCAGAGAATCTGTGATATAGTGATGTTTCATGTCGTCCGCCCGATTCAACTCGTTTCGATTTAGCTATTGGTGGTACTTTACCGTCTGAATCGCGACGAGTGGGCTGGAGCAACCAGGTTTAGTAAAGCAACCCACTCGAAAGAGTGGGTTTTTTGATTTTTAGGAGACCCCGATGATCATTTCGATGAGGCTGCATGCGAGTAAAGAGGAGATCGGCAATGTCCGAGCGCGCATTGAGGAATTCGGCTACAAAGTCCATTCGATCGCGGGTGAGGAGCGGGTCGTGATCGGCGCGGTGGGAGTGGGCGACGTGACGGCGTGCCTGGAATCGCTCGAAGCGATGCCGGGGGTAGAGCGCGCGATGCGCATATCGGCGCCTTACAAGTTTGTGAGCAAGGAATTCAAGCCGGAGAAGACCACGATCAAGGTGCGCGACGTGGTGATTGGCGGCGATGAGTTCGTCACCATGGCAGGGCCTTGTTCGGTGGAGAGCGAAAAGCAGATCATCGAGACCGCGCAACTGGTGGCCAAGCATGGCGCTAAAATTCTGCGCGGGGGCGCGTTCAAGCCGCGGACTTCTCCTTACGACTTTCAGGGGCTGGAGCTGGAGGGCTTGAAGCTTCTGGACAAAGCCCGGCGCGAGACCGGGCTCGGCATCATTACGGAAGTGATGAGCGACCGCGATGTGGAGATGGTGGCGGAGTACGCCGACATTCTGCAGATCGGCGCGCGCAACATGCAGAACTTCTCGCTGCTGAAGACGCTGGGCAAATGCGGGCGTCCGATTTTGCTGAAGCGCGGGCTGAGCTCGACTATTAAAGAGTTGCTGATGTCGGCAGAGTATATTGTGGCGCACGGCAATCCGGACGTGATGCTGTGTGAGCGCGGCATTCGGACTTTCGAGACGGTGACGCGGAATACTTGCGACATCGTGGCGGTGGCGGTGCTGAATGAGATGACGCACTTGCCGGTGATTTTGGATCCGAGCCACGCTACGGGTAAACGCAGCCTGGTTCCACCGCTGGCGCGCGCGGCGGTGGCGATCGGCGCGGACGGTATCATCGTCGAAGTGCATCCGCAGCCGGAGAAGGCCATCAGCGATGGGGCGCAGTCTTTGAATCCGACGCAGTGGGCGCAGATGATGCAAGATCTGCAACCGTACATTGCGCTGTGGAAACAGGCGCGGGTGCGGGAAGCTGTGGCTGTCTAGGCTTCTCGTGAGCTTTCGCTCTCAGCCTTGGCGGGTCGCGCTCGCGGTGTTGGTAGTGTGCGCGGCTGCGGTTGGAGTGCTCTACTGGCTGCGCAATTCTCCCTATGACGCTGGGCGTTTGCTGGAGATGCTTCCGGCGGACCGGGCTACGCTGGTTTATATCGATACCGATGGGCTTCGCAAGAGCGGACTGCTCGCTCTGCTGGCCGGGTCCAAGGCCGCTGAAGAAGCGGACTACCGCAAGTTCGTGGAGCAGACCGGATTCGATTACCGCACGGATCTGGATGCTGTCGCGGCCGCATTCGTGGATGGCCGGGTTTACAGTGCGCTGCGCGGGCGGTTCCAGTGGACGAAGCTGGCGGCCTACGCGGCGAGCCAGGGTGGGCAATGCCGTGACTCGGTCTGTAGCATGCCGGGCAGCACTCCGGAGCGGAACATTTCCTTTTACGAAGTGACGTCGAATGTGCTGGCGCTGGCGGTGTCGGGCGATCCGCGCGGGGTGACCAGCATTGGGCCCGGCGGGCGGAAGGTGGAACTTCCCAAGCCGCTCGATCCGGTGTGGATTTCAGTGCCGGCTGCGGTGTTCAGTCGACTCGATGCGTTTCCGGATGGAACGCGCGCGTTCTTGAGTCCGCTGGCGCGGGCTGAAAAAGTTACTTTCGCGGCTGGGCCGCAGGGGGAACGGTTGCAACTTCGCCTGGAAGTGGTGTGCGCAACTACGGACGCCGCGGCTGACTTGACGAAGCAACTCTCTGGCGTCACCGGCTTGCTGAAGGACATGATCGGGCGCGCGCATATGACTCCCAATCCACGCGACCTGAGCGGCGTGCTGGTGGCGGGGAGTTTTCAGCAGCGGGCGGCCACCGTCATTGGCACTTGGCCCATCGAACGCGGGTTTGTCGAAGCATTGGCTTCCGGCCAGATACAATAAGATACCCATGGAAGCCCGCGTTCTTGCATTTGTTCTCGCTGGGGGTAAAGGCACCCGGCTGTACCCACTGACCAAGGAACGAGCCAAGCCGGCGGTGCCGTTTGGCGGCCGCTACCGCATCGTCGATTTCGTGCTCAGCAACCTGATCAATTCGGGCATCTATTCGGCCTACGTTTTGATTCAATTCAAGAGCCAGTCCTTGCTACAGCATCTGCGCGACGGGTGGGAAGTGAGTGGGTTGCTGCGCCAGCACTTCATCATTCCGGTGCCGGCGCAGATGCGTTCGACCGGCGAGCAGTGGTATCGCGGCACGGCGGATGCGCTGTATCAGAACATTAATTTGATCGAGCAGGCCGATCCGCACTACATACTGATCTTCGGCGCCGATCACATCTACCGCATGAACATTCGCGCGATGCTGGAGTATCACGTACAGAAGCGCTCTTCGGCGACGATTGCGGCGATTCCAGTGGAGAAAGAACTGGCCGGCGAGTTCGGGGTCATCGAAGCCAAGCAAGATGGCCACGTCACTGGTTTCCACGAAAAGCGCGCGGACGCGCCGACTCTGCCGGGCGATCCGACGCGGGTTTACGCGTCGATGGGGAATTACATTTTTTCCACCGATCTGCTGTTACGCGAGCTGTACGCGGATGCCGCAAACGAAGCCAGCTCGCACGATTTCGGGCGCGACATTTTGCCGGGGCTGATCGGGCGCGCCGAAATGTACGCCTATGATTTTCAGACCAATCACATTCCCGGGGATCCGCTGAATCAGGACCCTTACTGGCGCGATGTCGGGACCATCGACTCGTATTACGCGGCCAGCATGGATTTGCGGTCGCCGACTCCGGCTTTGAATTTGTACAACCGGCAGTGGCCGCTGCGCACTGCCGGGTACTTCGACGCCCCGGCAAAGTTTATTTTCGACGAAGCGGGCCATGCGGGACAGGCCACCGATTCGATCGTCGCCGGCGGATCGATTCTCTCCGGCGGGACCGTGCGGAATTCGGTGATCGGCCGCGGCGTGCGCGTGTTGTCGGGCGCGTTAGTGGAGGACTCGATTGTGTTCGATAATTGCGTCATCGGCCGCCGCGCCAGTGTGCGGCGCGCGATTCTGGATAAGAATGTGCACGTTCCGGAAGACACCTCCATTGGTTTCGATTTGGCGCAGGATCGTTTGCTGTACCACGTGACGGAGAGTGGGATCGCAGTGGTGGAGGGGCATCGCTCGACGGTGGACATCGCAACGATGCTGGTTTGAGGCTGGCAACTTTCCAGCGGAACTTCAGTGTTCAGCGGAGCGAGTGAGGATACAATAAATTGTCGGTTGTTGGCTTTCCCCCGCCAAAATATTCCAAGCCGATGGCCATACCCCAAAAGGGCGCGTAGCTCAACTGGCAGAGCAACTGACTCTTAATCAGTAGGTTGTAGGTTCGATTCCTACCGCGCTCACCAAATCTTTCAGGCGCTTACCGACACTGTAAAGTGGCTGGTGCCTCAAATACAGGGACTTTCACAGGGACTACCTCAGAGTTTTGATCGTTTTCTGCGATCACTGGGCGCATTCCTGCGAGTGCGCCCCGTTTTGCGGTCATGCGAATGTGGCTGTACCGTTCTAACATGCTTCGGCTCAGCGCGAGGCGGGCATAGTGGGCTCGGAAACGCCATTCACTGCAAGGCGAGTGGTGAATGTGTCTCCGCGATCGTGCAAACGGCAGGAAGCGCTGGGATCCTTTCCCCGGCAAGAGAACGGCATCTAGCAGAGCGTGTCGCCGGTTGATACAATTGACACGCAACCTGTGCTTATCCTTCCAAGCCGCCGGATGGCCTTCGGACGGACGGCAGCTTTACTTTTAATTGTCGTCTCAAGCACGGTATTGGTAGTCCGCGGACCCTACCGCGCCGTCAAATCCGCGATTGACTACGCGGTTGTATACGCTGAGGGCCGAGCTTGGCTAGCTGGCGGAAATCCCTACGATTTTGCGACGTTCGCATCAGCGTACGACCACAGCGGAGCCCCGGGGGAGTTCCGGCCGCATAAGGGATACACGGATTCTATCAACTCACCAACACTCCTGCCGCTGATCGCTGTGACTGCCTGGCCGCCGTGGACTGCCGCGCTTGCAACGTGGCTCGCCCTATCGATCGGCGCATACGCGGGCGCCTGCGTCCTGCTCGCTCGATCTGTGACGGACTGCCCGATGCCGGCGCGTGCGGCCGTTCTGAGCGTCGCTCTCTGTTTCTCGCCGGTTCTGGCAGGAATCTCGACCGGTCAGACCTCGGTGCTCGCCTCGGCTTTGATCTTGCTCGCGTTTACCACTGCGTTGAACCGGATGGACGCGGGGCGGGGCGTTCTGCTCGGACTCGCAATTTGCTTGAAACCGCAACTGGGTCTGCTGTTTTTGCTGGTGCCGCTGCGCAAGCGAAATTGGCGGATGGCCGCCGTGACCGTCGCAGTGACGGCAGCCATTGCTACCGTCGCGCTGGTTCCCTTGATGTGGCACAGTCCAGGCTGGTTCTCATCGTTGCTGGGCAACCTCGAACTCACCATGACCAACGGATCCACCAACGATGCCTCGCCTGCGAATCCGGACGCGTGGAAGCTACTCAACTTGCAGTCGCTGTTGCTGCTCTTCATGCCAACGAGAACGCTTGCAACCATCGTGGCAATGGTGCTTGTCAGCATCGCTTTGGGGTTCTGGTGGAAGTACAGTTCTCCAATGCCATCCGAGCCTTATTACTCCCGCTCCCTGGCTTTGTTGAGCCTTTCGAGTCTAACTCTGCTCTTCACTTACCATCGGAACTACGACGCCACCTTGCTGGTGTTTGGGCTACCAGCAATAGTCCTGCTGTGGCGCAGGCTGCCCCTTGCCGCGACGACGCTGGGCATGCTGCTTCTGCCGTTCACGGTTCCCTTACCGGCCTATCTGGCGCTTCGCTGGCCGGGGGCGATCCACATGAGCTACGGCGAGGCAACTTTTCTTTCGAAGGCCTTGCTCTTGCGCCATCAGGTGTTGCTCCTGGTTGCGATCGCGCTGGCAGGGCTATACGTCATGAAAGCGTCCCGGTCAGTTCGCGCCTAGCGCGATAAGGGTACGCTGCGCTATCCGCAGGAGCGAAGCGGTGCGTCGAATTTCAGGCATACAGTCTAGTTACTAGAGTCTACTTACCAGGTCATACGACAAGGGCCCTTGACACCCAAATGGCAGGGGTGTAGTGTTGCGGGAAAGTAAATGACCCCAGTGAGGTCGATTCGGGGATCAAACAAGGAGAAAAACGTAATGGATTCGAGATTGCTGCTATGCTCGCGGCATGCTGCTCTGTTGCTAGCCGTCCTTACCATCGTGGTTGCGCCAGTTCTTCTAGCCCAGTCGGCCGGTACTTCTGGTTTGACAGGAGCCGTTACCGATCCATCGGGCGCCGCCGTGCCGAACGTGACGGTCACCCTAACGAGTAACGATACGAATCAGGTTCGTACTGCTACTACGGGTAACGACGGCGAGTATAAATTTACCCTGCTGCCACCCGGCGGCTACAAAATTCGCTTCGCGGCGAATGGGTTCAAGACCGCCGAAGTTTCCCTGGTGACGCTTAACGTCACGGAAACGCCGGTCCTGAACCGGACACTCGAGGTGGGAGCGCAAAGCGAGCAGGTGACGGTGGAGGCGGCCGCGGAGACTTTGCAGACCGCGACTTCCTCGCTCGGCACAACAGTGGGCGCGCGCGCGGTGGTGGAATTGCCGCTCTCCAGCCGCAACTTTACGCAGATCATTGGTTTGTCCGCGGGCGCAAGCGCCAGCGTGGGAAATGCGACCCAGTTTGGCAAAGGCACCGCGGATATGTCGGTAAACGGCAATAACGCCGGCCAGAACAACTTCCAGATCGACGGCGTGGCTATCAATAACATCGCCAACTCAGGGAGCGCGAACGATTCCGGTATTTACGGCGGTATCGGTATCCCCAACCCGGATTCGCTGCAGGAGTTCAGAATCCAGACTTCCACCTACGATGCCAGCTACGGACGCAACCCCGGCGCCAACATCAACGTGATCACCAAGTCCGGCACCAACACCTGGCATGGTACGGCGTTTGAATTTTTCCGCAACGCTCAATTGAACGCCAATGACTTCTTCTATAATCGCGACAACCCCGACAGCAAGACCTCCAAACAGGTGCTGAACCAGAATCAGTTTGGCGGCGTCATCGGCGGTCCCATCAAGAAGGACAAGCTGTTCATATTTGGCAGTTATCAGGGTACGCGCACCCGCAACGGCGTAGCGCAGCAGGGAAATGCAACCGGCGTAAATCTGCCTCCGATTCCGAACGGCGACCGCACCACTCCGGGTTTCCTTTCAGCGTTGATCGCCGCGAATTGCACTCAGCCCGGATTAGTCAACGGAGCCTTCGCGTTCCCGCTGAGCTGTTCGGCGACCAGCGTGAGTGGTCCCGGTCTGAAGATTCTGCAACTGAAAAATGCGGACGGCAGCTATTACATCCCGAGTACCGGGGGAAAGCCCTTATCCACCTCGTTCAGCATCCCTGCTCCGTCCTCTGAAGACCAAGTCCTGGTGAACGCCGACTATCTCGTGAATTCGAAGAATACCGTGGCGATGCGGTATTTCTTCACCCGCGATCCGCGCACCGTTCCCTTGATTAACCTGGCATTCTCAAATCTGCCGGGCATGAGCGACAACGAATTGTATTCCAACACCAACGCGGTTTTGAAGCTGACCACCATTGCGAGCAAGCACGTTTTTGAATGAAGTGCGCGGTTCGTTCCAGCGTAATATTGCGAGCGCTACCGAAACTCAGGTTCCTGGTTCTGCTCCACAGGCGCTGGGCATCAAACCGCTGGTCAATCAATACACCACTCCTCCTCCTCTGTCATTTATCTTCAACAACTTTGGAATATTTGGGACACTCGATCCGCAGTTCAGTCCCACCAACCAATTCCAGATTGCGGATCAGATTTCCTGGTCGCACGGCAAACACACCATCCGCGCCGGCTTCGAGGTCGAGCGGACCCAATGGAACCTGGTGTTTGGCGGCTTGGGACAGGGCTGGATGTTTATGGGAAGTTTCAGCAACCTGTTGGCGGGAGACACCCCAGGGAACCTGCTGTTTTGCCTCTTCTGTGTGCGCAGTGGACCCGATGGCATCATCCACGCCTATCGTTTGCCGAATATGAATGCATTTACGCAGGACGACTGGAAGGTCAGTTCCAAGCTAACCGTGAATTTGGGCGTTCGCTGGGAGTACAACGGGACGCTGAGCGATAAGAACGGCAATTTGACGAATACCTGGCTCAGCAAGCTGGTTCCCAACTCGCAAGTGCCGAATGCGGCTCTCGGTGTCGCGGCAAATTACGCGGGGTATGTGGTGCCCAATAATTTCGATACCAGAACCTGGGGCGCCGCACCGAATGGTGTTTTTGTTTCCGACAAATCGCTTCCCACCCGGGATCATCCGCCGCTCAGCAACTTTGGTCCGCGCATCGGCTTTGCGTATCAAGCCACCAGCAAGCTAGTCATCCGTGGAGGGGCCGGGCTGTTCTATGACCGCGTTGGAACGGATCGCTTCGTGCACTCGGTGCAGGAAGGAAATCCCTACGCCGCCACGGTCGCCTTGTCGCCCACCTCAACCATCTCCAATCCGTATCCGGCGCAGCCCGCCTACGGAACCTTCGGACAACGTTGGGCGAACATCACTGCTGGCACCACCTCGGGGCTCAATCACGTTTTTCTGGATGAGGTCATTCACACGCCGTTGGTACGCCAATACAACATCAACTTTCAGTACGAGTTTGCTGCTAGAACGGTATTGGAAGCGGGATATGTCGGATCGAGCGGCATCAATCTGACGGACTATAATCACAATTACAATTCAGCCTACATTGCAACGGCTAGTCACCCCATCAATGGCGTCACCACTACCACGGCCGCCAACCTGAATTTGCGTGTTCCGTATTTAGGCTTCACCACCAACGGCTTGCAGGGAAGCGCGTTCGACGGCAGCTCTAACTACAACAGCCTGCAGGTGACGGTCCGCAAGCAACTGTCTCACGGTCTTTCGCTGCAAGGCGCCTATACCTGGAGTAAGTCTCTCACGAACATCTACGAGACCACCGCCAATAGCAACGATGCCAACAATCTGGCGCAGCAGTACGGACCTTCGGACTTCAACCGGCCGCAACGGCTGGTGGTGAACTATAGCTGGGATCTGCCGTTCGGCAAACATAGCGGAGTAACCGGCAAGTTGCTCGAAGGCTGGAACCTGTCGGGTGTGACCACGATTCAGAACGGACTCGCGCTCACGCTGATCGATAGCCGCGGAGGCACGGCGTTTAACGTCTCAGGCACCACCATTCAGAACGGATACAGCCGTCCGCAATTTGCTCCCGGAAAGACCTTCGCCGATATGGTGAGCGCGGGTGGCATCGAATCGCGGCTGGGTGGGAACAGCGGCGGACCGGGCTACTATAACGTGAGTGCGTTTGCGCCGCCTCCGGCGATCAATCCGGATGGAACCCCGACGACCACGACGGCGTGTCCCTCCTGCGTGACGCTATACGGCAATGCCGGTGTCGGTATTCTGCAGGGACCGAGCCAATTCAACTTTGACCTCGCCTTGTTGAAGAATACGCGGATCACGGAGAACAAATTCGTGCAGTTCCGCGCGGAGTTCTTTAATCTGTTCAATCATCCGCAGTTCGCAAATCCGACCGCGCCTCCGGGCGGCCAGGTGAACCTGATGGACGTGAACTCACCGAACGGGAGCTGGATCACGGCCACCAGCGTGAACCCGCGCGTCATTCAGCTCGGCTTGAAGATCATTTTCTAGACGAAACGAATCGCGAAGCGGTAAATTCGCGGCAGAGTCTACGTTCATGAAGCCGGTAGAATCGAATGCGGGCCTCGCGGTAGAGGTCATGGCCCACAAAGCCAGGGGAGATCCGCGCTCTCCCCTGGCGTCCCGCCGCGGAAGCCTTGCCTTTGGGCCTTTCCGATTGCATCTGGGGTCTTGCCGCTTGTTCCGCGATGGCCGGGAAGTCGCGTTGCGGGCACAGGCCTTTCGTGTGCTTGCGGTGCTGGCTCAAGCCGCTGGGGAGCCGGTCGATTACAAGCGGATGGCGCGGGAGGCATGGAGCGGAGCCCCGGTTTCGAGGCATACCGTGGCCGTCACCGTGGTTGAGGTGAGAAAAGCACTGCTGGAATACGGTTCGTGGATACGGTACCGGCGGAGACTCGGATTCTGTTTGGAGATACCGAAAATGGAGCCGCATGCAATGGAAGCGGAAATCCAGGCGTTTGAGCAGCGGCTGGCGGAGGCATTGCGGGCGAATGACGTTGACCGCATTCGGGCAGCGTACGCTCCCGACAAGATCCCGTTCGCTTTTCCAAAGCCGGTCCAGCCGGAGTGGGAGAGATGGGGGTTTTCAACCGAGGGAAATCTGGGTTACGCGCACGGTACTTTCACGAGCACTGCATCCGAGGAGGATGTCCCCATGCGGGTGACTCACATTCTACGCAAGATCAACGGAAACTGGATGATCGTTCACGAACACGTTTCGTTCCCTTTGCTGGCCCGGGAAATGAACTGATCTGACGGCGGACCGTGGTCGAACCTTAACAGCTTCGGCTAAACGATTTAGCGGTGCGCAAGGAGGAGACGATTTCCTGCTTGACGCGCTGGTAGAGGTTGGGATCGTGCTGGCTGAGTCCGTTGAGGATGCCCATCATCTCAGTGTAGGCGCGGTTGCTATCGTAGCCGGCGTCGGTCATGCCGGACAGGTTGTTCACCGAAAAAGAACGTCTATAGGTGGGGGAGAGATTCGCTATAAGGTTCATGCTGCAATTTATGCATTTCGCTGTCCATTTCTAAATTACTGAAAACACGTGTGATGATGGGGTGGAAGTCCAGAATTTGACAGTAGAAACGTCAATGGATTGACGACTAGAATTCGCGCCGGGCTCTGCGATATGAAGGTGTGCATCTGGCCGAGCAAGCCCGCAACATCCTGGACGCCGCCGAATCGGCGTCGCGGAACGGGCAGGCGTGTTCGGAGATGACCATCCTCATCGGCCCCGAGGGCAACATTCGAATGGTGGCGGATTCCGACTGGCCGCTCGAATCGCTGGCGCGGCATCACGGTGCGCAGTCGGCTTACCGGGTGAGCGAAGAAACCGGGCGCATTCGCGTGGAAGGCCGTGATGGGATGCGGCGCTGCGTGCTTGAATCCGCGGCCCCTTCGCGTATCGCACGGCTGTTGCTCGGATGAGTTTCCTTACCGATAGTCCCGCAAAGGAGCGGCGTTGATCTCATTATTGAAAACCGGCCTCGAAATGGAGCGGCTGGAGAAGTTTAAGAAAGTGGCGCTGGAATGTTACGGGCTGGCCATCGCCTCGACCGAACAAAACGTGATCGAGGTGGACCACGAGCAAGCGGCAGCTTTTCCGAGGAGAGCTGCTGGCCTTGGTAAACAAGTTGGGTGAGGCCACGAGTCCGGAACACCTCCAGAATATACAGAACCTCTTCGGAGGCGAGCTACGCGAGTACCGGGACAGCACGCACGAGCAACTGCGGCGGTTACGCAAGGAGATGGACGCGGCGGTATCGGCGCTCGATGAGTTCGCTGGAAACGCGGCGGTGCGCGGGGACGATCACGAGAAAGCGCTGCAGCACGCGCTCAAAATCCTGGACACTGCGGCAGCCAGTGGCCGGCTGGATACGATGAAAGCCGCGATTCGCGCGGCTTCGGCGGACATTCTTTCTAGCTTCGAACAGATGCAGGCGCGGAACCAGTTCGCCATCGCGCAGTTGAAAGACGAGATCCGGCTGCTGCATCAAAAGATTCAGGCGGGGCGGCCTCCGCTGGCGCTGAATGCGGAGACTTGGAACCGGCAGGATGTGGACCATCGCATCGATCAGATGTTGAGCCAGAACACTTCGTTCTGCCTGGTGCTGATCGTTCTGCGGAACTTGAAAACGCTGGCGAGCCGGTATTCGGGCGGCGTGGTGGAGGAGGCTCTGGAATCGTTGCAGGTGCGGCTGCGGGACACACTTGGTGGCGAGCCCATGCTGGGGCGCTGGACCGCTAATCAGTTCGTGGCGATTCTGAATGTCCCGCCGAGCAGCGCCATGGCGATCTCGCGCGATGCGGCGCAGAAGCTGACGGAACCTTACTCGTTCAAGCACGAGGGGATTCCGTGCACGCTGGTGTTTCAGGTGGCGGCGGGCGTGGTGGATCACCAGGCGGGGTCCGACGTTCTTAAATTTCAAAGCAAGCTGGCGAGCTTGTCCAAGGCGCTGGGCGGCGGGCCTCTGTAAACAAGCGGGTGTAAAGAAAAAAACGGCCTCTGCCGATAGGCCCTTTGTGATTGTCTTACTAGCGCTCCTGCTGGCGCAGGACGTGCACTCCCAGGCGGATCGCATCCGCGCGGCTATGGCGGCTTCTTTGGCCCAGCAACGTGCGTCGGTGCGGGCTCAGGTTCAAGCTGCCGCGGTGATCGGGTCTACCGGAAACCCATTTCTGATGCCTGAAGTGGCCGGCTGCGAAGCGGTTTCCCAACCGGAACTGTCGCGGATGATCGCTGATATCGCTCCCCGGCAGAACGTGAGTCCGGCTTTGGTCCGCGAGGTGGTTCGTCAGGAATCGGGTTTCTACCCTTGCGCGGTTTCGTCTAAGGGAGCCGCGGGGCTTATGCAACTGATGCCGGCTACACAGGTGCAATTTCAGGTGAAGAATCCGTTCAGCCCGAAAGAGAGTCTGGAGGCGGGGAGCAAGCTGCTGCGGGACTTGCTGGATCGCTATCACGGGAATTTATCGCTGGCGCTGGGCGCCTACAATGCCGGCGCCGAACGTGTGGATAAGGCTGGCGCGGTGCCGGAGATTCCTGAAACCAAGAACTACGTGTTGGGGATTCTCAACCGGTTGACGCAGCAATAAGGGGTTGGGTCCGCTCGCTGCGCGCGCGGTTCTGTGTGTTTGCCGCCACTAGTGGAATAGATTTCCTAGGGTCTGGAGTTCCTGCTCGAAGGCTTGGAGAACACGTTCTTGGGAAAAGGCAAAACCTGGGATTTCGAGGGTGGGGGCTTTCTGGCTGGGTAGAGGCAGGGGTAACACTGACATACCCAAGTGATTGATGTAGGCGTCGGCGTGATGGACGCCCAGGCTTAATGCGGGTTTGCGAGCGGACTCGGGGGGGCGATGGTGATCGCACGCCGCCGCTTGGATAGCCTCAGAGAGTTCCCAGCGCGAAATCGCCAGGCTGGATAGCTCGGCGTGATCGACTCCTATGACGTCGCGCTCGGCCTCAATCAGCGTCGCGCCGTTGACTGCGGTGAGGGCCAGGATATCGTCGTACTGCTGCGGCAGGCTCACCGCGATCAGGAGCTTGCCGACATCGTGCAGCAACCCGGCTAGGAATGCGTCCTGGCTGGATTCGAAGGGCAGTTCTTCGGCGAGCATTTCGAGGAGCGTGGCCGTGGCCACCGAATGGACATTGAAGCGCCGCACCGAGAAATTCTTCGCCATCCTGGTGCGCGAAAAGAGATTCGAAATGGACGACCCCAGGGCGAACTTGCGCAAGGCGCTAGTGCCGATCATGGCCACGGCGTGACGGACGGAGGAGACCGGCCGCAGGCGGCCAAAAATAGCCGAATTTGCCAAGCGTAGGATCTGGCCGGATAGGACTGGATCGCGCTCCACGGTCTCGACCAGCTCGTGTATCTCGCAGTTCCGCCGCGAGAGCTGAGCCAGCAACTGCGTCATCATGGGAGACAGCTTGGGCAGACGGTCGAGGCAGCGCAGGGTTTGCGCGCGCACCGAGGACTGCGTCATGACGGAGACTCCCATCCATACGGTATATCGCGGAATCCACGAGTTTGTAGAGCGAATTTAGGAGCGGCGCCGGTGGTTCGAAGCGCGGGCGTTGGTGAGGCGGTAGATGTAGGCCAGCACTTCGGCCACGGCCTTATAGAGGTTGGGGGGGATCTCGCGGCCGACGTCCACCGATGCGTAGAGAGCCCGCGCCAAAGGCGGATTTTCGACCAGCGGCACGCCGTTCTCGATGGCGCGCTGGCGGATGCGGAGGGCGAGATAGTTCTTGCCTTTGGCGACTACCAAGGGTGTCCCGGCGGAATCGTGCTGATAGCGCAGGGCTACGGCGTAGTGCGTGGGATTTACAATGACGGCCGTCGCGGTGGCGACTTCCTTCATCATGCGGCGGCGGGCCAGATCGCGCCGCAGCCGGCGAATCTTGCCCTTCACATGCGGATTGACTTCGGATTCCTTGGCCTCTTCCTTCACTTCCTGCTTACTCATCTTGAGGCCCTTGGTGTAGCGGCGGCGCTGGCGGAAGAGATCGATTATGCCAAAGACCAGGAAGACGCCGGCCGCTTTCCACAGCAGGTTCTTGATGGCTCCGGCGACGGTTTGCAGGCCGACGTCCAGGCTGGCGAAGGGCAGCGAGAGGAAGACTTCCGCATTCTGCTCCGCGATTACGTAGATGGTGGCGCCGAATATGATCAGCATTGCGGCGGCTTGTCCCACGGCAGCGGGTCCTTGCGTGGCCAGGTTCTTGATTTTCGGCACGGGGTTCAAGCGCGAGAAATCGGGCATCAGCTTTTTGAAACTGAAACCCATTTTGGTTACGGCGAGATTCACGGCGATGGTGGTCAGCGTGGTCAATCCGGCGAGGATGGAGAGCGGAAGAAACGCGCGGTTCAATAAGACTCCAGCGATGCGCGGGAAGGTGGTAACGGTGAGGTCGCCGCGGAAAGCGCCCTCTAAGGCCTGGCGCAGCATCTGCTTCATGCCGTCCATCCAGGAAGGAAACCAGGCGCCTAAGATTCCCAGGAACACCAGGAAGTTAGCGGCGGCAATCAGTTCGCGCGAGGACGCGAATTGTCCTTCGCCACGCGCCTTTAAGAGGCGTTTGCCAGTAGGCTGTTCGGTCTTGTTGGAATCCGCCATGACGTTGCGCTACGCCGCCAGGAGACTATAGACCAACTGCATGGCGCGGCTGGCGGATTGAGCGAATACTTGCGGAAATACCAGCAGCAGCCAGCCCAACAAGGTCAGGGACAACAGCATCTTGATGGGGAAGGAAATCTGCATCAGTTGAAGCTGTGAATTGAGGCGTGTCAGGAGCGCGAGTGAGATCTCCACCATCAGCAGCAATGCCAACAGCGGCAGCACCAGGCGCAGACCGGTGGTAAAAATCGAAGAGCCGGCCTGGATCATGCGGGTGACCATCGGCACCGAGACGGCGAAGTGGCCGGGCGGATGGGCGCTGAGGCTATCGGCGAAAGCGCGCAGGATCTGCCGGTCCATGCCGGTGGCGAAGAAGAGGAGGCCGGCGGTAGTTTGGGCGATCATAATCAGCACCGTGGAATCGGCGCCGGACGAAGGATCGATGGTGCTGGCGAAGCTGTAGCCGGCTTGCAAGCTGATGATCTGCGCTCCCATTTGAAAACCTTCGGTGAGGAATGCGACGGCGAGACCAACGGCCAGGCCCATGCCGGCTTCGGCAAGCATCCAACCCATCAACAAAGGGAAACTGACGCCGTCGGGATCGATGACGGGCCAGCGCGGCTGGAGGGCGAGCGTCAGGCTGACGGAAAGGAGCGCGCGCGCGATTTGCGGGCCGGCCTGAATCCCGGGGATCGGAACAAAGATGAACGCGCCGGAGATACGAGCCAATACCAGCAGGAAAGCGTAGAGGGTCCCGACATCAATCGTAAGATTATTGCCCGTGAGATCAGTGCCCATACTTGGCGATGGCGGTGAAGACTCCCACGGTGTAGCTGACTAGCTGCTTGAGCATCCAGGGCATCAGGAGAATGAAACCGGCGAGGAACGCGGCCAGGCGCGGGAAGGTGCTGAAGGCGGAGTCTTGCAGAGACGTCGCCACTTGCACCAGGTTCATGACGATGCCGACGCCGAAACCGATCAGCAGCAGGGGTGCTGCCAGGGCGAACGCCGCCAGGAGGGCTTCGCGAATGATCTGTACTGCGGCTTCTGGAGTCATGAATGGAGTCCTAGTAAAAAGATTTGACCAACGAGCCCACCACAAGATTCCAGCCGTCCACCAGGACGAACAAAAGAATCTTGAAAGGCGCGGACAGCATTACGGGAGGCAGTTGCACCATTCCGATGGAGAGCGTGACGGAGGCGACTACCAGATCGATGACCAAGAACGGCAAGAAGAGAAGAGCGCCGATCTGGAAGCCGGTCTTGAGCTCAGAGAGAATGTACGCAGGGATCAGCACTTGCAGTCCGAGATCGGAGGCGTTGCGCGGCGCGGGAGTTTTCGCGACTTCTACGAATAGTTGAATGTCTTTTTCGCGGGCGAATTTTACGAGGAACGTTTTTAGGGGCTTTGAACCTTCGTCGAAGGCTTGGCTGGCGGTGAGTTTCCCCTGGTCCATCGGTTCCCAGGCGGTGTGATATATCTCGGTTGCCATGGGTTGGAGGATCAGCAGAGACAGAAACATGGAGAGTCCGATCAACACCTGGTTGGACGGCGTCGATTGCGTGCCTAAGGCTTGGCGGAGGAAATGCAAGACGATGGTGATGCGCAGAAATGGCGTGATGGACATCAACGCGGCGGGCAGCAAAACCATCAGGGTGAGCGACAGCGCGATCTGCATGGGCAGGCTGAGCGTGGTGGCGGAGCCTTTGGCGCCCATCGCGGACAGCGGAGAGTTCGAGGCCGGCGCGGCGAACGCGACCATCCCGAACAGGATTCCGAGCAACAGATTTCGTAGCATGAATTTTAACTTTCCTGCCTGACTGCGGAGGGTAGGGCTATCGGCGCGGACTCGAGCAGATTGCAGCCGTTGGGCGACAAGCCGATGAGCAGGGTACGATCCGCCAGACGGACCAGGTGCAGGGAGTGGTGTTGCGTGAGCGGCAAACGATCAATCACTTCGAGACGCGGTGCGCCTTCCTCGCGCTTGCGCCGCAGCCCGGTACGCGCCCAGCCCTTGCGCTTCAGCGCCCACAGGGCGCCGAACAAAAGGCCGAGCACAATTAAGACGACCAAGAACTGTTGGAACACTTCCATTCGCTTGCTTATTGACTCCGTGTCCGGCTTTCAAAACCGGTGATTCTTACGGCCACCGCGCTGCCCAAGCGCATCATGTCTCCGGAGCAGAAGGGCGCGCCGCCCACGTACAAATTCATTTTTGACCCCACCGGTTGCGGCAAGGTGAGGACGCTGCCGGGAGATAAGGAGAGGATCTCCCGGACAGACTTTTCGCACCGGCCCAGCTCGGCTTCGACGCGGAAGGAGAGCTGGGCGTAGCGCGACATTTGTTCTGCTGTTGTCAAGCTAAGGCTCCGTTAGATGTGGGTTACAGCTGCATCGCGATCAGGGTCTGTTGCATCTGGTCGAGCGCGGTAATCGCCTTGGAGTCGGCCTGGTAACCCCGTTGGTACACGATCAGATTGGTCAATTCGGTGGCCATATCCACGTTGGACGACTCAATCGAACCGGCCACGATGTTTCCGCGAGTGCTAGTCCCGGACGCGCCGATGGAGGGAGTGGTCGTACCGAGATCCACTTGATATTGATTGTTCCCGAGCGCACGGAGCGTTTCCGGATTCGAAATTGAGGCGAGCGCAAGCTGCGCGAGGATGCGGTGAGTTCCGTTGGAATAACTTGCCACCAGTACGCCCCCGTTTTCCAGACTCGTACCAGTCACCGTCGCGGCTTGGACTCCATCCTGAGTGGTGGCCGTGCTGGTCGAGGCGCTTGCATACTGCGTGATCATCGGGTTGCCGGTGGTGTCGAACAAATTCCACTTGATATTGAGGTCCGCGGCGCCATCCGCCAAACCGGTGGTGGTTGCCACCGCGACGGGTGCTCCCGCAGCGGGCGCGGTCAAAACGCCGCTGTTGCTGAAAGTAAGAGTGCCGGTGGTGAGGGAACTGGGAGTGCCCGCGGTGCCACCCGTCAAATCTTCGCCGGGAATGGACACGTCGTACTTCCACGTCAAGGGGGCGGTATTCGTGAAATTGACGGTCAAGGTGTGCGTGTTGCCGAGGGAGTCTACTACCTGGATAGGCGCGGAGAACGAATCTCCGACGGCAGCTGAGGCGTTGAGATTGGCGGTGACGGTCATGTTCGCAGTCGGCGTGGGAGGTTGAGACGAAAGCGAAGGAACCGAGATTGAGGAGACCGCGCCGGATGGATTCACCACTCCGTTCACGGCCGTCCAACCTTGTACGAGTTGACCGGTGCTGGTGACCATTTGTCCGGTGCCATTGAGGCTGAAATTCCCGTCACGCGTATAGGTAGTGTTGCCCGCTGTATCCTGCAAGACAAAAAAACCGCCGCCCTGAATGGCCGCATCGAGCGAGCGTCCGGTATTCTGGACCGAACCTTGCGTGAAATTGCGGGTAGTGAGTGTCTGGCCGACGCCGGCGCCGATTTGCAGGGACGCTGACGCTTCATTCATGGCGTCCTCGAAGAGAACGGAGTTGGACTTGAAACCCTGCGTGTTCGAGTTCGCGATATTGTCGCTGACGACATTGAGAGCTTGTTCATTGGCGAGCAAGCCGGAAAGCGGGATGGAAAACGATGACATGTATTTTTCTCCTGTTTAAGTAAAGTTAGACTCCGGTCGTCGAAGCGGCCGGCGTAGCGGGGGTTGTGGAAGAACTGGGTTTTTCGATGTCCTGGCGGATTCCGACCAACTGTTCGAGCGAGCTGAACTGCGCGAGCTGGCTGAGGAACGCGGTGCTGTCCATAGGCTGGGTGGGATCCTGATTCTTGATCTGCGCCACCAGGAGCTGCAGGAATGTGGACTCGTTCGCCAGAGCGTTGGTGCTGGGTGAACTGCCGGCCGCATTGCCGGATGGGGGATTGGTCGAGGGGTTAGCCCCGGAACCGATTACTGAAGCTATGCTTGCCATGGTAATTGCGTCGTCTCCTTGAAATTGGGATTGCCGATGGAACCTTCCAGTTCTTCTACCCATCGGGGTTTGTTCTGCTGCTTGGATTCCGGTTCGGAGTTCGAACCGGATGAGTACTGGCGGCCATTCGAGCCGTCGGGATCGGCGAAGGGATGATGAGAATCGTTTTGCGATGTGGAGGTGTCGGTGCCGGGCTGCCAGACTTGCGTGCGAATGCCGCCGTCTTCCAGGCGGTTCACTAAATCGTTCAGTCCACCACGCAGAGTCTGCGCCATTTCCGCGTCGGCAGTGCGGACGGACACGTGGACTTCACCGGCGCGTTCGACGAAGCGGACGGCTGTGCCTTGTTCGGTATTGGAATCCGGGATACGAAGGGTAATATCGTGATTGCCGCTGGGCGGCGTTGCCGGAGGCTCCTGAACTTGGTCCATGCGAGCCGCCGGAGTTAGCGGGCTGGCGGACGCATGACTCACGGGCGCGGCGGTGGTTTGATCCTGTAAGGCGACGTGGGTTTGCGGCAGCACCATTTCAGGCTTGACAAACCGATTTTCTTTGTCTGATTGACTTCCGCTCTCGCCGCTGTGGGTGTCGGCTGGCAGATCTGCTTCCGCGGCAATCTGTTTAGCCGTTGCGGGGGCAGCGGACTGCAGCACGGTTTGCACTCGCGTTTGCGAATCGATGATGCGGCTCGCTTCAGGCGTTGGTGCTGGCGCTGGCGTCTCTTCCGTGGGAATGAGCCTTGCAGCGAATGCGAGCGAGCCCGTGGGCTGCGTGGCGGTCGTGTCATCTGCCCGCTCGATGGCGGGCGGCATGGCGGTTTTGGAATCGGTTGCCGACGCGGCTGAGGAATCTGGCGCGAATGCGGAGCTGCTTTGTGCGGCTGGTGTGTCTTGCTTCGGCGTGCTTGACGCCGCGGGCACATGAATTAGACGCTGCGGGGCCTCGGTTTCTGTAGCCGGGACCGGCACTATAATCGCCGCGGTGGGATCCGAAACCTTTTGCGGTTGCGGTTGTTGGGTGGCGCGGCTGGTGCCGACAGGTGCCGGATCGGCCTCGTGCGAAGAGTGGTACTGATAGGCGGCGTTCCGCGTCGTCGCCAGGATGGAGACTGCGCGGTCCAGTGTAGAAGTAGTAGCAGTATTGGGGGCTACGTTAACCGTCGAACTATTCGTCACGGCTGTCGCGGCTTGGTCCAAGGTAGTTGAGGATGCTACGGGAAGTACTGGGGCCGAGAGATCGGCGCGCGTGGTGATGGTCTGAGAGGGAACTGAGTCCTGCGGATTAGCCTGTGATTTCGCATGCGTCTTGGACTGCGTTCCGCTGTGGGCGCCTTTCGGTTTGTTGTCGATTTCCGCGGGGAAGCTGTGGAGATCGAACGTGCTCCGTAAACCCGCAGTGGGGGGAGAAGTGTTTGCGGTTCCTGAAGACGCTGCGCTGGGATCGGCTGCTGCCACGGTGTTTTGAGCGGAGGTATCTTCCGGTGAAGTATTTAAGTTCTGCGGGAATGTATTCGGTTTGTTGTCGATTTCCGCGGGGAAGCTGCGGAGATCGAACGTGCTCCGCAAACTCGCAGTGGCGGGAGAGGTGTTTACGGTTTCTGAGGACGCTGCGCTGGGATCGGCGGCTGCCGCAGTGTTCTGAGTGGAGGCATCGTCCGGTGAAGTAGTTGCGTCCTGGCGCAATATATTCTTTTTGTTGTCGATTTTCGCGGGGAAGCTGTGGAGATCGAACGCGCTCCGCAAACTCGCAGTGGCGGGAGAGGTGTTTGCGGTTCCTGAAGACGCTGCGCTGGGATCGGCGGCTGGCGCAGTGTTCTGATTGGAGGAATCGTCCGGCGACACAGTTGCGTCTTGGCGCAATGTAAAGGAGGTGGTGAATGGAAGAATCAGGCGGGGGGCTTCCGCAGCGGTCGTTACCGGTTGCGGGACAGTAAGGGTAGCCGTTGGATCGGAAGCTTTCTGTTTCTGCTCGCGGGCGTTTTGGGGGGCGTCCGAATTCGCATCGCTTTCACGCGACGCGTGATAATGTTCGAGCACGCTCCGGAAATTCGCATGCGTGGGCACTCCGCTGTCGGGCGGAAGAGCGGGCGCAGCGTCGGGAATGGTACGAAGGGTTCCCGCAATCGGAGCAGAAGCTGTCATCACTTGAGTCTCTTGCTATGCAGATTGGCGGCCAATTGTATTGAACTCGTTTTTCAGCGAGTTAGCACGAGAGGCATGTCAGGGCTTCGCCGAGTTTCGTCGGGAATCTGACGGTGGGGCAGGGAAGGTGCATTTCCCATATCGCAGCTTTCTATGAATTTTCTAGGGAAATTTGCGTTGCGGGAGTTTGGCCGTGTGCGTGCAATCTGGCAGGGACAGTATGGACCAAGTATCCGTCACAGCCGCCAGCGGTTTGCAATCGCGCATGGAAGCGTTGGACCTTGTGGCCAACAATCTCGCGAACACGACGACGGGCGGATTCAAGCTCGACCGGGAGTTTTACAGTCTATTTACCGCGGCCGAAAACGAGGACGACGAGGCGTCGACCAAGCTGCCGCTGATCCAGAAACAGTGGACGGATTTCAGCCAGGGCGTGTTGACGCCGACGGGCAACTCACTCGACTTGGCGCTTTCGGGCAAGGGATTTTTCGCGGTGAACGGGCCGCATGGTCCCTTGTATACGCGCAACGGATCGTTCCAACTGTCTCCTAGCGGCCAGCTAACCACCAGCGACGGCTACGCCGTGCGGGATATCAACGGACAGCCGATTCAAACGCAATCGCAAGACCCTCTGGAGATCACCCCGGACGGTTCTATTACGCAGAGCGGACAGGCCATCGGCCAATTGCAGGTTGTGGATTTTAAGGATCGTTCCGTGCTGCAAAAAATGGGCAATAGTTACTTTATCCCCGGCGATCCCAAGACCTTACCCACTGCTGCCGCCGATGCCGCGGTGCAGCAAGGCAAGACAGAGAATTCGAACGTGGCGCCGGCCGAGTCCGCGGTGCGCTTGGTGGGGCTCATGCGGCAATTCGAAATGCTGCAAAAGGCTATCACTATTACGACTGATATGAACAAACAAGTGCTGTCCGAGGTAGCTCGGGTACCGGGTGCGTAAGGCAAGAAAAGATCGAGGAGACGGGGGACAAAGATGATTAGAGCTCTCTATAGCGCTGCCAGCGGAATGACCGCCCAGCAGACGAACGTCGACAATATCGCGCACAATTTGGCGAACTCCAACACCGCGGGGTTCAAATCGCGCCGTCCACAATTTCAGGATCTGATGTACCAGACCATGGTGCAGCCGGGAGCGGCGGCGGGAGCTCAAACTACCGTACCGACCGGGTTGCAGCTTGGCTTAGGAACGCGCGCGGCCTCCAACGAAATTATTTTCACGCAGGGAAATTTCACGCAGACCTCCAATCCGCTGGATCTGGTGATTCAAGGGAACGGGTTTTTCCAGGTAACGCTGCCGAGCGGCGAACTGGCCTACACTCGCGCCGGCCAGTTTCAGATGAGCCGGGACGGCAGCCTGGTGGATGCCAACGGTAATCTCCTGAGCCCGCAGGTCACTTTGCCCCCAAACGCGCAAGGGATCACCATCGCGACCGACGGCACCGTGAGTTACAGTTTGCCGGGTCAGACCGCGGCACAGACCGCCGGACAGATCCAGCTGGCGGGCTTCATCAATCCCGCGGGTATGAACAGCCTGGGTCAAAATCTCTATCAGCCGACCTTTGCGTCTGGCGATCCGGTGCTCGCGAACCCCGGCGGACAAGAAGGCCTGGGGACGCTGTTACAGGGCTATACCGAACAATCCAACGTCAGCGTGGTCGACGAGTTCGTAAATCTCATCGTCAGCCAACGCGCCTACGAAGCCAATTCCAAGGTCGTGAAGGCCGCGGACGAAATGTATCAGATGATGAACAACGTCACGAGATGATGATGGCGTTTCCCTTCTTAATGGCTTTGTCCGCAGTACCGGCGGGATGCCATACGATTCCCAGCGATGTGATATTCGCTCGCGATGTCGCGGCTGTCATTCCTGGCTTCACGCGCATGGCCGGCGATTTCCGTCTCGGCTATGTGCCTGATTCCGGCGCGCCGCGGACGCTTGCAGGGATAGACCTGCAACGAATCGCCAAGAATCAGGGCGTGGAACTTCTCGATCCGCCAGACGTGTGTTTTGCTCTGCGGGTCTTTATTCCGCAGGCGGACGAGATCCGGGCAGCGATGCGCAAGACCTTGAGCGATGTTCCGGGAATCGACAGCGCCAGAATCGAGATTTCTTCTTCGAGTCAACATCCCATTCCTTTGGGCGAGCTCATTTTCCCGCGTGACGGATTGCAGACGCCCTCGGGAACGCAACAGGAAGCGCTGTGGCGCGGATTGGTGCGCCATAACGGAGTCGATTTCCCGGTGTGGGCCAAGGCGCGCGTCATTGCGAACACCACCCGGATTGTGGCGATTGCGAATATCCCCAGCGGCAAGCCCATTCAGAGCAGCCAGGTCCGCCTGGAGAGTTGTGAGGATTCTCTGCTGGATGAGACGACGGCGCGCAATCTTGATGAAGTGATCGGGTACGTGCCTAAGAGTGTGCTCCGCGCCTACTTTCCGATTCGAAAGCCTCAGCTCTCACCTCCTGCCGACGTTGCTAAGGGCGAACTGGTGGACGTGCAAGTTTTCGCCGGCGCTGCCCATTTGGTGGTGAAGGCAAAGGCGCAGTCGGAAGGATTCAAGGGATCGACGATCTTAATGCGAAATCTGTCGAGCGGCAAAGATTTTCCCGCGCTGGTGGTGGGAAAGAACCGGGTCACGGTGGGGGAATCGGCACCATGAAGAGGATCACAATTGCCGCTATTCTGTTGTGCGCGGCAGCTGCCGGCGTGGTCGCGGCCCCCAAGAATAGGAAGAAAGATCAGGCGAAGCCGCCTTCGGCGCTCGACAAGTACATCGAGCAGGCTTCCCAGCCGGAGATCCCGACGGGCCCTGCTGTTGCCACCGGGTCGCTGTGGACTCCTACTGCCTGGTTCTCGGATCTGGCGGCGGATCAACGCTCGCGGCGGGTGGATGACATCGTTACCATCGCGGTTAACGAAAGTGCTTCGGCAGTGAGCACAGGCGCGGTGAAGACTTCCCGCCAGTCCAGCGCCAACAGCAGCATCACGGCGCTGGCTGGACTCACGAAGGCTGCCGGGCCTTGGGCGAACCTGGCTAACCTGGGCGGTCAAACGACTTTAGACGGACAAGGCACAACTAGCCGTACTACTACCCTGACAACCGTGATCTCGGCCCGCGTGACTCACGTTCTGCGCAACGGCAACCTGGTGGTCGAGGGTACGAAGATCGTCGGGATCAATTCCGAAAATCAGACCATTACCGTGCGCGGTGTGATTCGCCCGATAGATTTGGATACCACCAACACGGTTCCGTCCGCGAGGCTGGCGCAAATGGAAATCCAGGTCAACGGCAAGGGTGTGGTGGCGGATGCAGTGCACCGGCCGAATATTCTTTACCGGCTGCTGCTGGGGCTGTTGCCTTTCTAGGAGATTCGCGAACAAATGCTCTCAGTTATTCTTCCGCTGTTGACGCTGGCGCTAGAGCCGCAAACCAATGGCGCGCGGCTTAAGGAACTGGTTTCGATCGAAGGCGTGCGCGACAACCAGCTCATTGGGTACGGCTTGGTAGTGGGGCTGAAAGGCACGGGCGACCGGCAGCAAACGCTGTTTCCGGCGCAGAGCTTGGCGAATTTACTGCAGCAAATGGGTGTCACTAGCAATCCGGTTCTGTTCGCGGTGAAAAATACGGCGGCGGTGATGGTCACGGCTACACTCCCGCCGTTCGGGCAGCCGGGTATGCATATCGATGTAACCGTCGGCTCCATCGGAGACGCAGCTAATCTCCAAGGCGGGTTGCTGTTGATGACGAGCATGAAGGGTGTCGACGGACAGGTTTACGCGATCTCGCAAGGCTCGGTGGTGACAGGAGGTTTCGTGGCCGGAAGAGGCGGCAACAGTCAAACCGTGAATCACCCCACTGTAGGCCGCGTTCCGGGAGGCGCCACGATTGAGCGCGCCGCGCCCTCCGTCTCGCCAAACGGCCGCGTGAAACTTCAATTGATGCAGCCGGATTTCACCACTGCGCTACGCATCAGCACTGTGATTAACGATAAGTTCGCGGATGGAAAACCGCCGCTCGCTAAACCGGAGAATTCGGCGTTGGTGGCGGTGACGATTCCTGCGGAGTACGCCACTCGCTCGGTTGAGTTTATTTCCGAGATCGAGGCGCTGCAAGTTCAGGCTGACCGGCCGGCTCGGGTAGTCATTAACGAACGTACGGGCACGATCGTGATGGGCAAGGAAGTGCGTGTCTCTCCGGTTGCGATCATGCACGGCAATCTTACAGTGGAGATTCAGACTGTGAATTCCGTTTCACAGCCGGGACCCTTTTCGCAGGGGCAGACCGCAGTGGTGCCCCAGGTAGAACTCAACGCGAAAGAGGAGAAGTCGCGCAGCTTGGTGCTCCAACAGGGCGCAACGGTGGAACAACTGGTACACGCTCTTGGCTCCATCGGATCGACCCCGCGCGATGTGATCGCGATTCTGCAAAGCTTGCGGGCCGCGGGAGCGCTCGAAGCGGACATCGATGTTCTCTAAAGACGTCCTCTAGACTCTCATGGCAGATTCTCTCATCCCCGGAATCCTATCAACCCCTGGGCTCACTACGGGAAGCAACGTGGCGCCCCAGAAAACGGACAGTCCGCAAAAGACGAAAGACGCGGCCGTGCAGTTTGAATCGCTCCTGGTGGGGCAAATTCTGAAAGCGGCGCACGCAGAGGATGGCGGGTGGTTGGGCGCCGGAGAAGAAGACCAGACGGCCGGCTCCGCGATGCAAATGGCCGATGAGTATTTCGCGCGCGCACTGACGTCGCATGGAGGGCTGGGCTTGGCGCGGATGATCTCCAACAGCCTGGACCAGGCCACGACGACTGCGGCCGCGGGTGCGGCTAGCCGCTCCAATCCCGCGACGAAGTAGAGACCATCTGGGGAACACCGTCGTAGGCAGAATTCGGCTGGGAACTCCCGGCCGGTTCCTGGGAAGTTGGTTCTACATGAGATGACCCGCTTCCACAGGTGCGTATCACCACTTCCTTCCAGGCATCGGCGAGTGTGGTGAGGACGGAGAGGGCCTTGTGAAACGCTTCCTCCGACTTCTGGGAATGGCCGGCGACTAACTGCCGCTGGACATAGCTATACAGTTCGGCCAGCGTGTGGGTGAAACTGGCGCCCACGGAATGATCCAGCGCCAGGATGAGTTCGTCGACGGCCTCATGCGCCTTGGTGACCGCCCGGCCGCGCGCAAAAATGTCGCCGTCTTTGAAGCGGGCGATGGCCGTATTCACACTGGCGATTGCCACGTCATACAACATCTGAACACGTTCTACGGGGTGCGCGGAGAAGACTCTATTTTCCACATAGTCCCGATGCGCTTGCTGTGCGAACTGGTCATCCATCACGGGTACATATCGCAACAATTCGGGAAACGTATAGTGCTATCTGCTAAGGCCTAAGGTTTTCTCTACCTTACGCCGATATAAGGTCTATCGCGCAGTACTAACGTGCAGAGAGTATTACGGGAGAGCTAAAAGTGTCGACAGTTTTATGGCTGACATCGAGTCCGCAAGTGGATGTGGTGCAAGCATTTGAGCGGGTTACGCAGTTCAAAGTAGTAGTGGCGGACGGCCAGAACACCAACTGGAACCGGATCGAAGACCGCTTTCGGGCGGTGCTGATCGAATTGCCCACGGCAGACTCGGTAATCCGCGCGGCGCTAGCGCAAGCTCACCGGACAGCGGTGCCGCTGCCGGTGGTTATCTACGACAAGGAATCGCTGCTCGACGAATCGCTGGTGCGGCCACCGGCCATGTTCCAACATTTGACAGGGGTGCAGACTCCGGAAGCATTAGGCGCGGTTGTGCGGGAGGCCCCCAGGGCTGGCGCGCGGCGCGAGGCTTGGGCGAATCTGCTGATCGGCGATAGCCAGCCGATGCGGGATTTGCATGCGCTGATCCGTCTGATCGGTCCGCGGCAAGCTACCGTCTTGATTACCGGCGAGACCGGAACTGGTAAGGAAATGGTGGCGCGCGCGATTCACATGGCGAGCCGGCGTGCGGAATCCGAAATGGTTGCGGTCAATTGCGCGGCGATTCCGGAAAATCTGGTGGAAGCGGAATTGTTCGGGCATGCGAAGGGCGCGTTTACGGGGGCCACCAACCCACGCTCGGGCCACTTTGAACAGGCTCATCGCGGGACGATCTTTTTAGACGAAATCGGAGAATTGCCGCTGGAAGCGCAGTCGAAGCTGCTGCGTGTTCTGCAGGAACGGCAGATTCAGAGAATCGGAAGTTCGGAATCGCTTCCGATCGATACGCGCGTGGTTGCCGCGTCGAACGTGGATTTGCATGCGGCGGTTGAGGAAAAGACATTTCGCGAGGATCTGCTGTACCGCTTGAATGTGGTGCCCGTGCACGTTCCACCACTGCGCGACCGTATCAGCGACATTCCACTGCTGGTGGATCATTTCATCGACAAGGTTTGCGTGCGGGAGGGGATCGAGCCGAAAGTTCTTTCTCCGAGCGCGCTCGATCGCTTGACCAGTTATCACTGGCCGGGCAACGTCCGCCAATTGGAACATGCCATCGAAATGGCGGTGACATTGGCCGGAAACCGGAATCGGCTCTATCTCGGGGACTTTCAGTTCCCCTCGCCGCGCACCGTCACTGCGATGGAACCGGAAATTCGCGTTCCCGCGGCGGGCGTTAATTTTGAGGAAGTCACCGCGCGCGTGGAGAAGTTGCTGCTTGAAGAAGCGCTGCGCGCCTGCGGTGGCAACAAAGCGAAAGCGGCGAACATTTTGGGGATGAAACGCACCACCTTGTTGTATAAGACCAAGGCTTTATCAGCACTCGCGAGTTAGTAATTTATGGCGGAAGCCACAACAGCCGGGACCAAGACCATCGCCAATCCGTGGGCGCGCTTTTCCGCGGGCTTCGGCGAGATGGGTGTACCCATTGCCGTGGTGGCGATCGTGCTCGCGCTGATTATGCCCATGCCGGGCGCACTGCTCGATTTCCTGATTGTCAGCGACATCATGTTGTCCGTGATCGTCATGATGGTGGCGGTTTACATCCGGCGTCCGGTTGACTTCAGCGTTTTCCCCACCACCCTGTTATTGCTCACTCTGTTCCGCCTGGCACTGAACATATCGTCATCGCGCCTCATTTTGTTGAACGGAAATACGGGAACTTCTGCTGCCGGTCACGTAATTGAGGCGTTCGGCAGCTTCGTGGTCGGCGGTAACTACATTATTGGCGCAGTCATCTTCCTGGTTCTGATTGCGATTCAATACGTCGTCATCAACCATGGTGCGGTTCGTATCTCGGAAGTTACGGCGCGTTTCACGTTAGATGCCTTGCCGGGTAAACAGATGTCGATCGACGCCGATCTCAATTCGGGGCTCATTGACGAGACCGAAGCTCGTGCCCGCCGGAAACATCTTTCGGCCGAGGCGGAATTCTTCGGGGCCATGGACGGCGCGTCGCGATTCACGCAGCGCGACGCGGTGGCCAGCATCCTTATTACGGGCATCAATATTATCGCCGGGTTCCTGATTGGAGTCTTGCAGCACGGCATGGAACTGCGGCGTGCGCTGGAGACTTATACGGTCTTAACTATCGGCGACGGCTTGGTCACCGTCATTCCGGCGCTGATGATCTCGATATCAGGCGGCTTGATCGTCACCCGAACTGGCTCGGAGGACAGCCTAGGGGACCAAGTCCACAAACAACTCTTGGGGAATGCGCAGCCTCTGCTTTTAGCCAGCGGAGTTCTGGTCGCTCTGGCTCTGCTGCCGGGTTTGCCGACCATTCCGTTCCTGCTGATGGGGGGCGGCTTAGGCACGGTTTCCTGGAGAATGCGTCAAAAAACTGCCGCTATCGCCGCGGATTCGACAGTGGCGGCGGCCAAACCCAAAGAGAACCTGGAAGGCTTGCTTAAGGTGGAACCGCTTTCCGTGGAAGTCGGTTTAGGCCTGGTCAACCTAGTGGAACGCGGCGCGGACTCGCCCTTGCTCACGCGGGTTTCCGGCATTCGCCGGCAACTGGCGACGCAGCTTGGGTACCTGATGCCGCCGGTGAAAGTGAAAGACAACGTGGCACTGCGGTCGCGCGAATATGTGATCCAGATGCGCGGCAGCGAGATCGCCCGCTTTGAGCTACTGCAAGGCCATGAATTGGCCATTCCGAGCGGAAATCCGGATCCGACGCTGCAAGGCAAAGCGACCGTCGATCCGGCGTTTGGCCTGCCGGCAATTTGGATTCGTCAGGATCAGGTGGACCGCGCCCGCAGCAGCGGTTACACAGTGGTGGACGCCGTCAGCGTGATTGGAACGCATTTGACCGAATTGGTCCGGCGGCATGCCCACGAATTGTTCACCCGGCAGGATGCCAAGTTGTTCTGTGACCGCGTGGCGCAGGAGAATCCCAAGGTCATTGAAGATTTGGTCCCGAAATTGCTTCCTCTAAGCACGATCCAGCGAGTGATCCAGAACATGCTCCGGGAACGTGTGCCTATACGCGACGGTGTCGGAATGTTAGAGGCACTGGGCGAGGCGGCGCACAGCAGCAAGAACCCGGTCCTGCTCACCGAATACGTGCGCCAGGCCATCCGGCGCGGAATTGTCAGGCAACTGGTGAACGCGCAGGGAGAGTTGCCGGCGTATCTGGTGGATCCGTCGCTGGAGCGCGCGATTGAATCGTCGGTCGAGCACGGCGAGATGAACAGCGTGTTGACGATGGCCCCGGAAGGGATTCGAGACATTTTGGGACGGTTGCAACGCAAAATAGCGAAGGCGGAGGCGGCAGTGGTAATTACCAGTGCCGGGTCGCGCTATTTCTTGCGGCAGATCGTGGAGTCCTCTATGCCGAGCTTGACGGTGCTGTCGCATAACGAGCTCCCGACAGATGTGAAGGTACGTTCGCGCGGGGTGATTGAATGACGAATCGTGAGCAGATGCGGATCAAATCCTATTTCGCGAAGTCCGTTGACCAGGCCATGGCACAAGCCAGAGTAGAACTGGGCGAGGAGGCGATGCTTCTCAATACGCGGAAGGCGCCGGCGGATCATCCGAGCGGCATGAATTATGAGGTCATTTTTGGAGTGGCTGGCGAAGCGCCTGCCTTGCTTCCGGTGGCCAAGGTGGAAAAAGCGGTGGAGAGTAAGGTGCAAGGCCCCGCGCCAGCACCATCCCCTCACAGCTTAGAGCAATTGCACCAGCAAATCGATGAGATTCGGACGCTGCTGGTGCGTTCGTCACAAGCGCAGTTGAGCATGCAACGGGCCGTGCCGGAGCTCGCCGATGTTTACGCGCACCTAATGGCGGCCGATGTAGAGTCTGCGCTGAGCAAGGACATTATCGATCGTCTGGAAGCGACCATGGCTACCGACGCTTTCTCTACGGGTGCGGGGAATAGCGGAAATCGCTGGAAACCGCAGCGCGTCGATTGGGGACGATTGGAGGCGTTTCTTCGGGTGGAACTGGAAAATCGTGTGGGCTTAGCGCCGCGTCTGGGTAACGATGACGACAACCCAGCGGTGGTGTTAGTAGGGCCGCGAGGTGCGGGGAAAACTACCAGTCTGGCGAAACTTGCCGTACTGAGAGCCAGGTTTGCGAAGGAACGGCCGGCGCGGCTGCTGTCGCTCGATATGTCGCGAGCCGCTGCGCATCTGCAATTGCAGTCCGTGGCGAGCGCGCACAATATTGCGTTCCAGGAAGTGCCAGCCGCATATTTGCTGCCCGGCTTGATCGCGGAAACACGCCAAAAAGAAAGCGTATTCGTGGATACTCCGGGATATTCTGGCGCCGATTCAAAGGCGGCGGAAGCGGCGGCGGCGGCATTCGCGGAATGCCCGCAACTGGATGTTCACCTGGTGATTCCCGGCTACATGAAGGCTCGCGACCTGCGTCTTTGCATCGAGAGATACGCGCCCTTCCGGCCGTCTAAATTACTGGTGACGAAGTTGGATGAGACTCAATCCTTTGGCTCGATTTTTTCGGAAGCGGCGCGGGCGGGATTGAAACTCTCGTTTGTGGCACACGGGCCGGGCATCCCCAGCGACATTCGTCCGGCGTCTTACCAGGATTTGCTGGGCATGCCGGCGGAACGCGCGAAAGCACGCGCACAGGCGGTTGCATAAGAAGGCATGGCGACTCTCAGCACTTCCGCATATTCCGAGCAGCCCGAGAATATCGCTGCGTCCCGTGAGCAGTTGATTCTGGATCACCTGCCGCAGGTGAATTGGATCGCCACCAGGATTCACGAGAAGCTCCCAGGGAATACCAACCTGGAGGATCTGATCTCCATCGGGATCATTGGGCTGATCAACGCGATCGATAATTTCGACGCTTCGTTCAACGTCAAGCTCAAGACTTACGCCGAATACAAAATCCGCGGCGCGATTCTGGACAGCGTGCGCGGCATGGATGGCATCGCCCCCCACAAGCGCAAGAGGTTGAAGGTGGTGCAGACGGCGCTCGACACCCTGGAGCAGCGCCTGCAACGTGCTCCTACCGAAGAAGAAATCGCCGCGGAAATGGGGCTTCCGCTGCGGGAGTATCAGGAGTGGCTGGCGGATTTGCGCGGGATCAGCATCGGGAGTCTGGACGCGCCTGTCAATGAGGATGACTCGCGGAATCTCGTGAGCTATATCGCTGACACCACCAGCGATTCACCCGCTCTGCTGCTGGAACGATCCGAGCTGCAGAAACTGATTCAGGAGGGCTTGGAAAAGCTGCCTGGTCCCGAGCGGCTGGTGCTCGATCTTTACTACCGGCAGGGGCAGAACATTCGGGAAATCGCACCGATTCTGGACCTGCACATCACACGCATCTCGCAGATCAAGGCGCAAGCGGTTCTCCGCCTGCGTAACTACATCGAACGGCGCTGGCCGACGCCGCGGGGAGTCTACTAACGTGACCCAGATCAACCCATCCATTCAAAGCCTGCTGGATGTTTTTGCGAAAGAACTGCAAGCGCAGTTGTCGCAGGGACATTCGGGAGTTACAACTGTTTCGCCGAGCGGCAGTGGGGAACAGGCGCTATCCGATTTCATCTGGTGGTCCTGCGGTCTTAGCTTCGACCCGTCCAACCGCATTCTTCTGGGAGCTTCTCCGGAGACGTGGGAAACGTTATTCGAGGCGGACGAACTTGCAGCAAAGATCACCCAGGTGATCGAACAGACGGCGCGCAGCCGGTTTGGTTCGGAAGTTACTTGTCTGGAGGCAGAGCGTGCGGACGCTCCGCCGGCGGAGTGGACTTCGCTACCGTTGACGATCACGCGCGAGCCGGGCGCCGGTGTGGCAATTTACTTCTGCGTAAGCGCGGACATGGAGATGGCCCTGGGAGCCTCCGCGAGCGATCCACGACAGGAAGACTCGCCTCTGGCAACGGGCGGCTTGAACCTGGCCGATGTCCTGATGGACGTCACCATGCCGGTGAGCGTCTCCTTAGGCCGCACCAAGATGTATATGAAAGATCTGCTTCACTTGACGAACGGATCTATCGTCGAACTGGATCAGAACCTGGGCGATGAAGTGGAAATTCGCGTCAACAACTGCGTGCTTGCGTATGGCGAAGTGGTCGCAGTGGATGGCAACTATGCAGTTCGTATATTAAGGATGGCGCCGGGCGCGGAACGCTCCGGACCTTAGAGGGGCGCCGCGGGAAAGAGCGGCTTGAGATCGCTAGGGATCTCAGGCAAGAAAGAACTCTACAACCTGGGGGTTCTTGCGATATGGAAGGAGCAGTGCAATGAAACTAGAGAATAATCTCTTGAACATCTCAATGCCACAAAGTGACCGAGTCCAAGAGCCATCTAAGGCCCAGAGCCAAGCCTCGGGCCGCACGCAGTCCGTCAAAACTGCGGGGGATGGAGTGGATCTCGGAAGTCAGGCGGGGTTAGCTGCAACCGCGCAGGCTGCCGGCCTATCCGATCGGGCGAGCATTACGCAGAGTTTGCGGGCATTGGTTCAATCCGGTCAATATAAAGTGGATACCGCTGCACTGAGCTACTCGATCGTCTCGGCTGCCCAGTTCGGGGACTAGGACGGTCCTATGACCTCCCCCCAAGAATCGGCGCTGGAAGTTTGCCAGCGCGCCGAGAACATGCTTCGTGAAATCCAGGGCGGTGAGCTGGTTCCTGGGACGGAAATGCTCGCGCAGTGGGAAACCGAACTCGGGCAGGTGGCTGCCTTGCTCGAAGCCACGCACGATTCCATGACGGAGGAATCCAAACCCTGTAACAATCCTGACCTGAGACAGGTCCTGCTGGGAATCCGCTATCGGGCCGGGATGCTGAAACTTCAGTTCGAGCATGGGTCGAACTATTGCATGGGTTTACTGCAAATACGCAGGGGGACCGGGTACTCCGCGGAAGGGTTGCCGGTGCTGATCCCCAGCGAAGCGCGAAGCTCTTTCGAGGGCTAGGAGGATCGACGCGATGGGCGGACTTTTCAGCTCCCTAAACAACAGCGTATCGGCGCTGCGCACGATCGAAAGTGCGCTGGCGGTATCGCAGAATAACGTCAGCAACGCGTCGACTCCGGGTTACGCGCGGCAAGTTGCGCAGCTCGAAGCGCAACCCTTCGACCTTTCAAAAGGCTGGAGCGGAGGAGTTCAATACGGGGGCACGCTTAGCACCCAAAATGAATACCTGAACCAGGCGGTGCGGACACAGCTCTCGGCGCAAGGGTATTTCACGGGGGAATCGAATCCGCTGGCATCCATTCAATCCTTGTTTGACGTTTCGGGACAAACTGGATTAACGGGCTCTCTCAATAGCCTGTTTCAGAGTTTTTCGGCGTGGGGCGCGACGCCCAACAACACCACTGCGCAGGCTGTTTTGAGTCAGGCGCAAGCCGTGGCGCAGAGCTTTCAATCGGCGGCGGCCAGCCTTTCGCAGGTCACCAATAGCGTGAATCAGCAGATCAGCTCCAACGTGAGCCAGATCAATAGCCTGACGGCGGCGATTCAACAGGCGAATATTGCGATTGCGAACAATACTACTCCGGACGCGGGACTGGACGCCAATCTGCATGCATCGCTCGAATCGCTTTCGCAGATCGCGGACGTGACGGTGTCGTTTGCGCCCAATGGCACGGCGACAGTGCTGCTGGGCGGACAGACGCCGCTGGTGATTGGAGCCCAGCAGTATACAATCCAGGCCAGTTTCGCTCCGACAGGTAGTCCGACCATTCCGAACGCCACGCCAGATGCACATATTCTGGATTCGACCGGCCAGGACATCACCTCTCACATTTCGCAGGGGAGTTTGGCAGGTCTGTTAAACGTCCGCAACACTGTACTGCCGTCGCTACAGGGGAACGGGCAGCAGCAGGGCGCTCTCAATCAACTGGCCCAGCAGGTCGCGGACCGCGTGAATTCGATCCTGACGTCCGCGCAAACCGCGGGCGGACAGCCAGGAAGTCCCCTGTTCACCTACGGTGCAGGCAGCCCCGCCGGCATCGCGCAGACACTGGCGCTCGATCCGAACATCACGGCCAGTACTCTTGCGCCGGTGAATCCAGGGCCTCCGGTGGTCTCGAACGGAGCCGCGCTGCAGTTGGCAGGACTCGGCAGTTCGACGAACCCGGCCGACCAAATCGCCGGACAAACTATTCTCCAGTTCTTGAGCGGCATGGCGACCCAAGCGGGCCAGAGCGCTTCGGACGCACAAACCGGCAGCAATCTGCACGCGCAGTTGCTGGCGCAATCGCGGTCGCTGCAAACGCAAGTGTCGGGAGTTTCGCTCGACGCCGAGGCGGCACAGGTTCTGCAGTTGCAACAAGGCTATCAGGCAGCGGGCAAAATGGTCAGCGTCATCAATACGCTGTCCGATGCACTCCTCAATATGGTGTAGCGCAAGAAAGAGGCTATTCATGATTCAAAATTCAGGCGCCGTTAGCCAGCAATTCCTGACGAATTTACAATTGCTGCAACAGCAGATGGCCGCGACCCAACAGCAGATTTCTTCCGGCACCAAGATCAGCAAGCCTTCCGATGCACCGAATTCGGTGGGAGACGTTCTGCAGCTGGAATCCGATCTGGGGCATGTGAACCAAGTCACCGCTAATCTGAACCTGGTATCGGGCGAAGTGAACAGCGCGGAATCCGCCTTGCAGAGCGCCACGCAATTGCTGGATCAGGTGGCAAGCCTGGCGGCGCAAGGCGTAGGAAGCACGGTCTCGGCGACCAGCCGCGCCACTTTTTCGCAGCAGGTGGGGCAGATATTGTCTACGTTGGTTTCCACCAGCCAGACCCAGTTCAATGGGGCTTATGTTTTCGGGGGCGATCAATCGACCTCGCCTTCCTACCAGTTGAATCTCAGCAATGCGAACGGTGTGGACCGCCTGACCACTACGCAGTCCACGCGGTTGATCCAGGATGCCTCGGGAATTACCTTCGCCGTTTCAAAGACCGCGCAGGATATTTTCGATCATCGCAATCCCGATGACAGCCTGGCCAGCGACAACATCTTCGCTGCCGTCAATAGCCTGCGAGTCGCTTTGGCGAATAACGATCAGCCGGGGATCAGCGCCGCGATCACTTCCATCAAGGCCGCGCAGGATTATTTATCGCAGCAACTGGCTTTTTATGGCGGGGTGCAGAATCAAATTACCAATGCCCAGGACGTCGCGCAGAAGTTCCAGCTTCAGGATCAGACCGCGCTCGGCCAGTTGAAGGACACCGATATGGCCGCGGCGAGCGTCGCCATGACGCAGCAGCAGGCCAGCTACCAGGCAGCCATTGAAGCTGAGGCTGCGATGCCCAAAACCAGTCTATTTAGCTACCTGACTGGAAACTGACGCAGGCCGTGCCGTCCTCGCGGCGACCGGCGCTGCCATATAGTTATTCTGAATCACGATATCCACGCGACGGTTGCGTGCGCGGCCTTCCGCGGTGTCATTGGAAGTCTGCGGCGCGGTGTCGGCGAAACCTACGATCGCTACTCGCTGCCGGTCCACGTTGAAACGGCTCGCCATCACTTCCATCATGGAGATGCTGCGCGCGGCGGATAGCTCCCAGTTGCTGCGGAAGCGGGCGGTGTGGATGGGAACAGAGTCCGTGTGGCCTTCGATTCGCAAAGGGTTCGACACGGCGTTCAGAGCGTCGGCGACTTTTTCGAGAACGGGGTAGGTGGAAGGGTCGATGGCGTCGGTGCCGGAGGGGAAAAACGCCGTCTGTTTCAGGCTGACCACCAGCCCGCGGGGCTCAAGATTGACCTCGACCGAGCCGGCCTTGATCTCGTTCCCCAGTTCGCTGGTCAACTTCTTCAGCGAAGGCATCAGCTCAACTATGTTTTCCGGTGGGGCATCCTTGGGCGCTTTCTGCGCGCCGCCGGGCCCTCTCATCTGCGCGTTACCCTGGCCTCTATCGTCAACCGTTCCGCCTAGGATTTTGGCTACGGCTGGGGGAACCCCGAGCGTTTTCCCATCCGCCAGAGCCTTTTCCACGGCCTCCGAAATTTGCTTGGCGCGGGACTTGTCGGTCTGCGAGGAGGCGAACATGACTACGAAGAACGCGAACAGAAGCGTGATGAAGTCGGCGTAGGAAACCAGCCAACGCTCGTGGTTTTCGTGAGCGGCCTCTTTTTTCTTCCTGGCCATGGTGGTTAACCGGCCGCTACTGTCTGGCCAGCCGCGGACGCCGTCGCGCCTGCCTTGGCTTTCTTCGCGCCACCGCTTTCATGCAGGAAGGCTTCGAGTTTTATGCGAATCAACTTGGGATTCATTCCCTCGACAATGCTGATCACGCCTTCCAGCATCAGTTCCTTGGCCGAAACGTCATTATGGATTCTGGCTTTGATCTTACTTGCCGCGGGCAGGAAGAACAGATTAGCCACCGCCACTCCGTAAACCGTCGCTACGAACGCCACCGCGATGCCGCGCCCCACTTCCTCGATGTTCTCCAGGTGCTTCATCACCTGGATCAAGCCCATGACCGCTCCGATGATGCCAATCGTCGGTGAATAGCCGCCTGCGGACTCGAACACTTTCGCGTCGCTTTCGGCGTGCTTCTCGGCCTGCGTGAGCTCCAGTTCCATCATGGTTCGGAGTTCGTGGAGATCGGTGCCGTCTACCGCCAGCGAGAGCGCCTTGCGTAAAAAGGGATCGGCGATTTTGTCGAGGTCTTCTTCCAGCGAAATGATGCTGTTCTTACGCGCCTTGGTGGCGTAGCGGATGATGTCCTCGACGGCGGCGTGGGGATCGATGACTTCCTCAAAAAACACTTTCTTCAGGCTCTTGGCCGAACTGAGCAACGTCTGCAACGGGGAGGTGATCATGACAGCGCCCAGCGTTCCACCGAGCACCACGATAGCGGCGGTGACCTGGGTGACGTCAGAAACCTTGCCGCCTTCCATCACCAATCCGCCGATGATGCCTCCGACGGCTACCAGGATCCCGAGGATACTGGCAATGTCTGGACGTGAGGCTCGAAGATTCGATTTACCCTCGGCTTTCTTATCAGCCATTGGACCGCGGCTCTCCAATCCCTAAATTGGCCGCCGGATTCGTTCCTGGAGCCAGCGTGGATGGGAAAGGCTGATTTCGAAGCAGGCTCTGGCGGAAAGAGATGACCCGCTCAATGATTTCCTCGGTGGTCTCCAGAACCATGTATTTTTGGCCGGACGTCAGCGTGATCACCGTATCCGGCGTCACCTCGATGTGTTCGATTAAATCTGAATTCACAATCAGCGGGGTGTGGTTCAGCCTGGTAATTTTGATCATGGAGTGGCGCACCCTCCCGAGGTCGTATTCCGCACATTTGCATATCGCAGAAAGAAGGGGATAGTTTATGCATAATGTAGACCTAGAAGAGGCGTTTCCGGGCCTCTGCCGTCTAAAGGATTCCTCTTAGGCGGCCGATCATATCGCTAAGTGCACTTATGAACCTACGGCCACCCGACAGTGGAAAACCCATGCACCAGCCGGCTCTGCGAGCCCTCGAACTGGGCCAGCAGGATTCGAGTCCCCAGTTCCGTATTTTGCGCAGCGTCCATGAGACCTTCGCGAAGTCGCTTTCGAACGTGCTTTCGACATTCTTACAGTCGGAAATCCAGGCGAATCTGGCGGGAATCAATATCACTACGGCCGGGGATTTCCAAAACAACCTGCCGAATCCCAGTTGCCTGGTCAAGCTGCGGCTCCATCCGGAACAGGAACGCATGATCCTGCATTTGGATTCCGCCACGGTACTCACCTTGCTGGACCTGCTTCTGGGCGGGAGCGGGCAGCCGTTGCCGGAGCCGCGTGAATTGACGGAAATCGAATGGAGCCTGCTGGAGGAAATCAGCCGCGTAATGATGCGCTGCCTTGGTGAAAGCTGGCAAGTGGTCAAAGCTGTGGAATTTGTAGTCGAATCGCTGAGCAGCGATCCATCCTTGACGCCGTGTCCGGAACCGGCGCTCTCCGTGCTGCGGATTTCTTTTGAGCTGCAACTCGCCGAACAATTGGGACGCTTCGAAATCGCGGTGCCGCGATCCTTTTTCGACTCGCTGGCGCCGGCACGGGAGTCCCAGGAAGTGGTGGGCGAAACGCATTCGCAGGTAGACAGGGAACGCAATGCGCGCCTGCTCGAAGACGCAGAAGTTGAACTGGAAGTGCTCCTGGAGGGCACCCAGCTTTCGTTTGGAGAGTTGCGGGCGCTGCGGCAAGGCCAGGTGGTCCGCTTCGATCATGGGCTAAACCAACCGCTGCGGGGCGTGGTCAACGGCGATGTTTCCGTGATTGGACACGTCTTGAGCGCGGGGAGCAAGCGCGCGTTTCAGGTAGAAGAGAGGTCTTAGCGGCCGCAGCGGGCGAGGTGCCGCACCACAGCCAGCGCCGCATTCTGCTTCGCAGCGTTTTCCGCGGGTCCGGCGGCATCCCATAGAAGAAGGTCCTGGCCGAGGCCCTGGATCAGCTCCATGCGTTCGCGTTCTTCGGTGGACAAAGCCTCCGGCGCCGCCGCGGGCGAGTGCGTGAGGGTCGCCTGCAACTCATTGAGCTCGCGCTTGTTCCAGGCGGTGAGGATGGATCGTGCATATCGTTCGGAGGCAGTCAAAGGCGATGTGGAGGTCATTCTGTTCTTCCCACGATGCATATCGAGAAAGCGGGCGCAGCTTCTAGTAAAAGACTGAAAGCAGGCGATTAGGACTAGCTTTGCAACGGTACCATTAGAAAAATATTTAGAACTAAAACTAAAATTTCAGTGAGTGTCTGCGACATGAATAACACCGCTGAGAAAACAGTCGGGTTCGGCGAGACGCCGGAATATTTAAGGACAAAGGATTAGACAATGTCACTTTCGTTTCAAACTAACGTAACCGCGTTAACGGCCGAAACCAACCTTCAGGTGAACAGCAACTTCCAATCACAGACCATCACCCGGCTGACTTCCGGCTTCCGTATTAATTCTTCCGGCGACGATGCTGCTGGTCTCGCCGTAGCCAACGGGCTGCGCAGCACGATCAAGGAATTGACCCAGGGCATTCGCAACGCCAACGATGGCTCCAGCATTCTGCAGACCATCGACGGCGGCCTGAACAACATTTCGAACATTCTGGACCAGTTGAAGAGCTTGGCCACGCAGTCCGCCTCGGGCACTTTTTCAGGCAACCGCAACACTTTGAACCAGGAGTTCACAACACTGCTGGGTGAAATCAACCGCCAGGCCGCGAACATTGGCCTCGGCACCGGTACCGGCACCAGCGCCCAGTACAATGCCAGCCTGACGGTTTACATTGGTGGCGGCAGCACTGCAGCCAATGCCCAGGTCAGCATCGACCTGAGCGGCAGCGGAAACGTAGTCAATTCGGGCGGCCTCGGCATCGGTTTGGATAAGATCGACACGGTGGCAAATGCTCTGACCGCGATCGCGCACCTCGGGACCGCGGTGACCACTCTCGGCCAGACGCAGGGCCGTGTGGGTACCGGCGAAAACGATCTGAACTACTCCATCAGCCTGGCGCAGTCGCAGATCACCAACGACTCCGCCGCCGAATCGCGTATTCGCGATGCGGATGTGGCGGCCGAAGCGGCCAATCTGACCAAGTCGCAAGTGCTGGAGCAATCGTCAGTTGCCGCCCTGGCCCAGGCCAATGCGGCTCCGCAGGCTCTCCTGAAACTGCTCCAATAAAACCAAGTGGGCTAACGTTTCATTCAAGCTGGGCCGATTCTTTACCAAGAACGGCCCAGTTCTGTTTTTAGCGAAAGCTGCGTCAGGTTAGGCAGATAGGGCGAAGGAGATTTTCATGGGCACCACCCCGGCAACATTCAACGGCAGCAGTACTTATGCGGCTGATCTGCAACAAACGATCACCCACGCCGTGGATATTGCGTCCATCCCGCTCAATCAGCTGAATGCCAACGTTACCGCGCTCCAGGGCCAATCGACAGAAATCGGTTATCTCCAAAATGGTTTCGTCGCCCTGCAGAAGGCCATTAGTAGCCTGACCACCGGGGTTAACGGCGGCGGCCTCTCCGCTACAGTTTCCGACAACGCCATCGCGACGGCAAATTTGAATTCCAGTTCGGCTACCACCCCCGGTACTTATGCTCTCAACGTGATTAGCGCTGGCTCGCCGACCACCAGCGTCAGTAATACCGGCCTGCCAACGGTGTCCGATCCTTCAGCGACATCAATCAGCACGGCAAGCACATACACCCTCTCGGTCAACGGCTCCAACTTTACGGTCACTCCCACCTCGAATTCCTTGAACGCGCTGGCGCAGTCGATTAATACTTCGGGCGCGGGAGTGAGCGCAACGGTTATCAATTTAGGATCTCCCTCCGCGCCGTCGTACACCCTTTCGCTGCAGAGTACGGCGCTCGGGAATATCCCGATCCAGCTCAGTGATGGCACGAATCTTCTCACCACGCTGTCTACCGGCGCGCCCGCAACGTACCAAGTGAACGGACAGCCCGCGACGCCGATCTCCTCGAATAGCAGCACGGTTACCCTGGCGCCCGGCCTGACGGCCAATTTGCTCGCGACGGGCCAAACCACCATCACACTGGCGGAGAACTCCTCTGCCGCCTCAACCGCGATCTCTGCCTTCGTGACGGCTTACAATGCCACGGTTGACGAACTCGCCACCAATCGCGGCACGGCGGGCGGACCACTCACCGGACAAAGCATCGTTTTCTCTTTGGGGCAGACGCTGCGCGACCTCACCAATTTTAGCGGCGGGAGCGGCGCTGTTACCAGTTTAGCGGGCCTCGGGCTTACCTTTGACGGCACCGGACACTTGTCCTTCGATCAAGCGCAGTATGCGAGCGTAGCGGCGTCCAGCCCCGGTGATCTGGCGTCCTTTTTAGGCACGGGAACGGGAAGCGGCTTTCTGGCGTCCGCCAGCGGCATCATCGACGGGCTGACGAATACCACCGACGGTCTTTTCCAAGCGCAGCAGGCAACCATTCAGAACCGCATTACAACGGACAACCAGGAGATCACAGACACCCAGGCGCGGATCACTGCCATGCAAAATCAATTAACCGCGCAAATGTCGGCGGCCGACGCGTTGCTTGCGACGCTCCAATCACAGGCCAGCTTCATGACGCAACTCTTCCAGGCCCAAAATGCAATCGCCATCCAAGGCAGTTGATCTATTTCGCCAGGCTGTCTCCGCTGGGGCGTTTTCGGAAGCCGAACAGCTTCTCGAATCCTACCGCCGCGACGTGGAAGCGGGCTGGAACGCGGCTACCTCCGACGAGCAGCGGCTTGCGATCGCCACGGAAGTGGCCGACGTTTTTGAGTGGGCGCGCACGGCGACGCTGGCCGCACGCTCGCACACGCAGCGTAAGTTGATCCTATTGCGCCGCGAGAGCGCTTACGCGCCCGGCATCCACAACCACGAAGTGCTCCATCTGAACGCATAAGCAGCGTCAGAGATCCGACGGAAAGCGTCGAATTCTCTCTCATCCTGGCCGAGGCAGCCGCAGCAAAATCAATCATTTAGCTTTGGCCCAGGGCGTGCAATGCAGAGTGCACCATGTTCCAAGGTCTGGCTCTGAACTCCGAACACTACATGAGTTTGTTGAGCGCCCGTCAGAAACTAGTCGCTTCCAACATTGCGAACGCCGATACACCCGGCTACCACACACAGGACATCAATTTCCGGGCGGAGTTTGAAAACGCGCTCGCTGGCGACACGTCCACTGAACCCACGGTCATGGAACCGGAGGGGTTGGTTAGCAAGCCCGACGGCAACAACGTCAACATCGATCGCGAAGCCCGCTTGCTGGCGGAAAATTCGATGCGCTTCTCCATCGCCTCCAACTTCGCGCGAGCCGAGCTGAATTCGGTGAAAACGGCGATTCAGGAAAGTAAATAGCGTATGAGTCTCTTATCCGCTCTCTCCATCAGCGCCTCGGGTATGTCGGCGCAACGGCAGCGTACCGAGCTGCTGGTGGAAAATCTGGCTAACTCCGATACTACGCGGACTCCGGAAGGCGGCCCCTACCGGCGCAAGGACGCGGTTTTCGTCTCGGATCCTTCGGCCGCGCAGTTCTCCTCGCTGTTCGAATCCGAAATGAATTCCGGCTCGGGAGTGCGCGTTTCAGAGGTGATCACCGATAAACGCGATCCTGAAAAACGCTATCTGCCGGGGCATCCCGACGCCGACAAAGACGGCTACGTGGCCTATCCGCGCATGAATCCCGCCGAGGATATGGTCGACTTGTTGGGCGCTTCGCGCGGCTATCAGGCCAACGTCTCGGCTGTATCCGCAGTGAAAGATATGATTCAACGTTCTCTGGATCTGTTCCGATAGAGCCCCGCCATGTCGCTGCACATTTCTGGAATTTCTCCGCTTAGCCAAATACAAACCGATGTGGCCGCCCCCGCGGCAGGCACCGGCGGCAGTTCGTTCAAAGATATTCTCAACAGCGCTATTGGAGAAGTAGAAAACTCACGCAGCAGCGCCGCCAAGAGCGTGGAGCAGTTTCTTTCCGGAGACGGCGAAGACCTGCACTCCACGATTCTGGCCACGCAGCGCGCCGAGCTCGAGTTTCAAATGTTCATGCAAGTTCGCAATAAAGTGGTTTCCGCATATCAGGAAATCATGAAAATGCCGATGTAAGTCCACCTGATCGAATCTGTTCATGGAACAACTTAAACGACTGTTAGCAATGCTATCGACCTCGCAACGCTGGACCATCCTGGTTGCGACCGTCTTGATTTCGGCTGGCCTCTATAGCCTGGTCCACTGGGAGAAGGAAAGCGCCTTTCGCCCGTTGTACACCACGCTCGCTCCGGAAGACGCGTCGATTGTCATTCAGAAACTGAAAGAAGGCAGCACGGAATACCGCCTGTCCAACAACGGGACCACGGTTTCGGTGCCGGAAGATAAAGTGGCTGAGCTGCGTTTGGAATTGGCTGCCGCCGGCGTGCCGAAAAGCGGACGAATCGGCTTCGAGATCTTCGATAAAACCAATTTCGGCATGACCGACTTTGCGGAACACATCAACTACCGGCGTGCTGTCGAAGGGGAACTCGAACGCTCCGTCATGGCGCTGGGAGAGGTGGAACAAGCGCGCGTCCACATCACGTTCCCGAAAGAATCAGTTTTCAGTGAAGCGCAGCAGCCGGCGAAAGCCAGCGTGTTGATCAAGATCAGGGCTGGTGCGTCGTTACCAGAAACCGCGATTCCCGCCATCACGCATCTGATCTCCAGCGCCGTCGAGGGCCTGGCCCCGGAATCCGTATCGGTGTTGGATATGCGCGGCAACTTGCTGAATCGCGCCAAGCGGGTCGATAACTCCGGCGGCGGCGATTCGTCGGAAGCGGCACTGGAGTATCGCCACAAAGTAGAGCAAGATCTCACATCGAAATTGGAAGCGACGCTCGAGCCATTGGTGGGCGCCGGCCGGTTCCGTGCATCGGTCTCCGCGGAAACCGATTTGACTAGCGGCGAACAGAGCGAGGAGAGTTTCGACCCCACCAAATCCGCCATGGTGAGCTCGCAGACCACGGAAGACACTTCTACTCCCACTCGCGCCATCGCCGGCATACCCGGAACGGCTTCGAATCTCCCGGATGCCGCCCCGAAGCCAGCGGTCACGGGAGGCGGAACCTCTCGCAAGACCGAGAACGTCAGCTATCAAACCAGCCGCACCGTAAAGCGGACCGTTCTGCCGCAAGGCTCCATCAAACGCTTGTCCGTCTCGGTGCTGATCGATCATGAAGCCCACTGGGAGGGCTCCGGCGCCAATGCGAAGCGCGTCCTGGTGCCGCCATCTCCCGAACGCATGAAAGTGATTCATGATCTGGTGGCCACTACCGCTGGATTCAACATGGATCGTGGTGACCAATTGTTCGTCGAGGCGTTGCCCTTTGAGTCCACTCTGAATCTGGATCCTCCTCTGACTGCGCTGCCGCCAACGGGCGCGAATCCTAAGATGCGTTCTCCTATCGAGGAGCTCAAAGCAAATCCGAAACTCCTGGCGATTTCAGGGGCAGTCGTGGTCGTGCTACTGGCCGGATGCGGCTTCCTGTTTGCGCGGATGAAGAAAGGTTCGGCTGCAGCGGCGCAGGTTAGGGTAACGCAAGCTCTGCCGGAAGCGTCTGCCGGCGGCAATACTCAGGAACTATCGCGAGCGGCCACCGCCGCCCAAGACACCTGGGCGCCCAGTTCCGCCTCTGCGAACAGGGTCCCGACGCTCGCGCCGGCGCGCCTGGAGACTCTCACCACGCAACTTCGCGAGACTGCTTCGAAAGACGCCGAGATCTGCGCCGGAGTGCTGCGCGGCTGGCTCAAAGAAGGGCAGGTCTAGTTCTTAATGGCGACTCCTAGCGGCTCCGGGACCCTCACCGGCGCACAAAAAGCGGCCGTTCTGCTGATTGCTTTGGGCGATCAGGCGTCCGCCGGCTTGCTGAAGCAACTCAGTGAAGAACAAGTGCAGGCCGTAAGCAGCGCGATTGCGGATCTTTCTTCGGTTACGGCGGCGGAAGCGGAATCGGTTCTGCAAGAGTTTCGTGACGCGACGTCGGACGTGGCTCGTGTCGGCCCAGGCGGCTTTGCCTACGCCAAACGGATTCTCACCAGCGCGTTTGGCCCTGAGGGAAGCAAGAAACATCTGGACCAACTGCCCGGACCGCACGGAGAAATGGGAACCGCCCGGCAACTGCAAAATGTCGAACCTCAACTCTTGGCTCGCTTCGTAAAAAGCGAGCACCCGCAAACCGTCGCCATTGTGTTATCGCAACTCGATCCCTCGCAATCCGCCGGCGTCCTGGCTTCGATGGACCCGGCGGCGCGGCCCGATATCGCTCTGCGCATTGCTAAACTCGACAAGATTTCGCCGGTTGTTGTCGGGAAAATCTCCGCTATCATTGGCCAGAAACTCAAGTCGTTGGGCGAGATGAAACGCCAGCCCTCCGGAGGGCCTCGAGCCGTTGCGGAAATATTCAATCAGCTCGATACCGAACTGAGCAGCGAAATTCTCAATCAGATCGGCGAACAGAACTCTGAGCTGATGGACTCGATTCGCCAGAAGATGTTTGTGTTCGACGACTTGATGGCGCTCGACGCCAACGGCGTCAAAGAACTACTGGCGCGCGCTGACCGCCGTCAGCTCACTACCGCCCTCAAGGGGACCAATGAGGAATTGCGGCAGCATTTGTTGAAAGGTATGTCGCAACGCGGCGCTGCCATGTTGCTCGAAGACATGGAAGCCTTAGGGCCGGTCAAAATTCGCGAGGTGGAAGCGGCGCAGCAAGCCATGATTGCGGTCCTCCGGCAGCTGGAAACCGAGGGTGTCCTGAGTCTGAAGGGAGGCGGCGGTGATGACCAATACGTCGTCTAGAATTCTGCGCGACGCCGAACAGGCGGTGGTCACCCCGATCGCCTGGCGTGCCAGCACAACCGCACTTCCTCCGAAAAGCAAACCGAATCCGATCGCCGTGAAGGAAGTTTTTCCGGAACAGGCAGCTCCTCAAGGGGATCACCTATCGCAGCAGGACCGCGAACGCATCGAACAGGAAGCCTATCAGCGCGGCTTCTCGGAAGGAAAGAACATCGGGCAGCAGCAGGCAAAAGCCGAACTGCAGCCGGTTCTCGATCAACTTGGCAAAAGCTTGGCGGCACTTGTCTCGCTGCGTTCGCGCATTCGTTCGGAAGCAGAAGGCGACCTTCTGAAACTGTCCATCTCCATCGCGCGGCGCGTGCTGCATCGCGAATTAACGCTCGACCCGGAGTCGATCGAAGGCCTGATACGAGTGGCTCTCGAAAAACTTCAATCCCGTGAACTGAGCCGGATCCGTGTACACCCGGACCAGGAAAGCGCGATTCGTAACGCCCTGGAACGCTTCTCGAATTCACACAAAGTGGAGCTGGTGGCGGATTCTTCCATGCAGTGCGGCGACGTTATCTTCGAAACCGCGCACGGTAATTTAGATGCGTCCATCGAGTCGCAGCTTCGCGAAATTGAACGCGGTTTCGCGGACCGCCTGCGCCGGCTGCCAGCGAATCGATGATAATGATGGACTCTTTTGAAAAAGTCGCGCTGGCTCCCTACAGGGTAGATCTCGACCAGATGGATCTCTTGCCGTGGAGCGGCCAGGTCACGGCCACCGTCGGGCTATTGATCGAATCGCAAGGCCCGGCCGCGGCGATCGGGGATTTTTGCGAAATTCAGGCGGCGAACGGGCGCAGCATCCGTACGCAAGTCATTGGATTCCGCAACGGCCGCGTCCTGGCGATGCCGCTCGATGAGCCCGATGGACTGCAATTGGGCAGCCGCGTGATTGCCCGCTCGCAGGACGCCCAGCTAGCGGTTGGGCCGGGATTATTGGGGCGCGTCCTCGATGGATTCGGGCAGCCTATGGATGGTGGTCCGCCGATAGAATCGTCCAGCACGTATCCGCTGTATGCGCCGCCTCCCAATCCTCTGCAGCGCAAACACATCACGGATCGTCTGGTAACCGGCGTTCGTTCCATCGATAGTCTGCTGGCGTGCGGAAAAGGACAGAGAATCGGACTCTTTGGCGGCAGCGGTGTCGGCAAGAGCACTCTTCTGGGTGCGATGTCGCGCAAGAATTCGGCGCAAGTCAGCGTGATCGCGTTGATCGGCGAGCGCAATCGCGAGGTAAAAGCTTTTCTCGAAAACGAACTGGGACCGGAAGGCATGAAGCGCTCGGTGGTGGTTGTGGCCACCTCCGACCGCCCCGCGCCGCTGCGCATCCGCGCCGCTTACGTGGCATTAGCGGCCGCTGAGTATTTTCGCGATCAGGGCGCCGACGTGTTGTTGGTCATGGATTCCGTCACGCGCCTGGCGATGGCGCAGCGTGAGATCGGGCTGGCGGCGGGAGAGCCGCCGAGCCAGAAGGGCTACACCCCTTCCGTGTTTGCACTGCTACCCAAGATATTTGAACGGGCCGGCAATTTCGGAACGGGATCGATTACCGGTTTCTTCACGGTGTTGGTCGAAGGCGACGACTTCAACGAGCCCATCTGCGACGCGGCCCGCGGGATTCTGGACGGGCATTTCATCCTCTCCAGAGACTTAGCTTCGTCGGGACACTATCCCGCAATCGACATCTTGAACTCCGTCAGCCGGCTTTCGAACAAGGTGATCACGGAGGAAGAACTCGCAGCGAACCGCCGTATCCGCGAAGCCCTGTCGACCTATCATCAGTCCGCCGACCTGATTCAGTTGGGCGCGCATGTCCAAGGCGCCAACCCGGTTTTGGACCGCAGCATTCGCGTCCGTCCGCAGATCCTGGAATTTTTGCGGCAGGACTCTGAGGCTTACGCACCTCTCGAAGAGACTCGAAACCGCCTGTTTACGTTAGCCAAGGAACTTTCATGAAAGCGTTCCAGTTTCCGCTCCAACGGGTTCTCGAATGGCGTGAGCTGCAGATGCGCACGGAAGAGGAAAAGCTTTCCACGATTCAAAACAAGCTGGCGGAAGTGCTGCATCGCGAGAACGCACTGATGGCCGCTCAGTTGAACGCGGAGATGAATCTATTGGGGCGGCCTTTAGTCGAAGCCACCGAGTTTCGCGCTTTGGCGGCGTTCCAACTCCGCATCCGCAGCGAAAAAGTTTCTTTGGTAGCGGCGCGCAAGAATCTGGAAATCCAGATTGCCGAGCAGCGGAAGTGCCTTTTGAAAGTCCGTAAAGACTGCAAGATTCTGGAGAATCTTAAAGACCGGCGCAAGAAGGCCTGGACCTATCTGAACGATCGCGAGCTTGAAAACACCGCTGCCGAATCTTTCATTTCAAACTGGGCGCGCACCAACGCCGAGAGTGAGGAGAGACCTGCTTGAACATTTGTATGCTCACGGAGACGCAAAGCGGCTGCTATAAATGGCGCGGCGCGATCCCTGCCAAGTATCTAAGCCGGCGCGGGCACAAGGTCCAGATTCTTTCGGATCAGAAGGAATATGAGGCGCCGGACGTCCTGGTTCTCTATCGGGCGCACTATCCTGAGGCCGTGAAGATCGTCGAATGGTGCAAGAAGAACAAGATTCGGATTGTTTTCGATACCGATGATGCTCTGGATCTGGTTCCGCCTGAGAATTTCAACTATAAGGCGGTGCAATCGCGCCTGCCTCTGTATGAAGTTCTGCTGCGCGCAGCCGACGTCGTCACCACCACCACCGAGACGCTGGCCAGCTACCTTCGCAAGTGGAATCCCAACGTCACGGTGATTCCCAATAGCGTTGATCCAGATGAATGGACGGTCGAGCCGAGAAGTGGGGAAGCCCGCATCGGCTGGACCGGAAGCCCCACTCACTTTCTTGACCTTGCCGTGGCTCTGGATGCTGTTCGCGAAGTGCAGAAGAAAATTCCGTTCACCTTCGTGCTACAGGGAATTTGCCAGGAATCGAGTCTCGAAGAACTGATGGCAGTGCTGGACGCCCGCTGGGGGCAAGCTTTATTCGACACGCCGCTTGGCAGATCCATCAAATACTTCATGGACAAATTGTCCGGCATACGCTACGAGTTTCATCCGAGCGTCACGCTCCAGGACCATCCGCAGAAGGTATGCGACTTGAAGCTGGATATCGGCATCGCGCCCTTGATCGATGACCAGTTTAATCGCCACAAGAGCTGCATCAAATACTACGAATACGCCATGTCAGGTGCGGTCACACTGGCGTCGCACGTGGTGCCGTACTCCGCCGAAGTACCGATCACTGCGAAGAATAACCGCGAATCATGGAAGCGGAAGCTGGAAGAAGTGCTGCAAGCAGACCGGACCAGGCTGTATCGCGAGCAGCGTGAATGGGTGTTAGCGCACCGCAACATCGAAAAAAACATCGAGCTTTGGGAGCAGGTTTTTGCTGGCGACCAATCCTGTGCTGTCCAGGCTGAGGAAATGTCGCCCGTCCTCACTTAACTGATAAGGAAACATAACTATGAAATTCAAGGAAAGTGCACTGGCTCACCAGTTGCTTGACGGACTCGATGGCATTGAAATCGGTGGCTCCGCCCATAACTCATTCGGGCTGAAGACGCGCAATGTCGATTTCACCAATGAGCTGACCAGCTTCAAGCAGGAAGAGGTCAAGCTGTGTGGAGAGGCCCTGCCGGTGGACATCGTTTCCCCGGGCGACCAGCTACCGCTCGAAGATAACAGCGTCGACTTCGTGATCAGCTCGCATGTTATCGAGCATTTTCCGGACCCCATCAAGGCGCTGCGCGAATGGTATCGCGTAGTGAAGCCCGGCGGCTTATTTGTACATCATAGCTCCGCACAAGGAACGCACCTTCGATAAGGAACGTCCCCGCAGCACGCTGGCCGAATTGATCGAACGGCACGATACCGGTAACTATCCCGCTCCGATTGTCGACCATTACACGGTTTGGATTACCGAAGATTTCGTCGAGTTGATTCACTGGCTAGGTTGGAACATCCTGCACGTTCAGGATACGGACGATAAAGTTGGCAACGGCTTTGCGGTTGTGGTGCAAGTGGCCAAGGATAACGCTCCCAAGCTGAACGTTGCGGCCACCGTCGCAAAGCAGTCTGTTTCCCCGCTGCAGCCTGCCTGGGCGAATCCGCAGAGATTTACTCCGGCTGCACAGCCTTCGCTGGCGGGCCCCGCCGTGGATCAATTGAACAAACTGCAAAGAGAAAACGCGCAGTTGCGTCGCGCAATTGCCGATTTGATCGTCGAGAAACAAATACTAAAGGACATGGCCCAAGGCCACGTCTAGGAACAAGCATGACGACCGAGACGAAAAACGCCGGGCTGGCGGTCGATTACCTGCTGATGGCCAATCTGAACGTGCTGGACCGCGGCGAAGAAGGCCCGGCCGGCAATGGAAGACTGACGTCTCTCTTGTGGGATGTTCTGGAACGTCTTCGCCCAACCGTGTTTTTCGATATCGGAGCCTTCGACGGAGCCTGCGCCGTCGCCGCGAAACAAAGGTTCCCCAGGCTGTTGGTCTATTCGTTCGAAGCCAACCCCGAAATATTCGCGCTCCACAATTCGACCGTGTCAGCGGCCGGCGTGACCTATCTGAACCGCGCCATCTCTGACTCCGTGGGCTCGGTGAAGATGTATGCGCCGCGGACCTTGTCGCGGTATTACGACAAAGGTGTGGTGCTGCCCGGGTCACATCAATGAGCCCAAAACCACCGGCAAAACGTCCCTGCTGCTCCGAAATGAGGACGCGGTCTACGAAGAATTCAAGGTAAACGCGACCACTCTTGACGCGTTCCTGGTTGAAGAAGGCTTCGATGTAGCGGAACAGCGCATCGCTCTTTGGATCGATGTCGAAGGCGCCGCCGACAAGGTCTTGCAAGGTGCCGAAAAGGCGCTGGCAAGTTCAGTGGCCGTCCTAGTCGAAGTCGAGAACTTCGAGTTTTGGAAAGAACAGAAGGACAGTGCGTACATCACTCGTGAGTTGATCGCGAAAGGCTTTGTTCCGGTCGCCCGCGATCGCGAGTACGGAGATCACCAGTTCAACATCCTGTTCGTGAAGGCCGCCTTGATACCGCGGATCGCGGCGGAACTGTTCGATGCGAAATCCCCGCTGCGGTCCTGCATGACTTCGCCCGCACCTCAGCAGGTTGCCGCGAGCGTACGGACCAAACCGTCTTTATCGTTGGGCGGCCACTTCCAGAAGCGCATCCCAATTCTGATTCCGGTTTTTAATTCCGTGACGTACTTGAAGAGCATGGTGTCTCAATTACGCCGCTATGGCTTTGAAGAAATTATCGCCATCGATAATGCTTCGAGTTTCCCGCCGCTGCTCGATTACCTGTCGCAAAGCAGTCCAGATCTCTCCGTCATCCGCCTGGAAGAGAACAAGGGGCCGCACAACCTATTTCTGGACCCGAAGAATCTGCTCTCGCTGCCGGATCACTTCTGCATCACCGACCCCGATCTGGAGCTGAACCCTTCACTGCCGGAAGATTTCGTGTACGAGCTGAGTTCGCTCACCGAGAAATACCGCGTAGGCAAAGCCGGACTGGCTCTCGACATATCCGACTGGTCCAAAATGCGCCACGAGAAGTTCCGCATCGGCGCCGCGGATTACCAGATCTGGGAATGGGAAGCGCAGTTCTGGAAGAACCCGGTTGGCTTCACCAGCACCGGTGACGAGGTTTACAGCGCTGCCGTCGATACTACCTTTGCCGTATACAACAAGCGGTTCTTCGATCCTGCTGACCACTTAAAGGGTGTCCGGGTCGGCGGAAAATACACCTGCAGGCATTTGCCCTGGTATAAAGACAGAATCGTCCCCCCGGAAGAAGAAGCTTTTTACCGCGCCAGCCAGAAGTTCTCGTACTATAGCTGACGCCTACTCCTTACTACAGTCCTAAGGCAGTTCTGCCGATGTTCTAGTTGTTTACGCGTAGGTTTTCACACAAGGACGGATTGCCAACACTATGAAATTCAAGGAAAGCGCGCTCGCTCACCAGTTGCTCGATGGACTTGAGGGGCTTGAAATCGGCGGGTCTGCGCACAACTCGTTCGGTTTGAAAACCCGCAACGTCGATTTCACCAATGAGCTGACTAGCTTCAAGCAGGAAGAGATCAAGCTATGCGGGGAAGCACTGCCGGTGGACATCGTGTCGCCGGGCGACCAGTTGCCGCTCGAAGACAACAGCGTCGATTTTGTGGTCAGCTCCCATGTCATCGAGCATTTCCCGGACCCCATCAAGGCACTCCGCGAGTGGTACCGCGTGGTCAAACCCGGCGGTTATCTCTACATCATCGCGCCGCACAAAGAACGCACATTCGATAAGGAACGCTCCTCGCTCCACGCTAGCCGAGCTGATCGAACGGCATGAGACCGGCAACTATCCCGATCCCAACATCGACCACTGCTCCGTATGGATCACCGAAGATTTCGTCGAACTGATTCACTGGCTGGGCTGGAACATCCTGCACGTTCAGGACACCGATGACAAAGTGGGCAACGGCTTTACGGTTGTCGTTGGCGTTGAAAAAGGAACCTCCGCCGCTCCCAAGGCCGTCGTGAGGAATGACGTCAAGACCGTCCAAGCCCCCGCCGTGCAGACGAGACAGCATCTGTCCATGAGTTTTTTGCTCGGGCCCACCGCGCGAGTGCGAACCGGAAGCGCGGCCAACACCCTCGAATACGCACGCCGCTTCCAGGCGCAAGGACACGAGGTTTCGCTCACCACCTGGCCGAAGTTCATGTGGTTGGAGGACGAGCCATTCCCGGGACTCGATTTCAAAGTACCGATCCACTACGACGCCGAAGCCCGCCGTGAATCTCTGCCGTATCATTTTCTCGACCGGACGCCGCGCGATTTCCTCGGTGAGCTGCGCTTCTTCCTGGCCTATACGCATCTATTGACGCCAGCGATTCCGCAAGCCGACCTGATCATCGCTGCCAACTGGGAAAGCATCATTCCCGCGTGGCAATCCGGAAAAGGCAAGCCGGTCCATTTCCCGCAGCACTACGACGAAGTGTTTTTCGCATCGGATGCCAACCCGTCTTCCGGCCTGCAGGGTAATCCGCTGATCAAAATGCTGTGCCGCAATACCTTCCAGATGCCGATGTACCGCATCGCGAATTCGACCTGGCTGGCCGGCGAGTTTCGCCGCCGCTTCAACGAAATTGTTCCCGTGGTCCAAAACGGAGTCGATACCGCCAAGTTCCGCCCGCGCCCGAAGTTGAGCGCGCAGGACGGCGTGATCCGCGTGGTCACCTATTGCCGCCCCGAGAAGTGGAAAGGTTTCCAGGACGCCGTCCCTGCGATGGGAGAGCTGATGCGGCGCTATCCGAACAAGATCGCCTGGCACGTCTATGGCTTCGCGCACCCTGTCTTCTCGCCCGACAATGAACTCGCGCCCTACAAGTTTCGCGGAACGCTCAACCACGATGAATTAAGCCGCCTCTATGCGGAAAGCGATATCGTGCTGTGCCCCTCGTGGTACGAAAGCTTCCCGCTGCCGCCGATTGAAGCCATGGCCTGCGGCACTGCTGTGATCACCACGCCCTACGGTACCGAAGGTTATGCGATCGACGGACACACCGCGATCGTGGCCCGTCCCCGCGTCGTTTCGGACTTCGTCGTCGCGCTTGACGGCTTGGTTCGTATACCCGAACTCCGGCAGCGCCTCGCCCAGAATGGACGTGCCATGGCGGAGAGCCTGAGCTGGGACGGCGCCATCGCCGCGCGCGAAGAGTTGCTGTGGAGGATCCATCGCAATCAGATGCCGACCGGCGGCCTGCAAGGATTCGATACCGGAATCATGGATGGTTATGGGACATCCTTTGACCGCCTGAGCGCCGAAGTCGGCGCGCGGGAAGGCGAGCTGTTACAGGGCGCCGACAATCAGAAGTATGTGGTGGAGTCAGGCCGCTTGCGCAAGGTAACGAATCCCATCTGCGATCGGGTTGCCGTCGAATCCCACACGGCCTCTGGATCTGCTGAGCCTGCTGCGCAGTGAGCACGGCCCGGACATCACGTCGACTGCAAATTATTACGGCTTGCGCGCGTAGCTATCCAGAATCACAATTTCCACGCGGCGATTGCTGGCGCGGCCGTCCGGAGTATCGTTCGAGCTCTTGGGGTCGTACGAACCAAAGCTCGCCACCGAAAATCGCGATTCCTCAATTCCATACTTGCTGCTTAAAAGGTCCAAGAGACGCAGCCCGCGCGCCGCAGCCAGCTCCCAGTTGTTGGTGAAACGCTGGTTGTGAATGGGAGTCGCGTCCGTGTGCCCCACCAGACTCACATTGTTGGGGATCTTGCTAAGCACATCGCCAATCGCCTTCACTGTGGTCAGCGCATCGGCGTTGATCTTGTCCTCGCCAGGTTGAAACAGCAGCGCCTGCGGAAGGCTCACCACCACTCCGCGGGAATCGACTTGAACATCCAGGTGGGTCTTTTCGAGGTCGTGTTGAATCGCGGCCAACGCTGCGCTGGGCCCATCCACCGTGGGCGTTTTCGCAACGGGTGCAACCGGAGCCGGCTTCTTCGTCGAGCTTTGCAGTGTCTGCGCAGCCATCGCCACAAACAGAATCAACAGGATGGTTAAGACATCGAGGTAGCTCACCATCCAGCGATCGCGCCCGCCGTGTTGATTTTGATAATACGCTGGTTTCATTTATTGGGCGCCTGGCGCAGGAAGCAGTTCAGCCGTTCGCGAACCAGGGAAGGATGCGTGCCATCGATAAGACAGAGCCCGCCTTCGACGATCATTTCCTCGATCTCAAATGCCTCCGCAACACTGGCCCGAATGCGGTGCGCTGCGGGAAGAAGAATCAGGTTCGCTAGCGCCAACCCATACATGGTTGAGACGAAAGCAGTTCCGATTCCAAATGCCACTGAGTTCATGTTAGAGAACTGGCGGAGCACATCGATCAACCCCACCACGGTGCCGATCACCCCGATCGCCGGCGCAAATCCCCCTGCTACCTCCAGGACTTTCGCGTCCGCATCGCCCTGCCGCTCGTGCAAGCGCAGCTTGGTTTCAAGGATGCTTTGAAACTCACCGCGGGTCTTCACGTCAATGGCCAGCCCCAGCATCTCCCGCAGAAACGCATTGCTGAGCTGCCCGATTCTGGGATCCAATGCGAGCATCCCCTGCACGCGAGCGGTTCTCACACAGGAAACAATCTCGTCCATTAGTTCTTCGCGATTGGTAGCGGGCTGGCGGAGCAGTCCGAACACCCGCCGAACCGCGTGCACCAAGGCCTTGCGAGGGGTGGTGATTAGCGTAACTCCTAAAGTTCCTCCGAGAACGATCCAGGCCGCCGTGGGCTGCAGGAAGTAACGGAGGTTGACACCGGTAGAGGCGATGCCCGCGACGACGGTCATCAGCGCGATGGCGATCCCGCCCAGAATCCAGCGGTCCACGGGAGTTCGCGGCGCGGTTTCGCTGTTAACAGTGGTCAGTTCAGTGTGAACAGTTGTGGGCGAAGACACGTATCACTCCACCCCTGCCGATGCAATTCGAGAACCAACCCGCGCCCCTTCGCATCCAATGTTTTGCTCCGTTGAAAGTGGGTCCCAGCGGCGGAATTCTGACGATCTGCCAAAATCCGGACTCCGCTCATCCGGGAGCTACCCGTTTCTAAACGCCTAACTAGAATGGCCCCGGGATTGCTTTCTCTTCGCCGGAGTTAATGATCATGATCACCATAACCAACCCCGTGACGACGCTGCCCCCCGCCGAGTTGCTACCGGCCGGCACTGCGAATACCTCGTCCTCCGCCACCTCCTTCGCCGACCAACTCGCCACCGTTGGCGAGAATTCATCCTCCAGTTCGGCGCCCCAGCAGGACTTCTTCCTCCAGTATTTTCTCGGCGCCGCGTCGACGACAGCCCCGTCGGCTGGACCCGCCGCGCCAGCCCCAGTAGTATCAACCGCCGCCGCCGCGCCTAAGAGTACGGCAGCGCCTGCGCCGAGCGCTAACGATGCGCCGCAACAGACGCCCGCCTACACCATTTCCTCAACGCCGCCTTATTTCACCCCCGCGCCGGATCAGTACGTCACCGTAACGCCCACCGGCGGCATGAGTCCGTTCCAGGCGGACTCCATGGATTCCTATCTGCAGAAATTCATCGGGCAGTCGGTTTCCGATATGTACGGATTCATCAACGGCACGCAGAGCTGGGCCAACGGCGGCGCTTCGGCGATCACCGACAATTTTGTTTCCATGGTGCAACAGCGGCTCACGGCGTATCCATCCATGGGTGAAGGAATCGACCCGGTGGCGATGGGAACCCAATACGCGAACGCTTTCATGAACGTTCTCTCCGCCGTGCCGGTCTCACAATTCGGCGCGACGAACTTCACGGGCAGCGTTCTTGATTTCCTGAGCCAGGGCGGATCTCCCGCGCCGACGGTGTTGAATCAGGCGCCCACGGTGATGAACGCCGTCAACGCCTAAGCGTCACTTCTTTTGAGGCGTCGCATCCTTGGCGTTCAGCGCCTTTTCAACGGCGTTGACCAGCTCCGGGTCGTCCGGCTCCATGTCGGGCTCGAAGCGCTTGGCAACTTTGCCGTCGCGGCCGATCAGGAATTTAGTGAAGCTCCAGCGCACCGGTCCACCGGTCGAGGGCTCCGCCGGCTTGTCCTTAGCTGGTTCGTCTGACGCCGCCGGCTTGTCCGTCAAAAACTGATACAGTGGCGCGATGTGATCGCCAGTAACCGCAATTTTGGCGAACAGTGGAAACTGCGCCTTGTACTTTCCCGCGGCGAATTGCTGGATCGCATCGTTACCGTCCGGCTCCTGCTGCCCGAAATCGTTGGAGGGAAACGCCAGCACCACCAAGCCTTGATCGCGGTATTTCTGGTACAACGATTCCAGCCCCTCGTACTGCCTGGCAAAAACGCTCTGGCTCGCCACATTGACGATCAGCAAGACTTTGCCCCGGTAAGCCGCCAGCGGCGCCGGTTTGCCGTCGATCGCCAGCGGCACGTAATCGAACGCGCTGGACGCGCTCGCACAAACCGCTCCCACGATCAGCAATAGCGCGAGCGCCCGCAGCCTAGAACTCATAGCGAAGAGCAAACTGCATCACGCGCGGCGGCGTCGTGTTCGTGAACTCGCCAAACGTGCCAGGCGTATGTAAAGCCAAACTAGGACTGGTGAAATTCACGTTGTTGAATACGTTGAAAGCTTCCCCGCGAAGCTGCAAGCGATGTCCCTCCCAAGGCATCTGGAAGGACTTGGCTACTGCCAGATCCACGTTGTATTGCGGCGCCAGGCGCAGGATCGCGCGCGTTCCCACTTGCCCCGGGTATTGATCCGCAAAACTATTCACCGCGTCGGTGGTGCCAAAGAGGCTGGGATTACCGCTAGTGTCATAGCCGATAGTGCGAGTGTAAGAGCCCGCCGGAATCGCTAGCGAGTTCTGCCAGTAATTCGTGTTCCAGGTAAAGTTCCCCTGAATCACAGTCGGCAGGCCGCTCGCGAAACGCATGATGCTCGATACTTGCCAGCCGCCCACGATCTCATTTAACCATTTGGAAGCGCCTCCGAGCAGAGGCTTTCCGGTTCCGAAGGGAAGTTCGTAAACCACGTTCGCATTCACCAGGTGCCGGATATCGAAATCCGACGAACCGCGGAAAGCACCGGGATCGAAGATGTTCTGAATCACCGCTCCATCCTGTCCCGAACCACCCTCGGCGGCCGAGGCGTTATCGATCGAATGCGACAGTGAGTAGTTGAAGTCGAAGGAGAACCCGCTGCTATACGCGCGCCGCAAAGTGACGGTGACAGCGTGATAATCCGCGCTGCCGGCGTTCATCCAAGTGGGCATCGAACTCGCTTGCGGACCGAAGAAGGTGTAGCAGCCGGTCCGCGAAGCACAGGTGTTTCCGGGCGTACCGAATTCACCGGGGATACGGTCGACCGCGTGAAGAATGTCCAGATAGCTGCCGCCATAAACTCCGTAGATCCCGTAATAGTAGTTCGCGGACGCACTTCCCGGGAAGTAGAAATTCGTGAGCGCCGGGAACATGCTCTCCACGAAAGCATTCTTGGGAACCAGCGATGGATTCGATTGCACGGCGTTCGGGTCAACTCCGGCGTTGTTGAGTTGGCGGTACGCGGTCATGCTCTGAATCCAAGTCTCGCCGGAAACCGTATCCTTGAAATGCTCGAGTGGAGTGTAAACATCCCCCTGCAGCAAGAGTTTTCGCGATAGCCGGCCCGCATAGCTGACCTCCAAATTCAATTTGCCGGGCAGGGAACGCGCAAACGACGCATTGAGAACGATCGAATACGGCGATTTCAAGTCCGGCGAAATTCCTTGAAATTCTCCTACGATGGCCGCAATGTCAGGAGGCGTATAGGGGAAGCCGCCAACTGGCGCGGCCACCTGAGCGGGCGCCGAGCCGTCATAGCGCGGTGACGTCGTGAAATTGTAAGAAATCGGATTGCCCAGCGTGGTCGAAAGCCCGAACGATCCGAATTGATCGAACTGCGTGGTCAGCTCGCTGCCAAAGCGGTCGTAAACCATGCCGGCTCCGGCGCGAAAGACGCCATTGGCGCCGAAAGCCTTCTTGAGGATGCCGCTGGGATTGCTGGGACTGTAAGCCAGCGCGAGTCGCGGCCCAAAGTTGTTGTTATCGGACCCGTACCAGCTAGAGCCACCATTGACGGGCCCATTCAGCACATAACTGAGCCGCGCGTTGGGCATGGCGTTGTCCGGCACACCCTGGCTCTGCAGGTAATTGCGTTCCGCAAAGAATTGATTCAAGCCGATGGTGGGTGAAACTTGCAAGCCGTTCGCTTCGTAGGGCGGACGGTCGTTACTGTAACGCAGGCCCATCGAGAGCGTGAAGTCGCGCGAAACGCGCCAAGTATCGCTGACGAACGCCTCGTATTCCCGAGAGGTGAAGTCGCGGACTTGCGGCAGGCCTTGCGCCAACACCGAGCCGTTGCGTTGAAACTGATAGGTGATCGAAGTATTGTTTACCAGTCCCAACAGGATTCCCAAGGCGGTGGCCTGCGTCGCCGGATCGTTCACTTGCAGACCCGGATTTCCGGTCTTTTGCTGAATGTATTGCGTCAGATCGTTTTGGATGTCCTCACCCAGCCCCACCGCCACGTTGGCGCTGAAGCCATAGCTCGGGTAGGACTGCGAATACGAGAAACGGTTGTTCGTGAGATACCGCAGATTCACGCCGGTAGCGATCGTGTGTTTGCCTTTCGTCCAAGTAAGGTTATCGACCACGTTGTAGACCGGCAGAATACGCCCACTCGCCCTCGCGAAGGAATTGTAATTCTGCAGGGGATCGAGAATACTGGTGTCGGCCAGTTCCACTTGCGCACCCACGGTTCCGGATTGCGCCAGCCCCTGGCGAGTCAATCCAAACGTCAGATTGTTCACCAACGTGGGCTTCAATACGGCCGTATAGGACGCCGAGATTCCCTTGCTGTTATTTAACAGGACCGAGCCGCCCTGGCCCGGGAACTGCGCCAGTGCGTTCGGCTGATCCTGAGAACCGTTCGAGAGTGTGCCGCGAATAGACAGTGTGTGCCGGCCCGATGAATCCAGGATGAAATCCATCTTCGCGACATACGCGCGGTTGTCGACGCGGTTAGGAGCGTTAAACCGGAATCCCGAAAAGTTCAAGCCGAAGTCCGCGCCAAAGGCCGGATCGTTCCCCACCGGATACTGCTTGAGAATGTTCAGATAGCCTTGGTTCAGCCCAATGTGCAACGGGTCTAACGCTTTAATGTCCGCGGCTGTCAGCGTTTGTGTACTGCCGTCCGAAGCAGCGAACGTCAAGATGCCTTGCTTCAAAGTCTCGCTGGGGACAAACCGTTCTTGCGCGAGCGAACTGGCGTCAATGCGGCGTTCGTAGTTGAAAAAGAAGAACGCGCGATTCTTCTTGATGGGTCCGCCGAGCGACGCCCCGAACTGATTGCGGTTCAGCGTCTGGCGGTCCACTCCGCTGCGATTGTTGAACCATGTGTTGGCAGCAAACAAAGTGTTTCTATTGAATTCGTAGGCCGAGCCGTGGAGCGAATTCGTCCCGCTCTTGGTGATCAGCACTACTTGGCCGCCGGAGGAGCGCCCTTCATCGGCGCCCTGGCCGCCCACCGTGACACGAAACTCTTGCACCGAATCGAGAGGAATGGGCAAAACTGAATTAAAGCCCGAGATGGGATTCGCGGCATTGGCGTTAGACCCCTGGCCATCGTTCTTGCTGGCGGATATACCGCTATCCTGGTTGTCGTTCACGTCGACGCCATCGAGTGTCACGTTATTCTGATCGCGGCGGGCTCCCATGACTTCGCCGCTGGGAGTCACTCCGGGTTGCAGGCTGAGCAACTGAACAATGTTGCGCGTCTCCAGCGGCAATTGCCGCACCTGGCGCTCCGTAAACGCGTTGCCGATCGAAGCGTCGCTGGTGCTCACCAAGGCGACCTCCGCCGTCACGTTCACCACGTCGCCCGTCGCGCTGACTTCCATCTGCAGATCGAGCGCAGCCGGAACGTTTACCTGCAGTTGCAATTTGTCGCGCGTCACGGTGGAGAAACCCGGCTTCTGTACCGTGATTGCATATTCACCGGGAGCTATCTGCGGAAATTGATAGGCACCCACCTGATCCGTATTCACCTGTCGCGAAAAGCCGGTGGCCGCATTCCCGAGTTTCACTACTGCACCGGGAATGACGGCGCCCTGGGGGTCCGTGATGGTGCCGTGCAGTGAACTGGTGGCCTGAGCGTGCAGCAACATCAGAGGCACCAGAAAACCCAAGCTGAGTCCGATACTTCGGAAAATGGATACAGAGATCCTTGCAGCAGGCATATTATCTCCTCTTGAAACGCAGATCAAAATTTGGATTTGAACGACGGGATCAGAGTGCCGGCGTAGGCGAGGACCGCAAGGCGGAGCGGCCAATACAATGCACTTGTCTAAGTGTTAAAAGGTGCAGGAATCACGTGGTCCTGATCGTGGGACTTGAGTCCCGGACGACCCCTGCTTCATACCATTATCGGCGAGCATAACCAGATGTCAAGCGTCTTTCCACTCACCGATTTCGCCGTTACTAACGGTACTAGGCGATGATTAAGCGATGATATCGTGAATAACCTTACCAGCCACATCTGTCAACCGGAAATCGCGTCCGCTATAGCGATACGTCAGCTTGGTGTGGTCAATCCCTAATTGATAAAGGATAGTCGCGTGCAAGTCGTGAACATGTACCGGTTTGTCGACGGCTTTCCAGCCGAAGTCGTCGGTGGCGCCATAAACCATGCCACGTTTGAAGCCGCCGCCGGCAAGCCAAACCGTAAAGCCGTGCGGATTGTGATCCCGCCCGTTGTGCACCTGGCCGCCCATGAAGCCGCTGCCCACTTCGACTACCGGAGTGCGCCCGAATTCCGACCCGCAAACAATAATCGTCTCGTCGTACAAGCCGCGCTGCTTTAGATCTTTGATGAGGGCCGCGAAAGGTTGATCGGAATCCTTGGCATTCTTGCGGTGTAGTTCTATGTCGAAGTGATGATCCCAGGGATCGCCCTTCGCGTAATAGATCTGCACCATGCGCACGCCGCGCTCGATCAAACGCGCGGCGGTAAGGCACCCCCGCGCCGTGCTGCCCTCGCCGTACATCTTGATGGTGGCTTCGCTTTCCTTGCGCACGTCGAACACATCCGGCGCCTCGGTTTGCATGCGGTAAGCGGTTTCCATCGATTGCAAAGTCGCTTCCAGTTGCGGATCGGCCGAGCGCTCCTGCTGCATCTGCAGGCGGTCCAGCGTTTCGAGCAGATCGATCTCGCCCTTCTGCTGCTTCAGATCGAACTTATCGTTGTGAATATCCGGAATCAACTTCTGCGGATCGAATTTCTTCTCCTTCACGCTGTCGGTGATGAAAGTGCCCTGATACACCGGCGGCAGAAAAGCCGAATTCCATAGCGGAGGCCCGACCGTCGTCGGCACTTCGGGGCACAGCACCACAAATCCCGGCAGGCTCTTGTTTTCGGTGCCGAGGCCGTAGGTGATCCAAGAACCCATCGACGGCCGTCCCGGCTGTATATGCCCCACGTTCATCATCAGGAGCGAAGGCTCATGATTCGGAATGTCCGTATACATGGACCGGATCATGCACATGTCATCCGCGCATTCGCCAAGATAAGGAAAGATTTCGCTCATCTCGATCCCGCTTTGGCCGTACTTCTTGAACGTGAACGGCGAGCGCATCAGGTTGCCGGTTTTGCGCTCATGCGCCAGCGTATCGCCCGGGATCGGCTGCCCGTGATATTTATCCAGCATCGGTTTGGGATCGAAGCTGTCCACCTGCGAAATTCCACCGTTCATGAACAGAAAAATGACGTGCTTGGCTTTCGGTTTGAAGTTAGGGATGCGCGCGCTCGGCACGCCCTGCGAATCCGACGGTGTGTCCGCCTTCGCAATCGATTCTCCCACCATGCTGGCGAAGCTCAGCATGCCAAAGCCGCCGCCCATGCGGCACAGCGCCTCACGCCGATTAAGTCTTAGTTTCATAGGTGCCTCAATTCACATACTCAAATTCATTGGAGCTCAACAGAACCCGCATGTACTCTTTCCACGCCGTCGTTGGCTGGCCGGCAATTTCACTGCCCGGACTCTCCGGATTCTTCTTTAGAAAATCCTGCCCCGCACTGGTTTCGGCCGGGGTCGGCACACGCCCGTACAGCAGCCGGTAAGCCTTGCGAATGCGCGCATCGTCGCTACCTTCGTCGTAAACCCGGCGCGCCAGAAGCTCCGCTTGTTTGAAAATGAAACTGCTGTTCATGAAAAACAGCCGCTGCAGCGGAACATTCGTGATAAAACGCTGCTCGCTGGTCACCGAAGTGTTCGGGAAATCAAACACCTGCAAGAAATTATCCAGGTGGTACCGGCTGACCTTGCAATACACCGTCCGCCGCACGTTGTCGTCGCCGAAATCGGTGGACGGCCCGCCCGCCTTCTTCAAGTCGAGCGCTCCCGAGACAAACAACGCCGAATCGCGGATCTCTTCCGCCTCCAACCGCTGCCGGTTCGCGCGCCAGTACAGCCGGTTGCCCGGATCTTTTTCCGTATTAGGTTCGATCGACTCCGCACTGAGCTGATAAACGGAAGACAGCAGAATATCGCGATGCAATTTCTTCATCGACATGCCCGAGTCGACGAAATTCTTAGCCAAGTATTCGAGCAGCTCTGGGTTCGACGGACGCTCTCCCATCCGCCCGAAGTTGCTAGGAGTCTCGACCAGTCCGGTGCCGAAATGCCACTTCCACACGCGATTAACGATCACCCGCGCGGCCAGCGGACTATTGGTGATCGCTTCCGCCAGTTCCAAGCGCCCGCTCCCTTTAGTAAACGGCGGCGCATCCTCCGCCGACAGCACCGTTGGAAACTTCGCGGGAACTTCGTCGCCCGCCACATTCGGATTCCCACGTACGTTCACATGCATGGCGCCATTGGTTTTCGTATCGCTTACTCCATGGATGAACGGAAACTGCGGCTGCGCTTTCTTCAAAGCCTCGATGTCGCTCCGCAAAGTGGTCACATGTTCTAAAACCTCAGCCGAAAAATGGCGCTCCAAACTCCAATCGTGAAGCGACAACAACCCCGGATCAGGCTTTTGATCGCTGTCGGAATCCAGATCGATCAGGAAAACGTCCAGATACAAATTGGTCCGCTCCAGCGGCATGGTCTTCAATTCCAAATCGCAGCCGGGACAAAATTGGTCTTTCGTTTCGAATTCATTCGGATAGGCATCCCGCCGCGGCTTCTTGCGCACATCGGCCTTGGCCTTGATGATGTCGTTCTCTTCTTTCAACTTTTTGGCGTCCGCCAGCACCGACAACACCAGATTCTGAAAGTTATCCGCCAGGAACTGTGCCTGCTCCGGCGTGCCGCCGCTTTTTACCATCGCCTGCCAATCCTTTAAATAGGAATAGTGCTTGGGAGGTTTCGCCAGAAACTTGATCCAGCGGTCCAGCATTTCCGGATCCACCTTCTCCTCCGCAGCGGCATCCGCGATCTTCGCTTTCGGCTCTCCCGTAACCTTCCACGCAGCGACTAAGTATTTGGATGTCTTGTGAGACAGCACTTCTGCATACAGCTTGCTCTGTTCATCCAGGAAATCGCTGAGCACTTCTTCCTGATCGTCAATCTTCTTCTGCTGCTTCTCCCAAACCGCCGTCTCCGCCGGAGACACCGCCGGATACTCTTTATAAGTCGTGTTCAAGAAAACAGCCGCAAGCGAGTAATAATCTTTCTGCGAAATCGGATCGTATTTGTGATCGTGGCAGCGCGCGCACGCGACAGTGAGCCCCAGCATCCCGCGCGAAACCAGATCCACGCGCTCGTTGCGCTCATCGGCCCGCCCCTGCACCGGCTCCGCCTGATCCCACCACCACGGCCCTTGGCCCAGCATCGCCGTCCCCGCCACCACGTCCGGTTGTTGCTTGCCATCCAGCAGGTCGCCCGCGATCTGCGCTTTGACGAAGCGGTCATACGGCATGTCGCTGTTGAACGCCTTGATCACCCAGTCGCGAAATACATACGCCCCGCTGAACGGCATGAAACCGCGACCCTTGGGATCGAGCCCGCGCACATCGTCTTCGGCATAGCGAACCACATCCAGCCAGTGCCGCCCCCACCGTTCGCCATACTGCGGCGAAGCCAGCAGCCGGTCCACCACCTTTTCAAACGCATTCACCGATTTGTCGCTCACAAACGCGTCCACGTCTTCCGGCGTCGGCGGCAAACCCGTCAAATCGAGCGTCGCTCGGCGAATCAAAACCCGCCGTTCCGCGGCCGCCACCGGTTTCAGCCCTTCGCTTTCGAGCCTCGCCAGCACAAACTTGTCGATAGAGGTGCGAGCCCAGGCCCGATCCTTCACTGCGGGGACCGCCGGCTGCTTGAGCGCCTGGAACGACCAGAACGCCCGCTGCTCCGCCGTCACCGTGCCTTTAACCGGCGCGGCGACGCTGATCTTGGCCGCCTCCGTCCAGGGAGCGCCCATCTTTACCCACTCGACCAGGGCCTCAACCTCCGCGGGCTTCAGCTTCCCGCCCTTCGGCATTTTGAGATCGCCCGTCTGCCGTACCGCTTGGATCAGCAAACTCTTCTCCGGATCGCCCGGGACCAGCGCGGGCCCCGAAGTCCCGCCCTTCAGCAAGCCCTCGCGCGAATCCAGACGCAGCCCGCCCGACTCTGCATTGGTGTGGCACACGTAACAGTTATTCGCCAGCACCGGCCGGATTTTGGTTTCGAAAAGATCGTTGCCTTCCGGAGAAGCAGGCGCGGCCATCAGGGCCGCAGAAATCATCATTAAGATAGCAGCGTGCTTCATGTCACAAACCCTTCGGATCAATTCGCCAGACTTCCTGCATTTCATGGTTCGACAACCAAAGAGAACCCACTCCGAATCGCAGCGCGTCTCCGCCCTTTCCAATGTACTGCTTAACCACGCGATTGGTAGCCGGATCGATACGCGATAGCGGCGTTCCAATCGCAGTCACCCACACCGAGCCGTCGCCAGTAGAGATGTCTCCGCCCGCCCCCGGAACCCCCACCGCAATGATCGCCGTGACGCGGTTGGACGCCGGATCAATGCGCGAAACACTCCCGTCGCCCTGGTTCAGCACCCAAACGCTGCCCAATCCCACCGTGAGGAAACGCGGCGACGGCCCCACCGGAATCGAAGCCACAACCTTCTCCGATTTAGGGTCGACGCGTGACACGACATTGTTCTTGGTGCTGGTGACCCAGATCGAACCTACTCCGTCGACCGCGGTGTAGGACCCGCTGGGAATCTTGATTTTCGATACCACCTGGTTGGTTCTAGGGTCGATGCGCGCCAGGATTCCAGCTTTATCGGACGGCATCCAAACACTCCCCTCGCCCGCCGCGATTCCGCCTTCCGTGTCAGCTACGCCAGTCGCGATCGCCGCCACCCGCTGGTGCGTCTGCAAGTCCAGCCGCCACACGCTGCCATCGCCGCAATGAGGAACCCAAACGCTTCCAAAGCCCACAGCCAAGCCCGCGCACGGAGACTTGCCCACCGGAATGGTAGCAACAATAGTGTTGGTTTTCGGATCGATATTCGATAGGTTGTTTTTGGGATTATTCGAGATCCAGATGCTGCCGGCTACCGCGACCCAATCCGGAGATCCCGGCACCGCAATCTTCGCGATCGCGTGCAAGTCCGACATCGGCCGACGCACAGCCTTGAGATCCGGTGAATCGGCGAACGCCCCGCTGACCGCCGCCAGAATCATCAATCCGCATGACACTCGGAACCAAATTTGGAGGATCTTCATTTCGCCCGGCATAGATCGACACACCAATTCTAGAATTCGATGGGATCTCTTGCGTACAAGGCAAGATGTTCAGACGGGTGACTGCAAGTGAGGCACGCAACAGCCGCCTCAACCGACACTTTATCACAACCCCTACCCAGCGGTTTCGGCGGCCTTAATTTGTCCTTTTTTGATCGCCGCCATGAACGCGGTGTAATCCGCATCCGTCTGGTCCGCATACTGCCACGCAAAATCGCGCAGCGCCCGAGTCACTTTGCCCCCGGTTCCGCAATAGCCGGAAATTTCACAAGCATCGCCAGACCGCGCATGCCCCCGCGCCAGTAGTTCACCTGCCACTTGCGCCAGACTCTCCAGCCCTCCGCCACGCAGCTTCTGCAAATCGATACTGCCCTTGTGATCGTTGAGTTGCCTTACCAGATATTGATGCTCCCCAATAGAAGTCCAGCCCAACAGCAGATCTGAGATTGGCTGCACCGCACGCTGCCCCTCCGCCGCACGCCGCCCCTGGTGCGTATACACCAAATCCGGCAGCCATTCAGCATAAGCCGACGGCATCTCCTGCTTGATCTGCAGAAACATCGGATCCAGCGCCCCGTTGCCTTCGAACAGCACCACGTAGTCGCGCAGACCCACGCTCCCCGTGCCCACCACCTTGAAACCCACGTCGATAGGCCGGAAGAGATCGAACAAATGCCGCCGGTCCGGCGACAGGATTTCGCGATACGCGGCCAGGGAATCCAGTACCTCCCGGGCTATCCTGCCGCGCACTCTCCAGAACCCGGGCCGCAGATCCCGCACTCGCGGCCGCCCCCCGTGGTTCTCCGTAAACTTAGCGAGCAGATCCGAAGGCCGCGCGCGTTCCGACTGCCTGAGTGCCGCATGAATCGGCCGAATGCGCTCCTGCCGGTGAATCTGCCGCCGCGCCACTTGCAAAATCGGCAGGTTGGCGAATTCCCGAATCGAGCGGCAGTAGCTCTCCACAAATGTCTCCGCCGCGTCTTTACAGCGCGGCAGCCCGTGCCCCGATTCGCCCCCGGCCAGCACAATGCTTGCCGCCATGCGCTTCACATCCCATTCCCACGGCCCGCGAATGGTTTCGTCGAAGTCATTCAAGTCGAAGACCAGCACACCATCCGGCGCCGCGAACGATCCCAGGTTCTGCACATGCGCGTCTCCGCACAACTGCACCGTCAAGCCGGAATGCGGCAGCCGTCCCAAGTCCGCCGCCATGATCGAAACCGCGCCCCGAAAAAACGCAAACGGCGACACCTTCATGCGAGCGTACTTAATAGGAAGAAGCTGGCGAACCCGCCCCTCCGCCGCCGCGCGTAACACAGCGATCGGATCGAAACGCCGCTCTTTCGTCCGCAAATCCGCCTGTGCCGCGCGACTCACCATCTCGCGCCGGCTCCTGCCGAACTGCGTCCGTTCCTTTTGAGTTGCGATCACGGCTCTTAACGAGCGGCAACCTTCTTCGCTGGCACTGCCACCTTACGCTTCACACGCGCCTTCGCCGGCGCGTCCATCTCCACCACTTTGGAGATCGCCTTTTTGAGTGACTCAAACACCCGGTCAGCCGGTTGCGAGGCATCGATCACCTCAAAACCGTAGGGATCGGCCATATCGTCGAATACCTGAATCAAACTCGACTGGTAGCGCACAAAGCTCTCATACATATCTTTGCCGAAGTGCAAATCGAGGCCGCTCTCCCAGTAATCGAAGGCCCCGCGCCCCACCACTACGCGCGAAATCAGATCCTTCACTTCCGCCCGCATATACAACACTGCGTGCGGAACCAGCGCGAACCCTGCCGTCCGCTCAATCCACGTGCGATTCTCCCCGCGGGCGATCGCGCGCGCCATGATTGAAAAAATGTAGCGGTCCGTCAGCACCACGAACCCCGCCCGCAGTGCCGGAATGATTTCGTTCTCCAGGCGGTCCGCAAAGTCCGTGGCGTAATACAAGGTCATCGTGATCGGACCCAGGGTGTTTCCCGCTTTAGCTTCCTTGATGCCCTTGCCTGCCAGCGCCGACCGCGCCATTCCCGTATCCAGCACCGCGTGTCCGAATTCCTCCAACCACGGCTTCAGACGCCGGACCTGCGTGCTACGCCCCACCGCATCCGGCCCTTCGATGACGATTAACTTACCTTGCAGTTCCGCATAATCGACACCCGGCAACGCCGTCCTGTAATACGACAGCGGCGGTCTACCCTTGTAATTCCGCAACCCGGACCTCCGTCCCTAAAACGCCCGGCGGACGCGTCCGCCCGAATTCCTGCACCACAATCCGCCGCATTTCTTTTTGCTGGGTTTCGATGGACTTGGTCGCGTCGATCACATGGAAACCCATCTCTTCGATCATGGATTCGTATTCTTCCAGAATCCGCCCCTGGAAAATCCGGAAGCTCTCCTCGATATTCCGGCTAAGCCCCAGGTCCATGCCAGCCTCGTAATATTTCAAAGCGTCGCGACCGCCCAGGATACGTCCCAACGCCACATCCAGCGGAACTTTGAAGTAAAACGCCAGCGACGGCTTAATGGCGAAGCGATATAAATTGCGTACCCAAGACCGGTCCACTCCGCGCACCACGTCGCGCGCAAACGCCGTGTAAGCGTAGCGATCCGCGCACACCACCGCGCCCGCTTTGAGCAGTGGAACAATGTAATGCTCCAACCGGTCCGCGAAATCCGTGGCGTGGATCAAGCTGAACGACGTCGGCGTGAACATTTCTTTCTTCTTGCCGCGCCGCGTCGTCTCGCGTACCAACGGAGAAGAATTCCATTCACTAAACGTCACCGCGTATCCGCGCCGTCGAAGCCACTGTGAAAGCAGCGAAATTTGTGTGGACTTGCCGGAGCCATCGATTCCTTCCACCACAATCAAGCGCCCCGGACATCGATTTTGTAGGAAAACCTGCATCAGCCCCTATATCATAAACGAGAGAGCCCCTGGTCTTGGTTAACGTTGTGTTACAAAAATCGGTCCGCGTCCGCTTGCTCCGCGCGCGGTTCGGTGCGTCCTTACACACGCCGCCCCGTGCGCCCGTGCGCGTGCCGCCGCGTACGCCCGCACACGCGTCGTCCTGCGCGCCCACACGCACGCCACCCCGTATGCCCGTGCGCGTGCCGTCCCATGCGCCCGTGCGCGTGCCGCCCTGTACGCCCGCACAGAACCGCGACCAAAGGGAGCGGACTCCGTAAGCACCCATGTCCCAATATGCAGCCATCGACATCGGCAGCAACTCCATCCGCATGCTGGCCGCGGAAGTGGACGCGCACGGCAAAATGGCGGTGCTTGCTTCGGAACGCCAAGTAGTCCGCCTGGGCACCAGCGTCTTTCGCGAAGGCCGCCTCAACGAAACCACCATGAATCTAGCGTGCGACGTTCTGGCCGGAATGGCCGCCACTTATCGCAAGCTGGACGTGCTAGCCGTGCGCGTAGTCGGCACGGCAGCCCTGCGCGATGCCCGCAATCAGCCCGAATTCCTGGCGCGAGCCTCCACGATTTTGGGTTCCCCCGTAGAAGTAATTTCCGGCCTGGAAGAAGCGCGTCTGGTTCACCTGGGTCTGCAAAGCCAATGGCCGCACCCCAAGCAGCGCCTGCTGGTGGCCGACATCGGCGGCGGCAGCGCCGAGCTGATCCTCAGCGACGCCGGCCACATCGTCGATTCTTTCTCCAAGCCCTTGGGAGCCGTCCGCCTCACTGAAATGTTCTTGAAGAGCGACCCTGCCGATCCCCGCGAGCTGGTGCGCATGCACAAATATATTCAAGAGCGAGTAGCAGGCCCCGTAGCCCGTTTTGGTCCCGCCAAGATCGACCGCATGGTGGCCACTTCGTCCACCGCCGCCGCCGTAGTCTGCGCCGTCAACCGCGTGCGCCGTTCCCGCCGCGATGTAGCGGACCGTCTTCCCGCCACCGCCGCCCAGATCCGCCGTTTGTACGATCAGGTCAGTGCAGCCGGTCTGGAGACCCGCCGCAGCATCACCGGCATCGGCCCCAAGCGCGCCGAGATCATCGTAGCCGGTGTAGCCGTGCTCCGCGAGATCATCGAAAAGTTTCAGCTCCCGCGCCTCTACTATTCGACAGCTGGTGTCCGCGAAGGAATTATCGCCGACCTCGCCCATCGCAAAGTGGGACTCGCGCAAGCGCGCCTCAATCCGGATCGCCGGCGCGTTGTCGTCGCGCTCTCGCGCCGCTACGGCCTTTCCGCTCCGCACGTGCGCAAGGTAGCCCAATTCGCCGGCACGTTATTCGAGCAGTTGCGATCCCTGCACGCCCTGCCCGCGTTGAACGGCCAGTTGCTGGAAGCCGCCGCCTACCTCTATAACATCGGCCACTGGGTCAACGAATCGCGCCACCACAAGCACTCCCTGTATTTGGTTGCGAATTCCGATCTAGCCGGCTTCTCCGAATGGGAGCGCCTGGTCATCGCCAACCTCTGCCGCTATCACCGCAAGTCCATGCCGCAGCCTACCCACGTAGAGTTTCAATCGCTCGACGCCGAAGGCCGCCGCGCCGTGGTGCTGATGGCCCCGCTTCTGCGCATCGCCGTCGCTCTCGACCAAAGTCAGGAACAATTAGTCGAAGACGTGCTCGTCTCCACCTTGGATAAAGCCGTGGAACTCCAGCTCCGGTCGAAGCGCGATCTGGACGTCGAACAATGGCACGCCGAACAAGTGTCCGGAGTCTTCCGCGAGACCTACGGCCTGCCCCTCCTAGTCCGCGTGAAACGATGAAACCCTCGTCCATTTCGAAGTACGCGCGCCACGAAACGCGAGTCTGCCTCGGGCACTTCAAGACCAACCTCCGCCACGCCGCGAAACATCCTGACGATCCTGACGCCGTCCACGACCTGCGCGTGTCCATCCGCCGCCTCACCCAATGTTTCCGGATTTTCCGTGCACCCGTCAAAAAATTACGGCGTCGTCTTCACAAAATAATGGAGCACTGCGGCGCCGTGAGGAACTGCGACATTGCCCTGGAACTTCTGGCAGAGTGTGGCATCCCCGAAAGCCTGTCCGTACCGAAACTAAAAGAGTCCCGCGAGCACGCCGCGCAGAAACTGCACCGGAGTCTCAAGAAGGAATGCCGCAGACACCACAGAGCCGCAGGCGCCGCCGACCGTCTATCCCGTAACGACTGGCAGATCGCCACCCGCTTACCCGCACTCGCAGAAGATTTCTTTCAAACCGGCGACGCAGCCGCAGCCCCGGATTCGAGCTACCAGACCCTCCACCGCTTCCGCCTCCGCGCCAAACGCTTCCGCTACACCCTGGAATTGTTCGAGTGCTTCTACGGAAGCGAAATGGCCACCGCCGCAAAAGCTCTGAAGGGTGTGCAAGACCGCCTGGGAGCTATCAACGATTGCGTCACCACCATTGGCCTGCTCGACGACGACCCCAGCGCCGTAGCCGCCATCCAAGAGCTGCTGGTCGTGCGCACCCGCGCCTTCCAAACCTATTGGCGCAGCCGTTTTACTCCGCAACAGCGAGTTTGGTGGCGCCACTGGCTCACAGAACCGCGCGCGCCAGCAAGCGGCCGCCTCAAAGCAACTGCAACTGCTTCATCCGGTAGCGCAGCACATCCCGGCTGATCCCCAGCAACGCCGCCGCTTTCGTTTTATTCCCGCCAGTCTTCTCCAGCGCCTGCACAATCAAATTCCGCTCCGAGTTTTTCAACGATAAATCCGTCCGCGGAGCAGCCTGCGCCGGGGTCGTCCGCTCCAATCCCGCCGCGCGTCTGGAAGCAAACTGAATACTCCCCGGCTGCAGCACATTGCTTTCCTCCAGCAAGATCGCCCGCTCAATCACATTGCGCAGCTCCCGTACATTCCCCGGCCAGTCATAGGCGCTCAAGATCTTCGCCGTCGCCGGAGCGATCCCCGAAATGTTGGCCTTGTATCTGATGTTGTGCTGCCCTACGAAGTGATTCGCCAGTGGCAGAATATCTTCTGGATGGTCCCGCAGCGGCGGCGGAGCAATCTGGATCACACTCAACCGGTGAAACAAATCCAGCCGGAACGCGCCCGTCTGCACCGCGCCAGAAAGATCGCGATTCGTCGCAGCGATCACCCGCAAGTCCACTTCGATGTCCTGCACCCCGCCCAGCCGGCGGAAGGACTGCTGTTCTAAGACCCGCAAGAACTTCGCCTGCACTCCAGGAGACAAGTCCCCCACTTCATCCAGAAACAAAGTTCCGCCGCGCGCGACTTCGAGCAACCCTTTCTTCTGCGTTCGCGCATCGGTATAAGCCCCCGGTTCGCGCCCGAACAATTCACTTTCGAGCAGCGCCTCCGGTATCGCCGAGCAATTCACCGCCACGAACGGGCCCGTGCGGCGGTTGCTTGAATAGTGCAGAAACTGCGCCATCAAATCCTTGCCGGTCCCGCTCTCGCCCTCCAGCAGCACCGTCGTAGCCTCGCTTCGCGCCACCCGCACGGCGAAAGACAGCACTTGTTTCATCGGTTCCGACGCCGCCACAATGTGGAAGCGTCCGAATTCGATGGAGTTGCCCTTGCCCTCCAGCAGCGTCTTCGAAATCGGGTGCGGATCTCCCAACCCACCAGGCGCAGCCTCGAACATAATCACCGCTCCGCCCGGCCCCCCGTTCGAATCGCGCAGCGATGCGATGTTTCCCGAAATCGCCTTCTGCGCACCGCCCTTCGTAATCAGGAATCGATCGCGAATCTCCACCAGGACCCGCTGCCGCAGCGCTTCTTCGATCGGCAAATCCGCATCCGCCAAACGGAACACCTGCCTTACCGGCTCGCCCAACGCTTCCTGTCTGCTCCAACCCGTCAGGCTCTCGCCAGCCGGATTCATCATGACAATCTTTTCCGCTTGATCCACCGAGATGATGGCCGTAGTCAACGCCCCCAGCACATCCGTCACGTGCCGCTCCCGGCTCAAAAGGCTGCGGTCGTGCCGGTGCTTCGATAGCGCAATCTCTACGCTCGCGTGCAGCTCGGACTCGTGAAACGGCTTGACGATATAACCCAGCGGCCGCGACTGCTTAGCGTGCTCCAACGTATCTCGATCCGCGTGAGCCGTCAGATACACGACCGGAATATCGAAGCGCTCCCGCAGAATGCGCGCCGTTTCCGCCCCGTCCATCTCGCCCTTGATGCGGATATCCATCAGCACCAGGTCCGGCGGATTCTCCTCCGCCTCGTGGATCGCCTCGGCGCCGCTCGAAACTACCGCCGTAACTTGGTAGCTCAAACCCTTCAGAATCTCTGCCAGGTCCTCTGCGGTAATGTGCTCGTCTTCGACGATTAAAATTTTATCAGTCAAGCCTTCCTCATATTATTCCACGCTAATCCGCGGGAATGGGGAGGCCATCCAGAAAGGCTAATGGAAAATAGAGTTCCTTCCCGCCCGCGGGTTTTCACGTCCGCCTCGATCTGCCGCGCTAGTGTGCGAACCAGCCTCAGACCCAGCGTGGGTGAGGTCTTCCAGTCCAATCCCGGCGGCAGCCCCACGCCGTTATCCCGCACCATAAGATGCACCTTGCCCTGGGCTCCCCGCCGCAGCACTACGCGAATCCCCCCGGTGTTACCTCCGGGGAAAGCATATTTAAAAGCATTAGAAAGCAATTCGTTCACAATTAACCCGCAGGGTAGCGCCACATCCCGATGGCACTGCAGCGGCTCCAGCCGTACTTCCGTGCGGATCCGGGCGGCCGCGCCATAGGAGCGGACCAAGTGTTCCACTAGCCTCCGGATGATAGTCCGCGAAATCGATTTCGGCAAGACTGGACGACTCAAACAGAATCTCGTGCACGATCGCCATGGCCTGAATCCGGTAGCGGCTCTCCTCGAATTTCTTGCGCGTCACCGGGTCTTTGATGGTGCGTGCCTGTAGCCCCAGCAGGCTAGTGATCACCTGCAAATTGTTTTTAACCCGGTGGTGGACCTCCTCGATCAGCACGTCTTTTTCCCGCAGTGTCGCGCGCAACCGCTCCTCAGTGACTGTTGGCGGAGTAATATCGTGCAGTATATAAACCCCAATAGTCCGGCCATTCCAGGCGATTTCAGACCGCGAAGACTCCGCCTGAAATTCACTCCCGTCCTTGCGCCGCCACAGAGTTTCTTTCTGCCCCGCCCCTTCCAGGATCTCCAGCGGTTTACCGAGCACCTCCTCCGCCCGGTATCCCAACATCGCTTCCGCGCGCTGGTTAAACAGGACAATCGATTGCCGCCGGTCTACCGCAACGATGGCGTCGTTCACCAGATCCAAAATTTTGAGCGCGGGATGGGCTTGATCCAGAAAATCGCGATCCCCCGGAGGCCGGTTCGCGTGCGATGAAAGTTGCTTGGCGCGCATGTCGGGTGGGAAGGCCTCGCAATCAGCCTCAGAAGCATATCACACGAGTTACCGCGCACGCTTCCGCGATATTGCGTACTGAAACCCGGCGTGCGTTCGGTAACCATTGATCGAGAGTGGCGTAAATATGAACTATATTCCCCTGGTTTCCTCCACATAAGCCACAAAGGGCCGGATTTCTGCCTGCCGCAGCACCCCTCGGCACCTTTGGGCAGCGGATTGCTTATCTCGTCTATTGAAACGGAGAAACCTATGGCCTCAGCCGCATGCGCATTACTGCAACCGATCGATCTCAGCGGAGCGATTCCAGACACCCCTACGCAAAATGTAGACCTGGTGCGCCGCGTTCAGCGTGGCGATGCCGCAGGAATGGCTGAACTGTATGAGTTCATTTCGACGGGCCTGCGCCCCTATCTGGCGCGCCAACTGCGCTCTCAGGATTTTCACGACAAGGTGCATAGCATCTTTGTGGATGTGGTGATCGCCATCCAGCGCGGCCAATTGCGCGAACCCCACCGCCTCATGGGATTCGCCCGCACCATCGCGCGGCGGAAAGTGTCCGGCTACATCGAAGCCGCCGCCTCCAGCCGCCGCAATCAAGTTGAGATTGGCTCGGCCTTCTGGCTGACCAGCCCTCGCGCCACCCCAGAGACCGAAATGATTTCCCGCGAGCAGCAGGATTTAGTGCGCTGGACCCTGGCCCATTTATCCGGACGCGAAGGAGAAATTCTGTCGCGTTTTTACATGCAGGAACAAAGTCAGGAGCAAATCTGCTCGGAAATGGGCCTGACCCATACCCAATATCGCCTACTGAAGTGGCGTTCCAAGGCCCGCTTCGAACAGTTGAGCCGGAGACAGATCGCCAGCCATAGTCTGCGAACTCTTGGCTTGAGTATCCACCATTAACGGACTTCTGCCGCTTGCTTTTGCGCTCCCCCGAACTCCAGATTCTCCGAGAAGAACGGCATCGTCTTGAGTTCCACCCGGTCTGCGATGCGGTTCACGTGGTTGCCCGGGTAGATCTCGAACGTGTGCCGGATGTCGTAGCTGGTTAGCATACGATCCAGTGTGCGAACCGTGGAGGCGATTGGCTCGTCCATGTCGCCCGCATCCAGGGCGATGGCCTTGTACCGGCGTAAGTTGGGAATGTATTGCTCGAGCATCGCCAGCGGCGCGTTGGCCGCCCACTTGGCCAGGATCTCCGGCTGCGGTTCGCCACTCTTCGCTGGAAGATCGAAGAAGAACGGCGGATTTTTCGGATTCGGCGACCATGCCGCCGCTGACGCCAGCGCCGCCTTGGTGGGGAAATCGGCTTTCGCCAAGTCGTCGAAGCTCTTTACCGCCTCGGCCCGTCCCAGACCCTGCGCGGTCATTCTCGCCGCCATGCAACACGGGCTCAGAATGTACATGCTGGAGAAAAGTCCCGGATGCTTCATGCCAATGCGGATGGTCCCGTAGCCGCCCATCGAGTGCCCTGCCAGTCCGCGGCTAGCCGCGTCGGCGAGGGTGCGGTAATGGCTGTCGATATAACTCACCAGATCGTGCGCGACGAATGTTTCCCAGTCGCCGGTAGTGACCGAGTTCGAATACATGCTGCCCTGGAAAGCCGTGTAAGCGTTCGGCATCACCACGATCATCTCGCGAGCCCCTGCGGCTGTGGCCTTATCCACCGCCACCGGAACGTTGATGAAGTGCTGGATCAATCCGAACCAGCGGTCGTCGGAATCGGTATAGCCATGCAGCAGGTAAATCACCGGATAGCGCCGGTTCGGGGACAGATCGTAACTCGGCGGTAAGTACACAGACACGTCTCGATCCGCGGAGTCGCCTTCCAGATTTCCCTCGAGCGCCTTCCCGTGAACCTTAATGCGCTGATAAGTCCCGTGCGTTTTCGCCGGCGCGCTGATTTGGGCGCTCGCGGCGCTACTCGTCAGCAATACCGCCGCAATCGCCCACGCAACCTGGTATTTCATGCGGACCAGTTTACTACGCCAGGCCCGTGATATTCCCATCGGCGTCGACGTCGATATCGAAGCCGCGCTGAATCTTTCCCAGCCCTGGCATCAGCATCATACTGCCCGAGACCACCACCACGAACCCCGCGCCCGCCGAAAGCAGAACGTCGCTCACATGCAGAGTCCATCCCGTCGGCACGCCCAGTTTTTCCGGATCGTCCGAGAACGAATACTGCGTCTTCGCCATGCAAATCGGCAGGTTGCCGAAGCCGAAGCCGGTCAGACGCTGCAGCTTATCCTGCGCCGCTTCCGTGAACGTCACATCCGCTGCGCCGTAAATCTTTTGAGCGATGGTGTTGATCTTGTCGATCAGCGGCGCCTCCAGCGGATAAATCGCGTGGACGTTCTTTTCGCACCCGCTGTCGGCCGCCTCAATGACCTTCGCGGCTAGTTCCGTCGCGCCCGCGCCACCTTTGGTGAACGCCTCGACGAAAGCCATCGGCGCGTTTAGCTTTGCGCAGTACTGTTTCAACTCTTCGAGCTCAGCCTCGGTATCGTCCGGGAAGTGATTGACGCCCACCACGATCGGCACGCCGAATCCGCGCAGATTCTGTGCGTGCTTCTCCAGATGCGGCAGGCCGCAGGTAAGAGACCCATTCCCCTGCAGCTTTAAGCTGCGGACGGTAGTCACCAGCACCGCCGCCGACGGTGTCAACCCGGAATACCGCATCACCAGATCGAAATATTTTTCGGCGCCCAGGTCCGAACCAAACCCGCACTCGTTCACGACATAATCGGCCAGCTTCAATCCCATGGTCTGCGAGATGATGCTGCTGGTCCCGTGCGCGATGTTGCCGAACGGCCCGATGTGCACCATGGCCGGCGAGCCTTCCGTGGTTTGCACCAGATTTGGCATGATAGCGTCGTTCAGCAGGGCCATCAAACTGCCCGTGATCTGAAACTCCGCGGCGCGTACCGGTTGGCCGGAGCGGTTTAATCCCACCACGATCGAGTCTAGCCGCCGCCGCAGGTCGGCGCGGTCCTTCGCCAGACCCATAATCGCCATGATCTCGGATGCCGCCGTGATGATGAACCCGGTAGCGCGCGCCGGTCCAGTCGACTTGCTTCCGCCCACCGCTATCCGCCGCAGCGCCCGGTCGTTCATGTCCATCGCCCGCGGCCAAGTGATTTTATCGGGATCTAAATGCAGTTCGTTCCCATGAAAGATGTGGGCGTCAATCACCGCGGCCAGCAGATTGTGCGCGGAAGTGATCGCATGAAAATCGCCGTGGAAATGCAGATTGATTTTTTCCGCCGGCTCCACCCGCGCGCGCCCGCCGCCCGCGCCGCCGCCTTTCTGCCCGAACACCGGGCCCAGCGAAGGCTCGCGCGAAGTGACAATCGCGCGCTTCCCCAATTTCTCCAACCCCTGCGTGAGGCCGACCGACGTCACCGTTTTGCCCTCGCCGGCCTTGGTGGGGCATGTGGCGGTCACCAGAATCAGCTTGCCGCGCTTCTCCAGCGCCGGGTCAGTCAGCAGGCTCAGCTTGAGTTTGACGCCGTAAGAACTGCAACGGTCGACATGTTTTTCAGGAACGTTCAGCTTGCGTAAGATATCTTCGATGGGGAGTAATGAAGTCATGGAATGTGGTTGCTTGGCACAGCAGGAAGAGTGTGGTTCGCTGTGAGAATAGCACAACTAACTGGGCCAATTGCGGACTTTTGCGCAGGGGCATTCCGCATCGCGCAAATCCCGCCAAAGCCCTTCTACGCTTGATTGGAAACGTTACCCGCACAGAACCGAGCGCGCAGCAAGCGGACCGCTAAGCGATCGCGGGAAACGCAATCCCCTCCGCCGCCAAGCGCGCATTCACCAGCCGGTTGAATTCCCGCCCCACCAGCGCCTGCCGCGAAGGCAGCGTCTTGATCCGCGCGCGCACCACCACCCCGCGTTCCGCCAACCGGTCGAGCCCCATCACTTCGATGGGAGCCAAAATCATCTCTTTATAGGTCGGCTCCTCCGCGAGTTCCGCGCCAGTTACACTCATGATCTGCAACGCGCGATCCACGTTAGCCCCATGCGCCAGTGTCGCCTCGAACACGTAATAAGCGTACTCGCGAGTCATGTTCGAAAGCGTATTAATCAGCCCGTTGGCGATGATATGCACCGCGCCATTCTCGCTGCGCAGCACCGTAGTGCGCAAATTGATTTCCTCCACCACGCCCGAGATCCCGTTGATGGTCACTGCGTCGCCGATGCGGATCTGATCCTCCAGCAGCACCAGCAGCCCACCCAGCCAGTCTTTAATGAGGGTCTGCGCCCCCAGACCCAAAGCCAGTCCCGCCACGCCGATGCCGGCCAGCAGCGGCTGGATGTTGAACGTCAATTCGTTCAACGCCATCACCAGCGCCACCATCCAGATCGCAAACGACGCCAGCTTCGCCAGCACCGCCATGATGGTAGCCGCGCGCTTCTCCAGTTCGATTTCGGGAGCGTGGCCGTGGCTTTTCATGGTGCGCATCGCATAGCCGCGCAGCCGCCGCAGCAAGCGCCGCGCGATGAACGTGAGCAGCCAAGCGCCCCCTAAAATCAGCACCACGCGCACGCCCCGGAAGATCCACGGAATCCAGCTTTCCGCGCGCACCAGTTCCCGGGCCATATCCCGCGATATCTGCATCACCATCATCATGCGATAAAATGAACCTGTGGCGGAAACTCTAAAATTGGAAACCCCGTCGGTGGGCAGTTGGGCCCCCGCGGTATTGTTGGCCTGGCTGATTCCCGGGGGCGGTCATTTTCTGTTGAAGCGTCCCGGACGCGGCGCCGTGCTCGGCATCTCAGTGGTCCTGGTCTTCTTGCTCGGATTAATGATGCGCGGCACCCTGTTCCAGCCGCAGAGCGGCGATCTGCTCACCATGGTCATCTACTACGGCGGCTTCATCGGCGACGTGCTCGGCGGTGTCCTCTATTTCCTAACAGTATGGCTGGGCTATTCACAGCCCGACATGGCCGGCCACGTCCACGATTACGGCACTAAGTTCCTTGTAGCGGCCGGACTCCTGAACCTGCTGGCAATGGTAGACGTCTGGGAAATCGCCACCGGTAAGAAGGACTGACCATGCCCAAGATGAACCTGTCCCACTTCGAGGCATCGCTCCTATTTGCACTGTTTACCTCAGCCGTGCTGGGTGTAATCACCAAGCGAACCGACCGCGAACGCCTACGTTACGCTGTCCAATGCTTCGCCTATTTCCTGGCCGCCATCTTCGGCCTAAGCTGGCTGATGTACCTCGGCCACGGCTAACCGAAACGTCCAGTTGTGCCGATAGGCTCACTAGACGTGTCTATGCCGACTAACCCTTTCCGGAAGAGTGCCAACAGTAAGGTAACTGCCGCTCTTGTAGTTCTGGCTTTCGCGACCGGCTGCTCTTCGTCGAAATCCACCCCCGACCCGTCGCCGTTAGCCATATCGGTTCCTCCACCCGCTGTCGACTACGTCGCCGCCGTTCGTGGAAGCACCTTGAGTGGCTACCCCGCCGCCACCATCGGCAAAGCCTTTGAATCCGCCTTTCACGATTTCCATTGGCAGAGCACCGTGACCAGCGAAGGTGTGAGGGTAGTGAACTTCACCGGAATGCTCCCCGCGAACCTGCGCCAGAACTGCCTAGCCGCGAAGTCAGCCGTTCCGGGGCCCAGTTGCTCTCAGAATGCGAAAGTAACCTTCCAATGGAGCTTCGCGCCCAACAGCGGGTTGTTTCACCTAAGTTATGTCGACCCCGACCCTTGGCCCCCCGCTTACCGCACCACCCGCGACATGCTGCTCTTCATCTACGGATGAGCTTCAGGGCAGCAGCCCCAGCATCTTTTCAATGTCCTCCGCCGAAATGTAAAAATGCGGCGAGGCGCGCACCCATCCAGCCCGCGGGGCGGTAATGATCGAGTGCTCCCGCAATCGCGTACAAATACTCGCGCTGTCGATTCCCGCCTTGCGGAAACTAACGATCCCCGCGTTCGGTTCGCCCAGCACTTCATAGCCTCGCTGCCGTACCCCCTCGACGACCTGCCCAGCCAATCCGCGCACCACCGGCGCAATTTTATCGATCCCCACCTCCAGCAGAAAATCGACCGCCGCCCGCAGCCCGTAGCACCCAATGGTATTGAGCGTCCCGCACTCGTAGCGCCCCGCGTCCGGCCGTAGAGTCATATCGCGGCTGGCATAGTCGTTGTAAGAGGCCACGTTCGTCCAGCCAAACTCCACTGGCTCCACGTGCTCCTGCAAGCGCCGCGAGATGTACAGGACGCCGCAGCCCTCCGGCCCCAGCAGCCACTTGTGGCCGTCCGCAGCGAGCGCGTCGATGTGGGCGGCCGCAACGTCCACCGGGAACACTCCCAGCCCCTGAATCGCATCCACAAAGTAAATGACACCATGCCGCTGGCAGATCTCGCCAATCCCCACTAAATCCGCGCGATAGCCAGTCAGAAACTGAACAAAACTAATCGCCAGTAAGCGAGCCCCCCGCGCCGCCTGCTCGATACGCTCCAGCGGTGCCGTAGCCGGCAGCCACTCGATCCTAACGCCTTTGGATGCAAGCCTCTGCCAGGGGTATTGGTTTGCCGGAAACTCCTCCTCAAATGCCACAATCTTGTCGCCCGCCCGCCAGTTGACCCCCATGGCCACCGTCGCGATCCCTTCAGACGTGTTCTTGACGATGGCAATCTCCTCAGGTGTGCCGTTTACCAGCCTTGCCGCGCCCCGGCGAAGCCCCTCATAGCATTCGAGCCATTGCTCGTAATGCAGCGATCCCCAGTCCAATGCGTCCTGTGCCAACCCCTGCATGGCCTCCGCTGCCGGACGGCACAAGGGGCTCACGGCGGCGTGGTTTAGGTAGGTCAAATGCCGAGTCACGGGGAAGAATTCGCGGTACATGAATTAAGGGTAATCTTTTGGTCACACGCAACGTCGAAAGGCGTATACTCGGAAGTAAGGAGTGCCTTATGCGCCGTCTTGCCACCATCGCCTCGATTTCCCTCTTGGCCTTCTCCTTGTTCGCCGCGGATAAGAAGAAAGATCCCGATGAAATCGGCAATCGCGACGTCGGCAAGGGCGTGAACTTCTACTCCATTGAGAAAGAGATTGCGCTCGGCAAAGGGCTCGCGCAGGATGTGGAGCGGCAGGCCAAGATCATCGACGATCCGATCATTGCGGAGTACGTCAACCGCCTGGGCCAGAATCTGGTTCGCAACTCCGACGCCAAGGTCCCCTTCACCATTAAGGTAATCGACACAGAAGAGGTGAATGCCTTCGCGCTCCCTGGCGGATTCTTTTTCGTGAACTCCGGCCTGATCCTGAAAGCCGATTCGGAAGCCGAACTGGCTGGCGTGATGTCCCACGAAATCGCGCACGTCGCCGCGCGCCACGGCACCCGCCAAGCCACCCGCGGTGAAATCGCCCAGTTGGCCACCATCCCGCTGATCTTCATGGGAGGGTGGACTGGTTACGGAATCCAACAGGCCGCCAGCGTGGCCATCCCGATCGGCTTCCTTTCGTTCTCCCGCGGATTTGAATCCGAGGCGGATCTGCTCGGTCTCCAATACATGTACAAGAGCGGTTACGATCCCGGCGCTTTCGTCGACTTCTTCGAAAAAATCCAGTCTCTCGAAAAGAAGAAGCCCGGCACCATGGCCAAAGTGTTCTCCACGCATCCCATGACGGAGGACCGTATCACCGCCGCGCAGAAGAATATTCAGGAGTATCTGAAAGAGCGGCCCGAATACGTGGTCACCACGTCCGAGTTCAACGACGTCAAGACGCGCTTGATGGCCATGCACAACAAGCGCAAGGTGGACACGCAGGATCTGAATCGTCCCACGCTGCGCAAGGCCCCCGGCGCCAGCACCGGCGACGGCAAAGACGACAAGGGCGGCAGCGATGACGACCGTCCGACGCTCAAGCGCCGTCCGGATCAGTTCCGCTAAGCGTTGCCAATTGGTCGACGCGGACATCCAACACAGAACCGCGCGCGAAGCAAGCGGACGCCTTTAAGGTTTCGCTTCAGCAGCCCTATTGCGTTTGCGCACCAGCAGCGCCTCGAGGATCAATTTCGCTTTATCGTTGGATTTATCCAGTTGGAGAGCTTTACGCTCTTCTTTCTCCGCCGTATCCCAGTCCCCCACGATCGCCAACGAAAGCCCCAGGTTTGAATGATTGCTGGACTCGCGCGGCATCAACCGCGCCGCTTCTGCAAAGGATTCTTTCGCCTCCGCGTACAGCTGCACTTCGATATATTCCAGGCCCAATAGATTGTGCGCGTAGGGCGCATCGGAGGGGCACTTCACCAAGGCATCGCGCAGACCGTCGATCGCGGCATGGTGGTTCCCCAATTCCGCGAAATGCATGGCCTTCTCAAACAGCCGGCGCGCTTTCGACGAGAGCGGATGCCGCAGCACATCGGTCGAAATAGTAGAGGGCCCGGACGCATCCACCGCCGGCGGCTCCGGGAAGCTCGAAAGAGGATCCAGTGTTTCGCGCGACCCAAACCCCGGAAACCCAAAGGGCGACCGCCCCATGCTAGCGTCGTACGGATTACCGTAGCGAAGCTGTCCGTAGGCCGGGGCACCCCCCAGACACAGCACTGAAATCAAGACGGCCAGGCGCACGCCCGCGGCCCTGCACACGTTAGGCATAAATCCTCCGGATGAATTTTGTGGAATTTCACCTCGCGGTGAAATATGGACGGGATATTCCTAACGACTGAGTTGCTTCCGACGGGGGGCGAACTACTTTCGTACATAGAATATCGTCGATACCTTTCGGCGTCCAATCGATATTCTTTATGTGCTTGATGCGCTCGACGGCTCAGAGTTTAATCTGAGAAGTGATTGATGGGGGTAGGGTTAGGCGGGCGGACTCAATCGTGATTGCGCCGCCGGTGATCCGCTTCAACAACTTCCAGCAATCGCCGGGTGGTGTCGTTTTTCGCATCTAGTTTGAGCGCCTCATGCAATTCCTGCTCAGCACGCTTGTATTGCCCGGTGAAGGCCAGCGATAAACCTAAGTTGGAACGATTGATCGGATCGCGCGGCAGCAGCAACACCGCCTGTTCAAGCGCTTGAATCGCCGTCTCATGCTGATCGGTTTTGAGATATTCAACGCCCAGCACCGGTTGGATCCAGGCTGCCGATTCAGGATGCTTGGCCAGCGCTTTCGTCAATTGCTCGATCGCCGAAAGATGATTTCCTGCTTGTGCCGTGCGCTGCGCCTTGTCGATCATCTCGCGAGCTTGCGCCGAAAGCGGATGCCGCAACAAGTCGGCCGAGACGGTTCCAGCTCGTGTGGCCTCCTCCTGCAAGGGCAGAGCCTTCTCCGCCGCTATTACGGAAGCAGCCAGCACAGCGAGGCACAGAAGCAGCTTACCCAGGACGACCTCCGTACTCATTTCGGCACCACAGTCCACTTTCTTTACGATTCAATGTATACCAGATAACAAAACGGTTACAAGGTCTTGGCGATATTTGGTCATGCGGCCGCCGGCGTGTTCGCTATTCCTTCAAACACAAGCCCGCGCTTGGGCCCCCAGCGTGCTCCATTGAGCGTTATGACAACGGCTCAAATCGAGATTTGCCCCCGCGAAACGGCAGTCGCCACCATGCACGCCCTGGTCTATCACGGCCCCGGCAAGCCCGCCTGGGAATTGCATCGCCGCCCCGTGCTGCAAGGCCCCGACGATGCCATTATCCGCGTCACAACCTCGACCATTTGCGGAACCGATCTCCATATCCTGAAGGGCGACCTCCCAGGTGTCACCGAAGGCCGCATCTTGGGTCACGAAGGAATCGGAGTAGTGGACGAAGTAGGCGCCGCCGTCTCCACCTTCCGCAAAGGCGACAAAGTTGTGATCTCCTGCGTCACAGCCTGCGCGAAGTGCGATTTCTGCCGGAAACAGATGTATTCCCACTGCCGCAACGGCGGCTGGATTCTGGGCAACACCATCGATGGCACGCAAGCCGAATACGTGCGCATCCCCTACGCCGACACTAGCCTCTACCCCGTGCCCCCTAGCGCCGATGAAGAAACCGCCGTGATGCTCAGCGACATTCTGCCCACTGGTTTCGAGTGCGGGGTACTCAACGGGAAAGTGAGCCCCGGCGACATCATCGCTATCGTAGGCGCCGGCCCAATAGGACTAGCGGCCCTGCTAACCGCCCAGTTCTATTCCCCCGCAGCCATCATCAGCATCGATCTGGACGACAACCGCCTCCAAGTCGCCAAGAGCTTCGGAGCCACAGCGTTGATCAATAGCGCCGCCGGCAACGCTATCGAGCGGGTGATGGAATTAACCCACGGTGAGGGAGTTGACGTAGCCATCGAAGCCGTCGGCATGCCGGCTACATTCGACATCTGCCAAGGTATCCTCGCCGCCGGAGGCCACCTCGCGAATATCGGGGTCCACGGCAAACCAGTGCTGCTCCACATGGAAAAACTGTGGGATCGCAACGCCACCCTGACCACCCAGCTCGTAGACACTGCCACCATGCCCATGCTGATCAAGGCCGTCGAATCCGGCAAACTCCAGCCCGGCAAACTGGTGACCCACCGTTTCGCATTCGACGATATCCTCAAAGCCTACGAAACCTTTGGAAACGCCGCGAAGCATTCGGCCCTGAAAGTGGTGTTGGCAAGCCGCGTGCAATAATAATCGCCATGAAGAAGCGAGACGACGAAAGCACTCGAACCTACAACACGGTTGCCGGCAAAGAAAAGGGTCTAGGCCCCGATTCCGCCGGTCAGTCCGGCGACACGCAAGGTTTGTCGGAACAAGCCGGCGCTGACTCGGAAAGCGTTTCCGAGTTGCTCGAAGAAGGCCAATCCTTCGAAGCCGAAGTGATCGGCGGCATCGAAAACGCCCCCGACGCCGACGTAGCCGAAGTGCGCACGAAACAAGTACGCGAGGATGACGTCCCCACGGAATACGACAATCCCGACTAACGTTGCAATTCCGCGGCGATCTCCCGCGCCGCCTGCCGCGCCTGCTCGACGGCGCCGATCTCAAAGCTGATCGCGCCCACGCCCGGGTGCCCCCCGCCGCCGTAGCGTTCGCAAATGGTCGCCAGGTTATACTTTAGCGGCCGTTTCGCCCACGGGTTTGACCCCACCGAGACTTTGGTGCGGAACGGCGAAGTAGTCACCGAAACCGTATACGCCGATTCCGGAAACAAATAATAGGGAATAAATTTGTTATAGCCCTCGATCTTTTGCTCCACCAGATCGAAGTACACTACCCCATCCTTGCAGTGCGACTGCTCGCGGATGACGTCGATCATGTGCAAGTGATTCTGATACAGCGGCTGAAAAATCGCCTGAATCTCGGGATCGGCCGCGATCTCGCCCAGCGATCGCTGCCGCATCATGCCAATAATCCGTTGCACCGTGCCCGAGCCCTTGGAGCTTTCAATCACCAACGTCAACTGGGTAGCCGGCGTTAGCAGATCCACCGCCTCCTGTGCGTCTTTATAAAGTGCGCCGTCGACGATGTCGGCCCACGCGACAAGCTCCTTAAGATCGCCAGGATCAAACCCGAACTTCTCCCGCGCCACCGTCGCGATGTACATCGTGCAAGATCGAAACGTCGGATCGAAAAACTTGTGCCCGCCGTTGTCGTGCCGGAAATGATCGCCGTCTTCGGGCGAGAGAAACGCGCTCTGATGATGATCGAACCACCAGGTGAGCCGCGGGTCCGTTGAATATTTGAAGTCGACGATGGCGTTGACGTCACCGTCGAACATCTCGGGTTCAAACAACTGCGAAGCCTTGTGAGCGAGGCCCGTGTAGAAAAACTCGGCCCCGGGATAAAATTTATCTTCCACGAACCGGCTGAAGAAGGCGGCCGAGGCCGCGCCGTCGAAGCAGTGATCGTGATAAAGAACTCGTACCCGCGTTGGCATCTGGAATATGTTGTGTGGAAAACCTGCTAGTGTCTCGCAAATGGGGGGCACGATGCAAGGCCCCCACCGCCCAATGCGATTATGGTGTCTATGAATTTGCCGGTTCGACACGCTCTAGCCACGCTCGCCTACCGTTTGGGGAAAGTGTTACGCGGCACGCCCGCCGAGTTCCGCGATTTCCAAGCCGCCTCCTCCATCCGCACACCCGGCCAGATCCTGGCCCACATCGGGGACTTAATGGACTGGGCGCTAGCCCAAGTAGAAGGCCGCAAAGAATGGCACGATTCGGAGCCCCTGCCCTGGGATCAGGAAATAGCCCGCTTCTTCGCGGCCCTGGAAGCGTTAGATCAGCGCATCGCCACGCAAGGCCTAGGTGCAGCGAAAGCCGAAAAGCTCTTCCAAGGCGCCATCGCCGACGCGCTCACCCACACCGGTCAACTCGCCCTGCTGCGCCGTATGTCAGGCATCCCCGTGCGCCCCGAGAACTACGCCGCGGCCGACATCGCGCACAGGCCGCGTAGGCGCCGAGCAGTCCCCGCCGCGAGCGGAGTTCGGCTAACGTCCCAGCGGAGGCGCCGCGTCCACCCCTAGCAGCCCCGCGCGTTCGATCGAAGTTTTCACAAGGCCGGTAGCCAGCACCTCACCCAGCATTTTATTGAGTGCACCCAGCCGGTCCGGATCTCCCTTCGCCAGAGCCACCGCCTGCCCCGCGACAAAGTAGTTATCCGCCAGCACGCGCAGCTTGGGAAACCGAACTGCGGCCTCCATCAGCCTTTGCCGATTGGCAGCAAACGCGTCAATCTTCCCGCCCATCAGCAAGTTTTCAATTTCTTCGAGCGCCGGCATCGCAAGCAACCGTATCCACACGGTTGTTCTTTAAGATGAGCGCTCAAGTAAACATCCTGCGTGTCATTCTTGACCGCCACAATGTGGACACCCGCCCGATCCGCATCCTCAACCTTCTGGAGCGGGGAATCGCCGCGCACAATATAACTATTCGGCATCAGCAGCCAAGGCGCCGAAAAATCCACATCCGCCGCCCGCCCCGCGTTGTAAGCCATAAACCCCAGATCAGCCGTATGCGCCTGCAGCCGGTTGATAATGTCGCGCGCGCCCGCCGCCGGAATCAGCGTGTAAGGCACGCCCATCCGCCGGGCCAGTTCTTTAACCAGATCTGCAACCGGCCCCGTGACCGCCCCGGTTTTCGCATCCACCCGACCCAGCACCGGATTGTCTCCCAGAAACGCCGCCCTCAACGTACCAGTAGGCGCGAGCGCCACCGTCTGCGCCGCGCACGGCAAAACCGCCGCACACAAGAGAAGGAACCGCCGAAACCATTGCATGGGATGATTATAGGTCGAACCCATGCCCGAAGGAATGAACGTCGACAGCCGCCTCATTCTGATTTACCTGGCCGCCGCCGTGTCGCTGACCGTAGCGCTCATCCTCGCCAAGGCGTATTGGAAGCGCCGCCTGACGAAATGGGCCGAGAGCCAGCACCTCGAACTAGTCAGCTTCCGCGGCGCTTGGTTCTTCGAAGGCCCGTCAGCATGGATCCGCAGCCGCAACCAGCACGTCTTCCGCGTAGTGACCAAAGACCGCGACGGTCTCACTCGCTACTGCTGGATCATGTTCGGAACCTTCTGGGGCTTCACCTGGGGCGAACCCATCACCAAAGTGGAGTGGGGAGACGCCGACGACTAAGACAAGTGAACGAATGCCTTGACGACTGCGTATTGAATGTCGAATGAAGAAGGACTGGGACGCCAGATTTAAATTTAGCGAGGAGAACCCTTGGTCATTTGAGCCTACACTTTGGCTTCTCGAACTTGCACCCCCATTGGATCTTCTAATTTTTCTCGGCGTTTTGCTGGGAAAGTATTTCCGGAAAGACCCTGCCAACTGATCATTCCAAAGAGAAATCCGCGGGTCGACCCCCACAGTGGTCGGCCCCAGCTTTGCGCTACAATGAAAATCTACCTTCCGGTGGACACCCCCAGGTATTTGACCCCCGGGGCCAATCATGTTCGATAACTTAAGCGACAAGCTACAACGCGTCTTCAAAACTCTGCGCGGAGAAGGCAAACTCTCCGCCGAGAACATGGACGCCGCTCTGCGCGAAATCCGCGTCGCCCTGCTCGAAGCCGACGTCCATTTCCGCGTCGTCAAACAGTTCATCGAAGCCGTCAAGGAACAGGCCATGGGCCAGGAAGTGCTCACCGCGCTCTCGCCCACCCAGCAGGTCATCAAAATCGTCCGCGACGAGCTGGTCAAAATGCTCGGCACCCATCAGGCCAAACTGCGCATGGCCAACGAGCCCCCCACCGTCATCATGATCGTCGGCCTGCAAGGCTCCGGCAAAACCACCTCCACCGCGAAGCTTGCCCGCTGGCTCTCGAAGAACGGCAGTTCGCCGCTGATGGTTTCCGTCGACGTCTATCGCCCCGCCGCTCGCAAACAACTGAGCGTCCTGGCGCGCGACCTCAAGCTCCCCATCTACGAAGGCACTCCGGACGAAACCAAGCCCATCGATCTCGCCCGCTCCGCCCGCAAGGAAGCCATCCAGACCGGCCGCGACGTGGTGCTGGTCGACACCGCCGGCCGCCTCCACATCGATGAAGACCTGATGACCGAGTTGAGCCAGCTCAAAGATCTGCTCAACCCCACCGAAATCCTGTTCGTCGCCGACGCCATGACCGGCCAGGACGCCGTCAAGTCCGCTGACGAATTCCACAAGCGCTTAGGCATCACCGGGGCTATTCTTACAAAAATGGACGGCGACGCCCGCGGCGGCGCAGCGCTCTCCATCCGTTCCGTAACCGGCCAGCCCCTCAAATTCGTCGGCGTCGGCGAAAAGTCCGACGCTCTCGAGCCGTTTCATCCCGACCGCGTAGCGCAACGCATCCTAGGCATGGGCGACGTCTTGAGCCTAATCGAGCGCGTAGAAGAAACCATCGATCAAAAGCAAGCCGAAGAGATGCAGCGCAAGCTCATCGAAGACGACTTCACCCTGGGCGACTTCCGCGATCAGATGAAGCAGATCCGCAAGCTCGGGCCGCTCGAATCGATCCTGGGCATGATGCCGCAAGTCGGCATGATGAAGGATCTCAAAAACGTCAAGGTAGACGAAAACGAAATCAACCGCCTAGTGGCCATCGTCGATTCGATGACCCCCAAAGAGCGCGCCAACCACATGATGATCAACGGCCAGCGGCGCAAACGCATCGCCAAAGGCAGCGGAACATCGGTGCAGGAAGTGAACAATTTACTGAAGCAGTACGCGCAAATGCGCAAGATGATGAAGAGTTTCACGGGGGGCGGCGGGTTCCTGGGCAAACGCCTGGCGAAAATGAAGCTGCCCCCCGGTTTGCCCTTTGGGCGTTAAATTACGGATTATAGAAGGATAGGAGTTTAAGGAATGCTGATGATTCGTCTGGCGCGCTTTGGCGGCAAGAAAAAGCCGTCCTATCGCGTGGTGGTAATTGACAAGGAGCGCGCCCGCAACAGCCGCTCAGTGGAAGTAGTCGGAATTTATAGCCCGGTAGCGAAGCCCAAGGCCGTCAAGCTGGAACACGAACGCATCCAATACTGGATCAAGAACGGCGCGCAGCCGTCCGATACCGTGGCCCGCCTGATCCGCATGAATCCGCCGGTGCCCGAGCCCGCAACGGCCGCTTAGTATAAGTAGCGAGGTGTGACAGTGAAAGAACTGGTAACGGAAATCGCCAAGATACTCGTCGACAATCCCGGCGAGGTGACCGTTCGCGAAGTCGCGGGCGAACAGGTGACAGTTCTGGAGCTGCGCGTCGCCCCCGCGGACCTGGGCAAGGTGATCGGCAAGCAAGGCCGCACTGCACGTTCCATCCGCACCTTGTTGGGAGCCGCCGGCATGAAACAGAACCGCCGCTTCACCCTGGAAATATTGGAATAGCGGCAGTGGAAGATTGGGTGGCGATCGGCAGGTTGTGGCGCACCCGTGGAAATCGCGGAGAATTGCTCGGCGAACTGGACAGCAGTGAACCGGACCGCGAACAGAAGTTGAAGGAAGTAGCGCTCGAGAAGAACGGCCGGCGTCAGGTAATGCAGGTAGAAGAAACCTGGCGGCACGATGGCCGCCCGGTATTTAAGTTCGTCGGCATCGATTCGATCAACGATGCTGAGCCGTGGGAAGGCGCCGAAATGCTGGTGCCCCCGAGTGAAGTGGAGCCGCCCGAAGAAGGGGCTTTTTCTTATGCAGACCTGGTTGGCTGCAAGGTTGTGGGCGACGAAGTAGTTGGTGTAGTGACGGAAGTAGAGGAGTACGGCGGCGCGCCGCTCTTGAAGTTGGAAGCGGCGGACGGCCGTGAGATTCTGATTCCGTTCGCGCGGTCGATCTGCAAGGTGATCGATGTAGCATCGAAGACCATCCGGGTGGAATTGCCGGAGGGTTTGCTGGAGCAACAGTGAAGTTTCACATCGTGACGATCTTCCCCGAGTTTTTCCGGGGACCCTTCGAGCACGGCGTGATTCAGAAGGCGCGCGAAGCAGGGCTGATCGAGATTCACGTCCACGATTTGCGGACGTGGACCTACGACCGGCACCGGACTGTGGATGACCGGCCCTTTGGCGGCGGCGAAGGCATGCTGCTCAAAGCGGGACCGATATTTGAAGCTGTCGAAGCGATTTGGCCCGGTTATATAAAAGGGTCCAGTGAGGGATCGAAAGTGGTCCTGCTATCGGCGCAAGGGAAAAAGTTCGACCAGGCCAAGGCCCGGGAGTTCAGCGGACTCAAAGAGCTGCTCCTGATCTGCGGCCGCTACGAAGGCGTGGATGAGCGCGTCGCGGAGCACCTGGCCGACGAAGAGCTTTCGATCGGCGATTATGTATTGAGCGGCGGCGAGCTGGCGGCGGCGGTAGTAGTAGATGCTGTAGCGCGCTTGCAAGCCGGAGTGCTGGGGAACGAAACCTCCAGCGTAGATGAGTCGTTCAGTGAAGAAGGGTTGCTCGATTGGCCGCAGTACACCCGGCCCGCGGAATTCCGCGGTTGGAAGGTGCCCGAGGTGCTGATCGGCGGCAACCATGAAGAGATTCGCAAGTGGCGGAAAAGCGCCGCGCGGGAGAAAACCCGCCGCCAGCGCCCCGATTTAGTTTGAATGGTTTGGTTTAGAAAGTAGGAACAAGATTATGCAGAACGCAACGATGGCCAAGATCCTGAACAAGAACAAGAAGGCGACCCACCCCGAGTTCCGCCCCGGCGACACCATCAAGGTGCACGTCAAAATCAAGGAAGGCGACAAAGAACGCCTGCAGGTCTTCGAAGGCACCGTAATCGCCCGCAACAACACCGGCATGAGCGAGACCATCACGGTCCGCAAAGTCAGCTTCGGCCAAGGCGTCGAGCGTATCTTCCCGGTGCAGGCCCCGGTGGTCGACCACATCGACGTGGTTCGCACCGGCCGCGTTCGCCGCGCCAAGCTCTATTACCTGCGCGGACTCAAGGGCAAGGCCGCGCGCCTGCGCGAACGCGAATAGCGCCGACACCCGTTCTCAGCATGCCCAGCAGCCGCTACGAGCGTGCCGCCCGAAGCGCCGGTTACCGGACCATCGCCGGACTGGACGAAGCGGGCCGCGGCGCGCTCTTCGGCCCCGTCTTCGCAGCGGCCGTGGTGCTTGACCCCGCGCGCCAGATTCGCGGCCTCGACGATAGCAAGGAACTCGAACCCGAACGCCGCGAAGTCCTGGCCGGCCGTATCCGCGAGCGCTCCTTAGCCTGGGCCGTCGGCGCCGCCGATGCCTTCGAAATCGACCGAGTCAATATTCTAGAAGCCTCCCGCTTGGCCATGCAGCGCGCCCTCGCGCGCCTCAGCATCGTTTGCGATTATCTGTTGTTGGATGCGATCCGGATCGCCAGCGCTCTTCCGCAAAAGCCTCTCATCCACGGTGACTCTCTGAGCTTCTCGATCGCCGCCGCCTCCATCCTCGCCAAGACCGAACGCGACCGCGCGCTCGTACAATGGGACGCCGTCTTCCCCGAGTATCGCCTGGCAAGCAATAAAGGATACGGCACGCGCGACCACCTCGACGCGCTCGACCGCCTCGGCCCCACCACCCTCCACCGCTACAGCTTCGAGCCCGTCCGCAATGCCAGCCGGCACCTACAGTGGACCGGATACCCCTCCGCCATCTCTCCGCAAGGCGAACTGTTCGTATGTCCCTAACACCCGAAACCACGCCTCAGCCGGAAGCCGTCCCCGCGCCGCCGCCCGTGCCCGCCCGCCCCATGCGCGCCCCCGGAACCCTCCGGCGCCGTCTCTGGATGCTGCTATTCGCGATCTTCGCCTTCGAAGTCGGCTCTTTCCTGGTGGTCTTCCCCTGGATGGATTCCTGGAGCCTCAACCACCTCCCCAGCTTCTTCGCCTCCAACCAAATAGCCATACAGGACCTGTGGGACGACCCTTACTTCCGCGGGGCTCTCAGTTGCCTGGGCCTTCTAAATGTCTACATCGCCCTCCGCGAGATCGTCCGGCTCATTCGGCGAAGCAAACAAGCGGCCTAATTCCATAAATTAAGAAATTTTAATTGTACGATCCCCCGTTTCTTCCTTCTGGCAAGTACTATCCTCTTGACCGTACTACGGGATAACCCTTATACTCGCAAGTAAGCCTTAGGAGATACTATAAGGTGTTGCTCTTAGCTCCATGTTGAGTAATGTACTAAGTGATCAAATTCTTTAAGTACTAGAGGGTGGTGTAGAGTGAAGCGTGTTACAATTCTGACTGCATTTGTTTTGGCGCTAGTTAGCGTCAGTTCGTATGCATGGATCATTTCCCACGGACCGATTGCCGTCGAACACTCGACGGTAGCGTCGTGGTTAGCCTCGGGTCCGCCGCCTCGCCAACGGGTGGAACTAACGTCGCTTCGGGACTCCGCCGCCTGCCACGGGTGGAACTAACGTCGCCTCGGGTCCTCCGCCCGCCTGCCGGGTGGAACTAATCGTCGCCTCCGGGACCTCCTCCCGCCGCCAGCCGGTGGAACTAACGTCGCCTCGGGCCTCCGCCCCCACCCGGGTGGAACGAACGTCGCCTCGGGCCTCCTCCGCCCGCCAGGGTGGAACTAACCTCGGTCTAGGTCCTGACACAGGCGCGCGTAACATCAAAGATCACCGGCATAGGGAATTGCCTGTCCAGTGAGCAAGGATGAATTACGTCTATGATCTCCTGGGGATCGGCAGTGGGGTTTTCCTACTGTCGGTCCTCGTTTTGCTTTTACGCGGACCCTTCCGCAGGTTCTGGGTTTTGCTGGTCTATGTTGCGTGGGAATTGTTCGCTACCGCAACGCTCACCATCTATGATCTCCTGTATGACACGGTGCAGCCCAGGGTAAAGTTGCAGCAAGCCGAAGCGGTGAGGTTGTACACGCGTCTCTACTGGAGCAACGATGTCATCGTCGACATGCTCCGCTTCCTCTTGGTGATCGTCCTCACCTACGCGGCCACTCCGGAAGGCGCCAAACGCTCCTCCATCGGACGCATCCTCGGCGGAATCGTGGTGGTGGTGATGGTCCTGCCGTTCCTCCTGTTTCCTTTGCACTTCGCGCCCTGGCCGGAAGCCTCATGGTTCAACAGCACCAGCGAGCTCCTCAATTTCGGCGCCGCCATCATGAATCTGGGCCTGTGGGGAGCGCTCCTCGCGAATCGCAAACGCGATCCCCAGTTTGTCGCCGTGAGTATCGGGACTGGGCGTCGTGGTAACCGGTGCCGCGGTTTCCTACGGGCTTCGACATCTTGATTCCGGCGCGGGCTACTTCTTACCCAACGTCTTCCTGATGCTCACGCAACTCGCCGGCTGGACCATCTGGTGCCGCGCGTTTTGGCCCGTCCCCCGGCGCAATCCCGCGCCCGATAGCCGGCTGCCCTCGCCCTCGCCTTCGCCGTAACGCCGTTCCGCTCGAATGTCTGATTTCTTACAGGACGCGCGTTTCGGCGCCCGCATCATGCTGCGGGCTCCGGTGGTCACCGCTTCCGTTATTCTGGTGCTGGCGCTGGGCATCGGAGCCAACTCCGCCATGTTCAGCATCGTCGATGCGCTGCTGATCCATCCGGTCTCCTACCCCGAGCCCGAAAAACTCGCCTTCGTGTGGAGCCACGACAGCCAAGGCAGCCTCAGCGACGCCTCCGCCGCGGATTTCATGGACTGGCGCGCGCAGTCGAAAACTCTCTCCGATTTCGCCGCCTGGCTACCCACCGCCTTCGTCCTCACCGGCGGAGACCGCCCGCGCCAAGCCGCCGGCGCCCGCGTCAGCGCAAACTTTTTCCGTACCTTGGGTGTGAAGCCCGAATTAGGCCGCACCTTTCTGCCCGATGAAGACGGCCTCGATCACCCCGAGAACGCCGCGCACTCCGCCATCATCAGTCATCGTTTTTGGCAAGAGGATCTGGGCGCGGACCCGCAAGTTCTCCACCGCACCATTTATGTAGACTCGGTTCCCTACTCAATCGTCGGCGTCACTCCGCCCGATTTCCAATTCTGGTGGCGTCCGCACGACATCTGGGTGCCAGTTTCGCTGAATCGCCAAGACCGCGATTTCCGCAACGTAATTGCCATCGCACGCCTGCGCGAATCGCGCGATCGCGCCGCCGCCGAGATGGCCGTCATCGGCCGCTCGCTGGCGCAAACCTATCCGCAGAGCGATAAGGGCTGGACCGTCCACGTCGAAGACTTCCAGGACTTCCTGCTCAACCGCACCTTCCGCACGCGCCTCCTGCTGCTCTCCGGCGCCATGGGCTTAGTCTTATTGATCGCCTGCGCCAACGTAGCCAGCTTATTGTTAGTCCGCGCCGCCGGACGCGAGCGTGAAATCGCCCTGCGCCTGGCCATGGGCGCGACCCCCGGCCGCCTGGCGCGCCAGCTTCTTACCGAAAGCTTCTTGCTGTCCCTGGGCGGCGGCGCTTTAGGTTTAGCGATCGCCTGGGCCCTGATCTACGCCGCGCCGAAAATCGTGCCCGCCAGCGCGCTGCCCGGCGGCTCCATCACGCTCAGCATGCCGGTGATCTGGTTCGCGCTCGCGATTTCACTGTTCAGTTGCGTACTCTTCGGACTCGCCCCCGCCCTAGCCGTGGCGCGCGCCGATATTCAATCCGCGCTCAAGGACACCGGCCGCGGCACTACTTCCGGACGCAAGAGCCAGCGCTTCCGCCAAGCCATGATCGTCGCCGAAGCCGCCGTGGCGCTGGTCCTGCTGGCCGGCGCTGGCTTGATGATCGGAAGTTTCCGCGATCTCACCCGCGCCAATCCCGGCTTCGATCCCAACAATGTAATGACCGCCCGCCTGCTCCTGCCCTTCGCGAAATACGACGCCGACCAAGCCCTGCGCGTTTTATCGCGAAGGCGTGCGCCGCATCGCCGCCTTGCCCGGAGTGAAAGGCGTGGCAGTAGCCTCCAGCCTCCCCTTGCTGAACAACATGGAAGTGCGTTTCGAAACCGAATTCTCCCAAGCCCACGAAGAATCCGAGCGCCCCAGCGCCCCCTACGACGCCGTGGGCCCGGATTACTTCACCACACTAGGAATCCCTCTCAAGAGCGGACGTTTTTTCACCGAAGCCGACAACGAAACCGCCCCGCTAGTAGCGGTTGTGAGCGAAGAGCTAGCCGCCCATTACTTCCCGAATCAGAATCCTCTAGGCCAGCGCCTCAAAATAAACCGCCCCATGCGCCTGCAGAACGGTGAGGAAACCGTCACAGTGCAGATTGTCGGTGTCTGCGGCAACGTAAAACTGGAAGACCCGTCCTCCGACTTGAAGCCCATGATCTACGTGCCGCATCAGCAAAACCCCTGGTCCCGAGGCGTGTGGTTCGTAGCCCGCACCGAAAGCAATCCCGCAGCGCTGGTCCCCGCATTGCGCGCCGAGTTCATGGCCATCGACCGCGAACAGCCCCTAGAACAATTCGGCACGCTAGAGGACCGCCTGCACAATCAATTCGCCGAGCCGAAATTCCAGACCGGCCTGATGATCTCTTTTGCCCTGGTCGCGCTGATTCTGGCGGCGCTAGGAATCTACGGAGTAAACGCCTACGCAGTAGCCCAGCGCCGAAGCGAAATCGGCCTGCGCATGGCCCTAGGCGCCAGCCGCGGTTCCGTGATGCGCCAGGTAATCGGCAGAGGTATGGGCCCCACAGCGATCGGAATCGCAGTAGGCTTAGTAGGCGCGGTAGCGATCAGTTTCTGGCTCCGCAGCGCTCTCGTAGGTACCCGCGCCGTAGACCCCATATCGTTCCTAGGGGCCGCCCTGCTCCTAGCCCTGGTAGCCGCGGTAGCCTGCTTCATCCCCGCCGTAAATGCAACACGGATCGACCCCGCGATAGCCCTCCGCACAGAGTAGCCCCTACTTCTTCCGAATACTAATCCCCAACTCTCGCAGCGCTCTTTCCGGCACATCCGAAGGCGCCTCGCACATCAAGTCCGTCCCCTTAGCAGTCTTAGGGAAGGGAATTACATCGCGAATCGAAGTCTCCCCCGCCAGCAACATCACCAGCCGGTCGAGACCCAAAGCAATCCCCCCATGCGGCGGAGCCCCATACTCCAACGCATCCAACAAAAACCCAAATTTATGCCGAGCCTCTTCATCGGAAAGCCCCAACGCCGCAAACACTTGCGCCTGAATATCCCGCCGATGAATACGAATCGACCCCGACCCCAACTCCGTCCCATTCAGCACGACATCATAAGACTTCGCCCTGCAATGCGCCGGATCGGTAGTGAGCTTCTCCAGATCCGCGTCATGCACCGAAGTAAACGGATGATGCGCCGCATTCCATCGATTCTCTTCGTCATCCCATTCGAACATCGGGAAATCCACCACCCACAAAAATCGAAAATCTTTCGGGTCGAGCAATTGATGCCGGTCGTTATACTTCTGCCCCGCATGCATCCGCAAATGCCCCGCCGCCAGCAGCACCGCGTTCTCCGGAAGCTGACCCTTAACCTCGCCCCCCCACCCGCAAAGAATCAGCAAATCCTCTTCAGTAGCCCCCGTCCGCTTGCGCACCTCCGCCATGGCAACAGGGAAGTCCCGCTCCAACCGCTTAGCGTCGTCAAAAACCCGCAGCCCGCGCTCCTGCCCAAAAGCCTTCAGCTCATCCCGTTCCTTGCGCGAGACCGCCCCCGTCTTAGGAATCCGAATCGCCACCAGCGGCAGCCCCTCCGGAGTCAATCCCTCCCCTTTGAACAAGTCCTCGACGCAATGAAACGGCGGCAGCCGCAGATCCGGCTTGTCACTCCCGTAAGACCGCAGCGCCTCCGCGTAAGAAACCGCGGCAGCGGAATCTGAATCTCGCACCCCGCCGCTTTAGCAACCGCCTTCAACATCCGCTCGATCACGCGGTAAATCGTCTCCTGCTGCGGAAACGACATCTCCAAATCGATCTGCGTAAACTCCGGCTGCCGGTCCGCGCGCAAGTCTTCATCGCGGAAGCAGCGCACAATCTGAAAATATTTATCGAACCCCGCCACCATCAGCAGTTGCTTAAAAATCTGCGGCGATTGCGGCAGCGCATAAAAGTTCCCCGGACTCACCCGCGCCGGCACCAGATAATCGCGCGCCCCCTCCGGAGTCGACCGCGTCATAAACGGCGTCTCGATCTCCAGAAACCCTTGGTCCGTCAACTCCTGCCGTACCGCATAAGCGATCTTCGAGCGCAGAATAATATTGTGCTGCATCCGCGGCCGCCGCAGATCGACGTAGCGGTACTTCAACCGCGCGTCTTCCTTAACGTCCACGTTGTCTTCCATCGGAAACGGCGGAGTACGCGACTCGTTCAGGATCCAAATCTTGTCCGCCACCAGTTCCACTTCGCCAGTAGGAATCGCCGGATTGATATTCTCGGCCGTACGCAGCGCCAGCGTACCTTCAACGGCGATCACGTATTCCGCGGCCAGCAGCTCAGCCCGCTGATGAACCTCCGGCTCCGCGTCCTCGTGAAACACCAACTGCGTGACGCCTTCGCGATCCCGCAAGTGAATAAAGATGACCCCGCCCAAATCCCGGCGGCGATGCACCCAGCCCATGAGCACAGCTTTTTTGCCGGCATCGGAAGCGCGCAACTCCCCGCAGCTATGCGTGCGTTGCAGGTTGCCTAAAAAATCAAGAGGTACGGATGGCATTGTTTTGAATGTGTTTGACCAATTCGTCGCGGCCGAGCGGTACTTGCTCGCCCGACGCCATGTCTTTTATTAAGTATGTCCCGGCCGCGATCTCGTTGTCTCCCAAGATCAGGGCAAACCGGGCGCCCATTTTATTCGCAGTCTCAAGAGCGCGTTTCAATTTGCGATCGACAGACCGCTCGACCGAAATTCCAGCATCTCGCAGCTCAGCCGCCAGCGACCCCGCATGAACTTCCGCCGCGTCCCCCAGCGGAGCCAAAAATACGTCGACGCTAGGCTCCTGGCCTTCTCCCACGCTCATCACCAGCCGGTCTTCGCCAATCGAAAACCCGATCCCCGGCGCCGGAACCTTCGAGCCCAACGCCTCCGCCAGCCCATCGTAACGCCCCCCGCCCAGCACAGCGTTTTGCGCTCCCAAAGCTCCATGCGTAATTTCAAAAGTGGTGCGCATGTAATAATCCAACCCCCGCACCAGCCGCGGACGAACTTCAAAAGCAATCCTGCGATGCTGCAGATGTTCCTGCACCACCTTGAAGTGCGCGTGACACTCCTCGCACAGATAATCCAGTATCGAAGGCAGGGTATCTATCGCCGCCTGATCGTCCGGCACTTTACAATCCAGCACCCGCAGCGGATTCGTAGTCGCGCGCCGCTGGCAATCCGCGCACAACGTCTGCGCCATCGTCGCCAGTTTCTCTTTCAGCGCCGCCATAAACCGCGGTCTGCAAGTAGAGCACCCCACCGAATTGATGATGAGATGAAACCCCTCCAGCCCCACCCGCCGCAGCAGTTCCACCACCATCTCAATTACTTCCGCGTCAACAATAGCCGACTCCGACCCGATCGCTTCCGCCCCAATCTGAAAAAACTGCCGGTAACGCCCTTTCTGCGGACGCTCCCGCCGGAACATCGGACCAACGTAGTAAAACTTCTTAATCCCCGGAATCTGATCCAGCCGGTGCTCGATATAAGCGCGCATCACCGAAGCCGTAGCCTCCGGCCGCAGAGTCAGCGAAGTCCCGTCGCGATCCTCCCACGTGTACATCTCTTTGCCGACGATGTCCGTGTCCTCGCCCACCCCGCGCGCAAACAACGCCGTCTCTTCAAAAATCGGCGTACGAATCTCGTGATAGTTGAAGGTGCGAAACACCTCGCGCGCCACAGCCTCCACTCGATTCCACACAGCACTCGCGGGTGGCAGAATATCGCGCGTCCCCTTGACGGCTTTCATTTCACTTCTTCCAAATAGATCGCAGCCTTCTCCACGTAATGCTTCACGCCTAAAGCAAACCGCGCCTGTTCCTCGGCCGTCACCGGGCGTTTGGGTTTAGCCGGAACCCCCAGCGCCAACATACCCGCCGGAACTTCCGCGCCCTCCGGCACCAGCGACCCCGCCGCCACCACCGCGCCCTTGCCGATCCGCGCCCCGTTCAGCACAATGGCCCCGATCCCAATCAGCGCGTCATCCTCGACAGTGCAGCCATGCAGCATCGCCAAATGCCCCACCGTCACCCGGTCCCCAATCGACAACGGCACCCCCGCGTCGCAATGCAGCACAGTCCCATCCTGAATGCTCGACTCCGCCCCAATCTCGATATGATCCACGTCCCCGCGAATGGTCACGTTAGGCCAAATGCTCGACCGTTCCCCCACCCGCACGTCGCCGATCACGACGGCGCTAGGGTCGACATAAGCGGAGACAGCGATGCTAGGCGTGGTGCCGCGAAAAGAACGAATCATTGTTGCCGGGGTAGATTTCATGCTAACACGGGGCTGCCGGGTCAGCTTCAGAAAACCCCTCAAGGTCGGTGAGAGCCCGCCGCGCACATAAATCCGTCCCTTTAGCAGTCTTGGGGAAGGGAATCACGTCGCGTATAGAAGTCTCCCCCGCCAGCAACATCACCAGCCGGTCAAGCCCCAAAGCAATCCCCCCATGCGGCGGAGCCCCATACTCGAACGCATCCAACAAAAACCCAAATTTATGCCGAGCCTCTTCATCGGAAAGCCCCAACGCAGCAAAAACTTGCGCCTGAATATCCCGCCGATGAATACGAATCGACCCCGACCCCAACTCCGTCCCATTTAACACGACATCATAAGACTTCGCCCTGCAATGCGCCGGATCGGTAGTAAGCTTCTCCAGATCCGCATCATGCACCGAAGTAAACGGATGATGCGCCGCATTCCAACGATTCTCTTCTCATCCCACTCGAACATCGGAAAATCCACCACCCACAAAAAGCGAAAATCTTTCGGATCGAGCAATTGATGCCGGTCGTTATACTTCTGCCCCGCATGCATCCGCAAATGCCCCGCCGCCAGCAGCACCGCGTTCTCCGGAAGCAGCACCCTTCACCTCGCCCCCCCACCCGCAAAGAATCAACAGATCCTCTTCGGTAGCCCCCGTGCGCTTACGCACCTCCGCCATAGCAGCAGGGAAATCCCGCTCTAACCGCTTAGCGTCATCAAACACCCGCAGCCCGCGCTCCTGCCCAAAAGCCTTCAGCTCATCCCGCTCCTTGCGCGAGACCGCCCCCGTCTTAGGAATACGAATCGCCACCAGAGGTAGCCCTTCCGGCGTCAATCCCTCGCCCTTTGAACAAGTCCTCGACGCAATGAAACGGCGGCAGCCGCAGATCCGGCTTGTCACTGCCGTAAGACAGCATCGCCTCCGCGTAAGACAACCGCGGCAGCGGAATCTGAATCTCGCACCCAGCCGCTTTCGCAACAGCCTTCAACATCCGCTCAATAACGAGGTAAATCGTCTCCTGCTGCGGAAACGACATCTCCAAATCGATCTGCGTGAACTCCGGCTGCCGGTCCGCGCGCAAATCTTCATCGCGGAAACAGCGCACAATCTGAAAATATTTATCGAACCCCGCCACCATCAGCAGTTGCTTAAAAATCTGCGGCGATTGCGGCAGCGCATAAAAGTTCCCCGGACTCACCCGCGCCGGCACCAGATAATCGCGCGCCCCCTCCGGAGTCGACCGCGTCATAAACGGCGTCTCGATCTCCAGGAACCCTTGATCCGTCAACTCCTGCCGCACCGCATAAGCGATCTTCGAGCGCAGAATAATATTGTGCTGCATCCGCGGCCGCCGCAGATCGACGTAGCGATACTTCAGCCGAGCGTCTTCCTTGACGTCCACGTTGTCTTCCATCGGAAACGGCGGCGTACGCGATTCGTTCAGAATCCAAATCTTGTCCACCACCAGCTCCACTTCGCCAGTAGGAATCGCCGGATTGATATTCTCAGCCGTGCGCAGCGCCAGCGTCCCTTCGACGGCGATCACGTATTCCGCAGCCAGCAGCTCAGCCCGCTGATGCACCTCCGGCTCCGCGTCTTCGTGAAACACCAGTTGCGTGACGCCTTCGCGATCCCGCAAATGAATAAAGATGACCCCGCCCAAATCCCGGCGGCGATGCACCCAGCCCATTAAGCAGCGCCTTTTTGCCGGCATCGGAAGCGCGCAACTCCCCGCAGCTATGCGTGCGTTGCAGGTTGCCTAAAAAATCAAGAGGTACGGATGGCATTATTTTTGAATGTGTTCGATCAGTTCTTCGCGGCCGAGCGGCACTTGCTCGCCCGACGCCATGTCTTTTATTAAGTATGTCCCGGCCGCGATCTCGTTGTCTCCCAAGATCAGCGCAAACCGGGCGCCCATTTTATTCGCAGTTTCAAGCGCGCGTTTCAACTTGCGATCGACAGACCGCTCGACCGAAATTCCAGCGTCGCGCAGCTCAGCCGCGAGCGACCCCGCATAAACTTCCGCCGCGTCCCCCAGCGGCGCCAAAAATACGTCGACGACAGGCTCCTGGCCTTCTCCCACACTCATCACCAGCCGGTCTTCGCCAATAGAAAACCCGATCCCCGGAGCCGGAACTTTCGAGCCCAACGCCTCCGCCAGCCCATCGTAACGCCCCCCGCCCAGCACAGCGTTCTGCGCCCCCAAAGCCCCATGCGTAATTTCGAAAGTGGTGCGCATGTAATAATCCAACCCGCGCACCAGCCGCGGACGAACTTCAAAAGCAATCCTGCGATGTTGCAGATGTTCCTGCACCACCTTGAAATGCGCGTGGCATTCCTCGCACAGATAATCCAGTATCGAGGGCAGGGTATCGATCGCCGCCTGATCATCGGGAATCTTGCAGTCCAGCACCCGCAGCGGATTCGTAGTCGCCCGCCGCTGGCAATCCGCGCACAGCGTCTGCGCCATCGTCGCCAGCTTCTCTTTCAGCGCCGCCATGAATCGCGGCCGGCAAGTAGCGCACCCCACCGAATTGATGATGAGATGAAACCCTTCGAGGCCCACCCTCTTCAGCAACTCCACCACCATCTCAATCACTTCCGCGTCAACGATAGCCGACTCCGACCCAATCGCCTCCGCCCCAATCTGAAAAAACTGCCGGTAGCGCCCTTTCTGCGGACGCTCCCTGCCGAAACATCGGACCGATGTAATAAAACTTCTTGATCCCCGGAATCTGATCCAGCCGGTGCTCAATATACGCGCGCATCACCGAAGCCGTAGCCTCCGGCCGCAGCGTCAGCGAAGTCCCGTCGCGATCCTCCCACGTGTACATCTCTTTGCCGACGATGTCCGTGTCCTCGCCCACCCCGCGCGCAAACAACGCCGTCTCTTCAAAAATCGGCGTGCGAATCTCGTGATAGTTGAACGTGCGAAACACCTCGCGCGCCACAGCCTCCACCCGATTCCACACCGCACTCGCGGGTGGCAGAATATCCCGCGTCCCCTTGACGGCTTTCATTTCACTTCTTCCAAATAGATCGCAGCCTTCTCCACGTAATGCTTCACGCCCAACGCAAACCGCGCCTGCTCCTCGGCCGACACCGCGCGTTTAGGCTTAGCCGGAACCCCCAGCGCCAACATCCCCGCCGGAACTTCCGCACCTTCAGGCACCAGCGACCCCGCCGCCACCACCGCGCCCTTGCCGATCCGCGCCCCGTTCAGCACAATCGCCCCGATCCCAATCAGCGCGTCATCCTCGATCGTGCACCCGTGCAGCATCGCCAAATGCCCCACCGTCACCCGGTCCCCAATCGTCAACGGAACCCCTGAATCGCAATGCAGCACCGTCCCGTCCTGAATGCTCGTTTCCGCCCCAATCTCGATATGATCCACGTCCCCGCGAATGGTCACGTTAGGCCAAATGCTGGACCGCTCCCCCACCACGCACGTCGCCGATCACGACGGCGCTCGGGTCGACATAAGCGGAGACAGCGATGCTAGGCGTGGTGCCGCGAAAAGAACGAATCATGTTGCCGGGGTAGATTTCATGCTAACACGGTGCTGCCTGTTGAGCTTTAGAAAACACCTCAAGGTCGGCGAGAGCCCGCCGATAAGGACTATCTGGATGAGCTAGCGCTGGAGAGTAATGGCAATGGATTCAGGTTTCAGCACTTCCGCCGCACGCAAACGAACCTCTCATGGAAATGTCATTTTGGAGTCCGTCTTCACCCTGCTGCCCACCTTCGCCTTCATTTTCGCCTTCACCGACTTCGGCCTGATGATGTTCCGCTGGTCCACCCTGCAGAATTCTCTGCGCGAGGCCACTCGCTATGCCGTGACCTTCCAGACTCAGGCGGGCCAAGGCCAGGACGCCTCGATCCAAAGCGTAGTGCAGCAGTACGCCCTGGGCTTCGTCAAAACCACCGACAGCCCGCAGCATATCTTCGTCAACTATTACGCGCCGACCGCGCTCGGCACGGCGTTTGTCAGCGGCGGCAACGTGCCCGGCAACTTAGTGGAGGTCTCCATTCAGAACCTCTCCTTCAATGGCTTGCGCCGCTCAGCGGCAGCTACGGCGGGGGATCGCGTTCTTCAGAAGCACCACTCCTATCACCTTTAATCTCCACTCCGCGGATATTCTCGGCGGTTATCCAGTGGGAGTCACCAGCGTCAGCCGCTAGAACAGGGACTATGAAAATACACTCGGCTGCACAGCGACGGCAACGCCAAAAAGGCCAGGAAATTATCGAGTTTGCTTTCGTCGCTTTACTCTTTGCGCCCATGTTTCTGGGCATGTTCGTGATAGGCATGAACCTCATCATGAGCATTCAGGCCAATAACATGGTGCGCAGCCTGGGAGACCTGTACATCCACGGCGCGGACTTCTCCACTTACCCCTACCAGCAACTGGCGCAGCGCATGGGCACGGGTTTGAATCTCCAAATGCCTTCCTTCAGCGGCAACGTGCAGTCCAATACCGGATCGAGTGGCGACGGCATGATCTGGATCACCCAAGTCATGTACGTCGGCGCCACCACTGACCCCAATTGTGTCGCCGCCGGCGCCGGCAACTGCACCAATCACGATAGCTTCGTGTTCATGCAGCGCGTCGTGTTCGGCAATAGCACCCTGGCGGCGGCGCACCCCAGTTCCATGGGCGATCCCAGCGGAGCCACCATCTCCAGCCAAGGAAGCATATCCAACCCCGTCACGGATGTGAAAGCCAAACTTCCCCCGGCCGGGCAATCCGCCATGTCCACGCTGTGGCAAACTACCGCCAATGGCCAGGCGCCGCTTGCGGACGGCCAGGTTTTCTATGCCTCCGAAGGCTTCTTCCAAACCCCCAGCCTGAGCCTCGGTAACAACGTCAGCCAAGGCGTGTCCGTACGATCTTTTTTTTAGGAGCTCTCTAATGAAGACCCCCTTGCGCCCGCGCCGAACACCCGAAAGCGGCGCATCCCTGATGCTGGCCGTGATGTCCCTGATCTTCCTGGTCCCCATGATCGGCCTGGCGGTCGACGTGGGAATGCTCTACGTAGTCAAGGCGCGATTGCAGGGCGCCGTCGACGGCGCGTCACTCGCCGCCGCGCGCTCCCTCAACCTGGGGCAGACCACCGCCGCCCAGGCCACCAGCGCCAAGCAGAACGCGGTGAACTGGTTTTATGCCAACTTCCCCGCCGGCAACTGGTTCACCAACAGTACCCTCATGGACACCAGCGACACCCACGCCCACGTCTATGACGACGCTGTGAATCCCAACCTGCGCCATGTGGATGTCACCGCGAGCTCGCATGCCCCCACGCTCTTCATGAATTGGTTTGGTGTCCGCTTCACCAATATCGTCGCCTACGGCTTCGCCTCCCGCCGCGACGTCAACGCCATGCTGGTGCTGGACCGCTCGGGTTCCATGGGCTCCTCCTGCGGCAGTCTCATCACCGCCGCCAAGACCTTCACCGGACAATTTTCCGCCGGCCGCGACAAAATCGGCGCGATTTCCTTCGCCGATAACGCCTACCTCCATAGCGTGCCCGTCACCACCTTCCAGACGGATCTCGGCTACATCAATAGCTTCGGCACCGGCAACGGCGAACTCGATTCCATCGTCTGCGCGGGAGGAACCGCCACGCCGCAGGCTATCGCCTTCGCCTACAACGAACTCTACAAAATCAATCAGCCCGGCGCCCTGAACGTCATCGTCGTTGAAACCGACGGCCGCCCCAACACCGTCACCGTGAATTTCTGGGACGGAGCCTCCGCCGGCATCTCCGGCAGCAGTTCCTGCAGTGACGCCAACAACAAAACCAAAGGCCAAGGCGGATTCGCCACGTCTGGCAGCGCTCCCCGCCTGGACCGGCGGCCACGCCATGAACGTCGGCGGCAGCGGCTACATGGGGGATATTCCGGCCGGCATCATCGGCGGCATCGGCGGAACCGATACCGGCAATACCGCCTTTCTCTTGTTCAACTCCTGGACCCTTTCGAAGAGCAACAACTATAACGAGACGCCTTACTATTCCTATCCGGACCCAACGGCCACCAGCGGTTGTGCGATGTCTCTGAAGAATCCGTCCGCCCACAACAACATCAGCGATCTTAAGTGGTTGCCCACCACCGATGTCTACGGCAGCAGTCTCCTCAACGCTTCCTACAACCCCGTGAGCACTTCCGGAGGACACGTCACGCCCATCACCATGGCCCAGATTCGCAACGCCGCCTTCAACGCCACCGATAGCGCAGCCTCCCGCGCCCGCACCAACGCGAATCTTCCCGTCACCGTCTTTGCCGTGGGCTTCACCTCCTCGGTCGATGACACCATCCTGCAGCGCATCGCCAACGATCCCGATTGGCTCCCCAGCGCCTCCTGCGTCAGCTCCGGGGATTGCGTCGCCAACTCCAATCAACCCCAAGGCACCTATGTCTTCGCCGCCACCACGGCCGATCTGATTCCGGCCTTTCTGACGCTGTCCTCGCAGATTCTCCGCTTAAGCCGCTAAGCCCGCCGTATGCGATCCTGCTGTATGAGAAGCTCGATACATGCGCGGCCTGCTCCTGCTGTCTTTCGCACTCGCCCTGCGAGCCGACGAGCGCACCCAGCAGCTCGCCGAACGCCTGGCCCGCGAAGCCCATGCGTTTGAGAAAATCGCTCCCGAATTAGTTGGCCGCGAAACCCTGCATCAGCGCGTCATGGCCGCGCCGCGCTTCAAACTGCGCGTAGGCGACGCCGCCAAGCATCCCGTCGCCGCCTGGAAGGAGCACGAAGTCGTCTCCGAATACGCCTTCGCCGTGCTCGGCCGCGAGATCCACGAACTCCGCCAGATAACATCGGTCGACGGCAAACCAGTCGCTGGCGAAAGCCAGGCCCAGGATGCACTCGCCAAACTCATCACCAGCCACACCGACGATCGCAAGCGGCGCGCCTTGGAGCAACTGGAAAAATACGGATTGCAAGGCGCCGCCACCGACTTCGGCCAGATTCTTTTGCTCTTCACCCGCGGCAACCTGGAGCGCTACGAAATCACCGCCGCCGGCCCCCGCCTGCTGGGCATCGTGCCCACGCAAGTATTCCACTACCAACAATTGGACGGCCCCCACGCCCTAACCGTTTTCCGCGGCGACAGCACAGCAAACCCAGCGCCTCAGCGTCGAAGGCGAAATCTGGGTGCGCGAAGCCGACGGCCTGCCCCTGCGCATCACCATGTCCGCCACCGATTCGAGCACCGATAAAACCCTGCGCGAAGAAGCTACCGTCGATTACGCCATGAGCGAATTCGGCACGCTGCTGCCCGTCGAAACCACCCACCGCGAACTCCGCTCCGGCGTCGAAGTCGAGGAAAACAAGTTCACCTACACCGAGTTCCACCGCTTCGGAGCGCAGCGCTAATGCGCGTCGTCTACCTGCACGGCTTCGCCTCCAGCCCGCAATCCACTAAAGCCCGTTTCTTCGCCGAAAAATTCGCCCAAGCCGGCATCCCCTTCACGGCCCCCGCCCTCGACGCCGGCGATTTTCAAAACCTCACCGTCAGCGCCCAAATGCAAATCGTCGATGCCGCCGCCTCCCCAGGCGAACGCCCCGTGCTCATGGGCTCCAGCCTCGGCGGTTATCTAGCAGCGCTCTACGCAGCCAAGCACCCCCGCTCCGTCGACCGCCTCATCCTGCTCGCCCCCGCCTTCCGCTTTCTGGAACGCTGGCGCGCTCGCCTCAGCCCGGCCGAAATCGAGCAATGGAAGCAGCAAGGCTGGGCGCCCATCTATCACTACGGCGCCAAGTCCGAACAGCGCCTGGGCTATCGGTTCCTCGAAGACGCTGTCAAATTTGATCCAGTCCCGGACTTCCATCAGCGCGCCCTCATCCTTCACGGCACCCAGGACCCCATCGTTCCCTATCAAAGTTCCTACGAATTCGCTCTGGAACACGCCCGCACCCGCCTCGTCCCCTTCAATGCGGGCCACGAATTGACCGACGTCCTGGACGGCCTGTGGCGCGAAACCGCCGCCTTCCTGGAAATCTCCGCCCCAGGAGTCGCCTCAGGAGTCGTATGATAGAGAAAGAAGGCTGCGGCCGCTGCAACGTTTTGCCGCTCTCCGACGTCCTTATGTTCGTAGCGGCGTAGGCTGGGTGTGTAAGTGTCTGATCAGAATCTAAATGGCCCCGACAAGGTGCCTGGGAATAACCCCGTCGACGACCACTTGGCACACTTGCTGCCACCTGCCTCTATTGAGAAACCGTGGTTCCTCGAAATCTTCAAGAACATCAAGGAACTCATCAACCCGCCCAAGCTTCCTCCACTTGAAGTTACATCCAAGCCGATACCCATCCACGAGATCACGATTTACGCCGGCAACGAAGCCAAGTCCGGAATCTTATCGATCGCGATTCACGTAGGCGTCATCGCTCTGCTGGTCTTCATCGGATCCCTGAAGCCGGTGCAAAAAATGGTGCAGCAGGTCACCGGAGTCGAAATCGACTTGCGCCCCTACATCGCCCAGAATAAAAAGCAAACTTCCGGCGGCGGTGGAGGCGGTGGAGCCCGCGAACTCCTGAACGCCAGCAAAGGCAAACTGCCCAAGCCGGCCCCCAGACAATTTACGCCTCCTCGGGTCGACCCCATCCCCGACCCCAAGTTGCCCATGCCCGCGACTATCGTCGCCCCCGAAGACATCCCCAACATCACCGCGAATAATTTCGGCGACCCGCTCAGCAAGCTAGGCATCCCCTCTAACGGCATCGGCTCCGGCGGAGGAATCGGTAGCGGCATCGGCGGCGGCGTTGGTTCCGGCAAAGGCCCCGGCGTAGGCCCCGGCTCCGGCGGCGGATTCGGTGGCGGCGCCTACCGCATCGGCGGCGGCGTCTCCGCCCCCAGTGTGCTCAGCAAAGTCGAGCCCGAATATTCCGAAGAAGCCCGCAAAGCCAAGTGGCAAGGTACCGTCGTGCTCTCGCTCGTAGTTGACGACCAAGGCCGCCCGCAAAACCTAAAAGTCCTCCGCTCCTTAGGCCTCGGCCTGGACCAAAAAGCCATCGAAGCCGTAGAAAAGTGGCGCTTCAAACCCGGCATGAAAGACGGCAAGCCCGTCCCCGTCATGGCCACCATCGAAGTAAATTTCCGCCTGCTCTAATCCCGCTCGGCACGAACGTACACACCCGGAACCTGCCCGATCCATCCGGCAATCGATACACCGGCCGAGTGACACGAATCTGTTGCCATCGTGGCGGCGCGCGTCGACCGTTTGCCCGGCACTTGTAAGGTGTACCCTTAGTTAGCTATGGCCTTTCGAGAGCTACCCCCGCGCCGCCGCAATCCGCAAATAGGGATCGCCGCCATCATCATCGGCGCCCTGCTGGTGCTGGTCTTCGGGCGCACCATCTGCAGTTACGTAATCGATTACTTCTGGTGGCGCGAAATGGGCCAGGTCCCCACCTGGATCCGCATGACCGCCTACCGCTACGCGCCCGGCCTCGCCGCCTGGATCATCGTGTTCGCGGTCCTCTGGGTAGCCCACGCCCGCGGCATGAAACACGCCGGCGAACGCCTCGGCGCGTGGCCCGTCTACGCAAAACTAAGCACCCTCGCCCTCGCGTTCGTAGCCATGATCCTCACGCTCTCCACCGTCGAAGGCTGGACCGTAGCCCGCTACGTCGGCGGCAAAGGCGCCGCAGCGTCCACCTGGACAGATCCGGTGTTCGGTAGGCCACTGCCCTTTTATTTCTTCGAACTCCCCTTCTACAACATGCTGCTGAGCTGGGTAGCCGCCACCGCCTTCGTCGCCGGCTTGGTGTATTACGTCGCCGCCCGCGGCTGGCAACTGAAGCGCGACATGCCCGGCTACGTCTTCGGCCAGGAATTGGACCTCCGCGATCTAAGCCGCCTGGGCCGCCTCGAGACGGGTTTGTTAAAAGGTCTAGCCGCGCTCTTCCTGGTAGCGCTAGCCGCCCAATTCTGGCTAGGCCGTTACGACCTCATGCTGAGCGATCATGGCAACCTGATGGTCGGCATCGATTACTTGCAGCAAAATTTAGGCCTGCCGCTCCAAACCATCAAAGCCGCCGCCGCAATCTTAGCTGCGATCCTCGTCATCGCCGGACGCCGCAAGCTAGCCATTGCCTGCGCCATCGTGTTGGTAGTCGATTGGCTAGTCCCCCCGCTAGCCGCCAGCCTCTATGTCCGCCCGAATGAATTGATGCTGGAGAAGCCCTACATCGTCCGCCACATCGAAGCCACCCGCGCCGCCTACGGCATCGACAAGCGCGCGAGCGTTATAGATTTCCCCGCGCAAAAAGAAGGCCGCATCGATTTCGAAGCCAATCGCGCGCTGCTCGAAAACGTCCGCCTCTGGGACTGGCGCGCCTTCCACGACACCCTAAGCCAGAGCCAACCGCTGCGCCCCTACACCTACGCCGATACCGACGTCGACCGCTATCAAATCGACGGCCGCCTGCGCCAAACTCTGTTAGCTCCCCGCGAACTCGATCTGAATCAACTAGGCGACGCCCGCAACCGCTGGATCAATCGCGCCTTGACGTTCACGCATGGCTACGGCTTCGCGATGGCGGAAGCCAACCGCATCAGCGACACCGGCCTGCCGCAACTGCTCGTCCTCAACGCCCCCGTCGAAGTAAAAACCAAAAGCCTCAAAGTCACCAAGCCCGAAATCTATTACGGCGAGACTATGGACGAATCCGTTTTCGTCCGCACCTCGCAACCCGAATTCAACTACCCCTCCGGCTCGAGCGAAGTGAACACCCGCTACGACGGTAAAGGTGGATTCCCCATGTCCTCGCTAGGCATGCGCACGCTAGCCACCGTAGCCGACGGCGATTGGAACGTCCTGCTCACCAACTCGCTAACCCCCGAGAGCCGCATGATGATCCACCGTAAAGTGACCGAGCGCGTGGCCGAACTCGCTCCCTTCCTAAGCTGGGACGAAGACCCGTACCTGGTTAACACCGAAGACGGACGCCTGGTGTGGATTCTAGACGGCTACACCACCAGCGAATCTCACCCCTACTCGCGCCCCGTAGCGATGGAAAATCTAGGCCGCTTCAACTACATTCGAAATTCAATCAAAGCCACCGTCGACGCCTACGATGGCGACGTCCACATGTACGTCTTCGACACCGAAGACCCGCTCATCGCCGCCTATCAAAACCTGTTCCCAGAATTATTCACCCCCGCGTCAGCCATGCCCGCCGGCCTGCGCGCCCACACCCGCGCCCCCGAAATGCTGTTTCGCGCGCAAGCCGAGATCTATCGCACTTACCACATGCGCGACCCCGAATCCTATTACAACCGCGCCGACCTCTGGGATCTAGCCACCTTTACCACCGGCGCCGGCAACCAACCCGAGCCCGTCCCGCCCACCTACATGATTGCCGAACTCCCCGGCCAAAAAGACCCCGAGTTCCTGCTGATGATCCAGTTCACCCCGCGCAACAAACAAAATCTGATCGGACTCATGGCCGCCCGCAGTGACGGCGAGCACCTGGGCGAACTAGTCTTCCTCCAACTCCCCAAACAAGAAGTCATCTCCGGCCCCCTGCAAGTAGAAGCGCTCATCAATCAGGACCAAAACATCTCGAAAGACCTGACACTCTGGAACCAGCAAGGAAGCCAAGTCCTCCGCAGCCAAATCCTGACGCTGCCCATCGACCAGACCTTCTTATATGTAGCCCCCATCTACATCCAAGCCGCCCAAGCCCGCATGCCGCAATTAAAGAAGGTGGCCCTAGTGAGAGGCAGCACCCTAATCTACGCCGACACCTATGAACAGGCCCTAGCCCAGTTGCAAGCCGAACAAGGAGGCAAACCAGTACAAATCCTAACGCCCATAACTTCACAAACCACGACCTCAACCACAGCGCCCGCACCCGTGACCTCCGACCCAAGAATCGAAATGATTCGCATGCATCTAGACCGCTACCGCCAACTGTCCTCCCAAGGCAAATGGGCCGACGCCGGCAAAGAGCTGGAAGCCGTCGAATCCGCCGTAAAGAAGTAGCAGTAGTTGTACGATGGAAGTAGAGATGGCTGCCGGACACCAGCATCCGCACGTGCGCCAGTTCGCGAGCGATGACAGCAGGATGAAGCGCATCCTCATCGTCTCCCTGGTCCTGACCCTAGCGTTCGTAGTCTTCGAAGCCGCCGCCGGCTTCAGCGCCCGCAGCCTCGCGCTCCTCTCCGACGCCGGCCACAATTTCACCGATGCCTTCGCCCTACTCCTAGCCGCCTTCGGAATCTACCTGCAAGCCCGCCCCGGCGACCACACCCGAACCTACGGCTATCAACGCGCCGGAGTGCTAGCGGCCTTCGTGAACGCCCTCTCGCTAGTGGTGCTCGCAGCCATCCTCTTCTATGAAAGTTACGACCGTCTCATTCACCCGCAGCAAGTAGCCGCGAACACCATGATGATCGTAGCGGCCGTGGCGATGGTGCTGAACCTCGGCATCGCCTGGGCGCTCGGCGGTCATGGCGAGCATCATCACGATCTAAATGTGCGCGCCGCCTGGCTCCACATGGCGGGCGATGCCGCCAGTTCCGCGGCCATCATCCTCGGCGCCGTCGCGATCCGCTACACCGGTTGGCAAGCCATCGATCCCATCCTCTCGATCCTCATCGGCATCGCGATCGTATGGTCCGGCTGGGGCATTATCCGCGACTCCCTCAACATCCTATTAGAAGGCCTCCCCAAAGGCCTGCAATTGAAAAAAGTCTCCGCCGAATTGAGCCAGGTCGAAGGCGTCATCGACGTCCACGACCTCCACATCTGGAGCCTAGGCTCCGATTCGCGCGCCCTAAGCTGCCACGTCCTGATCGACGACATGCCCCCGTCTGAAAGCGACTCCATCCTCCGCCGCATCAACGACGTCCTCTGCGAACGCTTCCACATCCTCCACACCACCATCCAGTTCGAACACGTAAAGTGCATCCTGGCCGAAACCCACTGCACCACCGCCCCGGTGCCCACCTCCCAACAAGAACACCGCCACTAAGGTCTTTCCCGTATCGCGTGCCCCACGCGCTTCTGCTTTGATACAGTAGGACTTCAAATCATGAAATACCTGTCACGGGTGGTCTGGTCGGAAGGCATGTACCTCGGGCCCCACCATTTTCAGGCGCAAAGCCGGTATTTCGAGGATTCCATCGGTTTCACCACCGGCGCCTTGTGGTTCGAACCTTGGGGCCTCGTCGGCGCCTTACTCGATTCCGAAGCCCTCAAAAACGGAACGGTCTCGCTGATCCACGCCCGCGGCATCCTCCCCGACGGCATGGTTTTCCACATGCCCGAAAGTGACCCCCTCCCGGAACCACGAAATATTGCCGATTTGTTCCCAGCAGTCCGCGACACCGTGACCATTATGCTGGCCGTAGCCCCCCGCCGCCCCGAAGGCGCCAACACACTGACCCCCGGCGACACCGCGTCTTTATCGCAAGACAACGGAGCCCTGCGTTTCCGGGCCGAAATCCAAATGCTGCACGATGAGACCACGGGCCGCGATGAAAAGCCCGTCCACATCGGCCGCAAAAACATCAAGCTCCTGCTCGATACTGAAAATCCCGGAGACTTGGTCACGCTCCCCATCGCCCGCATTATGCGCGACGGCTCCGGCCATTTCATTTTCGACGAATCTTTCATCCCGCCCTCCGTCGAGATCAGCGCCAGCGACCGCCTGATGTCGATCCTCGGACGACTCATCGAAATCCTGGAAGAAAAAAGCTCGCGCTTCTCCCGCTCCGCCGGCGGCGGCAAAGAAAAATCGTGGGCCGAATTCTCCACCCGCGAAATCGCCAACTTCTGGCTGCTGCACACCGTGAATTCGTCACTCGCGCCGTTGCGCCACCAGTACCACACCAAGCGCGGACACCCGGAAGAACTATTCGTCGACATGCTGAAGCTAGGCGGAGCCCTCTGCACCTTCGCCATCGAATCGCACCCGCGCGATCTCCCGCTCTACGATCACCGCAATCTAGACAAATGCTTCGGCGCTCTCGACGAACACATCCGCATCCATCTCGAGACCATCGTCCCCACGCAATACGTAGAGATCCCGCTCGTCAAACGCGCCGATTTCTTCTACGAAGCCGCTGTCACCGATCAACGCGTTCTCGACAAAGCCCGCTGGATCTTCTCCGTCCGCTCCCGCATCAGCGAACCGGACCTGATCGCGAAAACCCCGCAGCTAGTAAAACTCTGCTCCAAAGATTTCGTTCCGCAGCTAGTCAAACGCGCCCTCCCCGGCATGTCCCTGACGCACCTGCAAGTGCCGCCGTCCGCCATCCCCGTGAAAGCCGACACCCAATATTTCAGCGTCAGCCGCTCCGGCCCCTGTTGGGATCACATCGTGCAAACCCGCCAGCTGGGCCTGTACGTCCCCGGCGATCTACCGGACCCCACCGTTGAACTGCTCGTGATTTTGGAGGCCTGAAGACATGCACCCGCAGCAACCGGCGCCGCGCCGTGTCGAAAACCTCGCGTACTGCTTCCAGGAATTGTTAACCGTCGGCGAGCGCCTGCGTTCCAATCGCCAACAGGTAGCCGACGCGCCTTCCTTCCGCGCCCAAATCTGGGCGGCAGTGCGCCAAGCTGACGACGATGCCCGCCGCCGCAGCTACAGCGCCGACGACATTGAGCTAGCCACCTTCGCCGTGATCGCATTCCTCGACGAGTCCATCCTGAACCTGCGCCTCCCCGTCTTCGCCGATTGGCCCCGCCAGCCTTTACAAGAGGAGCGCTACGGCCACCACATCGCCGGCGAAATCTTTTTCCAGAATTTGCAAAAGTTGTTAGGCCGCCAGGATTCGCACGAGACTGCCGATCTCCTGGAGGTCTACCAACTCTGCCTCCTCTTAGGATTCGCCGGCCGCTACAGCATGGGCGGCCGCGGCGACCTGCGCGCCATCACCATGCAGACCGCCGATAAAATCCAGCGCATCCGCCAGCAGGGCGGGGAACTGTCGACCGCCTGGCGTCTCCCCCAAGATCCACCGTTCAACAGCGGCACCGACCCCTGGGCCATGCGCCTCTTGTGGATCGCCATAGGTTGCGCCGGCCTCCTTCTCGTTTTGTACGCCGGCTTCTACCTCTTGCTAAATTCCGGAGCCGATAATCTGGAAACCATCGCGAGGCGCCTCCTATGAATCTCTATTGGGCCGGTGCCGGATCCTTCGTCTTCTTCATCCTGATCGGAGTGCTGGGCGGCAGCATGCTGCATCTCGAAGGACCCCGCTGGTATTTCTTCATGGGCCTGATGGCCGCCCTAGGCCTCTCCTCCGCCGCGTTGTTTTATTACTTCCAAAGAAAAGCCCAAGAACGCCGCAGCGCCGGGGGCGGCGGTTCGAGTTCCACCGACGCG
>CAVXEM010000039.1:0-28002 GCA_963760575.1 Bryobacterales bacterium
GGCGCCGGTGATGTAGCCGGCTTCTTCGCTGGCTAGAAACTTCACGGCGGCGGCGACGTCTTCGGGTTTTCCGAAACGCTTTAGCGGGATGTGCCCCAGCATGTTCTGCTTCAGTTCGTCGGAGAGCGCGGCGGTCATGTCGGTGTCGATGAAGCCGGGGGCGATGGCGTTGACGGTGATGTTGCGGCTGGCGATTTCCTGGGCTAGCGACTTGGTCGAGCCCGATCAAGCCCGCTTTCGACGCTACGTAATTCGCTTGGCCGGGATTGCCGGTTTCGCCCACGATGGATGAGATGTTGATGATGCGTCCCCAGCGCTGTTTCATCATGCCGTGCATCACCTGCTGAGCCGCGAGAAACGCACCGGTGAGGTTGGTCGCGAGCACGGCGTCCCAATCGTCTTTCTTCATGCGCAGCGCCAGGCCGTCCTTGGTGACGGCGGCGTTATTCACCAGGATATCGACGGGGCCGGCTTTCGCGAAGGCTTCTTTGATGGATTCCTGCGAAGAGAGATCGATGGTCACCCAAGTGGAATCGGGGATCGCGGCGGAGGCGGCTTCGAGTTTCGCGGCGTCGCGCGCGGCTAAAATTACGCGGGTGCCGGCGGACGCTAGTGCTTGGGCGCAGGCGAGTCCGATGCCGCGGCTGGCGCCGGTTACGAATGCTGTTCTGGTCGTCATGGTTAAACTCTATATTATGGCCTATGCCGATTTGCGCGAGTTTATTCGCGCGTTAGAGAAGAACGGCGAATTGAAGCGTATTCCGTTCGAAGTCGATCCTGAACTGGAGATCACGGAGTTCGCTGACCGCAGCGTGAAGAACGGCGGTCCGGCGCTGCTGTTTGAAAAGCCCAAGGGATCGAAAGTGCCGGTGCTGATCAATGCTTTCGCCAGCACCAAGCGGATGGAGCTGGCGCTGGAGAGTACGGCCGATGACGTGGCCGGGCGCATCTCGGAATTTTTGCAGATGCGCATGCCGGAGGGGATCATCGGCAAATTGAAAATGCTGCCGATGCTGGCGGAGGTGGGCGCGTTCTTTCCCAAGATCGTGAACGACGGTCCGTGCAAGGAAGTGATTCGCAAGAAGGATTTTTCGCTGGATTACTTTCCGGTGCTGAAATGCTGGCCGCACGATGGCGGGCGGTTCATCACACTGCCCATGGTGTTCTCGAAAAATCCGGACACCGGCAAGCGCAACTGCGGCTGCTATCGCATGCAGGTGTTCGATGAGCGCACCACCGGCATGCACTGGCAGACGCATAAGCAGGGCGCGGAACATTACCGGCGCATGAGCGCGGCGGGCGGTTTGCATCAAGGTGCCAAGAAAATGGACGTCGCGGTGGCGATTGGCGCTGATCCGGCGACCATGTATTCGGCGATTCTGCCGCTTCCTCCCGACATCGATGAAATGATGATTGCGGGATTCCTGCGTTCGAAGCCGGTCGAGATGGTGAAGTGCGAGACGGTGGATCTCGAAGTGCCCGCGAATTCCGAGATTGTGCTCGAAGGCTATGTGGAGCTGGGCGAGTTGCGGCGCGAGGGGCCGTTCGGCGATCACACGGGGTTTTATTCGCTCGACGACGATTACCCGGTGTTCCATGTGACTTGCGTGACGCACCGCAAGAATCCGGTTTACGCGACGACCATTGTGGGGCCTCCACCGATGGAGGATTTTTATATGGGCAAAGCGATCGAGCGGATTTTTCTGCCGCTGATGCGATTGCAATTGCCGGAGGTGCGCGACATCGCGATGCCGGCCGAGGGGATTTTTCACAATCTGATTCTGGTGTCGATTCGCAAATCCTATCCGGGACATGCGCGCAAGGTGATGCATGCGATCTGGGGGCTGGGGCAGGCGATGTTCTCGAAAGTCATCGTGGTTGTGGATGAAGACGTCGACGTGCAGAATTTCAGCGAGGTGGCGTGGAAGGCGCTGAACAACATCGATCCGGAGCGCGATATTCAATTCGTGATGGGGCCCATCGATTCGCTGGATCATGCCAGCCGCCTGCCGAATTACGGATCGAAAATGGGCGTGGACGCGACGCGCAAATGGCCCGAGGAAGGTTTCGCGCGCCGCTGGCCGGCGGTGATGCGGATGCCGGAGGACGTGCAGAAGCGCGTCGATGCCTTGTGGAAAAAAGCAGGATTGGCCGCGAATGAACGCAAATGAACGCAAATCTGACTTTCCGTTTTTCATTCGCGTTCAATCGCGTTCATTCGCGGCTAAATTCTATCGGGGCCCCTACAAATCGTCGTTAACCCCCGAGACTCTTGCGAGCCCGCACGGCCCAGTAGGCGCGTACGCGAGAGGGATGGCGTTTGAGGTGCGCCATTTCTCCCCATTGATCTAGCGCTGGCGGCGTTGCTCGAGTATTTCTACCGCCCTCGCGGCCGGGGTGCCCAATGGGTGGGCCCGACACTGCACTCAACTTACATCACGGCCGGCGGCGGGCCCTCGAGTGGATGTGCGAAGTGATGGGAACGGTGCGGGAACGAATCTCAAGAGGCGTCGTGACTGCACGGGCGGGCGATGCTAGAATGGTTATATTCCTCGTGCGGCGGCTGTAGCTCAGTTGGTAGTAGCGCCAGATTGTGGTTCTGGAAGTCGTGGGTTCAAGCCCCACCAGCCGCCCCAAAATTAACTCCCACAAATTCAGGAAGCCCTCAGGTTGGCTCGGTAAGATCGTCACTGGCGCGCACCACCTCCGAGTGCTCGCCTAATAGCGGGAGCGTCCGTTCTACAGAACGGCCGCTCCCGCTCCTTATTTTGTTGCGCGGCTCAATCTGGGCACGGGTGTTTTTGTGATTCCGGTTGCCTGAGGGGATCACGAGGATCGAAACCGATCCAGACTTCGGCTACTAAGACTGTCCCCGGAGGCGGCGAGATCAGAAGTGAAACCTCACGCCGCCATAGACGGTGAAGGGGGCAGCGGGGTAGGCCAGTTCGTAGCCGCCCGACGGCGTTCCGAAGTAACCACCTGAGGAGACGTAGAGGTACTCGTTGTATTTGCGATTGAGGATATTGAGCGCGTTGAGCACGAAATCAACGTGTTTGAAGGGAGCGGTTATGCCGAGGTTGACTGTGCCATACGACGGCATGGTGAGATTGCTGGGCGCGCCGAGCATGTTGTTAAAGATGCGCTGCGTGCCCACGAACTGGTAAGCACCTACAGGGATGATGGAGACACGGCGAAACAACTTGAAGTGGTAGGTGGCCCCGAGGTTGAAGGTGGAGGAGGGAACATAGGGTACGGGAGAACCGTTGTAGGCCAGGCCGCCGACGACATAATCGGTGTAACGCGCGGCTTCCACATTTCCGTTCATGAAGACGTGGAGCTTGGGGGCGGGATCGGCGTCCAGAAAGTAATTCAGACCTTGGTAGCGGGCCGCGCCGTTGGCGGCGATGGTATCGCCGTTGGCGAGGCCGATGTCGATTTCCTGGCTGGAGTAGGTCACGCGGTAAAGGTTCGCACCGTAAATCAGGTTGTGGATGATGCCGGTACCCTCGGTGTGAATCTTGAAGCCGAACTGGCCGTAGCGGGCGCGGGACAAATGGTAGCTGTAAGGATCGACGCTTTGGAATAGGCCGCCGCCGCCGCCGAGCGACGGGCTGCGGAGAGATTCGAGATAGCCGCCGTAGAACGACAGCCACGGCCGGGCGCGGTAGCTGACATTGACAGACGGCTCGAAACCATAGCGGCTTTGGAGGTTGGCACAGGAGGCGCCTTGATCCTTGGTGTTCCCGGGGGTGGAGGTCAATGTGGACGGGCATTGCGTGGATAACAGGACACCCGGGGGCGAAGTTGAAGTCCTGCAGCGAATTGTTGTAGTAGCCGGTTGAGAAACGGACCCAGCGGATACCGGGCGTGATGGTGAGAGACGAGGTGGGGTGAATCGAGTCCTGGAGCGCAATGGCAGCGTCATTCTGGTTGAAGTCACCGGAGCGGATCTTACCGCCGATGTTGACGATCTGCGGGCCGCCAGCGCCGCCATCGGCTGGATTGTAAAAGTTGTTGCGGGTGTTATAGTCCGCGTGGATGAAGTAGCCGCTGACTCCGATGAGGTTCATGGGCAGACTCCGGGTAAGGGTGATCTGATCTCCGTAGGTATTCGTGTGCGGGTCATTCCACTCGAACTGCTGTGGCCCGGGAGCGTAGACATCGGCCAGACGGTCATGCAGCCGGCCGATGTGCATGAACCAGGAGAGATTTTCCAACTGGGTCTGGTCGTCGAGGTGGATGTTTTCGCGAGCGTGCAGCAGGCCCATTTCGTTGACGTCGTACTTGTTGTAATTGGCGTAGGGGAGGGTACTGTAGAAGCCCGAGTTTTGTTGGCTGTACAAGGCGCCGCCCGGTGTAGCATCGAGGGTGATGCCGGGGACCGGCGTGGTGGGAATCACCTGAGCGCGGTAACCGGCGCTGTGGGCGAAATAGCCGCCGAAGTCGAAGCTGCTTTGCTGAAAAGTTTTGATGGTCTTGCTGTAGATGGCGAGGTCCTTGCTCGGGCTGCCGAAGCCGTCGGGACCGTTGCGGTAATCGTCGCCCATCCCGCCGCCGCCGGCGAGGATGGTCGACCAGCCTTTGTACACCGGGCTGGAGATGTCGAATTGAAGATTCTTCTGGTTATAGCTGCCGTAGGTGAGCATCAGGTCGCCGTGAAACTGGTTGCCGGGCTGCAGCGGCGTGAATTCGACCGAGCCGCCGACGTTGGTGTACCAGCGGTGGAGCGGGTCGCCGGGCCCATAAGTGATGGAGGTATCTTGGATGATCTGCATTTGGGGGATGGTGGCAGACTGCCACAGCCCGGTTGCGGGATCGACAATCGGAATGCCATCGAACGTAATGCCCAGGCTTGCGCCGCCGGTATAGCCGCCGTAGCCGCCCCAACCTTGATTGATTCCATTGAGCGAAATGGTGTACTTGGTCGCGCCAGTGTTGCCGTAGCCGGTTACGCGCGCTCCGGGAGCGAGGGCAACCACTTGGGCCGCGCCGGCTACGGGTCCGAGCATGTCCATCTGGGTGCGGTCGATGACGCGGAGAGTCTGGTCCGACAGAAACACATCGCTTTGCGATGGCTCCGGCGTAGCGCCGAGAAGCGAGCCGCCGTTGACGACGACCGTTTGCTGGACGGCGGAGAGCGATAAGGTGATGCCGGCGACCAGGTTTTGCGCATCCTGAAGCATGACTTGGCGTTCATAGATCTCAAAGCCCGCCTTGGAGGCGCGCAGGCTGTAGGAGCCGGGGGCCAGGGCCGGGATTGTGTAGTTGCCGCCAGCATCGCTGGTCATTTGGAAGACAACATGCGTTGTCAGGTTGGTGAGGGTGATGGAGACCTCGGCAACGGACGTGCCGGACGGATCGAGCACTTGGCCGCCGATGGTGGCGGAGTTTTGAGCGAAGACAATTCCGGTAACACCGAAACACAGGGCCCAGAAAATTAAAAATCGAGATACACACAACAACCTGCGCATAACCGCAAAAGCCTCCACTGAATGATTTGGTTTCTTACCAGGCGATAGCCGGCTCGAAGCCGCGAATGGTAAGCCACATCTTACGCAGGGGGCGATGTCGATTTCGTTAAACAACAATGAATCTCCGCTTACAGAACAATCTAAAATTCTGGCTTAAGTCACGCTACTGCCTTAACTTGGCGATTAATACCAGATCGAAGGTATGGAATAATTGAACGGACTCTGCAGTGTGCTCGGTCCGCTGGGAGTTGGGTATACTGTTCCCGTAGCGGCGTAAGGAGAGACTGTATGCGACGACTGGCAGCCTGTTTGGGATTGGCGATTCTGGTGGCGGGGTTGGGTTACTCGCAGGCCAAGGATCCGTTCGTGGGGTCGTGGGCGATGGACCCCGATAAGTCCACGTTCACGCCGGGGCCGGTGCCTATGGAGCGCTACATGACTTTCGAGATGTCCGACAAGGGCATGACGCATCTGACGAAGACCCCGAGTTTGTTTGGCGGCAGCAGCAACATTACTTACACGGCTAAATTCGACGGCAAGGATTACGAGATTCTGGGGACCGGGCTCGATACGGTGTCGCTGAAGCGGGTGGATGCGAATACGATCGAGCGCACCGGCAAAGAGAGCGGCAAGGTTAGTGAGACGGCGGTGTTGAAAGTTTCGCCGGATGGCAAGACGCTGACGATTACGACGAAGGGAAATTTTCGCGGTACTGAATATAGCAGCGTGCAGATTTTTGTGCGCCAGTAAGTTTCGATGCGCCGCCGACGCGCAGAGGGATTCCTGTTGCGGGCCTCGGTCTTGCAATTAAGATAGGGAATGGATTCCGGCGCCGAATTAAGAGTCGAACTGGAAAGCGCGGCTCTTAAAAAAGAGCTGCGGACGCGGGATCTGGTTTTCACGCAGATCCTCTACATCGTAGGGCTCGGTTGGGTGGGATACGCCGGCAAACTGGGCTCCTCGCACGCAACCTTCTGGGTGCTGGCGCTAGGGCTGTTCTACATTCCCTCTTGCATCGTGGTCATCCATCTGAACCGGCAGATGCCGCTCGAAGGCGGCCTGTATCAATGGGCCAAGCTGCGCTTCAGCGAGATGACCGGATTTATCGTGGCGTGGAATATCTGGTTGTTCGCGATTCTGTTCCTGTCCTCAGCGGGCGTGCGCGTGGCCGATATGGCGTCCTACGCACTGGGGCCGCCGGGCGCGTGGATTGCGAACAGCAAGTGGCTGATTGTGACGCTGAGCCTGGCGATCATCGGCGGGATGATGCTGGTGGCGATGTATGGACTCGCACTAGGGAAGTGGATTCACAACTTCGGAGGCTTCGGCCTGGTAGTGCTACTGGCGGCCATGCTGTTTTATGCCGTTCCGCATTGGTTCCGGGGAGACGTGAAGATGGCTCCGGTGGCATTCGCGATTCCGGCGGTCTCGTTATTCAGTTTGAATATTCTGGGCAAGATGTGTTTTGGGGCGCTTTCCGGGTTCGACTCCGTGGGGATTTTTGCGGGTGAATGCAAAGATCCGGTACGTTCCATCGGGCGCTCGGTATGGATTGCGGCGCCGCTGATCGGGGCGATTTTTATTTTGGGAACCGGCAGCGTGCTTACGTTTTCGCGTCCGGAGCAGATTGATTTGATCGCGCCCATCAGCCAGATCATCAGCGCCGGTGCGGCCTCGGCGGGCAATGGGGGGCCGCTGGTGGCGGGGACGCTGATTCTGATCATGGCGATTTTGCTGGCGCAGCTGAGTCTGGTGTTTAGCGCGTCGATCCGTTTGCCGATGGTGGCGGGGTGGGATCATCTTCTGCCGCAATGGTTTAGCCGGCTGCATCCACGGCGGCGCACGCCCAGCGGGTCTATCCTCTTTATTGGCGCGGTTACGGCGGTGCTGGCGATTGCGACCAATCTGGATTCCGGAAATCAGGAAGCGAATCAGCTTCTGGACAACGCCGGCGGGATCGTGTTTGGGTTGTCCTACCTGGTGATGTTTGCGATTCCACTGGTGAGGCCAGCGGAACGGCCGACTTGGGGCGTGCGGATCGCTGCGGTTTCTGGCTTCCTCACCACGCTGCTGTATGTGGTGCTTTCCGCCGTTCCGGTGATCGATGTGACCGACCGGCTGCTATTCACGGCCAAGATTGTGGGCTTCGTGGTGGCGGCTAACGGCATAGCGGCGGGACTGTATTGGAGGGCGGAGCGGCGGCGAGCGGTGGAGCGGGGAATCGTGATTCAATAGAGTGCGAAACCAATCGGCGGTTCAGCCGTCGTAGAATTGAGTAAGTATGGACGCCCCCGATCACATACCTGCGGAACCGACGCCGGCTAAACCAGAACCGCGTCCCAGCAGGGGCCCGGCGCCGTCGGCTTCGGCCTTCGCGGCGATTTCCTGGCTGCGCGACTTGACGGTAAGCGTGCTGATCGCTGTCGTGGTGATTCTGTTTCTGTATCAGCCGGTGCGCGTCGAAGGCACCAGCATGATGCCGTCGCTGGTGGATCAGGAGCGGATCTTCATCAACAAGTTCGCTTACCGCTTTGGCATTACCGATATCAACCGAGGGGACACGGTGGTTTTCTGGTTCCCGGGCGATCCTTCAAAATCATTCATCAAGCGGGTGATTGGAGTGCCGGGGGACAAGGTCGAGGTGACGGACGGGAAGGTGTCCGTCAATCAGACTGTACTCGATGAGCCGTATGTGCCGGAGGCGTATCGCGACCATGTATCGACGCCGCTGCGGGTGGTGCCGCCGGGTGAATACTTTGTGTTGGGCGATCACCGGAGTTCGTCGAACGATAGCCGGATGTGGGGCACTGTGCCGCGGCATTTCATTTACGGGAAGGCGGCGTTTGTTTACTGGCCGCTGGAGCGGATGGGGCTGTTAAGGTAACAGAAAGCTCCGCTTGCTTCGCGCGCGGTTCTGTGACGGGATGTGAGGGGCTTGCGGGCAAAGTTAGCGGCGGCCGATCAACCACATCACCAGGCTTAGCAGGGCGCTTACTAGCAAACTGGTCACTAGCGGGAAATAGAAGGTGGTGTTTTTGCCGCGGATGACGATGTCGCCGGGGAGGCGGCCTAGGCGGATGGGCAATTTTTCGCCGAGCGGTCAGCAGCAGGCCAAGGATCACCAGTGCGATGCCGATGGCGATGAAGGCGCGGCCCATATGCCCATCATAAACCTGCATCGGTTCATAATAGATGCGGAGGCTGCTGCATGATTCTCGAAGCCGAAAAGCCCGCTGTGGTTGACGAATTTAATCCCCTGCTATCGGCGGAGGCGCGGTTCGATAACGCGGCTGAGCAACTGGGGCTGGACGATGGCATGCGCAAGGTGTTGCGTGCGCCGGCGCGGGAGATGACGGTGAATATTCCGGTGCCGCTCGACGACGGGCGGCTGGAGGTGTTCACGGGGTATCGCGTGCAGCACTCGATTGCGCGGGGGCCGGCGAAGGGCGGGATTCGTTATGCTCCCGACGTCACGCTGGACGAAGTGCGCGCGCTGGCGTCGTGGATGACTTGGAAGTGCGCGGTTACTAATGTTCCGTTCGGTGGCGGCAAGGGCGGGATTATTTGCGATCCCATGCTGCTTTCGCCGGGGGAACTGGAGCGCATGACGCGGCGCTACACGGCGCAGCTTTACGAATTCATCGGGCCGGAGATCGACGTGCCGGCTCCGGATGTGAACACCAACGAGCAGACCATGGCGTGGATTATGGACACGTACTCGATGCGCTCGGGGCACACGCAGACGGCGGTGGTGACGGGGAAGCCGATCGATCTGGGCGGGTCGCGCGGGAGGTCCGAGGCGACGGGGCGCGGGTGCATGGTGGTGACGGAGCAGGCGCTGAAGCGGTTTGGATTGGAGCGCGGCAGTGCGCGGGTGGTGATTCAAGGCTTCGGCAACGTGGGCGGGATGGCGGCGAAGTTGATGGAGCGGGCTGGGTTCAAGGTGATCGCTATCGTCGAGTATGACGGGGCGGTTTATAACGATAAGGGTCTGGACATTCGCGCGCTGGGGGAGCACCGGCGGAAGACTGGGTCGGTGGTCGATTTTCCGGGCGGCGAGAATATGAATCGCGATGAGGCGTTCTTCTTAGAGACGGATGTGTTGATGCCGGCGGCGCGGGAGAATGTGATTACTTCGCAGAATGCGCACCGCGTGCGGGCGAAGATTTTGTGCGAGGGGGCGAACGGTCCGACGACGCATTTGGCGGATCCGATTTTGCGCGAGAAGGGGGTTTTTGTGATCCCGGATATTCTGGCGAATGCGGGCGGGGTGACGGTTTCGTATTTCGAGTGGGTGCAGGACCGGCAGGGTTATTTCTGGAACGAGCAACTGGTGAATGACCGGCTGGAAGAGATCATGATTAATAGTTTTAACGACGTGGTGGCGTACGCGGAGAAGCATGCGGTGGATAATCGCACGGCGGCGTATATGCTGGCGCTGGATCGGGTGGCGATCGCGATTAAACTGCGGGGGATTTACGCGTAGGCGCGGTTAGATGCGTTTCGCCTCGCGCTGCAGGCCTTCGTGTACTAGCATTTTGATGAGCGTTTGATAGCCGATGCCTTTGCGGGTGGCGATCTTGCGGGCTCGCTGCAGGTCGACTTCGGGAAGGCGAATCGCGATCTGAATGCTGTTCTTTTTGGCGATCTGCGCGATTAAGCGCGACCCGGCAGGTTTGGTTCCTTTGGATTTCGCGTCCGCGGAGCGACGTTTCACGTAGTCCCTGCCTTCGCGACTGGACCACCAATCTGCTTCGTCGCTCTCGGTTTTAAACTTTGGCATGCGTAGTGTTTTCTTCAAAGCTCATTCTCCCTGCAAGCGGCGGGTCAAGTAGTCACGTTTCTGCCCGGCATCCAGATCGTAGGCGGTCACCACTCGGATTTTGGTGCCACGCTCGGTCACAACCAACGCCAAAAGCCGCTGCGCGTCCGTCTCGCCATAATACACAAAGCGGCGTTCTCCTTCGACATCTTGTTCATAAATCGGTATGGCGTCATTGATGAGGGCTTGCTCGACCTCCTCGCGTGAGATCCGATGGGCGCGGATCTTTCGCAGATTGCTGCGATCCCAGTCAAACATCCAACACTATCTATTGTATATGCATTGCATCTACGTTTTGGCGGTCGCGCTGGAGAGGGCGTAGAGGATTGTTCCTGCGAGAATCGCTGCGGCGGTGATGGCGGCTTGTTGCAAGGTGCTACCGGCTAGGAGCCAGGCGCAGACGCACAGGGCCAGGGCGGGGATGGTCCAGCCGCCGGCCAAGGTGAAGGCGCGGGCGGAGGCTACTTTCTTTTTGCGCAGGACAGGGACGGCGGCGCAGGTGGCGGTGTAGTAGAGGACACGGCTGAGGGCTCCTAGGGCGGCTAATTCGCGGAAGCTGCCTAGGAGGGCGGCGATCCAGGCTACTAGCGCGAAGAGAAGTGTGGAGAATACGGGGGTGCGGTAACGCGGGTGGAGTCGCGCGAAGATTGCCGGGAGATCGCCGCTGCTTCCTAGGGCGTAGAGCATGCGCGAGCCGATTAGAATCGACGCGCTGTTGGTGCCGGTGGTGGATAGGACTGCGCCGATCGCGAGTAAGACGCCGCCGGCGGGTCCCAGAAATGTTTGGGCGGCTTCGGCTAGTGGTGCGGGGCTCGAAGCTAGGCCGGGCAGGGTTCGCATTGCTACCCACTGGATCAGCAAGTACAGCACTACTACGGACGCTACTGACGAGACGATTACGGCGGGGAGTGTGCGGCGCGGGTTGATGACTTCTTCGCTGGGGATGGAGGCGAATTCGAATCCTCCGAAGGCGTAGATCAGGAGTAGACGCGGCTTGTTGGAGGGAAGTGGCGGTTAGCGCGGGAGTGGCGGGGTGGGCGCCTAGATGGAAGAGACCGATCGCGCAGAAGGCTAGGAGTGGGAGAAGTTTGCCGGCGGTTAGAAGGTTGATGGTCCACACGCCGGGGCGGATGCCTAGGTAGTTCACTAGTGTTAGCGCGACGAACACTAGTGTGATGGCGGCGGCGCGGCCGGGGCCTTTGGCTAGCGCGGGCCATAGAGAATCCGGCGTAGGCGGAGAAGGCGTTGCTGATGGCGGCGGCTCCGGCTACGCGCGAGAGCGTGAGCATGATGGCGGCTTGGAATCCGGCGAAGGGGCCGAAGGCTTCGCGGGTGTAGAGGTAGGGTCCGCCGGAGCGCTCGAACATGCTGCCGGCTTCGGCGAAGCAGAGCGCTACTAAAATCACTGCGGCGCCGGCTAGGAGATACGCTAGCAGGCTGTTGCCTCCGAGCAACTGCGCTACGTTGGCGGGGAGGATGAGGATGCCGGCTCCGACCATGCCGTTGACGGCGATGGCGGTGAGGCTCAGCCAACCGATCGCGCGCACGGGCGCGGGATTTGCCATGGTCGCGAGTGTAGCATGCGTCATAATGAAGGATTCCGCATGCCATCTGATGCCGCTGCTCCGCCTTCTACGCCGCTCATGCGGCAGTATCACGGCATTAAGCAGCAGGTGCCTAATACGCTGTTGATGTTCCGGCTGGGTGACTTTTACGAGTTGTTCTATGAGGACGCGGTTACGGCGGCGCGGGAGTTGGAGATTACTCTGACGGCTCGGAACAAAGAAAAGGGCCAGCCGATTCCGATGTGCGGGGTGCCTTATCATTCGGCGGAGAACTACATTGCGAGGCTGACGCAGAAGGGGTATCGGGTGGCGATCTGCGAGCAGATGGAGGCTCCGTCGGCGGCTGTGAAACTCGTGCGGCGCGAGGTGACGCGGATTATTACTCCGGGCACTACGATGAATGCGTCGTTACTGCGGTCGCATGAGAACAATTTTTTGGGGGCGGTGATGCCGGAGGGGGCGCGGGCGGGATTCGCCTTCGTCGATGTCACTACCGGGGAGTTTCGCGCTACTGAGATGGAGTTGGCTGACGCTCCGGCGGCGCTCGAAACATTGAATGTGCGGGAGGTGCTGGCGCCGGCTGGGTCTGCGCAGAAGTTTTCGTGTCTGAAGACGGATGTCGAGACTTGGGTCTTTGGGGCGGATTATGCGGCGCGGAGTTTGTGCGATCACTTCCGGTTGTTGTCGCTCGACGGGTGCGGGCTGGAGGGGAAGGCGTTAGCTACGGGCGCGGCGGCGGCGTTGCTGCATTATTTGCGGGAAACGCAGCGGAGTGCGCTGGATCATTTGTCGCCGCCTTCGTTTTATAGTCGCGCGGATGCGTTGGTGTTGGATGCTACTACGGTTCGCAATTTGGAATTAGTCGAGCCGTTGTTTGCGGGGGAGTCGGCGGAGTCGACGCTGCTTTCGGTGTTGGATCGGACGCGCACGGGGATGGGCGGGAGGTTGCTGCGGCGGCGGGTGCTGGCGCCTTCGGTCGACCAGCGGGAGATCGAGGCGCGGCTGGATGCGGTGGAGGAGCTTGTTCGGCGGGACGATTTTGCGGAGTGAGTTGGGGAAACAGCTTGCTGCGATTTTGGATTTGGAACGGTTGCTGTCGAAGATCAGTCTGGCTAGTGCGGGGCCTCGGGATGTGGGGGCGCTGGCGCGGTCGCTGGCTGTCGTGCCGCTGTTGAAGAAGAGGTTGGCGGAGGTTAGGTCGGCGCGGCTGCGGGATATCGACGGGCGGTTGGATGAAATCGGCGAGGTTCGCGATGGGATTCTGACGGCTCTGGCGGATGAGCTGCCGGTGAATCTGGCGGACGGCGGGGCGATTCGGGATGGGTTCGATGCGCGGCTCGACGAGTTGCGGGATATTTCGCGGAACAGCAAAACTTATTTGGCGCAGATCGAAGTTCGGGAGCGGACGCGGACGGGGATTGGGTCGCTGAAGGTTCGCTTCAATAATGTCTTTGGATATTATTTGGAGATTTCGAAGGCCAATATGCATTTGGCTCCGGCGGATTATGAGCGGAAGCAGACGCTGGTGAATGCGGAGCGGTTTACTACTCCGGAGTTGAAGGAACTCGAGGGGAAGATTCTGGAGGCGGAAGAGAAGATTCTGACGCTGGAGCGGGAGATTTTCGAGACGCTGCGGGCGATGGCTTGTGCGCATGCTTCGCGGATCAAGGATACGGCGGCGGCGGTGGCGGAGTTGGATGTTACGGTGGCGCTGGCGGAGGTGGCGGCGGAGAATCGGTATGCTCGGCCGCGGTTTTCTGAGTCGGGGGAGATGCGGGTGGTGGCGGGGCGGCATCCGGTGATTGAGAAGTTGACGGAACGGGATGCGCAGAGGTTTATTGCCAACGACATTTACTTTCATCCGGAGACGGAGTTTATCGCTGTCATTACGGGGCCGAATATGGGCGGGAAGTCGACTTATTTGCGGCAGACGGCGCTGCTGGTGATCTTGGCGCAGGCGGGGTCGTTTGTTCCGGCGGAGTCGGCGTTGCTGCCTATCGTAGACCGGGTTTTTACTCGGATCGGCGCGGCGGATAATTTGGCGCGCGGGCGGTCGACGTTTATGGTCGAGATGACGGAGACGGCGGTCATCTTGAACACTGCCACGGCGCGGAGTTTGATTGTGCTGGATGAGATTGGGCGCGGCACATCAACATATGACGGGCTGGCGCTGGCTTGGGCTGTCGTCGAGCATATCCAAAAGAACATTCGGGCGAAGACGTTGTTTGCTACGCATTATCACGAGTTGACGGAGTTGGCTTCGCAACTGGAGGGCGTGCGCAATTTGCATGTGTCGGTGAAGGAGTCGGGCGATCAGATCTTGTTTTTGCGGCGGGTGGAGCCGGGGGCTGCTGATAAGAGTTATGGGATTGAAGTCGCGCGGCTGGCGGCGCTGCCCATGAGTGTGATCGAGCGGGCTCGGCAGATTCTGGTCACGCACGAATCGGCGGAGCATAGTGTGACTGAAGAGCTGGCGGGGGCGGCTCCGGGTGCCGATGCAGATTCAATTGTTCGAGCCAGTGAATGGGGCGATCGCGGATCGCATCCGGCGGCTGAAGTTGGACGAGTTGCGGCCGATTGAGGCGCTGCAATTGTTGGCGGATTTGCAGAAGGAACTGTCGTGATCGTCGCGGGGGTGATGAGCGGGACTTCGCTCGACGGGATCGACGTGGCGATCGTCGACATTCGGGGGAAGCGGATTCGGCCGCTGGCGTTTACGTCGACTCCTTATCCTAAGGCGGTGCGCGAGGCGTTGCTGGGGGTGTCGAACGCGATGACGCACACGGCTACTATTGCTCGGCTGCATTTTTTGTTGGGGGAATTGTATGCGGATGCGGTGAAAGCTGCGTCGCGGCGTCACAAGCTCGAGTTGATCGGGATGCATGGGCAGACCATCTTTCATGAGGGCGCTCCGGTGGAGTATTTGGGGCGGCGCGTCGCTAGCACTTTGCAGATTGGGGAGGCGGCGGTGGTGGCGGAGCGCACGGGTGTCCGCACGATTTCGAATTTTCGTGAGCGGGATATGGCTGCGGGAGGGCAGGGGGCTCCGCTGGTGCCTTATGTCGACTATCTGCTTTTTCGGCATGCTACGCGGGGGCGTGTGGCGCTGAATATTGGCGGGATCGCGAACATTACTGTTTTGCGGGCGGGGGCGAAACCTGGGGACGTGATTGCTTTCGATACGGGGCCGGGGAATATGGTGATGGATGCGCTGGTGGTGCAGCACACCGGGGGCAAGCAAAGATATGATCGCGGCGGGGCGATTGCGAAGAGTGGGACGGTGCATGCGCGGTTGTTGACGGCGATGTTGAGTGATCCTTACTTTACGATTAAGCCTCCGAAGAGTACGGGGCGGGAGCGGTTTGGGAGTGAATTCGTCAACGGGCTGATCGCTACCGGGGTGGCGCTGCCGGATTTGATTGCTACGGCTACGGAATTCACGGTGCAGTCGATTGCTCTGGCGATTCCTAAGGGATGTGCGCGAGCTGATTGCGTCGGGCGGCGGCGTGCACAATCTTCAGATCATGCGGCGGCTTCGCGAGTTGCTGCCGGGGATCGACGTCAAGACCACGGCGGATTTTGGCGTCGATCCGGATGCGAAAGAGGCGATCGCGTTTGCGGTGCTCGCGTATGAACATGCGCGGGGGCGGGCGAGTAATCTGCCGCGCGCTACCGGGGCGCGGCGGGCGGTGATGCTGGGCAAGAGCTCTCCGGCTTAGCTGGAGCTTTGGCGCTCTTCGCTTTTCTGGGCTTGCTGATCTAGCTGGCGCACGCGCTCGGCGGGATCTTTGGAGAGAGTCTGGTTGTCGAGATCGGTGGGAACTGCCGGGGCTGGTTTCTTCAGGTCGTTCAGAATCTCACGAATGTATTTCTTCATGCTTCATGATCTGCACGGGGCGCGCGGGAACGTGCGGAGTTGAAACGATATCTAACTCAAAATGCGGGGGATGTTCAATCGGGCAGGATGGTGATGCGGACTAACTCGCGGTCGGCATGCCTGCCGATAAAGTATCCGGCGACCGGTATGCCTACCATCAGTCCGACGCCGGCGCCTCCATTTGCTCCCACGGCGACGAGGCTGCCAGCTAAGAGTCCGCCGGCGATTCCCAGGGTGGTGCCGATGATGCGGCCTCGTTTGTGCATACCGATGAAGCTGACGCTGGCGATTTTTTCACGCGGGATGGAAGTTTGGCCTTGCTTGGAGACTTCGACGGCCAAGGCTGTGGGTTCGACGGAGGTGACCTTGGCCTTCATGCTGGACCCGTCTTTCATGCCCACGGTGACTGACTTGCCGGTGATTGCGGGGGGCAAGTCGGCCCAGCGCAGGTTGAGTGGCGAGGAGTCGGCGTAGAGCGACGCTGCGAAGATCAGCGACGTACAAAGGCGCGCATAGAAGCGAGTCATGGCGCCCCAAATTTAGCAGGTTTTTACGCCAAGGTGTTTACGGAGCTGGGGTGTTTGGCTTCGTAGGCGGCTATGGCGGGCTGCTGGTTTAGCATGTAGCCGAGTTCGTCGACGCCTTCGATCAGGCATTGTTTCGCGAAGGGGTCGATGGGGAACTCTACGGTGCGGCCTCCGGCTAGGGTTACGGTTTGCGTTGCCAGGTCGATTTTCAAGACGATCCCCGGCCACTTCAGGAGTTCGGCGTGGATGTCGGGGGGCATGATGATCGGCAAGAGGCCGTTCTTTAGCGCGTTGCCTTTGAAGATATCCGCGAAACTCGTGCTGATGATGGCTTTGAATCCGTATTGTTTTAGGGCCCAGGGGGCGTGTTCGCGGGAGCTGCCGCAGCCGAAGTTATCGCCGGCTACTAGGATTTCGGCGCCTTTCGCGGACGGTTTGTTGAGGGCGAAGTCGGGGTTGGGGGAGCCGTCGGGTAGGTAGCGCCAATCGAGGAAGAGATTTTCGCCTAGGCCTTCCATGGAGGTTGTCTTTAGGAAGCGGGCGGGGATGATTTGGTCGGTGTCGATGTTTTCGATGGGGAGCGCTACCGTCTTGCTTTCGATGGTTACGGTTTTGGTGGACAGGGTTACGGCGGTTTTTTCTTTGAGGTCGGTTTTCATTTTAGAGGCTCCTCACATCGGTGACTACGCCGGTGATGGCGCTGGCGGCGGCGGTTAGGGGGCTCGCCAGGAACGTGCGGCCGCCTTTGCCTTGGCGTCCTTCGAAGTTGCGGTTGCTGGTGGAGACGGCGTATTCGCCGGGTTCCAGTTGATCGCCGTTCATGGCCAGGCACATGGAGCAGCCGGCTTCGCGGAAGTCGGCTCCGGCTTCACGGAAAATTTTGTCCAGGCCTTCGGCTTCGGCTTGCTTCTTCACTTGCTGGGAGCCGGGGACTACTAGCACGCGGACTTTCGGGTTTACTTTGCGGCCTTTCATGATGGAGGCGGCGGCGCGGAGGTCGGAGATGCGGGAGTTGGTGCAGCTTCCTACGAAGACTACGTTGATGGGGTGGCCTTTTAGCGGGACACCGGGTTTGAGGTCCATGTACTTTAGGGCCTTGATGAGGTCGGATTTCTCGATGGGGTCGGAGATGCCTGCGGGGTCGGGGATCAGGCCGGAGATGGGGATGCCCATGCCGGGGTTGGTGCCGAAGGTGACCATGGGTTCCAGCGTGTTGGCGTCCAGCGTTAGTTCTTTCGCGTAGGTTGCGCCTTCGTCGGTGGGGAGTTGCTGCCAGCGGGCCAGGGCTTCGTCCCAGGCTTTGCCCTTCGGGGCAAAGTCGCGCCCGGCGATGTACTGGTAAGTAGTCTCGTCGGGCGCGACCAGTCCGGCGCGAGCGCCGCCTTCGATCGACATGTTGCAGATGGTCATGCGCTCTTCCATGGAGAGGGAGCGTATGGTGGAGCCGGTGTATTCGAATACGCACTCGGTGCCGCCGCCGATGCCGATTTTGGCGATCACGGCTAGGATGATGTCTTTCGCGGTTACGCCGGGTTGGAGTTTGCCTTCTACTCGGATGGCATAAGATTTCGACGGCTGCTGGAGGAGGCACTGCGTGGCTAGGACCTGGCCTACTTGGCTGGTGCCGATGCCGAATGCTAAGGCTCCGAAGGCTCCGTGGGTGGCGGTATGGCTGTCGCCGCAGACTATCGTCATCCCGGGTTGCGTCAGGCCTTGCTCGGGGCCCATTACGTGGACGATGCCTTGTTTATCGCTCTGCAGATTGTAGAGGCGGATGCCGAAGTCGGCGCAGTTCTTTTCCATCTGGTCTAGCTGCGCTTTGCCGACCTTGTCAAGGATGGGCAGGTTGTGCGGAGTGGTGGGGGTGGAGTGGTCCATGGTCGCGATGGTTAGATCGGGACGGCGGACTTTTAGGCCACGGTCGCGCAGGGTTTGGAAGGCTTGCGGGGTGGTTACTTCGTGGCACAGGTGGAGATCGATGTAGAGGAGACTGGGGACGCCGGGTTGGGCGGTTACTACGTGGTTGTCCCAGATCTTTTCGACTATCGTGCGGGGGTGGCCATTGGGTTGGGTACTCATAATGCCTCACAGACTGCTTTGCCTACCTGATCGGTGGTGGCGGGGGTGCCTTTGGGTTTTAGATCTGCTGTCACTCGGCCCGATGCTAGAACTTTGCCTACGGCGGCGTTGACGGCAGCGGCTTCTTTCATCAGGCTGAAGCTGTATTCGAGCATGGCGGCTACGCTGCCGATGGCTCCGAAGGGGTTGGCTTTGTTCTGGCCGGTGATGTCGGGGGCGCTGCCGTGGACTGGTTCGTACAAACCTTTGTTCGTCTCCGAGGGACGCGGAGGGGAGCATGCCGATGGAGCCGGCTAGGACGCCGCCTACGTCGCTTAAGATGTCGCCGAAAGTGTTTTCGGTTAGGATTACGTCGAACTGGGTGGGGCGCAGGACCATTTGCATGGCGGCGTTGTCGACGAACATGTGTTCGAGTTGGACGTCGGGATATTGGGTCGCTAGTTCGGTGACTACTTTGCGCCAGAGTGGTGGAGGTTTCTAGGACGTTGGACTTGTCGACGCTGGTGAGCTTTTTTGCGGCGATTGCGGGCTAGTTTGAAGGCTACGTGGGAGACGCGTTCGATTTCGGCGCGGGTGTAGGACATGGTGTTGAAGCCGCGGTCGCCTTCGATGCCGCGGGGTGTTCCGTAGTAGAGGCCGGCGGTTAGCTCGCGCACGATGATCATGTCGGTGCCTTCGATCACTTTGTTCTTGAGCGGAGAGGCATCGATTAGTTCCGGGTACGTGCGCACGGGGCGCAGGTTCGCGAAGACTTGGAGCGCGGCGCGGATTCCTAGCAAGCCTTTTTCGGGGCGCTTGTCGGGGGCGACGTTGTCGAATTCGGGGAGGCCTACGGCTCCCATCAACGTTGCGTCGGCTGCTAGGGCTTTATCGAGGGTGTCTTGAGGTAATGGCGTGCCGGTTTTGTGGATGGCTACGCCGCCGATGAGGCCTTCTGATAGTTCAAGAGTGTGACCGAATTTTTTGGCTACGGCTTTGAGGACTTCTACGGCCGCACTGGTCACTTCGACGCCGATACCGTCGCCGGGGAGGATTAGGATTTTTAGGTTCATTGTTGGGGTTCTTTTAGTTTACTGGTCCGCTTGCTGCGCGCGCGGTTCTGTGTTGGCTGTGCTGCGCTGGCCTGCTACTGCGGCGCTGACTGCCGGTGCTGCGCTGGCTGCAACCTTTGCACGGAACTGCGACTCGCAGGGGCGGCGCTAGGTGGCGCGGGCGGTTTTGCTTTCTTCCTGCACTTCGCGCGCTATTGCGGAAATTTCGTCGTTTCTCATGCCTTTCTTGCGATCGGCCAGCGTGGTGAAGCGCTGGTATACGGCGTCTAGCTGCTCGCGGGTGAGATCGAAACCTAAGGTTTGGCATCTCTGCGTCAGGGCGTGACGGCCGCTGTGTTTTCCTAAAATCAGTTTGCTTTCGGGGACGCCGACGCTGTGCGGGTCCATGATCTCATAGGTGGTGCGTTCCTTGAGGAAGCCGTCCTGGTGGATGCCGGCTTCGTGGGCGAAGGCGTTTTCTCCGACGATGGCTTTGTTGGGTTGCGGGCCGAAGGTGATGATCGAAGTCAGCAATTGGCTCGCGGGGTAGAGGTGTTCGGTTACGATTTTGGTTTCGTAGGGGTAGCGGTCGCGGCGGGTGTTGATCGCCATTACGATTTCTTCCAGAGCGGCGTTGCCGGCGCGTTCGCCGATGCCGTTGATGGTGCACTCTACTTGGCGGGCTCCATTTTGGATGGCCGCTAGGGAGTTGGCTACGGCCAGGCCGAGATCGTCGTGGCAGTGGACGCTTACTACGGCGGTGTTGCCTAGAGCCTTTGACATGCGGGCGATCAGGGCGCCGTATTCGTCGGGGACGGAGAAGCCTACGGTGTCGGGCAGGTTTACGGTGCGGGCTCCGGCGGCTACTACGGCTTTGGAAACTTCTTCCAGGTAATCCCAGTCGGTGCGGGTGGCGTCTTCGGCGGAGAACTCTACGTCTTCTACATAGGAGCGGGCTAGAGTTACGGCGGCTACGGCTTCATCCAAGACTTGCTGGCGGGATTTTTTCAGTTTGTACTTCAGGTGGATGTCGCTGGTCGCGATGAAGGTGTGGATGCGGGGGCGCTTGGCGTGTTTGAGAGATTGGGCGGCGCGTTCGACATCCAATTTGTTGGAGCGGGCGAGGGCGGCTACGTTTACCCAGGGGAACTCGCGGGCTACGGCGCCTACGGCTTCGAAGTCGCCATCGGAGGCTATGGGGAAGCCGGCTTCGAGGATATCCACGCCCAGGTCGACTAGCTTGGCGGCCATTTTGAGTTTTTCGGGCACGGTCATGCTGCAACCGGGGGATTGCTCGCCGTCGCGGAGAGTGGTGTCGAAGATATAGATTCGTTCGGCCATGGGGTCCCTCTATTCAGATTATGCTGCGGTCGGGTGAAATTTGGCAAATTGATAATGTTCGCAGGTAGTATAATTATCGCAAATGGAATTGCACCCATTACGCGTCTTTTTGACGGTGGCGACGGAGAAGAGTTTCTCGCGGGCGGCGGAGAAGCTGTTGCGGACGCAGCCGGCTATCTCTTTGTCTGTGCAGCGGTTGGAGTTGGAGTTGGGGGAGCGGTTGATTGACCGGTCAGCTAAGGATTTGTTGCTGACGGATGCGGGGAAGGTGGTGCTGGACTACGCTCGGCGGTTTGAGAATCTGCAGGGGGAGCTGGAGAATGCGCTGGCGGAGATGCGGGACAAGTCGGCGGGTCGGCTGACGATTGGGGCGAATGAGTCGTCTACGTTGTATTTGCTGGATCACATTGAGCGGTATCGGCGGCGGTTTCCGAAGATCAAAGTGCAGATCCGGCGGAGTTTGTCTAGCAAGATTCCGGCGGAGTTGATCGATGGGGATTTGGAGTTGGGGATTCTGACTTACGATCCGGAGGACGAGCGGCTGGTTTCGAAGGTGATCTATCAGGATCATCTGGCGTTCATTGTTTCGCCGGAGCACCGGTTGGCGGGGGCGGTCGAGGTTTCGATTACGGATTTGGGCGAGGAGCAGTTTATCGCGCATAACGTGGTGTCTCCTTACCGGGCGGTGGTGCTGCGGGAATTTCAGAGGCATAAGGTGCCTCTGCATATGGATCTGGAGATGCCTACGATTGAGGCGATTCGCAAGATGGTGCAGCGGAATGAGGGCGTGGCGTTTTTGCCGCGGATGTGCGTGGACGAGGAGATTCGGCAGGGGATGCTGCGCGAGGTTAAGGTTACGGAGATGGATGTGGATCGGAAGATCCGGTTGGTGTATCCGGCGAGGCGGGTGCTGAGTCATGCGGCGCAGGCGTTTTTGGAGGTGGTGGGGGGATGAGGGCGCTCACTGATAGACTGGAGTGGTGACGGCGGAGCAAAAGGCGCGGCTGGATGAGGCGGTGTGGGTGAGTCCGCAGCGGATGAGCGGGACTCCTTGCTTTCGCGGGACGCGGGTGCCGGTGCAGAGTTTGATTGATTTTCTGGAGGGCGGGGAAACGATTGATCAGTTTCTGGCGCTGTATCCGGGGATTACGCGGCAGCAGGTGGTGGCCGTCTTGAGTAGAGTCAAAGCAGACATGACGCTGGATAATTACAAGATGGTGCTTTACCGCAATCAACCTGATGGTTGGGTGGCGGAAGTGCTGCGATTCCAGGTTGCTATGCGCTCATGGCAGGATCGCCGCGAAGAAGCGCTGGCGGAACTGGAAGGCGTCTTTCAGATGATTGCCGCGGACGTACGTGGATCAGGAACCTTGGCAGAGGACACCACTTCAAACTTCGCCGACGAATCGCTGGCAAGTAGCGGATTCGCCCGCGGACGAGTTTGCCGGATCGGCACATGGTGGCGATAGACGGGAAGTTAACTGGACTTGCGAGTTGATCTGTACGATCGCCACATGTACGGCAGTCTGACACTAGTGGATTGAATGTCGCGACGCACAGGCGCGTTGCGACTAGTTCCGTCGCGTCGTTTAAGCGATACTAAGGTCGTTCTACAAGCTGGTTCGAGCAACTATCTGCATGCGTGAATCTCGACCCACGCAGTGATTCATATGATACAAGTCGAGCCGCGGCCGACTAGATAGTCGAGTAGATGCGATGTTCGAACGAGATCCTGAGCTGCGCACGATAGAGGAATCTCATACTTCCTCATCGCGTAGCAAGAGCAATTCCTGCCCTCGGAAACCATCGCCGGTATGGCTATCCACGTAGCATTCGCCAGACGATGTTCGAACAAGCGGCTCTCATGCTGTTGATCAACTGGCATGGGCACTTCGGTGCAATTCCGTGCCGCCAATCCTGATGAGAAACTTCATCGGAGGCTATCGGACCGCACAAGTTCTTCGTACTCATCACACATGCCCCAGACTTCGTTGAATATGCACCAGACTCGGTCAGTCGTTCGCGAATGATCAAAGGTCAGTCGCACGGACTATCGAAGTGGCTCACAGCGCATAAGTTATCGTGCAGGACTATCATGCTGATCTGCGACCAACGATCCTACGAATCGCGCCAGCTGTAGTACACTAAAAGTTCTGGCTTCCTGCCCTGGCGCGGTAGAGAGTGTGCGGGGCGGGGGACGAATCAATTGGTTAGAGAAAGAGAATTCGTATGTACGCAGTGATTGAAAACGGTGGGAAGCAGTATCGGGTTACTCCGGGTGAGACGGTGCAGCTGGAAACCTTGGCCGGTGAGGTCGGGGCGCAGGTGGAGTTTAACCGGGTGCTGGCGGTGGTGGTCGATGGCCAGGTGAGAACCGGGGAGGCGGCGGCGCGCGCGGTGGTCCGGGGCACGATTACGGAGCATGACCGGGACGCTAAGACTATCGTCTTCAAGTTCAAGCGCAAGAAGCAGTACCGGCGGACACAAGGGCACCGGCAGAATTATACGCGCGTGCAGATTAACGAGATCGCGTAGTAGGGAATCGTCATGGCACATAAAAAAGGGTTAGGTAGTTCTAAGAACGGTCGCGATTCTAATGCGCAGCGGTTGGGCGTGAAGGCGTTTGGCGGGCAGTTTGTGCCGGGCGGGTCGATCATTGTGCGGCAGCGGGGCACGAAGATCAAGCCGGGCGTGAACGTGGGCATCGGCAAGGACGATACCTTGTTCGCAAAGGTCACGGGCGTGATTGAATTTCGCGATCGCGGGCGGATGGGGAAGTTCGTCAGCATCGTGGCTGCGGAATAGTTTCTTCTAGGCTGCGCTCGTCCGGGCGCGGGATTTTTCCATGTTGTTTATAGACGAGGTCATCATTTCCGTCAAGGCGGGGGACGGAGGCAACGGCTGTCTTGCGTTCCGGCGCGAGAAGTTTGTGCCTCGGGGCGGTCCTAGCGGCGGGGATGGCGGGCGCGGCGGGGATGTTGTGATGGTTGCTACGCGAGCATCACAACACTCTGCTGCATTTTCGTTTTAATCCGGAGCATAAGGCCCAGCGCGGACGGCATGGCGAGGGGTCGGATAAGACGGGGCATAACGGGCACTCGATCGAGCTGGCTACGCCGGTGGGGACTGTCGTCTATGACGCGGACACTGGGGAACTGCTGCACGATTTCACTACTGCGGGGGATCGGTTCATCGTCGCTAAGGGCGGGCGTGGGGGGCGCGGGAATGCGCGGTTTGCTACTTCTACGCATCAGACTCCTACGGAGCACGAGGACGGGAAGCCGGGCGAGGAGCGGCGGCTGCGGCTGGAGTTGAAGCTGCTGGCGGATGTGGGGCTGGTGGGATTTCCGAATGCGGGGAAGTCCACTTTGATCTCGCGGATTTCGGCGGCGAAACCGAAGATTGCGGATTATCCGTTTACGACGCTGGTGCCGAATTTGGGTGTGGTGTCGACGGACGACCAGCGGACTTTTGTGGTCGCGGATATTCCGGGGTTGATTGAAGGGGCGCATGAGGGGCATGGGCTCGGGATTCAGTTTCTGCGGCATGTGGAGCGGACGCGGTTGCTGGCGCATCTGGTGGATGTCTCCGACACGGGGCGCGATCCGGTGCATGACTTCGAAGTGATTTTGGCGGAGCTGGCTAGTTTCTCGGACGATCTGGCGGCTAAGCCGATGATCGTGGTGGCTACCAAGATGGACGCGGCGCAGGATCCGAAGCGGGTGGCGGCGCTGCAACGGCTCGCGAAGAAACGCGGGATGCCGTTCTTCAAGATTTCGAGCGTTACGGGCGATGGCATTAAAGAACTGAAGCGTGCCATGGCCGAACGGGTGCTCGCGCCTAGCGACGCTCCGGCACTCGAAAACGTTTCACATTAATTCCGCTCAACACATAACTAACAGCGCAACCTGCGGTTCAGTCGCCACCTCTAAATAGCAGGAGGCGTTTTATGAAACGCTGGATGCTGTTCGGTGTGGTGGCGGCAACTCTTACAACAGTGGCTTGCGGTGGGCCCGGATATGTGGGGATTTATGCGCGGACGGCGCCTCCTCCGATTCGTGTGGAGACTTACGGGCCGGCTCCGGGGCCGGGGTATGTGTGGATCAATGGGTATTGGGGTTATCGCGGCAACGATTACACGTGGATTGGCGGGCGCTGGGAACGGCCTCCGCGCGGGCGGCATCGTTGGGAAGCCGGGCGCTGGGAGCATCGCGGCGATCGCTATCACTGGCGCGATGGGCGCTGGCGTTAAGACTTTGAAGACCGATTAGAAAGGGGCATACGATGAGACGTTGGATTGGTTTGGGTCTGCTGGCCGCAACCTTGATGATTAGCGGTTGCGCCGCTTACGGCGGCTATGGCTATGGGCGCGATTACCGCTATGGTCGCGGGTTATCGTTATGACCGCGATTACCGGCATGGCTGGCACGGGGACCATCACGACCGCGATGACTGGCGCTAACGGAGGCTTGGCCGCGCGGATGTTAGGTTTGCGGCTCGCCGCCGTCGGGTGACGGGGCTTTGGGTTTCTCCGGCTTCTCCGATTTCTCTTTCGCCGGGGGAACCACTTTCACGGGGCTGATCATGACGTGGGCGTTGCGGCCTTCGAGGCGCGGGGTGCCTTCGACGGCGCCGTACTGGGTGAGATCGGCGGCGAAGCGGATGAGCAGTTTGCGGCCGAGGTCGGTGTGGGCGATTTCGCGTCCGCGGAATTGCACGATGGCTTTCACGCGGTTGCCTTCCTGGAGGAAGCGGATGGCGTGGTTCTTTTTGAAATCGTAATCGTGGTCATCGGTGTTGGGGCGGAACTTGAGCTCCTTCACCTGGATGATGTGCTGTTTGCGTTTGGCTTCGTGCTGCTTCTTTTTGTTTTCGTACTGCCACTGGCCGTAGTCCATCGCTTTGGCGACGGGGGGCTCGGCGGTGGGGGCGATCAGGATGAGGTCGAGGCCTAATTCCTGAGCGCGGCGCACGGCGGCTAGCGTGGGCATGACTTCAACGGAGCCATCGGGGAAAACGGCGCGCACTTCACGCGCGCGAATGGCTTCGTTGACGTTTTCGCGGATCCTCGGCCGGCGGGGTGCAAATCCTCGTGGATTCATCGAGCGGTAAAACCACCAGCGGCGGAGAGCGTGTTCATATGACCAAATGGTAACAGATTCGGGAGGGTGGGCAGTTAGAGGAGACGGTATTTCCTCGAAAGAATACGGTACCATTCCGTATATGAGCGACAAGCAGCACGCCGTGGAACTGCTGGAACGCCTGGGTCCGGGCCAGCTCGCCGCCGTGGTTCATCTGCTGGAGACGATGGTTTCGCGCGGGGAGGACAGCGACACCCTCAGCCCTGCCGAAGCGAAGGCCATCGCCGAGGCCGACGAATGGAGCAAGCACAACGAGCCTATTCCTCATGAACAGGTGCTCGCCGAAGTTGGCCTCACGATGGCCGATTGGGAAAAGATAAGCCGCGAGCGGTAATGGCCAAACGCATCGTTTGGACCGGCCAGGCTAAGGCCGATATCCGCGCGATTGAGCAGCCCATCGCCATTCAAATTCTCAAAACGCTGGGGCGCTATGTCTTCACGGGTGAAGGCGCCACCAAGCAACTGAAGGGCGTCACTCCGCCGCTGATTCGCCTGCGCGCGCAGGATCACCGGGTCTTTTTCCGCGACCACGGCGATTGTCTCAAGATCGAACGTGTTCTGGATAGAAAGGACGCGTACAGGTGAGCTGCCGCAGATGGCGAAGTTAGGGAAGTTATGCCGGGAGGATAAATACTCAAAACATTCTAGATATGTACGATCGCCGAGTTGGACTACGGCGCTGGAGTCCGCGCGATTCGGGCGGCTCCGATCAACCAGGCGCTGCCCTGCTTCACCATGACGTAGGAGCCCAGCATATCGATCTTGTGTTCGGGCGGGCCGGCGACTACGTGGGTGTCGGCGATGGCTACGTTTGAATCCAGAAACCTTATGGCCTCGACGGTCAAGGAGAAGGTGTAACCGGGAGCGGATACGGCGAGGGCTTTTTCGATTTCGGCGCGGCCGCGGCTGGGTGGGCCGGAGGCTCGGAAGTCGCCGTCTTCGGTGTAGCAGAGGGCTTCTGCGTGGGCGTCGCTGTGATTGCGCGCTTCGGTGTAGGTGGCTAAGCGCTGGCGGATCGCTGCTTCATCGGCGGAGCGTTTCGATTGGGCTAGAGCGGTGATTGCGCAGACGGCTATTAGCGGAATTAATTTACGTCTCATTGGGGCCCACTCTATCACGGCGGCTTCCGAGGAATCCCCTCCAATTAGTTAGCGCTCGCTGCTATCAGATTGACTCCTGTGAATGGCAAGTAAGACCACCCTGGATGTTGGGGGAACGTTACTATCTGCCCATCCGCTGGCCTGCTAATGAACGTGAATTTGGAATGATGCCATCGGGTCTTGTCCGAGTCTTGATAGGCGATGCAAAAGTTTATCCACACACGCTTGAGCGTTTTCAACTTTTGGGGATCGGCACTCAGATTGGTGCCAAATTCGATCGGTATTGCTGCCCCGGGGAATATGACTTGTCCAAGTTGAACCTTTTCGGATGCAGCCTGGCGCGTTTCGGCCATAACACAGGGGTCCGGGAAGTCGGGCCCTCCAACTGGTCCGGGATCAGTGACAGGAGGAAAGGTAGAAAAACTATCGACGCGGAATGCTGGTGCGTTTCCGAAGTTCTTTATAGAGTACTGGAGGGTAACGTAGATCGTCGGATAACTGAGCGCTGGAGACCACGCGTATTGCGGAGAATTGATCGGCAGGACGCTGTTTTGTTCCAAGCCTACCCACGGAGCGCTCTGGCTGTTTCTCATAATCTCGACTTGAGCTTGCGCGGCGTCGGCCTGCCTCTGGACTTGTTTTAAGGTTTTGTATGTAAAAAAGGCGGCAGCTAGAGCAGCCAAGAAGGCGACCGTCTCTATGAATCGTTTTGCCCGCTCCCACCGATTCTTGCTTGGACGTTCGCGCTGTTCGGCTTCATAGTAACCCTGCACTGCTGGTGGCAAGGTAATTTCAGGCTGGACTGTTGTTATGGTTGTTAGATCGCTGGTGCTATCTGCCCTGCTGCGCTGCATCTGTGCAGCATCGGTGTTCTTATCGATGGAAGATCGGAGAGCATCCAACGCTTTTACGCCAGACCTAATCAGGCGAATCAGGTCATCGCGCATTATTTGGATTACGGACTTCCATCGCAGGCGCTTCTACGTGCACTAGATGGAGTCGAGACTGAGCACCCACGGGATTATCGCGAACCTTGGGTCGCAGTCTT
>CAVXEM010000040.1:0-23712 GCA_963760575.1 Bryobacterales bacterium
CGCGGCGGATTTTTCGGCGGCGCGGGCTCCGGCTAGGATGTTGGCTAGGCCGTAGTTGCCTTCGTGGCAGGCGTATTCGTAGATGGGGCCCTTGGTGCGGTTCATTAGTAACTCGCCGGACCAGGGTTTGGTCCAGACTGTGGGGTCGGTCACGGTGAAGCGGTAGGTGATGGTGTTGGGGGAGGTTAGGGTGAAGCGTTCTACCACATGTAGGTTCGCGTCGGAGAAGATGTCTTGTCTGGCCTGTGACGGGGGGCCGCGGAAATTGGTTTGGTCGTTGAAATTGGTGCTGTCTACTACCAGGGTGTCGCCTTCCCAGTGGCCTCTGGAGTCGCCGCCTAGTTGGTGGACGGAGGGCGCTAGATGGGGATGGCCGTCTAGGGGGATTAGGCGGTTAGCGTGGCCGATTTCGTGGGCGATTACCAGCAGGTTCGCGGTTTCGACGATCTGCATGTTGGCGTTGTAGGTGGAGCCTAGCATGGGCGGTCCTTCATTGCCCCAGGTGATGCAGCGTTCGGCCAGGCTGCGGTCTTGGGCGCTGTCGGCGGAGGCCCGGCGGCGGGCGGCTTCGGCTTTGGCTGTCGCTTGCATCTTGCCTTCGGGGCTGAGCTCGGGGAGCCGGCCGTTGGGAGGGTCGAAGACGATCGACGTGCGGCGGCTTTCTACGCGGCCCCAAGTTTCGGTTTGCCAGAGGGCGTTGTCGTAGTGGATGTCTTCTTTCGACTGGGCGTTTTCGCGCTCGAGGCGTTTGCGGTCGAACTCGGCGGCTTCTTCTTTGGTGAAGAATTCTTTGTTGGCTAGTTCGGCGGGGCGCTCTAGCGGGGTGAAGGTGGCGTTGGTCCAGTAGCCTTGGAGGTCGGGATGGGTTTTGGCTGCTTGGGCGGACGCGGGGACTACAGGAAAACGAATGCTAGGGCTGCGGCTGAGAGGCTGCGAGGGCTCATGCTGGCTGACTCCTTCGAACTGGGGGCTGCGAATTACTTTCCTACGGTCGCCTCGATTTTTTGCGTGGTGGCTTCGGCGGCCTGCAGGTTCGACAGCGCTTCTTCCCAATTATGCGCTTTTAAAGCGTTGGCTGCATCGTCGTAGAGGGGTTGCAGGCGAAGCACCGCTCCTTGGGTTTGGGCGTTGAGCGTCATGCCGCGTTGGACTAAGCTGAGGCGCAGTTTTTCGGCGTTGGTCCAGGCGGCGGCGGAGCGGGCTACGTCGGTGTCGTAGCGGACGGTGAGGTCGGCGGCCATTTCCTGTTCGGCGTCGGGGACCTTGCCTAGATTGGGGGAGACCAAGCGGAAGGGGGGATCGCCGGGCTTGGGCGGCGGGGGTTCGACGACCGGCAATTGTTTTCCGGGGTAGGCGCAGGGGAAGGAGTTGAACTCTGTCGCTAAGCGGAGGGCGTACATGCGCGCTTGCGGGTCAGTGGCGGTGGTGCCGACGGTTGCCAGATACGACGACATGTTGCGCGCTATGGCCATGTTCGCGGCGTATTGGGCGGCGGCTAATCCGGTGCAGTAGGGGACGCCGAAGGTGAGGTAGCGTTCCATGCGTTGGAGTTCGCGATAGTCGGCGTTGGCGGCGGGGACTCCGAGCATGCCGGTGGCGCTGCGGTACCAGCGGGGGCCGGGGATTTGGGCGTGGGCGCAGAGGGCGGTCAAGAGCGCGAGTGCTGCGGGTTTCATGGTTACTTTCGAACGATGTCGCCGACTACGGGCGTGCCGCCGCCGGCGTAGTTGCCGACCGCTATTTTGTCGCGCACTACGGTGATGGTCAGCGTTCCTAGCGGGGTGGTTTGGACGTCCAGCACTTCGCCGGTGGAGGGGTCTTTGATTTCTTTGCCCTTGTGATAGATGGTGAAGGTTTGGCCTACGCGGAGGCCCGCTGCGCTGCCGGCGTTGATGGTGATGCTGGCGCCGCTGACGTCGGCTACTTTGGCGTCGAGATCGTTTTCGCGGCCTTCGGCGCCGCCGGTGAGGTCGGCGGAGTTGATGTTGGCGGCTAGTTTGTTCACGGCATCCATGGTGGCTTCACCGATGATGGTTTCGCCGAAGTTGGCGCTGGTCATGTTGAAACCGCCGCCGGCGAAGACGCCGCCGGCGAACATGGCGGCTCCGAAACTCTTGCTGGTGCGTTTGGATTCGCCGCGGGCTTCGCCGCTGCCGACAATTTCGCTGGTCTCTTCGTCGATGATGCGGTAGTCGAGAACGACGACGGCTTTGAACTCGCCTTTGGATCCGCCGATGGCGCCGCCGCCGGCTCCGAAGACACCCGCGCCTACGCCGGCGCTGGTTTTGCGATCATCGCGGCCGAAGACTACGATGTCGCCCGCGAGCGTGAGATCGGCTCCGCGGATTTGGCCTACGCGCGCGCCGGAACCTTGTTTTACGCGGTTGCTGGCGTTAAAATCCTGTTCCTTCATTACGTTTGCAATTTTTTTGCGCTCGACGACGGTGAACTTGCCGCCTTCGGCTACGCGTTTCACCAGCATGGCCTGGATGCCTTGGCCGATGTTCGCTTGCGTACCGAAGATGGCCTGGACGGAAGTCATGACGGCAGAATAGTCGAATTCATCGACAATCATGGCTTTCTTTTGCGCGGGCGCAAGGGCGGCGCAGGCTAGCAGCGCTGTTAGTAGTCGAAATTTCATGGTGTCCTCCGAACGGTGGTTAAATTTTCTTGCGGGCCAGGTAGCCTACTTTCGCGGGCGATCCTGAGTACGTGCCAGTGGCGATTTTGTCGCGGACACTGGTGATGGTCATCTCACCGACTTTATTGGTGATGCGGTCGAGCACTTCTTTGGTGGTGGGGTCCTTGACTTCGCGGACTACTTGCAGGACCTCGAAGACTTCGCCGACGTTGACGCCGTCATTGCCGCCGGCGGCGATCACCAGCGTATTGCCGTTGACGTCGGCTACCGAGGTTTCGACCGCGCGCACGGTCTTCTTCATGTTGGCGGACTGTTCTTTCAAGATGTCGGCGAGTTTGTTGACGCAATCCTGCGTGGCTTCACCGATGATGGTCTGCGCGAAATTGGAGCTGGTCATGTCGACCTGCACGCCGGCTACGCCTTTGCCGAGTGCGCCGCCGATGGCTCCGAGGGCGTTGCCTTTGCGGACGGATTCGCCTTTGGCTTCACCGGTGGCGATGACTTCGGAGGTTTCAGCGTCGATCAGGCGGTAATCGATCACGACGACGGCTTTGTCTTCGTTCTTGCTGGCGGCGATGCCGCCGATGACGCTGCCGAAGAGGCCGCCGCCTTTGACGCTGCGCTTTTTATCGTCGCGGCCAAAGACCACGATGTCGCCGGAGAGCATGGCGTCGGCTCCGGAGATATTGCCGACGCGGGCGCCGCTGCCTTGCTTCACGCGGTTGCTGGCGTTGAAGTCCTGCTCCTTCATGATGTTTTGGATTTTGGCGCGTTCGACTACCACTAAGTTGTTGGCGTCGGCGATGCGCTTGATCAGCATGGCGCGGATGCCTTTGCCGATATCCTGTTGCGTGGCGAAGACGGCTTGGACTTGGGTCTTCACGGTGGAGTAATCGAATTCGTCGACGATCACGCGCTTCTTCTGGGCCTGGAGCTGGGCGGCGGTAGGCGCGGCCGGCGGCGGCGCGGAGACGGCTACGGGGGCCGGCTCGGGCGCGGGGGGCGGCGGTGGAGCAGCAGCGGCTGGAGCCGCGGCCGCCGCGGGGGCGGGAGCGCTGGACGGATCGAGCATCACGTTGATGATGTTCTCGGAGACGCCGGCGTTCTTGAGTTTCACCAGATCGGCCGGCGTAAGGTCGATGGGCTTATTGTCCCGTTTCAAAGTACGGATGATCAGGCTCTCCGATAGGCCGGCTTTCACGGACTGGATTACGGAATCCACGGGCGAAGCCGCGGCGGGTTTGGCTGCCGCAGGTTTGGGCGCAGCCGCCGCAGCGGGCTTGGGAGCGGCCGCAGGGGTCTGCGCCAGGGCTCCCATCGCGATAAGGCCCATCGCAATAAGGCTAAGCGATGCGAGTGAAACGAGTTTCATCAAAAGATTCCTCCAACTAAATAAGTGCCACGAGCGCTACTGATTATTCGGCTGGGCCGGCAGTGCACACTAGGCCGGCACACCCACGCTCTTTGCCTAGTATTGACAACAGTATGTAGGCGCTAGGGTACCGTGTCAAGGGACCTCCTTCCTATAAGAACAATGCGTAAAGGAGCCGATAGAAGCGTCATTTGGGGGCCCCGCCTGTTTTTTGGGGTTTCGCGCGTATATCATTTGATGAGAAGCATGAATCCCGGAGGAGGGCAATCATGAACATCGGCGAGCGCATCGGGGACTATGAGATTGTGCAGGTCCTGGGGGCCGGCGGGATGGGGCAAGTCTATAAGGTCCGCAACGTTCTTTCGGACCGTATCGAGGCCATGAAGGTGCTGCTGCCGAATCTGGAGGGCGATCCGGGGCTGGCGGACCGGTTTCTGAATGAGATTAAGGTGCAGGCCACGCTGGATCATCCAAACATCGCGAAGCTGCATACGGCGATGAAGATCAACAACCAGTTGGTGATGGTGATGGAGTTTGTGGACGGGACATCACTGTCACAGATTCTGCAAAGGGGTCCGCTGCCGCCTAGCGCCGCGGCTGCGTATTCCGCGCAGGTGCTGGATGCGCTGGCTTATGCGCACGCACGCGGGGTGATTCATCGCGATATCAAACCGGCGAACCTGATGCTGGCGGCGGACGGGCACATCAAACTGATGGATTTCGGGATCGCGCGGGTGCAGGCGGACAAGCGGCTGACGCAGACGGGGAGCACCGTCGGGTCCTTGTTCTATATGTCGCCGGAGCAGATTAAGGGGAGCGATCCGGACGGGCGGTCGGATTTATATTCGCTGGGCATCACGATGTATGAGATGGTGACGGGGCGGCGGCCGTTTGGCGGGGATAGCGATTTTCAGATCATGTCGGCGCATTTGCAGCAGGCTCCGATGGCTCCGATTGAGGTGATTCCGGGGATTCCGTCGGGGTTGAGCGACATTATTTTGATGGCGATTGAGAAGGATCCGGCGGCGCGGTTTCAGAAGGCAGAGGCGTTTCGGGCGGCGCTGGCGCATGCGTTTCCGGCGGCGGTGTCACCGACGCGGACGATGACGCCGGTGGCGGTGCCGATTCCGGTAGCGGTTCCGGCGGCTACTGTGATGCCGCCGCCGTTGCCATTGCCGCCGACGGCTCCGATGACGGCGGCGAGTGCGACACCCGCGGCGGCGCCTTGGGTGGTGCCGGCGGAGGCTCCGCGGAGCAGGCGGGGGCTGTATATGGCTTTGGGGTCGGTGTTGACGCTGGCGGTGTTGATTGGGGCGGTGATTGAAGGGCCAAAGTTGATGCGCGGCGGGAAATCGGATGCGCAGGGGGTGACGGCGGCTCCGGTGGCTGCTACTCCCGCTGCCGCTCCAGTTGCGACGCCTGAAGTTACTCCGGCGGCTTCCGCGTCTCCTGAACCGGTTGCGGCTGCGGCGCCTGCGGCGGAAGCGACGCCTGTGCCTGCGCCAGTCACTGTGGCTGCCGCGGTGCAAGCGAGCCGGCCGATTCCACGAACGGCGGCTCCCGTGCGTGCGGCGATTCCGGTGCAGGCGGCGGCCCCGGCGCAACAAGTAGCCCCGGCGCAACAAGTAGCGCAGGCGGTGCCGGTGCAACCAGGTTCAGCAGGCGCAGGCGGCTCCGCCACCTCCCGCGGCGCAACCGGTTACTGCGGCTACGGCTTCTCCGGAATTGAAGGAGCTGCGGGATAAGATCAACCGGATGGCGATTCGGGCGGCGGCGGCGCAGGCGGGGGTGCGGTCGATCGAGCAGGGCGTGGAGCAGCAGGGGTTGGGGTTGCGGGGGGATATTAAAGCGGCTTCGATCCGGTTGGATTATGTGTTGATGGAGGCGCGGGCTTCGTTGCAGAGCGGTGACGTGGAAGGGGCGCGGAACAATTTGAAATATGCCGAGGGGACGGTGGAGAAGATCGAGAAGTTTTTGGGGCAGTGAGGGAGCCGGCCTGGAGGCCGGCTGCGGGCCGGAGGCCCGCCCCACAGTACTTTATAATTTTCGATATGGCTTCTGGGGTTTCGGCGCTGGCTACTGCGGATTGATTGCTAAGTATGAGGCTGTGATTGGGCTTGAGGTCCATGTGCAGCTAGCTACGCGCACTAAGATTTTTTGTGGGTGTCCTACGGGGTTTGGGGCTGCGCCGAACACCCATGTCTGTCCGGTTTGTTTGGGGCTGCCGGGGGCGCTGCCGGTGCTCAATCGTCATGCGGTCGAACTGGCTATTGAGGCGGGGCTGGCGCTGCATTGCACGATCAATCCGAAATCGATTTTTGCGCGGAAGAATTACTTTTATCCGGATTTGCCTAAGGGGTACCAGATCTCTCAATATGACCAGCCGCTGGCGGAGCATGGGTTTGTCGATGTGATTGTGGACGGCGTTAGCAAGCGGATTGGGGTTACTCGCGTGCATATGGAGGATGACGCGGGGAAGAGTATTCACGACGGGTTTAAGGATTCCGATAAGTACACTTATGTGGATTTGAATCGCAGTGGGACGCCGCTGATTGAGATTGTTAGTGAGCCGGATATGCGGTCGTCCGCAGAGGCTTACGCTTACCTTACTGAGATTAAGCAGGTGATGCAGTATCTGGATGTCTCGACTTGCGATATGGAGAAGGGGCATCTGCGGTGCGACGCTAACGTCAGCGTGCGGCTGCGCGGCGCGGAGAAGTTCGGGACTAAAGCGGAAGTCAAGAACTTGAATAGCTTTAAATTTCTGCGGATGGCGCTGGATCATGAGATCGCGCGGCAGGTCGCGTTGATTGAGGGCGGCGGGCGGGTGGTGCAGGAGACTCGTCTGTATAATCCGGACACGGACGAGACTATCAGCATGCGCAGCAAGGAGCATGCGCATGATTACCGTTATTTCCCGGAGCCGGATCTGGTGCCGCTGCGGATCAGCGATACGTGGCGCGAGAGCGTGCGGGAGCGGATGCCGGAGTTGCCGGCTTCGCGGCGGAAGCGCTTCATTGATGACTTGGGGCTGCGCGAGTATGACGCTGAGGTGCTTACTGCTACTCGGGCGATGAGTGAGTACTTTGAAAAAGTTGTGGCGGCGGGCGGGGATGCGCGGGCGGCGGCGAATTGGGTGATGGGGGATTTGTCGGCGCTTCTCAAACAGGAGAATCGGGAGATTGAGAACTCGCCGGTTTCGGCTGAGCATCTGGGGCAACTGGTCGCATTGATCGCGCAGGGGAAGATCAACGGGAAGATCGCTAAAGATATTTTTCCGAAGATGGCGGTGGCGGATGAGGCTCCCGAGGTGATTGTGAAGCGCGAGGGGGTGGAGTCGATTAGCGACGAAGGGGCGCTGGGCAAGATCATCGATGAGGTGATTGCGGCGAACCCTAAGCAAGTTGAGCAGTATAAGGGCGGGAAGCAGCAGGTGATTGGATTTCTGGTGGGGCAGGTCATGAAGGCCAGCCGCGGGCAGGCGGATCCGGCAGTGGTCAACCGGATGTTCAAAGAGAAGCTGTGAGTGCCGCGCGTTATTTCATCCGCGCAGACTTTCACTGTTAAATTCATTCTTCCTTTCGTCATTGTGGGGATGATGACGTTTGGCGCCGCAGCCGGTGGGCGCGGGATCTGGCCTTTCATCTTTCCATTGATCGTGATGGTGGCGGTTAGTGTTTATTGGTATTACATGCGGCTGAAGAAAGTGGCCGTGGACGCGGATGGGCTGGTGGTTTCGAACTTTGCGCGGGAGATCAGAGTGCCATGGCGGGACATCGTGCAGGTTTCCGGGAGCCGCTGGGTTAGCACGCGGCAGATCACGGTTACCTTGGATCGTGACCTGGGGTTCGGCACTTCGATTATCTTCATGCCGAAGACGCGGATTCTGTGGCCGGGGCAGGAGCATCCTGCCGCCGAAGAACTTCGCAACTTGATCCGTGAGAATATCTCTCATATATGAACCGGCGCACATTTTTAAAAACTTCGGCGGCTTTCGGCGCTGCTGGCTGGGTGGCGAGGGCACAACCAGGCGCGGCGCGAGATTTCTGATTCGCGATGCTTACGTGATGACTATGGAGCCGGGGATGGCGGACATCCCGGGCGGGTCGGTGCACGTGCGCGGCGGGGAGATTGTGGCGGTCGGGAAGAATCTGAAGGCTCCGGGGGCGGAGGTGATCGACGGGCGCGGGATGATCGCGCTGCCGGGGTTGGTGGATACGCATTGGCACATGTGGAATTCGCTGCTGCGGAGCTTTGCGGGGGATGTGAAGGGCGAGGGGTATTTCGAACGGCGCGATCGCTACGGGAAGGTCATGACGGCCGATGACATGTACCAGGGGACGCGACTGGCGGCTCTGGAGGCGATCAACGCGGGCACGACTACGGTTCATAACTGGTGCCACAACGTGCGCGGGTTTGCCTATGCGGAGCAGGATATTCGGGCGTTGCGCGAGTCGGGGCTGCGGGGGCGGTGGTCGTACGGGTCGTTTCCTGGGCAACCCCCGACGGAGAGCGTCAACATCGCGGATCTGGAAAAGCTGCATACGAATTGGGCAGCGCTGTCGGGCGGCTTGTTTGAGTTGGGGCTGGCTTGGCGGGGACTGGGCAATTCTCCGGCGGTTTCGCGAGCGGAGTTCGACGCGGCGCGGCGGCTGGGGATTCCGATTTCGGTGCACATCAGTTCTACGCAGCCGACGATCGGGCAGATTGAGGCTCATGGCAAAGCCGGGTTTTTGGGGAAGGACGTGCAGTTGATTCATGCGGTGTGGGCTACGCCGACCGAGGTCCGCATGGTGGCGGAGGCGGGGGCTACGGTGAGCGTTTCGCCGGGGTCGGAGCTGCGGATCGGCTATGGGATCGTCAACGCTGGGCAGTTTTTGGATGCGGGGGTGCCGCTGGGGATTTCTGTGGATACGGTGGATCTCACGGGCAATGCCAATTTGTTCGGCGTGCTGAAGCTGCTGCGAAATACTGAAAACGCGCGGGCGCAGGATGAATTCAAGATGACGGCTCGGCGCGTGCTGGAGGTGGGCACGATCATGGGGGCGCGGTCGATGGGGTTGGATGCGCGCATCGGGTCGCTTAAACCGGGCAAGCGGGCGGATTTGATTTTGGTTTCGACGCGGAATCCTACGATGGGGGTGTTCACGGATCCTTCGCACATGCTGGTGGAGGCGGCGGAGGAGGCGGACGTCGATACGGTGGTGGTGGACGGGCGGATTCTGAAGCGCGGGGGCAAGGTGACGGCGATGTCTGCGAGTCAGGTGATCGCCGACGCTTCGACTGCGCTGGGAGCGATCCGGCGCCGCGCGGGCGATAAGCTGGAGCCGTAACGTCCGACAGGCGGGTGCATGGCCTTTTACCGGCTCACTCGCCACATCGAGCCGCCATCGAAACCATTGCGGTAGCGTAAGGGAGGGAACATGCTCAAACACCTGGTGATGTGGAAATTGAAGGGCGAAGGCGCGGTTAAGCAGGAGAACATTCAGACGGTGAAGGCGGCGCTCGAGTCCTGCCGGGATGCGGTGCCGGGGATGTTGACGTACGAAATCGGTATCGACATTGGGGTCGATGGCGGGCCTTGGGATATCGCTATCTATTCTGAATTCACGGATCGCGCGGCGCTGGAGGCTTATCAGCAGCATCCGAAGCATCTGGCGATCAAACCGATTATTGCGCCGCTGCGCGAGAGCCGGGCCGCCGTTGACTACCAGACTGACACGAGCAGAAATCCTTGATTCCTGGTATGGGCCCTGGGAGGGCAGGAGACTTATACTTGTCAAAGGAATGACCTGCCTGGGTGATGAAGTCTTTGCGGTTCTTCAGAATAGGTTCGCGCGCTGCTTCGGTTTATACTCCATAAAGGTACCCCTCCCCATCCACACCTTCGCCCGAGACCTATCAAAGGAGACTACGGTTTGATGAAGCTATGTTCGAAGTCGATGCTGGTGCTGCTGCTTGCGGGCTTTTCCTGCGCGGGGCAGGATTTCCATAAGTGGGCCTTTGAGGGCGGAGCGGGGCCTACGCTCCCGGTGGGCTCGACGAAAGACCATTTGAACCTGGGATGGAACCTGCTGCTGGGGGGAGGATACAACTTCACTCCGCACATAGCCGGGACTCCTGGAATTTCAGTTCAATCAGATGAACTACTCGCAGGCCGCGCTGGTGAGTCTCAATGAGCCGGGCGGCTACGTCCGTTACTGGAGCTTATCGCTTAGCCCACGCTACGATTTCAAGCCGAAAGGCCCGCTCGATGCTTACGTGACCGGAGGCTATGGTCTTTACGGGCGCAGGGTGGCGTATACCGATCCGTCGCAGATCCAGCAGGTGTGCGATCCCTATTACGGCTACTGCGAATCGACGGGCGCGCCGGTGATCGCTGCCTTTAATAGTTATCGCGGAGGGGTGAACGTGGGCGGGGGAATTACTTACGCCTTGGGGCGCTCAGGAATGAAGTTCTTCACCGACGTACGTTATAACCGGCTGATGTCGCATTCTTACGACGAGTTCATCACCTTGACCCTGGGCCTTAAATACTGACGGGAGCGGTTGAAGGAACCGTCCTGCCGGCGCAGTAATTTCGCCAGCCCGCCCAGCCATCCGAGCACGGAACGATTCGGCGATTCGACGGCCGAGTCGTTAATGTCTTTTCATTCACGGCTGCCTGCTTTTACGCTATCCTAAGCCGTTCCATGCTGGTTTACGCTGTCACCATCTTTCTGAGTGCATTCCTCCTTTTCCAGGTGCAACCGCTCATTGCCAAGTTCATTCTGCCGTGGTTTGGCGGGTCGGCGGCGGTGTGGAGCGCGGCGCTGTTGTTCTTTCAACTGGTGCTACTGGCGGGGTATTTTTACGCTTACGTAGTCATCCGGTTTTTGAAACCCAAGCAGCAGTTCTGGGTGCATGCGGGGTTGTTGGCGGTCAGCTTGGCTACGCTGCCGATTATTCCTTCGCCGATGTTTAAAGCCACGGGCGGGGGCGATCCCACGGCGCGGATTTTGCTGCTGCTGGGGGCTACGGTGGGGTTGCCTTATACGCTACTGTCGGCTACCAGTCCGCTGCTGCAGGCTTGGTATGTGCGGGCGCGGGCTGGGGCGGTGCCTTACCGGTTGTTTGCGCTTTCCAATTTTGGATCGATGCTGGCGCTGCTGAGTTATCCGACGCTGGTGGAGCCGCGCATGGCGCTGCATAGCCAGGCGGTGGTGTGGTCGTGGGGGTTTGCGGTGTTTGCGGCGGTGTGTGTGGCGGCGGCTTGGCGTAGTAAAGATGGTGTCGAGCCGGCACGGGAAAAGGCGGCGGGCGACGCGGCTGGGCCTGGGCTCGCGGACAAGTTTTTGTGGATCGGGCTGGCGGGTTGTGCTTCGATTTTGCTGCTGGCGGTGACCAGCCACTTGACACAGAACGTGGCGCCGATTCCGCTGCTGTGGGTAGTGCCGTTGAGCCTGTATTTACTCAGCTTCATTCTGTGTTTTGAAAGTGACCGGCTGTATCCACGATGGCTATTTTTGCCGCTGCTACCGGTGGCGCTGGGCGTGTTCACTTGGGGGATCACGCTTTACGAAAGAAATGTTGCGATCAAGCGGCTGATTCCGGCGCTGTGCGGGGCGCTGTTTGTGTGCTGCATGGTGTGTCATGGCGAGCTGTCGCGGAGGCGGCCGCATCCGCGGTATCTGACGCAGTTCTATTTGATGGTTTCGGTGGGCGGGGCGCTGGGCGGGCTCTTTGTGGCGTTCTTATCGCCGCGATTGTTTCGAGATTATTTGGAATTGCCGGTGGCGATGGTGGGGTGCGCGGCACTGGTTACTTGGGTGTTGTGGCGACGACGTTCGGGCGAGCTTCGGGCGCTGTGGATGCGGGCGGGGCTGGCGCTGGCTACGCTTGGGTTCGCGGGGTATTTGGGGTACACGGCAGTTAAGAAAGACCGGCTATATGTGCGGTCGGTGCGCAATTTTTATGGCGTGATGCATGTGCGCGACGACGCGGCGGACGAATACGGCGTCCCGGCGGAGCGGGTGTTGGTGCACGGCACGATCGATCACGGGACGCAGTTGAAGGAAGACACAAAGGGACGCATCACTACTTCCTATTTCGGGTATACGTCGGGCATCAATCGGGCGATTCGGGGGCTGCGGAAAGAGCGCGGGGCGCTGCGGCTGGGGATTCTGGGGCTGGGCGCCGGCGTTACGGCTACGCTCGCGAATGCGGGCGACACCTTGCACTACTACGAGATCAATTCGCTGGTGCCGGATGTGGCGTCGAACCAGTTTGGATTTCTGAAGGGATGTCCGGCGCAGGTGCAGATTTTGATGGGCGATGCGCGGCTGGTGCTGGAACAGATTCCCAGCGAGAATCTGGATTTCCTGGCGATGGATGCGTTCTCGAGCGACGCGGTGCCGATGCATCTGCTGACGCGCGAGGCGTTTCAGTTGTACTTGCGGCATCTCAAGCCGAACGGGGTGTTGGCGGTGCACATTTCGAATCGCTACCTGGATTTGAAGCCGGTGGTGGCGCAGGGGATGACCGATATGGGCTGGCACGGGCGCGTGATCGAGGACGACGGCGTGGATCAACCTTACTACACGGGCACCACTTGGGTGATTCTTTCGGCGGACGAGAAGTTTTTCGACACCACGTTTTTTCAGGGCGATGGCAGCAGTATCATCAAGCCGTTGTTGCCGAAGCCCGGTTTTCAGGGCTGGACGGACGATTTCAGTAACATCATTACCATCATTAAATAAATGACCCTTTACGCAGTCACTATTTTTCTGAGCGCGTTCTTGCTGTTTCAGGTGCAGCCGCTGATCGCCAAGGCGATTCTGCCATGGTTTGGCGGGTCGGCTGCGGTGTGGAGCGCCAGCATGTTGTTTTTTCAACTGCTGCTGCTGGCGGGGTATGCTTACGCGCACGTTTCGATTCGCTTTCTGAAGCCGCGGGTGCAGATGATGGTGCACGTGGCGCTGCTGCTGGGGAGTTGCGCGCTGCTGCCGATTTTGCCGTCGCCGATGTGGCGTCCGACGCAGGTGGGGGATCCGACGGCGCGGATTTTGCTGCTGCTGACGGCTACGATCGGGCTGCCTTACTTTTTGTTGTCGTCGACGAGTCCGCTGCTGCAGGCGTGGTTTGTGAGGCGCACGGGGTCGGGGGTGCCTTACCGGTTGTTTGCGTTGTCGAATTTCGGGTCGATGCTGGCGCTGGTGAGTTTTCCGTTTCTGGTGGAGCCGCGGTTGGCTACGCGGCAGCAGGCTTACTCGTGGAGCGGCGCGTATGTGGCGTTTGCGCTGCTGTGCGCGTTCACGGCTTGGGTTAGCCGGAGTGCTCGCGCGGATGCGCCGGAACGGGTGGCGGCGGAAGCGGAGTCCGCGGGGCGGCCGGGATTTTGGCAACTTTTGTTTTGGGTGTTTTTGGCTACCTGCGCTTCGGTGCTCCTGGTTTCGGTGACCAACCACATGAGCCAGAACGTGGCTCCGATTCCGCTGCTGTGGGTGTTGCCGCTGGCGCTGTATTTGCTGACCTTCATCTTCGCGTTTGAGAGCGACCGGATTTATCAGCGGTGGCTATTCATTCCGCTGCTGGCGCCGGCGCTGGCGGGGATGGCGTACATGATCTACGCCGAGGATGGGAATTTCAATATCAAGTATGCGATTCCGGGCTACGCCATCGGACTGTTCATCTGCTGCATGTTCTGTCATGGCGAGCTGGCGCGCCGCCGTCCGGCGCCGCGGCATTTGACGCTGTTTTATTTGATGGTGTCACTGGGTGGGGCGCTGGGCGGGATTTTCGTGGCGCTGATCGCGCCGCGCGTGTTTCATGTTTACTGGGAGCTGCCGCTGGCGATGATCGCTTGCGGGGTGCTGGCTCTGTTCGCAGTGTGGCGGCTGGTAACGAGGCTGCATTGGGTGGTGCCGGGAGTGGTCCTGTCCTGCTTGGCCTGGGGTGGATGGTATCTGTTCAAACACTACCGGGCGTTTCTGGTGGCGAACCACTGGGCCATTCTGCTATGGGCTGGCGTGTTCCTGGTCCTGATCGCGGGGTGGACTTGGTTGCCGCAGGGGTGGGCTGCTTACTCGGGGCGCGCTTTGGTCATCGTCGGCATTGGGGTCCTCTCGTGGTATTTCGTTACTCAGGAGCGCAAGCTTTCGAAAAACTTGGTGCTGCAGGCGCGCAATTTTTATGGACCGCTGGAAGTTCGCGACGATTTGCCTACTGAGGATTATGCGGAGCGCACGCTACTGCACGGGACTATTAATCATGGATCGCAGTTGCTGGATCCGGTGCTGCGTTATGTGACTACTTCGTATTACGCGAAGAAGTCCGGCGTGGGGCGGGCGATGACGGCGCTGCAGGCGCGGGGGCCGGTGCGGGCGGGGATTATTGGGCTTGGGTCGGGCGTGTTGTCGAACTATGGACGCAAGGGGGATTACTTTCGGATCTATGAAATTAATCCACTGGTGGAGCGGATCGCGCAGACGTTGTTCACGTTTTATCCGCACTCGCCGGCGGACAAGGCGATTTTGATGGGCGACGCGCGGCTGACGCTGGAGCGGCAACTGGCGAATGAGGGGCCGCAGAACTACGACATCCTGGCAGTGGATGCGTTTTCGAGCGATGCGATTCCGGTGCATCTGCTGACGCGCGAGGCGATTCAGCTTTACTTCAAGCATCTGAAGCCGGAGGGGGTGCTGGCGCTGCATATTTCGAATCGCTATTTGGATTTGAAGCCGGTGTGCGAGGGCGGCGCGGAGGCGGTGGGGCGGCAGGCTTGGACGGTGGAGGATGAGGGCGAGGAGGCTAGCTATCTATCGTCGTCGACGTGGGTGCTGGTGACGTCGGATCTTTCGATTTATAGCGGGAGTTTTTTTAAGGACGCTTATTCTTATCAGTTGAGTCCGACGAAGGGATTTCGGGCGTGGACGGACGATTACAGTAATTTGTTTCAGATTTTGAATGTGAAGTAGGGTGGCTCCGCGCGGTACAGGCGGCCGGTGTTTTCTTGATCCGTGGCGGATGTGGAGCACTCATTACAACCTCGGCCCGGATCGTGAAATATACGCGATATTTGTGGCGGGTATGTTCCGAATACCAGCTTGCGGATGGTTTGACGCCGGGAAGAAAGCTTCGTTTCGACTGGGCAGCGTTTGGGAAGTTTGAGAGGCGTAAATGCTGTTCTCGAATCGTTCAAACCACCGTTAGCCGGCAATCGGCGCGCTGCTCACTACCCAATCGTAAATTCTGTCGAGATCTTGCTGGGCGCGCGGCGTGAGGTCAACGCGGAACTCCATGGCGGGCACGAAGCTCGGCGAAGACTTCGCGGGCGGAATTTCCCCTCTCCGCGCTCGGCCTGCGCTAGCCCTTCGGAAACGGCGGCACGAATCTGGTCGAACTCAGGGTCGGTTTCCTGAAGCGGTTCTTCGGTGGTTTCTGCCCAGGCGTTATCTTCACGAATGAGCCGCTCGACGTAAGCATCCACCGTTAGTCCTTCGGCGTTGGCCTTTTGTTGAAGCTGGGTTTCGAGTTCGGCGGAGATGGTAATCTTCATTCGGCAACCTGCTGTCCTATTATCCGTCAACTCAGCTCCAACAGCGGCCGGGCGCGGGCGCTGCGGTGGATGGCTTTGGTTAGGCGGCGGATGCCTTTGTCCCAATCCGGGAAGAGGTCTACGTATTGGACTTGGTCGGAGATGCGGCGGGGGAGTGTGCATTCCTCCAGGCGCACGGGGACGATGAAAACTGCGTCTGCGGGCTCGGACAGGGGGCGCTTGCGGGCGCAGTCGAGGGCGTAGCGGAGCTCGCTTTGGAACTGGCCGCGTTTTAGGACGGAGCGGGGGGAGAAACAGGCTACGAAGATGTCGGAAACTTCGATGGCGCGTTCGATGGCTCGGGGCCAGTTTTGGCCGGGCAGGAGTTTATCTTTGTCGAGCCAGGGGGAGCTACCGGCCGCGCGCAGGGCTTCGCAGAGGCGGCGGGCTGGGGCTAAATCTTCGGCTACGTAGGCTACGAAAACTTCGGGGCGTGTTTGCGGGAGGAACTCGTAGCCTCCGGGGGAGGCTTGGAAAATTCCTAGGCCATCGATCTCGACCGATTGGCCGGCTAGCAGGGCTTTGCGGACGATTTCGGCTAGCGTTTCGCGCTCCGTCACCTGCGCTTACCGGATTTGGGCTTTGCGACCAGGCGGCCGACGCCGGGGAGTTCTACGGGCTGGCCTTCGCGGAGGGCTTTTAGGATTTTGCGGACCATTTCGTCTACTTCGTCGCGCGCTTGGGCGCTGGAGACTCTGCTCTGGCGGGCTAGCTTGCGGGCTAGTTCTTCGCGTTTCATACGGCTTGAGGCTAGCGCCGGATTGCGATTTCGGGACTCCGAGGGGCGGCGTATCTTTAGGAATTTAAGAGAGATAGAGTCAAGCTGGCACGGTGACTGGTATGAAGCAATTTTAACCTCGGCTTAAGGCTTACTTCATGTCTGGCTGGGAGTATAGAGGCTGTCGTGACGGCTTCGAGTCGTCCACATAATTCTTAGGAGAAATGCACACAATGAAGAAGATCATGAGCATTATGCTCGGCCTCACTCTCGCCATGGGCGCCGTCACCGTCGCTTTCGCGCAGGACAAGGCGGACACCACCAAGAAAGAGACCAAGAAGGGCAAGAAGAAGGAAGACAAGAAGGAAGAGACCAAGTAGTTTACCCTTCTCGATTTTTTTCGAGAGATTTTACCGCGCTGCGGTTGCTCCTATGGGGCGATCCAGCGCGGTAGTTGTTTTTAGGGGAGAAATTTCGTGGCGGCGGCGGACTCATTGGAGAGATGTCCGATCCTCTGATTCTGCCGTTGGCCGCCGTGATCTCCGGCATTCTGCTGGGGCGGGCGCTTTCCTTTTCTGGTTTCGAGGCGGCTTGGCCGGTGGTGGTGTTTCTGCTGTTAGCGCTAGTGGCGACGCGCCGTTTGCGGCGGTGGTGTTGGCTGCTGGCGCTGATTTTCGTGGGGGCTTGGGCGGACGCCTGGCATCGTCCGGGGCCGCGGCCGACGATCGATGCGGGGGTGCGCGAGACAGTGGTGCTGGCGGGGTGCGTTGTCGAACCGTCGGTGCTTTCGCCGGGGCGGCAGCAGTTCACGTTGGAGTTGGATCGTGACGCGCGGGCGCGGGTTAGTTTGCCGTTCGACGATGACGTTGTGCCGCAGCGGCTGGAGTACGGTCAACGCGTCGAGATCGAGGCGCGGGTGCGGACGCCGCGCAATTTTAACAATCCGGGGTCGTTCGATTACGCGGGGTATCTGGCGCGGCAGAAGATTTTCTGGACGGCTGGTATGGCGCGCGGAGCGGTGGCGCGGGTGTTGCCGGGAAGGTGCGGGTGGCGCGCGATGGCGCTGATCTTTGCGCTGCGGGGGGCGGCGCTGGATCGCATTGAGCGGTTGTATGCGGACCCGTACACCTCCGGGATGATGGAGGCGATGTTGATTGGCGAGACATCGCAATTGCAGAAGATCTGGACGGAAAATTTCCGGCGCACGGGGACGTTTCATGCGCTGGTGATTTCGGGGGCGCACGTGGCGGTGCTGGCGGGGGTGCTGCTGTTTTTTCTGCGGATTTGTTCGCTGGGGGAGATTCCGGCGCTGGCGCTGACGGCGGGGGCGGCTTGGTTGTATGCGCTGGTGTCGGGGTTTTCGCCTCCGGTGGCGCGGGCGGCGGGGGGATTCACCTTGTATTTGATCGCGCGATTCTTCTTTCGCAGAGGGCGCGTGCTTAATTTGCTGGCGGCGGTGGCGTTGGTGTATCTGCTTTCCGATCCTGGCGAGATGGGGGACGCTAGCTTCCAGTTATCGTTTTTGTGCGTGGCGGCGTTGGGCGGGTTGGCTGCTCCGCTGCTCGAAGCGACTACGGCGCCGTTTGCGCGCGGGTTGCGTGACCTCCGGAATTCTGAGGCCGACGCTTATCTCGAACCGCGAGTGGCGCAGTTTCGCGTGGAGGTGCGGCTGGCGGCGGAGACGATCGAGGCTTGGGTGCGGGTGCCGGTGAGTTGGTGCGCGGAAGGGCTGGGGTGGCTGGTGCGCGCGGGGATCTTTGTTTATGAGATGGCGCTGGTGTCGCTGGCGATCCAGATCGGGCTGGCGTTGCCGATGGCGGTTTACTTTCATCGCATTTCATTCACGGGGCTGACGGCGAATGTGATCATCGTGCCTTTGCTGGAAGCGGCGGTGCCGATTGGGTTTCTGGCGATCTTCACTGGATGGCATGTGCCGGCGGCGCTGGCGGGATGGCTGCTGAAGATCGCTGCGCTCACCGCGGACTGGCACGCGCGGTGGGAACCGGGCTGGCGGGTGTCGAATCCGCCGCTGTGGTTGGGGCTGGCTTTCGCGGCATCCTTGATTTTGTTTGCGGTGGGTTTGCGGCGAGGGCGGGGCGGGGTGGCGGCTGGGGCACTCGTCGCGGGGTTATTTGCGGTGGTGGTGTGGCAGCCTTGGACTTCTCCGCGTGCTTCGCACTTGCTGGAACTCACGGCGATCGATGTGGGGCAGGGGGATAGTTTGCTGGTGATCTTTCCGGAGGGGCGGAGCATGGTCATCGATGGCGGGGGAGTCCTGCAGTTTGGGCGTGCGACTCAATTAAAGGCCCGGCGGGTGAATCTGGATACCGGGGAGGACGTAGTGTCGCCGTATCTATGGAGCCGGGGGATACGGCGCCTGGACATCGTGGTGGCTACGCATGCGCACGCGGATCATAGCGGAGGACTGGGCGCGCTGCTGGAGAACTTCCGGCCCCGGGAGTTGTGGGTGGGGGCTAATCCTGCGGCGGAGCTGTTGCGGCGGGCGGCGGAGCTGCGGATTCCGGTGAAGCGTCCGAACGCTGCGGCGGCGGCTTACGAATATGGCGGAGCGCGGATGGAAATCCTATCACCGCCCCTGGGGTTTTCGCCGGCGAAAGCTGGTAACAACGATTCGCTTGCACTGCGCATAACTTACGGGGTGCACGCATTCCTGCTTACGGGGGATCTGGAGGCTCCGATGGAGCAGTTGCTGGTGGCGGACGGGCGGCCGCTGCACGCGGATGTGCTGAAGGTGGGGCATCACGGGTCGAAGACCTCGACATCGCCCGGGTTCCTGGCGGCGGTGGCGCCGGCGGTGGCCATCATTTCCGACGGGTTCGAGAACTCGTTCGGGCACCCGCATCCTACGGTGCTGGCGAGGTTGGCGGAGCGGCATTCAGCGATTCTGCGCACGGACCGGGACGGGCTGGTTACGGTGCGTTCAGATGGGCATAAGCTGTCGTTTGACAGCATGTTATGGCATCCTCAAGCGGCGAGCGATGTGTTCAATTGGGCGCTGGCGGTGAATCCCGCTCCCTGAACTTCGGTTCCTGTGACCAGCGGGTTCCTGTTACAATATGCATACAGCGTGCCACGACTTCTCACCGCCGTCCTAGCCGGTTGCATGTGCGTAACAGTACTTTCGGGCACGCACGCGTTTGCGGCATCCAACGAATACGAGGCCGATACCCGGCTGGCGATTGTCGATAAGTATGTGGATGCTACCCAGCTCCAGCAAAACAGTTTGCGCGGGTTGCAGATGGAAGTGGATATCGACGCCGAACTGCCGAAGCTGGAAAAACATGGCAAACTGCGGGCTCTGCGCAAAATCTCGCGGCTGGGATTGATCACTTACAAGGCTTTGGGATTCTCCGGCGATAACACCGTGAAGCAGGAAGTGATCACGCGGTATCTGGCGGCGGAGAGCGCGGCTCGCGAAAACGGGACTATCGCGATCACGCCGGCCAACTACAAATTCCGCTACGCGGGGAGGATCGTGCAGAACGACGTTTCGATGTTGATTCTGCAAGTGACTCCGAAAAAGAAGGCTGTGGGGTTGTTCAAAGGCGAGATCTGGATCGATGCCGCGACCGGCATGCCGCTGCGGGAAGCGGGGCAGTTTGTGAAGACCCCTTCGTTGTTCTTGAAGAAAATTGCCTTTGTGCGGGACTACGAGATTCGGGACGGGGTGGCCTACCCGCTGCACATTCAAAGCACTGTCGATACGCGCATCGTGGGCCGTGCCGAACTCGAGATTAGTTTTAGCAACTTCAGCAGGGATAGCGCCGAGGATGACGCCACCGCGGGCGTGGATTCAGAAACTGCTGTTCCAGTAACGCACACTTCGGACTTGTCCGCCGCGCCCGAGACCATCAACAAACCGCCCGAGCCCGGCGGTCCGCAATTATAAGGAGATTTGCAAGCTTTGCCGAAGAGAACGCTGTTCTTAAATCCACCCTCGTTTGAAGGATTCGATGGCGGCGCTGGGTCGCGCTGGCCTTCCACCAGAGAGATCGAATCTTATTGGTATCCGGTGTGGTTGTGCTATCCGGCCGGGATGCTTGAAAACAGCAAGGTGTTGGACGCGCCGCCGCACGGGGTCTCGATTGAGCAGACGGTGGCGATGGCTAAGGATTTCGAATTATTGGTGCTGTTCACCTCTTCGCCGGGATTTCACGTGGATGTGAAGATCGCGGAGATGATGAAGGATTCGAATTCGAAGTTGGAAGTGGTGTTTGTGGGGCCGCCGGTGACGATTGAGCCGGATAAAGTTCTCAATTCCACCAAGGCGATCGACTTTATCGTGCGGCGTGAGTTCGATTATCAGATTGCGAATTACGCCAAGGGGACTCCGCTTTCCGAGTTGCCGGGCGTGAGCTACCGGCACAACGGCGAGAACGTTCACAATCCGGAAGCTCCCTATATTGAAAATCTGGATGAGCTGCCGTGGGTGACGAAGACTTATCAGCGCGATCTGGATTTCCGCAAATATAACGTTCCGTTTCTGCTGAATCCTTATCTTTCGTTTTACACTTCGCGCGGGTGTCCGGCGCAGTGCACGTTCTGTTTGTGGCCGCAGACGCATTCGGGGCATCGCTGGAGATTGCGGTCGGTGCAGGACATCGCGAACGAATGCCGCTTCGTGCTGGAGAATTTCCCGGGGCTCAAGGAAATCTTCTTCGACGATGACACTTTCAATTACCGTAAGGCGCGGACGATTGAGCTGTGCGCGGAGCTGAAAAAGCTGAAGTTCACGTGGTCGTGCACGTCGCGCGTGACTACCGATTACGAAACGCTCAAGGCCATGAAGGAAGCAGGGTGCCGGCTGCTGATCGTGGGTTATGAGAGCGGCGACGAACAGATCCTGCGCAACATCAAGAAGGGCGCGACCGTCGATATGGCGCTGCGCTTTACTGAAAATTGCCACAAGCTGGGTTTGACGATTCACGCGGATTTCATTGTGGGGCTGCCGGGCGAGACTCGCGAATCGCTGCGCAATACTATCGATTTCGCCAAGCGCGTGGACGCGGAAACGATTCAGGTTTCGATTGCGCACGCTTATCCGGGTACCGAGTTCTATGGCTTCGCGAAGGAAAATGCGCTGATCAATATCGGTATGTCGGACGCGGGCGGGCATCAGTTGCCGCAGGTGATTTATCCGGGCATTCTGGATGAAGGCGAGATGATGGAGTGGGTGGCGCGGTTCTACGACGAGTATTACTTCCGCCCCAAAACCGCCTGGCGCATCGTGCGCAAAGCCATGTTCGACGGGCCCGAGCGCAAGCGGCTCTACAAGGAAGCCAAGGAATACATGGCTCTGCGCAAGACGCGCAAGCAGTACGTTGTCGATCACAAGGCCAACATGCTGAGCAAGGCTGCCGCGGCGCAAGACCGGGCCTGAAGCGCGCGACGGCTTGAAGTCACGTTCCGATAAACATGCCGCCTGCACGCTTAGAGTGGAAGACGCGGCTGTTTGCCGCGATCGTCATCCTGAGTAACACGCTGGGGAACTTTTTCATCGCGCGCGGGATGCGCGGGCTGGAGGTGCCTGCGGATTCGGCTCTGCATATGGTGCGGGCTATTTTCACTCCGTGGGTGGCGCTGGGCATTGCGCTGTTGATTTTGTGGCTGCTATCGCGCATGGTGCTGCTGAGTTGGGCGGATTTGAGTTATGTGCTGCCGGTGACTTCGCTGGGGTACGTGGCGAACGCGCTGATGGGGCACTTTTTCCTGGGCGAGCACATTACGCTGGCGCGCTGGAGCGGCACTCTGCTGATCGTTGCCGGGACGGTGCTGGTGGGGATGGGCTCGCACACGCAGGCGCGGCGGGAGAATCCGTGAGCACGGGGATTCTGCTGAGCATCGTGGTCGGTTGCACGGTTCTGGGCGATTTGCTATCCAGCTTCGAGATGAAGCGGCATGGCGAAGTGCGGGAGTTTCATCCGCGCGGGCTGGGGCGGCTGCTGGCTTCGCTGGCGACTAAGAAGTTTCTGATTCTGTCGGTGTTCTTCATGGCGATTTCGTTTTTCGCTTTCATTAAATTGGTGGAGACCGCCGATCTTAGCTTCGCGGTGCCGGCGTCGGCTGCGACCATCGTTTTTGAAACGATTTTGGCGCGGCTGATACTTAAGGAACGTGTGGATGCGCGGCGCTGGTGGGGAGTCTGCCTGGTCGCGCTGGGCGTGATTTTACTTGCCGAGTGAACCTGCTGCCAAGTGATCATACTAACGACAGCCGCGATTGCCGCTGCCTACCAGATACTGGCGATCCTGGCGTGTGTGTTTCACGGGCGCGTTAAGGCGGGGAAGGGTGTGGGGCCGGTGTCGGTGTTGAAGCCGGTGCGTGGTTTGGATGCGGGGTTTCGCGAAGCCATTCGGTCGCATACGGTGCTGCAGGGGGATTACGAATTTCTGTGCGGCGTCAGCCAGCCGAATGACCCAGGGCTGGCGGTGTTGCGCGAGTTTTACCGGGTACGTGTTGTCGATAGCGACACGCACGCGGCCAACCGCAAGGTGGGAGTGCTGATCGATTTGGCGGCGGCGGCGAAAAATCCGGTTTTAGTGGTGAACGATGCGGATATTCGTGTCGAGCCGGATTATCTGACGCGGGTTACGGCGCCGCTGGCCGATCCTGGTGTAGGACTGGTTACGTGCTTGTATCGTCCCGTGGGCGATACATTTGCCGCGCGCTTTGAAGGGTTGGGGGTTGCGACCGATTTTGCACCGTCGGCGTTAGTCGCGCGCCTGGTGGGTGTGGACGAATTCGCCATGGGATCAACGCTGGCCTTCCGGCGCGTGGATCTGGACCGCATCGGAGGATTCGCTGCCGTCGCCGATTATCTGGCGGACGATTATCAGTTGGGGCATCGCATACACGCGCTGGGATTGAAATGCGTGTTGAGCGATGTGGTGGTCGAGACGCATCTGGGCGGCGGGTGGCGGCAGGTGTGGGCACATCAGGTGCGTTGGGCGCGGACCATTCGGGTCTCGCGCTTCGGCGGATACCTGGGGCTGCCGGTCACGAACGCTACGCTGTGGGCGGTAGTTTGTGCGATATTCGGGCGCTTCGACCTGGCCGCGGGGCTGCTGGGAATAAGACTGGTGATGGCTTTCGCTGCGGGGTGGCGGGTGCTGCGCAGCCGCGACGTTCTATTCCTGTGGTGGCTGGCGCCGGTGCGGGATCTGTTCGGATTCGCGGTGTGGGTGACGGGGCTTTTCGGGCATTCCGTGATGTGGCGCGGGCGGCGTCTGCTGCTGGATCGCGAAGGAAGAATTCAAGCCGATTAAGTTCTCAGGGCCGATCATGGTAGAATCACTTTTAGTCCTACCCCGTTGCGCCCGTAGCTCAGTTGGATAGAGCGTCTGGCTACGAACCAGAAGGTCGCACGTTCGAGTCGTGCCGGGCGC
>CAVXEM010000041.1:0-44463 GCA_963760575.1 Bryobacterales bacterium
GCTCCTGATCTTTACTGGAAACACGCACATAGATAACGCCATTCATTTGTTTTTTCTCCGGCCAGCACCACTCAACATTTGAAGTTCCCCGCGAACCGCTTCAATCTCTGTTCCATCGCATGGATCGCTTCGTCAAGGTCTTTATCCCGAAAAATTAAGCCCTGGCGATTTTCAAGCTGGTTCTGCTGCTCCTTCAATTGCTGCAATCGATTGTACAAGACCGTCGCTCTGCTTTGGCCGGAAGTGAAAACTCCAGAATCGAGAAGTTTTTTTACCGCTGAATTCCATCCTTTCCGCGAAAAAATAACTGGAGCCCACACGGATCGCAGTGGCAGTATGGCTTTTGCGTGCGCGCCACCCGCAGTTGTAAGTCGCTACCGCAAACCGGGCACGGAAACGCCCTACCCGCGAACCAATCGGAGTCCCCCAACGTAACGTTAACGTTCGCTCTGGCTTCATTTTGATTTTTCTGTTTCCTTTCGATCCCACGCATCCAGTAATTCGAAAAACTGTAGCACCCCGGTGATTTCCTGTGGAGTTAGAAGATCCGCCAGATTATCTTCGCCCCGTATTGGTAGCGGTGATACCGGCGGCAGTTCCGAGCGTTGGAGCCGTCGACTCATTGCGCACCGCCACCGGCGCGGGGATTTGGCAAACCAAGACTTCTAGCCGGTGCCAGAGTCCAAAACCACTGGACGAGATGTTTCCCTGTGGTTCATGCGGCTAACTGTTTGGAAGCGGATCTCTGGAACTGTTCCAGCAACCGCTGGGAATCCAACAGATTTTCTGTGGACGGTAAAAAGGCGCGGTACCGCTTAAAAATTCTTTTGGCGTTTCTTCGAATGTCGGTTGACGAACTGTTTTGCGCGATGGAACCCTTGTTCGATGACTAGGCGGTGCAGAAACATGCCCGTTGCGTAGGTTGCGAATTCGTAGCCGTCCGGACTCGGTAGAGTATTACCAGCGTTCAGAAAAATGAGTCTACTGAAAGGGTCAAAGTATGCGGCACCACGCAAACTAGCAAATGTAGATAGCGGTTCTGGGATGCGACTACCGCCGATATGTCGTTCCACCCGCGTTAAGATAAGCCCCATCTCCGGATATCCAAAAACATTCTTAAAGCTGGGCAAAACACTCTGGGGTCCGTTCTCGCACCTAGCGGCCCGCTTAAGACTCGCGTATTGGTTTTTCAGTTCAGCGATCTTGTTGTAAATCCGGAAAAAATTTGGGCGCTTCCCGAAGTTGAGAGTCTCTATTCCGTTTTTCCCATCTTGGAGAATTGCAACTCGTCGGGGTCCGATACGCCCATCCGCTTGTGAAACGTTTGAATGTAACGCCAAGGTTTTTTTCGAACCATTCGACTGGTACGCCCTCTACGTCAGCCGCCAGATCAACTCTCATCACTTGTAGCGGCCCCGGTGGGGTGTCAAAAATCCGATTTATCTCATGGCGCATCTGGGAATACGTCCTTCTTCGGTGTCCAGCAATTCAAGCTTGTGATTGCCCTCTTATCTCTCGTACAGTGGGTGTGAAGGACGACCGGATAACCATGTTTCCGGAGATCGGCGGAGGCGGAATAGTGGCGAGAGGGTCGAAATGGCCCTTTGGGATCGTTGCGGATATCTTGGTAAAGCGCGCCGAACTCCCGCGCGTAAGGCGCGTATCCGGGAACCCTCGAGATCGACCTTATCGATCATCACAGCATTTGCCCCTTCCGCCCACCGGCCCCGGATGCGCGCGGGCGGGGTACCGCGTCACAGTGACGCAGGTTGCAGGCTATTAGACATGCCTGCAACCCGGCCCTTCGGGGCCGTCCTCGGCGGCTGCGGCCTTCGGCCTCACCGCCTGCGGGAATTTTCGGAGCCATGAGGCCCCCACCACCGGCAGCCCGCGGGAAGTCAACGCTAGGGTAGGCGGGGCTTTCGCCCCGCCTACATCGGCTGCCGTATGGAGCCGGGCCTTTCGGCTATTGCTCAGCGAGTCGCATTCCTGCGGAGCTCGCCTCCTCCACCGAAACTCGTCGAACTGTCTGAGATCGCCTCACTGCCAAAGACAGTTTCTGCTAATGTCTTCCGGAGCCGAAGCGTTAAGTGTGTCCCGAAGCTGATTGCGTGTAAGACTATGAAAAATGGCGCTAAATATTAACCAGATGATTCGCCTTTGAAAACATATGTCCGAAGACCCTCTTGACAACGCTGCCCAAAGCATTTTTTGTGATCTATGCCGGGACGCACTGGGCGCGATCCAACCCATTCGACCGTGGGAAAAAGAACTATATTCAAACCATCTAAGACTTGTGCATGAATGCGAGCTTTGCGGCATGCTTTGTGAAACGGCAGAGAAAAGAACTGTGCATTGGAGACGAATTCACGGTAAGGAATACCGCTTCGACGCGTGGCACAAGATCATCGGAGATGAAGTCGTCGAGCAGTTGGGCCGCTCTGTCGATGTCAACGGTTGGCACTCTCCTACTTCGCAACTCCAGGGAGTGCCCACCGATCCGGAAAGCCTGTGTCGGTGGGTGTATCCGATATGTGTGCAGATGGTGGAATTCAAGCGTCAGGAAACCGCGCTATTTTCTCCTCACAGCAGTCTCATCAATCAGGCTTTGTATGCGGAAGCTCACTTTCACGCGGTGAAGGCGATGGTCGCGACAGTGCGCTACAAGCGCCTGAAGGGCGAGAAGGGGAGGGCGCTACTAATTGCTAAGGCCCTAGCGCTGCCGAACCAAGGGCCAGGTTATGCGGAGCAGCAACTGAGGATTGCCGTTCAATGGTAACGAAGCCGACTTCCGGCCCCACGCAATTTTCAGTTGACAGAATGCGCGCCGCCGGTCCAGTAGGTAACTGCGAATGAACGGGACATTCGCGCGGGGATGATCAGACCCGTCCGCGTGAGAATCAGTACAATTAAACGCACATCGACGCTCAAATGACGGAGAACTCGATCGTTATGACGCATACGAGGCAGCATGGCTGAACCGCCTATGGATAAGACCAATCCTCGCTTGGACCCGCCATTGCAGCCGGAAACCCACCGAACTTTATGGATCGGTGCTGGCTCGAAGGGTTGGCGTTAGTGCTGGCCGTATTCCTACGCGGAACTTTCTTCCCCTATTTATTGGGGATGGTATCGTGCGTCTGGATTCTACGGGGGGCATTCCCGGCGATGTTTGCTATTCACATAGATGAACAAATAATTGCTGGCACTCCATATCGAAGAAAAGAGTCCATCAGGGCTTGGGTGATTGCGGCAATTCTATCACTAGCTCTTGCGTGGACCGCATCGTTCATTCACTTAACAATCGCCCCAGAACAACCAGATTTAGCAAAAACAATCCTGGATGGAGTTAAGAAAATAATTGAACGGCAGAAGCCCGCTACCGCCCCATCGCCTACTCCTGGTCCGAATGCGCTTGACCCCGAGGTTGTGATAGTTGCCGCGAAGAACACGGTGTACAACCTTGAGTGGGTTCCTGGAGTAGATCTCACGCCACGAATCAATTTGGCCGGCGATCCAAACAATCCGGTTTTAGAGCTTAGAAAATTAACCAGTGAGCCGGTTGTGGGAGTAGCTTTGAATTGGGCCGCCCCTAAGGTCTCCGCCCTGTTCGTGTCTAGTCCATATTTTTCTAAATATCAACCGCAGATCTCGGCAGATGGCTGGTATCGACTATCGCCGAGTGGACCTTCGCTTCGAGTTGCGGATCGGGAAGTGGAGCACATTGAATACATCGGTAATACCCCGATCAAGATACCAATACCTTCCACTATTTGGAACGGCTTTGAATTGCGACTCATCGCCAGCCAAATTCGACCGCATCAAATCGGGAGTGATGGTGCGAATCGAACCGATCAAGCCACGGTTGGCTCGGTGTCTGTGGCGTATCGAGTGAGTAATCGCTCGTTTACCCGGAGGTTCCGAATCGAAGCTGCAGTGACCGCGTTTGCTGATGGAGTCCTTTACACCGGATTTAAGGTTATGACCGTTCCTCGCGAATACGCGTCACCAGACAACCTCCGCGCAACCTTGCAGTTGTCCGTGATAGAACTTCCCAATGAAGCAAGAGGTCCCACGCCGCAACAATCTCAGCCCGCACGACACGAACTGAAACTGATCTTCAAGGATTCCCCACTATTCACGCCAGCCAGAAGAGAGCGCATAACACAGCAGATGGAAGATTTTAGAAACTATCTCGTGGAACTAGGTTTTGACGCCCCCGTGGATTTGCCGCCGTTGGATGTAAGCCCCGGTACAACGATTGGCGAGGGAATGATTTCAGGTCCAGGAGTGCGTCCATACCAATCGGGGACAATGGTGCTTAGTGAAAAGATGATCGATGACCCGATGTCTATTGCGGCCACGTACTCCCGCACGGCATTTAGAAAATTATTTGAAAACAAGTTTCCCCGTACCGTGCAGGACTTCTATTTTAGTTACTGTTCGTTCTGGTTCGCCAACTACTTTACGTGGAGTTATTCAAACCGTACATGGAGCAATCCACCTGCAAGGGGAACTGTGGACGCGGCGCTCTGGGACATTAGAACTCGGTGCTCCAAGCCCTTCACGGACAGGGCTATGTTTTACGCTTTCATGGAGATGAAAGATGAGCGTGACAGTTCAGTGGAACCACTCCCGAAAGAATTGACGCTAACAAAAGCGCAAACAGACGCCTACTTTTACGTCACTTCTTGGGCGGCGAGAATATCGTGGATAGCCAGAGGCATAATCTTCCAGTGATAGGCGAAGTCCTTAAGGCCCACGGATTATCGATTCAATGACGAATATGTTTGAATCGTCGTGTAATGCGACCGTGAACACAGATCGCGATTCGAATGGCTCATCGCGACATTCGGCGGTGAAGTGCTGCACGTTGATGCTATTGTGCTTATTCTCCGTGACTGCACTTGGTGTAGAGAAAAACCTAACTCGTTTAACCCGACGCCGTTTTTAGGGCGCTGCTCACTTCGACGGTTTGCCGACTTCCATGTAAGTCATTGTCAAGAGAAAAAACAGTTCTCCTGGCGCGCGCAACGGAGGAGCGCGCTAAAACCAACATATTCAGAATCCGCAGCTCGCAACGTGTGCCTCTCGGCAATGGTTCCTGCCTTCGCAGAACCGGACATCCATTTACTGTCTCGGGCCCCGAAGGGCCGTCACAGAAGATTGAGTTTGTGTTCTCTGCCAGTCCCGAAACAACTCGAAGGGAGCCTCCGGAGTCTGATCTCCTTCGCTCAGTCGGCAAACAGCAGGACCTGGCAGCCTGCGCGCTGTGTAATCCCGTAATCTTTTTCTCCGCAGTTTTAAGCCGCTGTACCGCGGCCTTCTGCAGGTACAAACTCCCGTTCCCGGCGATCCACGGCCAGCAAATAGGCCACCATCTTCCGGGCTACAGCCAGCGTCGCTCGGTTTCGGTTCCCCTTCTGCTTCTCCCTTTCATGGATCAGGGCCAGCTCATGGTTCTGTCTGGGAGCTAGTTTCGCGGCTTCGACCAGTACACGCTGGATATGCTTGTTGCGCTGTTTGGAAAGCGGTGTTCGCAGGACCTTGTCTGCGGAACTCTTTTCCTCTCCGCACAGTCCGCAATAGCTGATCGCTTGCTTCACCGACCGGAAGCGCGCTACGTCCCCGACCTCCAGCGCCCAGGTAAGCGCGGTGATGGGTCCGACTCCAGGAACGGTTCTGAGGCGCTTGAGCCTCTCGGCCAGCAAGGATCCCGCTGTAGAGAACTCACCAGAGCGTATTCCGTTCTCTGACACCTCACGATGGTCTCCCGGCTCAGCCGCAGTAACGGCCGGATGTTTTCCTGAACCTCTTCGTGGTTTGAAAGTAGCTCGCCGAAGTAACCCACCTTGTGCAACCGCTGCTTGTTATGGCTCACTCCCGTTTCCATCAGCAGACCTGAGATCCGGTTCTTCATCTGCACCATCTGGCGCACCAGCAGGTGCCGATAGCGCAGCGTCCGGCGCCGATCCCGAATCTCTGTGGAGGCCATGTGGCATTCCGGCAGAAAATCACAGCGCAGGCAGTCGGCAATCTTGCCGGCATCGATCCGATCGTTCTTCTTCTTTGCCGCCGCGATGGCACGCAGCATCAGCGGGTGCGCTACCTTCACCTGCTCGGCATGCGGAAGCAGATGATCATAGATCCAGCCGGTGAAGATCGTCGCTTCCATCGCCATGATCCGCGGCTGAGGAAGGGTCCGTACCCAGCAATCCAGCTCATTCCGGGTTGCTCCGATCGTCCCTTCCCGGTGCACCTGACCGCTCGCATCCTTTACACAGTAGCTGATCGTCTTCTTGTGAACATCAAGTCCGATGTAATACATAATGCTTGAGGAGCCTCCATGGTCGTTCTCTGAATCAACGTTCCCGTTGAGTTCAGCTTTTTGTACACCACGCGCTCCTAGTGGATTCACGCCAACTTCCTTCAGGTTAAGATGGCTCAGATGCCTGCCCTCTGGAAAACGCGGTTCGCCTTGCTGAGGAAGTTTGGATTTGCGGCTCTGACTGGGTTGGTGGTGTTGCCTAATGGTCTGTTCGCGGGAGATGGGAAACACAAAGACGCTCCTGATCACGATAGGCGTACTTGCTCTGCTGCCAGGAATGATCTATCTCTTAATGGTTACAATGTGGCACTGGAAGGCTCGCTATCGCGGTAACCACTCCGATTTATGGGGATCACTACTTCTGATCGAAGCGTCTGGATGGTTCAAGTTGGTCTATTTGTTCAGGCACATCATTCCAGACGCACGACAATCTGGTCGGTATGCCAGCGATTCTACGCCGCCCGTATGAAATCGCCTCCTTGTACTTGGACGTATAACGCGCAGATCGTACAAGTGACGCAATGAACACCGAGCCCATCTTCACTTCGGTGGTTTGCCGACTTATCAGCCAAGTGCAAGATCCGTTAACGCAGTTCGTGGACGCGCGGGGCATCGGGCGGTTAAGGGTCAAACGCTCGATTATACGGCAGGGTACAACTGCTTAGTCAATACCCTTCGAGCGGGGGTAGTGGGTCCATTTGACGTGGCCCGATCAGCATCCAGATGCCCACCCCGAAGACTAAAGCTCCAACAATCAGCGCGGAGGAAGAACCCGCCTGCATATGCGCTACTCTCATGCATAAACAGGGGCTCGACGTAAACGAAGAGAGAAGCCCCGGCCAAGACCGCTACTCCGCCCACAATCCGCTTAGGGGTCCACTTCAGCATGGCTTAGTCCAGTCGAAAGGGTATCACGTCCCGACCGGCGTATTTTAGATAGTCCCGGACGATCTGAAGCGGAGCGGGTGAGGGCAAGCGCCGCTACCACCTCTTGTACCGCAGGAAAGCGGCCTTGGTTTTATCGATGGCAGATTCCCAGGTTGACCGATCAGGGCGTGCGCCAAAAACCTCTACCGCCAACTTAACGACATCCTCAAAAGCCACCCTCGAAGTGGGGATATGGGCTTTCTTGATCAATTCTGCTGCTCCCGATCTGGGCGGCTGGACCGAGGTGCAAATGGGCATACTTGATCGTGCCCTGTCCATCTGGGTGCCAATAGTTACCAATAATTTCCTCTGCTTCGGATGTCTCAATGGTATACATGTAGCCCATCGTCGTTACCTTATATGGGCCATTTTCAGGGTCCTTGATGATCTGATATTGCTGGCTGAATCCAAGGAAAATATCGTGACATCCGGTGAGCTGAACCGGTTGCCGGCTAAATTGAGAACTCCAGTGAGATCCAATTTTTCGAAATTACTGGCACGCAAAACGCCCTTTGAGATAAGGGCTACGCTCTTTCGAGCGAGTGAGTAGTAGGCGGTAACGGCGTCTCGGGGAGTTCTACCTGGCACTCAATAACGGCAATAATAGCGCAACATCAGCCGCTTTGTGTGCAAGTTCTGGATGTTTTTCGAAAAAATTTCCATTCCATTTTTCTAAAAACTCTTCAGTCGACATCTTTAGGTAGCGCTTACAGGCACGCTCAAACATGGCGCGACCGTCGTCCACTTCTGGAGCGGAATCTCCAGTTGTGGACGAGCATCGGCAGTTTGGCCATAAAAGTAAACCTAAACTAACTTTACTCGGATGCTATCGACAAGGCAATAGCCCAGCGGTAGGTCAGGTCATAATTTAGGCTAAAGCCAAGAAACCAAGCGGGTTCTATTTCATTGCCCCAGTACCGGGCCTGAAGGGTTGTAGGACCGCTCGTTGTTCCGCTTCGACTTCTCTCGGCCTGCCTGAACGCGCTGTTCCCGCTCGTCATCCAGCAAAGCTACTATATCGGACATCTCCCAAAGCCGATCCGTTACGCCCGCGGCCATCGCGGGCGTCACCGAGCGTCTGGTGGATCCGGACGAAGTTCGTGTACATAAAGTGCAGGGAGATCGCGGCGACGTGGTGGTCGATCCGCTTTGAGAAAGCGTTGGTTAGGCGCGTAAACCGCCGCTTATGCATCCGCATAGTGAGGTTCTGGCGCTCCACGTAGGACGTGCTGACGTGCTTGGGATCCGGCTTGCCGCTGATTTCTTGCGCTGGCGCCGATGCATTCGGCGGGGCTATACGCGCTTCTGTTTCCCGCCTAGCGCCATACATTTTGATTAGCATGGCGTAGTCGATACCGTCCCCAAAGGCGTGCTCGACCGCGTCAGATAGGCCGGTGACCGTCGGTGTGAGTGTACGCGATGGCTGAGGCGTGCGGCCAGATCCTTCATGAACTGGTCCGCGGAGCCTGCGTCGCGGTCCCCTACCATCCAGGAAACGATCAGTTTCGTATCAGCATCCATGGCCATCCAGGTCCAGACGCTCCCGACGCCGAACTCGCCCTGCCTTCGTCGGGAATGTTCTTGTCCTTGGCGTACAGAGGACCAGATTTCGTCGCACTGGACGCGCTTGCAGTTAAGGTTCCGAAGGGCCTTGTCCTGGTACTGGGCGCATGCCGCACCGCCGACAGCAGCAACCGCGCCACGGTGTTCTTGCCGACACCGAACATGCGGTAACCGAGCGGATCGAATTGCCTTCGCAGATCGCCCCAACACCTGAGCGCGTTTAGTCGCGTCTAGCTGGTTCATATGGACTAGTATGCTTGAGTGAACCATTGTTGTCAAGTCACAAATTGCAAAATTGTACAATTTAGCACTTGCTGAGCTTAACTATCTTCTGATACAGTGGGTTTGTGCCTATCTCCCCCGCTGAAATCAACACCCCAGGCCAGCTAATACAGGCCTTACTAGACGAGAAGGGTTGGAGCCAAGCCGTACTCGCCATAGTCCTAGGGCAAGAGCGTTCGGTAATCAATCGATTGATTCTAAACAAGAAATCTATAGATGCAGAAATGGCTCTGAAGCTGGAAGGGGCCTTCAATGTTGCGGCGGAGCAGTTCTTGGACCTACAGAAGAGTTTTGATCTCGCCGTAGCCCGAATTGCTGCCCGCCCCGATCCAAAGCGAGAAACCAGGGCGCATCTATTCGGCGGTCTTCCAATTACGGAAATGATTAAGCGTGGATGGATTGAAGCGGAAGACATTCGCGACATCCCTAGGGTCGAAGCGGGACTCCTAAAATTCTTTGGGGCGACTTCCTTGGAAGAAATCGAAATACTTCCCCACGCAGCTAAAAAAACCAAGGTGGATGGCTCCGTAACTCCCGCGCAACTGGCGTGGCTTTACAGAGTGCGAATGATCGCCGATGAAATGCTGGTCGGACAATATAGCCCAGGAGCTGTTCATTCCGCCATCGGGAAACTTTCCGGCCTTCTGGCCGCGCCTGAGGAAGCCCGTCATGTTCCGCGCATTCTCGCGGAGTGCGGAATTCGATTCGTTATCGTGGAGTCTCTTCCGTCCGCCAAGATCGACGGAGTTTGTTTTTGGCTCGATGATCGCTCTCCGGTGATCGGCATGTCTCTTCGTTACGACAGAATAGATAATTTCTGGTTTGTTCTTCGCCATGAATTGGAGCATGTTATACGCCTTCATGGCCGCGATGACGGGAGCAATCGAATGATGTTTGATGCAGAACTAGAGGGGGAGCGCGCTGGCGTAGGGGAAGGTATCCCAGTAGAAGAGAGGGTTGCAAACGGAGCGGCAGCCAATTTTTGCGTGCCGATGAAATCTATGGATAGCTTCATCGCCAGAAAAACACCCTTCTTCGCTGAGAGAGACATACTCGGGTTTGCCAAGACCTTAAATATCCACCCTGGGTTAGTGGCTGGGCAACTAGGCCACCGCACAGGAAAATTTGAACGCTTTCGTAAGCATCTAGTAAAAATGCGGGCAATCGTTTGCCCCAGGAGCAATGGTCGATGGATGGGGCGATGTAGCGCCCGTAGATGAATAACCAAAGAGAAAGAGGATACAGGACAAACATGAAAAATATCGAAAGAAAACAGGCCTTCATCCGGTACTTCAAAAGGGTAACCGGGAAAACAGACTTGAACATGAAAGAGGTCGCCGATCTGGCGTAAAAGATGGGATGGTCGCTCCCCCAGCCAGCCGATCCCTGGACCTGCTTGCGCAGCAGTTCGCCGACGCCGCGCGACAGGAAATTCGTCGCGACGGAATTACCGGCAATCCCTATCGCGTGTACCATCATTTCAAGCAAACGCAAGGGACGCAGCAATTATCGTTCTGGATCGACATTGACGAAGCACCTAGAAGAAAAATGGTTAAATCGATCACAATGCGACGTGAGCAAATGGTCGGTGACGGACTTCAATTGACCTTCGACGTGGAGCATTGTCGGAATAGCGTCAATCCCACCGAAGAGGCAATCCCTGTTTTGCTGGACCTAACAGACGACGTTCTATGGCGCAAGAATGCGCCGCGCGAAGACAAGCGAGCCGGTTAAGACTTTTTCCAGCGGGCGCGCGCTGCGATCCGCGCTATCTCTGCCCGTTTTTCGGGCGTCAACGCCTCCTTACGCGCCTTGCCGCCCTTGAGCCCGCCCAGCCGCCCCAGCGTGACCGCAGCGGGATTCTTGGTGGGATCGGGCGGTTCTTCCTTGGGCATCTCGCCTATCGCCTTCTGTACAACCTCCCAGGCGATTTGGTTGAAGTCCTTCGGACCTTGGCCGCGTTTCTTTGACCGATTGGGCACGACTTCAGTGTGATGCAAGCCGCTTTCCAATTCAAGAGGAGTGAAATTCAAATGGACCCACTACCCGAGCGGGGGATGGTGGCTCAATTTGAGCAATTCATAAAAACAACGCCGATCCGGTCACTAGGCGTTCGGTGAAGTTCGCTGGGCCTTTGGGACCTTGTCCTGCTGAAGTCCCTTGTATCCCCTGTGTATTGCCCACACGCCGACTCCGATTCCCCCGATTAGGGCACTGTTGGCTAAGTCGGGATCATGCAAATAGAAGCGGATAGAAAGGGCCTCGCAAATCGCAGAACACAGAATGCGATCCCTGTCCAGATTAGAACCCTAGGGCTTCGTTTTCGCCAAAACCAAGGCGGGGTCTTTAGTTCGGCCATCCAGAGGTGTCGGCTACGCTGACCTCTTGCGTTAGCCCGCCGGATCGTGCCGAACGATCTGAAGCGGAGCGGGTGAAGGCTTGCCGCCCCTGAATCGTTTGGTACGCGAAAACTAGTGACTTGGACGTGTAACGCTAAAGTCACCGAAGTGACCCCGTGGAATCGGGGCCAATTCACTTCGACGGTTTGCCGAACTGTCGGCCAAGTGGACGTAAAGGCCGGATTATCGGAGGCTGGGGAGATAAGTGCGCGGGCCGCCGTATCGCACACGGGGGTAGTGCGCTAAATCTGTGTCCCTGGCGGATCAGGCACCTCAATGGTGGTCCCTTGCGCACGGTGGAATTCATAACGGCGGTGACGAATAACTTGACGGTCAATCCGCCCTCGTTCTTATCGTTCCATTCGCCCTGCTGCTGATATGCCTCGTGACAAGTAGCGCACCAGGAATCCGGCCACTGGCAAGCTCACCTGCTTTACTTGAATACCATACCTGCTGAGGATCAGCGGCCAGTGCACACAGATGAACGTTTCGAAAGCTGGTCCGTGCGTGTCGCATTCGATTGTCTTAGCCATAACCGGAGCCTAATTCTCTCACGCCGCTTCTAATAGATCACGCACGGTCAGATGTGATCGGAGATCCCGGCGAATATAGCGGGAGTCATGCGATATATCTACCTACCGCTGGAACGGAGCACCGATTTGCTGTCCCCTTCACCGGACCCCGGGGTCGCGATGCCATGGACCTGGCCGTATAACGCTGAATGCGGTGAAGTGGCTCCTGTTGTCAGAAGCCGACATGAGGGCCAAAAGTGGGGATTCCACACTCTGGGAGAAGAAGCAAAGTTCTGAAATCGTCACCTAAGGCGCACCATAAAAATCAATAATTTATAGGGAAAAGTAAGTGACTGACAAAAATCTGTCGGTCACCTCTGTCAGTCACAGCTGCTATCATGCTGTACCCGCGCTCTACTTGCGAGCGATTGGGGTTGCCATCACGCGGTCAATGGTGCCGGTCGTGCCTTGCAGCACTGAAAAAAAAAAAAAAAAAAAAAAAAAAAAAAAAAAAAAATAAAAATCAATAATTTATAGGGAAAAATAAGTGACTGACAAAAATCTGTCGGTCACCTCTGTCAGTCACCAGCTGCTATCATGCTGTACGCGCGTCTACTTGCGAGCGATTGGGGTTGCCATCATGCGGTCAATGGTGCCGGTCGTGCCTTGCAGCACTTTCGGCAGGACCTTATTCGCGTACATGGACAGCGTCGTCTTCACGTTCGAGTGTCCCAGCCTCCGAGCTACTAAAATATCCCGTTACCACCGTTATCGGAAAGCACGGATTCCGCAATGTTTTCATCGATATGCTACCGTCTATTTAATCAGCTCACTTTTAAATAGGATCATTTAGGCCGCTGAATTTTATGAATCGGATAGTCCGGTGTGCTGTCCTCGTTTCGATGTTGTCGGCTACTCTCTCGGCCCAGCAAGATCGCCTCGTCGGCAGAGTGGACCGTCTTCAGACCAGGGCTTTACAGGGCAACATTCATCCCAATGCGAAATTGCAGTTCGATGCCGGACCTGTTGATCCGTCGCTGAGTCTGCATCACCTCATGCTTGTGCTCCGGCGCTCGGATGCGCAGCAAGCAGAGCTGAATACGCTGCTAAGGGATCAACAAGATCCGTCATCGCCCCAGTACCACCGGTGGCTCACTCCAGAACAGTATGGGGACCGATTCGGCCTCAGCCCGAACGACACCTCGAAGATTTCGTCCTGGTTGCAATCCGAAGGCCTGGTGGTCGACGAAGTTTCGCGGGGCCGAAACTGGATTTGGTTCAGCGGAACGGCCGGGCAGATCCAAGCTGTCTTGCGGGTGAATCTGCGCCGCTACAACGTCGATGGTGAGATGCACTTCGCCAACTCCGATGAGCCATCGGTGCCCTCGCCTATCGAGCCTTTGTTGGCCGGTATTCTGGGCTTGGACGATTTTCGTCCCAAAGTGCCTTCGCCTGGGGCGCGTCCGCTTTTTACCGCCGGGTTCGGGAGTCATTCGATGGCGCCGGATGACTTTGCAACTATCTATGATCTCAAACCGCTTTATCAGGCCGGCTTCGACGGTTCCGGCCAAACCATGGTCGTAATCGGACAGTCAGCCGTGGATTTGTCCGACATTCAGCTGTTTCGCACAACCTACGGCCTTCCAGCGAACGATCCTCAACTAATCCTGGTGCCAGGCGCCACTGACCCAGGTAAGAATTCCGCCGAGCTTGAGGCCGATCTTGATCTCGAGTGGGCAGGAGCGGTCGCGCGCAATGCACGAATCATTTATGTCTACTCACGGAATGCATTAACGATTTCCATCCCGTACGCTATCAATCAGAATTTGGGACCTATCATTACCTACAGCTTCGCTGGGTGCGAGCAATCCTTTTCCGCTGCTACACGACTGACCACACAGGACCTGGCGCAACAGGCAAATGCACAGGGGATGACGTGGCTGGCTGCCTCGGGCGATTCTGGTGCGGCGGCTTGTGATCCATTCAGTGTTCCCAGCAGTGCATCGGCCGCAAAGGGGTTAGCCGTAAGTTTTCCGGTGAGCCTTCCGGAGGTGACAGGAGTAGGGGGGACGCAGTTTAGCGATGGCAACGGTTCCTATTGGAGCACTTCGAACTCGATTAACCTTGCGTCTGCTCTCTCCTATATTCCGGAGACATCGTGGAACGAGTCAGGGTCGTTTGGCCTATTGTCAACGAGTGGGGGTTTAAGCGTGTTGTATGCGCGGCCTTCTTGGCAAAGCGGGCCAGGCGTACCCAGCGGGAGCAATCGCGCGGTTCCGGATGTTTCTCTGTCCGCCGGAACTGGGGTGGGCTATCGGGTCGTCCATGGAGGCCAGTCGGAGATTACGGGTGGAACGTCCGCGGCTACTCCATCGCTGGCCGGGATTCTTGCGTTGGCGAATCAGTATTTGTTGGCCAACGGCCGCCTGACTCAATCCGGACTAGGCAACATCAACCCGACCCTTTACAGCCTGGCGCAAACTTCAGCGAACGTCTTTCACGACATCACGACCGGAAGCAATATAGTTCCGTGTGTACTCGGTACGCCCGATTGTTCCAGCGGAACGCTGGGCTACACAGCGGGGCCCGGATATGATCTGGCAACTGGTCTCGGCACCGTCGACGGATACAACCTAGTGTTGAATCTCGCGACACAGCCCAATAGCGTTTCCATTACTGCCTTGAATCCCAGCAGCGTCATCGCCGCCGGTGGAACCTTTACGCTGGCAGTGAGCGGATCAGGCTTCGATTCCGGTTCTGCGGTTCAATGGCTGGGAAGCGCACTGCCCACGACCTTCGTAAGCCCGACTCAGTTACTGGCAACGGTGAATTCAGAACTGATTTCCACCTCTGGTTCCGCCGCCGTAACGGTGGTCAGCACCCGAGGAAGTTCCGGTCCGCTCTTTCTTACCGTCACTGCTGCTCCCGGCGCCACCTTTGACACCCAAAGGGTGACAACCACCCCGCCCCCGGCGTCAAGATGTGCCGTTCCGCCTGCGATCAACTCATTCTTAATAACGGATACCGTATATCTATACTTCAACGCCACGATAACCAATAGCGATTCAATATCCAACGATTGGCTTACACCGAATGGACTGGTAGTGCCAGGTGGAACTTGGCCCGCTACGTCCGGCTTTCTCTGCTTCGAGCATGCCGCCAGCCTGGCGTTTAGCAACCTGGGCTTCAGCAATGTTGCCGGAACCTGGCAAGCCCGTATCTTCGATCAAGGGAGCCTCCTATTTTCGATTCCGTTCAGCGTGGTTTCGCCGTCCGCCAATCCATTTCCGGCGGCGGGAGAAATCTTCCTCGCAGCTGGCGGGAGCGGGTCCGTCAGCCTCACACTCCCGGCGGGCTTCCTTTGGGCGGCGACGAGCAGTGTGAATTGGGTCACGTTCCCCGCTGCCAACTCGGGCACCGGGAGTGGCACGCTCAACTATCAAGTGGCGCCCAACCCTGGAGCAAGCCGCTCCGCCGCCATCACGGTTGCAGGGTTTGTCTTCACCATCGAGCAGGAGGCCGTTTCGACGGGTCTGACCTTTATCGGTTCGATGCCGCATATCGCCGCTGAGGAGAATTGGAACACCACCTTCACGTTGGTCAACAAAGGTCCTGCTGCGGCGCAGGCGCAGCTGAATCTGTTTGGCGACCCGAACGGTCAACTCATGCTACCGTTGGCTTTCCCGCAACAACCTGCTACTCCGGGCCCGCTGCTGGCGCCTGCGCTCGATCAAACTATTTCCGCCAACGCTTCACTAGTGATCGAGACCGCTGGTCCGCAGACTCCGCCGGTGCAAGTCGGTTCGGCTCAGTTGGCCGCCTCTGGCGCGGTGGACGGATTTGCGATTTTCCACTTGATCCCCGGCGCGCAAGAGGCTGTAGTGCCGATGGAAACTCGCAACGCGAGTTCCTATATCCTGGCCTACGACAATACCGGCGGCGTGGTGCTGGGCGTGGCGGTCGAAAATGTTTCATCGCAAGCTGGAACGATTGGCGTGATCATCCGCGATGACGCCGGGACGCAGATTGGAACTGGCTCACTGGCGATCTCAGCTAACGGCCACACCTCGTTTGTGCTTTCGACACTGTATCCGGTAACGGCCAACAAGCGCGGCACGATACAGTTCACTACGCCTGCTGGTGGCCAGATCAGCGTTCTGGGGATTCGCACCACTCCACTGGGGAACAGCAATACGCTCACCACCATTCCCGCCCTGGCCAATGTTGGAACCGGTGGCGGCTCTATCGCGCACATAGCAGCGGCCAACGGCTGGCAGACCACGTTTGTGCTGGTCAATACCGGCACAGGCACCTCTCATCTGCATTTGGCGCTTTTCGACGATGGAGGCAGTCCGCTGCCGTTGTCGCTTTCATTTCCGCAAACCGGAACTAACTCTACCGCATCGTCGGTGGACCAAAACCTCGCCGCCGGAGCGACTCTTCTGGTCCAAGCCTCCGGTCCGCTGGCAAATCCGGTGGTGACCGGATCGGCGCAGTTGTCCACAAGCGGCAACATCGGCGGGTTCGTGATCTTCCGCTACAATCCCAACGGCCAGGAGGCCGTGGTGCCGCTCGAAAGCCGCAACGCCACCGGCTACATCCTGGCTTACGATAATACCGGCGGAACTGCCACGGGCATCGCAATCAACGGCGTTTCTTCACAGGCGATCAACATTCCGGTAGTGGTACGCGATGACACCGGAGCGCAAATCGCCACCGACATTTTGAATCTCCCCGCCAACGGCCATCTAGCGTTCACGCTCGCGATCGACAAATATCCCGCCGCTGCCAACCTCCGTGGCACCATCGAGTTCGACACGCCGGCCGGTGCCAAAATCGGCGCTCTAGGCATCCGCATCCCCGTCGCGCATACATTCACCACTCTGCCGGCACTGGCAAAATAGCTCGCGGGGGCGCGCAACACTACCAACGCGCGACTGTAGGCCGGGAGGCGTGGCTGGTTGTGACCGCGGTGAAGCGATGAATGTGCTTGGCGGCCGGGTGCGCAAACTTGAGGACAGATTTGAAATTGGGAACGAAACCATCGGTCAGATGCACATCCGTGCACTACAAGAAGCCGAACACCAGCGTCTAGCAAAAGCGGGGGAACTGGCGGAGGTGGACCCGCCTGACAGTGAGTAGCCTATGCTTGGAGAAAAATACTGCTAAACCACAGACGCTGAAGCCGCACCAATCGGGATCTCAACGCCACCTAGTGAACTGTCTTCCAAAGTCAACACGCTCTAGCTCGACTGCGGCAACCAATAGACCCCTGCGCAGTTCCCACTGCTCGACAGCAAGACCGGGAACGAATTCGGCCGGCGCGCCCGTCTGCGTGAAAAATTGCGGCCTAGGTATATTATTTCGGCGTAACACGATTCCGTCAAAGGGTTCGCCCCCAGGCAATTGTGTATAGCCCCGGAGATCAAACTGGTCAGGCGCAGGCAACAAGCGAAACTTCCATACCGAGACCCCAGATCTAAAAGATCCACCTGCGAATCCTAGAATATCTTCCATCTCTTGCGGTGTTTTGAAGCGAACAGCTCGTGCGCAGGTGAAGTATCCCCCCACCATATCCAACTTCCTCCCGCCCCGTGCTTGCTCCAATTCCAACGTGCGCGCCAGGGAGAGGACCTTGACCGGCCATAGTTCGGGGGCCGATTGCCATTTTTCAATGGCCAAAGACTTCAACTTGGCCCCATCGAGCCCTCTCAAGTCCATGGGAGAATTGTATGTCTCGGATGAACCGCATGCAATGCCAGAGCGTGTGACGTGTCCGGTGGGTGGCCTGACTGCAGGGCATCAAGAGCTGGTCTTATCGGATAAAATTTAAGAAAGTTAGGGCAAGCTAGTGACAGTGCAAGCTAACGGCATGGGCATGCTCAAGCAGACCCGCTCGGCTGCGGATCGTCCGGCACGATCCCCGTAACTGCCGATAATGTAGATTATCGGGAGAACCGCCATTTAGCTATGACCTTACCCTATGGAGAAAACGCATGGAATCTAAATTGATCAAAGCGATATTTTTCGCCAGCGTGGTCTGGCTGGCCGGAGCAATTCTGACGCAGGATGCTTTAGGTGCGGACACGGTGGTGTACGCCATCAGATCCGGCGGAGCGGTCGGCACGCTGGATCTCAATACCGGTGTTTTTTCGCAAACGACCAGCACTACCGCGGCCGTGTCCGGATTAGGTGAGTATTCCGGCGTCCTCTACGGAAGCAGCATCGGGTGCGACTGTCTACTCCAAATCAACCCTGCTACCGCCGCCGTTACGATCGCGCCGCATACCTTCAATCAAAATGGCAATGGCTTCGGCGCGCAGAATGGCTTCGGCTCCACTACCGCTGGTTTGTTTGCGATCGGAGCCGCCTTCGGGGGCGTCAACATACTTTACTCGGTAGATCCGGCAACCGGCGACCCGACGATGATCGGATCGACAGGTGTGGTCGCCGGAGGCGGCACGGGAAGCCTCTCGGCATCCAACGATTCAGGGAAGCTGTATTGGGAAGTTCAAATCAACTGTACCGATACTCTCTACAGCATCAATACCTCGACCGGCGCGGCCACCACCATCGGGTCAGTGTCGGCGTGCTTTCCCACGACCACCGGCAACACGACGGCGCTCGTCTTTATTGGCGGCACGCTATGGTCGAATTTTTACTCGCATGGGTTTGGAACCATCAGCACCATCAGCGGCACTCAGACCTTGGTTTCGACCAGCACGCAACCTACCTTCGCCGCCTTCGCCCCGTTTCCTCTCCTGCCGCCAACGCCCGTTCTGGTCGGCTCCATGGGGCACCTCGCGGCGCAAGAGAACTGGACCAGCACCTTCACGCTGGTCAACAAGGGTGTCGCCCCTTCGCAAGCGGTGCTGAGCTTTTTCGGCGACGCCTCTGACCCTACTGGCGATGGTCCGCTCCCGCTGCAGCTGGTGTTTCCGCAGCGAGGTACGGCCAATATCCTCCCGAGCTCCAGCTATAGCCAGACGATGGCAGCCAACGCGTCGTTAATCGTGCAAACGGCGGGCCCACAAACTCCGCCGGTATTGGTCGGTTCGGCACAGCTCGCGGCCGCCGGTCTGGTCGACGGCTTCGCCATCTTCCACCAGATTCCAACCGCGCAGGAAGCCGTGGTGCCGATGGAAACCCGCAACGCGAGCTCCTATCTGCTGGCCTTCGACAATACCAACGGAGTGACGCTGGGCGTCGCGGTCGATAACGTCTCGACGCTGGCCGGCAACGTGGGCCTGATCATTCGCGACGACAAAGGCTTACAGCTAACCACTGGTTCGCTCGCCATCTCGCCCAGCGGACACACCTCCTTCGTGCTTTCAACACAATATCCGGTGACGGACGGCAAACGCGGCACCGTCGAATTCGATACGCCCCCGGGCGGCCAGATCAGCGTGCTGGGCATCCGTTTCACTCCGCCCAATAATGCGTTGACCACCATTCCGGCGCTCGCCAACGTCGGCACCAGCGGCGGAAGCATCGCTCACTTCGCCACCGGCAACGGCTGGCAGACCACCTTTGTGCTGGTCAATACGGGCACCACCTTGGCGCCAGTCACCCTCAAGTTTTTCGCCGATCTCACCGGCGGGCCGCTCACCATACCGGTTTCGTTCCCGCAGGTCCCAGGTGGGATGGTCTCGCTGGTTTCATCGGTCTCGCAACCGCTCAACCCCGGAGCGACCCTGGTGATCCAGAGCGCCGCGCCCCTTTCGAATCCCACACCCACCGTCGGTTCCGCCCAACTCACCACCACCGGCAACGTTAGCGGATTCGTGATCTTCCGTTACAATCCCAATGGCCAGGAGGCGGTGGTGCCGCTCGAGAGCCGCGCCGCCAACAGCTTCCTGGTGGCGTTCGATAACACCGGCGGCACCGCCACCGGTGTCGCGGTCAATAGTGTTTCCCTGCAGACCATGGTTGTGCCGGTGATTGTGCGCGACGATACCGGCGCGCAGATCGCTAGCGATACGATCACCCTGCCCCCCAACGCACACGTGGCCTTTACGCTGGTCAGCGACAAGTACCCGCAGACCGCCAACATCCGCGGCACTATCGAATTTGGTACACCACCCGGCGGACAGATCGGCGCCTTGGGAATCCGCATACCCATCGCGCACACTTTTACCACACTGCCGGCGCTGGCTAGGTAGCCTTGTGGCGCTTTGGCGAACTTGAGCCTGCCAAGGCGGCATGCGTGGAGTCAGTGATTTTCGATGGTGGGTTGGACGTCGCAGAGTGGATCGAGCAACCAACCTTGGTGAACGCCAAAATGGCTGCAGAGTAACCGCAGGATGGCTTCCGTTCATATGACTTTATCGGGCACCTGAAGCTTTTCACAGTGCACTTATTTGGCACGATCCCCGTGGTGGGGTACGATGGACAACGGTGCCCTGGATCGCTCAATGTCGGCGCTTGAGAACGAAGGAGAAATGACGATGAAATTGGCGAAAGCGGTGTTGCTGTTCACTCTGGCCTCGGTGGCTGCCTGGGCCCAGGTCAATGTGGGGGAACAAAAGTCCGAAGCCAGCCTGCCCTTCACCATGACCACGGTGGCCACCTTTGAACTACCCTGGCGGCTGGCCTTCCTGCCTGACGGCCGCATGCTGATCACCGAAAAGATCGGGCCCGTTTGGCTGGTGTCCCAGCAGGGAGAGAAGATCCCGGTGAGCAACACGCCCCCGGTCTATTGGCAGGGCCAGAACGGCATGCTGGGCGTCTTCCTCTCGCCTCATTACGCGACCGATCAGAGTATCTATCTCACCTATGTCGAGCCGGGTGATTACGGCGGGGGCCTGGCACTGGCCCGCGCCAAGCTGACCGCCACCGCTACCTCGGCTAAACTGGAAAACTTCGAGGTGCTGTGGCGCCAGATGCCCAAGGGCAAGGGCGGTCAGGAAGGCGGGCAGATCGCTTTCTCACCCGACGGCCAGTATTTGTTCCTCACGGTGGGCGACCGCCAGCGCTTCACCCCGGCCCAGGATCCAAACCAGCCCGAAGGCAAGATCCTGCGCCTGACGCTCGACGGCAAACCCGCACCCGGGAATCCGAACTTCGGCAAAACCGGCACGGCCACGATTCCCCTGATCGATCCGCCCGCTGACACCGAAGCCGCCAAGAACGCGAAAGTGGTAAGCATCTATACTTTTCCCGGTCCCAACGAGACACCGGCTGAAACCTGGGCCAGCGGCTTCCGCACGCCCTATGGCATGGCGTTTTCGCCCGCCGGCGAATTGTGGGAGGTCGAGCATGGCCCGCGCGGCGGCGACGAGTTGAACCTGATCGAGAAGGGCAAGAATTATGGCTGGCCGCTGGTTTCCTTTGGTAACAACTATAACGGCGTGCCCATTCCCAAGCCCGACTCGCGGCCCGAACTGGCGATGCCCGTGCTCTATTGGGTGCCGGTCATCGCGCCGGGCAATCTGATGTTCTACCGCGGCACCCAGACCTTCCCGCAATGGAACGGAAACGGCTTCATCGGCGGCATGGGGACGAAGACGCTCAACCGCATCATCTTTGACGGTCATGGCGGCGCCAAAACCGCCGAGCGCTGGGATGTGGGCCGCCGCATCCGCGATGTGGAACAAGGCCCCGATGGTTCGCTGTGGATGCTGGAAGACGCCAATCCCGGCGCCCTGATCCATGTGACACCCAAGTGATCATTTCGCGTTAGGCGAACAAGAAGCCAAAGGGCCGGAGCGATCCGGCCCTTTTTGTTTTGGTGGTAGTCGGCATCGCGCACCAAATGAAGCGGCGTGAAAGCGTTGGGCCCACTTCAAGCCGACTCCTAATTCGCTGGAGGTTCAATGCCTATGCCGATGCCACCTGTGCGTGCCTCGTCTAGCATATAATGCTTAACCGATGTCGCCAAAAGAGCAGTGCATTGGTCGTTGGCGGCGATTGCGAGTCCGCCAGAGAGCTTTAGCTCGGACAAGGCCTGACGCACAATGAAAAGTGTTTTACTCCCCGGCTTGGAATCCACCGCATTGAAGCTGGACCGAAAAACTGATCTAGCTTGGGCAAACTTGATCCCAAGAGCGATTCTCGGATTAGGTGTCTTGTTTTCGGGACTCAGCCGGTTTCAATTCGGCTTTCCGGAGTACGCGAAATTGGTGGGGGCGATTCCTTACGCCGAGAAGCTTCTTCCGGCCCCGGTCCTTTTCGGGATCGCAACCGTCGTGCCATGCGCCGAGATCCTGCTGGGATTCATGATCGTTACCGGTATGCGGACAAAACAGGTGCTCCGGATAATGGGAATTCTGATCCTTATCCTCACTGCCGCTGCGGGCGCAATTGGGTTAGTCACCGCCGCCGTTGATGCCGGACACCGCCCCGACGGCTCCGGTTTGTTTGGCCCCACAGGAATGTCGATTACGTTCCTTGAGCATTACACCTATCCGCTGGCGGCTCTGGTCCTGTTTCTTTTGCTCCTGCCTGGCGGGTCCGACCGGTATTCGATTGATCATCTGCTCAATTGGACGCGCCACGGAGTGCCGGACGCAAAGGCCCGCGCAGCAGCGATTTTTCTGGCGAGAGTGCTGGTTGGCTTAGTCTGGTTTATCGGCGGCATTAACAAGGTCTTCATTTGGGGCGCGATTGCACACGCTCGAAATTTGTTCGTTGTCCCGTATGCCGGGACATTTCTCCCCACATGGTCGTTATGGGCAAGCGGAACCGTGATTCCATTCGTCGAATTCGTATTCCCAGCCTTGGTGATTGTTGGCCTGTGGACACGCCCGTCGCTCTATCTCCTGGGTGGAGTTCTCATCCTCGTCACGTTCGGTCATCTTCTACTGACGCCATTGTCGATGGAACGCCTAGCGGACTTTATCCTTGCCCGCGCGGTCTTGCTGCTGTTAGTTCTCATGTTTCCTCCGCACGCGGACTACTACTCGATCGACGCCCTGTTGAGACGTCATCGTTGGTCAGAAGCATCTTTGCCGCAAGTGCCGGAATAGACCTTCTACTCGTAGAGTTCGATCAGCAGCCCATCGGGGCTACGTACGAGAGCGCCGTGGTGTCCCTGATCCAGCGGTACCGATTCCCCACTTGGTGACTCAACCGGCAGCCCCGCGCTTTTGAAAGCTCTCAAAAGTCCTGCGAGGTTTTCAACCTGAAGAGAAAGTGCCGATGCACCGGGGTCCTGCACGCTGGGCACGTGCTTGGTGCGGTCGATATCGTTGAACTCCCACAATACCCACATGTTGTTGGAGCCCGGAGGCATCGCCGGTGCGGAGCGTACCCTAGCTCGCGGTGTCCCCTCCAACGCCAGCACCGCGTCATTGATGAAGGCTGGGGCGCTATTCAGCGTAAAGCCCAAAATGTCGCGATAGAACGGAATGGATTTTTCCATGCTCTCGAACGCCAGCGAGGAGCGCGCATTGTAGATATTGCTGGTTTCCGGGACTTCCGTTTTCGGAGGAGCGCCGGACTGCACGAACTCGAACACAAAGCCATCGGGATCGTTCATCATAACCGCACGGGTATTATTCCGCGGACGCTGCGTATAAACGGGTCCGGCACTTGTGGTCGGCACTTCAATCCCCCGGTCTTTGACTTTGTCGAATGCCTTGTCGATATCCCGGACCTGGATCGAAAGACGAGTTATGCCAGGGTCATAAAGATGTTGCCTGAATGGCTTCCGTTCGATCCCTGAGAACTCGATGAGCAGCAGTTGGAAGTTCGATCCGGGAATGGACAGGGTGGCAGACTTTGCCTTTGCGGCCGGATTGGACGCCACAGCCTTCTGGACCAGTGTGGAGCCGGCAGGTGTGAGCGGTGCCGGTGGGGAAACCACTTCCAGATCCAAGCCACCATGATAGAACTCAATCGATTTTTCGAGATTCGGCACGACGTGAATCAGAAACCTTGGCCGAACCATGCGGCCGTTCGATGAGGGCTGGCCCGGCTGCTGTGCTGAAACGATCGCAGCGGCTCCCAGTAAAAAGAGACTCATTACGCGAACGCGAATCACAATAGAATCCTCGCTGATGGATGTGCATCCAGTCGTTCTCAGAAGGGTGCGAAACTCAACGCAATCGATGGTATCGCAAGTAGACTTCCCATGTCACCGACCAGGATCCAAGTGGCGCGGCTGCGCTTGGCGCAGTGGGGAAAAGACGGGACGGCCGGAGGTCGTCCGCGGACCGGAGGTCCGCCCCACGTAATTTCCCTACGGGCTGAAGGGCGCGGCTGGCATCCCAATCATCGAGGACTGGGCAGAACGGGTTGGCTCGGCTCGACAAACTCGACCAGAACACTGTTTGGGTCTAGTGCGAAGACAAAGCGACCAAAAGCACGCTGGATCGGTTTGGCTCCGACACTGACGAAAACGTAGCCGGCCTCCTTCACCCTCTCGATCAGTTGATCCAACTCGCGTACTCGAAGCTGCAGTTGCGGTGCACCCGGGTCTTGAATCCGAAGATGCACGGGCGATCCGCTCACGTCCTTGAACTCGTAGAACTCGACACGTGCCCGCGTACCCGGGACATATGCAGCGCTGAGCTTCAATCGCCCGTTCCGTAAACCAATCAAGTCAAGAACAGCCTTGTCCGCTCTAAAACTTGCCGCGCTATGAATGTCGAAGCCAAGTATGCCGCTGTAAAACGCGCGCTCTTTGTCGAGATCGGCCACTGAGATTCCGATGGCGGCTCCGATAACCGTGTCGGCGCCACCGCCTTGGCGCAGCGAATCCGGCGCCACTTGAATGACCTGGATGAGGTAACCGTCAGGGTCTCTGACCAGGATGGAGCGAGATGGCGCTCTTGCCGTGCCGATGTTCACGGGTTCAGCTGACAAAGTTACGATTGGAGCGCGAACCTTGCGAATAGCGGCAACTACTGCGTCGATGTCCCGCACTTCGAGAATCAAAGTCGTAGCACCGGGATCCCAAAAGTTAGGGCGGAGGGCACGGGTTTCGATGTCATTGAATTCCGATAACTCCAACCCAAAAGGAGCGTTGGGGAGTCGCATGAATACATTCCGGAAACGCGCGCCTTTCGTGTTTGTCAGCTCGCCGATCACCGGATCGGCAATCGCTTCCGACCGCCTCCGTATGGTGTTAGGAGGAGGCGCTCCGGGAATAGCGCCGAACTGCGGGCTGACCATTTCGAGGCCAAAGACTTCATGATAGAAGGCATAGCCACGATCGAGATCGGCAGTGCTGTGGATCCAGTTGAAGATTCCTGTGACAGTTGCTGAAGAGGCCGTTTGCGCGGGAGGCAAGGGAGCCAGTCCTGGCGCTTGGCCAAGCGTCATTCCAGCCGCCGCCACAAACCCGATCAGTCTTATGGCCCACCGCTTCGACTCAGCCCTCAAGTTGTTCCAACCTCCCGTGGGAGGCAGTATGACACAGCGGGACGATAAAGCATTAAGCAGGCGGCTAAGAGAAACCGGAAGCACGCTCTCAAGCGGCTATTTGCCGGGAAGGTGCGGGACATCCCGGTTGTTTTCGTTGCAGACTTGTTCGATCAGATCTCCATCCGATCACGAGCGTCAAAGGCTGCGTGAAACTCCACGGTTTTTTGTAATTGACGGGGTCGTCGATTGTGGCTGTGACTTCCATATGCCCGAAGTCGCGCCTGCGAAAGCGCTCGGTGACACGCATGGCTTCACTCGACGGGTGACCCACCTGGTCCAGCCACGCTTTGCCGTTGAAACCCGAAGACTGAATCACCAAGATATCGCCATCCCATTTAGCGACGGAATAGCCGAACCATTGAGGGTTCGGGTCCTTGGGTAGCTCCCTCCCGTCCAGAAAGACTTGCCGGAACTGATCGAATGCCTCATAGAGGAATACGATGACATCGGGCTCCTGCAGAATCTTGAAAGGAGCTGGCGTTGCGTCTATTTTGGGAACGCCTTGTGGCAGGCAATTGGCATCCGGATCAAGAGCCGAAAGGGAACCTGTTTTGCGTTGGTTGAAGAGGGCTTCGGCCAACGGTTGCATCTGCACATCGTCAGGCTTCAAGTCTTTTGTAACGTCCCGGAGTTTGGGTGGCTCCGGGTTCCAGATGCCGGTTAGATCCGGTTTGTGGTCCGGTCTGCGTGGCGCGGGAGCGGTCAAATTGGGCGATCCATCCTTGTTGCGTGGGATTTCGATCTTTAAATTTGTCCACTGCGCGGATAGCGGCGATGATGGCGTCATCAAAAGAATCGCGATCAAACCTGTCTTTATAAGCATTGTGATCCCTTTTCGCCTTACCTCTTGCCCAATGGATTATACACCCGCGAAAGACGAATGGAACTGGCTAGCTAACTCCGCCGCGAGCGTTTGACTGATTAGATCAGCCGCGGTAGTAGAATCAACGAAGGAAGAAAATACATATGACCCTTTCCCCATCCGCGCACTGGCGGGCTGCAATTCTGCTCGCAGCCGCGGCATCCTTCATTGCGTATGCTCAATCGCAGCTCCCCAAGGACCTTGATTCCCAATCGCGGGCTCGCCTGCCGTATTTGAAGAAGTCCGATATGGACGCGAAGGGGCAGAAGATTTTCGACACTCTACCGGGTGCCGGCAAGGATGAGATCCTGCGCGGCCCTCTCGCCTTCGCTTCCTATAACCCTGCGGTCGGGCAGGCTTTGCATGATCTCCATGACGCCGCCGTGCCTGGCGGAACGCTCGATCCCCACACGCGTGAACTCGCGATTCTGGTGGCATGCCGCGAAACCAACTACAACCTCGAGTGGAACGCGCACGAGGCCATCGGTCTCAAGGCTGGACTCGACGCCAAGTTGATCGACGTCGTTCGATACAACCGCCCGCTCGCCGGTTTGAACGAAAAAGACGCCACCGTCATCCGTTTCGGCCGCCAGATGCTCCATGACAAGAAAGTCGATTCGGCCACCTTCGCGAAGGCCGTTGAATTGTGGGGCAAGCGCGGCACCATGGACATGGTGGCCGTGATGAACACCTACGCAGTGAGCGGCTATTTTGCCATCGCCGTCGATGAGCACTCTCCCGAAGGCAAGCCTGAACTTCCGGCGGTAAAGTAGCTTCTTCCGGGATATGTGCTCTCACGCAAGCGGCTGCCCACTAAGAGCATGCCCGTTAAGGCGCAGTAGCGTACGTCAGCCGACTACGAGTCATGTGGATCACTTCCGGATGGCTGGTCATAAGGAAACCGCTAACAATGGGAGTTCGGAAGCCGTGATACGCTAGGCGCGGAGGTCTGGCGAGTTCATGTCCCCCTGTCCACGGCTACTCGTATTCTTCGCGATCCTCGCCACTGGCGCACAGGCGCAGTGGCTGAACTATGCGCCGCCCGGCACGCCTCGCAATCGCGACGGCAAACTGAACCTCACGGCGCCCGCGCCACGCACGTCGGATGGAAAGCCAGACCTCACGGGTGTCTGGATGCATGAGATCACACCGGTTGCCGAGGTGAAGCGCCTGTTCGGCAATCGCTTCGACGCTGAAATCGAACTGGCGCCGCCCGGAATGGAAATCGGCACACAGCACAAGTATGCCTTCGATATTCTGATTGACTTCAAGGGGTCAGAGTCGCCGCTCAAGCCCGAGACCGCCAAGCGCCTGCGGGAGCGACGGCCGAACCCGGCAGGTGTATGTATGGGTGTGGGAGGATTCCCACGCACCGGCCTCCTCTCGGAACCCATCAAGATCATTCAGGCTCCCCGGATCACCGTGATCCTCTATGAAGCGGGATACTTGCGCCGCCAGATCTTCGCCGACGGCCGCACGCTGCCTAAGGTGTTCGACTTGCCCCAATACTTGGGCTATTCGGCTGGCCGCTGGGAAGGCGACACATTCGTGGTGGAGACGGCGGGCTTCAACGGCAAGACAACGCTCGACAGCCTGGGACGTCCCGTGAGCGAGAGGATGCACGTTACCGAACGCTTCCGCCGCCGCGACTTCGGGCACCTAGATATCGAGATGACCTTCAACGACCCCGAGAATTACACGCGGCCGTTCACCATCACAATTCCACACGACCTGATCCCGGACAACGATATCTATGAGATGTTCTGCAATGAGAACGAGCGGGACCGGGTGCACTTGAAGCAGTAGGCCGTGCGCCTTCACGAATTTGTGGTTGTGGTCTACTTTCCGTATTGCTTACCAGCCTTGGCAATAGATGGACCGGCCTTGGCGAGGTCTTGAGGGTTCATGACCGGCCGGAACGACACCTTTGCGTTGAATGCGAGAAACCAAGGCTCAGCGACAGCTGGAATCTGTGATGTGTCCTTCATGTCGAACACGATTGAGCCTGATCGGTTTCCGTTATCGTCGGCCATGAAATAGGCCGCCTCCGGTTTGAGATCGGTCAGAATTCGCTCGATCGTAGTGCCCAGCGTCCCATTCTTGACGGCGGCATTTCCGCTCTCCGCGGGAATCGATACTCTCAACAACATTCGCATATGGTTTTCCTCCTTTAAGGAAAGGCGCCGAACGATTATATCCGACTGGTGCCTGGAAGCATGGCGGAGCCTTGCCGCAAGTCATCTGCAGAAGATCCATGAGGCGTGCACTGCGCGCTAGCGCGGCGGCGCGGCGTTTAGCTCGGATTTTATCTTGCGTCCGTCCGATTCCGTCAGCCAACCCTCTTTTACCAAGCGATCCGTGACTTGGGCCACTCTGCTCGTGTAAGCCTTGGCATTGGGGTACATACTGGTAAGCCGGGAGTGTTCCAACACTACCTTGTGGCCCAGTTCGCCACAGGTGCCCGGACCGGGACTGGTTACGAAATAGCTGGCGACGGGAACTTCGACATAAGGCGTGCGCACGCCGCCGAGGCCGTTGCCGTATTCATCCAGCGCCACCGTTGGTTTCGTGGCGGATTCGGCCACGTCTTCTTTGATCCGGATGCGGTCGGCCTTGGGAGGCGCAACGCCTTTGCGCGCCCAAAGGAACAAGTGCTGGAATGCCACGTCGTACACATAGGTCAGCGCGGGCTGGCCGGTGAGCGGGATCGGCGGCTCGCAGGTAATGTTCAGCGGCCACTCCGGAGTGCCTTGCGTCGCACCCACGGCGGCGATTTGATCGGCCACCGCCGGGAACTGTGAGTAGGCGGCTTTGTCGATATGGCTGACGCCGGCGACCTCGTAGAGACGGAAGCGGCCGGCTGGATCGTCGCTATCGTCGCGGCGCAGACCAAGAGATGCGGGCACTTCGCCCTGTGCCACCACGGCAATCACCGGCACCCCAAATTTACGGCGAAAGCCTCCCCGCGGATCGTTCGCCTGCGGGGCAGGGGCACATTGATTCAGGCGCTGAATATTCCCCGGATTACGCGATAGATAGCCGTCATACACAAATTTCCCGTTGGCAAGTTTCGCGTGCGAATGGAAGGCGTTCATGTAGGTGAGCAAGTCGCCCCCCTGTGTGGTCATGTAGATGCCTTCGACCTTCAGGTTGCCCATGGGTCCGCTGCCGCTTTTGAGTGCGGCGCCTACCTGGCTGAGCGCATCGAAACGGAGCCCGTCTTCGATGTCAGCGGGTCCATTCTTGCCAGCGCCGGGGCAGGCTGCGGCGGGTGCCGGGTTCGCGAACGACACGGCGGAGTAGCGCGCCGGGATTGAATTTCTTGAGCGCGCCGCTGGTCGCCGGGACCGTCACACCGACCCAGGCGTCACCGTGTTCCATGAGCGACTGGTGGATGTAGCTCCACATGATGGGCCAGTCATAACGTCGCGCGGGCATGAAGGGCTCAACCACCACGTTTCCACTGAAGCGCGACGCTCGGGCGGGTCGGCGCACCAGGATGCGCGTGGTATAGGGAGCCTTCTCCGTCTTCACGCTCAGGCTGCCGTCCGCGGACCAATCATACACGTTAGCGTTGCCGCTGAGGAAAAACTCTTCCTCCACGTAACCAGCTTTCGTGAAGTCGATGGGATTGAGGGTGTGGCCTGCACCCAGAAACGGGTATGAGTCGGCGGTCAAAGGAATGGGACCGATTATTTTCGGGATCGCGACCGGAGCATCTTGGGCCAGAGCTGCTGTCGTGCCGACCAAAGCGGCGAGGAACAGAAGACGAGTTTGCATGATTTTCTTCTCCAGTGCAGGGCAGAATTCAGGGTTCTTGCAGACGCTTTTGTGAATTGTGACGAGCTTCCTCCAAGCTGCGAGCGAGAGGCGTAACAACGAGTCGTCTGGACTGAACGAACGTTGCCGCTTTTGCCATGGCCTCACGGCTGGTCGGGCAGCGCGAAGGCGACGATGCTTTGGCCGGACGCGGTCACCACGTACTGCTTGTTGTCGAACATGTACGTCATCGGCGACATGCGGCTGGGTGCGTTGAGGGAAAACTCCCAGAGGGGCTTGCCGGTGGAGGCGTCCGCAGCCATGAAGGCTCCACTGTTTTCACCGAACAACACCAGTCCCGAAGCGGTAGATAACAACCCGGCGGAGGCGGTGAGGTTGCCCGTGATCTGGGGCAGGTCCCACGCGATTTCGCCAGTTTGAATATTCAGCGCGCGCACCGATTTGGTGAACGTTTCGCCAGGCGCCGGACGCGCGGCGCCGCCCATGAATCCTTTGCCGGCCTGCCATTCCATTGCACGCTTGGAAAAAAGATTGCAGCGTTCGAGCGCCTGGAAATAATACAAGCCCGTACCCGGATTGAAAGAAGTGGAATACCAATTTGTACCGCCTTGGAAGCCGGGGCAGACGTATACTTCGCCACTGGGCAGCGGTTTGAGATCGTTGAGAATGGGACGGCCGTCGGCGCCGATGCCCTTGCGCCCAATTCAAATTTTTGAGGAATTGCTTGGCAAGCAGCAGCTTGCCATCGCTGCGGTCGAAGACATAGAAGAAGCCGTTGCGGTCGGCGTGCAGCAGGAGCTTGCGTGGCTGTCCCTGCCAGTTGGTATCGACCAGCACGGGGGGCTCCTGCGCGTCCCAATCGTGAATGTCGTGCGGGGTGAACTGATAATACCAGCGCAGCTTGCCGGTCTTGGCATCGAGAGCCAGAATGCAATCGGTGTACAGGTTATCGCCCTCGCGATCGTCGCCGTCGAAGTCCGAACCGGGATTGCCGGTGGGCCAGTACACCAGGTCGAGCTGGGGATCGTAGGTGCCGGTCATCCAAGTAGCGCCGGCGCGATGGTCGGTAAGCTTGCCCTTCCAGGTTTCCGAACCGGGCTCGCCCGGGCTAGGTACGGTCCAGAAACGCCAGACTTCCTTGCCGGTAGCCTGATCGTAGGCGGCGACAAATCCGCGAACGCCTTCATCGCCGCCGGCAGTGCCGGTGATCACCATGTTTCCTACGGCGAGCGGCGCGGAGGTTCCATTGTAGTTCTGATGCCAATCCGCCATTTCAGTTTCCCAAAGTAATTCGCCGTTGACGCGGCTGAGGGCCATGATGTGCGCGTTATCGGTCAGCATGAACAGGCGGTCGCCATTCATAGCCACGCCACGATTGAATCCGATGGCGGCGTTGCCGCTAAGCCCCTTGGTACGGGGCCGCTGATAGTGCCAGAGCTGGCGTCCGCTGCCGGCATCGAGCGCGAACACTTCATTGGCGCTCGAAACATACATGACGCCGTCGGCCACGACGGGCGTATTTTCGATCTGGGTAACGTTGGAAATCGGGAACACCCAGGCGGGGCGGAGACGGGACACGTTGTTCTTGTCGATTTGCGTGAGATTGGTGTAGCGGTTGCCGCTGGGGTCTCCATGATATGTGCGCCACTCGGCTTGCGAGGTGACTTCGCGGTAGCGGTCCCCTGGGGCGCTGCGCAAAAGATGAATGCGCTTGTCGTCGCTTTGCAGCTGAAGTTCGCTCATACCCTGGTTGAGCACGCGGCCTTCGATACTTTGTCCGGTGGTTGTCTGAACTCTCTTGCGGACGATCACCGGGGGCTGATTGCGCGCGGTCGGAATCAGCATGTGCAGATAGCCCACCAGCGCCGCCATATCCTGTGCAGGGAGATCGAAGGCGGGCATGCCCCTGGCGGGTCGGCCGGTGCGGAGGAACGAACCTAGGTCGGCATCGGTAAGGGCGTCGATCTGAGGCACGATGTTGGGGCCGGATTCGCCGCCGGTGGCGTCGGCACCGTGGCAGCGGGAGCAGCGGGATTCATACTGCTGACGCCCCGGATTGGGGTCCTGGGCAGAGGCCATCGTGATGCAGAAAATGGCCAGGAAAAGGAGGCGTCGACGTGGCATCATGTGCAAAGCCATTTGGATTACGTACGGCTTCTCAAAATACCAAGAAAGAGGGAGCGCCGTGTGGCGCCGATTACGAAGCGTGTATACAGCATGGCACTAGAATGAGTTTATGGCTCGGTTTCAGCAGGCGCCCCCGCCCGGCTTCACCAAAGCAGTGCGCGAGTAATGCCGTTCTTGGAATCGGGGACGTACATGATGGGTAATTGGTTTGGCACCCGTTATTTGGCGGGCGGTTTTGCCTGATAGATTTGGAAACACTCCATATTGAGCGGCGAGTAGCAAGTATTCTGGTTCTAGTCTTCGCATTTTCTTCGGTAGACGTCACCAATACCCGCGTCGCGCTTCAGGTACGGCCAGCAGTTGCCGGATTCGTATCGATCGAGTTATTGGGGGAACATCCATCTCGATGGAACAGCGAGTAATCGTCAGAGTGGCGCAGACGATAGCTTAATTTAACTGGCCGACAAAGCCATTCGAAAGACCGCCGATGAGTTGCCGGGGAAGCACGCATTTCTCCGGAACTATTCAGGACGCCAATAAAGCGCTGCACCGTAGAGTCTGCTCACCGCAAGCAAATCATTCGTCCAGAGAAGGGCTATAAACTCAGGCTTTCCGTCGCTGATGAGTGGAGCTTCCCGTCGCCCGGTTCGGGTGTTCCAAACGTCAATTTCCCCGGGCTTCGCGACCCAGGCGATGCTGGTGCCGTCGGGGGACCAGACCATTAATGGAAAGCGCGGTACGGCTGTGTCCAGAGTAGCGGTGACGGTATGGGACGCAACATCCCAGAGCAGAAGTGTCATTTTGCCAGTGAACAAGGCCACTTGCCGCCCGTCAGGCGAGGGGCGCCAATACGACCACGACTCGGCTGTAACGCTGGAGGGAACTGTGACCCAAAGGGGTTCATTTTGGGCCGACCAAACTAATTTACTTTGGTCCCGATCCTGGTCCTTGATCTTGAGCGTTTGCACGGCGCGGGAATTTGCAGAAACGACAAATGCAGTGCCGTCCGATGTTTGCGCTATTATCCGCTGACCATCCGGAGACCACAGTAACGGCGCATAAGTGTAGGCTGGCAACACAATCGTATTCAGCAAGCGCCCGTCCGACGCTTTTCGGACGGCCAGCACGTTACCCTGCGCGGTGGCGATCTCGCTGCCGTCAGGCGACCACGCGATGTGCTCGCTGGTTATCCCAGGGATCTCGGCAACTTTTGTGCGCGATGCCAGATCCCATACCTGGGCTTGGTTCAAACTGGATATGAGCCTGCGCCCGTCCGGCGAGAGCGTGATCTGGCTGTCAGTCAGGATACGTGAGGGGATTTCGAGCCGCGGCACCGTGTCGCTCCCCCGCCACAGACGAAGACTGCCATCCGCAAGCAGCATGGCTACTTCACGGCCACTCGGGGAGGCGATGGCTGCTAGCGCGCGATCGCGAATTTCGAGAATATGAGCAGGCGCTCCGGACCTGCGATCCAGGAATCGAATGCGTCCAGGCTCACCGGTAATGAGATACTTTCCGCCGGACGACCATGACAGGAACCGTATACTGTATTCCTTTTCCCGGTGCGTCAAGATAGCGCCGGACCCAGGGTCAAACACTGTAAGGCCGGAGCGATCCGAGTAAGCGGCTAGAGCCCTCCCATCGCCGGACCAAGATAGCGTGTTGTGGGAACCGCTGTCTTCGAGTCCTACGCACGAGGCATTCGGAGAACAAACTGGCATTGGGGGCGGCGGGTTTTCCTTCACTAGTATTGTTCGAACAAGGGCTCCGCCTGGCACGTTATGGATTTCGATGGCTTGCTTCCCGGCCTCCCAGATTGCCAGTTGCTTGCCGTCGGGAGACCATGCGGCGCACAAGGCTTGGCCATTCCCCTCACTGAAGGTCATCGTCGGTTTTCGCGTGGAGACGTCGAGAATTTGCACGATAGCCGCGGCGATGGCCGCGATCTTTTGGCCGTCCGGGGACCAGACGATCTTGTCGGCGCCGCCCCGGTTGCCTTTCATGACAAATTCGGCTTGCCGGGAATTGGGTTTCCAGACCTCAACGCTTTGACGTGCGCCGAGAGCAAAGAATTTGCTATCGGGAGACCAGGAGATGTCCAACTTTCCCGGCACGAAGACCTCATTCAGGATGCGGCCCGTTTCCACATCCGCGACCCAAAACCCAGCGGTCGTGAGCGCGGCCAACCGGCGGTCATCGGGGGAAAAACGAAGCTGGAGAACGTTCCCTGAGCCGAGATGTTCTGCCGGCACCAGCCGGCGGGTCTTGACTTGGCCGCATGCGGACCCAGCCAACCAAAGCAAACTGGCGAGTGGAAAAATCAGATGCGTTTTTCGCATAAATCGCAGCCGTTTTCTCCCCACGCACAGGCTAGCATGGAATTCGTTCCAGTCGAGTAGGGCATTGTCCTTAGCAATCCAGCGGTGAAGCCGTCAGGGCCGCCCTTCTATCGCGAATCCATAACAGGAAGACACTAGCGCACGCGGGACCGGGTAGGGATAAACTATGCAGTATGCCTGCGGTCTCGCGGGCATCAAAAAAGGAGCGACTATGTGCGATCAGGATCATTTTGAGCAAGACCGGGAGCAATACGAGAAACTCGGTTTGGTGACACGAAAGCAATTCGGCGTCATGTTGGGAGCGGGTGCGGCTATGCTGCTGCCACAAGTCGCGAACGCGGCTGCGGTGACGGAGGCGGAGGTGAGCATTACGACTCCGGACGGCACGGCGGACTGCTACTTCGTGCATCCTTCGACGGGCACGGCGCCTGGGGTTCTGGTGTGGCCGGACATTTTCGGGCTGCGGCCGGCGTTTCGCAGTATGGGGAAGCGGCTGGCTGAATCGGGCTACTCGGTGCTGGTGGTGAATCCGTTCTACCGCGTGAAGAAAGCTCCGACGGCGGACCAGGGTTCGGCGACCCCGATCCCGAGTTTGTTGCCGCTGGCGCAAGCAATGACCGAGACGACCGAGTTCACGGACGCGAAGGCGTTCTTGGGATGGCTGGACAAGCAAGCGTCGGTTGCGAAGAACCGGAAGATGGGCACGCAGGGTTACTGCATGGGCGGGCCGATGGCGCTTCGTACCGCGGCGGCGGTGCCGGATCGCGTGGGCGCGGTCGCGTCGTTCCATGGAGGGGGGCTGGTGACGGATATGCCGAACAGTCCGCACCTGCAGGCCGCGAAGACCAAGGCGCAGTTGCTGATCGCGATTGCGGCGAATGACGATATGCGGGCTCCTAAGGAGAAAGACGTTCTGAAGGAGACCTTCGCGAAGGCTAAGGTGCCGGCGGAGATCGAAGTGTACACGGGGTCCGCGCACGGGTGGTGTCCGCCGGATTCGCAAGTCTACAGCGAGCCACTGGCGGAGAAGGCATGGGGCCGTTTGCTCGCGCTTTACGGTAAAGCCCTGGCTTAAGCGCCGGGTATTATTTCACTTCCGGTCCCAGGGGCGCTCGTTGGACGATTTCAATGCGGGTGCCCCAGGGGTCGGTGATATAGGTGATAGTGCTGCCGGTGGGAGCTTTGCGCACCGGCTCGTCCAGCTTGATGCCGTCGGCTTGCAGTTTCTTTACGAAGGCGGCGTGATCCTTCACGTCGAAACCGATGTGGTCGAGCACACGGCCTCTGGTGGGTGTCTGCGGCGCGTCGGCTTTGGTGAAGCGGATTTGGACTCCGGGGAGGTTCACGACGGGGGCGTTGTTGCGGACTCCGGTGGTCCCACCGAAGGTCTTCGCGTACCAGGCTTGCGCTTTGGGGATTTCGGCTTCCGTCAGGAACAAGTGGACGTGTTCGTTGCGAATGGGCATCGATTGCGTTTTGTCTTCCAGGATTTCCATGCGGACGCCGTCAGGTGTTTCGACGAAGGCTTGATCCAGGCGGTTGTTATTGCCGGGGAGCACTGCGACACCCGCGGCTTTCCACTGGGCGGCGCGCTTTTGCACGTTGTCGACGATGAAGCCGACATGGTTCACCACCGAGCCTTGGGTGCCGCCGTCGCCTTTTTCGGTGCCCAGGTTCAGGTTGATATAGAGCCCGGGGAACATGACGATCGGGTTTCCGCCGGGCATGAACAGCTTACCGCCCATGGCGAGGAAGAGTTTTTTGTTGGCCTCCACATCTTTGGAAGCGATGTGCCAGTGGCCCATGGTCACGCCGGCCGGGTTGAACGGGGCGGGTTGCGCGGACGCGGTGATGGCGGTCAGCGAAGCGAGCAATAGAGCTGCGAGCGTAGTTGGTTTCATGGATGCCTCCCGGTCTAGTGTAGTCGAAGTGAGCCGGGAAAACATTGACCTTCGCTCCAACTTGGCGCTAAGCTAAATGAGGTGAAGGCGAGAGACGTTTCCGAGATCGCGAAGGCGCTGGGGAGTTTGGGCGGGAAGCGGCGCGCGAAGGTTCTCACGCCGGAACAACGCAGGGAAATCGCCCGCAAGGCTGCGGCGGCGAGCGCCAGTGTGCGCAGCAAAAAGGCGGCCGCTAAGAAGAAGGGGAAGGAACGCTAAACATGGCGAAAAAGACCGCAGCAACTCCGGAAACAAGCGATGAGAGCATATTAGTGACGGCCGCGAAGGCCATCGGTACGGCGGCCGGGAAAGTCGCGCGCCTGGGGAGCGGGAGCGGGAGCGGAGCAGCCGGTGGCGTCCAGGAAAATTCCCAAGCTGGTGAAAAAGGACAAAGCCAAGCTGCCTCGCAAGGAAAAGAAGGCTGCCAAGGCCAAGGCCGCAAAGAAAAGTGCGAAGTAAGTACTAGATCCTCATCTCTGCCCCCTCCCTATCGTTGCCGCATCATTAAAATCAAATAATGCGATACTGCGCCACGCGCAAACTCTGGCGTGCGGCGGTATTGACCACTAGGTCGGATCGTGCTAACTTCGCAGGAGGTTGTTCAGGGAGGTACGTGAATGAGGAGTCTTCTATTACTAGCTGGTGTGCTTATTTGTACCAGCCTTTTTGCCCAGACGTCGCAGATTCAGGGAACGGTTCTGGATTCCACTGGCGCGGCGGTTCCGGGCGCGGACGTTAAAGCAACGCAGACCGGAACGGGAGCGGTGCGCAACGCCACCTCGGCTGCGGACGGCACCTATGTGTTATCCAACCTTCCCATCGGGCCCTATCGCCTGGAGGTGAGTAAACAAGGTTTTACCACTTACGTACAGACTGGAATCACGCTGCTGGTCAATACCAGCCCGACCGTCGATGTCGCTCTCAAGGTGGGCAACGTCAGCGAACAGGTGCAGGTGGAAGCCAACGCGGCTCTGGTCGAGACGCAGGCCACCGGTATTGGCTCGGTCATTGAGAACCGGCGCATTCTGGAACTGCCGCTCAACGGCCGCGTGGCGACTGACCTGATCGTATTGAGCGGTGCGGTGATCCCGCAGGGCGTGGCCGGCAACGGCGGTTACCCCGGCACTCAGCAGTACGTGATCAACGGCGGACAATCCTTCGGCACCGGATTCTGGCTGGATGGCAGCGTGTTCAACAATCCGTGGGACAACGCCAACATGCCCTTCCCGTTCCCGGACGCGCTGCAGGAGTTCAAAGTAGAAACCAGCGCGCTGACGGCGCAAAACGGCGTGCACGCCGGCGGGACCATCACCGGAGTTACCAAATCAGGCACCAACGCTTTTCATGGCGATGCGTTCGAGTTCCTCCGCAACGGCGCTATGAACGGAACCAACTGGTCCACGCATACCAACGATGGACTGAAACGCAACCAATTTGGCGGGGTCGTCGGCGGCCCGGTGAAGAAGGACAAGATCTTCTTCTTCTTCGGCTATCAGGGCACCATCACCCACCAGACGGCCTTCGTTAACGATTTCATCCCGACGCCCGCGATGATCGCGGGGGATTTCACGGCATGCCCGTCGGCAGTTGCCGGCAACGCAAACTTTGTGAACAACCAACTGAAGCCCGGTCTCACCTATGACCCGGCGGCCGTGAAGCTGGCGAAACTGCTGCCGACGGCCAGCGGTTGCGGCCTCTCGCCGTTAGGCCTGGTGACGCAGGTTAACGAGAAACAGTATGTCGGCCGCGGGGACTACCAGAGCAGCGCCAAGAACACGATCTTCGGGCGCTACCTCCGTAGCCAATACTTCCGTCCGCCGTCGTTGACCGTAACGCCGAGCAACATTCTGAGCTCATCGCAGGGCGGATTGGATGACGCGGATCAGACCTGGACCGCGGGCGACACGTATTTGTTTAGCTCGACCATGGTGAATCAGTTCCGCGGTTCCGTGGATCGTCTGGGGATTCGCCGCTTCGATTCCGACTTTGTCGATTCCTGCGATTTGGGCGTGCAAAAGGTGTATTGCGGATATGTGCCTCACCAAAGCACGTTCAACATCGGTACCGCGGGCGTCAACGGCTTTTCGGTCGGACCTGGCACTGGCGGTAAGGCGGATGCCCACAGCACAATCTTTCAGCTCAATGACGACGTCAGTTGGGTTCACGGCTCGCACCAGATTAACTTCGGGATGGGCGGATCGATGTATAAGATGATCTTCCTGGGTAACGTGTATGCGCAAGGCTTGTGGGGCTTTGCCAACATCCCCTCATTCCTGCTGGGACAGTTTAACACCTACGCCATGTCCGCGCCCAACCCGCTGCCGCAGCAGAGATGGTTCATTAACGGATACGTGCAGGATACCTGGAAGGCGACTCCACGCCTGACCGTGAATGTGGGAGTGCGCTGGGAACCGTCCCTCCCTCCCGGAGCGCTCAATCGGTCGGCCTATAACTTCAGCTTCGCGAATATGCTCGCCGGAAAGACGAGTCAAGTGTTTGTCAATGGCCCTCCGGGGCTGACATTCCCGGGAGATGCCGGGTTCGAAGGTCTGGCCGGCGTAAAGCGGCAGTGGAATCTGTTTGCGCCGCGCGTCGCGCTGGGCTACGACCCCACGGGCACCGGCAAGATGACCATCCGCGCTTCCTTCGGAATCTCGTATGATTACGTCAACGGCTCGATGTACGTGAACTCAGCCGACTCTCCGCCCTTTGGCAATACGTCGATCTTCGGGGGGAGTAAATTCAGCGATCCATATCTCTCCAGTCCCGGCAGCAACATCTTCCCATTTGTGCTTAACAATAATGCGCCGTTCGCGCCGGGCGGAACCTATATCGCTGAGCAGCCGGACAACAAGGCCACCGAGGTGTATCAGTGGAATTTCGTAGTCCAGCGGCAATTCGGTAATGACTGGGTGGCGTCGGCCACTTACACCGGCAGCGAAAGCCAGAACCTGTTGGGCTCTTACCAATTGAATCCGGCAACTATCGTGCCGTGCGCGGGTGGCGCCCCGATCACTAGCTGCAACTCTGTTCCGAATCAGAACAGCCGGAGGTTCTTCACCGTGAATAAGTTCCCCGGCGCCGGCGCTTATGGCTACATGGATGTGTTCGACACCGGCGGAACCTCCAGCTACAACGGTATGATTCTGGCGGTTCAGAAGCGTCTCAGCAAGGGCTTGAGCACCAGTGCCAACTACACCTGGTCGCATTGCATCGGCGACCTGACCCTGGGCAACAGCACCGGCAACGCCGGCGGGGGGTACACGATTCCCAACAACCGGCGCTTCGATCGCGCCAACTGCCAGTCGGTCGAAATCGGGGGCGTATTCTCCTCCGACCGCCGCCAGATCTTCAACTGGACGACTGTGTATGAGACACCTAGGTTCGCCAATCGCACGACGAGACTGCTTGGTTCCGGCTGGAAATTCTCGGGGATTTACCGGGCGATGTCGGCACCGTGGGTTACCATCTTCATGAGCAGCGACGTGGCGTTGACCGGCGCGGCCAACACCGGACAGCGGCCGAACACGAACGGGGGAGCCTCGCTGTGCCCCAATCCGGGTCCCACTTGCTGGATCAACCCGGCAGCGTTCTCGGCTCCGGCGCCGGGCACGTTCGGCAACGTGGGTCGGGACAGCATCCAGGCTCCCGCATTTTGGCAGTTCGATATGGCGGCCTCCCGGGTGTTCACAGTCCGCGAGGGATATACGCTGGAACTTCGTGGAGAAGCCTTCAATCTGAGCAATACGCGCCGTGCCGGCATCTCGCCGCCCAGTCTGGCGGCCGGCGCTTCGGGTCTCAACCTCACCTACGGGACGCCCGGATTCGGTACGATTACCAGTTCGCTCGATCCGCGCATCATGCAGTTGGCTCTGAAGTTCGTGTTTTAAGCGAAAGCTGAGTCCATTACAGTTACAGGACGGGGTTGCCCTTGCGGCAGCCCCGTTTTCTTTTTCTAACCACGGACAGTCAAATGACCACACTCGGTCATGAAAGTGGATCTGCGGCCTGCGTCTCCGTTCAAAGGTAACGGAGGCCGAAGTGCTGGGTAGCGGATCGTGACCAACGAAGAAACCATCAAACAGTTAAACCAGCTCATCGAAACCTGCAAGGACGGGGAGTTGGGGTACCGTACGGCGGCGGAGAGCGTTCACAACACGGAACTGGCGAGTGTGTTCAGCGACTACTCGAAGCAGCGTGGGCAGTTTGCACTGGCTTTGGACAGCGAAGTGGAGCGCCTGGGCGGGACGGCCGCCGAGTCGGGCACGGCCGGGGCAACGGTGTTTCGCGGCTGGATCCACTTGAAGGCGGCGCTTTCCGGGGGCGACGGCGGGGCGATTGCCGCGGCGTGTGAATCCGGGGAAGAAGCGGCGGTAGGCGCGTTCGAACTGGTGGTGAATATGGACATTACAGGTGCGGCGCGCGTGCTGGTGGAGAAGCAGGCGCGGCAAGTGCAAGAGGCGCACGCCCACATGTTGCGGATAAAGGTGGAAACCCGCGGCGCGGATTTCCAGGACAACGGCTAAGCGGCGCGGCCCCGCGAAAGTTTGGGCAGCCAACTGCACAGCGACAGGGCATGAAGATAAATTCGTCCCGTTTCTGGAAGGCGGCTGTGTTAGGCGCCGCACTGATGATCCCGGTCGCGTTCACGCCCACAGCCGTGCGCGCCGAAACGGCAAAGAGCTACCACGATAAAGAACACAACGACGATCATCAATGGAACAGCCATGAAGATCGGGCGTATCGCATGTACGCCAAGGAGAATCATCGCAAGTACAGCAATTTCTCGAGGCTGAATGAGAACGATCAGCAAGCCTATTGGGGCTGGCGTCACGATCATTCGGACGCGATTTTGAAGATCAACATCCGCTAAGACAGCTTTAGAACGTGCTCCATTGCGAGGCGCCCCGGGCGGTCGGGATCTGGCACCACGCGGCTCTGGTTATTGAACAGCATGGTGTCGCGAGCCTTCGCCGAATAGGCAGGCCATTTGGGTAACTGCGGCGTGTTGGGATCGCCGGTGCGCGCGAACGCGACCCATGCGGCGCTGACTTTCTCGGCTAGCGCGTAGGCTTCGGGCATTTTCGAGATCAGCGGGCCGGCGATCTTGATGTTGTTGAACACGAAGGGAATCTCGATGGTGTGCGGGAGAGCGCATGTGGCCGCCGCCCTCGGGGGTTTCCCAATCGAAGCGATAAAGATATACTGGCGCGGCTCCCGCTTGGACGGCTCGGCGCCGGGCGAGTTCGCGAGAATAGGCTCCGCGCGGATGATCGGTGGCGATCAGGATGTAGAGGTCCCACGGGGACGCATCCGGATAGGCTTGGCGGAAGGCGGCGATGACGGCGTCGGGATCGCCTTCCAGGCGTTTGGCTGCACGCTGCTTCAGGCCGGCTTCGTCGAGGGCGAGCTTTTCGGGAGTGGGGCGGTCGTAGAGGGTCTCTTCGGTGTGGGCCCAGCCCATCAGCAGCGGAATGTTGGCGGATAGCGCGGGGGCGGCTGGGTCCCAGGGGTGGCTGGGGAGGGCTTTGCCGTCGACCATGGGCGAGTTCGGCGTCATGCCGGGTTCGCGCCCCGGCATTTTTTTAACTACTGCTGCGTTGGCGGCTAGCAACTGGGCCATGGGGACTTGCTGCAGTTCGCGCGCCTGGTTGGGTTTCAGGCCCAATTCGTTGAGGAGCAGTTCGGTGGCTTTGATCGCGTCCTCCTGTGTGGTGAGGCGCAATACGGCGCCGCTCTCGATGATGGCGCGCTGGAATTTTCCTTTGGCTCCGGGCATCGACATCAGGGTGGCGACTTTTCGGCCACCGCCGGACTGGCCGAAGATGGTCACCTGGTTGGGGTCGCCGCCGAAGCTGGCGATGTTGTCGCGCACCCAATCGAGTGCGGCCACGATGTCGAGCATCCCTACGCCGCCGGAGAGCGAGAACTCCGAGCCCGCTAGCTCGCCCAGATAGGTGAACCCGAAAACATTCAGGCGGTGGTTGATGCTGACGACCACTACGTCGTAGGTGTGCGCGAGACTGGTGCCGTCGAGAATGGGCGTGGAGCCGGAGCCGGACGAGAATCCGCCTCCGTGGAGCCACACCATTACGGGGCGTTTGCTCGCGCCGGTTACCGCGGGCGTGAAGACGTTCAGCACCAGGCAATCTTCGCTCTGCGCGGGGAGGCCGGGGCGATTCGACGCGTCTTGCGGGGCGGTGGGGCCGTAGGCGAGGGCGTCGCGGACGCCGGTCCAGGCTACTGGTTTGGCTGGCGGCATGAAGCGGTTCTTGCCGGCGGTGTTGGCGCCGTAGGGGATGCCTTTGAAGATTTTGATGTCTTGGAGGACCGTGCCGCGGACTTTGCCGGCTGACGGTTTCGGCGACGACGGTATCGGCGTCGGCAGCGCGAGCGACTCTGAGGAGCGGGCTTGCCTGGGTTCCGGCTAGTAGCAAGGATGCTTGTCTAAAAAAAGTTCTACGGTTGGTGGGGCTGGACATTGATGTTTGTCCCTTCTGAATGGGGTGCCGCGAATCGGACCAATTCTATCCCATCGCGGGGGCGGCGTCCATCTATTATCTTTATGGTGATACCATAAAGGCATGATCCGCAGCTTTCGGTGCCAGGACACCGAGGCGATCTTCCGTCTTACCGGAAGCAGGAAGTTCCGGAACATCGAGCAAGCGGCCTATCGGCGTTTAGTAATGCTCGATGGCGCGCAGGCGCTTGCGGATTTGACGGCTATGAGGAGCAATCGTCTGGAAGCGCTGCGGGGAGATCGGGCAGGACAATACAGCATTCGCGTGAATGCACAATGGCGCATCTGTTTTGTATGGCATGGAAATGACGCATGGGACGTGGAAATCATCGATTATCACTGAGTGAGGAATTATGAAGGGCAAGACAAGAATTCAACCGGTACATCCTGGCGATTTCCTCCGCGAAGAACTGGCGGAGCGGGGTATCAGCATGAATCAGCTGGCGCGGGATATCCGCATTCCTATGAGCCGTGTCAGTCTGATCGTTAACGGCAAACGAGGCATCACCGCGGACACCGCTTTGCGGCTGTCGCTCTACTTTGGAACCTCGCCGGAGCTGTGGCTTAACCTGCAAAATACCTACGATCTGGCGGTGACGCGACTGGCTTCGGCGGAAAAGATCTCGCGTGAAGTCATCCCTGCTAGTCAGCACGCGGGCTGAGGGTATGAATCCGGTGATGGAGCTGGCAGTCCAAATCGTACGGTTTGTGGATGACGCACAACCCGGAGTCGTGGCGTGCGAATTCGTGGAGGCGGACGGCCGTCGCCACACGTTTATCGATAAGGTGCCGATCTTCAGCCTTGAGCCTCTTGATGCGAATAGCCAATATCCGCGGTTAGGCGCTGCCCGATGCGTGGTGCTAAAGCAATGGCGTGACGTCCTCGGGCGGGAGCTAGTCAATATCAGCACCGCCGATCCCGACGGAATAGAGTCGACCGACGGCTTGTTCGAGTTCATGGTTTTTGGTAACCAGGTCTCGGCGCATCGGGATCAACCCGTATGAGTCTCCGTGATCGTCGGCTGGTTTGGCGGGCTCCATTGCTTCCGTCCCCAGAATGTATTATTATTCATTCAGTTGAATAAAAATTCACTCGGGAGTTCGCCCATGGCCGCGCCTGTCCGTAAATTCGCTCAGCCGATCGCGAAGCACTTGCTTTCCGATCTCGATCTGCCGGTGGAAGCGCTGCGTCAGTTGCTGGATCTGGCGGGGCAAATGAAGCGTGCGCCTACGCGGTTTGCGAAGACGCTTTCCGGGCGCTACCTGAGTCTGCTGTTTGAGAAGCCGTCGCTGCGGACGCGGCTCACGTTTGAGCTGGCGATCAAGCAACTGGGCGGCGATGCTGTGAATTACGCGGGGCCTATTGGGGAACGCGAGCCGGTGAAAGACGTCGCGCGGAATCTGGAGCGGTGGACGCAGGGGATTGTGGCGCGGGTGTTTGCGCAGTCGACCATTGAGGAGCTGGCGCAGTGGTCGCACGTACCGGTGATCAATGCGCTGAGCGATCGCTATCATC